>WMBV01000053.1:593-27084 GCA_017745595.1 Bordetella petrii
GGGGCGGGCGAGCGCGCGGGGGCGCGGGGGGGCGGGCCCGGGGCGGGGGGGGCGCCCGCCGAACCCCGTTAAGCCAAGGCGTTCACGCCCGCCCGCCGCGACGCCACTAGAACCTTCATCCCGCCGCCAAGCACCCCGGCTAACCCCGCAACGGCCGAGTCCTCTCCCGCAGCCACTCCAGCGCCGCGCCCTCGACGAACGGCGACAGGCGCTCGCGGACCGTCCGATGGTAGTCATCCAGCCAGTCGATTTCGTCGGGCCGCAGCAGCGAGGCGTCGATGCAGCGGGTGTCGATGGGACACAGGGTCAGGGTTTCGAAGCACAGGAACTCGCCCAGCTCGCCCTCGAGCCAGCCGCGATTGGCCACCAGGTTCTCGATGCGCACGCCCCAGCGCCCCGGACGGTAGATGCCGGGTTCGTTGGACGTGATCATGCCGGGTTCCATGGCGGTGTGCGGACCGGGCATGGCGCGGTACGAAATGACCTGCGGCCCCTCGTGCACGTTCAGGAAATACCCCACGCCGTGGCCCGTGCCGTGGCCGTATTCGGCGCCGCCCTGCCAGATGGGCGCGCGCGCGATGGCGTCGAGCATCGGCGACGGCGTGCCGCGCGGAAAGGCGGCGCGCGACAGCGCGATCATGCCCTTGAGCACCAGCGTGAAATCCACCTTCTGGTCGGCGCTGGGCCGCCCCACCGCCACCACCCGGGTGATGTCGGTGGTGCCGCCCACGTACTGGCCGCCGGAATCGATCAGCAGCAGCCCGTCGCCCTCGATGACGGCGTGCGACTCGGGCGTGGCCCGGTAGTGCGGCATGGCGCCATTGGCATTGAAGCCGGCGATGGTGCCGAAGCTGGGACACACATAGCCGGGGCGGCGCGCGCGCGCCGCGGTGATCTGTTCGTCGATGGTCAGTTCGGTAACGGTTTCGCGGCCCAGGGCGGCCTCGAACCAGGCGAAGAATTCGCACAGCGCCGCGCCGTCGTGTTCCATGGCCTGGCGCACGTGGGCCAGCTCGGCATCGGACTTGCGCGACTTGAACAGGGTGCTGGGATTGATGGCCTCGACGCGCGGCACGGCCGGGTCCATGGCATGGAACACTCCGCAGGTGACGCGGGCCGGGTCGATCAGCAGGGTCTGGTCGCGCTGCAGCGAACCCAGCGCCTCGGCGGCCAGCCCATAGGGCGCCACGTCGATGCCGTCGGCCGCCAGGGCGGCGCGCAACGCGGCGCCGACCTTGCCCTCGGCCACGAACAAGGTGGCGTGTTCCAGGCCCACCAGGGCATGCGCCAGGAATACCGGGTTGTACGAGACGTCGGCGCCGCGCAGGTTGAACAGCCAGGCGATGTCGTCCAGCGTGGACACCAGGTGCACGTCGGCGCCGTGCGCCCGCATTGCCTGCCGCACCCGGGCCAGCTTGTCGGCGCGGCTGACGCAGGCGTATGGCGGCTCGTGCCCGTACACCGGCGCATCGGGCAGGCCGGGCCGGTCGGGCCATATTTCGGCAAGCAGGTCGACCTGGATGTCGAGGCGGGCGCCCACCGGCGCCAGCGCCGCCGACAGCGCCCGGAAGGCGGCCAGGCCCAGCACGTCGCCATCGACCGCCACGCGCTGGCCGGCCCCCATGTGCGCGGCCAGCCATTCGACATGGCCGGGCGTGCTGGCCGCGGCGATTTTCATCAGCTGGATGCCGGTGCCGGCCAGTTGGGCCTCGGCCTGCACCCAATAGCGGCTGTCGACCCACAGGCCGGCGAAATCGGCGGTGACCACCAGGGTGCCCACCGACCCGGTGAAGCCGCTGGCCCATTGCCGGCCCTGCCAGCGGGCGGGCAGGTATTCGGACAAATGCGGATCGGCGGACGGCACGATGCAGGCGTCCAGGCCATGGCGGCGCATGGCCTGCCGCAACTGGGCAATGCGGGTATCGGTGGGGGGCATGAGGTTCCTTAACGCAGCATGGACGACATGGCCGACAGGCTGTTGAGCGTGCGGATGGCGGCCTGCATGCTGTCTACGGTAAAGCGCAGGGTGACGCCATCCACGCGTTCCAGCGTGGGCCACGTGCAGAACAGGTCGGCCAGGGCCGGACTCTGGGTCTGCAACCGGCATTCTATAGGGGCGGCGATGCGCAGGGGAACCGCCCCCGCCGCGGCGCGCACCGCCGCCTCGGCCGCCGCGGCGATGGCCTGGCGGGCCGCGGCCGGCGACAGCGTCACGCCGCTGCCCTGCCCGTGCGCCACCTTGGTCTGCACCCATTGCGCCTGCGGAAACAGCGGGCGCGTCTCGGCAATGAAGACGTCGTCGCCGCTGGCCAGGATCACCGGCACGCCCAGTTCGCCGGCCAGCGCCCCGTACAGCCCGGCTTCGCCCAGTTCGGCGCCATTGATGAACACGCGCGCGAAGGCAAAACTGTTGATGGTGTGCGCCAGGATGCCGCGCGCCTGCGAACGGGCGTGATAGCCGATCAGGCAGACGGCGTCGCAGGCTTCTTCCAGCCCGCCCATCATGCCCAGATAGCGCGGCTTGCCCAGTACCAGGCGCGCGCGCGGGTCCAGCGCGTCGGGCAGCAGATTGCGAAAGCCGCCATGCGAGTCGTTGACCAGCACCTCGTCGGCGCCGCCCGCGAAGGCACCTTCGACGGCGGCGTTGGCCTCGCCCGTCATCCAGGCGCGGGCCCTTTCGTATTCGCCGTTGCCGGCCCGGACCTGCTCGGCATGGAACACGCCGGCCACGCCTTCGATATCGGTGGAAATGAGGATCTTCATGGATGTATCACCAGGGTTGCGGCGGCCGCCTACAGTTCGGTACGGGCCAGCCATTCGCGCCAGCGCGGCGCGGCTTCGCGGATGCCGGCGCGGCGGTGGCCGTCGCGCCCGCCGACCGATTCGGCATGCCACAGGGCCGCCACGATGGCCTGCTCGCAAGCCTCGGCGGCCGCCTCGAACAAGGGATCGATGCGGGTTTCGTGCAGCATGGCCACGGCCGGCATGGCGCGTTCGGCCAGATGGGGAATGGTGTAAGCGGTGGAAAACGCCAGCGCGATATCGCCGCTGCCGTGGCCGAATACCGAGCCGGTGCGGGCCAGCCCGGCGCCGGCGCGCAGCGCCAGGCGGCGCAGCTGCCGCGCATCGAGCGGCGCGTCGGTGGCCAGCAGCAGGATGATCGAACCTTGTTCGGGGCGCCCCGCCTCGGCGGCCAGCCCCTGGTCTTGCAGGCGGGCCAGTTCGCGGCCGAACGGCCGGCCCGCGATGGTCAGGGCTGGCAGGCGGCCGAAGTTCGCCAGCACCAGCGCCCCCACGGTATGGCGCAGGCCGGGCTGGATGGCGGCGATGCGCGACGCCGAGCCGATGCCGCCCTTGAGCGAAAACGACGACATGCCGCGCCCCGCTCCCACCGAGCCCTGCGCGAAGCGCTCGGCGGCGGCGCCCAGCGCCTGCGCATAGTGCGCTTCCTGCACGGCCAGGGCCTGGATGTCGTTCAGATACCCGTCATTGCATTCGAACACCAGCGGATTGACGGTGGGCCATTCGCGGCCGATGGCGGGATTGGCCGCCACCGCGGCGCGGATCTGCGCATTGGCCACCGTGCCCACGCCGAAGGTGTTGGTCAGCGCCAGCGGCGTTTCCAGCACGCCCAGTTCGCGCACCTGCACCAGGCCCGTGCTCTTGCCGAAGCCGTTGAGCACCGCCGCGGCGGCCGGCACCTTGTCGCGGTAGGCATCGCCGGGGTGCGGACGCACTACCGTGACGCCGGTCTGCAGCGGGCCCTCGGCCAGCGTGCAGTGCCCCACCATGACGCCGCGCACGTCGCTGATCGCGTCCAACGGCCCCGCCGGCAGCGCGCCGATGCGGGGAAGAATCGATTGGGTGTCCATCGGATGCGGCTACAGGCGGTCGATCTTGGGGTCGAGAGCGTCGCGCAAGGCGTCGCCCAGCAGGTTGAAGGCCAGCACGGTCAGGAAAATGGCCAGGCTGGGAAACAGCGCCACGTGCGGCGCATTGACCATGTCGGCGCGCGCCTCGTTCAGCATGGCGCCCCATTCGGGGGTGGGCGGCTGCGCGCCCATGCCCAGGAACGACAGGCTGGCCGCCGTAATGATAGACGTGCCCACCCGCATGGTGAAGTACACCACGATGGAAGAGATCGTGCCCGGCAGGATGTGGCGCGCCAGGATGGTCCAGTCGGACGCGCCGATGCTCTTGGTGGCCTCGATGTAGGTCAGGTTCTTCAGGGCCAGCGTATTGCCGCGCACCAGGCGCGCGAAGGCCGGCACGCTGAACACCGACACCGCCACCACCACGTTGGTCATGCTGCTGCCCAGGATGGCCACCACGCCCAGCGCCAGCAAGATGCCGGGGAAAGCGAACAGCACGTCCGAGATGCGCATGGTGATGCGGTCCCACCAGCCTTCGTAATAGCCGGCCAGCAGCCCCAGCACGGTGCCGATCAGGCCGCCCAGCAGCACCGACAGGAAGCCCGCCGCCAGCGAGATGCGCGCGCCCATCAGGATGCGGCTGAAGATGTCGCGGCCCAGCGGGTCCACGCCGAACCAGTGGGCCGCGGACGGGCCCGTGTTGAGCATGTCGTAGTCGAAATAGTTCTCGGCGTCGTAGGGGCTGATCCAGGGCGCGAGCACGGCGATCAGCACCAGCAGCAGCACGAACACCAGGGCGCCCACGCCCACGTGCTGCTTGCGGAACTTGCGCCAGAATTCGCCCCAGGGGGTGCGTACGTCTGTGCCGGTATTCACGGCGGTCGTTTGGGTCATGGCCGCCTCACTTGTAGCGTATGGTGGGATTGATGAAACCGTAGAGCATGTCCACGACCAGGTTGATCAAGATGAACTCCAGCGAGAACAGCAGCACCAGCGCCTGGATGACGGGGTAGTCGCGCATGTTCACCGAATCGACCAGCAGCCGGCCCAGGCCGGGCCAGTTGAACACCGCCTCGACCACGATCGAGCCGCCCAGCAGAAAGCCGAACTGCAGGCCCATCATGGTGACCACGGGGATCAGCGCATTGCGCAGGCAATGCTTGATGATGACGATGCGTTCGCGTAGGCCCTTGGCGCGGGCCGTGCGCACGAAGTCTTCCTGTATGACTTCCACGAACGAGGCGCGCGTAAAGCGCGCCATCACCGCGGCCACCGCCGCGCCCAGCGTAATGGAAGGCAGGATGTAGTGCTGCCAGGAACTGGCGCCCACCGTCGGCAGCCAGCCCAGGTCCACCGAGAAAATCTGCATCAGCAACATGCCCAGCGCGAAGGCGGGGAACGAGATGCCGGACACGGCCAGCGTCATGCCCAGGCGGTCGGGCCAGCGGTTGCGATACACCGCCGAGATGATGCCGATGCCCATGCCGAACACCACCGACCAGGCCATGCTGACCAGCGTGAGCAGCAATGTGGGCATGAAGCGCTCGGCGATTTCGGTGATCACCGGCCGGCGCGTGCGGATCGACGTGCCCAGGTCGCCCTGCACGATATTGGTGAAAAAGCGCACGAATTGCTCGGGCAGCGGCTTGTCCAGCCCCAGTTCTTTGCGCACCAGTTCGACGGTTTCCAGGTCGGCGTCCTGCCCCGCCGCCAGGCGCGCGGGGTCGCCGGGCAGCATGTGCACGAACAAGAACACCAGCACCGCCACGATCAGCAGGGTCGGCGCCAGGCCCACCAGCCGCTTGAGGAAGTAATTCAGCATTTTTCAACCTGATCGGCGATGCGCGCGCCGGCGGTGGCCGGCGCGCGCATCATCCGTGTTGCAGCCTTGCGGGCCGCTTACTCGGAAAGCGAGATTTCGCCGGAATTGATGTTCCCGTCGGGCATCACATACACGCCGTCCAGGTTCTTGCTGCGGGCGTACAGGGTTTTTTCAGTAACCAGCGCCGCCCACGGGGCGTCTTTCCAGATCTGCTCTTGCGCGGCCTGGTAGAGCTGGGCCTTTTCCTTGTCGTCCACCGAACGCAGGGCCTTGGCGATGTTGCCGTCGACCAGCTCGTTCTTGTAGTACGCCGTGTTGTTCAGCTTGGGCGGGAACGATTCCGAGGCCAGCAGCGGACGCAGGGCCCAGTCGGCCTCGCCGGTCGACGACGACCAGCCCGCGTAGTACATGCGCACCGGGGCGGTGGCGGGATCCGGCGCGGACTGCACCAGCTCGGTACGCTGGCCCACTTCCAGGGCCCGCACCTCGACTTTCACGCCGACCTGGCGCAGTTGCTGCTGCACGAACTGCAGCACCTTCTGGGTGGTGGTGTTGCTATAGCCGCCCCACAGCACCGATTCGAAGCCGTCGGGATAGCCCGCCTCGGCCAGCAATTGCTTGGCCTTCTTGGGATCGTACGGCCACGGATCCATCTTGTAGGCGTAGGTCACGCCCTGCGGCACGATGCCCTGGGCCGGGAAGGCGTAGCCGGCGAACGCCACCTTGGCCAGCGCCTCGCGGTTGATGGCGTAGTTGATGGCCTGGCGCACCTTCACGTTGTCGAACGGCTTGTGCTGTACGTTGAAGCTGATGTAGCGCGTGATGATCGAATCGCCGGTCAGCACGTCGAGCTTGTCGCTTTTCTTCAGCATCGCGGCCTGTTCATACGGCAGCGTGTAGGCGAAGTCGGCTTCGCCGGTCTGCAGCATGGCGGCGCGGGTGCTGTTCTCGAGCACCGGCTTCCAGGTGATGGTGTCGATCTTGGGATAGCCCTTCTTCCAGTAGCCGTCGAATTTCTTGCCGCGCACGTAGTCGGTCTGCTTCCAGCCGTCGAACACGAACGGGCCGGTGCCCACCGGATGGAAGGCGATGTCCTTGCCGTATTTTTCCAGCGCGGCCGGCGAGATGATGGCCGCCGAGGCATGCGCCAGCGAGTTGATGAACGGCGCGAACGGTTCTTTCAAGGTGATGCGCAGGGTGCTGGCATCCACCGCCTCGACCTTGTCGATGCGGTTGAACTGGTTGTAGCGCGCCAGGTGGTTGTCGCGGTTCAGCACGCGGTCCAGGTTGGCCTTGACGGCCGCGGCATTGAAGTCGGTGCCGTCATGGAACTTCACGCCCTGGCGCAGTTTGAATGTGTAGGTCAGGCCGTCGGGCGTGACTTCGTAGCTTTCGGCCAGCACCGGCTTGATCTTCAGGTCTTTGTCGAACTCGAACAGGCCTTCGTAGAACGACTTGGTAACGGCCGTGGTCAGCGTGGTGTTGGTGTTGTAGGGGTCCAGCGTCTCGGCCTGCGAGCTCAGCGCCAGCACCACGTCTTTCGCGGCGAAGGCGGCGCTGCCGCAGGTCAGGGCGGACAGGGCCAGCAGGCTGGCCGCCAGAGTTTTTCGCTGGAACAGCGATTCAACGAGTTTATTCATGGACAGGCTCCTTGGGGTGTACAGTCGGCTTGCTTATCAATAGACGCCGGCAATGCGATGCCGGGCGACAAAGTGCCGCGGTGCGACTTGCACCAACGGTTGGACCACCGGTTCGTCGCCGACGGCCCGTATCGGGCTGGGAATTTCATCGGACAGCAGCTCGCGCGCCAGATGCCGGCGCGCCGGATCGGCGATCGGCACGGCGTCCATCAGCTTGCGCGTGTACGGATGCTGCGGATTCTCGAAAATGGCGCGGCGCGGGCCGATTTCGACGATCTGTCCCAGGTACATCACCGCCACGCGATGGCTGACGCGCTCGACCACCGCCATGTCGTGCGAGATGAACAGGAAGGCCACGCCCAGTTCACGCTGCAGGTCGAGCATCAGGTTGACGATCTGTGCCTGGATGGAAACATCGAGCGCCGAAACCGATTCATCGGCCACCACCACCTTGGGGTTCAAGGCCAGGGCGCGCGCAATGGCGATGCGCTGGCGCTGCCCGCCCGAGAACTCGTGCGGGTAGCGGCTGGCGTGCTCGGCCGGCAAGCCGACCTTTTCCAGCAGCCAGGCCACGCGCTGGCGCGCCGCTTCGCCCTTGGCGATGCCGTGCACCAGCAGCGGCTCCATGATCGAGAAGCCCACCGTGACGCGGGGATCGAGCGAGGCGAACGGGTCCTGGAAGATGAACTGGATATTGCGGCGCAGCTGCTGCAGCGTGCTGGTCGGCAGTTCGCGGATGTTCTGCCCGCCGAACTCGATGGCGCCGCTCTGGCTTTCGACCAGCCGCAGCAGCGAGCGGCCCGTGGTGGACTTCCCGCAGCCCGATTCGCCCACCAGCGCCAGGGTTTCGCCGGGATACAGGTCAAAGCTGACCCGCTCGACCGCGTGCACGCGCCGCTTGACCTTGCCGAACAGGCCGCTGCGCACGTCGAAGCGGGTGATCAGGTCTTTGACGCGCAAGATGGGCTGGCCATCGCCGCGCACCGTATCGTGGGGCTCGGCCGGCGCCGGGGCCTGCCCGGCATCGACGCGCAACAAGGGAAACTTGGCGGGCAGGTCGGTGCCGGCCATGGCGCCCAGGCGCGGCACGGCCGACAGCAGCGCGCGCGTATAGGCATGGCGCGGCTCGCCGAACACCTGGTCGGAACCGCCCTCTTCGACCTTGTCGCCGCGGTACATCACCAGCACCCGGTCGGCCACTTCGGCCACCACGCCCATGTCGTGCGTGATGAAGATCACGCCCATATCCATTTCTTCCTGCAGCTGGCGGATCAGCTGCAATATCTGCGCCTGGATGGTCACGTCCAGCGCCGTGGTGGGCTCGTCGGCGATCAGCAGTTGCGGCTTGCACGACAACGCCATGGCGATCATGACGCGTTGCCGCATGCCGCCCGACAACTGGTGCGGGTAGCGGTCGAGCACCTGCCGCGCTTCCGGAATGCGTACCCGCTCGAGCATGCGCAGCGCCTCGGCGCGCGCGCTGGCGGCGTCCTTGCCCTGGTGCACCCGGATCGATTCGGCGATCTGGTCGCCGGCCGTGAACACCGGGTTCAGCGAGGTCATGGGTTCCTGGAAGATCATGGCGATATCGGCGCCGCGGATGCCGCGCATCGTGGCGCCCGAGGCCCTGGCCAGATCGACGGTGGCGCCGCTGCGCCGGCGCAGCACCATGCTGCCGCCGGCGATCTTGCCGCCGCCATGCTCCACCAGCCGCATCAGGGCCAGCGACGTGACCGACTTGCCGGAACCGGATTCGCCCACGATCGCCAGCGTCTCGCCGCGGTCGACGTGAAACGACAGATTGCGCACCGCTTCCACCGTGCGTTCCGACGTAGCGAAACGCACGGTCAGGTCATCGACCTGCACGACGCGGTTGTCAGGCAGCGCCAGGCTGCTCGCGCGGTCAACCATATTTCTTCATCCCTTGCAGGCTGCCGCGTGGGCAGCGGTTTTGCGCGGCGCTCATCGGTAGATGGCCGCCACGGGCGCCTCGCCGACGCGGGCATAGCCTCGATACATGCCTTCCGTGTTGAACGGCAGGACCACATTGCCGCGGGTGTCGACGGCGATCAGGCCGCCCTTGCCCTGGATGGCGGGCAGGGTCTCGAACACCACGCGATCGGCGGCGGCCTGCAGCGAGGCCCCGCCGTATTCCATTTGTGCGGCCACATCGTAGGCGGCCACGGCGCGGATGAACATTTCACCGGTGCCGGTGGTGGATACGGCGCAGCTGCGATTGCTGGCATAGCAGCCGGCGCCGATCAGCGGGGCATCGCCCACGCGGCCGACCTGTTTGTTGGTGATGCCGCCGGTGGATGTGGCCGCGGCCACGTTGCCCCGGGCGTCGACCGCTACCGCGCCCACCGTGCCGAATTTCTTGTCGGCATCCAGGGGGTCGGCCGGCGCCGGCTGGCCGCGCGCCACCAGGGCCTGGCCATCGTGGTCGAGCACCGCGGCGTCGGGGTTTTCGCGCTGAACGCGCAGCAGCTGTTCACGCCGCGCCTCGGTGGAAAAATAGGAAGGATCGACCAATTGCAGGCCCTGCTCGCGGGCGAACGCTTCGGCGCCCTCCCCCACGAAGAACACGTGCTTGCTGTGTTCCATGACCGCGCGCGCGCCCAGCACCGGATTGCGCACACAGGTCACGTTGGCGATGGCGCCGCAGCGCAGCGTCTGGCCGTCCATGATAGAGGCGTCCAGTTCGTGGGTGCCTGCGCTGGTGAACACGGCCCCGTGGCCGGCGTTGAACAGCGGGCAATCTTCCAGCCGCCGCACCGCCGCGGTCACCGCGTCCAGGGCGCTGCCGCCGTCCGCCAGCACGGCCTGCCCGGCGGCCAGGATCTCGTTCAGGGCGGCCAGGTATTCCTGTTCTTTCTCGGGCGACATGGCGGCGCGCGACATGGCGCCCGCGCCGCCGTGGATCGCAATAACCGGTTGAATCATCTTTTTCCTGCTCCTGCACCATGAAAGAGCCACGGCATGACGGACTGGGTCACGCCGGCCGCGGCCTGGATTGAATTCTTGGCCCGGTGCGCCACGGCGGCGGACAGGCCTTCCACCAGGCCCAGCGCGGCCGTCTCGGAATTGGAGGACAGCTGGCGCGAGGTATGGGCATACAGGGCCACCGTGGCCACCGGCGCCAGCGGCGAAGTCGGCTTGTCGGTCAGCACCAGCACGGGCACGCCGGCCTGCTGCGCGGCCCGGCCCAGCGTGATGGTGTCGGCCAGGTAGCGGGGAAAGCCGATGGCGATGACCAGGTCGCGCTCGGTCATGCGGGCCAGTTGCCGGGCGGCATGCGACACCCCGCCCGGGCCGGCCAGCGACTCGCAGTTGTGCAGATGCATGCACAGGCCGCGCTGCAGCAGCCCGGCCAGGAAACCGCTGGCGCCGAACCCGAGGATGAAGACGCGCTCGGCGCCCAGCACGATGTCGACGGCCCGTTCGCAGGACTCGGCGTCCAGGGCCTGCAGCGTGCGCTGGGCATTGCGGATGTCTTCTTCCAGGGTGGCGGCCATGATCTGCGCCGCCGTGGCCGAATGCGCCAGTTCGACCCGCAGCTTTTCCACCGGCTCGAGCGCGGCTTCGAAACCGCGCGCCAGTTCGGCGCGGAATTGCGGATAGCCGGGCAGGTCGAGCGCGCGCGCGAAGCGGTTGGCCGAGGCCACCGACACGCCCACGGCGGCGGCGAACTCGTCGATGGTCATGGTGGCCACGCGGAACTGGTGCGCCAGGACGTATTCCGCCATGCGGTGTTGTGCCCGGCTGAGGCTGGGTTGCGCGCGGGCGATCCGTGCGGCGACGGACGGGCTGGCCTGGGTCATGGGTGGAAGGGCTGCTGCAAGGCCGGTGTCCGGCACGAATGTAAATTTGTTTACACAGTTATTTTAGATAAGAAAATTGATTTTCATACCTCGGGAATACCCGCGTCCTTGCGCCCATGAAAAAGCCCTGCCGAGGCAGGGCTTGCACGGGGCGACGCGCCGGCGGCGGCTACACGCCGGAGACGTCCAGCTTGGCCGGGGTCTTGGCCTTGATTTCGTCGGCCGTGACGCCGGGTGCCAGTTCGCGCAGCTTCAGGCCCTGGTCGGTGACTTCCATGACGCCCAGGTCGGTGATGATGAGATCGACCACGCCCACGCCGGTCAGGGGCAGCGTGCATTCGGGCAGCAGCTTGAAGTCTTCGGTGCCGTCTTTCTTTTTGGCCACGTGGTCCATCAGGACCACCACCTTGCCCACGCCGGCCACCAGGTCCATGGCGCCGCCCATGCCCTTGACCATCTTGCCCGGGATCATCCAGTTGGCCAGGTCGCCCTTTTCGGACACCTGCATGGCGCCCAGGATGGCCAGGTTGATCTTGCCGCCGCGGATCATCGCGAATGAGTCGGCGGACGCAAAGATGGACGATCCCGGCAGCGTGGTCACGGTTTGCTTGCCGGCGTTGATGAGGTCGGCATCGACCTCGTCGTCGGTGGGAAACGGGCCGATGCCCAGCAGGCCGTTTTCGGATTGCAGCCAGACCTCGACGCCCTTGGGTACGTGGTTGGCCACCAGGGTGGGCATGCCGATGCCCAGGTTCACGTAGAAGCCGTCTTGCAGCTCGCGCGCGGCGCGCGCGGCCATTTCATCGCGGGACCATGCCATGTCGTGTTCTCCTTAGGCCGGGCGGGTGGTGCGTTGTTCGATGCGCTTTTCCGGCTGCGCGTTCAGCACGATGCGGTGCACGTAGATGCCGGGCAGATGCACCTGGTCGGGGTCGAGTTCGCCCGTGTCGACGATTTTCTCGACTTCGACCACGGTGAGCTTGCCGGCCATGGCCACGTTGGGGTTGAAATTGCGCGCGGTCTTGCGGAACACCAGATTGCCGCTGCGGTCGGCGATGTACGCCTTGACCAGCGACACATCGGGCACCAGGGAACGCTCCATGACGTACTGCTCGCCGTCGAACTCGCGCTGCTCTTTGCCGTCGGCCACGATGGTGCCCACGCCGGTGCGCGTGAAGAAGGCCGGAATGCCCGCCCCGCCGGCGCGCAGCTTTTCGGCCAGCGTGCCCTGGGGGGTGAATTCCAGTTCGAGTTCGCCCGCCAGGTACTGGCGTTCGAATTCTTTGTTTTCGCCCACGTACGAGGCGATCATTTTGCGGACCTGGCGCGTATTGAGCAGCTGGCCCAATCCGAAACCGTCGACGCCCGCATTGTTGCTGACGCAGGTCAGGCCCTTGACACCCGAATCGCGCAAGGCGGCGATCAGCGCTTCGGGGATGCCGCACAAGCCGAAGCCGCCCACGGCGATCATCTGGCCGTCTTTGACGACGCCTGCCAGCGCCTCGGCGGCGCTTGCATACACTTTGTCCATCTGTCCAGCTCCTAGTGAAGTTCAGGTTTGGGCAAGGCGCGGCTGCAATGGGGTGGGCGCGCCTGTTCTTTTTGTTTAGTTTGCGCCGATTTTAACGGCTTGGGCCGCCGGCACGCACCGCCGCCCCAATTGCTCGAGCACGTCGGGCGTCCAGGGCTGCGAGCGATTGGTCTGGTAATTCATCCAGACCAGTACCGTGCGCCCGCGCGCATACGGGCCGCTGTCGTCGTCCGCCTTGTCGAGCACCAGCTCGGTTTCGAGGCTGGAGCGGCCGATGCGGGTGACCCGGTGCGTGACGCGCACCGTGCACGGATACGTAAAGGCCCGCAGGAAGTCGCACGAGGCGTGCGCCACGATGAACCCCTGGTCCGGCGGAGGCGCCCAGTCGCCGCCGCGCAGCATCTGGATGCGGGCTTCTTCCATCATGCGGAAGTACACCGTATTGTTCATGTGCTTGAAAGAATCGGCATCGCCCCAGCGCATGGGCACGTCGGCTTGATGGCAATCACCCACTTCGAGTAGGCGGGCGGGTTTCTGGTCCCGGGTCAAGAAGAACTCCTGTCAGAGGAAAGGCGCCAGGGCAGAGGCCGGCCGCCTGCAATACAATCGCCGATAATACTTCCTTGCATCATCAGAACGCACCATATAGGGGATTGCTGTAATGTCCGAACGCGAGTCGATGGAATATGACGTGGTGGTGGTAGGCGGCGGGCCCGCCGGCCTGGCCGCCGCGTTGCGCCTGAAACAACTGGCCAGCGAGCAGGATCGCGAGCTGAGCGTGTGCGTGCTCGAAAAAGGCGCCGAGCTCGGCGCCCACATCCTGTCCGGCGCCGTGATGGACCCGCTGGCCCTGACCGAGCTCATCCCCGACTGGAAAGACAAGGGCGCGCCGCTGAACGTGCAGGTCACCCAGGACCAGTTCCTGTTCCTGACCCGCACCGGCGCGCGCAGCACCCCCAACTGGATGCTGCCGGCCTGTTTCCAGAACCACGGCAACTACATCGTCCGCCTGGGCGACGTGGTGAAATGGATGGGCGAACAGGCCGAGGCGGCCGGCGTCGATATTTTCCCCGGCTTTGCCGCGGCCGAAGTGCTGTACGACGAAAACGGCGCGGTGCGCGGCGTGGCCACCGGCGACATGGGCGTGGCGCGCGACGGCTCGCACACCGACCACTACCAGCCCGGCATGGAACTGCTGGCGCGCTACACGCTGTTTGCCGAAGGCTCGCGCGGGCAACTGGGCCGCCAGCTCATCGAGCGCTACAAGCTCGACGACGGCCGCGACCCCCAGGCCTACGGCATCGGCCTGAAAGAAATGTGGGAAGTCGACCCGGCGCAGGCGCGGCCCGGCCTGGTGGTGCACACCGCCGGCTGGCCGCTCGATGCCGACACCTACGGCGGCTCGTTCCTGTACCACCTCGACAACAACCTGGTGGCGGTGGGCATGGTGGTGGGGCTGGATTACGCCAACCCCTGGCTGTCGCCGTTCGAAGAATTCCAGCGCTACAAAACCCACCCGGCCATCCGCGGCACGTTCGAAGGCGGCAAGCGCATCGCCTACGGCGCGCGCGCCATCACGGCCGGCGGCCTGCTGTCGCTGCCCAAGCTCACCTTCCCGGGCGGCGCGCTGGTCGGCTGCGAGGCCGGGTTCCTGAATGCCTCGCGCATCAAGGGCAGCCATGCCGCCATCAAGACCGGCAAGCTGGCGGCCGAGGCCGCCTTCGAAGCCGTGGTCGCCGACCGCCGCCAAGACGAACTGTCGGCCTACCCCGCCGCCTTCGAATCGTCGTGGCTGCGCACCGAGCTGAACAAGGCGCGCAATTTCAAGCAGTGGTTCAAGAAAGGCCGCACCGTCGCCACCCTGATGACCGGCATCGAGCAACTGGTGCTCAAGGGCAACATCCCCTGGACCCTCCATCGCACCAAGCCCGACCACGCCTGCCTGCAGCCGGCCTCGGAATGCGCGCGCATCGACTACCCCAAGCCCGATGGCAAGCTGACGTTCGACAAGCTCAGCTCGGTCTTCATCTCGAATACCAACCACGATGAAAACGAGCCCGTCCACCTTACGCTGAAAGACCCCACCGTGCCGGTGGCGGTGAACCTGGCCAAGTATGGCGGCCCCGAAGCGCGCTACTGTCCGGCGGGCGTATACGAGTTCGTCAAAGACGACCACGGCGACGACCGCCTGCAGATCAACGCGCAGAACTGCGTGCACTGCAAGACCTGCGACATCAAAGACCCCACGCAGAACATCGTGTGGGTCGCCCCGCAGGGCGGCGAAGGCCCGGTCTACAGCGGCATGTAGGCCGGCATGGCCGAACGCGTGCTGCTGGCCGGCTGCGGCGACCTGGGCCTGCGCCTGGCGCGCCGCCTGCTGGCACGCGGCGCCGAGGTCTGGGCGCTGCGGCGCCAGCCGCCGGCCGATGGCCCCCAGGGCATCCACTGGCTGCGTGCCGACCTGACCCAACCGGCCACCCTGGCCGGCCTGCCGCCCGGCATCACCCACCTGGCCTACCTGCCCGCCCCCGGCGCGCGCGATCCGGCCGTTTACCAGGCGGTGTTCCGCGCCGGCCTGCCCGCCCTGTTGGCGGCGCTGGATACCACCGCCCTGCAACGGGTGCTGTTCGTATCGTCATCGGCGGTGTACGGCGAGCACCACGGCGGCTGGGTCGACGAAACCACGCCGCCCGCCCCCATCGCCTTCAACGGCCGCGTGCTGCTGGACACCGAAAACTGGCTGGCGGCGCAGCCCGTGCCGTCGGTCAGCCTGCGCCTGGCGGGCCTGTACGGCCCGGGCCGGCTGCAGTTGATCGAGCGGCTGCGCGCCGGCACGGCCCGCGCGCCGCGCCATCCGCCGCACTGGGCCAACCGCATCCACATCGACGACGCCGCGGCCGCGGCCGCCCACTTGCTGGCGCTGCCGCGGGCCGAACCCGTTTACATCGGCTGCGACGACACGCCGCTGCCCCAGCACGAACTGTATGCCCACCTGGCCCGCCTGGCGGGCGTCGCCGAGCCGCCCGACGGGCCGGCGCCCCCCGCCGTGGGCAGCAAGAAGCTCAGCAACGCGCGGCTGCGCGCCAGCGGCCTGGCGCTGCAATGGCCCGACGCGCGCGACGGCTACGCGGCGCTGCTGGCCTGAAGTGAAAGTCCCACCCCCGAAGCGCTACGCGCACCCACCTCGCGGCTGGCAGGCCGCTCGGATTCGCCAGGCAGGGAACAGGCCTCAAGGACTGTTCCCTGTCCGGGCTCATCCCCCTCAAGGGGCGATGCTGGCGGACCGGCAGAGCCGGCTCCGCGGCGTCCCCGATCGAGCCGCATCTTTCGTTCCAGGCGGGTCGCGCAACCGCGGTGAAGCACTGACCTACCACATTTCGGCCCGCATCGAAGCATGGCGGCCGGCCGCCGCCACATACTGGCGCCATGCACCCTACCGACCCCATCCAGGCCGTCACCCACCCCGATCCCTATCCGTACTACCGGATGCTGGCGCGCGAGCGGCCGCTGTACTACGACGATGCGCTGGGCCTGTGGGTGGCCAGCGCGCCGCCGTCGATCCAGGCCCTGCTGGCGCACCGCGCCGCCCGCGTGCGGCCCTGGGCGGAACCCGTGCCGCGCGCGCTGCGCGATGAGGCGGCGGGCGTGCTGTTCGGCCGTTTCGTGCGCATGCGTGACGACGCCGGCCATGCGAGCCTGAAGCCCCTGCTGGCAGACTGCCTGTCTGCCCTGTCCCCCGGCGGCGAGCCCTGCTGGCCCACGGCGCCAGGCACGCTGCCCGCGCTGGATGATTTTCTGTTCGATGCCCCCGTGTACGCGACGGCCCACCACCTGGGGCTGGCGCGGCCGGCCGTTCCGGCCTGCGCCCGCGACATTCGGCAGTTGCGCGCCGCGCTGAGCCCGGCGGCAACCGCGGATGAAATCGCGGCGGGCCATGCGGCAGCGGCGCGCCTGCAGGCCGGCCTGGCCGAACACCTGCATACGCAGGCCGACGACGCGCCGCTGGCCCTGCTGCGCAGCCGCGCGGCGCGGGCCGGCATCGAGCCTGCCGCGATCGCCGCCAACCTGGTCGGCCTGCTGTTCCAGTCATGCGAAGCCGGGGCGGGCCTGATCGGCAATACCCTGGCGGCGCTGGGCCGCGACCCCGGCCTCGCCGCGGCGGCCCGCCGCGATGTGCGGTTGTGCCTGCGCGCGGCCGCGCACACCGCGCACCATGATCCGTCCGTGCACAACACCCGGCGCTACCTGGCTGCGCCGGTCTCGCTGGACGGCCAGACTCTGCCGGCGGGGGCCACGGTACTGCTGGTGCTGGCCTCGGCCGGCGCGGTCGAGCCCGGCGATGCGCCCTGGACCTTCGGGGTGGGCCGCCATGCCTGCCCGGGCCGCTTGCCCGCGCTGCGGGCGGCTGGCCAGGCCGTGGCCTTCCTGCTGGAGGCCGGCCTGGAGCCGGCCACGCTGGTGCAGAAACTGGATTATTGGCCCCTGCCAAACGCGCGCGTGCCGCGCTTTTCGCGGCAGGCACCCAGCCAGCCTGGCGCCTGATCTCCGCCGGTGCCGGCTGCCGAAGTCGCCGGCAACCGCCTCGAAAACACCGTGCTCGTGAATCATGTGTCTGACTCCCGCAAGGGTGTCAGACACCGTACTGCCGAGACAGTCGCGGCACACTCCGGTGTCCGGCACCCTTCGGGAGCCAGACACCTGCACGCCAGAAGGAAAGCCTAGGCCCGCGCGCTCAGGCGAAATACGCCCGGATCGCGCTCGCCGTCTTGCGGACGTCGTCGGCCGATACGTCCAGGTGCGTGACCAGCCGGGTCGGCCCGCCATAAACGGCGCGCATCAGGATGCCCTGCTCTTTCAGCGCGCGCGACAGCGGCTCGGCGTCCTGCGGCGGGAATTCGGCGAACACCATGTTGGTGTCCTGCGCCAGCACCTGCACGCCCGGGATGCCGGCCAGGCCCTCGGCCAGCAGCCGGGCGTGCTCATGGTCTTGCGCCAGGCGCTCGACATGGTGCTGCAGCGCATGCAGGCAGGCGGCCGCCAGCACGCCCGATTGCCGCATGCCGCCACCCAGCACCTTGCGCCAGCGCCGCGCCGTATCGATCAGCGCGCGGCTGCCCACCAGCACCGAACCCACCGGCGCGCCCAGGCCCTTGGAAAAACAGATCGACACACTGTCGAACGGCGCGCAGATGGCCTCGACCGGCCGCCCGGACGCCACCGCGGCATTGAAGACGCGCGCGCCGTCCAGGTGCAGGCCCAGGCCGTGTTCGCGCGCGAAGGCGGCCGCCTGATCGATATAGCCCGCCGGGATGACCTTGCCCTGGAAGGTGTTTTCCAGGGCCAGCAGCCGCGTGCGGGCGAAATGCGGATCGCCCTGCGGCTTGAGCGCGGCGGCCAGCTTGGGCAGCGGCAGCGTGCCGTCCGGCGCGTGCTCGATCGGCTGAGGCTGGATGCTGCCCAGCACCGCCGCGCCGCCACCCTCGTACTTGTAGGTGTGCGCCAGCTGGCCCACCAGGTATTCGTCGCCGCGGCCGCAATGGGCCATCAGCGCGGCCAGATTGCTTTGCGTGCCCGACGGAAAGAACAGGCCCGCCTCTTTGCCGGTGCGTTCGGCCAGGGCCTGCTGCAGGCGCTGCACGGTGGGGTCGTCGCCCATGACGTCGTCGCCCACCGGCGCAGCCGCCATGGCCTGCACCATGGCGGCGGTGGGCCGCGTGACGGTATCGCTGCGCAAATCGATCATAAGTGCTCCAGATGCCTAGGTATCCCGGCGGGCACGGCCCGCCATCGCAATGAATTCATGCCGGCCGGCGCGGCGCGCGGCTGACCACCCACAGCCCCGCCAGGATCAGCGCCATGCCCCCGATCTCGACGCGCGTGGGCTGTTCGTCCAGCATCAGCCACGCCAGCAGCGTGGCCACGATGGGCACGCCCAGGCTGGACAGGCCGGCGATGGACGCGGGCACGCGCCGCACCACCGACAGCCACAGCAGCCAGCCCGCCGCGGTGGCGATCAGCACAATGTAAAACAGGCCGGCCCATAATTGCCAAGCCCATTGCACGGGCATCTGCGGCACCCACAGCGCGGCCGGCACCGCCGCCGCGCCGCCCAGCAGCATCTGCCAGGCCGTGAAGGTCATCAAATCGGGGGCGTGGCGGTCGAACATGCGCTTGGACAGCACGGTGCCCAGCCCCCAGCACAGCCCGCCGCCCAGGGCCAGCAGCACCGCGTAGACATCGCCCATGCCGCCCCAGGGCTCCAGGAAGCAGACCAGGCCGGCCGCGGCCAGCGCAAAGCCGGCGCCATGGCGCGCGGTCGGTTTTTCGCCCAGCAAGGCCCAGGCGAACACCGCCACCCAGAACGGCATGGTGTAGGCCAGCAGGGACACCTTGCCCACCCCGCCGCTCACCAGCGCGATCTGCACGAAGATCTGGAACGCGGCGGTCTGGGTCAGGCCGGTCAGCAGAGTCAGCCGCCACGGCGGCATCGCCAGCGGCCGGCGCAGCGCCACCAGCAGCACGAACAGCACCAGGCTGCCGGCCAGGTAACGCATCGCCACGAACTGGAACGGCGCGATGTACTGCACAACGAACTTCATCGCCACCCAACTGCCGGCCCACACCAGGATGGTAGTGAACATCAGGGCCAGTCCGGCGCGGTCGAAGTTGCTGCGGCTCACGGAAAACTCGTGGACAAAAAAGAAAGCGCCGGTCCCGGCGCCTGGGTTATGTGCACTGGGCGGTGTCTGGCGCCCTGCACCAGGTGTCCGACTCCCGCAGGGTGTCGGACACCGACGCCAGGATTATCTGCACACATCGGTGTCAGGCACCCTGACGGGAGCCAGACACCAGGTCATGCTGAGACCCCGACGCCCAAGCCCGACACACCTGCCCGTTGCCTCACACCGGCTTAGACAGCTGATCGAGGATGGCGGGGTTTTCAAGGGTGGAGACATCCTGCGTGACTTGTTCGCCCTTGGCCACCACGCGCAGCAGGCGCCGCATGATCTTGCCCGAGCGGGTCTTGGGCAGGTTGTCGCCGAAGCGGATGTCTTTGGGCTTGGCGATGGGGCCGATTTCCTTGCCGACCCAATCGCGCAGCTGCTTGGCGATGGCCTGGGCCTCTTCGCCTTCCGGACGCGCGCGCTTGAGCACGACGAAGGCCACCACGGCTTCGCCGGTGGTGTCGTCGGGTCGCCCCACCACGGCGGCCTCGGCCACCAGTTCGTGCGACACCAGCGCCGACTCGACTTCCATGGTGCCCAGGCGGTGCCCCGAGACGTTCAGCACGTCGTCGATACGGCCCATGATCCAGAAGTAGCCGTCGGCATCGCGCTGCGCGCCGTCGCCCGCCAGGTAATAACCGCGCAGTTCGGGCGGGAAATAGCTTTTCTTGAAGCGTTCGGGGTCGCCCCAGATGGTGCGGATCATGGCGGGCCAGGGACGCTTGATGGCCAGGAAGCCGCCGTTGCCGGGCTCGACTTCGCCGCCGGACTCGTCGACCACCGTCGCCGCGATGCCGGGCAGCGGCAGCGTGCACGAACCGGGCTTGGTGGGCGTGGCCCCGGGCAGCGGGTTGATCATGTGCCCGCCCGTTTCGGTCTGCCACCAGGTATCGACGATGGGGCAGCGCTCCTGGCCGACGTTCTTGTGATACCAGATCCAGGCTTCGGGATTGATGGGCTCGCCCACCGAGCCGATGATGCGCAGGCTGTCGAGGTTGTAGTTGCGCGGATGCGTGGACGGCGTGGCCTCGGAGGCCTTGATCAGCGAACGGATGGCGGTCGGCGCCGTGTAGAACGTGGTGACGCGGTGGCGCGCGACCATGTCCCAGAAGCGGCCCGCGTCGGGATAGGTGGGCACGCCCTCGAATACGATCTGCGTCAGGCCGGCCGCCAGCGGGCCGTAAGTGATGTAGGTGTGGCCGGTGACCCAGCCCACGTCGGCCGTGCACCAGTAGACGTCGTCGGGGCGCGCGTCGAAGGTCCATTTCACGGTAAGCAGCGCCCACAGCAGGTAGCCGCCCGACGAATGCTGCACGCCCTTGGGCTTGCCGGTGGAGCCCGACGTGTACAGGATGAAGAGCGGATGTTCGGCATTGACCGGCACCGGCTCGCAGGTGTCGGGCTGACCGGCCTCGACGTCGTGCATCCAGAGGTCGCGCCCGTCTTTCCAGGGCACGTTGCCGCCGGTGCGCCGGTAGACGACGATCTTGGCGACCGCATCGCAGCCGCCCATGCCGATGGCTTCTTCGACAGCCGGCTTCAGCGGAATGGTTTTGCCGCCGCGCACTTGTTCGTCGGCGGTGATGACCAGCGACGCGCCCACGTCGACGATGCGCTCTTGCAGGCTTTTGGCCGAAAAGCCGCCGAACACCACCGAATGGGTGACGCCCAGGCGCGCGCAGGCCTGCATGGCCACCACCGCCTGGATGGACATGGGCATGTAGATGATGGCGCGGTCGCCCTTCTTGTAGCCCAGCGACTTCAGGCCGTTGGCGAAGCGGCACACGCGCGCCAGCAGTTCGCGGTAGGTGACCTTGTCGACCTTGCCGTCATCGGATTCGAAAATGATGGCGGTCTTGTCGGCGTTGCCGTTGTCCAGGTGCACGTCGAGGCAGTTGGCTGAGACGTTGAGTTCGCCATCGCCGAACCAGCGGTAGAACGGTGCATCGGATTCGTCGAGCACCTGCGTGAAAGGCTTGGTCCAGGTCAGGTTTTCGCGGGCCTGGCGGGTCCAGAAGCCATCGAAATCCTGGTCGACTTCCTGGCAGAGCGCGCGGTAGGCATCCATGCTGTCGATGCGCGCACCTTGCGCGGCACGTTCGGGCGGCGGAAACACGCGCGTTTCGACCAGGACGGATTCGATGGTATTGGACATGATGGTCTCCGGGTTCGTGATTTATTGGTATGGCGAGGGCTGCCTATACCCAACCGTATCGCCGCGCTCTTACGGGCACCTTACGCGGCAGGCGGGCTGGAGCGGCCCGCCGGGCGGGCGCGCCGGCGCTGCACAGCCATTAGGATACCAGCCGCCACGATACGCCCTCAGCTGTGCAACGCGCGCCGGGCCAGGCCGCGGCGGATGTCGACGCGGGTCAGCAGCGCCAGGCCGCCCACGAAAAAAATGCCGGTCACCAGGATGGCCAGGCGGTGGTTGCCGGCGGTCAGCCAGGTGACCAGGCCGTAGGTCAGCGGCCCCACCACCGCGGCCAGTTGCACCGCGAAGGTCCACAGGGCAAAGAATTCGGCCAGGCGCGACGGCGGCGCCAGGGCGCCGACCATGGCCCGGCCGGCGCTCTGGCTGGTGCCCATGCACAAGCCCGCCAGGATGGCCGCGCTCCAGAACACCGGCGCGGTGACGGCGGCATAGGCCACCAGCACCATGACGATCCAGCCGGCCAGCGTGATGCCCAGGGCCCGCTTGTGGCCGATGCGGTCTTGCAGGTAGCCGAAGCCGAAGGCCCCGGCGGCCGCGCCGATGTTCACGGTGAACACCAGCAGCATGATCTGCGGCAAGGTAAAGCCCATGACCTGTTCGGCATAGACGGCGGCCAGCGTGATCACCACCGCGATGCCGGCCTGGTAGCAGGCGCCGCACATCAGCAGCCGGCGGAATTCGGGGTAATGCCGGCCCGTGTCGCGCCACGCCGCCGCCAGCCGGCGCAGCATGTCGGGCGCGCGCACGGCCACGGGATGCGGCACGGCCCGTTCGCGCAGCAGGAAGAACGACGGCAGGGCCGCCAGCGCGAACATCACGCTGGTGATGACGATGACCCAGGGCACGTATTGCGAGGCCGCCAGGCCGCGCGCTTCGCCCAGGGTGACCGCGGCCAGCGACAGCCCCAGGGTGAGCATGCCGCCGCAATAGCCGAAGCTCCAGCCCCAGCCCGACACGCGGCCCAGCGCGGCCGGACGCGCCAGTTCGGGCAGGAAGGCGGCCACCACCGATTCGCCCACGCAATAGCAGTAATTGGACACGGCCACCGCCGCCAGCGCCAGCCAGACGTCGCCGGGGCCGGCCTGGGTCAGCACCAGCGTGGCCGCCACGCAGCCGGCCGTGCTGGTGTACAGCAGGCGGCGCTTGGCCGCCCGCGCATCGGCGCGCGCGCCCAGCGTGGGCATGGTCAGCATGATGGCCAGGTACGACAGCGACAGCGCCGCCGTCCAGGCCAGCGTGGCCCAGTCGGCCCGCTGCCCCACCACGCCGACGAAATAGGTGCTGAATACAGTGGTGAGGATGACCGTGGTGTAGCCCGAGTTGGCGAAGTCGTACATCGCCCAGGCCCACACTTCGCGGCGCGCGACGCCGGGATTGAGCAGGCCGGCCATGCCCGTTGCCGGGGAAGCCGGCGGGGCGGCCGGCCCGGCGCCCGGCTCGGGCGGCAAGGGATGCGTCACAGGCCCAGGGCCGCGATGCCGGCGCGCGCGATTTCGGCGTCTTCGGTGGATTTCACGCCCGACACGCCCACCGCGCCCACCACGTTGTCCTGGACCAGGATCGGCACCCCGCCTTCGAGCATGCCTTCGAGCAGCGGCGCCGACAGGAACGAGTAGCGCCCGCTATTGATGGTTTCTTCGTACACGCGCGACTCGCGCCGGCCCAGCGCCGCGGTTTGCGCCTTGGCCGGCGCGATGCGGCTGGAAATCGGCGCCGCGCCGTCGAGCCGCAGCATGCCCAGCGGATGCCCGCCATCGTCGACCACGGCGATGGTCACTGCCCAGCCATGCTTCACGGCGTGCGCCTCGGCGGCGGCCAGCACCTTTTTCACGTCTTCGGCGGTCAACACGGGTTTGGTGTTCATTGCAGCGATTCCTTGATCTGTTCGAGTGAGGAGGGATCTTCGATGGTGGTGAGATCGCCGGGATCGCGCCCTTCGCACACGGCCACGATGGCGCGCCGCAGCACCTTGCCCGACCGCGTCTTGGGCAGCGCGGTCACGAAGCGGATGCGCGCCGGCCGGGCCACCGCCCCCAGTTGTTCTTCCACCAGCCGCATGATATCGCCTTCCAGCGCCTGCGCGCCGGCGGCGTCCGCCGCCGCGGCCGGGTTCTTCAGCACCGCGAACGCCATGGCCGCCTGGCCCTTCAGCGCATCGGCCACGCCCACCACGGCGCATTCGGCGATGTTCGGATGGCTGTTGACGGATTCTTCGATTTCGCGCGTGCCCAGCCGGTGCCCGGCCACGTTGATGACGTCGTCGGTGCGGCCCAGGATGAACCAATAGCCGTCGTCGTCGATGCGCCCCCAGTCGAAGGTGGAATACAGCTGGCGCCCGGGAATGGACGTGAAATACGTTTGCACGAAGCGCCGGTCGTCGCCCCAGATGGTGGACATGGCGCCCGGCGGCAACGGCGGCGCGATGGCGACCACGCCCTTTTCGTTCGGCCCCAAGTCGGCGCCGGTGGCTTCGCTGACGATGCGCACGTCGAAGCCGTACACCGGAAACGACGGGCTGCCAAAGCGCGTGGGCACCCGTTCGACCCCCGGCTGCGCCGACAATATCGGCCAGCCCGACTCGGTCTGCCAGTAGTTGTCGATGATGGGTTTGCCCAGGCCCTGCGAGATCCATTGCGCGGTGGGTTCGTCGAGCGGTTCGCCGGCCAGGTACACGGCCCGCAGCGACGACAGGTCGTGGCGCGACAGCAGTTCGGGCGCCTGGCGCTTGAGCACGCGCACCGCGGTGGGCGCCGAAAACAGCGTATTGACGCCGTAGCGTTCGACCAGTTGCCACAAGATGGCGCCGTCGGGACGCACCGGCGTGCCCTCGTACAGGACGCTGGCCTGCCCGCCGATCAGCGGCCCGTAGACGATGTACGAATGCCCCACCACCCAGCCGATGTCGCTGGTGCAGAAGTAGGTGTCGCCGGGCCTGCCGTCGAACAGGTATTCCATGGACGCGGCCAGCGCCACCGCGTAGCCGCCGACGTCGCGCTGCACGCCCTTGGGCTTGCCGGTGGTGCCCGACGTGTACAGGATATAGCTGGGTTCGGAGGATTCCAGCCATTGCACCGGCACCTGGGCGCCCTGGTGCCGCTCGCGCAGCTCGGCGTAGTCGAGGTCGCGCCCCGGCTGGCGCGTGTACGGCGCGAGCCCGCGGTCGAGCACGACCACCGAACCGGGCGGCTGCGCGCACAGCGACAGGGCCTTGTCGAGCAGCGGCTTGTAGGGCACCACCTTGCCGGCGCGCGAGCCGGCGTCGGCCGACACAATGACCTTGGGGGTGGCGTCGTCGATGCGCTGCGCCAGGTTCACCGAGGCAAACCCGCCGAACACCACCGAATGCACCGCGCCCAGGCGCGCACAGGCCAGCATGGTGAACACCGCCTCGGGCACCATGGGCATGTACAGCAGCACCCGGTCGCCGTGCCCCACGCCCTGTTCGCGCAGTATCGCCGCCACCGCGTTGACTTCGTCGTACAGTTGGCGGCGCGTATAGACGATTTCGCGGTCGACCTCGGTGGACACCCAGATCAGCGCGGGCTGGTCGGCCTGCTGCGGCAGCCAGCGATCGACCGCGTTGTAGCAGAGGTTGGTGCGCCCGCCCACGAACCAGCGGGCAAACGGGGGCCGCGAATAATCGAGCACCTGCTCGAACGGGGTTTCCCAGTGGATGCGCTCGGCCTCGGCGCGCCAGAATGCGTCGCGGTCGTCGATGGAACGGCGATGAAAATCGCGGGTTTTTTGCATGCTTGCCTCCGGTAGCCGAATCTGTTTCTGGGGACACACGCGCTTCTGCGGCCCTGATCGCCCTATTGTGGCCGGCAAACCTTGCATCAGGCTTGCCGCGCGAATTGGGGAATTCCCCATAGGCCCAGTCCGACGCCAACGGCCCGCCGGACCCGCCGCGGGCCGCGTTTGCTAGAATCCCGGCAATTCCACCAGCATCCGCGGGGCCGGCGCCCCGCTTGGGCGGGCATGCAACGGCATCCGACTTCGGCACTCGACACGCAAGGCACCGGCTACATAAGTCGGCGCGCCGGGCTGCTGGCCGTGGCGCTGGGCCTGCTGCTGGCCGGTTGCGCCGGTACCGGCCCGCATTCCGGCGCCAGCAGCGGCGCCCTCGATTCGCAAGACATCGCCCTGGCCGCCCGGTCGGCCGACCCCATCGGCACGCTGGTCACGCGCAAGCTCAGCCGCGAACGGCAGCAAGCCATCGCCGACCCGCTCATCGACGTTGCCCTGGATCAACTGGGGGTGCGTTATCGCTACGGGGGTTCGTCGCCCGACACCGGCTTCGACTGCAGCGGGCTGGTGGCCTATACCGCCGAACAGGCGCTCGGCCTGAAATTGCCGCGCAACAGTTCGGCCATGGCCCTGATGGGCACGGCCATCGACAAAAAGCACTTGCAGCCCGGCGACCTGGTGTTCTTCAACACCCTGGGCCGGCGCTATTCGCATGTGGGAATCTACCTGGGCGAAAACCGCTTCGTGCATTCGCCCAGCGCGGGCGGCGTGGTGCGCATCGAGCAAATGACCCTGGCCTATTGGGCCAGGCGCTACAACGGCGCGCGCCGCCTGGAAGGCGGCCTGCTGGCCGCCGCGCCGGGCGATACCCGGTAGGTAACCCGGGTGGTCGACTGCCTGCGCAGGGGTCTGACTCCCGCAGGGTGTCAGACACCGATGTGTTGAGATGCCTTGGCTGTGCTTCGGTGTCTGACACCCCTGCGGGGAGTCAGACTGAGCTGCCCCGGTTTTTTCGGACAGTTTGGTTAAGGGACAGCCGCCTCGGCCTGGGCTGGGGTTCTATACCGCAGGCCTTGGTGTATTCGCTGGCGGTTATAGAAGATTTCGATGTAGTTGAA
>WMBV01000054.1 GCA_017745595.1 Bordetella petrii
ACGAAACGACACGCCGTCCACCGCCCACGGCGGCGTCAGCCCCAAAGCCTGGGTGAAGAGTTGTTCTTGCATCCGACAAGGCTGACATCATCCGGCGCCCCGTTCCACACCAGACGCGATGGAGCCATGAATTCCCTGGATTCCCGGGGGCACGCCGAACTGGCGGAGGTATGGCGCGAGATCGACACCGATCCCGAGGTCAGCGCCGTGATCATCCGCGGAGCCGGGCGTGCGTTCTCGGCTGGTGGTGATTTCCGCATGCTCGAAGAGATCAACGACGATTTCAAGGCCAGGGCCCGTGTCTGGCGAGAAGCCCGAGACCTGGTCTACAACATCATCAACTGTTCGAAACCTATCGTCTCCGCCATTCATGGCCCGGCGGTGGGCGCGGGTCTGGTGGCGGCTCTGCTGGCCGACATCTCGATTGCAGCGAAATCGGCCCGCATTGTGGACGGCCACACCAAGCTGGGCGTCCCCGCAGGCGACCATGCGGCCATCATCTGGCCCTTGCTTTGCGGGATGGCCAAGGCCAAATACCACCTGATGTTGTGCGAACCCGTGAGCGGCGCGCAGGCCGAAGCGCTGGGTCTCGTGTCGTTGTGCGTTGAGGACGACGCGCTTCAAGACAAAGCCCTTGAGATCGCCGGGAAGCTCGCGGCAGGCGCGCCGGGTGCGATGCGGTGGACCAAGTACGCCCTGAACAATTGGCTGCGTCAGGCCGGACCCATTTTCGATACCTCGCTGGCGCTGGAGTTCATGGGCTTCGGAAGCCCCGAGGCGCGGGAGGGAGTGAGCGCATTGCAAGAGCGCCGCGCTCCCCGGTTCGACCTGGACCTGGGTGTCTAGGCGGAGCAGCGCTCATGAAATCCATCAAGACAGTCGCCTTCATCGGCGCCGGCAACATGGGTGCGCCAATGGCGCGCTGCGTTCGGCGTGGAGGTTTTGACCTCATCATCTGCGACCGCAGTGCCGCCGTACGCGAGAGCTTTGCCCGTGAAGGCGTCGCCACAACTTCTGAAGTGAAGGATTGCGCTGGAGCGGACGCGATCATTGTGCTGCTCGCCAATGACGCTCAAATTACAGACGCCCTGCTTGGCGACGGCGGACTGGTTCACGCCATTCCCAGCGGCCACCAGCCCATCGTGTGCATGATGAGCACCACGCTGCCCGCTACCCTGCGCACGCTGGAGGCGCCGCTCGCTGTAGCCGGCGCCCACCTGCTCGACGCGCCGGTGAGCGGCGGCGTCGTGGGCGCACAAGAAGGAACGCTCACGATCATGGTGGGCGGAGCCGTATCCGACGCCGAACTGGCCAGGCCATTGATGCAGGCTATGGGTAGCCGAATTTTCCACTGCGGCGCGTTGGGATCTGCGCAGGTCGCCAAGATCATCAACAACATGGTCTGCGTGGCAAATATCTATTTGACCGCTGAAGCCATCGAACTGGCTCAGGCGCATGGCGTTTCCCTTGAGAGCTTCGCGCCCATCCTGGACGTCAGTACCGGAAGGAACTTTCTGACTGCCAACGCGGCCCTGGGCCGCGCGCAATTCCGCGCGTGGTCGCCGACGGAAGACGCCTACCCGGACATCCACCGAATCGTCGCGAAGGATCTGCACCTGGCCTTGGCACTGAGCGAGCAGGCAGGCATTGCGCCCGGACTGCTCAAGCAGGTGTCGAGCTACGTGGACAACCACGGCCCCAACGAGGCCACGCGCTGGACCAGCGCCGGACGTACACCTCAGTCGGGCTAAAGACATACCGGGAATCCGGTAAAAGCCGGCACGCGCCGGGAATCACTACACCTATAAATACGGAGAAGACAAGATGAAGAACCTCAACTGCGTTCTTACGGCTGTGACTTTGGCGACGGCGTCGCTCACGTCCGGCGCCGCATTCGGACAGGACACCAAGACCTTGATATTGGGCGTATCCGCGCCGATGTCAGGCGCCGCTGCAACGTGGGGGCTTGGACAGGAATGGACCGCCAAGCAGGCCGCCAAGGAAATCAATGACGCCGGCGGCGTGAAGATCGGCGGCACCAACTATAAATTTGAAGTCCGTGCCTACGACAACAAATACAACGCCGCGGAAGGGACCAAGGTCGCGCAGAACATCGTGAATCGCGACAAATCCCGCTACGTGGTCGGCAGCATCGGCACCGCGCCGATTCTGGCTTTGCAGTCGCTCACCGAGCGGAACCAGGTCATTCTGTTCACCTCGGCCTGGGGCAAGACCGTCAAGGGACCAACCAAGCCCTACACCTTGACCCAATCGACCACGCCGTTCGAAATCCTGGAACCCCTGTATGCCTACGTAAAGGCCAAACACGGCTCCATCAAGACCGTTGCCATGCTCAATCCCAACGACGCGACCGGCAAGGAGACCGAACCGGTCGCCCAGAAGGCTTGGGAAAAGCTTGGCGTGAAGGTGGTGTCAGTCAACTGGTACGAACGCGGCACCACGCAATTCCAGCCCATTGCGCAAAAACTCGCGGCGGTGAAGCCGGACGTCATTGACCTGGGCGTTGCTCCCCCGGCCGATGCAGGCGTGCTCTTCCGCGAACTGGCCGTACTCGGATGGGACGGTGTCAAGGTTCAGCCGGTGGGCACGGGGGCAGCGCAGCTCGTGGACATTGGCGGTCAAGCAGCTAACGGGGTGTACATGGGCTTTTCGGGCGATTACGCCGGACAGCAGGCAACCAGCAAGCAACGTGAGCTCAACGAAGGCATGAAAAAGGCCGTCGGGGAATCACTCAACCCGCTGCAGCTCGCACCCTACGACTCTGTGTACGCCCTCAAGGCGGGCATGGAAGCCGCGCAAAGCATCGAACCTGCCGAGATTCTGAAGGTCATGCCCAAGATCGTCTTTGACACGTCGTACGGCAAGACGGCGTTCGGTGGCGAGGCGACCTACGGTTCGCCTCAGCAGATGCTCATCCCGGTCATGATCACGCAGATTCAAGACGGAAAGCTCGTGGAAGTTGAGCGCGTGGTGCCGGAAGAGCTGCAAAAGCGCCTGGCGCAAGGCAAGTAATCAGAACGCTGGACGGCGATAAGTCGGGGGAGACAAGTTGGACGTTTACATGCAATTAATCATGAACAGTATGCAGATCGCCGCGGCGTACATCCTGTTCTCGTTGGGCTTGACGCTGATCTTCGGCGTCATGCGAATCGTCAACTTCGCACACGGAGAGTTCTTTACGCTGCCGCTGCTGGTGATGGGAGTGACAGTCCCGTTCCTGATCAGCGAGCAGTTGCCGCTTTTTGCGTCCTATGCGCTGAGCGGAGTGCTTGGGATCGCCTTGACGCTGCTACTGGGGGGGGTGATCTACAAGTTCGCCCTCCAGCGGTTCCAGCGCGACATGACCGGCTCCTTTGTGGTGTCGGTCGGCCTCTCGCTGTTGCTGCAAGGCATATTCCTGGAATCCTTCGGCGGCGTTCCCAACAAGCTCCCCGCGCTGGTCGAAGGAACGGTGAACATCATGGGCGCCTACATCACCATCCAGCGCCTGATCATCACCTGCTGCGCACTGCTGGTGGCCGCTCTCATGTGCTGGACCATCGCGTCAAGCCGTCTGGGAAAGGCACTGCGCGCGGTCTCGGAAGACCATGAGGCTGCGATGCTGCAGGGCATCCCGTACCGACGGATCGCCCTGGCCGGCTTTTTCATCGCGACCTCGCTCGCGGCGATCGCCGCAGTACTGCTATCGCCCGTGACCGTTTCCAGCCCGATCATCGGCAGCGACTATCTCATCCGGGGTTTCATCGCGATCGTCATCGGCGGGCTGGGCAGCATACCCGGCGCAATCCTGGGCAGCCTGCTGATCGCCGTCATCGAAAGCCTGGGCGGCTACTACTTCGATCCCACCTGGGCCACGATCACGATGTTCGCCCTGACCATGTTTGTACTTCTCGTTCGTCCGAAGGGAATTCTCGGCAATGGCTAAATCGCTACTCACCCCTGCAATCGCCTCGGTCGGCCTGGTGGCGATCGCCGCCAGCCTGCTTCAGGGCGGCGGCCTGGCCGCCAGCCTGGTCCTGTGGCTGGCCGTCAACGTGCTGATTACCGCCAGCTTCCGCTTTGTCACCTTGATCGGTGAACTGAATTTTGCCGTCGCCGGCTTTGTGGGCCTAGGCGCCTATATGGCGGGTGTCGGGAGCGTCACGTTCAACTGGCCCTTCCTGCTCACGCTGGTGGCAAGCGCAGTCTTCGCCGGCCTGATCAGCCTTGTGTTCGGCTACATCACGCTGCGCGCCAAGGGCCCCTATTTCATGCTGATCAGCTTCGCTTTCACCGAAGTGATCCGCATGATCTACACCAAGACCGAAGCCATCGGAGGGAGCTCCGGCATGGTGGGTATCTTTCCGCCGGCCTACCTGGACGGCTACTTGCCCGCCCTGGTCGTCGCCGTGGTGCTCGCACTGCTCTGGGCGCTCTGGTTCATCGAGAAATCCGATTTCGGCAAAGTCCTTGTGGCCATCCGCAATAACGACGCCATCGTCGAGACCGTCGGCATCAACGTGCATCTGACCAAGGTGCTGTGCCTGGGTGTTTCTTCGTTCGTTGCCGGCATTGCCGGTGCGCTACTGGCTTACTCGAACAACGTCATCAGTCCGGGGGATTTTGGCTTCCTGCTGGCGGTATACGCGCTGGCCTATCTGAAGGTGGGCGGCGAATCCCACATCCTGGGCGCGGTCGTCGGCGCCATCGTTTTGACGCTGCTCGGCCAGTTCGCCCTGAGCTTCGGCCCCTACGAGCACATCTTCTACGGAGCCGCCATCGTGATCTCGGTGCTGCTGATGCCGGGGGGCCTGATCGGCCTGGGCCGCCACCTCAACAAGCGCGCGCCTGGGCTGACTGCCGCGGCGAAGCCCCAAGCCTGAGGTCTTCATGGAAAACCAAGTACTACTTAAAGTCGATGGCCTGAGCCGCCGCTTTGGAGGCCTGGTGGCAGTCAAGGATTTGAGCTTCGAAGTCCGCAAAGGAGAAATCCTTGGACTCATCGGCCCCAATGGCGCCGGCAAAAGCACCACGTTCAACGTGGTAAGCGGCTACTACAAGCCGTCTGGCGGCAAGCTGACCTTCATGGGCCAGGACATCACCGGCCAGAGCGCCGCCCGGATCTCCCGGCAGGGCCTGGTCCGCACGTTCCAGCACGACAGCATGCTGCGCGACATGACCGTCTACGACAACATCGTCGTCGGTACGTTCGCGACGATGCGCCATAAAGCTGAACGGGACGCACGCGTACGAGAAACCGCGGCGCTTATGGGCCTGTCGGAAGTCCTGAGCGAAGTTGCGGGGAACCTTTCGCACGGCCTGCAGCGCCTGGTCAGCATCGCCATCGCTTTCGCCGCCCGGCCAAGCCTGCTCTGCCTGGACGAACCGTTGACCGGTCTGAACCAGACCGAGGCATCGTCAGTATTGGCGATCTTCCGCAGGATGCGCGAGGAGTACGGCGTTTCGATGCTGCTTGTGGAACACAACATGAAGGCGGTCATGGATATCTGCGATCGCATCGTGGTGCTGGACTATGGCGTGTTTCTAGCCACCGGCACCCCGGCCGAGATCCAGCGGGATCCGCGCGTGATTTCGGCCTATCTGGGGAAGCGGCATGAACAATAACGAAAATGTGCTCGACGTCGAGCGACTGTCGGTGATGTATGGCATCGTGCCGGCGGTGAGCGCGGCGAGCTTCACGGTGAAGCGGGGATCCATCTCCACCATCGTCGGTTCCAATGGCGCCGGAAAATCGACCATCATGAAGGCCTTGACCGGCCTGGTCGCGCCCTCTTCCGGACGTGTCCGCCTTTATGGAGAAGACATCACCGGACTGGCACCCGATGCCCTCGTCTCCAGGGGCCTCGTCCTGGTGCCCGAAGGCCGGCGCCTGTTCAAAGCCATGACGGTAGGGGAAAACCTGGAACTGGGCGCCTACCGCGAGAAAAGCAAGAATGCCATTCAGCAGGGAATGGCAGACGTGCTGGAACGCTTTCCCGCTCTGAAGACAAGGCTCAAGTCACCGGCGGGTAGTCTCAGTGGCGGCCAGCAACAGATGGTTGCTGTCGGCCGCGCCCTGATGGCCAAGCCGCGGCTACTGCTGCTTGACGAGCCCACAATCGGGCTTGCGCCCGCCATCGTCGACACCATCGCCCAGATCATCCAGGACATCGCGGCGGAAGGCGTGGATGTGATGCTTGTGGAACAGAACGCAGAGATGGCACTGGAGATTGCGACCCACGCCTTCATCCTCGAGCGCGGTGAGATTCAGTTGCAAGGCCTGGCGTCGGAGCTGGCCAGCAGTGAAGCGGTGCGCAAAGCCTATCTGGGCATTTGACCCCCACGCATCCCTCATCCACTTATCCGTTTTTTGCGAGGTATTTATGCATCGACTCGAAGGAAAAGTCGCCTTCATCACGGGCGGCGGCGCCGGTATCGGCTGTGCCAGCGCATTGCTATTCGCCCAGGAAGGCGCCCAGGTCGTTATCGCCGAGCGTGACACCGCCGCGGGCGAGCAGACCGCCGCCATCGTCGAAAAATCGACGGGCCGCCCTGCCCGCTTCATCCACACCGACGTCACCGAACCCGAAAGCCTGGAGGCGGCCGTCAAACGGACCGTGGCGGAGTTCGGACGATTTGACGTGCTGTACAACAATGCCGGAGGCTCGACCGTGCGCGACAGCCGCGTGACGGACGCTCCGGTGGACGAGTTCTGGTCCAAGATGAAACTCGACCTGTTTGGCACCTGGTTGGGATGCCGCTACGGCATCCAGGCCATGATGGACGCGGGGAACGGCGGGTCCGTCATCAACAGCACATCCATCTTTGCCCTGATCGGCACTCACGGCAAGGACGCCTACACGGCGGCCAAGGGCGCAGTCAGCGCGCTGACCCGGTCGATGGCTGTGGAATATGCACAGTACCGAATTCGCGTGAATGCGGTGGCTCCCGGAGCGACGGCGACAGAGCGCGTGCTAAAGCTGCTGAAAGACGATGGCGTCACCAGCAAATCGCTGGACGGCCAGCTTTTTGGGCTGGTGCAGCCCGAAGATATCGCCCACGCCGCGTTGTATCTGGCTTCCGACGAGTCCCGCTCCACGACCGGCCACATCCTCGCCGTCGACGGCGGGTTGACCATTTCCTGATCGATCGGAGCCATCATGTTTCGACATATTGTCATGCTCAGCTTCAACGCCCCGCTCACCAGAGAAGACCACGAAGACATCGTCGGCATGTGCCAGACGATCAAGAAAGAGATCCCGGGTATCCTGGACCTGCGCATTGCCACCAATGCGTCGGATCGCGCCCATTCCTACACCCACGCATTCGTGGCGGACTTCGTGGACTCAGCCGCCCACGACCACTACCAGCAGGCTCCCGCCCACGTGCCGCTGAAGCAGAAAGTCGCGGCACTAAGCCGGCAGCTCATCGTGCTGGACTACGAAGCCTGATCCTCCGCCATGACACAACGATCCGAAACGAGGAACCTCATGCGGGACACCAAACTGTTTACCCCGTTCAAACTGCGCGGCGTCGAGTTGCCCAATCGCGTACTCATCTCTCCGATGAGCCAGTACTCCGCCATCGACGGACTGGTCCAGGACTGGCACCGGTTCCATACCGCCGGCCTGGCCCGGGGCGGACCCGGCAGCGCAATGATTGAAGTCGCGGCTGTCACCCGCGATGGCCGGGGAACCCTTGGCGACCTGGGAATCTGGAGCGATGAGCAGATCCCAGGACTTGCGGAACTAGCACGCATCATGACCACGCACGGCGTGGTGCCGTCGATTCAGATCGGTCATGCCGGCCGCAAGGCAAGCACGGGCAGGCCCTGGGAAGGCAATCGGCCGTTGGCACTGTCTTCGGAAGATCAGGCCTGGGAGACCACGGCGCCCTCTTCCGTGCCGGTACAGGAAGGCTGGCCCGTGCCTCGCGAACTTGAGGCCAGCGAACTGGCTGGCATCGGCGCCAGCTTCCGCGACGCGACAGTCCGCGCAGTCAGCGCGGGATACCGGTTTGTCGAAATTCACGCCGCGCATGGCTACCTGCTGCACAGCTTTCTTTCGCCCGTCACCAACAAGCGGCAGGACGAGTATGGCGGGTCGCTAGAGAACCGGATGCGCTTTCCCCTTCAGGTCGCGGCCGCCGTCCGGGACGCCCTGCCCTCCGACATTCCGGTATCTGTGCGGATATCGGCCGTCGACGGTATTGAGGGCGGGTGGCAGTTGTCAGACAGCATCTTGTTTTCCCGCGAATTGAAAGCACTGGGCGTTGATCTGATCGACTGTTCATCCGGTGGCATACAGGCGCCTGCCACGGCGGGACAAGGTCCGCAGGCCGTCAAGCGCGGGCCGGGGTTCCAGGTTCCCTTTGCGCAGGCGGTCAAGCAGGAGGCTGGCATCGGGACGATCGCAGTGGGGTTGATCGTTGATCCGGAGCAGGCCGAGGCGATTCTGGTTGGGGATAAGGCCGATTTGGTGGCTGTCGGGCGGGAGGCCCTTCTCAATCCGAATTGGCCCCTGCACGCCCGCTTGGCTCTGCAGGCCGATCCAGAGTTTCTGGCTTGGCCAGAACAATACGGCTGGTGGCTAAAGCGTCGTCCGAAGGTCTTTTAGGGAGCGTTCGACGGTTAAACCAAGCCCATATCACGGGGCTTGCCTGTAGAATCGAGTCTAATTTCATTTTGATGACTCGATGAATACATCCGCTGATTCGTACTCCGAAAAGCCAGGCATTCGCCAAGTCCGGGTGCTGTCGCGCGGGTTGACCGTTCTCTCGGCGTTCGAACCGAACAATGACTGGTTGAGCAACTCCGAAATCGCGGCGCTCACCGGCCTGCCCAAGCCGACAGTATCCCGCCTCACGGCCAATCTGCTGGAAGCAGAATACCTGCAATATTCGGCCCAGCGAGCCGCCTATCGCCTAGGCGCGGCCGTGCTTGCGCTTGGGTTCATCGCGGCCTCGCACCGGGACTTTGTCATGCTAGCGAGGCCGCTGATGCAGCAGTTCGCCGACCAGCATCAGGTCTCCGTCGTGCTCGCCTCACCCGATGCCAGCAGCATGGTCTGCAACGAGGTTGCTCATAGCCGAGACATGATTTTCACCTTGCGGGTGCGCGCCGGTTCGCGCCTTCGCATTGACCGCTCGGCCCTGGGCAGGGCACTGGTCGGCGCAATGGGCGATGCCGAACGCACGGCATTCCTCGAAAAGCTTGGCACGGCTGACCCGCAAGCTTGGGAGCTCTTGAGCCGCGAAGTGCCGACCGCCATTTCTCAAATGGCGAGCGACGGCTATTGCATCGCGGCCGGCACCCTTGAGGCCGGCACCAACGGCGCCGCAGTGGTCGTCGACACGCCAGAAGGTCCACACACCTATGCCCTGGGCTGCGCCGCACCGTCGAATTCCCTGGAGTTGCCGCGGCTGAAGCAGGAAGTTATCCCGGACCTGCTCGCCCTCAAAAACCGACTTGAAGCCGAACTCAGCAATATGCAGGCGGAATAATAATGGTACGGACTCCCCAATTGACACCGGGCACGCCGCGCGACGACGCCCAGGTGGATTCGCTGCGTCGGGGCCTGGAGGTGCTGCGTCTGTTCGACCTGCGCCACCGCAAACTCACGCTGGCAGACATCGCTCGCAAACTTGAGCTGTCCCGCCCGACGACCGAAAAGCTCGTCCAGACGTTGCAGGCCCAGCATTTTCTCCAGGCCACAGGCGACAGCTACGAACCCCATATTGCCTGCCTGGCGCTGGGTCGAGCTGCCAAGAAGGGTCTGGCGGTTGGCCAGGCAGCCAGGCCGCTTATGCGCGAGCTGTCGCAGCGCTTCGGCGTCCATGTCACGCTGAGCACGCGCGACCGGCTGCATATGCTGGTAGTCGAGCACTGCGTTCCCGCCGGCCGGGTACAGCTGGGCCTGACTAGCGGCGCTCGTTTTCCTATGGCCGTCTCGGCCTCCGGCCGCGCCTACCTATGGGGACGACCGAAGGAACAACGCGATGAATTACTCCGCATGATCGAGGCTGACGCGCCCTCCGGCGTGTCGCGACCGCTCGACGAAGTCTACGCCGCGTTCCGAGATCTGGAAAAAACGGGCTGGTGTTACCTGGCCGCGCCCGTGGCCACGCACACCGCCTCCATCGCCACCCCGGTAAAGGCGGGCTCGGAGTTCGCCCTGGCCGCCATGGCCGTGAGTGTGGATGTCACGGAAGCGGTGTTGCGGGGCCAGGTTGCAGCGTCGCTGCTGGCCATCGCCGAGCGTATCGCCCTAGCCGCCGAAGACGAAGACTAACGAGGTTTCCCCAGGGCGCCAACCGCGTCGCGCACCGCCCGCAGGTGGTCTTCAGATGCGTGTGCGATCGCTTGAAATGCGGCCACCACGTCCAGATGAGTTGCCAGTGTGTGCTGTTCGGCGTCTCGCAGCAGGCGTTTGTGCATGCGCAACGCCGCGGAAGGATGCCGCGCAATCTTCCGCGCCAATTGCGCGGCGCGCTGGCCCAGCCGATCGTCCGGCGCCACATCCGACACGAGACCGATGCGTAGCGCCTCCCGGGCATCGATGGACTCCGCGGTGAAAGCCAGTTCCATGGCCTTGGAACGGCCAACGAGCCGCGGCAACATCCAGGCTCCACCATCGCCAGCCACAATGCCAAGGCGGGCAAAACTGACCGAAAAGCGCGCGCTCTCTGCGGCGATCCGGATATCGCAAAAGCACGCCAGATCGCAGCCCGCCCCGTAGGCCGCGCCATTCACTGCAGCAATGGTCGGAACATCCGCTTCGGCCAGCGCTGCTGGCAATTGGTGCACGGTTTCGCGGTAGCGCGCTTGCACCTGGGCAACGTCCCCGGCGGAAAACCCCTCTCGTTCCGCCATGTGCCGCAGATCTCCGCCCGCGCAAAACGCCTTCCCCGCTCCCGTGATGAGCAGGACACGAACCGCCGGATCCGCATTGGCCCTGCGCACGTGCGCAGCCAGTTCAAGGAACTGCGAACCATCAGAGAAGCGATTGAGTGTGTCGGGATGGTTTAGCGTGAGCGTGACGACGCCGTCATCGTCGTCGCGCCGGACAAAAGCCGAAGCGCCGTCCATCGTCACGCCCCGATCCAGCGCGGCGCCCTTTTCTCGGCGAAGGCCCGAGGCCCCTCGATTGCGTCAGCGCTCGAATAAACGCGCTCATGGTACCGGCAGGCCGCCTCCAGACCGCGCTCGCAGCCAAGGTCCATTGCCGCCCCGATGCTCTTCTTGGCTGCCCAGACGGTAAGCGGCGCATTGTTGGCGATGGTGCGCGCTATAGCCTGGGCCCGCTCGCGCACGGCATCGGGCGCGGCCTCAACATAGTTCACGAAACCTAATTGGTAAAAGCGCTCGATGGGATGCATCTCGCCGGTAAGCATGAGTTCCATCATGAAGGGCTGCGGAAGCATCCACAGCATGGGCACTCCCCAGGGCGACCCTCGCCCCACCTTGGCCTCGGAGATGCCGCCGAGGGTCCCCTGCAAGCCGATCCGGATATCGCTGTTTGCAGCCAAGACCATACCCCCGGCGGTGAAGTGGCCCGTCATGGCGGCGATGATCGGCTTGGGAACCTGGCGCATGCGTTGGTGGAAGGGATCCCGCAGCATCTCCAGCATGTCCTTGCCGGTTTCGGCGCGCACCTGGGCGGCCTCCTTAAGATCCATGCCGGCAGAGAACACGCCGCAGTCGGCGGAGGTCAGGATCACCACTCGCACGGCGTCGTCGCGTTCGACCTCGTCCCACAGATCCAGCAGGCGCTCGCAGATAGCGATGGACAACGCGTTGCGCTGAGCCGGGCGGTCTATGCAGATCGTGGCGATGCCGTCTTGCACGGAGTACAGAACAGGGGCGTCGGGTTTATTCATGATGCAGGGCGACTCGCTAATCAGGAAAATCAAGGAAGTACATGCCGCGCGCGAACGGCGCGCGGCCCGATACTCATTCAGGTTTGATGCCCGCGGCCTGGGTCAACTTGCCGTAGTGCGCACTCTCCTCGGCAATGTATTTTCCGAACGCCTGGGGCGCCATGGGCGGCAGCAATTCATAGCCTGTGCCATCGATCTGCTTACGTACCTCCGGCTGCTCAAGCGCGCCGGTGATTTCCCGATTGAGCTTGTCAATGATCTCAGGCGGCGTTCCCTTTGGCGCGAATAATCCGTTCCAGTTTCCGATCTCGAAGCCTGGCAACGCCTCCTTCATAGCGGGCACGCCGGGAAGTTTGTCCGACCGGGCCGGGGTGATGGCCAAGGGCTTGAGCTTGCCCGAGGTCATGTAGGCCAGGCCAGTCGAAAAATCGATGAACATCATTTGCGTCTGCCCACCCAACAGTTCGGACACGGCCTGGCCATAAGCCTTGTAAGGAATCTCCAAGATATCGGTATGCGTCATCACGCGAAACGTACTGCCGGTGATGCGCGTGGTGCTGTTGGCGTAGGGAAACGAGAGCTTGCCCGGGTTGGCCTTCGCATAGGCGATGAGTTCCGCCACGGAACTGACCGGCACGGACGGATTGACGACCAACGCATGCGGCACGCCGCCGACGATGGCGACTGGCGCGAAATCCTTCAGACCGTCATAAGACACGTTCTTGAAGAAATATTTGTTCGCTACCTGAGTAGTGTTAGTGCCGAACAGCAGGGTGTAGCCATCCGGCTGCGCGCGCGCCACATACTCGCTGCCGATCATACCGGTGGCGCCCGGACGATTCTGCACGATCAGCGGCTGCCCCAGTCGCTTGGAAAGCGAGTCAGACAGCACACGGGCCACTGCATCGGTAGGACTGCCCGCAGCGAACGGAACAACGACCGTAATAGGTTTCTCGGGAAAGGCGGAGGCAGGCGCCGCTACTGCGCCCTGGGCGCACACAGTTAACGCTAGCAACCCGAAAAGCAGGGAAAATTTCATTGATGTCTCCTTGAGTGAAACGGGGCCGTCTACGCGTCCCCGTGTGAAAAATTTGTGGGGCTTCGAGCTACGGGCGGGTTTTGACCATACGCAGGGGGTTATAGGTAAGCACCACCTCCCCTCGCTGGTTGACCACCCGATTTGAGGTCCGCACCAGGCCGCGCTCTGACTTGCTAGTCCCCCGGGCTTCGACCACTTCGCACTCGACATGGATGGTGTCGCCTGCGTTCGTGGGCCGGTGGACCTTGATATCCGCCTCCATGAACGCCATGCCGGTGCGCTGCATCGTGCTCTGCATCAACAGCCCTTCGGCCATGCAGAAAACAAGCGAACCAGGAGCCGGACGCGAGCCGATGATGGATTGCGACGCGACATAGTCCAGATTGGTGAACATTTCCTCCACCATGCCCACCGTACCGATGAACAGAGTGATGTCGGCCTCCGTAATCGTGCGGCCCAAGGTGCGAAAGCGGTAGCCGGGCTCGACGTCGTCCCAGTAAAAGCCCAGGCCCAGCACCTCCAGCCCGTTCTCGTCCACGTTGATTGATCTGCGCATACTGTCTTCTCCTGGTTGTTTGGTTATCTTGATGGTCGGTCAGAGCACGCCGGCGGCACGCAGCTCCGCCATCTGCTCCGTTGCAATCCCAAGTGATTGCAGTACCTCTTCGTTATGCTGGCCCAGCGATGGTGGCGCGCCGGCCGGGTCCAGTGGCGTTTCTGAAAAACGGATGGGGTTGCGCACGGTCGGAACCGGTCCGTACAGCGGATGCTCCAACTCGGCGCGCATGCCACGCGCGACTACGTGCTCGTCGGCAAAGACCTGGTCCATGCCATTGATGGGTCCGCCAGGGACCTGCGCCCGTTCCAGCAGCGCCGTCCAGTCGGCAAGCCGGCGCGAACGTGTGACGGGAACCAGCCAGGCATCCAGTTCGGCCCGGTTGTGCACGCGGTCGGCGATGGTGGCGAAGCGCGGATCCGTGCCAATCTCGGGCTGCCCGACCGCTTGGCACAGGCGGCGGAACTGGGTGTCGTTGCCGACCGCGAGCACCAGATGCCCATCGGCAGCCGGATAGACCGCATAGGGCGCGATATTGGGGTGGCCGCTACCCATGCGCTGGGGCACGCGCCCGCTGACCAGATAGTTCATCGACTGGTTCACCAGCGAACCCACCATGCAGTCCAGCAAGCTGATGTCGATATGCTGGCCTCCATGGCCGCGATCGCGATGCTGCAAGGCGGCAAGAATGGCTGTGGTGGCGTACATCCCCGCCAAAAGATCAGCCACAGCGACACCCGCCCGCTGCGGCCCCCCGCCGGGCAGGTCGTCGCGTTCGCCCGTCACGCTCATCAGACCACCCATACCCTGTATCAGATAGTCGTAGCCCGCGCGGTCCTTGTAGGGTCCCGTTTGCCCAAAACCCGTCACAGAACAATAGACCAGTTGAGGGTTGATCTCACGAAGCGAGGCGTAATCCAAACCGTAGCGCTTCAATGCTCCGACCTTGTAGTTCTCGACGAAGACATCGGCCTTACGCGCCAGCTCTCGCAAGATCTCCTGCCCTCTAGGGTTCGAGAAATCGATGGCAAGGGACTTCTTGCCACGGTTGCAGCTCATGAAATAGGCTGCGTCGCCGTTCTCACCGCTCTGCCGGTCTTTGAGAAAAGGCGGCCCCATCTGCCGGGTGTCGTCTCCGACATCCGGCTTCTCCACCTTGATTACTTCTGCGCCGAGATCGGCCAGGTTCTGCGTGGCCCAGGGGCCGGCCAGGATGCGGGAGAGGTCCAGCACACGGATATGGCTTAGCGGTTTCTGCATGATGATCTCGGTCCTAGCGGCTGCTGCCGGCCTGAAACTTCGGTTCGTCGATTTGCCTGCCCTCATCGATCGCCGCAGCGTCGTCCTGGACGATGTCGGCAATGAGTTCGCCCTCCCGCACGCTGTCGCCTGGGCCGTAGCGCAGATTCGCCACTGTTCCATCGACATCGGCAACGATCGAATACTCCATCTTCATGGCCTCGATCACGGCCAGGACATCGCCCGGGGCCACCCGGTCTCCCGGTTGCACCGCCACGGCTGCGATAACGCCTGACATCGGTGCCGTCGCCCCGCTGGCGTCCCGAGCGGAGGCGTTGCCTTCGTGAAGAACCGGGCGCACCGAGTAATGGTCGCCCGCCACCTGCAGATGCCACCCTTCGGCCGCGAGGCAGGCGTCCCAGCGCCACCCGTCCACAACGCCGCCCAAGCTGGACGCATCGCGCGACACGTTCCAGCTTTGCGGGTTGTCGCCCGCGCGGACATCGCTTCCGTCCACGGCGTGAAGAGCCACCGATGCCGGCTCGGCGTCCAGCAGGAAACGCACGCGCCCCAAAGGCGCGCCGGGATCCAGGAACACCCGGTCCATCGCGCCGCAAGCCGCGCCGGCATGCCAGGGCGAGGCTGCCATGGACTGCACAGGCAAGGGCAGCGTGGCGCAGACTGCTGCGGCAGCCGGGCGGCTGCACGGAGTTTGCAGCGATTTGTGTTCGTCCAGGTAACGGGTGTGCACGCGCCCGTTCAATACTCCCGGGTCGTCCAGCAGGCGCAACAGGTAGCCGAGGTTGCTGGAGACACCTAGCAACGATGTCTGGCCCAGGCCCGACTTCAAGGCGGCAATCGCGGTCGGACGATCGCCCGCGCTGGCGATGATCTTTGCCACCATCGGGTCATAGAAAGGCGGAACGTCGCCCGATTCATCCAGCGCGGCGTCCACGCGCAGGGCAGACGGCCAGCGAGCGTGCACCACGGTGCCGGGCGAAGGACGGAAGTCCTGGGCCGGGTCTTCCGCGTAGATTCTCGCTTCGATAGCGTGTCCGTGGCAGGCGATTTCGGACTGCGCCAGCGGCAGGGACTGGCCCGCCGCCACGCGCAACTGCCATTCAACGAGATCCAGCCCGGTTACCGCCTCTGTGACAGGATGCTCTACCTGCAGGCGGGTATTCACCTCCAGGAAGTAGCAGTTGAAGTCCCGGTCCATGATGAACTCGAAGGTGCCGGCGTTGCGATAGTCCAGGCTGCGCGCGCCCTGCACCGCCGCCTCCAGCAGTCGTTGACGCGCGCGCTCCGGCAGGTGCGGCGCAGGCGCCTCCTCCATGACCTTCTGGTGTCGGCGCTGCAACGAGCATTCCCGCTCGAACAGGTGCACTACATTCCCGCAGCCATCGCCGAACACCTGTACTTCAATGTGGCGCGGCTCCTCGATGTACCGCTCCACGATCATCCGGCCGTCGCCGAAACTGCTGCGGGCGACACGGATGGCCGACTCAATGAGCCCAGGCAGGTCGTCGTATTGGGTAATTATCTGCATGCCCTTGCCCCCGCCGCCGGCGGAGGGTTTGAGCAAAATAGGCAGTTCAATGGCGCGCGCCAACGCCTCTATGGTGGCGGGATTGTCGCTGGCCTCGTCGGTGCCCGGCACGACCGGCACTCCAGCCGCGCGCATGAGCGCCTTTGCCCGCGCCTTGTCTCCCAACGCCGCAATAGTGGCGGGCGACGGTCCGATGAACGCCATGCCCGCGGCCTCCACGTTCGCCGCGAACTCGCTGTTCTCGGACAGGAAACCGTAGCCGGGATGCACTGCCTCGCAATCTGTTTCGCGCGCAGCCTGGAGCAGCTTCCCGGCATTTAAATAACTGTCCGCTGCAGACCCCGCGCCCAGGCAAACGGTCCGAATGGCGCCGCGCAGATGCGCAGCGCCAACGTCAGCTAGGGAATGCACCGCAACGTATTCGATGCCCAGCCGTTGGCAGGTGCGCGCGATGCGGCGAGCGATCTCCCCCCGGTTCGCAATAAGGATTCTCTTGAACATGGGCTACATCCTGAACACGCCGAAGCGCGTGGGTTCCTTCGGTCCGGCGGCTGCGAGCGCCAAGCCAAGCGTCAGCCAGTCGCGGGTGTCGGCGGGTTCAATCACGCTATCTACCCACAAGCGGGATGCTGCGTTCAGGGCGGTGCTTTCGGCACCATAGGTATCGCGGATAGGCGCCTTGTAGGCCTCTGCCTCTTCGGCGCTGAATTCCTTGCCCTGACGGGCCAGTTGCTCGCCGCGCACCAGCGCCAGCACCGTGGCGGCTTGTTCCCCGCCCATCACAGAGGTCCTGGCATTGGGCCACATGGCCATGAACCGGGGTCCGAATGCTCGTCCGCACATGGCATACGCGCCCGCTCCGTAACTGCCGCCGACAATGACGCTGAACTTGGGCACCCGGGCCGTGGAAACCGCGTTGACCATCTTCGCCCCGTCCTTCGCTATACCGCCCTGCTCGTACTGCACTCCCACCATGAAGCCACTGATGTTGTGCAGAAATACGAGCGGGATGTTTTCCTGGCAGCACAGTTCGATGAAGTTGGCTGCTTTCTGGGCACTCTGGCCAAGAAGAACGCCGTCGTTGGCGAGCACGCCCACCGGATAACCGCCAATGGCGCCGGTGCCGCAAATAAGGCTGGTGCCATAGCGTTCGCGGTACTGCACCAGTTCGCTGCCGTCCAGCAGGCGCGCCAGCACGTCCAGCATAGGCATTGCCTGCTTGGGATTGGCGGGAATGAGTCCGGGCAATTCCGCCGCTTCGTAGCGGGGAGGCCGGCACGGACGGGGCGGCGGCGCCAGTGCCGGGGCCTCGCAGCGTCCAAGAATGCCGCGCACCAGTTCGAGTGCGTGCAACTCATCGTTCGCGAAATGGTCGGCCACGCCGGACAGGCGGGTGTGCGTGTCCGCACCCCCAAGCTCCTGGGCGTCAACCAATTCGCCGGTAGCGGCCTGCACCAGCTGCGGTCCGCCCAGGTAGATCATGCCCGCCTTGTCGACGATCACGGTTTCGTCACACATCGCTGGGATATAGGCGCCGCCGGCAGTGCAAGCGCCCAGCACCGCCGCAACTTGTTTAAGCCCAAGGGCCGACATCTCGGCGATATTGCGAAAGATCTTGCCGAAGTGCTGCTCGTCCGGAAATATGTCGCCCTGCAAAGGCAGAAAGGCACCTCCCGAATCCACCAGATAGACGCAGGGCAAGCCGTTCTCACGTGCAATGGCCTGGGCGCGCACCTGCTTCTTGATGGTCAGCGGGTAATACGTTCCACCCTTGGCCGTCGCATCGTTGGCCATGATCATGCAGGCCCGGCCGGACACAATGCCGACACCAGTAATGATCCCGGCTCCCGGCGACTGGCCATCGTACGCGCCATCGGCAGCTAACTGGCCGACCTCCAGGAACGGCGTGCCGGCATCCAGCAGCGTATTGATACGCTCGCGCGGTAACAGCTTTCCGCGCGCCAGATGCGCTTGGCGCGCGCGTTCGCCGCCGCCAGCAATCGCTCGTTCTCTTGCAGCGAGCAGCGGCGCGCGCAATGCTTCATACGCCGCCGAATTCGCGGCGAAGTCCGGGCTGCCCGGCCCGGGGCGGGAAGAAAGAATAGCCATTTGTTGAATACCGTCGGTGGGATTACAGGGATTCAGCTCGGATCACGCACGGGCAGGCGCAAAAGCGCATGCCCCAGCGATTTTCCCGTCTGATCCAACCGCAAGGTGCGCGTTGCCCCGCCTCCCAGCGCATGACGCATGATCACCATCATGGCGCCGATGTTGTCCATGGGGTGGCACTCCACCTCGCCCTGGACCCAATCGCCGTAAAGCGCCTTGACGTCGGCGGGCTTTACGCTCGCGAGCAGTTGCGCGTACTCATGCTGTCCTCGGGCCACCAGTCCCACGCTGCACACGTCCCCCTTGTCACCGGAGCGCACATAGGCGATGTCTTTCACTTGAAGCGTCATCAGAGCCCTCCTTAGGCCTTCAGGATTTCGGTTTTCTGTTCGACGGCGGCCCGCGGGATCAGGGTCGGCCACAGGGAGATGACGGGGCGCGGCTTCATTGGGGTGCCGAAGGACGTGCCGCCCGGGCCCATAATCCAGAGGTTCGTGCCCGCGCGGCGCACCTTGTCGGCCTCTTCGGCCGTGCGTGTACGCACCGCGCAACGCAGCCCGACTTCGGGCAGCTCGTTGGCCTGTTCGCGCCCCGGGAAGGTGGCGGCGGGACCGTGCAAGGTGTTGAGTCCAACAAAATCGAAGTGAATCTGTTCGGCGGCCAGTCCCATGCGCTCGAAACGTTCGAGCATGGTTTCGCGCGCCTTTACGGCGCGGTCATAGGCGTATGGCCATGGGAAAAACGCCATGGTCTCGCCGATCCAGCCGTCTTGGTAACCGACCACCAGCTTCCACAGGTCGGGCGCTGCCTCACCGCGCACGCCGCTGACGCGTACGCGGTCCTCTCCCTCATCGATCAGTTTCAGGGAAGTGAAGTCTGCCACGGCGTCGGGCATAAGATAGCGGCGCGGATCGCCCACCTCGTAGACCAGATGCTCCTTGATCGTCCATTCATCGACACGGCCGCCAGTGCCCGACAGCTTGGTGACGATGGCCTCGGCATCCGCGCCCACTTCAAGAATGGGAAATCCTGCTCGCCCCATGTGCGGCATCTCCGCGAACCGGGAAGACATCCCGCCCGAGCAGCCTGCCGCGCATTCGACGATGTGGCCCAGTGTCACCGCAGCAGCGTAACGGTCGATGTGTGCGGTGTCGCGGCGCCAACCAAACTCGTGGGCGAGCGGGCCGACGTAAAGCGCGTTGTCCGACACACGTCCGGCAATCACCACATCCGCGTCGCCTTCCAGACCCGCGGTGATGCCCGAACTGTCGGTATAGACATTGGCGCAAACGACGCGGTCGCGGATGGCCGCGAAGTTTTCGTCGCCGGTATCCATATTGCGGAGTGGCACCCCCTGCCCCATCAGGTCGTCGAGCTTGTCCAGCATGTCGTCGCCTTCAATCAGCGCGATGCGCGTGCCAGCAAGTCCCGCTTGGCGCGCGCCTTCGGCGATGCGCTGTGCCGCAGCTCTAGGATTCACCCCGCCACCGTTGGAAATCAATTTCGTTCCTACTGCGGTAGCGCGGGGCAAAAGATTAATCATGGTCTGAACCGCATCCGGCACGTAGCCCGCATCCGGCCGTTTCAGCTTCTGCCGCTGCAGTAGCGCCATCGTCAATTCGGCCAAGTAGTCGAAGCACAGGTAATCCAGATTGCCTCGCTCCAACAGCTCTTGTGCCGGATCTTGAGCGTCACCCCAAAATCCCGAGCCCGCACCAAGCCTTACACGTTTGGCCATGCCCAGCCTCCTATTTCCGTTTCTCTAATTTCGTTTTAATCATTCGAATTTCATTTTAGATGCCGATGTTGAAGGTCGTCAAGCGCTGAACAGGGTTGCGCCTTGAAAGTGCCCGTGGATCATTTGAAGGAGTGAAGTCGCGATGTGCCGGCGACCGTCGTTCCGTGTACAGGATCTCAATGGCCGACTGGGGGGCTCGCGACGATGAACGACTAATGGGTGGGTCAACGGGTGGGCATAACGCTCGAACCGATAGGCGCAATGTATGGGCTCACACCGGAGCCCCTCGTATCTGATCCATTAACCCCATCCTTGTCGTGATTTGCCGGAAACGAGAAGCTTCAGCCTTCGCACTTTCCGGGGAATTGAACGATGTCACAAGGCATGGAATTCTGGTCGTCGCACCTGTCGGCCATTGACGCTGAGGGCGTGACGGCAAAGGATTACGCACGGCAACACGGCCTGAGCGTGTCGTCGCTGTATTACTGGCGCAAACAATTGAAGCACGCGGCTGGCGCCAATGGCGCAGCAGGTACGTCGACCTTCCTGCCCGTGCAGGTGGCCGTAGACCGGAGCCCAGGCAGCTCGGCGAGCTGTACGCTGGTCCTGGCCCCCGGCGTTCGCCTGGAACTCGCGCAGCTGCCCTCAGCTGAGTGGCTGGCCGCGCTGGGCCGGGCACTGCAGGGCGCACGCTGATGCATCCGGGCAGCCAGATCGAGGCGGTGTACCTGTGCCGAGCGCCGGTGGACTTCCGTAAATCGATCGGCGGCTTGAGCGCGCTGGTCGAGCAGGAGCTGGGACTGAACCCGTTTGGCACGACACTGTACGTGTTCTTGAACCGCCAGCGCGACAAGATCAAATGCCTGTACTGGCATCGCAACGGCTTCTGCCTCTGGTACAAGCGCCTGGAGCGCGAGAAGTTTGCCTGGCCGCGCATGGCGGATGCGGTCACAGTCAGCGTCACGCTGCAGGAGTTCGAGTGGCTGCTCGAAGGCTTCGATCTGTGGGCACACCGGCCGCACAAGACGCTGCACTTCGCGTCCGTCACGTAGCGCAAGACGGTAGAATGGCGGCATGCCTGTGAATGCCGCCAAGCGCCCCATCCGCCGAGAGATAGCATTGCCCGAGGTAGCGGTCACACCGCTGCCCGAGGTGCTGCCTGACGACGTGGATGCGCTCAAGGCGTTACTGCATTCTCAGCTTGCCGAGCAGCAACAGGCGGCCCGGACGGTGCAGGAACACCTGCTGCGCCATATCGAGTATCTGTACGAACAAATCGTTCTACTGCGCCACCGGCAGTTCGGCATCAAGGCCGAGCACCTGCCGGCGCAGTCGCGTCTGTTCGATGAAGCCGAGGCGCTGGAGGCCGACAGCACCCCCGAGCAGGACCAGGCCGGCATTCCGGCGCAGAGCAGCACGGCGCAGGACAAGCAGGCCAAGCCCGCACGGTGTCAGTGGCATTGCAATAATCCCCATCTGTGGCATCTGAAAGTTCCCCACCCATCTTTTCTCTCAGGAGCGACAGATGGAAGACGAAGTCATGCGCAGGCAGCGGGATGATGAGGAGCCGGGTCCTTTAGAGGCCGGCCCTGGTAACGTGAGTAGTACCGTGTCCGGAACCAATGCGGATACGGAGGCGACAGTGCTCGGACAGGATGGATGGACAGAGATCCACAGGCGGCATGGCCAGGGGCAGACGGTGTCGGCGATTGCCCGAGCGCTTGGGTTGGACCGTAAAACGGTGCGCAGCTGCCTGAAGCGGGAAGCGTGGATCCCGTACCGGCGCGAGGCGAAGCGTCCGACGCTGTTGGACGCTCATTGGGAGTGGTTGCGAGAGCGGGCACCGCAAGTGGGTTATTCTGCCCGAATCCTGTACCAAGAGCTGCGTAGTCAGCGCGGCTTCACGGGCTGCTATGAAGTGGTCAAGGTGGCGATTCGGCCCATGCGTGCGCAATCGACAGCATTGTCCTTGACACAGTGGCGCTTTGAGACGGCCCCAGGTGAACAGGCTCAGGTCGATTGGGGCCAGGTTACCGTCTGGATGGGTGACAGACGAGAGAAGGTGCACGTGTTCGTGATGACCCTGGGCTACAGCCGTCGCGGTTATGCCGAGGGTTTCCTGGACGAGCGGATGTCCAGCCTGCTGACGGCCCACGAGAACGCCTTCGCACACTTCGGTGGCTGCTGCCAGACACTGCTGTATGACCGCATGCGCACGGTGACGACAGGATCGTTCGAGGACAATGCGGGCGTGCGTCGGGCACGGTTGAACGAACGGTTCCAGGCTTTCGCCGATCATTGGGGCTTTGCCATTCGGCTGTGCCAGCCCTACCGGGCCCAGACCAAGGGTAAGGTCGAGTCAGGGGTAAAGTATGTCAAACGCAACTTCGTGCCAGGTCGTCGCTTCCAGAATCTGGAAGACTTCAACGCGCAACTGGCGAGCTGGCAGGCAGAGGTTGCCGACGTGCGCGTCCATGGCACAACTCACCAGCGCCCGGTGGAGCGCTTCGCTCAGGAGGCTGCGGCGCTGATCCCGCTCGCAGGGCAGCGCGGCTTCGTGCAAGCGACCGTGCGCGAACGGGTGGTCGCAGAAGACTGGCTCGTGTCGATCGATGCAAATCGCTATTCGGTGCCGTTCCGGCTCATTGGCCAGACCGTCCAGGTCATACGCGAGGGCGGCCAGTGGGTAATTCGGCATCGTGGCCAAGTCGTCGCCGAGCATCCCGTGCTGGCAGGACGTGCGCAGTTGAGCGTGCAACCCGAGCACGGACCGGGCGCCCTGGCCCGCAATGGACGACAGCGCTTCGCTGATGTGGGCACCCGAGTGCCGTCTCTCGGCTCGACGCTGCAGGACGTGCAGGTGCGTGACTTGGCCGTGTACGATCAGTTGCTGCGCGCAGATCTGGTTGGCGATCGACGGGAGACCGCATGATGGCAACCTCCCCGCACTCATCCACAGCGGGTGCCGCGCAGGGCTCGGCCATGACGACGCCGGCCCAGTTGGAGCGCCTTGGCGAGAACCTGAGAAAGCTGCGCCTGTTCAAGAGCGGCGAGCGGCTCGAGGCGTTGCTGCAACACGCCGCGGCCCACGAACTGCCCTATGCCGAGTTCCTCGATCAGGTACTTCATGAAGAGGTCGCAGCCAAGACGAGCAAGAACATCACCATGCGTACAGCCATGGCCCGCTTCCCCTTCGTCAAGCCGTTGGAGAGCTTTGACTTCGGCTACCAGCCCTCCATCGATCGCAAGCAGGTCAATACTCTGGCCAGCTGTCACTTCATCGAGCATGGCGATAACGTCATCGTGCTGGGGCCACCGGGGGTAGGAAAGACGCACCTGGCAGTCTCGCTGGGGCTCAAGGCCATCGAATCCGGCTACCGAGTCCTGTTCACATCCGCAGCCAACCTGATCGCCACACTGACTCGGGCCCATGCTGAGGGACGCCTTGACGAAAAGCTCAAGGTCTACACGACCCCACGGCTGCTCATCATCGACGAGATCGGCTACCTGCCCATCGACCGGCTTGGCGCCAACCTGTTCTTCCAGCTCATCAGCCGCCGATACGAGCGTGGCCCGATGATATTGACCAGCAATCAAAGCTTCAGCGCCTGGGGAGACGTCTTTGGTGATCGGATCATCGCCACCGCCATCCTCGATCGGCTACTGCATCACGCCGTAACACTGAACATACGTGGCAACTCCTACCGTCTCAAGGAAAAACTCAAGGCCGGGCTCGTTCGAGCCCACGAAGACGATTCCCAACCGGGTGGGGAAATTTAAACTGCCACAGGGGGGTGCGGACAAAATCTTGGACTGATTATGCTGTAATTCCCAGGCGCTGCCTGTGCTCCATGGGGCTCATTCCGCCGAGCGAGAGTTTGATGCGATGCTCGTTATACCAGCGAATATAAGAATCGATCGCATGCATGAATTCCCCAATCGTCGTGTCGGTCCAGTCACGGTGATAGTACATCTCGTTTTTCATCCGTCCGAAGAAGCCCTCGCAGGCCGCATACGGACGACACGCCGGTGCCTGTGCTCATGCCCGGCAAAGGCAAGACGCAACAGGGTCGACTATGGACCTATGTGCGTGACGATCGCCCGCATGGCGGCAGTGCGGCGCCCGCCGCCTGGTTCCGCTACTCGCCAGACCGTAAAGGCATTCACCCGCAAACCCACCTGAAGGACTTCAGTGGTGTGCTGCAGGCCGACGCCTTTGCGGGCTACAACGAGGTCTATGCTTCGGGGCGGGTCGTGGAAGCGGCATGCTGGGCGCATGCCCGACGCAAGGTCTACGACATCCATGTCAGCCGGCCCACGCCACTGAGCACGCACTTCCTCGAGCAAGTCGCATTGCTCTATGAGATAGAGGCCAACATCCGGGGCAAACCTCCCGATGTGCGGCACGATGCTCGGCAGGAGACGGCCAAGCCCATCGTCACGGCATTGCATGCGTGGCTGATGGAGCAGTTGCCTGCGCTCTCGCGCAAGTCGCCCACGGCCGACGCGATCCGCTATGCCCTGAACCAGTGGCAGGCACTGACACGCTATCTGGACGATGGCGAAGTCGAGATCGACAACAATGCGGCCGAGCGCTCGCTGCGCGGTGTCGCCGTGGGTCGGAAAAACTATCTCTTTATGGGATCCGACCGTGGCGGCGAGCGGGCCGCCACCATGTACAGCCTGATGGAGACGGCCAAGCTCAACAGCGTCAACCCCGAGGCCTACCTGCGGCACGTACTCTCGGTGATCGCTGACTATCCAGTCAACCAGGTCGCCGACCTGTTGCCCTGGCACGTGGATCTCGCGTCGAACTGATTACCGTCATGCCGTCAAGACGGTACTCGGCAGGCGCTTACCGAGCAACAGCTTCAGGTGCTGGATCTCGTGCTTGTCGTCGCGCCCGGCCTGCTTGAGCGCGTCGCGCTCGCTGCGCAGCGCCTGCATCTCGACCCCGAGATCGGCGACCAACGCCTTCAAGGCGTCGATGTCATCGGGTATCGGGGCACGGGTTTGCATGGCCACTATTTTACCCGGATGAGCAGCATTACTCCATACAAATCAATGGCATAGAGCAATAAATCTGACCGCTAAACCATTATGTCTGTGTCGGCCTAGTGGTCCTGGCGGGGCGGCGCCAGTCGATGCCTTCGAGCAGCATCGAGAGCTGTGCTGTGGTCAGGTGCACGGCACCCGACTCGGCCGCTGGCCACACGAAGTGACCGTGCTCCAGGCGCTTGGCCAGCAGGCACAGGCCGTCCCCGCTCCACCACAACACCTTGATGCGATCGCCCCGGCGGCCCCGGAACACGAACACATGGCCACTGAAGGGATCCTCCAGCAGCGTGTGCTGCACGATGGAGGCCAGCCCATCGAAGCCGCGGCGCATGTCGGTGGTGCCAGCCGCCAGCCACACGCGGGTGCCCGCGGGCAGACCGATCATTGCATGGCCTCGATCACCTGGCGCAGCAACGGCATCGTCATCGCCCCTTGGATCACCACCTTGCCCTTGGGAAGGTGCAGTTCCAGCGCTGGGCTCATCACGGGTGACGCTGCACGTGCCGCGACCGGCACGCCTGCCTCTTGCACTGAGTCGGCATCCAGGCAAACCGGCAGCAAGCGGGGCGAGGCGCTCGGCGAGTCGTACATGCCGCGCTGATACTCGCGTCGCCAGCGCGACAGCTGATTGTGGTTCAGGTCGTGTTCACGTGCTACGCGGGCCAGCGAACTGGGAGACGCCAATACCGTCTCGACCACCTGGCGCTTGTACTCTCGACTGAATCTACGGCGCGGTTCATTGCGAAAGGAACTGGTTGCCGGCAAGGTTGCGTCTGTCATAGATCCCCATCAATTTTTAGATGGGGATCTATTCTCCTGACCTGGAAGTCTGCCTCAAGACGGTACAGGCCGGGCCGTTACCTCGGGGCTGTCCGGTAATGCCCCCGGAAAACCAGTGGCGTGAGAGGTAGAATTTTCTCGACAGAGGGGTTCTACAAATGAAGCGATCGAAGTTCACGGACGCGCAGATTATTGAAGCGATCAAGCGGGTCGAGTCCGG
>WMBV01000055.1 GCA_017745595.1 Bordetella petrii
GCCCCCCGCCGGCCCGCCAGGCCCGCACCGGCGGACCACGCCCCCCAATACCCCGCCGAACCTGGCCTCGAACAGCCGGCCGAACGCCGCCGCATGCCGCGCGCCCCGCGCGAGGCCGAAATCTTCAATGCCTTCGCCCCCTGCCCGCAAGGCCTCGAAGAAGCCCTGACCGCCGAAATGCAGGCGCTGGGCTTCGCCGACGCCCGGGCCGGACGCGCCGGCTGCCACTTCAGCACCGACTGGACGGGCATGCAGCGGGCCAACCTGTATTCCCGGCTGGCCACGCGCATTCTGTTGCAGGTGGCGCACGCCGAGATCTCGCACGAAGACGACATTCTCGACCTGGCCCGCAGCGTCCCCTGGGAACGCTGGTTCGGCGCCGAACAGACGCTGCGCGTCGACACCTCGGCCATCAAGAGCCCGGTGCAAAGCCTGCACTACTGCAACCTGCGCGCCAAAGACGGCATTTGCGACCGCCTGCGCGACCGCGAAGGCGAGCGGCCCAGCATCGATACCGTGCGACCCGATGCGCGGGTCCATCTGTTCCTGACCGGCCACACCGCCACGCTGTACCTGGACACCTCGGGCGAATCGCTGTTCAAGCGCGGCTGGCGCCTGGACAAGGGCGAGGCGCCGCTGCGCGAAAACCTGGCCGCCGGCATGCTGGCGCTGGCCGGGTGGGACCCCGCCGCCGCGCTGCTCGACCCGTTCTGCGGCAGCGGCACCATCCTCATCGAGGCCGCCTGGATCGCCCTGGGCGTGCCGGCGGGCATTTCGCGCCCGTTCGGCTTCGAGCGCCTGCGCGGCCACGACCCGCGCCGCTGGCACGACCTGAAAGACGACGCGCGGGCCCGCATTCTGCCGGGCCTGGAGGCGCCGCTGGTGGGCTACGACCTGGATCCGCAAGCCATCGACTATGCGCGCAACAATGCCGAGCGCGCCTGGCTGACGGCCGACACCATCCGTTTCGAAGTGGGCGACGCCCGCCAGGTGCCGGCGCCGGCCGGGCACGGCTGGATCGTCACCAACCCGCCCTACGGCGAGCGGCTGCCCACCGACGAGTCCGACCTCTGGCGGGCCTGGTCGACGCACCTGAAGCGGGAATTCGCCGGCTGGCACGTGCACGTCATCTCGAGCGACCGCGATCTTCCCCAGCGCCTGCGCCTGAAACCTTTGCGCCGCACGCCGCTGTACAACGGCGCGCTGGACTGCCGGCTGTTCGGCTTCGAACTGGTGGCCGCCGGCTATCGCGACCGGCGCGACCCCGCGTTGTAAAAAAGCTGCAATACCGGCGCGCTACTGTGGCAAGGCCGCCACAGCGCGCCAAATTGGCGCATTATCGGCACGAAGAAGGGGCTTGATGCACCAAGTGCTTGCGTAAATTCAGGGTTAACCCTAAAATTCGGGTTAACCCGTAGCAATTCAGAAGTCGTCCGAATTTACGCAAGCCTGGAAATACCGTGATCAACGTCAACCCCACCGTCCGACTGACCGACGAACTCGAGCGTCAGCTGATGTTGCAAGCCATCGAAGAACAATTCCGCCCCCGCCCCCTGCGCGCACTGGCCTCGGGCCTGCGCAAGCTGGGCAAGGGCGTCAAAGCCCTGGTCGCCCGCAACACCAGCGACCAGGCCGCGCACTCGGCTGCCTGAGCAAGCCCGGCGCAACGTACCATTTTCCCCTTGGGGGCTGCTACAGCCCCTTTTAAGACCCACCCGCAACGGTGGGTTTTTTTTTGCCGCAGGGCCGCCCCAAGGCAAAAAAGCCCCCTTGGGGGGCAGCAAGCCGAAGGCGCGGCGTGGGGGCATTTTTTGCCGCAGGGCCGCCCCAAGGCAAAAAAGCCCCCTTGGGGGGCAGCAAGCCGAAGGCGCGGCGTGGGGGCTTTTATTTTTGCCGCAGGGCCGCCCCTGGGATGCGGGATAATACGCCCCCATGATCGACACCCCTACTCTTTCCGAGACGCCCAGCAGGCTGCGCCGCTTTGCCTGCATGATGTACGAAGCCGTGCTGCTGTTCGGCGTGGTCTTCCTGGCCGGCTACCTGTTCGACACGCTGACCCAGAGCAAGCACGCGCTGATGCTGCGCCACGCCCGCCAGGCCTGGCTGTTCCTGGCCATCGGCGCCTATTTCGTGCTGTGCTGGCGCCGCAAGGGCCAGACGCTGCCCATGAAAACCTGGAACATCCGGCTGGTCGACCGCGACGGCCAGCCGCCCTCGGTGCCGCGCCTGGTGGCGCGCTACCTGCTGGCCTGGCCGCTGGTGCTGGCCGGCGCGGGCGTGGTGGCCGCCGCCTCGGCCGCCACCCAATGGAAATCGGTGGATATGTTCATCGTGGCGGCCCCCTTCACCCTGTTCATCTGGTCCTGGTTCGACCCCGACGGCCAGTTCCTGCACGACCGCCTGCTGGGCACGCGCCTGCGCAATGCGCCGCGGCGCAAGGGCTGAAGCACCAGGGACGCATCTGTCACAACGGCGTCATCCCGCGTTCACGTGGACGTCACGGCGGGATGGTTACATCCCTGGGCATGACGACCGCCCCGAGGGATGCCCACGTGAACGAGATCCGCCCCACCCACTGGCGCACGCTCTGGATTTCCGACCTGCACCTGGGCACCGCCGGGTGCAAGGCGGAATTCCTGCTGGACTTTCTTGACCAGAACGAGTCCGACACGCTGTATCTGGTGGGCGACATTATCGACGGCTGGCAACTGCGCAAGCACTGGCATTGGCCGCGCGCGCATAACGACGTCGTGCAGCGCATCCTGCGCAAGGCCCGCAACGGCACGCGGGTGGTGTTCGTGCCCGGCAACCACGACGAATTCGCCCGCGAGTTCATCGGCTACGCCTTTGGCGACATCGAGGTCCTGGACGAAGATGTCCACGTCACGGCGCGCGGGGTGCGCCTGCTGGTGCTGCACGGCGACCAGTTCGACGGCGTGATCCAGCACAGCAAGTGGCTGGCGCACCTGGGCGACACGCTCTACCAGTCCGCCCTGTGGCTGAACCACCATTTCAACCGCCTGCGGCACCGCATGGGTCTGCATTACTGGTCGCTGTCCCAGTACTTGAAGCACAAGGTGAAGAACGCCGTGGCCTTCATTACCGACTTCGAGGAAGCCCTGGCCGGCGAAGCGCGGCGGCGGGGCCTGGACGGCGTGGTGTGCGGCCACATCCACAAGCCGGCGCTGCGCGAGGTGGGCGGCGTACTGTATTGCAACGACGGCGACTGGGTGGAAAGCCTGTCGGCCCTGGCCGAGGCGCACGATGGCCAGCTGGTGCTGGTGGACTGGGCGGCGCGGCATGACCGGCGCGAAGCCGGGGCGACGGCGCGTCCCCGCCGGCCGCTATCGCTGCCCGCGCTGCCCTCGGCTTTGCGCCGCCATAACAAGTACCCGTAAAAACCCTTATACGTCCCCGTTAGCGGCACAGGAATGTTGCAGTTCGCGGCCCTCTAGGTCATGCTTGCATTTGGGGCATCCCGGCCCCAAGGCGGCATTTCCGAAGAACCGTCGCCGGCGCGCTTACAACATAGGGCCATGAACGACCAATATCACGCGCTCTACCAATCATTCCGCTGGCTGGTACCTACCCAATTCAACATTGCGGAAGCCTGCTGCCACCGCTGGGCGGCCAATAGCGCCGACGCCCGCCGCATCGCCATCTATTACGAAGACGAAGCCGGCAACCGCGAAGTCTGGACCTACGCGCGCCTGGCCGAGGCGGCCAACCAGCTGGCCCATGGGTTGGTGAAGATGGGCGTCGAACGCGGCGACCGCATCGGTGTGGTTTTAGGACAACGCCCCGAAACCGCCGTGGCGCACATGGCCATCTACAGCGTGGGCGCCGTGGTCGTGCCCCTGTCGTCGCTGTTCGGCCCCGAAGCGCTGGAAACCCGCCTGCGCGATTCCGATGCCCGCGTCGCCATCGTCGACTACGCCTCCAGCGCCAACCTGCTGGCCATCAGCGACAACTGCCCCAACCTGCACCAGGTCATCGGCATCGGCTTCGCCGACGAACGCGTGCTGCCCTGGCGCAGCCTGCTGGCCCGCCAGCCCGGCGAATTCAAGCCCGTGCTCACGCGCGCGTCGGACCCGGCCATCCTGCTGTACACCTCGGGTACCACCGGCGCCCCCAAGGGCGCGCTGCTGCCGCACAGCGTGCTGATCGGCAACCTGCCCGGCTTCGTGGCCTCGCAAGACTGGTTTCCCAAGCCCAACGACGTGTTCTGGTCGCCGGCCGACTGGGCCTGGACCGGCGGCATGATGGACGCCCTGCTGCCCACCCTGTATTTCGGCCACCCCATCGTGGGCACGCGCGGCCGCTTCGGCCCCGAGCGCGCGTTCGAGCTGATGGAACGCTACCAGGTCACCAATACCTTCCTGTTCCCGACCGCGCTCAAGATGATGATGAAGGCCGTACCCGCGCCGGCCAGCCGTTATCGCCTGGCCTTGCGCTCGATCATGAGCGCCGGCGAAAGCGTGGGCGAAACCGTCTTCGACTGGTGCCGCTCCGCGCTGGGCATCACGCCCAACGAAATGTTCGGCCAGACCGAAATGAATTATCTGGTGGGCAACAGCCACCTGCGCTGGCCCGCCAAGCCGGGCAGCATGGGGCGCCCCTACCCGGGGCACCGGGTCGCGGTCATCGACGAGGCCGGCCACCCGGTGGCGCCGGGCGAAACCGGCGAAGTCGCCCTGAACCGGTTCGACATCCACGGCTTTCCCGATCCCATCCTGTTCCTGGGTTACTGGCGCAACGAAGCGGCCACCCAGGCCAAGTTCACCGGCGACTGGTGCCGCACCGGCGACCTGGCCAGCATCGATGCCGATGGCTATTTATGGTATGCGGGCCGCGCCGACGACGTATTCAAATCGGCGGGCTACCGTATCGGCCCGGGCGAAATCGAAAACTGCCTGCTGGGGCACGAAGCCGTCGCCAATGCCGCGGTGGTGCCCAAGCCCGATCCCGAACGCGGCGCCCTGGTCAAGGCCTATGTGGTGCTGACGCCCGAATATGCGGGCCACGATCCCGCCCAGCTGGTGCAGGCCCTGCAAGATCACGTGCGCGATCGCCTGGCGCCCTACGAGTACCCCAAGGAAATCGAATTCATCGACGAGCTGCCCATGACCACCACCGGTAAAATCCAGCGCAGGGTGCTGCGCCAGCGCGAAGAAGCGCGGACCGCCGGCACCGCCGCCTGATCGCATACCGGAGACCGCCGCATGGCCATTTACCAGCTCGATTCACTCACGCCCGCCATCGATCCCAGCGCCTATATCGCCGACAGCGCCGACATCATCGGCGACGTCACCTTGCAGGCCGGCGTCAGCATCTGGTCGCACGTGGCGATCCGCGGCGACAACGCGCCCATCGTCATCCAGGCGGGCAGCAACATCCAGGAATCCAGCGTGCTGCACGTCGACGAGGGCTGCCCCCTGACGGTGGGCCCGGGCGTCACCGTGGGACACCAGGCCATGCTGCACGGCTGCGTCATCCACGAAGGCTCCCTGATCGGCATGCAGGCCATCGTGCTGAACAAGGCCGTGGTGGGGCGCAATTGCCTGGTGGGCGCAGGGGCCATCATTCCCGAAGGGCGCGTCATTCCCGACAATTCGCTGGTCACCGGCATCGGCAAGGTAGTGCGCGAACTCACGGCCGAAGAAATCGCCAACCTGCACAAGAACAACCGCCACTACGAAACCCGCGCGCAGCACTATAAGCAGGCGCTCAAGCGGATCGGCTGACACGGTCCGGGGCCGCCGATCGGCTAACATTCCCCCATGACCGATCAACTCAAGAAATACCTGTTCGAAGACCGCTCGGTGCGGGTCCAGGCCGTGCGCCTGCACGACGCCTGGCTGCAGGCCCAGGAACACCACCACTACCCGCCCGCGGTGCAGCACCTGCTGGGCGAACTGATGGCGGCCGCGGCGCTGCTGGCGGCCAACATCAAATTCGAAGGCTCGCTGGTACTGCAAATGCAGGGCAATGGCCCGATCGCCCTGCTGGTGGTCGAATGCCAGTCCGACCTCAGCCTGCGGGCCACCGTCAAGGTGCGCGAAGGGCACCAGGTGCCCGCCGATGACGACCTGCAAAGCCTGCTCAACGCCGACGGCCAGGGCCGCTTCATCGTGGTGCTGGATCCGCGCCGCAAAGTGCCGGGGCAGCAAACCTACCAGGGCATCGTGCCGCTGGAAGGCGACAGCGTCGCGCAGGTCCTGCAGCATTACATGAAGGCGTCCGAACAGCTCGACACCCGCCTGTGGCTGCAATCCAATGCCCAGTACGCCGCCGGCCTGCTGGTGCAGCGCCTGCCCGACCAGGGCGGCACCGCGCGCGCCGAAAGCTCGGCCGACACGCTGGCCCGCGCCAGCCTGCTGGCCGACACGCTCAAGCCCGGCGAGCTGGTGGCCGCCGATATCGATACGGTCATCCACCGGCTGTACTGGGAAGAAACTCTGATCGCCTTCGAGCCGCAGCCCGTGCGCTGGCATTGCTCGTGCACGCGCGAGCGCGTGGCCGGCATGCTGCGCACTCTGGGCGAACGCGAAGTCCAGGACATCCTGGCTGAACAGGGCAAGGTGCGCGTCACCTGCGATTTCTGCGGCAAGCCGTATGAATTCGACGCGGTCGATTGCTCGGGGCTGTTCGCCCCGGCCAAGCCCATGCCCGAGCAAGACCCGCCCACCGTGCATTAAGGCGGGCAGAAGAGTCCCGGCGTAGTTGCCACAATCGACGGGGCTGGCGTGACGCGGGCACACTGCCGGCCATGCCCAGCCCCCTCTTCCACGCGCATCGCTTCCACCCGCAACGCCGCGGCCGCGGCGCCGCCCTGCTCGAGTTCGCCCTGGCCGCCCCGCCGCTATTGCTGCTGGGCGTGCTGGCGTCCGAGGCCGCGCACTGGCATCTGGCGCGGCAACGGGCCTACGTGGCCCTGGTCGATGCCGCTCGCGCCGGTGCCGCGCAGCATGGCCTGCCCGCCGCCATCGCCCATGCTTTCGAACACGCCCTGCTGCCGCGCCACGCCGCCGGCGCCGCGCGGCCACCGGCCGGGCCGCAGGCGCGGGCGGGCATGCCGCCCTGGCGCATCGAGGTGCTGCAGCCCAGCGCCATGGCGTTCCAGGCCCATGCGCGCGCCGGCCTGGCCGTGGAGGGCGCCGCCGGGCGGCGTGCCGTCAGCAACGACTACCAGGCCGAACAACATGCCGCGCGCGGCGCCGCGGCGGGCGGCCCCACCATATTCGATGCCAACACCCTGCACCTGCGCCTGACCACCCTGCATCGCCCGCTGGCACCACTGACCCGCGCGCTGCTGCGGCAAATGGGCCGGCCTGCCGGCTCTTGCGCGCAACGCGCCCTGCACGACGGGCTGCTGGCCCTGCAACTGGAACTGCGCATCGAAATGCAATCGCACCCGGTCGACTGGCACGCGCCACCCGCCGCGCGGCAGGGCCCGGTGGTGTACGGCGCCTGGGATTGCGCCCGTGATGGGTCGTGAAAATCCGCACGAGCTTGAGTACTGCGTAGGCAATTCAGTCCGTCTTATAGACGCTGCCGTTTCGCATTCGATTGACGGTTCACATCGAAACAAAAATATCCTGATGGTAGCGTCACCGAAAAGTCGTGCTACGCCAAAAATAAATGAAGCCTCATGGACAAACCTGCCCCTATAGCCCATGCCGCCCGCGATCCCGATGGCAACTGGCGCCCTCCGCATGACCTGTGCGAGCACTTGCATGAAGTCGGCGAACTGGCGGCAGAGTTTGCCCGACATTTCGGTGCGGATTGGGCGCGTCTTGCCGGGCGCTGGCACGATCTCGGCAAATTCCGTCCACGCTTCCAGAACTATATCCGCCTGGCAAGCGGCTTTGATACCGACGCGCACCTCGAGGGCCAGGCAGGCAAGGCGCCCCATTCAACAGCAGGTGCCTTGCTTGCAACAGAGCGTTTTGGCGTAGCCGGCCGCGTGTTGGCCTATCTCATTGCGGGCCATCACGCTGGGCTGAGCGATTGGTTTGGTGGCCTGGATGGGCGGCTTGCCGATCCGGCCAGCCGCGCCGAACTGAATGAGTCGCTTGCCACGCAGCCCCCCTTGGCCTTGCTGAACTCAGATGATTTCCATCCCGGTCTGAAAGCGATCCCCGGCGGCAGGAACGGCTTTTCGCTATGGGTCCGCATGCTGTTTTCCACGCTGGTCGACGCAGATTTTCTAGACACCGAACGCTATATGGATGCGGAAAAATTTGCCCGCCGCAACGCCTGGCCTGCGCTTGAAGAACTGCACGCGCCATTCAACGCGCACATGGCCAAGCTTGCCGCGAATGCCAACCGCACGCCCGTGAATAGGCTGCGTGCCGATATTCTGCGGCAGTGCCGCAAAGCCGCGGCGCTCGAACCCGGCCTGTTTTCGCTAACTGTGCCGACCGGCGGCGGCAAGACGCTTTCCGGCATGGCCTTCGCGCTAGAACATGCATGCCGCTACGGCAAACGCCGCGTTATCCAGGTTATTCCCTATACCAGCATCATTGAGCAAACCGCCGACGTGCTCCGTGGCATCTTCGGCGACGCAGTGATCGAACATCACAGCAATGTGGAATCCAGCTCCAACGATGAAACTCAGGCTTCTCGCCTGGCCTGCGAAAACTGGGATGCGCCGCTTATCGTCACAACCAATGTGCAGTTTTTTGAATCACTGTTCGCCTCCCGCACTTCGCGCTGCAGAAAGCTGCACAACATTACGGACTCGGTTGTCATTCTTGATGAAGCGCAGTTGCTGCCGCCAGGATTCCTGCAACCGATTCTGGATGTGCTTAATCTGCTGACCCGGCATTATGGCGTTACGGTCGTACTTTCAACCGCGACCCAGCCGGCGCTTGCCAGCCGCGCATACTTCGATGCCAGGCAAAATCTGCGGGGCTTGGACAATGTGCGCGAAATCATTGACGATCCCGATGCCCTTTATGCGGCACTGGAGCGCGTGAAAGTGCGTCTGCCCGCCGACTGGCATCGGCCAGCAGAATGGCCGCAACTGGCCAACACGATCGCCATGCACGAATCCGCGCTTGCCATCGTCAATACCCGCAAAGATGCCCGTGCGCTGTGGGAAGCCATGCCGCCCGGCACATTGCATTTGTCCGCGCTGATGTGCGGGGCACATCGTTCGCAAGTCATCCAGAACATAAAACGGCGGCTCGAAGCCAATGTACCTACCCGGGTGATCAGCACGCAATTGGTAGAAGCCGGCGTGGATGTGGATTTTCCGGTCGTCTACCGCGCCCTCGCCGGGCTGGATTCCATCGCCCAGGCCGCGGGCCGATGCAACCGTGAGGGTCGGCGAGAACGCCAAGGCGACTTCGTTGTTTTCATACCGCCCAAGCCCTCACCGCCCGGGCTGTTGTTGCAAGGTGAAAACGCCTGCCGCGAGGTGCTGCGCCACGCAATAGGTTCACCTCTTACCCGTGCTCGTTTTGCTCAGTACTTCCAGCGCCTGTACGCGGGGTGTCAGCTCGACAAAGAAGAAATCTGCAAACTGCTGGCCGTCAGCGGCGATGAATTGACGGTTAGCTTTCGCACCGCCTCCAATAAATTCCGGCTGATCGGCGATGAAGACATGTTGCCTGTCGTGGTGCGTTATTACGGCCCCGACGGCCAGGACAGAAGTATCGATGACTGGCTAAACCAGTTGCGTTATGGCGGCCCACAGCGGTGGCTAATGCGCAAACTGCAACGCTACACCGTCAGCCTGCGCCGCTGGGAAGCACTGCCATTGCGAGACCGGGGCGACATCGAAGAAGTTCAGCCCGGCCTGTATGTACAGATGGACGAACGAATATATCTACCCGAAACAGGTCTGCATACAGAGTTCATTCAACTGCGGCCCGAAGACACCATTTTTTGAGGAAAAGCATTGAATACCTACTGCCTGGAAATCTCTGGCGCTTACGCCTGCTTTACCCGCCCAGAGACCAAAGTAGAACGAGTGAGTTACGACGTCATCACGCCGTCCGCCGCGCGCGCCTGTTTTGAGGCAATTCTATGGAAGCCCGCGATCCGCTGGCACGTGCGCAAGATCGAGATACTGAAGCCCATTCGGTGGATCAATCTGCGACGCAACGAACTGGCCAGTGTTATATCCACCCGCAATGTAGAGGCCGCGATGAAAACGGGCCATGGCAATCTGGGGCTCTACATCGAAGAAGACCGCCAGCAACGCGCGGGGCTTTTTCTGCGCAATGTCGCCTATCGCATCCATGCCCACCTGGAATTCGTGCGCACGCACGATAGCGCGGCCAGCCCCGCGAAATACCGGCAAATGTTCGAGCGCCGCGCCCAGAAAGGACAATGTATCAATCAGCCTTACTTAGGCTGCCGCGAATTTGCCGCCGCGTTCCGGCTGGTGAGCAACCTCGAGGCCGAACCGGCGCCCATCGACGAGACTCGCGACCTGGGTTTCATGCTTCACGATCTGGATTTTTCCAACGTGGAAGACCCTCTGCCGCGCTTCTTCCGCGCCCAACTCAAGAATGGCATTGTCAATGTGCCGGCATGGGACAGCAACGAGGTACGACAATGATTTTACAGGCGCTGACCCGCTATTACGAGCGCTCGGAACATCTGCCTCGGGAAGGCTGGGTGCGCCGTGGCGTCGACTATGTGGTCGTACTCAATTCCCGAGGCGAGTGCGTCAACGTCGAATCCATAGGCGAAATCAAGAAAGGCAAGACCGTGCCTTCGGAAAGACTGGTGATGGCGATTGGCAAACAGGCCATGAAGCACACCAACAGCGGAAAAGATGCCAACCTGCTATGGGACAACGCCAATTTTGTACTCGGCACAGGCAATAAGGGGGCGCTGAAACTGGCCTGTTTTCTCGACACGTTGGCAACCTGGCTGGGGGCGGTAAACGATCCGGGCGTCGAGGCAGTAAAGCTCTTTTGCCAAGATCTGCAAAAAAACCCAACGAACGCGGATGCGCTGATCGCACGTTTTCAACTCAAAGACGATTTCGACAAGCGCGACCCCGTTCTGATCTTCCGACTGGCAGACGATCTGGAAGGTATTCACCTACGCCCGTCCGTGCGTGCTGCCTACAACGATGCGTTCGCTGCCTCACAGTCCAGCGACGGGTTGCGCGGCAACTGCCTGGTGTCGGGCCAGACTGACGCGGTGCTGGCTCCGAACGAATCCGTCATCAAAGGGGTATGGGGCGACCAGCCTGCCGGCCGCAACATCGTTTCTTTCAATGCCCGTGCATTCGAGTCCTACGGAAAGCGTAATCGCAACGGAGAAAATGCACCGATCAGCGCATATGCATCCTTCGCATATACCACTGCGCTGAATCATCTGTTGTCATCGACACAGCGAATTCAGGTCGCCAATGCGTCTACTGTGTTCTGGGCGGAAGAACAACATGAACTGGAAAATGCCATACCCGATCTGTTCGGCGAACCACGCAAAGATGACCCCGACAAAAACGTCCGGGCAGTCGAGACACTCTATTCGGCCGTCCAGGCCGGAAAATTCGCCGCAGGCGAGCCCACTACGCGCTTTCATGTGCTGGGACTGTCGCCCAACGCCGCGCGAATCAGCATCCGCTTCTGGGAAACCTCGACCGCGCTTGAACTGAGCCACTGCATCAAACAGCACTTCGACGACATCGAGGTGATCCACGCCGACTACGAGCCACGCTATCTGTCGCTGCTTCGCCTTCTGGCGGGCGTGGCCTTGCTGGGTAGGTCGAAAAACATTCCGCCCAGCCTCGGCGGCGACGTCGTGCGCGCCGTTTTCACCGGGTTGCCCTACCCGGCCACGCTGCTAAACCAGGCGGTGATACGTTGCCGAGCCGAACAGAAAGTTACCTATGCACGAGCGGCAGCCATTAAGGCCAGCCTGAACCGTCGGATCCGTTTTCGTCCAAGCACCGAAAAGGAGTTTTTGCCCATGCTCGATCGCGAGAATATCAACCCAGGCTATCGATTAGGACGCCTGTTCGCAGCCCTGGAACGTATTCAAGAAGACGCTGCCGGTGGTTCAGGAAAATTAAATTCAACTATCCGTGACCGTTATTACGGCGCAGCGTCAAGTACACCAGCCGCCGTTTTTTCGACTTTGCTGCGCTTGTCCAAGCACCATCTTGGCAAGCTATCTAAAGAGCTGGCGATCATCCGTGAACGATTGATTGAAGAAATCATGAGCGGGTTCGACGCCGACAGTTTTCCGCCACGCATACTCCCGCTGGCTGACCAGGCACGCTTTGCTCTCGGCTACTACCACCAACGCCAAGCCTTCTTTACCAAATCCGAATCCATTAAACAGGAAAAATCCCAATGACCCTCGCCAATCGGTATGACTTCGCCCTGCTTTTTGAAGTGAAAAACGGCAATCCGAACGGCGACCCCGACGCCGGCAATCTACCTCGCCTGGATGTGGAAACCGGGCATGGGCTGGTAACCGATGTATCGCTCAAGCGCAAGGTGCGCAATTTTGTCGGCCTGGTCAAGGGCGACGTTCCGCCTTACGAGATTTATGTAAAAGAGAAGGCGATTCTCAATAGAACCCACGAACGCGCTTATGAGAGCATCGGCAAGGCCGACCTGCTGAAAGGCGATGACAAGAAACGCAAGGGCGGCAATGCGGTGAACGAGGCCCGGGACTGGATGTGCAAGAATTTTTTCGATGTGCGCACGTTTGGCGCCGTGATGTCCACGGGCGTCAACTGCGGCCAGGTGCGCGGCCCGGTGCAACTGACGTTCGCCCGTTCGGTCGATCCAATCAACGCGCAAGAACACTCCATTACCCGCATGGCGGTGGCCACTGAGGCCGAAGCCGAAAAGCAGGATGGCGACAACCGCACCATGGGCCGCAAGCATACTGTGCCCTACGGGCTCTATATCGCGCACGGCTTCATATCGAGCTTCCTGGCCCGTCAAACGGGTTTCTCGGAAGACGATCTGCAACTGCTATGGCAGGCATTCGGCCAGATGTTCGAACACGATCGCTCTGCCGCGCGCGGGGAAATGGCCACCCGAGGACTGTATGTGTTCAAACACGATTCTGAGTTGGGTAATGCGCCAGCACATGCCCTGTTCGAGCGTATCAAAGTAGCGAAGAATGTGGATATTCCGCGCAGCTTTGCCGACTATGCAATCACGCTGGACGACACCAACCTTCCGACGGGTGTAACCGTCATCAAACTGGTCTGATCGGGCACCGGCGCAGAGAGCGGGTTCTATGAACGACAATTTCATCCCGATTTCTGCCCTGCAGCATTACCTCTACTGTCCGCGCCAGTGTGCGCTTATCCATGTGGAACAGCAGTGGGCCGAAAACCGCCACACGGCAGAAGGAAGGCTGCTGCATGATCGCGCCGACACTGTGCAGACCGAGCGCCGGCGCGGGGTGCGGACGATCACTGCAATGCCTTTATCAAACGCCGAATTGGGCATTCACGGCGTGGCTGACGTCGTTGAAGTGCATCAAACCGATCACGGTGAAATGCCTCATCCAGTCGAATACAAGCGGGGCCGCCCCAAAAAACACCACGCCGACGAAGTGCAACTGTGCGCTCAGGCACTGTGCCTGGAAACCATGTTCGGTTGCCGGGTGGAGTCTGGTGCTTTGTTCTACGGTCAGCCACGGCGGCGGCAAAGCGTGACGTTCGGCGGTGAACTGCGCCGGCTCACGCTGGATACCATCATCGCCACACGCAACATGATCCATTCTGACAAAACTCCGTCAGCACGTTATCAAGCCAGCCGCTGCAATGCCTGCTCGCTCATCACCCTGTGCCAACCCAAGCTCTTGAACAAGAGACAGCCGGTGAACACCTGGCTGCGCGAGCAGATCGCCCAGGAGTCCTAACCAGTGCGCCAACAGCTCAACACCATCTACGTCACCACGGAAGGTGCGTGGTTACACAAAGATGGCGCCAACTTGGTGATGCAGGTAGCGGGTGAAACGCAAGCACGGCTACCTATACATAGACTCGAAAGCCTGGTCTGCTTCGGTCGAGTACTCATATCGCCACCGCTGCTCGGTTATTGCTCCGAGCAAGGTATCAGCGTTACCTACCTTAGTCTCAACGGCCGCTTCCTTGCTCGAGTGGAAGGTCCAGTTTCTGGCAACGTACTGTTGCGTCGCGAGCAATACCGGCGTACTGACGATCAGGCCGGTTGCGCCAGCATCGTTCGCCACCTGCTAATCGGCAAGGTGCATAATCAGCGAGCGGTCGTCATGCGGGGATTGCGTGACTACGGCAACAGCCTGCCGACAGCACGAGGCGCCCTGGAACAAGCCGGCAAACGACTTAAACATATCACTGCCCGCCTGCTGGTGGAAACATCCCTCGACGTGTTGCGCGGCTTGGAAGGCGAGGCCGCGCAAACGTATTTTGGCGTATTCGATCATCTGATCCGCGTGCCGGATGCCGCCATGCACTTTAATGGACGCAACCGACGCCCACCGCTCGATGCGGCCAATGCGCTGCTTTCCTTCCTTTATACCTTGCTGACGCACGATTGCCGCTCGGCCCTGGAAACTGTGGGTCTCGACCCCGCCGTCGGCTTCCTGCACCGTGACCGACCAGGCCGACCCAGCCTGGCGCTGGATCTGCTAGAAGAATTTCGGCCAGTTTTCGCCGACCGGCTTGCTCTTTCCCTGATCAACCGTAAGCAACTTGCCACGCGTGACTTTGTCCGCATGGACAACGGCGCGGTGCTGCTGAAAGAAGAATCTCGTAAGACAGTGCTGATCGCATACCAGGAACGTAAGCGCGAGGAATTGCGGCATGCTTTCCTCGACGAAAAAATCGAAATCGGGTTGTTTCCCGCTGTACAGGCCCAATTGCTGGCTCGCTACCTGCGCGGAGATCTCGACGCCTATCCGCCCTTCTTATGGAAGTAAACCGGCCATGATGGTGTTGGTAAGCTATGACATCGGCACGACCAGTCCTGGTGGCGAAAAACGCCTGCGGCAAGTGGCCAAAGCATGCCAGGATTTCGGGCAGCGGGTGCAATATTCCGTCTTCGAGATCGAGGTCACTCCGGCACAATGGGCATTACTGAATAATCGCCTATGTGAACTGATCGATCCCCAGCATGACAGCTTGCGGTTCTACCATCTGGGCAGCAATTGGCAGCGGCGAGTTGCACACGTCGGCGCGAAACCCGCATTAGACTTAAACGGACCGCTTATTTTCTAAAAATACAAGCTGCGAACCCCAAGCTGCCGGCCAAACCTGGAGAGGTTCGCACCCCAGCCAAAGCCGCGGACCACCTCGTTTCGGTCGTGATGACTCCGAGACACCCTGCCTTTGCGCAGCGGATTTTCTCGGTTCGCAATAACGAGGTATTTTTTCTTTGATTTTCATATACTTACAAGAATGGAGTCGCGCCCTTCACGGGCGCGTGGATTGAAACACCACCTTGGGCCGCTTATCGCGCAGGTAAATCTGCGGTCGCGCCCTTCACGGGCGCGTGGATTGAAACACTATTGAAAATCAAACATCGTGAACCTCGCGGGCGTCGCGCCCTTCACGGGCGCGTGGATTGAAACACCACTGGCGGCTTCTACGCGAACATCGAGCGACGGTCGCGCCCTTCACGGGCGCGTGGATTGAAACGACTGGGGCGGCCAGTAGTTTGTGGGGGTGTTGTCACGTCGCGCCCTTCACGGGCGCGTGGATTGAAACCTTCGAGAGGAGGCCGGCACCAATTACATTACCAAGTCGCGCCCTTCACGGGCGCGTGGATTGAAACAATGGCGTCGGAGGTATCACCGCGGTTGCGATGACGTCGCGCCCTTCACGGGCGCGTGGATTGAAACTGAAGGGGGCCGACGTAGGCCAGGAGTGCGAGCCGTCGCGCCCTTCACGGGCGCGTGGATTGAAACCGAGAAGGGCGCGGGGGATGTGGTGCTCCCGCCCGGTCGCGCCCTTCACGGGCGCGTGGATTGAAACGTGGTACAGGCGCGCGGCCTTGTCGGTCGCGGCAGTCGCGCCCTTCACGGGCGCGTGGATTGAAACAGCCGGCCCATGCCCGGAAAATGCCGTCAACGATGTCGCGCCCTTCACGGGCGCGTGGATTGAAACCTCGAGCAGCACACGGATGGCTGCGCCTGGCATGACGGTCGCGCCCTTCACGGGCGCGTGGATTGAAACATCTCCTAGCCCCTGGTTCCCGAGGCGCGGTAGGTGGTCGCGCCCTTCACGGGCGCGTGGATTGAAACTTTATTTGGTGGGACGAGCGCGCGCAGCGGATCCGTGTCGCGCCCTTCACGGGCGCGTGGATTGAAACTGTTCCATGAGCTCGTACGATGTCCACCAAGGCCGCCCGTCGCGCCCTTCACGGGCGCGTGGATTGAAACCCTCGACAACCGGCTCATCCGCGAGCCTCAGACCGAGTCGCGCCCTTCACGGGCGCGTGGATTGAAACCATTTCGGCATTGACGCCCCGCAGTCCTCCGGAGGGTCGCGCCCTTCACGGGCGCGTGGATTGAAACATCGTGCCCGTCACGCACCAGGGGGCCGACCGCGTGTCGCGCCCTTCACGGGCGCGTGGATTGAAACTCGTGAGTTCGGACGGCGACGTAATCAATACGCGTCGCGCCCTTCACGGGCGCGTGGATTGAAACTTGGTCGCATGGCCTAGCGCGGCCTCCATGGCCGCCCGTCGCGCCCTTCACGGGCGCGTGGATTGAAACGCGGTCGCGGACCCTCGCGCCGCGGCAGGCGCCAGCGTCGCGCCCTTCACGGGCGCGTGGATTGAAACACTGGTGGGCGGCAAATGAGGTATTGCTGTCGCACGTCGCGCCCTTCACGGGCGCGTGGATTGAAACAGGTACTTATCGCCCGTTGCGGCAGCACGGTTACCTGTCGCGCCGATCTGTACCCGTTGCGCTTCGTCGCCGTGACGATCCGCGCCCAAAGACACGGCGGCGGCAGGGAAGTGGAGGTATTCTGATGCAAGCCGCTCTCGCAGACCCGCGGGCCGCGCTGGGCACCCCAACCGGCGAGCCGCTTTTCTCCAGCGCGCACGCCACGCTGACATTCGCTTTCAACCACAGCGCCCACGTCTACAACCGGCCGATGACGGCTCGCCTGGCCTGCAAGCCTGACGGCCCAGGTAAAGGCTTGGGCGGCACGGACGGAGCTGCCCAGGCTGATATGATACGGTCGACGCGCTGCCGGCGCTGTACCGGGCCATCATCCACGCCAGATTCATGCCGAGGGAGAAGGATTGCCCGTGCTGCCGCGCAAAGAGGGGCAACCTTGGATGATCAGAGGCGGTCGGTAAGGTCGCTCGCGTCGCCACAGCTGCTGCGCTTTCTGGCCGCGTGTCGAACCGGGCATTGCGCCATGCCTTGGTCGCTCGCTATTCGGGAAGCCCGTGCAATTGGCTCGGGGGGGCGGAAGAGGCCAAAGTCAGCGCGGCGACAGCAACGAATCACAGCGGACTCATTGTGGCTTGGTTGCACGGAACACGCACAACGAAAGTGGGGGTTTGGTGCCTCTAGCGTCAGAAATGGAGGTGTAATGACCAGTATCGCCCAACGCCGCGCGCACGTGCGGCGGCTCAAGAAGGCCCGGCGAATACACTGGGGCCGCGAACTCAATGCCCAGGAACTTGGCAAGGCCGTAAGCACGCCGACGCCTTGCTCTTGCTGGATGTGCGGCAACCCGCGCAAGTTCCTGGGGCAGCAAACCCGGCAGGAGATTCGACAGCGCGCCTTTGCGGCCGTTGTCGAATAGTGGCGAGCTGGCCGCTGATTAGCCCGGCCGGCGCGCGGCGGTCAAAAATCGAGCTGACCCGCATCAATGCCTAGGGCCGCGGCAATCTTCTCACGCGATGCCTTGCGCAGTCGCGGGCTGTTTTCCTGCTGCGCGTAGGCTGATTGGCTGATCCCCATACGCTCGCCCATGTCGGCTTGCGTAAGCCCCAGATGTTCACGCCAGGCCCGGACGGGCGTAGCGCCATCGACGGTGCGGCTGATCACGTCGTGCGGGATGAGCCCGCGCTCTTCGCGCTGCGAGGCCACGTAGTCGGCATAGGGGATCACAACGAAAGCGGGCTTGCCGCCCGGCCCGTTGATGATTTGGATGTTAATAGGTGCGTTCATCGCGTTTCCTTACCTCTTCGATCTCCACGATCCTGATGGCGCCGTCCCAGTTGAACAGCACCCGATAGTTCCCGACCCGCAGGCGATAGCCATATTCATGATTGGTCAGGGCCTTGACGTTCTGGCATTCCGGCATGGCCTGCAGCGTGTCGACGCCATCACGGATCACTTCTTGGTGCTGCCTGTCGAGCTTGCGAAGCTGCTTGGCTGCTTTCTGGGTCCAGTGGATCGAGTTCATGTAGTGATTATAAGTTAAATATAAGTTTAATACCAAAAATATAAGTTTGTCGAGTTGATATTCGACAAACTTGTACTGCGGTCGTGATAGGCCGGCCGCCCTAGCGCAAGAGGGTGCACTTCCTCGCCGTTCTGGCCGTCAGGCCGCGGGCGTACAGCCGTGCACCATTGCCCAGACAAGCCGGCGAGTATCTGCAACAACCCCGGCAGCGCGCCATATCGCCGGCCGTTATCACCTTGGCGGGTAGGCGGTAGGGGCGCGCAATTCCAAGCATCGGTGGCCCCGGAATCTGATCAATATCAACATGTTCGGAAACTGCCTGTCGATTGCCGGCTGTTCGGCCGGTCCTTCGATGGCATCGACCTGCGCTTCCTGGTGCCGCTAAAGAGGCACAGACCGGCGGACTACCGGCGCGTGCTTGAATGGTTCCCGCTGGCAGAGCTGGAAATACGGCGCTACGAAATGGCTGGGGGTGTCCTATGACCGTAGACAAGGCCGCTGTGAAGGCGAAAGCCAAGGCCAGGGCGGATGCCGCCCGCGAGGCGGCGCGGGTGAAGAAGGCGCAGAAGCAGGCGCCGCCACCGAATTACGTTGAGCCGCCCGAATACATCGGCGACGGCGAGGCTGATGATGCCGCCGACCTGTCCGCCCTGGAAGACGGCTTTCGCAAGCGCGCCAAGGACGAGGGCAGGCGGTTTGCGCTGGCGACCGACAGCGAATACTGGGCCTGCCTGTGCTTCCAGTCTCGCGCGCAGAAAGAAGCCTTCCTGGCCGCGTTGAAATTGTTGCCGCTGGGCGACAAGTACATTGATGGCGAAAGGGCCGCGAAGATACTTGGCATTGAGTTGCCTGTCGCCGACGTGCCCTACAACACCTCGGAAAAGATTGACAAAACTTGGCTTGAATTCGCCGGCTGACGAGAAAAAGCCTCCTTTCCATCGACAGCGCCTTCGGGCGTTTTTTTATTGGGGTTCTGATTATGGCTACCCGTTCTCGCGTAACCGTCGCCCGGGCGCGGCGTGAATTTGGCTCGCCTTCCAGCGGCCAGCAGCATCAGCACCCTGTAAGCCGATGCCGACTATGCCGGCTGGATTTGGGCAATTGCCAAAACGGACCCGGCCGTCGTCGGCGAAACCGTCGAGCGGGCCAATATCATCCTGCCCTGGCGGGAGTCAGACACCTGGAAAACCTGGAAACATCGGGATTGCGCCCGCGGCCCCGGGCTCAGCGGCGCGGCGCGGGCTTGTTGTTGGCGGGCGCCGGCTGGGGGGCCGGGCTGCCGGGCGGCAGGATCTGCACGAAGACTTCGCCCTCCCGCATCATGCCGAGTTCGCTGCGGGCGCGCTCTTCGATGGCGCCCACGCCGGTGGCCAGGTCGCGCACTTCGGCCTCGAGCGCCGTATTGCGCGCGCGCAGGCCTTCGTTGGTGTCGTGTTGCGCGGCCACCTGGCGCTGCAGGTCCCATACCTTGAACCAGCCGCCCTTGCCCAGCCAAAGCGGATACTGGATCAGGCCCAGCAAGACGAGCAGCACCAGGAACAACAGGCGCATATCGGACACCCTCAACTATTGCGGCCAACCGCAGGGGCCGGGCGCGTCACGCGCCCGGTGTGGTTAACGCAGGTTGTAGAACGCGTCGAGACCGGGGTACGAAGCCACTTCGGCCAGCTCTTCTTCGATGCGCAGCAGCTGGTTGTACTTGGCCATGCGGTCGGAACGCGACAACGAGCCGGTCTTGATTTGCATGGCATTGGTGGCCACCGCGATGTCGGCGATGGTGGAGTCTTCGGTTTCGCCCGAACGGTGCGACACGACGGCGGTGTAGCCGGCGCGCTTGGCCATTTCGATGGCGGCGAAGGTTTCGGTGAGGGTGCCGATCTGGTTGATCTTGATCAGGATCGAGTTGGCCACGCCCTTCTGGATGCCTTCTTTCAGGATGCGGGTGTTGGTCACGAACAGGTCGTCGCCCACCAGCTGCACCTTCTTGCCCAACTGTTCGGTCAGCAGCTTCCAGCCATCCCAGTCGTTTTCGGCCATGCCGTCTTCGATGCTGATGATGGGATACTTGTCGCACCAGGTGGCCAGCAGGTTGGCGAATTCTTGCGACGACAGCGACAGGCCGCCTTCGCCGGCCAGCGTGTACTTGCCGTCGCGGTAGAACTCGGAGCTGGCGCAATCGAGGCCCAGGGCGATCTGCGTGCCGGGCTCGTAGCCGGCTTCGGCGATGGCCTTCAGGATAAGCTGGATGGCCGCTTCGTGATTGGGCACGTTGGGCGCGAAACCGCCTTCGTCGCCCACGGCCGTGGACATGCCCTGGCCGTGGATCAGCTTCTTCAGCGCATGGAAGACTTCGGCGCCCCAGCGCAGGGCCTCGCGGAAGCTGGTGGCGCCCACCGGCAGGATCATCAGTTCTTGCAGGTCGAGCGTGTTGTTGGCATGCGCGCCGCCATTGATGACGTTCATCATGGGCACGGGCATGCTCATGGGGCCGCTGCCGCCGAAATAGCGGTACAGCGACAGGCCGGATTCGTCGGCCGCGGCGCGCGCCACCGCCATGCTGGCGGCCAGCAGCGCGTTGGCGCCCAGGCGTTCCTTGCTTTCGGTGCCGTCGAGCTCGATCAGGGTGCGGTCGACGAAGGTTTGCTCTTGCGCGTCGAGGCCCATCAAGGCTTCGGAGATTTCGGTGTTGAGGTTTTCAACGGCGCGCAGCACGCCCTTGCCCAGGTAGCGCGACTTGTCGCCGTCGCGCAGTTCGATGGCTTCGCGCTGGCCGGTGGAAGCGCCCGACGGCACGGCCGCGCGGCCCATGGCGCCGGATTCCAGCAACACGTCGCACTCGACGGTAGGATTGCCGCGCGAATCGAGAATTTCGCGGCCAATGATGTCGACGATTGCACTCATGATTTTTTGATTCCCTGAACGATAGACAGATTCAAGACGGCGGCATCAGTTCAGACGAACTGGTTTTCGATGAAGCCGTTGCGTTTGGTCACGCGGTCGAGTTCGACCAGCGATTCGAGCAGCGCGGGCATCAGGTCCAGCGGCACGGCGTTGGGGCCGTCGGACAAGGCACAAGCCGGGTTGGGGTGGGTTTCCATGAACAGGCCCGACACCCCGACCGCCACCGCGGCGCGCGCCAGCACTGGCACGAATTCGCGCTGCCCGCCCGAGGACGTGCCCTGCCCGCCCGGCAACTGGACCGAGTGGGTGGCATCGAACACGACCGGACAGCCGGTTTCCCGCATGATAGCCAGCGAGCGCATGTCGGACACTAAGTTGTTGTATCCGAAAGAAGCGCCGCGCTCGCACACCAGGATGTTACTGCCGTCGCCGCCGGCCTCGATGGCGGCGTCGCGGGCCTTCTGGGCCACCTGCACCATGTCGTGCGGCGCCAGGAACTGGCCCTTTTTGATATTGACCGGCTTGAGCGAGGCCGCGCAAGCGCGGATGAAGTCGGTTTGCCGGCACAGGAAGGCCGGCGTCTGCAGCATGTCGACCACCGCGGCCACCGGCTCGACCTGGTCGGTTTCGTGCACGTCGGTCAGTACCGGCACGTTCAGCTGGGCGCGCACGTCGGCCAGGATTTTCAGGCCTTCGTCGATACCCAGGCCGCGAAACGACTTGCCCGAACTGCGGTTGGCCTTGTCGAACGAGCTTTTGTAAATGAACGGAATGCCCAGCTTGCCGGTGATTTCCTTCAGGCGGCCGGCGGTATCGAAGGCCAGTTCGCGCGATTCGATGACGCACGGGCCCGCGATGAGGAAAAACGGGTGGTTCAGGCCGATGTCGAAACCGCAGGCTTTCATTCAGGCCTCCTTGCGGGCATGGTTGGCGATGGCCGCCTCGATGAAGCTGGAGAACAGCGGATGGCCGTCGCGCGGCGTGGACGTGAATTCGGGGTGGAACTGCACGCCCACGAACCAGGGGTGATCGGGCAGTTCCATCATTTCGGGCAGGTTTTCAGTGGGCGTGCGCGCGCTGATGACCATGCCCGCTTCTTCCAGGCGGGGGACGTAGACGTTGTTGACTTCGTAGCGGTGGCGATGGCGCTCGTTCACGTCGTCGCCATAAATGGCCTGCGCGCGGGTGCCCGGCTTGACGGGGCAGCGCTGCGCGCCCTTGCGCATGGTGCCGCCCAGGTCGGAACCGGCGTCGCGCTTTTCGACCTTGCCTTCGCGGTCCATCCATTCGGTGATGAGCGCCACGACCGGGTGCGGGGCGGAGGGATCGAATTCGGTGCTGTTGGCGCCGCCCAGGCCGGCGACGTGGCGCGCGAACTCGATGACGGCCAGTTGCATGCCCAGGCAGATGCCCAGGTAGGGCACGCCGTTTTCGCGCGCGTAGCGGATGGCGGCGATCTTGCCTTCGGTGCCGCGCTTGCCGAAGCCGCCCGGCACCAGGATGGCGTCGAGGTGCTTGAGCTGGTCGGTGCCGCGCGTTTCGATGTCTTCGGAATCGATGTATTCGATGTTGATCTTCGAGCGCGTATGGATGCCGGCGTGCACCAGGGCTTCGGACAGCGACTTGTACGATTCGGTAAGGTCGACGTACTTGCCCACCATGCCGATGGTGAGTTCGTGCTTGGGGTGCTCGAGCGCTTCGACCAGGTTGTCCCACATGGACAGGTCGGCCGGCGGGGGAGTCAGGCCCAGCGCTTCGCAGACGATGTTGTCGACGCCCTGCTTGTGCAGCATGGCGGGAATCTTGTAGATGGAGTCGGCGTCCCACACCGAAATGACGGCGTCCAGCGGCACGTTGGAGAACATCGAGATCTTGGCGCGCTCGTCGTCGGGAATGGGACGGTCGGCCCGGCACAGCAGCAGGTTGGGATAGATGCCGATTTCGCGCAGCTTCTGCACCGAGTGCTGGGTGGGCTTGGTCTTGAGCTCGCCGGCCGAGGCGATGAAGGGCACCAGGGTCAGGTGCACGAAGGCGGCGTTGTTACGGCCCAGGCGCAGGCTCATTTGGCGCGCGGCTTCCAGGAACGGCAGGGATTCGATGTCGCCCACCGTGCCGCCGATTTCGACGATGGCCACGTCGGTGGCGCCGTTCCAGGCGGCATCGGCGCCGCGCGCGACGAAGTCCTGGATTTCGTTGGTGATGTGCGGAATGACCTGCACCGTCTTGCCCAGGTAATCGCCGCGGCGCTCTTTGCGCAGCACCGATTCGTAGATCTGGCCGGTGGTGAAGTTGTTCACCTTGTGCATCTTGGCCGAGATGAAGCGCTCGTAGTGGCCCAGGTCCAGGTCGGTTTCGGCGCCGTCTTCCGTGACGAACACCTCGCCGTGCTGGAACGGGCTCATGGTGCCGGGATCGACGTTGATATAGGGATCGAGCTTGAGCAGCGTGACTTGCAGGCCGCGCGATTCGAGGATCGCGGCGAGGGACGCGGCGGCGATCCCTTTGCCCAGGGAGGACACCACACCGCCGGTGACAAATACGTATTTGGTCATCGTAATAGGCGCCCGGGACGAGCGGGCGCATGCGGGAAATTTGGATTATAGCCGGGGGATCGGGCGATCAGGGGTTTTCCCTGAGGCGTGATCTGGTAACAGTTCCGGGGGGCCGGTGGGTGCTGGAGGACTGGGTTCGGAGGAATGTGTTTTTTCGTTCTTCTGGCGTCTGGGCGGGGTGGGGCGAGCGCCTTGGCTTCACGGTGGCGTCCGGGCGCCCCGCGCGCCCGGGCCCGCCCCCGAGGC
>WMBV01000056.1 GCA_017745595.1 Bordetella petrii
AAAACTACGCAACTGGCAGCCCATCGGCAGCGTCTGGCTCAACCCCGAGCCGGATCAACATGAGCAAGACACCGATCCAGTATTAGAGGCCGCATGAATCAGGTTCCAACTGCCTTGACAGACGCCGCGGGCAAGCCCATGCGGACGCGCCAAGCTTCGATCGCCCGCCGGGTGGTGTCGTTGAATGTGCCGTCGACCGCGCCTTGGTACAGCCCCACCTGGCGCAGCCGGTGCTGCAACTCCCTCATATAACCGGTCTGCTCCGGCGCCGTGAACCAAGAACCGACGTCGGTGTTGTTCAGCTCGGCTTCGGTCGGCACGCGCGAGCGCAGTAGCAGCGTGTCCCAGGTCTGCTGGTCGACCATGCCGGTGGCGCGGAATCCGTTGTCGCGTTGAAACTTCAGCACCGCCTCTCGCGTGAGCATGCCGAAGCGGTCGTCGACATCGTACAGCGCAAGGTATTTGGCAAGCCGCAACCGCACCTGCAACTCGCGCACTTGCGGCGACTTCACGCGGTAGCGCAGCTCCTGCGTGAGTGACCCTGACCCGCCGATCGCACGCAGCGTGGCGGCCTGGGCCCCCGTGGGTGCGCTGTGGCGCGCCGCAGGGCCTGGCGTTTGCGCCGCGGCGGCCTCGGAAGCCGTCGTCCGAGCGGAAGTCAGGCGAAGCCCGGGCTCCGTTGACGTGGCCTGTGCATGCGCAGGTAAGGCAAGACTGAAGAATGCTGCCGCCGTGATGACGAGTAAGCGCGTGCAAGAAGAAGGCCGTGGGATCATGACCGATGATTGTCGAGCCGGCAGCAGACTTGCGTCAAGCGGCATAGCGCACGGGGTTGGTCCGTAAACCAGCGGCGGGCACGAGCAGGCGCTTCTGGCCCGTTGCTGGTGGTGGCACACGTACAACACAGACATGTGGCTTTTTCTGCCCGGGCGGCCGCTCCTCCCACCTCAGATTCCGCCCCAGCCTGGTAACTCGGAATTTTGGACAGATTGACCAAGGACGCCTTGACAGCGTAAACCTACCCTCGATGTCTGAAAAGCACTCGATTACCCAGCGATGCTGGGTAAAAATGTCTGAAAAGTAGTTGATTACCGCTTGTTTTGTCTGAAAAGTAGCGGATTACTGCGTGCTATGTCTGAACACTAGAGCCTGTTATGGGCTTATCGGAGTGCCACAGTGTGGGTGGAAATCATGGTGGCCAACGGCTTGCCCCGTGGCTCATGGTTTTTCAGCACACCTACCTACTGGGCGCGCCGTCACGGACACTCCCTGTCTACTCCAGAGCGATAGTGCCCTCGAATGTCACATTCAATTTGACGCCGGCAATCTCAAGCGTCATCGTGGCAGGGAGCTTTTCATTCCCGGTTATGGCCTTCTCGGCCAGCGCGCTGGCGACCGCTTTCTCGATTTCGTTCTGGGAGCTGACGCCCACCATCTTCAGAAATTTGCGCAGACTCAGGTTGAATGTTTCTTCGTTCATGATTCCCTCTTCCAAATGCCCCTTAGCACGCTCCCCCTTCTCTACTGGACGGGATTCGTATGGGTTGCAGCGGTTGGCCATTTGTCCTGCTGCGCCCGACACATTTCAAGTTCCCGGGACAGCGAGTCGATTTGCGACTGCATGCTAGCGGCCCGCCTAAGCAACTGGCCGACTTGGTCCCAGTATTCATAACCTAGGTCGCCGTCTGCCAGTGCGAGTTCATGGAGCTTGCGAAGTGCGACGTCCAAGTCGATGCGATTGTCTGATGACATCATTTTCCTCCCCGGTTTGTCCGCACCATCATTTATTCGAAACTCAAAACAACCGCGCCTTTTCTCGCTTAGTGTAAGCGCTTTCTCGCGCGGGTCGTAGTTCGAGTCAGCTTGAGCAGATTGATGGTCGAAGTTAGAGCAACGGTTTCTGCCAGTCAATCCAGAATCCGCTAATCGCTTGGCTCGCCGGCAGCGCGGAAGTCTGCATCCTTCAGAATTTGCCGTGTGCGTGACATGCGCCACGAACTCTCTGCGGCAGAGAAATCCCACGCGCCGGAGCGAACCTTGTTCTCGACGCCCAACTCGACCCGGCGCAAGCCCTCATCGAAGCCCCCTCCTTTGGTGTCAATTTTGCGCTGGGTGTAGACCGCAAGCTGTTGCGCCAGGTCTTTGCCCGCGGCATACTGCTGGTACAACTCATCAGGCGTCAAACCAGCAAAGTACTTATTGCCAACTTTGCGCAGCAGCAGTTTCGGACGCGAGCCTGCAAGCGCGCCCGCCTGCGTCTCCCGCAGGAAATCTTCCGGCATAGCATGTTCATTCGTCATGGCCGCCTCCTGCTGGACAAGGAACTACGGCGCGGGCACGAACAGGTCATGTCCGGCTCTCGCGCCGATAACCGCCAGCCGGCCGAGGTCGGCGATTCGAATCAGTCCGCCGCGCATGGCACCATCTGGCAACTGTTTCGCACCGACCAGTTCGACGCCGGGCAGCAAGCGAGACAGCGCTGACGACTTTGTACCCATGGAGCGAGCCAGGTCTGCCAGCGGGATATAGCTCTGGCGGAACGCCAGCAACTGATGCGGCAACACGACCCGGCAAGGCTGGCCACGGCGTTGAATCGACTCGGACGCCAGCAGCCCTTCGTCCACCCAGTGCGCGATGGACTCCCATTTCCAGCCTGTCGCTTTGGCCAGTTGCTGAATCGACATGCCGGCCTCGAGCAGCGGCGTGCCGAAATACCGTGACACGTCCGCCCTCAGAAAGGACATTTCGCCCAGTGTTCGAGCATGTGCGACGGCTTTCACAGCGCCGTTCGCAATGGCCTGCATCAGCGACTCGATGGCTTGCTTCTCGCCCATGCGCCGGCTGGTCAGTTCCGCCCAGGTGAGGGTCGCATCATCGGCGACCGCAACGGGTGCGGTCCACCGGTCCACACGCGCATATAAATCCAGCACGGATTGGCGCTCGACCGGGCCGCCTTTCAGGAGGTCTTCGCGCCAGCGGATGTCTGACCGGATATCGGACACGGCTCGACCATTTCTTCATATATCGGCCACCTCTTTCCATGTCCGCTCAATTCAGGTACTGCACTCACCACCGTCAAATAACCCCTGACCTTGAATTCCCTTCACGAGAAAGTGAACGAAAGTTTGAGCGATGTCGGCGCCGGAGAGATCGCCGTCGAGTCTGTACCAGCGTGGAATGCTGGTGATCGCGCCCATGAACCAGAATACGGCGAGTTTCGGGTTGCACTCGGCAATAGTTTTGTCGTCTATACCTTCCTGTATTAAGTCGCGCAGGCGAAGATCGAATTGCCGACGGCGCGCCATGATCTGCTTGCGGTCTTTAGGTGTCATCCCGCTGTATTCGTGAAGGACGGCGGAAGCTCCCAGTTCGCTGGCAAAGTCTCGAATGTATATCGACACAAACTTCTCAAGTTTTTCGAGGCCATTTTTCCCTGTTGTCATCGCCTCCTCAAGCGCCATATCGCCGATCTCCATCGAGAGATTGTGGCATTCGTATAGCAACTCCTGCTTACTCTTGAAGTAGTGATACAAGGCCGGCTTGGTCACATTTAGGCTTTTCGCGATCTCGTCCAGCGAGACGTTCTGGTAACCACGATGTCCGAACGCGCGCGAGGACTCTGCGATCACCGCCTGCCGTTTCAACTGGTATTGCTCGTCTTGGCTCTTGACCAAATTGTTCCATCGTCTGGGCGCTATTGCCTTCCTCTTGGTACCCGCCTTCTTCGCCTCAGCGCGTTCGATGATGCTTTCAACCTTTTTCATTTTTTCCCTCGTCGCTGTGCGGTGACAGTCTACTTGCCGATAAAAGGCCCTACCAAAGATTCAATTATAAGACCCGGGCTCGCTGCGCCCTATTACGAGAGGCGCTTTCCACTACGTTGCAGTTGCATTTCCACATCAACACCAATGATGAGCGAAACCTGTACCCTTCCGTCGCGCTCAGACTAGAAAGTCGCTGTGGACGGATGTCTAACCGAATAGTAATATTATTGACTAATAAGTAGATTTTATACCAGTGCACGCTGACGCTCATGCCAGGCAGATTTTGGATGACTGCCGCGTACCCAGGAAGTCAGCAGCCGCTGGATTCATTGACAGACTGAGTAATGGCAGCTCATCCATGATATTCAATCGCTCCTCGTATGTTCCTCGACCGCATGCCGTGCCCGTCATCGTGGCGCCGATGTTTCTCATCTCTGGTCCCGAACTAGTAACCGCCTGCTGCAAGGCTGGAGTGATCGGCTCCTTCCCATCGATTAATGCCCGCACGCCAGAATTACTGGAAGATTGGCTCGTGGACATAGAGACATCGCTCGCCGCTGCCCGCGCGGCAAAGCCTGAACAAATCGTGGCCCCCTACGCAGTCAATCTCATCATGCATGCAAGCAACAGCAGGCGTGACACCGATCTCGCCATCCTTGTGCGGCATCGTGTACCGCTGGTCATTGCGAGCGTCGGGAACCCGGGACCGGCAGTCAGAGCAATACACGACTATGGCGGCAAGGTGTATTGCGACGTGGCGACGGTCAAGCACGCACGCCGAGCCATCGAGGCGGGGGTAGATGGCCTGATCCTATTGTGCGCCGGCGCCGGGGGACACACGGGGTGGATCAATCCCTTCGCCTTTCTTCGGGAAGTACGCAGCTTTTTCGATGGCCCCGTCGTCCTGGCCGGGGGCATCACGGATGGCCGGGCAATACGGGCCGCGCAATTACTCGGCGCTGATGGCGTCTACATGGGAACGCGTTTCCTAGCGGCCCAGGAAAGTCTCGCCTCGGAAGACTATAAACGCACGTTGGCAGCTAGCAGTGCGGACGACATCGTCCTGACCACGGCGGTGACCGGCATGCCTGGTAATTTCCTGCGTAGCAGCTTGGAACGCTACGGCCTGTATCCAGAGCACGACAACGACCAAATTTTTCGCATCCCTGGTCAGGAAAGCGAAGGCAAGCGCTGGCGCGATATCTGGAGCGCCGGCCATGGAGTGGGCACGGTGCGCACCGTCGAGCCGGCCGCCGAGATTGTGAGGACGCTGATCAAGGAGTTCAACCAATCCGCCGTCTGAGTAGTCGCACCCCCGCCCTTTTTCACATCCAGGCCAGCGCCTGCCCACCGTCCACCGGTATCGCCGCACCTACAATGTAGCGGCCTGCATCGGACGCCAGCAACAAAGACACGCCGTCCAGGTCGTCCTGCCTGCCGAAGCGCCGCAGTGGTGTGCGCTTGAGCAAACCCTCTTGGAAATCGCTCAAGGCATCGTGCATGTCACTCTCGATCGTGCCGGGGCAAATCGCGTTGACACGAATCCCCTTCGCCGCCAGTTCGAGCGCCATCACCTTAGTCAAGTGGATCAACGCCGCCTTCGACGCTGCATAGCTCGCGAGCCAGCCGCCAGCGCGCATGCCGGCCACCGAGGCGATGTTGACGATTGCTCCCGCGCGCTGCGGCAGCATGCGACGTGCTGCCTCTTGTGCGACCAGCATGGCGCCCTTTAAGTTGGTATCGAAGATGCGCGCTATTTCCTCTTCCTTTTGCTCGACGAAGGGGCTGACGTGGATGACACCCGAGTTGTTGTAGAGGATATCGATGGGGGCTCCGCACTGCTGCTCCGCACGATCAAAGGCCGCCGCGATCGTCTCTGTCCGGGTGACATCGAGATAAATCCCATGGGCGGCGTGGCCTTGCTCACGCAAGGCGGCGACTGCCGCCTCGATGCGATCCATGCGCCGCGCAGCCAAAACCACCGTGGCGCCGGCACGCGCAAAAACGCCAGCGACATGCTGGCCGATCCCGCTCGAGGCTCCGGTGATGAGAGCCGTTTTGCCGTGCAGGCTAAACAGGTTTTCCATCATATTTTTCCATGATTGAAGGGGCGCCGGCTACCGCGGCGAGCGCCTCGGGATGATTCAGGGCTGCCGGCCGATCCACTGCGGAGCGCGCTTTTCCACGAAGGCGCGGATGCCTTCCTTGGCGTCGGCATGCGCCATGTTGCGTGCCACCACTTCACCGCAGTACTCATAGGCATCCGCCAGCGGCATCGGCAACTGCCGATAAAACGCCTGCTTGCCGAGCGCCAGCGTATATGTGGACTTGCTGCCAATCTCGTTTGCCAGTGCCGCAACCGCTGCATCCAGCTCGGCTGCTGGCACCACCTGGTTAACCAGGCCAGCGCGCAAGGCAAACTCGGCATCATGCAGACGGCCGGTGGCGAGCATTTGCATGGCGTGCTTGGGCAGGAGGCCACGCCCGAGCGCCACCATCGGTGTCAGGCACCACAGGCCGATGTTTACGCCCGGCGTGCCAAATCGGGCGTCGCTGGCGGCGATCGCCAAGTCGGCACTGGCTACCAGTTGGCAGCCCGCGGCCGTGGCGACGCCTTCCACGCGCGCGATTACGATTTGCGGCTGCTCGCGCATCGCTTGCATCATGGCCGAGCAGCGCACAGAAACGGCCTTGAAGAATTCAGGGTCCGTTTCATCGTTGAACTCGGTCAGGTCGTGCCCGGCGCAAAAAATTCTTTGCCCGACACCGCTCAGAACGATCACGCCGATGCCGGTTTCTGAGCGCAGCTCGAGCAGGCGCCGGTGCAGTGCATCGATCATCGCCACCGACAGGCTGTTGCCGCGCTGCGGCCGGTTCAGGGCTAGAAAGCTCACCGCGCCACGGTCCGAGCGGGTAACCAGTTCCTCCTGCGAATCAGTCATGCTTTCCTCCTCCATGGTTTCCCAGCTCAGCCGAGCCAGCGCTTGCGACGACGGTAATGCTTCATGTCACGATAACTCTTGCGTTCGCCATCCATGGTGAGGCCGAGGTAGAACTCGCGCACATCCTCGTTCGCCTTTAGGTAGGCGGCGGCGCCTTCAAGCACGATGCGGCCGTTTTCCATAACGTAGCCGTAATCCGCCAAGTCGAGCGCAACGCGCGTGTTCTGTTCCACGATCAATAGCGTGAGGCCGCTCGCCTTCAATTGCGCCAGCAAGGCATACACTTCTTCGATCATCAGCGGCGCCAGGCCTAGCGAAGGCTCGTCAATCATCATCAGCTTGGGGTCAGCCATCATGGCGCGGCCAATCACCAGCAACTGCTGTTCGCCGCCCGACAGATAGCCCGCGGTACGCCCGCGCAAAGCTGCGAGGCGGCCGATGCGCTGGTACACCTGGTCCAGGCGCCGGCGCGCCTCGGCGCCGCCCACCATGTGACCGCCGACGATAAGGTTCTGCTCGACCGTCATGTGTCGCAGCACCTGCCGACCTTCGGCCACATGCACGATGCCGTGCCGGACGATGTGCGCCGGCTCCTGATTGGTCAGCGGCGCACCATCGAAGGAAATGCCGCCACCTGAAACCCGGCCGTCCTCGCAACTGATCAGGTTCGAAATGGCCTTCAGGGTCGTGCTTTTACCAGCCCCGTTGGCGCCTAGCAAGGTTACGCATTTCCCTTTCGGAACCTTAGCCGAAATTCCTTTCACGGCGAGGATGACGTCGCTGTACAGCGCTTCCACGTTATTCAATTCAAGCAAGTGTCTCTCCCAAGCAGTTCACGCGCCCCGCAAGGGGCGGGGCGCGTCACGCAGGTCTTACCATTTGTTCAGGACAGGAACGGCCACGTTTTGGTCCACGATCGTGTACTTGCCGCCTTGCACCGTGCCGATGTTCACCGTCAGGCCGCGCGTTGGAAACGGCGCGTCTTCGGAATAGGTCAACGTCGGCAGTACGCCGAAGCTTTGCTCGGCTGTGATCGGGGTCGTCACCAGCGTCTTGCGCACGACTTCGCCGGTCAGCTTGGTCGGACCCACCGCCTTTGCCGCGTTTTCGATCGTGCGCACCGCCACGATCGCCTGGTTCAGGCCCATCAGGCAGGGAACGTTGTAGCCGGCGGTGACCTTGTACTTGTCGCGCAGCTTTTCATAAAAGCCGCGCGCCGTGGTCTTGTCCTCGGTCGGGATCGCCATGCCGTAGGCTTCGTAATTGCCTTCCATTTGCGCGAGACCGCCGATGGCCTTGCCGGACGCCAGCAGGCTGTTATGGGCACTCATCATGATGGGGATGTTGGTCTTGCCCAGGCTTTGCAGTGCGCGCCGGGTCGCTACCACCGCCGCCGTGTTGGTCTGGATCTGGATGACTTCCACGCCTTTGCGCACCAGGCGTGCCACCTGGGGTGTCAAGTCCGTCGGCTGCACTTCGGTGTAGATGGTTTCAACCACTTCCAACAGCTTCGGGTTTTCCTTGGCGTACTTCTCCATGCCCTTATGGATATCCACGTAGGCGGGCGAAGCTTCCGAGGAGATGATGCCCAGCTTCAGGGCACCGTCGCCGCCGCGTTTCTTGCGGAACCACTCCATGAAGGCTGTCGCTTCGTGCGGATAGGTGGGACGCGCATTAAAAACCCAGGGATTTGGCTTCCAGCCGTAGCCGTAGCCGGCGGTGGCCAGGATCATCGGCACCTTGTCATTAGGCAGGCGCTCCTGCAACGCCGCGGCATCCGGTCCGCCGATGCCGAACACCAGGATCGGATTCAATTCCGATTTGGCCCCTGGCCACAGGCTCGCCACCTGCGCCACGTCGTAGCGGGTGTCGTAATCCTTAATCTTCAGCGCCACGCCCAGTTCCTTCCCGACCTCGGAGTTCCACCAGTCGACGACCCCGCGGCGACAGCCAGTGAGGTCCTTCATGATGTCGGCGTAGGGGCCGGTGAAATCGGCCAGCCCGGCGAGGTTGTAGGTGGTCTGGGCCTGCGCTCCGGCGGCGGCAAACAACATGCTTAACCCTCCAGCCGCGGCGAACATCCAAGCACGCGACTGGACCGGACGTTTGTTAAATTTTTTATTGAAAGCACCCATTTTTCATCTCCTTGATAGTTATTGAACAAACGCACCGACAAGGGAGACGGCGTATCTTGCCGCTCCCATTTTCTTCAATAGGGAAATGGCCACAAGCGGTAGGAGCGCTTGATGGTTTGCCATCTGTGCATCAGGCCGCGCGGCTCGAAAATCAAGAAGCCGGCGATCATCGCCCCCAGGAAGATGTTCATGGCGGCGAATACGATGTCACCACCCAGGAACGGCACAAGCTCCACGATGGTGGAACCGGCCGAACTGATGATTTCCTGCGACAGCTTGATCACCAGCACACCAATCAGGGCGCCGGTGATTGAGCCGACGCCGCCGACGATGATCATGGCGATTAGCCAGATTGAGTGAAACAGCGTGAATTGATCGACCGCGACGAAGCGCACGTAATACGCCCATAAGCCACCGCCAATGCCGGCATAAAAGGCGCCCAGCAGAAATGCCACGGCCTTGGTTCGCACCACGTTGATGCCCATCATCCCGGAAGCGACATCGTCGTCGCGTACCGCCAGAAAGGCGCGTCCGTGCCGGCTTCGCGCCACGCTGTAGGCCCCGAACAGCATAAGCGCCGCCACCGCTAAGCAGAGGTAGTAGATCGAGCGGTCCGAATCGAAACGGAACCCCAGAATCTCCGCCGGCTGTACTGTGATGCCGGCCGAACCACCGAGCCAGGAAGCGGGCAGGTTGAGCACCAGGAAATGGAACAGAATCTGAGCCGCGATCGTTGTCAGGGCCAGGTAGAAGCCCTTGATGCGGACCGCCGACATGCCGAAGATAAAGCCGAATACGGCCGCCGCCACGCCGCCCACCGGCAACGCTGCCCAGATCGGCCATCCGGCCTTGCTGGCCAGGATTGCTGTGGTGTAGGCGCCGACGCCCATGAACGCGGCTTGCCCGAGGTTGATCTGTCCCGCCAGGCCGGTGTTAATCTGGAGGCCGAGCACCACCACCACGGTGATGAGCATGGTGGTCACGATGGCGACGATGCGCGGCTCGAACAGCAGCGGCATGGCCATCATGAACAGCGCGAACAAAACCAGGGTCCAGCGCTGCTTGGAAGTGCGGATCAGCGCCTGATCCCCGGCAAAGCTGGTTGCGAATACGCCTGCTGGATCCATGATTTATACCCTCTCGATAGTCTTCCAGCCGAACATGCCGGTTGGCCTGATCAGCAGCACTAAAAGCATGATGACGAACGGCAGCACGGAACCGACCGCACCGCCCACCAAGGGATCGAGGTAGGCCATGGCCAGCCCTTGGACGATGCCGACCAGCAACCCCGCCAGCAACAGACCGCCGATCGATTCGAGGCCGGCCAAGAGTGCGACCGGCAAAGCGGCCATGCCGATTTCCGAGGTCAGCAGGTTGAGCGATTTCCCGCTCAAGTAAACGATCGCACCCAAGGTCGAGAGCACTGAACCCAGGGCCCAGGCGAATGCCACCGAGCGCCGCACCGAGATTCCCATCGACATCGCGACCTGGTGGTCTTCCGCCACTGCGGTCATGCGCAGGCCGGCCCGTGTCTTGTTGAAGAACCAGGACAGGCTGAAACCGATGACGATGGTCAGAAGTCCCCCATAGAACAATGAGCGCGGAATCAGCAGGTCGCCGACCATGATTGGCGCCAGGGGAAACACGATGGGGAACGGCCGCACCTGGGGACCAAAGGCAACCAGGATGACGCCGCGGATCAGGATCAGCAGGCCAATGGTTACCATCACCATCGAGAAGACCGATTCCCCGACTAAGCGCGAGAAAAACAGACGCTCGATCAGAAGGCCGAATGCGGCGGCGGCCGCAAATGCCAAGGGCAGGCCGGTCCACATCGGCAGGCCGAGCTCCATGACCATCCACCAGACCAGGAAGCCACCGAACACGACCAGCTCGCCCTGGGCAAAATTGAACACTTTGGAAGCGCGGTAAATCACCACGAAACCCATGGCGATCAGCGCATACAGCAAGCCGATCAGTGCGCCGTTGATCAGGTAATTCAGAAACTCAATCATGCTACCCTCCGCTGAACGACAGCTTTCCCGTGCCGCTGCGCGGGTGTCTCGCTGTCGTGAATGGCTACCTGGGCGGCCAGGCTGCCTTGGCGCCCGTCCTGATAAGTGACGGGGATCTTGATATCGACCGCATCGGCCCCGGCGTACAAACCGTCAATCACGGCGGCGTAACGCTGCTCCAGGAATTCGCGCCGCAGTTTGCGCGTACGCGTCAACTCCCCCTCGTCCGGGTCTAGCTCCTTGGGGAAATTGGCGAAACGGCGAACCCGCGCATGGGCCGGCAGGAAGGAATTGACACGCTGTATCTCGGTGCGCAGCAAGTCCGCCACTTCGGGCTTTTGTGACAAGTCAGTGAAGGTGGAAAAGCTGAGATTCTTTTCCTCGGCCCAGCGCGACACCACGTTCATGTCGATATTGATCAGTGCCACCACGAACTCGCGCGTGGCGTCGCCGACCGTCATGATGTCCTTGATGAACGGACTGAAGCGTAGCCGCGTTTCGACGAATTGCGGTGGAAAGCTTTCCCCCGACGCCAAGCGCCGTAGATCGCTCATGCGCTCCAAGAACACCAATTCGTCGCGTCCGCTGCGCGTGACCGCGTCGCCGGTGCAGATCCAGCCGTCGACGATCTCTTCGGCGGAGGCGTCGGGACGCCGGTAGTACCCGCGGAAGTGCGTGCCACCTCGGACCTGCAACTCGCCTTCCTTCGTCAGTTGCCATTCCAGCGGCGCATCGGCATCGGGATGAGCGCGCAGCCAGTGCCCAACCGTTTCCAGGTCGTAGCAGTCGCCCTGATGCATGGTCAGCAGGCCGGTTTCTGTTGATCCGTAGATGTTACGCAAAGGCACGCCGATCGCATGGAACATGCGAAACACGTCCGGCGCCATGGTCGAACCACCGCAGCCGGCAATCCGGAGGCGGGTCAGACCCAGTTGATCGCGCAACGGCCGCAGCACTAGCGCCTCGGCCAGCGGGAATGCCAGCCGCGCTCGCGTGCTGATCGGCCGCCCCTCCAGGCGTGCGACATTGACTTCGTGGCCCACGCTTAGGCCCCACTCGTAGACGCGGCGGCTGATCTTGCCGGCATCAAGCATGCGCGCCTGCATGGTCGATGCCAGGCTTTCCCACTGGCGCGGCGCGAACACCATCGCTTCCACTGCCAGTTCGCGGATATTGCTCAGCACCTGTTCCGGCCCCTCCGGAAAATTCACCACGAAGGGCAGGCCTACGCCGAGCGTGATGCCGATGATCTGCTCGGTCGCCCAGGCTGGAGCGATATAAGTGAGATATTCCATGCCCGGCTTGGCGCCGGTGGCGTCGATGACGCGCTGCGCATTGTCGATCAGGTACTTGTGGCTCAGGATCACGCCCTTGGGCTTGCCGGTTGTCCCTGAAGTGTACGAAAGCACCGCGATGTCGTCGGGCTTGCCCTCTTGCAAAAAGGCACGGTACAGCTCAGGCTGTTCGCGATGCAGGCGCCGGCCCTCCTCCTGCAATCCGGCCACCGTGCGCAGCACATCCTCGCGATAGGACCACATGCCGGTATCGTCCCAATAGGCGATCCCTCGCAGGAGCGGTAGACGGTCCCTGATAGCCAAGCCCTTGTCGACCTGCTCCTGGTCCTGGGCGAATAGGTACACCGTTTCGCTGTCTTCCAGAACGTAGGCAACCTCCTCCGCTGTCAGGTCGGGGTAAAGTGAGACGACCTTGCAACCCAGTGCCTGAGCCGCGAATTCAGCCCAGAAGTGCTCGGGTTCGTTTTCACCGATGATGGCAATCGTTTCACCGCGCTGCATACCGAGTCGATGCAGGCCGAGTGCCAGCTCGCGCACGTTTTCCTGGACCTTGGCGAAGCTGAACTCACGCCAGATACCGCGATATTTGTGACGCTGCGACAGGCGCTCCGGCGTCCGGTCCGCATGCTGCTGGAGCAGTTGCGGAAGCGTTGACATGGGTAACATCATTTTCCTCCGTCGCCAAGATAGGCCTTCAAGACCGCCGGATCGACCTGGATCTCGGCGGGCGTACCATCCGCGATCTTGCGGCCGAAATCGAGCACCGCGATGCGATCGGCCAGATCCATGACGACACCCATGTCGTGTTCGACCAGCACGACTGGAATGCGCTTTGCCTCCCGCACATCGAGGATGAAGCGGGCGAGGTCCTCCTTCTCTTCCGAGTTCATGCCCGCCATCGGCTCGTCCATCAGCAAGATCTTCGGTTCCTGCGCCAGGGCGCGACCAAGATCGACCCGCTTGCGCAAGCCGTAACCCAGGCTTCCAACCGGCTGGTGCCGGATCGACTGAATTTCCAGCAGCTCGATGATTTCTTCGACGATTTCGCGATGCGCGAACTCTTCGCGCTGGGTGCGGTTGAAATAGAAAAACGCTTCGGGCAATGTGGCGCGCATGTGGATGTGGCGGCCCACCATGATGTTGTCCACCACGCTCATGCCGGAAAAAATGTGTGTACCCTGGAACGTCCGGGCCAGCCCTGATCGCGCGATCTCGTGGACTGGCTTGCCTTTGATGTCCTGCTGGTTGAGCAGTATCCGCCCCTGCTGCGGGCGATAGAATCCGCTCAGGCAATTCATCAGGGAAGTCTTGCCGGCACCATTTGGGCCGATGATGGCGAACAGCTCGTCGGCGCGGACTTCGACCGACACATTGTCGAGCGCAACGATGCCACCGAATGCCATGCGGATTCCCTCCGCGGCCAGCACCACGGGCGCACCTTGCGTCGCGGCCCGGGGCGCGCTCATGCCGCCCCCGCTGCGTTGATACCTTGTCTCATCTCGTCTCCTGTCGTTTTATTCGCAGCGCCGGCGCGTAGCCCACGTGCCGCAGTTCCTTCTCTGCCGGCGCTCCTCCCAGCGCCTCCGGCGTGGCGACCCCGCTAACGGGTGCCGACGCGACCGCCGCCGTCGATGCTGATGGTAGTGGCGTTGATATAAGAGTTTTCCACGACATGGCGCACCAGGCCGGCGAACTCCTCCGGCTGCCCCATGCGCGCCGGATACAGCACCATGTTATTGATGAGCTTGTCCGCCACCTTAGGCGGCATGCCCGCCGCCATGCCGGTATCGAATAGGCCTGGCGCGATCGCCACCATGCGGATGCCATGCTCGGCCAGGTCGCGTGCGATAGGCAGGGTCATGCCAATGACGCCGGCCTTGCTGGCGCTGTATGCAGCCTGCCCCATTTGGCCCTGCCAGGCGGCGCCGGACGCGGTGTTGACGATGACCCCGCGGTCGCCGCTCTCATCCGGTTCGTTGCGCGACATGGCAAGCGCCGCATGGCGGATCATGTTGAAGGTGCCGCTCAGGTTCACAGCGATAACGCGTTCCCACAATTCGGTCGGGAACATCTGGCCTTTCGACAATGTCTTGCAAGGGCCGAGGATGCCGGCGCAATTGACCACGATATGGATGGCGCCGTGCAGCTCCAGAACGGTGTCGATACCAGTCTTTATATCGGCCTCGTTGGCGACATCGACCGCCAGTCCTCTGATATCCGGAGCCAGCGCGGCCTGCACAGTCTTGGCATCCAGGTCGAAGCCCACCACCCTGGCGCCCGCTGCGGCCAAGGCCTTGCAGGTGGCCAATCCTAGGCCAGAAGCGGCTCCCGTGACGACGGCGACTTTGTTGTTGACGTTCATGTACTAATTTCCTTTTTGTCTGAAGTAAATGTCTATGAAACGGCCTCTCGGGTCGGGCGCGCCTTTCCTATTGAAGTGGCGCTCGATCAGTTACACTGAGCGCCACTGGCCCTGCCAGTACTTTTCCCGTATGTCGCGCTTGAGCACTTTGCCGACAGCGCTGCGTGGCAGTTCGTCCCAGAATTCAATGCTTTTCGGTGTTTTGACGCTGCCGAGCTCGCGCTTGCAGAGAGAAATGAGTTCATCGCCGCTAGCCTGATGGCCAGGTTTCAGCTGGATTACCGCCTTCACCGCCTCACCCCATTTCTCGTCGGGCACGCCGACAACGGCGCAGTCCAAAACAGCAGGATGAGTGTTGATCACCGCTTCGATCTCGCTCGGAAAGACGTTGAACCCTCCACTGACGATCATGTCTTTCTTGCGGTCGACAATGGTGATTAGCCCGCGCGCATCCTTGATGCCGACGTCAGTGGTGTGATGCCAGCCGAATCCAGACACTTCTGCCGTTTCCTCCGGCTTCTTGTAATAGCCCTTCATCACCATCGAAGATCGCACCACAATCTCGCCCTTTTCGCCGGGAGCGAGCAGCTTGCCGTCGTCGTCCATGATTTCGACGCGGGCATAGGGAACGGCGCGCCCGGCTGAGCGTAGCGCCTCCTCATCGAAGCTGCCGTCTGCACGGATGTAGTCCTCCGGCTGCTTGGCCACTACCGGAAACAGACATTCACTCTGGCCGTACACCTCATAAATCACTGGCCCGAACACCCGCACCGCTTCCTTCAGCTTTTCCGGCGCAATCGGGGCGGCGCCGACTGCCAGGCAACGTAGCGGGCTTAGGTCCGTCATCGCGACTTGCGGCGTCGCGAGCAGGGCGTACACGACGGTAGGCGGCATGAATAGATGGGTGATGCGCTCGCGCTCGATCGTGGCCAGAACCGCTTGCGCGTCGAAGCCGGGCAGCACCACCGTGCAAGCGCCGCGGGCGGCGCCGGCCAAGGTGATCATGGCGGCGGCATGCGTCAGAGGCGCGACGGCCAGAATACGAGAGCCCGAGTCAATCTTCAGCATATCGAAGATGGAAATCAGGGTCATTTCCAGCGAGCGGTGGGAATGTAGCGCACCCTTTGACGGGCCAGTCGTGCCACCGGTCGGCTGTAGTACCGTCGCTCGCTGGGGGTCTTCCGGCATAGCGACGTACGGCTCGCGATGTGCGGCAATCCAGGTGTCCAGGAACTCCCCGTGCTCGGACGGCCGATCGATGCAGATGAAGCGCTGCACTTGCGACAGGTCAGCCTTCCAGGACGGCACAAGATGCTCGAAGCTGCTATGGAAAAAAATCAGGTCGCAGTCGGCGTATCCCAGCATCGCCAGATTGGTGGCGGGTGAATTTCGCGTATGCAATGCGACCCATACCATGTCCGCCCGGTTGACCGCAGTCTGTAGCAAACTTATGCGGTAATCGTTGGGCGCATAGATCGCGATATGAGCACCGTCGCGTAGCCCCGGCTCACGGGTCAGAGCGTGCGCCGTGGCGTGCACCATTGCCTGTGCCTCTTTGTAGACTAGGCGTGTTCGCCCATCCACGAAGGCTTCATGGCGCGGAAAGTTCGCCGCGGCCGCGTCGAAATAATCTGCTAAACGCAATTTTCGTCTCCTCGTCCAAGCTGCGTCGCCGGTCTGCGCCAACTTGCAGCTTGCGATTGATGTTTTAGCGACCCAGGATGGTGACGCAGGCGACCGCCTCTTCGATGCCCTGAAGCCCACCACCGTTTTCAGCCAGCGCCAGTCGCGCGCCGGCCACCTGCCGGACGCCGGCCTCGTTGCGTAACTGGGTCACCAACTCATGCACCTGGGCGATACCGGTGGCGCCTACAGGGTGTCCCTTGGACTCCAGGCCGCCGGAGGGATTGACCGGAATCCGACCGCCAATGCTGGTTTCACCGCGCTCCGAAAATGGGCCGCCTTCACCGAACTCGCAGAAACCGAGATTCTCGATCTGAATGATTTCTCCCATCGCGGTGGCGTCATGAACTTCGGCCACCGAGATGTCGCGCGGCCCCACGCCGGCCAGCTCGTATGCGCGGCGCGCAGCCAGGGCGGTGCAGTGATTGCGGTATTCGGCATCCTCACGGTCTGACCCGGTATGGACGATCGAGGCCAGTACACGGATCGCGCGCGACGGGTCGATATTCCAGCGCTTGAGGCCCGCTGCGGTGCAAACGACGGCGGCGGCAGATCCGTCGGAAATCGGCGAGCACATCGGCAAGGTCAGCGGATAGGTAATTGGAGGGGCCGCCAGAACCTCGTCGGTCGTATATGAATTGCGATATTGCGAGAGAGGGTTGTGAACGGAGTGAGCGTGATTCTTAGCTGACACCGCGGCAAGCTGTCTTTGCGTTGTGCCAAAGCGCTTCATGTGCGCGCGGGAGAACGCAGCATACACATCCATGAAAACGCTGTACGGCTTGGACGAGACGCTCCCCTCTGGGACCGCGACACCCGCACCAAGTTGCAGCAAGCGCTCGCGGATCTGCTCGGCCTCGTGCACGTCCCAGGCGCTGTCAAACACCGAGAACATGCGGTCGCGGTCCGCTGAGTACATCTTTTCAGTGCCGACTGCCAGCGCCACATCGGCGGCTCCGGCGCGCAGGTGGTTAACCGCAAGAGTGAAAGCGCTGCTTCCGCTGGCGCAAGCATTCTCTACGTTGACAACCGGGATGCCACCCAACCCCATCGCGCGCAGTGCCACCTGACCGCGAATCATGTGTTGGCCTTCCATGTGGCCCTGCGACGCATTGGCGAAAAAAGCCGCTTCCAGCGCCTCCTTGCCAAGTCCCGCATCGGCCAACGCCGCTTCGACCGCCTGTCGGGTCAGGGCCTTCATGCTGACATCCAGGTGGCGTCCAAACGGCGTCATGCCAACGCCCACCACATAAATCTGTTCCATGTGTCACTCCTCCATCATCCAGATTGTTTTCTTTGTCTGCACAACGGCCTTGCAGACACCATACACATTTTTTACCGCAGAGTAAATAACATACCTAACGGGTAATTAGTATTAACTTATGAGTTATCTTTTGTGATTGGCCAGCACGGCATCCGTGTCCGCGCCCAAGGGAGAAACGTCGGTCAGCGGCCCCGGGTGGAAGCCTCCGAATACCAACGGCTGTGCCACGTGCCAAGAAGAACCGCCGTCGTTACGCGCCACTTGCCTGAACATGCCGCGATGCCGGAAATGCTCGTCGGCGACCACTTCCTCCAGGGAATTGACCGCTCCCCACGGAATGCCGGCCCGGTCTAGCTCGGCGCCCCATTCTTCTCGCGATCGGTGCTTCAAAGCGGCTGTGATTCGCGCTCGCAATACGGTCTGCTCGGCGACGCGCTCTGGATGCCGCAACGCGGCCACGTCGTCCATACCCAACAGCGGGCACAGCGGTTGCCAGAACCAGTCCTCATGCGCGATTGACAGCGTCAGTAACTTTCCATCCGCGCATTCGAACGTGCCGTAACCTGGCTCATCGTTGACGAAACCCTCATTCATGCCGTTCATGCGCGGCGCCAGCATGGCGGTCATCAATGAAACCAAGCAGTCAGTCATGGAAACGTCAATATATGCACCCTGGCCGGTGCGCTCGCGGCGCAGCAGGGCCGACAGCATGCCGGTCAATGCGAATATTGCGGATGACAGGTCGCCGATTGCAAGGTCCGGCGGTGCTTCGATTCGGCCGGTTTTCGCCTGGCGAGACAGGAGGCCGGCCAGCGCCTGATATGACAAGTCGTGTGCCGGCCGATCGCGGTAAGGGCCGGTTTGCCCGAATCCCGAGATCGACAGATAGACAATGCGTGGATTGATTGTGGCTGTGGCGGCGTAATCGAATCCGAGGCGAGCCATAGTCCCGGGCCGATATCCCTCCATCAGGACGTCGGCGTCACGTATCAGACTACGCAGACTTTCCTTGCCCTGTTCCGTCTTCAGATCCAGCACCACCGACTTCTTGTTCCGGTTCAGTGACGCGTGAAAGCCAGGATATTGGCGCGCCGGGTCTCCGGAGCTTCGTTCAACGATGATTACCTCGGCGCCGAGATCGGCAGCCACCAGAGTGGCGAACGGCCCGGGATACTGTTCGGCCAGGGTAAGAATACGTATGCCTTCAAGCGGGAGAATCATTGCTTTCCTCTCATGCGAAACAAAAAAGCCACCGATCCGAACTTGTGAACTCCACAGCACGGTAGAGAATTCGAGTTTTGATTCTACCGACTGGTAAGATAAATTACCACATAATTATTTGACTTTCCAATTGGAAGAAAATAGTTCAAGATAAGACACTCAATCCAAACCAGAGGAGACAGCCCATGAATGAGGAAGAGATCATTTCCGAGGTGCGCGACGGCGCCATGTGGATTACCCTAAACCGTCCTGAAGCAATGAACTCATTGACGCCACGGGTGCTGGCCGGAATTTCCCGAGCCTTGGATCAGGCGCAGAACACTGACGGCGTACGTGCCGTGGTACTGACCGGCAATGGACGCGCTTTTTGCGCCGGCGCCGATTTGAAGTACGTGCAAAGCCAGGTCGGCGACACCGACAATGGAACACGGCACTTCCTGAGCGAGGTACTGGCCCTCATGAACCGCGTGGAGAGCTTTCCGATGCCGGTCATTGCCGCAATCAACGGCTTGGCGCTAGCCGGCGGCCTCGAGCTGGTACTGTGCTGTGATTTGGTCATCGCGGCCCGCTCGGCCAAGCTGGGCGACGCGCACGCCAACTACGGCTTGCTTCCGGGCGGCGGCGGATCGGTACGACTGCCGCGAAAGATAGGACCGAGTCGTGCGAAGTATCTGCTCTATACGGGAGAATTCCTGCCGGCCGAGGAATTGCTGGCCGCCGGCCTGGTAAACAAGGTGGTGGAAGATGCGGAGCTGCTTTCCGCTACCGGCGAGCTGGTCGCCACGTTAGCCCGGAAGAGCCCTCTTGGCTTGCGCCGAATGAAGGCACTGGTTGATGATGGACTGGCCCAGCCGATCGAATCGGCCTTGCGGCTAGAACTGCTGGCTTCCGAGGTGCATGCCCATAGCGCGGACATGAAGGAAGGCCTGGCCGCATTCAACGAGAAAAGAGCGCCGGTGTTCACCGGTCGCTAGGAACGCCTGTTTGTGAGGAGAGAGACCATGACACCCCTCGACCGCTTCGCCCGCCTGCGTGCCACGCAGGAAACCGCTTGGCAGATGGCACCGGCCATACGGGCAATCTATGAAAGAGCCGGGATGACGCCAGCCGACCTGCGCACCGCCCAGGATCTGACACGTCTGCCGGTCACCAGCAAGGACGAACTGCTAGCGCTTCAGCAATCACATCCGCCGTTCGGCGGGTTCCTCGCCGCTCGGGAAGAGGATATCGCGCACATCTTTGTCTCGCCCGGCCCCCTGAACGAACCGCACCTGCGCTCCGACCGGGATGGACATGGTTTTGCACGGGTGTTTCAGGCTGCCGGTGTAGGGCCGGGCGACCGCGTTCTGAACACCTGGTCCTATCACCTCGTTCCCGCCGGCCTTCTGCTTGACCGGGGCATTGTCGCCTGCGGCGCCACCGTCATTCCTGCCGGGACTGGCGGCGCCGAATTGCAGGCGAAGATTGTGCTCGACTTGGGTGTCACCTGCATCTGCGCTTCCACCGCTTTTTTCATGACCTTGGTCGAGACACTGGAGGGCCTCGGTCACGAGCTGCCGCGAGCTTGGAAAGTGCGCTCTGCTCTACTGGGCGGCGAGATGGGAGATTGGATGGGCAAGCGCCGCCGCCTCGAGGAGCGCTATGGCATGCGAACCTTCTCCACCTACGCCACCGGCGATTTTGGATTGATTGGCTACGAACAGAAGGGCCAAGAAGGTTATGCAATCCACGAAGACCGTCTGGTGCAGATTTGCGACCCAGTCACCGGCTTGCCAGTCGCTGCGGGCACGCCGGGCCAAATCGTCGTTACCACGCTTTCGCCCGGTTGGCCACTGATTCGCTTCGGCACCGGCGACGTCGCTTGCGCCCTCGAAACCGGTGATGACGGATGTGTTAGCAGGATCGGCCAAATACAGGGCCGGGTCGGGCAGGCGGTCAAGGCCAGGGAAATTTTCATTTATCCTCGGCAACTGGAGGAGTTGGCCATCCGCATTCCTGGAGTGCGCGCCGCTCAGGCGGTGATCACCTGCCCCGGCAACCGCGAGGAAGTCACACTACGCCTGGCGGTCGAACCCTCGGCACGACAGGATTCGTTGGCGCAGACGGTGGCCCAGGAATTCCAGACCCTGTCCCGGCTCAAGCCCGATCACTTCGAATGGCTAGCGGCCGATGCCCTGGCGGCGGAAACCGTACTAGTGGTAGATCGCAAGAGCGGTACTTAGCGAATCGCTGTTAGGCGGCGGTCATCTGATACCAGGCGCAGCCGTCGTCTCCGATTCGCACCGAAGCTTCACCTCGGGCTACGAGATAGTTGAGATGGGCCAAACTTTCTCCCGTCGCCATGCTCATCAAATGGTGGTCCGAGGTGATAGCCCGGGCGAACAGTGCCCCGTATACGTCGATCACACGCCGCGGTTCGCACAGAGCTTTCCGCAGCCGCTCGAGCGCGCGCTGCTGGCTCTGCAAAAGAGAGTCGATCCGATGATGCAAGCCATGAAACGGCTCATTATGTGAAGGAAGCACCAGTACGTCGTCCGGGACTTCGCGCCTCAGTTTTTCAAGCGAATCCAGCCAGTCTGAGAGTGGGTTAGCTTCCGGCTCGGTGGGAAATACCGAGACGTTGGATGATATGCGGGGCAATATCTGGTCGCCCGAGATCAGCTGCTTTAGCTCAGGGCAGTACAGGCAAACATGCTCTGGCGAATGCCCCGTGCCCACCACGACGCGCCAGAGCCGTCCGCCGATATAAAGCTCTTCGCCATCCCGCAGGCGCCGATAACTGTCGGGCAAAGCATAGATCATCTTGCCGAAGGCGCCGAACCGCGTACGGTAGTTTTCGATGTCTTCGTCATTCCAGCCGGCCCGACGATAGAATTGCACGGCGTCCTCCGGCGCTTCACGACCGGTATCGGCGCCTAGCACGCGACAGCTCAGGTACTCCAGGCGACTGATCCATAGCTTGCAGCCAAACTTCCGGGTCAGCCAGCCCGCCATGCCGATATGGTCGGGATGCATATGGGTGACGAAGACGCGCGTCACAGGATCCCCGAGCACACCGGAAAACAACCGGCGCCAAGCCGCCGCCGTATCGGGCGACCAGATGCCGGTATCCACCAGCGACCAGCCGGCCCCATCACGGATTGCCCACATGTTGATATGGTCGAGTTGGAACGGCAGGGGCATGCGTATCCACTGCACCCCCTGCGCGATTTCCCTGGCGGTTCCCGCCTCTGGAACCTCTCCGCACGGATATGTCAGGCCAAGCTTGGCAGCTGTGCTACCTTCGTCTTCAGTGTTCATGGCGGACTCCTCACGATACGCCGGCCTTATTACATCCGCCCGGCGTTATTCCTAGGCCAGACTACGCGCAATGATGAGCTTCTGAATATGGCTCGTGCCTTCATAGATCTTGCAGACACGGACGTCCCGGCAATAGCGTTCGACCGGGAAATCTTTGAGGTAGCCGTACCCACCATGGAGTTGTAGCGCGGTAGAGCACACCTTCTCCGCCATCTCGCTAGCGAACAGCTTCGCCATCGACGCTTCCTTCGCGCATGGAACGTTCGCATCGACCAAGCGTGCGGCATGCAACACATACTGATGGGCAATCTCTACATGCATCGCCATGTCTGCCAAGTCGAAGCTGACCGCCTGCAAGTTGATGATCGGGGCGCCATACGCTTCCCGGTCCTTGGCGTACCGCAAGGCCGCCTCCAGCGCGGCACGAGCGACCCCAACGGCCTGCGCCGCAATGGCGACACGGCCGTGCGACAGTAATGCCATCGTTTGCTGATAGCCTGCGCCTTCGGCACCAATGAGATTTCCGGCTGGGACGCGACAATCCTTCAATTCGATCTGCGCGAGATGTGCGGTGTGTTGACCATATTTACTTTCGACACGTGCGACCTCGTATCCGGGCTGCTTCGGGTCGACTAGGAACAAGCTTTTTCCGCGCTTGCCGGCGGTTGGATCGGTGACCGCAAGCACGATCGCCAAGCCTGCCTCGCTGCCGTTCGAAATGAATTGCTTGCTGCCGTTCAGGACGTATTCAGTGCCATCTCGTCGCGCGGAGGTGCGAAATGCCGCGGTGTCGGATCCGGCGTGAGGCTCGGTAAGCAAGAAGGCGCCAATGTGCTCACCGCTGGCAAGCTTTGGCAAGTATTTACGCTTCTGTTCTTCGCTAGCCGACCACATCAGCGTCAGACCCAGACTGTTGTGGACATGAACGATAGTCGCAAATCCAGCATCCGCCGCCGCGAACTCTTCAATGGCCAGACAGTATTCGACAAAGCTTGCGCCCGACCCGCCATACTCGTCTGGCACCAACATACCCATAAAGCCGAGTTCACCCACAGATTTCAGCTCGTCATGTGGCCAAGCTTGCGACTGATCGCGCGCGGCCGCGGTCGTTGCGACGACTTCGTTGGCCACCTTTCTGGCGGAATCGCGGATCATGACTTCCTGTTCGCTCAGGAAGACTGCGGAAGTATCGGACATCATATCTCCTTGAATGGAGCCTTGCGGCGCCTTGTTGTAGTGATCAATGCGTGCCATATGCTGCCGGGCTTTCCGGAGCACTTTTCTCACCAATTTTCGACTTATTGGAAGATCGTTTTACCTATTGAACATGAATTTTACTCTTCGGTCAATTATGTTCCCGCCTCTTACCCTCCCCCGCTGTCAGAATAGTTGGAACCTCAGTTGCTGTTAGAGTCCCAAACCATTGGGGGCAAAGAGAAGGTTCCGATGAAGTATTCCGCAGAACGCCGGGAAGCCATCCTGAAGAAGTTACTGG
>WMBV01000057.1 GCA_017745595.1 Bordetella petrii
AGATGGACGAGGTGACGCAGCAGAACGCGGCGCTGGTGGAAGAGGCGGCCGCGGCGGCGGGCTCGCTGCAAGAGCAGGCGCAGCGGCTGGCCGAGGCGGTGGCGGTGTTCAAGATCAACGCCGGCGAAGTCATCGAAGTGCCCGCGCGGCAGCTGGCGGCCCAGCACGCGGCGCGCGTTGCCGATGGCGCGCGCCAGCCGGCGTCCGGACACGCCGCGCAGCCGCAGGCGGCGCCGTCCGCGCTCGCGCTTCGCCCATTGGCGGATGCGCCGGCGGCCGAGCATGCGTCCGCGCGCGCCACGCCGGTATCGCGGCCGTCGCGAGGCCCGCGCGCCGAGCCGGCCGGCGGCTCCGCCGAGCCCGCGTTGCGGCCTGCCGCCAGGCGTGCGTCGGCCACGCCGCCGCCGCAGGATGGCGCCAGCGCGGCGCGGCCCGCGCGGCGTGCCGCGAGCGCGGGGGCAGCCGCCGCCGCGCCGGTGAGCCGCCGCGCGATGCCGGTGGATGACAACTGGGAATCTTTTTGAAGCGCCGGCCGCACCGCGAGGGTAAGCGATGAGCATGGGCTGGAAACCGGCGCTGGCGGGGTGGGCCGCCGTGTTGCTGCTGGCGGGCTGCACCACTTCGGGGCGCAATTTCGACCCCGGCCAGCTTGCCAGCCTGACCCCCGGCGAGTCGACCCTGGACGAGGCGGCCTATGCCCTGGGCGCCGCGCCCGCCATGCTGTACGGCCAGAGCGACGGCGGCACGCTGGCGCTGTGGTCGTTCAAGGCCACGTTCGTGACCGATGGGTTGTACAGCCGCAAGCAGGCGCTGCTGCAGTTCGGGCCGGACGGCCGGCTGGTGCGCTTGGTGGATACCGCCAATGTTCTGCTCGAGCCCTGGGAGCGCAGGAAGCTGCTGGGGCCGGCGCCCGAGCGGCTGGATGGACCGGCGGGCGCGCCATGGGTGCCGGTGCCCGCCGCGCCGGCGCAGTAGCAAGCCGGATGATACCGGCCAGGGCATGAGGACCGGCGCGTGCCGGCGATGAATGATTATTCCTGAGGAAGAGGGGCCAGATATGGAAGCGAGTTATGACGCCGGCACCAAGCCGGCCAAGGCCAAGAAGCGGGTGCGCAAGCCCCGGCAGAAACGTTCCTGGAAAATCCGCGACGCGCGGGTAGGCACGCTGCTGCTGGTGGTCATGGCGTTTTTCGCGCTGCTGATCGCCGCGGTGGGCGTATTGGCCGCGTACTTTTTGCAGAGCAACTACGAGTCGATCCGCAAGATCAACGACCTGACCGACCGGGCCAAGCAAGTCGAGATCATCAACAGCGACATGCTGCGCGCCCGGGTGGAACTGATGGTGGCGGCGCGCTACTTGCAGGAATCGGGCTGGGGCAGCGGCGAAAGCTCGGCCAAGTCGGCCAAGGAAGCGCTGGACGGCGCCACGGGACGGCTGGACGGCGTGCGCAAGCGCTTCTCGGATTTCCAGCAGAACATGCTGGAAGACGATGCCGGCCGCCGCCTGTCGATGAACCTGGTGCGCCGCTATCGCGCGTATATCGATGATGGTGTCGACACCATGGTCGAGGCACTGCGCAGCGAAGACTATTCCACCTTTTATATGGTGAACAACGAATACGGCACGCCGCGCAGCGCGACCTTCATCGAGGCGATCGCCGAGTTCAGCAACTACATTCAAGACCAGCAGGCCGCCAATGTCGAGGCGGCGCGCACCAATTTCGAGCGCGCGGTGCTGGCGGTGGGGGTGGCGGTGGTGCTGGCCCTGGTGCTGATGCTGGTGGCGCGCATGGTGTTCGGCCGCCTGGTGGTGCGGCCGCTGATCGACGCGGGCCAGCATTTCGACAAGATTGCGGCGGGCGACCTGACGGCGCGGGTCGAGGTGCGCAATAGCAACGAGATCGGCCAGTTGTTCGCGGCGCTGAAGCGGATGCAGGAGAACCTGGCGCGCACGGTGTCGCAGGTGCGCCGCGGCGTGGACGAGATCAACGTGGGCTCGCGCGAGATTTCGGCGGGCAACACGGACCTGAGCAGCCGCACCGAGCAGCAGGCGGCGTCGCTGGAAGAGACGGCGGCGTCGATGGAAGAGCTGGCCTCGACGGTCAAGCAGAACGCCGACAACGCGCGCCAGGCCAACCAGCTGGCGGCCAGCGCCTCGGACGTGGCCGAGCGCGGCGGCGCGGCGGTGTCGGAAGTGGTGAGCACGATGGAGGGGATTTCGGCGAGCTCGCGCAAGATATCGGAGATTGTGTCGGTGATCGACGGGATTGCGTTCCAGACGAATATTCTGGCGCTGAACGCGGCGGTGGAAGCGGCGCGGGCGGGCGAGCAGGGCAAGGGTTTCGCGGTGGTGGCCGGCGAGGTCCGTTCGCTGGCGCAGCGCAGCGCGCAGGCGGCCAAAGAGATCAAGGTGCTGATCGAGGATTCGGTGAGCAAGGTGGGCACGGGCTCGCAGCAGGTGGAGCGGGCGGGAGCGACGATGCAAGAGATCGTGGCCTCGGTCAAGCGGGTGACGGACATCATGGGCGAGATTTCGGCGGCCTCGGAAGAGCAGTCGGGGGGCATCGAGCAGGTCAACCGGGCGGTGTCGCAGATGGACGAGGTGACGCAGCAGAACGCGGCGCTGGTGGAAGAGGCGGCCGCGGCGGCGGGCTCGCTGCAAGAGCAGGCGCAGCGGCTGGCCGAGGCGGTGGCGGTGTTCAAGATCAACGCCGGCGAGGTCATCGAAGTGCCCGCCCAGCAACTGACGGGCCACTTCGCGGCGCCGCTGGTGGCGCAGTAACGGGCTGTGCGGTATTCGAGGTGTCTGACTCCCGCAGGGTGTCAGACACCGCTGCGCGGCATGTGCTCAGTACCCTACGGTGTCAGGCACCCCCCGGGAGCCCGACACCTCCGCAGGGTGTCAGGCACCACTGCGCGGCATCTGCTCAGTACCCCACGGTGTCAGGCACCCTTCGGGAGCCAGACACCTCGATGATTATCATGAAATTATTGCCCCGCCAGGCCGGCGATCACGTCGGCGACGGCTTCCAGGCCTGCGCGCAGCAGGTTTTCCAGAAAGGGCGCGGCCTGGGGCAGCACCACTGCCAGCAATAGCAGGCCGGTGATCAGGCTGACCGGGAACCCCACCGCGAAGACCGACAGCTGGGGCGCGGCGCGGTTCAGGATGCCCATGGCCAGATTGATGGTCAGCAGCGCGCAGATCAGGGGCAGCGCCAGCAGCAGGCCCGACACGAATATGGCCTGCCCCCAGTGCACCAGGATGCCCCAGCCATTCGGGTCCAGCGCCGTTTCCGCCAGCGGCAGGGCCTCGAACGAGCGCACCAGCGCCGCCAGCACCAGCAAGTGGCCGTCCAGCGCCAGGAACACCAGCATCGCCATGATATTGAACAGGCGCGACAGCACGGCCGTGTTGGCGCCCGTGGCGGGGTCGAAGAACGAGGCGAACGACAGGCCCATCTGCAGTCCGACGAATTCGCCCGCCGTCTGTACCGCCGCGAAGACGATCCGCATGGTGAAGCCCATGGCGATGCCGACCAGTACCTGCTGGCCCAGCAGCCACAGGCCGGCAAACGAGCCGGGCGGAATCGCCGGCGCCGGCGCCAGGCCGGGCGCCACGGCCATGGTCAGCACGAAGGCCATGCCCACTTTGACGCGGACGGGTATGGTCGATTCGGAAAACAGCGGCGCGCTGCCTACCAGGGCCAGCATGCGCGCGAACGGCCACAGGAATTGCAGCAGCCAGGCGTCGAGCTGTTGCTGGGTGAAGGCGATCATGGCGGGCGGGGCGCGCGGGCCCGTCTACGAAACCAGCAGCGGGATCTGGCCGATCAACTGGCGGATATAGTCTGTCATCAGCCCCAGCAGCCAGGGGCCCAGCAGCACCAGCGCGCCGCACATGGCCAGCAGCTTGGGGATGAACGACAGGGTCATTTCGTTGATCTGCGTGGCGGCCTGGAACACCGCGATGATCAGGCCCACCGCCAGGGTGACCAGCAGCAGCGGGCCGGCCATGGCCAGGGCGATTTTCATCGCCTGGTAGGTCATCGACATGACGGTTTCAGCAGTCATGGCAGCCCTGCATCATTGGTAGAAGCTGCTGGCCAGCGAACCCAGCAGCAGGTTCCAGCCGTCGGCCAGCACGAACAGCATCAGCTTGAACGGCAAGGCCACCGTCACGGGCGGCACCATCATCATGCCCAGCGCCATCAGCACGCTGGCTACCACCAGGTCGATGATCAGGAACGGAATGAAGATCGTGAAGCCGATCTGGAAAGCCGTTTTCAGTTCGCTGGTGATGAAGGCCGGCACCAGGATCTTCATCGGCACTTGCGACGGATCTTGCAGCGCGGGCTGCTTGGCCAGGTTGGCGAACAGCGACAGGTCGTTCTCGCGCGTCTGGTGCAGCATGAACGTGTGCAGCGGGGCGGCGGCGCGCTCGACCGCCGTCTCGAACGGTATCGAGCCCTCGGACAGCGGCCGGTAGGCCTCGTCGTAGATGCGGTCGAACACCGGCGACATGGTGTAGAACGTCAGGAACAGCGCCAGGCCGATCAATACGTGGTTGGGCGGCGACATGGCCGTGCCCAGGGCGCTGCGCAGCAGCCCCAGCACAATGATGATGCGGGTGAACCCGGTCATCATCAGCAGCGCCGCGGGCAGGAACGACAGCGAGGTCATCAGCAGCAGCGTCTGCATGCTGAGCGAGTACGTCTGCGCGCCGTCGGGGCCGGGCGTGGCGGTCAGGGCCGGCAGGGTGGCCTGGGCCACCCCGGCGGCGGGCAGCAGCGCCAGGGCGGCCAGCGCGGCGCAGGCCAGGGCCCGCGGCAGGCGGCGGCCATGGCGCATACGGAAGAAATTCGGGAACATGATAAGAAAACGCATCAGCCGCGGCGCTTGAGCGCCTGCGACAGTTTGCCGGCGAACGCGCCCAGTTCGGCCGGCGCCGGCGGCAGGGCGCCCGCGGGCAGCGTATGCAAAGCGGTGAGCTGGGTGGGCGTCACGCCGACCACCAGCCAGGTGTCTTCGACCTGCAGAACGGCCACGCTCTGGCGCGGGCCGACCGCCACGCTGGCCACTTGCTTCAATACGCCGGCACCCGCGCGGCCGGCCAGGCCTGCGCGGCGCGCCAGCCAGGCCGCAGCCAGGATGGCCGCCACGACCAGCAGCAGCCCGATCACTACGCGCAACAGCGCCGATTCCGTCATGGCGTTCAGCGGCGATGGTTCAGGCGATTGATGCGTTCCGACGGCGTGATGATGTCGGTGAGGCGGATGCCGTATTTTTCTTCCACGACCACGACTTCGCCCTGGGCGATCAGGTAGCCGTTGACGAAGATGTCCATCGGCTCGCCGGCCAGGCCGTCGAGCTCGACCACCGAGCCCTGTCCGAGCTGCAGCAGGTTCTTGATGGTGAGGCGGGTGCGGCCCAGTTCCACCGTCAATTGCACCGGCACGTCCATGATCAGGTCGATGTCGCTGCCGGTGTTGCCGGACGATTCGGCCAGCGGCTTGAAAACCGAGCCGCTGGCCGGCCGGGCGGCGGGCGCGGCGGCAGGCGCGGCGGGTGTCGCCGCCGCTGCCTGTTCGGCCATGGCGTCCGCCCAGTCGTCCTGCGGTTTCAGGCCATCGGCCTGAGTGGGGGGCTGGGCCGCCGCGGATTGCTCGGCAAGCGCATCGGCCCAGTCGTCGGCCGGGGTGGCGGACGAACCGGTACCGGCCTGGCCGGGCGCGTTCGTGTCAGTCATGGTCGGAGGCCTCGTGAATATCGCTTTCGTAGGTAAACAGGTTTTGCACGCGCAGGGCGTATTGGCCGTTGAAGACGCCGTAGCCGCATTCCATCAACGGCACGCCGTTGACGCTGGCGATGACCGACTCGGGCACGTCGATAGGCAGTACGTCGCCGGCCTTCAGGCGCATCAGGTCGCGGATTGTCGAGGGAATGGTGGCGAACTCGGCCGTCAGGTCGATGTCGGCGCTGCGCACCTGGCGCGACAACTGGTGTGTCCAGCGCTGGTCCACTTCTTCCAGGGTGGCTTCCTGCAAGGGGCGCGTCAGCAGGTCGCGCACCGGCTCGATCATCGAATAGGGCAGGCAGATGTTCAGGTCGCCGCCCGTGGCGCCGAATTCGATGTGGAACGACGACACCACCACGACTTCGTTGTTGCCGGTGATGCTGGCGAACTTGGTGTGCATTTCAGAGCGCACGTATTCGAATTCGATCGGATACACCGCGTTCCACGATTTGCCGTAGCTTTCCAGGGTCAGGTTCAGCAGCCGGCGGATGATGCGCTGTTCGGTGGTGGTGAAGTCGCGGCCTTCGACGCGCGTGTGGTAGCGGCCGTCGCCGCCGAACAGGCTGTCGATGACCAGGAATACCAGGCTGGGGTCGTAGGTGAACAGCGCCGTGCCCCGCAGCGGCTTCATCTGGATCATGTTCAGATTGCTGGGCACCGGCAGGTTGCGCTCGAAATCGGCGTATTTGACGATCTTGATCGAGCCGACCGTGATGTCGGCATTGCGCCGCATGAAGTTCAGCAGCAGGTGGCGCAGATGGCGGGCGAAGCGCTCGTTGATCAGCTCCAGCGTCTGCATGCGCCGCCGCACCACGCGGTCGGGCGAACTCAGGTCGTAGGCGCGCGCGCCGCGGGCGTCGGCCTGCTCGCGCGCCGTGCTGGCGGTTTCGCCATTGACGCCGGCCAGCAGCGCATCGACCTCGTCCTGCGAAAGAAACGCCTCGTAGGCCATGCTTACTGCACCACGAAGGCGGTGAACAAGGCGTCGCTGACGTATTGGCCGTCGGGCAGGGGCGAGAACGGCTGGTTGACGGCGGCCACGATGGCGCGCGCCATGTCGGTCTTGCCCTGGAGCGACTGCGCGGCGGCGGGCGATTGCGCCGACAGCACCATCAGGATGCGGCTGCGCACCTCGGGCATGTATTTTTCGATGCGCGTGCGGGTCTGTTCGTCGCTCGCGCGCAGCGTGATGCCCACGTGCAGGATGCGTTCGCTATCGGTGCTTTGCAGCGTGACGGTAAAGGCTTCCAGGGGAATGAAGATGGGGGCCGGCACCGCGGCCGGCGCGGCGGGCGGATCCGCGAACAGCGTCGTGGCGGGTTCGGCGCCGCCGGTCTGGCCCACGCCCAGCCGTACCGGGGCGCCCGTTACGACGGAGTGGCGCTGCATGACGAACCACGTGGCGGCGACGCTGGCGGCGGCCACGATGGCCAGCGCCAGCAGCCAGAAAATCCCGCGCAGGATCGGGCTGCCGCCCGATGCGCGCAGCGGCAGGCCGGTTGCCGGCATGGAAGAATTCTTGGAAGTGGCCATCAGAATATCGATGCTAGGGAATGAAGGGATTCTGCCGCAGTTTCCGTCCGGGTTTGCCGGCGAAAAACAGGGCGAAAGCTGCGTATCTCAGGCTATTGCGGCGGGCCGCGGGCAGCGCGCGGCCCGGTTCAGGCAAACGTGTCGACCAGGCCGTCGCCGCGGCGCGCCGCGCCGGACGCGGCCGGCGCCAGCGCCACCGCCGTCGCCGCACCCTGGCCGCCGCCGTCGTGGCCGCGGCCCCGGCCTTGCGGCTGCTGCTGCATGTCGAAGCCGGATTGCGCCCCGTGCTCGCCGACGTCGGTCTGGCCCAGCGACAGGCCTGCCTGGGCCAGCGCTTGCTGCAACTGCGGCAAGGCCGCCTCGACCGCGTGGCGCACCGTGGCATGCGCCGAAACGAAACTGGCGCTGGCCACGCCATCATGGACACTGAGCGTGACGCGCAGCGGCCCCAGGTTGGGCGGATCGAGCCGCAGTTCGGCCGTTTGCTGGCCCTGCGCGGCATCGTGGCTCAGCACGATCAACTGGCGGCCGAGTTCGGCGCCCCACGCAGGCGTGGCGGCCACGGGGGTAGCGATGCCCAGGGCCAGCGGGCCTTGCGGCAAGGAATGGGCTGGCGTGTCCGGGCGGCCGGCGGCGAGCGCCGCGGCGGCCGCCAGATGGGCCCCGGCATCGGTGCCGCTCGCGTGCGCGGCCGGGCCGGGCGGGCTGGCCGACACCGTGGCCGCCGAGTCCTGCGCCGCGGGCTCCAGAGCCGATGCGGGTGCCTGGTCTGCATGCGGCGCGGCCGCATGGGCGGCATGGCGGGACGCGGCGGCCGGTGCGGCGCGCGTATCCAGGGGGGCCGCGCGGGTGTCCGGGCCGGGTCCGGCCGACGGCGTCGCGGAACGTGCAAGGCCCTTGGCCGGCGGGCTGGCGGGTAGCGGCGCGGCCGCCAATGCCGGCGGGGCCGCGTTCCCCGTCGCGCCGGGCGGCGCGGCTGCCAGATCGGCCCCGTCCGGCGCGGCGGATGCAACCGCGCGGGTGCCGGCGGATGCTGCCTGTTGCAGTTGCGCGGCCTGCGCGGCAATTTCCAGCGCCTGGGCGGGCAAGGCGGCCGGCTGTGCCTGGCCCTGAGCCTGCACGGCAGCGGCGCCGGCCGCGGCCAGCGCCGCCGCATCGTCCGACGCGGCCGCGTCGGTGTCCGTGGCGCCTTCGGCTGTCGCGGTGTCATCGGACGCGGCGGTATCCCGGCGCGGCGGCGAAGCGGGGGCCGGCTGGCCGGGGCGGCCGGTGGCCGGGGCGGGCCCGGAGGCGGCGGCACCCCGCTGGCGCGCCAATTGCTGCGCGAAGCTGTCGGTGTTGCCCGCTACGGCAGCGGCGCCGGCGTGCCGTGCCGGGCCGGACGGCGCGGCGGACGCAAGCAGCGGAATGGGCGAGGTCGCGGTCATGGAAGCATCCTGGTCGGCGGTTAGTACGATCCGGCCTGGCGGTACGCCAGGCGGGAAGCGAATTCATCGCTGGCACGCTGTTCACGGCGCGTTTCCTGCACGGCCAGCGCGCGCCGCTGGCGCTGGGCCAGCGCATCGAAAGAGTTCAGCCGGCGCTGCTGTTGCTGCCAGTGGCTGCGGCCCTGTTCCAGGTGCGCGTCCGCCTGGCGCAGCACGGCCGCCTGCTGGCCGATGGCATCGTCCAGCGTGCCGATGAAGCGCTGATAGTTGTGGCAGTCGGCGGCCGACATGCCGGTTTGCATGGCGTCCTGCAGCCGTTGCAGGTAGTCCTGCCGGTAATCTTGCAGCATCGACAACTGCCGCTCGGCGTGGCCGCGCTCGGCGTTCAGGCGGCCCAGCGCGCGCGCGGCCTCGTCGGCGCTTTCCTTGGCCAGGTCCAGCAGCGTATCCAGGGGCAGTTGGCTAGGCATAGGTAGTCCGGGTCTCGAAGGCGGCGCGCAGTTGGTCCACGGCCGCGTCGTACGGCACGCTTTCGCCGATGTTCTGCTGCAAGAAGGCTTCCAGGCGCGGATAGCGGGCGATGGCATCGTCCAGTTGCGGGTCGTTGCCGGCGCTGTAGGCGCCCACGGCAATCAGGTCGCGATTGCGCTGATAGCGCGACAGGGTCTGCTTGAAGCGGCGCACCACGCTGTATTGTGTGTCGGATATCAGCGAGGTCATGGCGCGCGAGATCGATGCTTCGATATCGATGGCCGGGTAATGGCCCGCCTCGGCCAGATGGCGCGACAGGACGACGTGGCCGTCCAGGATGGCGCGCGCGGAATCGGCGATCGGATCCTGCTGGTCGTCGCCCTCGGCCAGCACGGTATAGAAGGCGGTAATCGAGCCGGCCTTGCCGCCGGGGCCCGGCGCGCCCATGCCGGCGCGTTCCACCAGCGCCGGCAGGCGCGCGAATACCGAGGGCGGATAGCCCTTGGTGGCCGGCGGTTCGCCGATGGCCAGGGCGATTTCGCGCTGGGCCATCGCGTAGCGCGTCAGCGAATCCATGATCAGCAGCACGTCCAGGCCCTGGTCGCGGAAATGCTCGGCCAGCCGCGTGGCATAGGCGGCGCCCTGCAGCCGCAGCAGCGGCGACACGTCGGCCGGAGCGGCCACGACGACCGAGCGCGCCAAACCCTCGGCGCCCAGATTGTGCTCGATGAATTCCTTGACTTCGCGGCCGCGTTCGCCGATCAGGCCCACCACGATCACATCGGCGCGCGTATAACGGGCCATCATGCCCAGCAGCACGCTCTTGCCCACGCCCGAACCGGCGAACAGGCCCATGCGCTGGCCGCGGCCCACCGTCAGCAGGCCGTTGATGGCCCGCACGCCGACATCCAGCACGGTGTCGATGGGCGCGCGCGACAGGGGGTTGATGGGCAGCGCCGACAACGGCGCCAGCTCGGCGCCGTGCAAGGGCCCCAGGCCATCCAGCGGCCGCCCGGCGCCATCGAGCACGCGGCCCAGCAGGGCATTGCCCACGGGCAGATGGCGGCCGAGCTGCGGCTTGGCGTTGCCGTTGAGTTCGGCCTTGCGCGGCAGGGGGATGGCGCGCTGTACCGGCGGCTCGCCGGGCACGACGCGCGCGCCGGGCGGCAGGCCCGAAATATCGGCCTGCGGCATCAGATACAGCGTATGGCCGTCGAAGCCCACCACCTCGGCATCGGCCCAATGGTCGTGGCCGCGCGCGATTTCGATGCGGCACGCCGCGCCCACCGGCAGGCGCAGGCCGGTGGCGTGCAGCACCAGGCCGGTGGCGCGCGTGATGCGGCCGCTGGCCAGCCAGGGCTCGGTCGAGCCGGCGCGGATCGAGCCGATGCGCAACTGGGTTTCCCAGCGCTCGATCACCGGTACGGCCGCGCTGGCGCTCATGCGGCGGGTTCCCAGGCGGCGCTGCGCCCCAGCGAGGCCGCGATGCGGCGCCAGCGGGTCTGCAGGGTGGCGTCGATGTCGCCGTACGGCGTTTCGGCGCGGCAGCCGCCGCGTTCGATGGATTCGTCGGCCAGTACGCGCCAATGGCCGTCGCGCAGTTCGTCGGCCAGGTGCAGGCGCACCAACTCCAGGTCGGCGGGGTGTACCCACAGGCGCATGGTGCCATTCGAGGCCGGGTTGATATGCAGCACTTCGCGCACGGCGGCCAGCATGGACTCGGGCTGTTCGGCCAGCGTGGTGCGCAGCACCTGTCCGGCGATATCCAGCGCCAGCGTCAGCAGCGCCTGGCCCATGCGGGCTTCCAGCGCCGCCAGCGAACTGCCGCAGGCCTCGGCCAGGGCGTGCAGTTGCAGCGCTTCCTGGCGGGCCTGTTCGCGGCCCTGGGCCAGGCCTTCCCGGTGGCCGGCTTCGCGGCCCGTCGCCAGGCCCTCGGCGTGTCCCGTCGCGCGGCCCTCGCGCAAGCCTTCCTCGCGGCCCTGTTCCAGTCCGGCGCGGCGGCCGCTGGCCTCGGCCCGTGCCAATGCTTCGCGCAGCAGGGTCTCGGGGTCCGGCCCCGGCTCGGGCTCGGGCTCGGCCACGATTTCGACAGCGTCTTCCACCGGCAGGTCGAACGACGCCATCTGCCAGCGCCGCCAGGCAGTGCGGGGCTCAGACATACGCGTCGTCGCCCTGGTTGCCCAGCACGATCTGGCCGCTTTCGGCCAGGCGGCGCGCGATCTGCAGAATCTTCTTCTGCTCGGATTCGACCTTGGACATGCGGATGGGACCTTGGGCTTCGAGGTCTTCGCGCAGGATATCGGCGGCACGGCTGGACATATTGCGCAGGAACTTGTTGCGCAGTTCTTCCGACGCGCCTTTCAGGGCCACCATCAGGCTCTCGTTGTCGATTTCCTTCAGGATCAGCTGCAGCGCCCGGTCTTCCACGTCGACCAGGTTGTCGAACACGAACATCTCGTCGATGATCTTCTGCGCCAGGTCGCCGTCGCGTTCGCGCAGGCTTTCCACCACCGCTTCTTCGTCGGACGAGCTCATCATGTTCAGGATCTCGGCCGCCGTGCGCACCCCGCCCATCTTGCTGCGCTTGGCGCCCTGGCCGGCCAGCACCGAATTCAGCACGTCGGTCAGCTCGGCCAGCGCGGCCGGCTGTACGCCGCCGAAGGTGGCAATGCGCAGCATGACGTCGTTGCGCAGGCGGTCGGTCAGCAGCGCCAGTACGCCGGCGGCGCGGTCGCGCTCCAGGTGCACCAGGATGGTGGCGATGATCTGCGGATGTTCGTCGCCGATCAGTTCGGCCACGGTGTGCGGGTCCAGCCAGTTCAGCGCGTCGATGCCGCTGGCGCCTTCGCCCGCTTCCAGGATGTCTTCGATCAGGCCGGCGGCGCGGTCGCTGCCCAGCGCCTTGGTCAGCACCGAACGGATGTACTCATCCGAGCCCAGCGTCACGGCCATGAACTGGTCGGCTTCCTGGCGGAATTCTTCCAGCACCACGGCCACATCGCCGCGCGTCACCTGCTTGAGATTGGCCATCGAGGCGCCCACCTGCTGCACCTCGCGCGCGGTCAGGTACTTGAAGACTTCCGCGGCGGCATCCTCGCCCAGCGACATCATCAGTACCGCGCTGCACGTCACGCCGCTCAGCGGCTTTCCGTCATTTTTCATCTTTGCTCATCCAGGCGCGCATCACCATGGCGACCGCGCGCGGATCCTTGGTGGCCATCTCGCGGGCGCGCTGCAGGTTGTCTTCGTAGCGGCTGACTTCCTTGGCGCGCGCGGTGGCCTGCGCTTCGCGCTGCGCCTCGACGCGGCGCGCCTCGGCCTCGTCGGGATCGACCGGCGGATACAGGTAATTCACCACGGCCGGGCGCAGCCGGCGGTACAGCCACAGGGCCAGCGCCAGGCCCAACACCCAGGCCAGTACGGTCTTGATCAGTCCGATCAGCTCGGGATCGCGCCAGACGGGCGGCTTGACGGGCTGGTCGTTGAACTGGCTGTTGACCAGGTTCAGCGAGTCGCCGCGCGATTCGGAATAGCCCATCGCCTGGCGCACCAGGTTGGTCAGCTTGGTCAGTTCTTCTTCTGGCAGCGGCTGGGGTTCACCGTTGGCGTCCGGCAGGTAATTGACGACCACCGCCACCGACAGGCGCTTGAGCGAGCCCACCGGTTCTTTCACATGGCTGATGGTGCGGTCGACTTCGTAGTTGATCGTCGCGTCGCTGCGGTTGTTGGCGGGCAACTGGGCCGCGCCCTGCGTGGCGGTGGATGGCGCGGCATTCTGGCCGGGCTGCGGATTCGCCGCGTTCTGGCCAGGGCCGGGCTGGGCGGCGGGCGGATTGACGATAGGCGCCTGGGCCGCGGCCGGCGGCTGGTTGCTGAGCGCGCCGGGCACGCCCCGGGCCGGATCGATGCCGGTCTGCAGTGTGTCGCTGGTCTGCTTGCTGCGCACCGCGGCCTGCCCGGGTTCCTGGTTCGGGCGGTAGACCTCCGAGGTCTGCTCGCGGCGGGCGAAGTCGATTTCGGCGCTGGCCTGGGCCTGTGCGTTGCCGGGCCCGACCAGCGGATTCAGGATCGTGAGAATGCGTTCGACGGTACGCTGTTCGATCTCGCGCCGGATGCGCGACTGGTCGGCGTCCAGGCCGCGCCCTTCGCCCAGCGGGGCCGAGAGCAGGCGGCCATTCTGGTCGACGATGGAAATGTTTTCGGCGGTCAGGTCCGGCACGCTGGAGGCCACCAGCCAGGCCACCGCGGCCACCTGCGCATCGGCCAGGCTGCGGCCGGGGTACAAGTGCAGCAGCACCGACGCGGTCGGTGCCTGGCGGTCACGCACGAACAGCGACTGGCGCGGCAAGGCCAGGTGCACGCGGGCGCTCTGCACCGTGTTCATGGCCTCGATCGAGCGGGCCAGTTCGCCTTCCAGGCCGCGCTGGTAATTGACCTGCTCGGCAAACTGGCTGGCGCCGAAGCGGGTGTTGTCCAACAGTTCGAAGCCGACCGAGCCGCCGCGCGGCAGGCCCTGGCCGGCCAGCTGCATGCGCGTGTCATAGACGCGGTCGGCCGGCACCAGCAGGGCGCGGCCGTCGCCGCTGAAGCGGTAAGGCACGTTCATCTGGCCCAGCGCGCTGACAATGGCGCCGCCATCGCGGTCGTCCAGGTTGGCGAACAGCACCTTGTAATCCGGCTCGCGACTCCACATCGCCAGCACGGCCACGATCGCCACCAGCGCGGCGGCGGCCCCCAGCAGCAGGGGCTTGGGCAGCGCGCGCACTTTTTCCAGCACCGGGAACTTGGTTCGCAGCGACGCGCCTAGGGTGGCCTGCTGGTTCATCGGGGGCTCCGGCAAGCGACGCGGAGCGAGAAGGCGGACAACATGAGCAAAGAGGGCAGGTTACGCATGCAACGTGCTTGGGATCGGGGGAGCGTGAATTATGGCGGCGGCCCGCGCCATCCCAATCGATGAAAACAACCGTTTTTTGGCGCTACTTGTTCCCTATGTGTCCCGCGTTTTTCGGACGCCGGCCCGGGCGGGGCCGGCGGGGCGCATGCGCCGAACTACCGGGTGATTTGCCGGCTATTGCGGCCTATGGCCGGGCACGGCCGCGCGTACGCTTGCGGCTTCGATTTGTTTTGGATGCGAGGAAGCCAGGCCATGGCGGTATCGGGTTTGTCGGGTATAGAAAGCATGCTGCAGCAGATGCGCGCCGTGGTGCAGGCCGCCCAGAGCAGCGGGGCCGGCGCCGCCGAGCTGGCGCCCGAACCCGCCGGCTTCGCCGCCGAACTGCAGCGCTCGCTGCAGCGCGTCTCGGCGGCCCAGAACGCCGCCACCCGCCAGGCCAAGGCCTATGAACTGGGCGCGCCCGACATCTCGTTGAACGACGTGATGATCGACCTGCAGAAGAGCTCGATTGCCTTCCAGACCGCCGTGCAGGTGCGCAACCGCCTGGTCGCCGCGTACAAAGAAATCTCGTCGATGTCGGTGTAGGCCGCCGCCTTCAGATATCGGCCGGGGCCGGCGCGTTCTGGTACCAGATGACGTCCGGAAAGCCGGACAGCATGGCGGCGCTGCTGTCGGCAAAATGCATGACCAGCGGGCGCGCCACCCGGAAGCGGACGTCGGCGCCGCCCGGCGTGGCGGCCGAAAAATCCAGCATGATGTCCTGCCGGGGATGGCTGGCGCGCAAGTGCGCTTCGAAGGCCTCGAGATCTTGCGGCCGCCAGAAAAAATGCCGCAATTGCCAATCGGGGCCCAGTATCCGGGCTTCGCATGTGCGTTTTTCCTGCGGCTCGCCGGCCGTGCAGACGCGCACGCGGCTGTCGGGGTGCATCAGTTCGCGCAGCACCGAGCGGATCTCGTCGGTGCGGTTGAGCAGGGCTGCGGCGACAGCGGGATTCATGGCGATGGGCGCGGATCAGCCTGCCGCGCCAGCGGACGAGTCGCCGTTATCGGTGGCGCCGGCCTCCAGGCGATACAGCCACGCCAGCAGTTCGGCCACGGCGGCATAAAGCTGCGGGGGGATGTGCGCATCCAGATCCACTTGCATGAGTAATCCGACGAGTTCGCGCGATTCATGTACATACAAGCCGTGTTCCTGCGCGGTACGCACGATGGCGTCGGCGATCTGGCCGTATCCCTTGGCCACCACTCGTGGCGCCGTGTCGTGCTCGCCGTAGCTTAGCGCAACCGCCGCGCCGCGGTGCGGATTTGTGTGGTCCGGCCCATTGTGGGTCATGGCGCGGTTTCCGCGGGGCGGGCGGCCGTGGCGCCGACTGACAGATGGCTGAGCGCCAGCCCGGCGCGTTGCAGGCCGGCCCGCAGCGCCTGGGCGGCGCCATTGATTTCGCGCGCGCTGCGCGGCGCGGTCAGTTGCATCACGAGCTGGTCGCCGGCCAGGCTCAGGCGCGCTTCGACTAGCCCCAGGCGAGGCAGGTCCAGCGTCAGGCGCGTGGCCCAGTGCGCCGGGGCGTCGGCCCGTCCTTCGGGCGCGTCGCGCCGCACTTCCCATTCCATCGGCGCATCCGGCCAGGCCTCGCCCTGCCAGACCAAGGCCTGGTTGGCCAGGATATCGAGTTGCTGGCGCACCAGGGGTGCGGCATCGGCATGGATCCCCGCGGGCGCCGGTGCCGGCGCGCCGGGCGCGGCCGTGGCGGGGGCCGGGGTATGGCCCCCGCTGGAGGCGGACGCCTCGCGATGGGACGGCGCGCCCGTGGCCGGCGCCGCCCGGCTATCGGGCTGGCCGATGTCCGCGGGCGCGCGCGCCAGGGCGGCCTGGGGTTCGCCGCGCAGTTGCTCGGCCGTGCGCTGGCCGAATGCCAGGTCGCCCAGGTGCGATTCATAGAACAGGCCGCTAGTTTGCAGCGCCTGGCGCAGCGCGCCCGCCAGCGCGGCGGCGGTGGGCAGCGGCGATGCCAGGCCCGCCGCCGTGCCCGGCGCGATCGGGCTGGACGCACTCGAACGGGATGCGGCCGGGCCGGATGTAGGCGGGCCGGATGCGGGCGGGCCGGACGCGGCCGCCGGGTTCGCGCCGCGCGGGGCGGGCGACGGCCAGAGCGGCGCCTTGCCCTGCGCCGGCGGGGCCTGGTCGGGATAGAGCGCCAGCAGCGCCAGGATGGTGCGCGCGGTCTGGCCCAGGGTGGTCGGCGCCGACGCGGTCGTGTCGCTGCGGGTGACCAGGCGTTGTGCCGCCTGCGGCAGCGTATCGGCCGTCTTGGCATCGGCGACGGCCGGGCCGCGCGCGCCGGCGGGGTCCACCGGCGGACGCGGCTGGCGGCCCGTGCCGTCGGTCTGTCCGGGCCGTGCCACTTCGCCCGGCTGGGCCACCGCGTCGGGCCGCGCGCCCGACACCAGATTGGCGTGCGCGGCCATGGTGGTGCCCAGCACGGCATCCAGCCGTTGGACCAATACGGTGCCCAGCGCCGAAGGGCCCACACTCATGCGCGGACCTCTACAGCCGGTCCGCGGCTGGGCGGCGCCATCATGTGGCCGCGGCGCCCACGCTGTACGCGGACAACAGCGTCTGCTGGCGCTTCATGCGCCCCAGCAGATCGCTCAGGCGCGCCATCTGGGGCACCGCCAGGTCGCGCGTCGCGGCGTCGTTTTCCAGGATGCGCACCAACAAGCCGTACTTGGCTTCGCGTCCGGGGCCGTCGAGGGGCGCCGCGGGATCGAGGCGGCGCAGTTGTTCGACCGTTTCGCAATAGCGCTGGCCGTGTGCCAGTACGACGGGCCAGTCGCCCGAGCGGGCGGCCGCGAGCATCTCGTCGGTCAGATTGGCGATTTCCCGGTAGATATCCAGGACAGTGGCGGGCCGCGTAGGGGGCATCATAAGGATCAAGTCTCGCGCAAAAGGCGATAGGGCGGCGGTGCGGCCGTCAGTCGGGGTCAAGCCGGCACGGGGCCGGGAGCAGGGTCATTGGCGGCCTGCCAGGCTTGCGCCAGTTCGGCCAGTAATCGGTCGGCGGTATCCAGCTGCGCGGCGTCGCCTTTCAGGTTCGCCATCAGCAAGGTGCGCACGATGTAGTCGTATAGATTGGCCAGGTTGACGGCGATCTCGCCGCCGGCCTCCATGTCCAGGCCGGTTTTCAGGCCTTCGTCCACGATGCGGGTCGCCTTCGAGATGGCGGCGCCGCGTTCGGCTATCCGGCCGGCCTGCAGGTGCAGGCGCGCCTGGGCGATGGCCGCCCGGGCGCCGTTGAACAGCAGGGTGATCAGCCGTTCGGGGCTGGCGCTCAAGACCTGCGTCTCGAGGCCGATGTCGGTGTATGCGCGGGCGGAATAGCCGGCGGGGCGGCGGGCGGCGTAAGTCATGGTCGGGCTCGGATCAGCTTTGTTTGGACATCGCGTCGAACTGCTGGGTCAGGTAGTTGCTGATGTTGTTCATCTGCGCAACCAGCGAATCCAGGCGGGTGAACTGCGCGCGGTAGTTGTCCATGGTGGCCTGGATGGATATCTTGGTGCGGTCGTACTGGTCTTGCAGCGAATCGACGGTGTCCTGCAGGCCGTCCGTGCGCGCCTGGATGGCGCCGTCGTCGCCCAGGATGCTGTCCGCGGCGGCCTGCATTTTTTCGGACAGGCCGCCGGCGCCGCCGAACAGGCGCGCCAGGTCGGCCGGATTCTCGGCCAGAGCCTTGTCCAGCTTGGTCTGGTCCAGGTCCAGCTTGCCCGTGGTGGGATTGGTGGTGATCCCCAGTTGTCCCAGGGTGCGCAGCGTGCCCTCGCTGCCCGTCACCCGCAGCGCGGCCGCCATGGTGGACTGGATATTGCGGGTCGTGCCGTCGCCGGTCAGGGCGCTCTGGGATTCGGTGCCCACGTCGAAGGCCGTCAGGTCGGCGATGGTGGTCTGCAGGCTGTTATAGGCATCCACGAAGGTCTTGACCGCCTTGGACAGCACCGAGGTGTCGCTGGTGATCGCCACGTTGATGGGCTTGCCGGCCTCGGTCGTGGCGGACAGCTCGAGCGTCACGCCGTCGATGGCGTCGGCGATGGTGTTCGACTGGCTTTCCACGACGATGCCGTTGATGGCGACGCGGGCGTTCTGGGCGGCCTGTTCCTCGCTCAGGGGCGAGGTGCTGCCCGCCTGGTAGCCCACCACGTCCTGCACGGCGGTGTTGTCCGAGGTGATGCTGCGCACGGCGGCGGACTCGCCGGTGTCCTTGCTGGTCAGCATCAGGTAGCTGTAGCCCTCGCCGTCGGTGATGATGGTGGCGCGCACGCCCGCATCGTCGTTGCCGTTGATGGCCTTGGCCACGCCATCCAGCGAGGTGTCCGAGCCCAGCTCGATGGTGGCGGTCTCGTCGTTGGCCAGCGTGATCTCGATGCTGCCGCCGCTGCCCATCGCCGCCTTGCGGTCTTCGATGCCCGCGGACTTCAGGGTTTGCGAGGTGGCCAGGCTGTCGATGCTGATCTTGTAGTTGCCGGCCACGGCGCCGGCCGCGGTCTTCACCGTCAGTCCCTCGCCGCCGACCGTGCTCTTGACCGCGCCCAGCGTGGCGGGATCGCCCAGCGCCGAGGCCGCCTTCTGCACGGCCTCGACCATGCTCTGGATCTTGCTGTAGGCCGAAATGCGGGTCTTGAAGCTGGTCTGCCGGGCGGTGATCTGCGTCAGCCGGGTCTCTTCGGCCGCCTGCAGCTGTTCGAGCATGTCTTCCAGATTGGTCAGGCCGGATCCGGAACCGAGCGAAGTGATAGAGGCCATGAAGTGTTCCTTGCGAGCTATGCGATTCTGTCAAAATGCCGCGCCGCGCGATTGGCCGGGCAAGGGCACAAGGGCGGGCTAATTTGGCGATTCAGGCCGTGGTCTGCACGGCGTTGCCTTGCATTTGCACGATCATCCGGGCAATGCGCAGCAGCGCCTCGGACGGGATGGTGCGGATCTTGTCTCCCGTTTCCGAGTCGACGATGCTGACCACCACCTGGTGGACGTCCGGGTCGATCTCGAACTGCAGCTGGGTCTTCCAGGCCCGCAATTGCTGGTTGATTTCCTCCAGCGCCCGTTCCAGCGGCAAGACCGGCTGGCCGGTGCCCTCCGCCGCATCTTGCGCGCCGCCGGTGTCGGTCGACGCGGCCGCTGGGGTCACGGCCACGGCGGGTTCTGGCGGAACCGGCAAGACCGGGACGGCGGGCAGCGCAAGAGGGGCGGGGGCGAGCGGGCTGACAGCCATGGTCACTCCTTAAGGGGCGCCATGGGCGCCGGGTGGGGGGACGGGAATTTCTCAGCTACCATAACGGCAGCCCAGGCGCGGAACTTTAGGTATCGCCGTCGGGGGCGGCTTTTTTCCATCACCTTGCCCAGTCCATGAGCGTCAAGACGGCCCTGCGCGTCATCGAAATCATCGAGACCTATGCCCGCGAACGGCGCGCCCTGCCGTTGTCCGAGCTGGCCCGGCTGCTGGGGGTGCCCGTGTCCAGCTGCCTGGCCCTGATCCGCACCCTGGTCGACCTGGGCTATTTGTACGAAACGGGCCGGCGCCAGGGTTACTACCCCACCGGGCGCCTGCTGGCCATGGCGCAACGCATCGCGCGCGCCGATCCGGTGCTCGACCGCGTCTATCCCAGCCTGGTCGAATTGCGCGACGCCACCCAGGAAACCGTGGTGTTCGGCAAGCTCAGCGAGGGCAGGGTGGTGTACCTGGACGTGCTCGATTCCCCGCACACCATCCGCTATGCGCCCGTGGCCGGGGAATTCCGCGAGCTGCACGCCAATTCACTGGGCAAGGCGCTGCTGTCGATGCTCGACCCCGATGCGCGCCATGCGCTGCTGGGCCGCCGTCCGCTGACGCGCCACAACGAACGCACCCTGACCACCCCCGCCGCCCTCGACGCCGATCTCGAACTCTCGCGCCAGCGCGGCTGGTTCATGAACCTGGGCGAATCCATTCCCGACATCTGCGCCATTGCCTGGCCGGTCACGCTGTCAGGCGAGGTCTACGCCATTTCCGTGGGCGGGCCGGTCTACCGGATCGAGCCGCAGCAGCAGGAATATGCGCGGATACTGCGGGCGGCCTGTACGGCGCTTGAACAGCGCGGGTGATTGCGGGGACTTTCTTCTGGCGTCGGGCAGGGTTCTTTAATGCTTGGCCGCGGTGCTTTGAAAGAAAAAAAGCGTACGGGGCCGGCAATTCAAGTCGCCCTGCGCGACTTGAATTGCCATCCGCACGGCGATGCTCGTGGTGGTGCCGGGGACTATCAAACCCGTCGCAACCCACCACCCGAATGCGCGGGCAGGCCGCGCTGGGCGGCCTGCCCGCGCGGCGCGAACGATTTTCCTCTTCAAAAAAGGCCACCCCGACAAACGCAAGAACGCGATTCGTCCCAGCGCCAGGGCATATTGAACCCATCCTGAGCCGGGGCGGGGGCCGTGGGGGTTGGCG
>WMBV01000058.1 GCA_017745595.1 Bordetella petrii
CCCCCCCCCCCCCCCCCCCCCAATAAAAACCCCCCCCCCCCCCCCCACAACTACACAATCCGGCCATCGTCGGCAGCGTCAGATGTGTATAAGAGACAGGGGTGGGTGTGGCCGCCGCCGGCGGCCCTGCCCTGCTCTGCTGAATGCAGGTGTGAAAAGCCGCCCTTCGGTGGCTTCGTTACTTCATACGCGGAGCGCGTGGGCGGTCGGTTGGTGCCGGCGCACTCGCCGGGGCATCCTTTGTGCGCTGATCCGGCGGATCGAGCGTGATCTGGATGTTTGGATTCAATCGACACGTGGCCTTCTGAATCGAGTCCCAATGCCTGAACGGCACGGTGCCGACGTTCAGCGGTTTTTCACTGAGCGCGATCTTCGCCGGGTAGGTCACGACCTTCATGTGTTCCCAGCCCGGCTCGTTGATAACCGATGCGATCAGGTCCGGTCGCTGCATCAGGAGCACGTGAGGTTTCGACGGGTCGAGCGTGCTCGTATCGACGCCCTCGTGCTCGAGCTGCCGTTTCAGGATTCCCTGCAGTTCGTCCATCATGCTCCGCGACAGCCGTTGGAACGTGATGAAGTCGTGCTGTGGCAGATCCTCCGGCTTCATCATGAGCGGATTCTGTTTCTGGTCTAGCTTGACCAGCAGATCTATGACGGTGAACTGCAGGCGATTCTTGTCGGCATAGGCACGAGCCGCCATGAATCCTTCCTGCTTGCTTTGGTATCCGTATAAAGCGGAAAAAGCCCCAGGAACGGGGCTTTTCATAGGCAAACCGCAATCCTTCAGCGCGATCACGCGCGGCGCCGCACCTTCGTAAAAGTACACCGTCGATAGTTCAATAATATGCTGTGAGTCGGGCTTCTCACTCGTTGTCACCAGTATCACCTTGTTTAGTCCAGCCCTGAATCAGCACTTTCTCGACGTGCTGTCGGTCGCCAACACTGCTCACTACGTCAGCCATCGTCCGAAGAGTTTTCTTCGGCGTCAGCTTGAGCCGTCGCACTGCTTCGATCCAACGCATCACCGGCCGACCGGGCTTACCGTCATGCAATAGCAAGCGATATACCGACGGCGGCGAACGTCCGATCAGCGTTGCGAACTTGTCGCGATCCTGCGGCGTGTCCTGCAGCCCGAGGAAGTCATAAAACTCCTTGACGTCGGGCGGCAGTTCTACGGGCGCTGATTCAGGGTGTTGCCGATACAAATGAAGGAGCATGGCCACTACCGGATCGGCGATCTGCTTTGCCGAGTTCTCAGCACTGGTCAGCTCCTCCCACTTCGCTTTCTGCAAGCCGAATGCGTCCGCTGCCGCAACTTTCGTCAGACCGTTCTCGATCCTCCAGCGCTCCAAGTCAGTTCCGCAGATTGGCTGAAGCTGTTCATTTTTCATATCCATACTCATTCACGGAATGATAGCAAGGATGCCCCTCCGTGGGCAGTGTTTTCTAGGCACTTCCCAAGGCGGGCTATTTTGAATAATATACACGATACGAAATTCGCGCGGCTAGGGTTCAGCCCCACGATCGGCTCACGGTAACAACTAGGCGTTTAACGGCCTGTATGCGTCGTGACTTGAGGCGAACCCAGCCCTTCACTAACTAGGGAATGCCCTATGAGCGCTGAGTCTGACGCAGTTATGCAGCAATTCCGCCAAGCGGTTTACGAGCGCTTGGTCAGTCCAGGAACGGGTTCTCAAGTGTCGCCCGAGGGCTCGATTGGGCAACGGTCTATTGCGTATCGAGATTGGCTTATCACGGTCCGTAAGACGAAAGAATCGGAGGCCCTCGCATCCGACTTCGTGCGACATTGGGCCGTCGCTGACATGACCGCCTGGCATGCGATGCCAGGTGATCGACACGAGCTTGCGGCCGATGACATCTTTCAAAATATTTCCGCAAACGTTTCATATGCGGAAATTCTTCAGACAATCGATGCAGAAATGGTCGATCGTGTCAAGACACTCTCCGCTGAGAACGATCGAAGGTCCGCCGAGAAGGAAGAACGGAAAGCGCGCGACTACGTGGATAGCCGTGCGGCACTTCTCGCCGAGCAACAGGCAGCGCTGCGCATCGCTGAATCGTTCAAAGATGCTGGGCGTGTCCCCGATGCCGAATGGGCACGACTCGGCCGTGCTGTCGATCGCGTGTATCTCGGCGGTGATCGCGCCGACCTAGGCGCGGCCCTCGAACTCGCGACGACGATGGCGCGCGTCGATACGACGCGGCCCTGCCCTTTTCCCGAAAGCGCAGTCCAACGGGCTTTCGAAGGCGAACGGGCATATCAGGCGTCGCGGGCGTCGGCGAATCACGAGGAAGTGATCGCCGATTTGGCCTTGCGAGCTGGCAATGAAGGCGATCCGGCACCGAGCTATGTTCTCGAACGTCGTCAGGCGGTCGAGCACTATGCGTTCGGTTTGGAGCTGCGCCTCGAGGCCCTTAGAGCAGCGAACGCCGATACGTTTGCGCTGCGAGAGACGCAGGATCTGCTGGCTGTCGCCCACGCGCGAGCGAAGTCGCTCGCGAGCGACAGCCCGGAGAACGCGAGCGCCGAGAAGACCGACGAGGCCATGCAAGCAGCAGCTACCGCACCTGCCGCTGCGCCGGTCGCGGCGTCGCCGTTGCCGGCAGCGGAAGAAGCCGACGGCTTCGCTGGCGAGGCCAAGGACCGCGACGCCGACGACAAACCGTTCGATCCCGAGCTGGCGATCAGCAAGCTGCTCGAAAACGTCACGTACAAAGCTCAGAAGGACGGCAGCGTCCTCTACATGGTGAGTGAGCGCCCGGCGTTCATCGATCACGGTCAACAGATCGTGATGGCCAGCAAGGCGAATGAAGATGAAGAAGCGATCCTTGCCGCGATTCTGCTCGCGAAGGAGAAGTACGGCGGCTCGTTCGAGTTGACGGGTAGCGAGGCGTTTCAGCGGCACGCGATCGAGATCATGCTCAAGCATAAGGTCGACGTGACGTTGAAGAACCCGCAACAGGACGCGCTTCGCCGCGAGCTCGCGAAGGCCGCGGGTGAGGAGCCGAAGCTGCCGGAAGCGCAGGAAGGGGCGGGACCGAAGCCGCTCATTGGCAAGCCGGCTAACGGCGATCAGGAAGCGGGAAACGCGCCCGTGACGGCCTCGTCGTCAGATGCACCGGATGACGCGCCGGCGAGCCGCCTAGCGGCCGATCTGCTCCCCGTGCGCGCGCTCGATTGGTGGTCCGTGCAGCGCGAAGCGATCCAGGTGTGGGCCAAGAGCGATGACGAGCTCAAGACCGACCTCGAGCAACTCGGGCCGCAGCCCTCCTCCGATCTCATTTACTGGTTCGACAAGGCTGGGAAGCCTTGCGATCCGCCGGCGGACGCCGACGGCTATCTCGCGAACATGAAATCTGAACCGGCCGGCTTTGTATCCGGTTCGGAATCCGAATTGCGCCTGCGCGACGCAATGGGCAATGGTGAAGTTAGCGCGAAATCGTCTAACAGTGAGGTAACTGCTATGAGTGACAATCAGGCATCAAAAGAGAACGAGCCGAAATTGATCTTGCGTGGTGTGCGCAAGCTCGACAATGGCGAGTTCGACACGACGGCGCTGCTGTTCAAGGGCAACGGCGACTATCTGCAGGGCTTCATCAAGGTCGGCGACGAGAAGCACCAGGTGATCGCGCACATGAACGAGCGCAAGAATCCTGATCCCGAGACCGGCGAGATCAAGCCGAACTTCCTGAAGCTCGTCGAGCCGCATGGCAATGGCGACGACACGAACTGGAAGGAACTCGGGTTCGGTAACGCCGTGAACCGTCGCTCGGACGGGAAACCCGTATACTTCGACGAAGTGTTGTTCAGCGTCGGGAACGAAGTCATCAAAGCGCGGATCACGAAGAACGTCGACGACGAGCTGCACCGGAAGCTGGGCTTTCAGGAGGCGCGTCAAGCGCGTCCGAAAGACGACAGCAAGAGCAGCGCGGCTCCGGGAGAAGCGAGCCCAAAACCGACGGCGCCGGCAGCCAAAGCAAAGGAGGACGCGGCCGGCGCTCCAAAAGCACGCCGTAGTTCGCGCGCTAAGGCTTGACGCCGTGCCGCCTGTTAATCCATCGAGGGAATCGCCATGAAAATCTATGTACGCGCGTTATTCGTGCTGTTGCTGTGCTCTGCTGTCAGCGTACAGGCAGCGACCTGCCGAAGCGGCAGCGCTGCTGCGCAAGGCAGTCAGAGCGGTTACGATCGGGATAAACAGGCTGCGCAGCAGACTGCCCAAAGCGAACGGTCCTCCTCGGACATTCTTGGAAAATGCGTGGGCGGTATCACTTCGGTGCTTACCGCCCCGCAATTCCCGTCCCTCTCTGACATCTTCGACCAGATCAAGAATAAGGTCTGCCAGATCGCAAGTGATCAGGTCAACGGCGTCGTCGGTGACGTCAATGGCCAGATCAACGGCGTGATGAACGGCATCAACGGCCAGGTCAGCAGTGCTGTGAATGGCACGGGCGCTGGCCAGATCGTTGGCAGCGTGCCGCAGATCAGTGGCCCGTCGTTGCAGCAGACCAGTGCAGGGTCGTCGCAATCGTCGGCCTTCTGGAGCAATATCTGGAAATGACGATCCAATCGCGATCCTGCCAAAAGGCCACTTCGGTGGCCTTTTCTTTTGCCCGGCGCCAGCGCGCGAGCGACCTCTGCCGGGCAAAAAAAACCGGCCACAAGGGCCGGCGAGAAGTCCTCTAGCGTTATCCGAGGGCCGTGCTAGAGGCTGAGAGACATCATGGCCGCGGCGCGCGGCTGGACGATCGGTTCGGCGCGTTTCGCAGGTCGGCGGGTGCGAACAAATCCGCGTAGCAGATCGGCCCTTGGGTCGCTCCGGCCGTGCGATGCAGCAGCTCGGCCGACTCGCGCCCGTGGACCTGCACCGGAAACGAGGGAGCGCCATTGGAGATGAGCCAGAAGCTCCGCGTGATTCCGTTGGTGAAGCCGATGTGCGTGCGGCCGCGCTCGTCGTTCCATGCGCCGACGTCGGCGAGCGGTACCGGATTGGAACTGCCTTGCGCGAATCCGTCGACCGCATACGCATACTTGTAGTCGCGCGGCATCTGCGAGCGCAGAACGCACTGCTCGTCGCTGCGCAACCATGCGAGGTAGAAGGCGTCGGCGTCGACATGCACCGCGAACATCTCGTTTCCGATGTGGCCAGCGGATGCCGACATGTAACGATCGGCCTGACCTGGTACAGGGATGCGCCATACGGCGCGATCGTGGCCGAGCTGGTGAATGTTGCACGCCTTCGCGCGTGGCGAGGCTGCGACTTGGCGCTCGAGGTTGCGAATCTCGCTCGCACGCGCAATGGAAATGCGGATTCGCTCGAGCATCACTCGTGATCCTGGAAGCGGTTGCGATACCACCACGGACGGGCGTAGATGCGCGAACCGCGCAGCAGGTGCAGGAACTTCTGCCATAGGACCTTGAACGTGAGGCCGAACTTCGCCAGCACGGCGAAGAACACGATCACGCCCACGGCGGTCCAGAAGGTCCACCAACGCATGTGGAACAGCCAAACGAAGATGGGCATGTACGCGATGCAGGGAATGCCGAGCAACGTCGGTGTCTGCGAAGCGTGGCGCCAGATGGAGATGCTCATGCTGCCTCCTGCGAACGGATACGGAATGCTTTATGGCCGGCCAGTTCGATGAATTCGCTCTTGTCGATACGGCCAGCCTCGTAGAGAGCCCAAGCCTTATCGTCCAGCGTCGCCTTTTGGGACTCCAGACGTGCGCGGATTATCGGTGCCCATTGGTCGTAAGGCTGCATTTGCAACTCGTTCTTGAAGTCGCGATCGAATATCACGAACTCACGAACGGCAACGCGCTTACCGTCAGTTGTCTTGAGCAGGCGCTGCACGACAATGACACGCAGGCAGCCGAGCAGACGCGAAGCGACGGCCGACTGCTGTTGCGGTGGATAGACCTGAATCGCGCGGTTGATCGTCTCGGCGCACGACTCGGTGTGCATGGTGCCGTAGGTCAAGTGGCCGGTCAGACCAGCCTCGATCGCAGCGTCGATCGTCTCAAGGTCGCGCATTTCGCCGATGCCGATGATGCTCGGCTTGCGGCGCATGGCATTGCGCAGGCCAGTGGCGAAACTCTCGATGTCGCGACCAACTTGAGCTTGGTGCGGCTGCGGGCCTTTCCAGTGCGCACCGCCGAGCACGAATTCGATCGGATCTTCGTAGGTGATGACCTTGCGGTCCGGCATGTAGATGCCGGCATAGCCGTAGACACCGGATTGAAGTGTGGTCTTGCCCGAGCCGGTCGGGCCGCAGACGAGAACGAGGCCCATGCCGGGATAGAACGCCTCAAACAGCTCCTGCTCGATGCCCATCTTGGTAATGTCGGGCAAGTCGAACGGGATCAGGCGCATGGTGATCGCGTAGGCCATGTCGAACCGTGCCACGCGACCCTGGATGAAGTTGCAGCGGAAACGAAGGAACTTGCCGCGCTCGATGCCAAGCTCTTCCCCGGCGAGCTCCAATGAGCGGTCCGCGCCGTGACCGCCACGCACATTGTTCTCGACCTCGGCCTGCCACACTGAACTGAGCAGGCTGGATAGATGGCCCTGCTTGATCGTGTGGGTGCTCGCCTGCCGCTGACGACCGTGAATTTCGACCCATGCGTAATCGCCGCCCTGCACGAGAATGTCCGAAACGCCATAATCCGAGCAATATTTCAAGAAGTGCTTGAAAGTATGCGCGGTCACGTCGCCCCGAAAATCGTAGGGCTCGAACTGGATGAGTTCACTCATTTCTCGTCGTCGCCAAGCGGTCGGCCTTCGATCTGCGTTGCCGGTGGTTTGGCAGCAGGCGCAGTGCCCGACTGCGGAACTGGTGCGACCTTCGGCGCGGGCTGTTCGCCGCGATTGACGGTTGGGCTCCACTTGTTCGGGTTCGTTTCGAACGTTGCCTTGCTCGTCACGCGGCGCAGGGTATCGCCGAGCATGAGTTGCCGGCCGTCACCAGTGACCGTCTGACGGGATTCAGCGACGCGCGTAGTGGAGATCATGCCCTCCTGCACGAGCGTCGAGTACCGCACCATGCCGGTGTAGTCACGCGTGAGCCGGTTGAAATTGGCGGCAAGGATCGCATCCGCCTGCTGTTCACCTGCGCTCCACCCGTTCTTGACTGCATCGCGCCAAACAGCCTCTTCGTTGCCGTTCTGCGGCCGAGTATCGAAGGTCGGAAGATCGACACCGCCCTTCATCGGGAGCCCGACAAACAGGTAGTCTCGCCACGTCGGCGGAACGCTGACGAAGCGCTCTTCCTTCTCGATCTTGTAGACGCGATTCGCGGTGCGAATCTGGTCGGGCGAGAACGACGACAGTTCGCGGGCCTCGACGATAACCGGAGGAATGGTGCCGTTGCGGTTGATGAGCGGCGAGAACTGGAAGATGGTATCGAGGTTCTCGGCGCGTGCGTTGAGCGCGTCGCGAAGTACGCGCGCACGTGCGGCCATGCCGCCGCGGAAGCCTACCGTCTTGCCGGCTTCGGTGAGCATCTGCATGCGCAGATCCGTGAGGCCGGTGGTCGCCTTCGACGGCGGATTCAGGAGCGAATCAAGCGTGACCGGCTGATCTTCAGGTGCCGGCGTCGACGCCTGAGCTTCGGGTGCCGGCGCAGCCGGCGCCTGAGCGACCGGGGCCGATGCCGAGGACGCTGTTGCCGGCGTTTGCGCCTGCTGGGCCGATGCGGCGGCCGGGGCTTGGGTCTCGGCAGCATGTGCCATGCTGGCCACGAGGAGCGGGATCGCCGCGACGACAAAGCGCTTCATGATCGTCTCCCCGTATCAGGACTGCGGACGGTTGTATTGCAGTACCAGCTTATCCGGGTACTGCGTGACATCGGCGCGGTAGCCGATCTGCGCCCGGACCATCTGCATCACGGCGTCGTAAGACGCGTCCTTGACGTCGATGTTGACCGGCAGCGGCATGCGCAAGCCCATGAACGAGAACGCGAGTCCGCGATCATGCGCGAGCTTGTTCAGGAGCTGCAGGGCGTCGCCCTGCCACGAGAGTGTGACGCGGTGCTGATCGTCGACGATCGACACTGGCAACTTCGTGGTCGCCTGATTCAGCGCACCGGCCTGATACAGGTCGGCCTGCGCAGATTGGATCTTCTGCGAGGCGTCGAGGATCTGGCGATCGATTTCGGTTTGAGCGTTGTCGGTCTTCGGCTGGGTCGCGCAGCCAGTGAGCGCGAGGCCGATCAGCAAACCGGCAAGGGTGTAACGCGGCATAGCCATAGGTGGCCCTCCTTTTAAATTTCGTATTAAGGTTACTATACAAAACCGAAGAGGGCAATGAAAGGGGCTATTTCCGGCGTTGTTGCCTAGTCTTTGCGTCGCGGCTTGCCCGCGCCAACTCGGCAGCTCTGGAGCGACGCAGCGCGTCTTGAGCCGCATCCTTGAGGCGGGCGTCGATTTTGTATTCGAGCATGATGTCGATTGCCCGGCGCTTGAATTCCTCACTGCCGGTGAGTTCGAACGTGCCGCCATACTTCTCGGCGGCCAGGTGCAGGGCTGCGGCGATCGCGGAGTTGTCTGCCGCGCCCTTCGCCAACACGTCGATGCGTCTGCCAAGGTCGATGAAGGCGTCGCGGCCGTCGTCGACACGGTACACGACCGTTCCATCCCGACGAACGCGGAAATAGATCCCTTCCGCGATGTCACGCGCTGTAGGATCAGCGTCGTCCGGATGAACGATGCCGTCCGCTCCGTCGTTGGCGAGCGCCCGCTCGAGCTCCTTCGCACGCCGTTTCTCGCTATAGGTGAAGCCACGCAGTTGGCTGATAGCTGCTGCGTCGCCAGTGGCCGCCTGACGCTCGACCCATTCACGATATGGCTGGCGTCGGTTTGACTGATCGTCGCGCAATTCCTTGCGCTCGTTGCGGATCTCCCGCTGAAGCCGATCGCGTGCGCGCAGCGTCTCGAAAGCGATCACGCTGTACAGGGCCTTGCGGGCGGCTGGATCGGTCACTGTTTGACGTACCTCGAGGCGACGCTGACGCGCGTCGGCCCGAAGCGCCGCGAACCGGGCCCGGACGTCGGTCGGGTCAAGCCGGCGATAGACGAAGCCGCTTTTGTACTCGTCGTACCGCGCGCGCAGCTCGCGCCGAGCCTCTGCGCGCTCCTGCCGGCGCTCTTCGCGAACCTTGGGATCGCGTTTCAGTGGTCGATGCTTGTCGTAGGTCAGAACGGAGTCGGTTGTCGACTCGGACGGCTCGAACGGGCCGAGGCGCTTGACTAGCCTGGTTCTGCCAAGCGCCTCGTGCATGTCACTGGCCTTGATCGGCGTGGTGTCGCCTGAGTTCAGATCAAAGATCGCGAAGCCCTGCCCCTTCTCGCGCAGTTCGAGACCGTATTTCGCGAGAAGGTTGTGCAGTTGCCGCCAAGTGAGCTGGTCGTTCTTCAGCGCAGCCAGCAGCGCCTTGCGCGGTTCGCCGCGCGCGTAGGTGAACAGGCTTTCCTGATCGGCATGCCGCTCCATGTCGGCCGCCGGCGTCGGTCGCTTGCCCTTCGTGCTGGGATCTTTGCTCGCCCAATCGATGACGACTTGGCCGTTACGCTCGAACACGGCGTATGGTCCTTTGTCGTGCTGCCACCCGTTCTGGAGTTCGAGCTCGCGCATCGCGCGATCGAGCTTGAAATAGTCCCGCTCCGGATAGACCGCCGCGAACGTATCGGGATTGACGCGATTCACGGCAATGTGCAGGTGTGCGTTGTCGGTATCGCGATGCACGGCGAACACGTACTGATGATCGGCCATGCCGACAGCCGCGAGCGCGTACCTGCCAGAGTCGAAAGCCTGCTCGTCCGTCGGCGATTCCGACGACGGCCACGACAGCACGATGTGATACACCGGGTCCTTGACCCGCGGATTCTGTGCCGCGACGGCATTCATTTCGCCGGCAGCGGTCGCCAGCGACAGGCAGTTATGTTCGCATGCGACGCCGTTGGGCGTTACGACTCGCTCGGGCTCGCCGAGGAGTCGCCCGAGGTCGGCGACAACATCTGATGCATCTCGTCCATGCCTTCGTTGAGCGGACTCAGCATTAAACGCAAGGTTGGCTCGACGGGCTCGGGCTCGCTCTTGAAAGTCTCGATCAGCTTGCGGAGCCTGTCGGAGATAGCTTGCTGCTGCTCGTAGATGGTTTCGAGCACGGGCAAGGCTTCGTTGATGTTGATCGCCATCTACGCCTCCTCGTCCACGAGCTGCGTCTTCAACTCGCTCGTCAGATCGACCATGTTCTGCCCCATAGGCAGCAACAGCCCTTCGAGCACTTTCAAGACGGACTCGGACGGCATCTGCATCAATAGAATTAGTTCGTCGAGCAGCGCGCAGATGGTCTTCTGCTCCTGCGAGATGTTCTCGAGCACGCTCAAGAATTTGGTGGTGTCTTCTTCGGTCGCTTGGATCGAGCTCGTCACTTAGTTTCTCCTGGTCGTCGTCGCGGTTGGTGATGTACTCCACCAGGTCGCCGAAGTCGGACCTGCCGTCTTGGCGTCGCTCGGGGATTTTCGCCAACATCGGTCAGTCACCGATCCGTGCGATGGCTGCGCGAATTTCAACAAGGACTGCAGCAAACTCTTTGGACAGCACGCCGCCGCCCTCGGTGAACAGATGTTTTTGCAGTCCGCCGAGGCGGCGCAATTCGTTGATGATGTGCGCCTCCATCTTGCTGCGTGTGCGGCGGCCAAGGCCGCACGCGCGCAAGTATTCTGGCACGGTGACGCCGGAATCGGTGGCCTTCTCGCGAAGAATGACCAACTGTTCGGGCGTCACCCTCACCATTACGTGCTTCGTTTTCTGTCGTTCCTCACTGCCACTCACACTGGACTCTCATGCTGTTGGGGTCTCGGGGCTTCGCCCTGAGCAGGGACGGTAGGCTGCGCAGAGGGAGTGAAACGACTGGTGCGCTGCCGGTTGCTATGTCGCCATTTATGGCGGTATAGCAAACCCTACCCTGTCCCCGAACTACCGTTATCGGTTCACGAAGTTTAGCGGTAAGAATTTGACTCATCAAGCTGAAAGACTAGAATCGAGTCCTGCGGACCTCTTTTTTTGTACTATAGGTATGATATGAAATACACTGTTGGCCAGATCAAGCTGATGCTTGATGAACTGGATAAAGAGTTCCCGGAGATCGACGAGAACGAACGGGCAGCAGACAGAGCCCAGACGATCAAGCTGATGGCCGGGGTGGTGAACGATTGGCTGGCTCGTGGCTATAGCTATGCTCAGATCGCCGAGAAACTTCGTATGAAGGGATTTATACGGATTTCAGAGAAGGCGTTACGACATGCTGCTACGCAGCCGAAGCGACGGCAAAAAGCGGAAACGCCGAAGCCTTCTGAGAAGGGAGAAGCGAGGAAAAAAACCAGCATCACCGAAGGCGAATCGGGCACCAAGGCCGCTAAACCGTCGGCACCGATCGTGCCGGCTAAAGCGGAGGCTCAAGAGCCTTCTCAACGAAGCGGCGGCTTCACACCGCGCGCTGATTCAGACGACATCTGAGAGGTAAGAAGGAATGAAACCGATCTATTTTGTGGGTGGCAGTAAGGGCGGCGTCGGCAAATCGGCTGTGTCGATCGGCTTGATCGACACCTTGCAGGAACGTTCAGAGAAGATTCTGTTGATCGAATCGGACACGTCGAATCCTGACGTGTGGAAGATGTACAAGGATGAGATCAAAGCTGAGCTTATTAACCTCGATGAGGCGAACGGCTGGATCGATCTGGTGAACATTTGTCACGAGCATTCGGATGCGGTCGTTGTGGTCAATACAGCGGCAAGGAACAACAAGGGCGTGGCGGCATATGGTGAGACACTGAACAGCACGCTCGGCGAGCTGGGTCGTAAGCTGGTTACGCTGTGGGTTATCAACCGTCAGCGCGACAGTCTGGAGCTGCTCAAGGAGTACATGGAATCGCTGCCGGGATCTGCGATTCATGTCGTGCGCAACACGTATTTCGGCGACGAGCGGAAGTTCGAGCTGTACAACACCTCAAAGACGCGTAAAGCCGTGGAAGACGGCGGCGGTAAGTCGGTCAACTTGCCGGATCTTGCCGATCGTGTAAGCGACGATCTGTACAGCAAGCGGCTGTCGATCACGGCGGCGATGAAAGAGCTGCCGATCGGCAACCGCGCGGAACTGACCAGGTGGCGCAACGAAGTGCGTAAATCGCTCGGGGAAGTGCTCGATGCTTGACATTGAGGCGAGCTTTGAGAAGCTGCTGGGGCGGCAGCCTTCCGAGAAGGAGATTCAAAGCCTGTATCGCGTGAAGAACGCGCTCAACATTCGCGATAACGATGCGCTTTGGCTCGTGTTGATGGCGCTGGAGTCCTACGACACGCTATATCGGAAGTATCCGGGGATGATCTCCGATCAGGTCGGCAAGATCCTCGACGAACAGCGGGCGACAATGGCGGCGATCGCTGATGCGGAGACGAAGAAGGCGCTCGGAACGCTCTCCGACGCGGTAAGCAAGACGAGCGAGCGGGTTGCTGTGCGCCTCGTCGACGCGTCGCGGTGGCTGTCGTGGGGATGGGCATGGTTCGCCTTCGCGGCATTCGGGACGCTGTGCGTGTTCGTGGGCTTCGTGCTGGGCAGTGGACGCCTGCCCTATTGGTCAGGTCCTGCGCCGGGCGACGGTCCGTTGGTAGCGATCTTGGGGGCGTTGGCGCGCACGCCGGCGGGGTGGCTCGCCGCGGCCGGTGGCGCAGCGGCGGCGATCGGCGCTGCGTGGCGCGCGAGAGACGACCTGAAGGCCGGGAGGCGGCTCGGGCTGCTTGCCGCCTGCCTCGGCTTGCTTGCCGCGTCAGCGGCCTTTCTGTGGCCTGTAGTGGCGGTTTGGAAGGTGCTCTAAGGTTTCGCTCAAGGTTTCAGCGGACGGACGGCATAGTCCTTGACGACGACGCCGCGCGCAGAGCCTGCATTGACGAGCGTATCCGACACCCATACGGTTTTGTGTTCGAGCCGGCGAATGTGCCCACGCCGGATGTGCGCCTTCGGGCTGGCGTGCTGCCCTCCCTTGCCGCGACCATCGGTGGCATTGCTCGGCCGCACGGCCAGCACCCGATAGTCGAAAAACGGCACCTTGCCGTTTTGCTCCCGCTTTTTGTTCAGCTTCGCCGGGGCTTCCAGTGTCGGCGCTTCGATGTTCGCGCAGTTGACGACACATCCGGTCTGGATCAGGGCCTGGATCTCGTCGCGAGCGTTGGCCAAGGTCTCAGAGTGGACGGCCCGGAGCGAGCCGAGTTGCTGAACGTCGAATTCGTACCGCTCGGGCAGGATGACAAAGGGCGAGACCTGAAACTGACGCATCTTGCGAGCGGACAGCCTGGCCTCGCGTAGGGGCTCGTTGAGCATGCGGGTACGCTCGTCGGCCTGTTCGGGCACGTAGGCGCTGAGTTCGTTGGAATGCGGCACAAAGGCACCGCCTGGCGCGAGTTGCCATTGATCGGCGTCGGTCCAGTAGATCGGAATGACGCACACCCCGCCGTCCGGTTCGCTCAGCAAGTGCTCAGTACCGGGCAGAAGCGCCGCGACATCCTCGTCGAGCTCGACGCACAAGGCGATGCGCTTCGGGCAGCGCAGGATACCCTTGTCGCCGCCCTCGCCGTCGGGCAACACCCACGGCGCTTCCAGCGCGGCGACGGGATGCGGTAGCCGCATGCTGTCGATGTGAACCTGCCGGAGCTCGCTGACGTCGATGAGATCGGCGCAGTTGGGCAGCAGGTACTTGACGCCGATACGCAGGAGGTGCGCGACGGCTTCGTAGCCTGCGCGCATGCCCGGCATGTCGCGGCGGATAGTCGGGATCAGCCGCTCGAATTGCTCGAGCGCGTGTGTGCTGTAGTTGAGGCGCTGAACGTCTTCAGACATGGCGGTACAAGGTCAGTCGATGAGAAATCGGGTGCGGTCTTGCCCGCGAATCCATCGCGGCACGTTTCCACGGCCGCACCACTCTTGCCCTGTGGCCGGGTCGCGATAGCGAGCGGGCAACGCGTTCACTTGGTAGGCGCCGCGGCGGCCGTTTCTGCCGACGAGATCCTTGTGCTTGATGCCGTAAGTGTCCATCAGGCCGTGGATGGTCTCGATCGCGTGGACACGCTCGCGCGCCCGTGCCAGCTCAATCCGCTTGTCGAGCTCCGCAAGTTCGGAGAGAAGCTGCTGGTAGATGGTAAGTCGCGCGGGCGGATTCGTCATGCCTTCGGCGTCCGCTTCGTGGGCGACAGATCCTTGATGATCGTGCGCAGGTCGACCACTTGAGCCTTGGCGGCATCGAGTTCGCCCGACGTGCGCGCGAGCTGCTCACCGGCCGCTCTCGCCTCCTTACGTGCCTGTGCCGCCTCTGCCTCGCGTTGCTGCACCTTCTCCAGCGCACGGTGGATCTCGTCGGCGGTACGTTTGCGCACATCGGCCAACTGCTCGGACAGCTTGTCGCGCTCGGCCTCGGCCTTCGTAGCCGCCCGCTGCGAGTTAGCGAGTTCCTGCGCCAACTCCTTGTCGCGACGGCGCAACTCATCGATCTCACGCCGCGCGGCTTCCTTCTCCGCACCGTGCTTCGCCTCGGCTTTCGATGCCTTCTCGCGCTCGTCGGCGAGCTCGCGTCGCGAGGCAGTCAGCTCGGCGCGAACGCCGTCGACGTCGGTTCGCGCCCGCTCGAGGTCTTTCTCAAGGCGGTCGACGAGCGCCGCCTTTTCGCGAGTCTCGGTGGCGGCCACGTGCGCCTCCTGCTGGGCCGTGCGCAGTTGCTCGCCCAAGGCCGACCGCTCCTCCTCGAGCTGCGCGGCCCTACCCTGCAGGCGAGTGAACTCCTCGACCGTGCGTTCGTGCTCGGCCGCAAGGGCTTCGTACGCATCCGACTGCTCGGCCGACAGGCGCGCCAAGTCGCTCTTTTCGGCCTCGAACGCGGCCCGCGCCGATTCTAGGGCATCGTTGGCCAGCCGCTGCGCGACTTCCCATATGTGGTTACCGAACCCCGTCATCGCGTCATGCAACTCGGCGGGAAGCGGCTCACGCACGCTCTGCACGAGCATCCGCTGCTTCTGCCGCCACTCCTTCAATGCCTCGACCACATAGTTCATGCCGGCGCGCGCGCGCTGACGCACTGCGTCGACGTTCGGAAACTCGCCGTTTTCGGCGTACAGATCGTCGGCGGCAGCGAAAATGCGGTCTTTCAGTTCCTGATTCATACGTGCCTCACGGGGTCCGCGTCGGTTTAGTGGTAGGAATAATAATAACACTACTATTATTACTACTCAATGAACGAAAAATGTGTACATGAATTCATGCGGCTCGGCGAAGCGCGCGCAGAAGGTCGGCGGCGGCCGGAGGCATGACGGCGTTGCCCAGCAGGTGCATGGCGCTGCGCCGGTTCAACGGCAAGGCGAACGTCGGCCGAAATCCGCACGCGCGTTTCGCTTCCCTCGGGTGGAGCATCCGCATACGGTCGCCGTCGATGATGGCCCAGCGGTCTACCGTGGTTATCGTGCCGATCGGGCGGTCGATTGAGCGGCCGGTAAGGCCGGAACCGTTGCCGTAGTACGGCGCGACGAAGCGGTCGCCGAAGGCGCGGCGTCCGGCTGCGATCCGGGCCAGTGTGTTAGCGCTGCGCCCCGGCTTGTCGATCCTGCTCCAGCCCGGCGCATCCCACTCGATGACGTCGCGAATGGGCTTGTGGTCCCGCAGGGAAAGGTCGAGGCCGATCGGTGCGGCCGACCTGGTGCAGACCAGGAACAGCCTTTTGCGGTGCTGCGGAACGCCGTGGTCCGCCGCATCGATGATGTACGGCGCGATCGCGTAGCCGAGCAGGCGCATCGCATCACGCCACGCTGGATAGAGCGCCCAGCGCTCAAAGGCGGGAACGTTTTCCACGACAATGAAGGGGGAGCGGTGATATTCGGCGCAAGCGACGACGGCCCATGCCGTCGACCGCAGTGCATCGTGATGCGGCTTTTCCTTCCCTCGAGCTGGGCTGTGCCCCTGACAGGCGGGAGCTGCGAGCATCAGGTCGTGCGTCGGCACCGTGCGCCAGTCCGCCTGCTGCAGATCCTGACAGGCGTGCTCGGTTTCGGGATGGTTACGTGCGTGATATTCGCACGCCAGCGGCCAATGATTGCCTGCCCATACGACACTGCAACCGGCCATGATCGCGCCCTCAGTGAAACCGCCGGCGCCGGAGAACAGGTCGATCGCTCTCATTGTGCCGCGCCCTCTTCCACAATCGTCAGCGACAAGCCCTCGATCAGCAACGCGTTGTCGCGAACGAGCGTGCGCTTGCCGAGATACTGATGACGGATGCTCTCCCAGCCGGGAATGTCGGTGCGCTCAGTCGTCCAGACGCCTCGGAAATCGGCGTGAACGCGGTCATACTCGGCTCGTGTGATCGTAACCATGAATGCTCCTAGACGGATGTGGAAGATCCCGCTGGAAGCCGGTAGCCGCCGACTCCCAGCGAACAATGTCAGGCGTCGCCGTCGGCTCCGCAGTGGCAGCAATAGCACTGACCCTCGCCGAAATAGCTGTCGTCGTCGCCGCCGTAGGCCGACCCGCTGTAACTCCACTTGTGGCCGCGTTCCGTGGCGCACTCGAACTGCTCTAGCGTGAGCCCTTCATCGTCGTGGATATAGCGCTTGATCGTCAGTGCGCGAATCGTCGGATACTCGCGGCGCAACTGCTGGTATTCCGCGGCCACTTCTCCGAATGCGATCGCTTGCGCGAGGGTTCGTACTTGCATCGTCGCTCTCCTTCCGGTTGGCTCTACAGCATGGACCTAGTATAGCTTACATACGTACATACGTAAATACGTAATTGCGTAAATATTTGGATGGGTGTTGAGGCATGGCAGATGGTCAAGGGGGCGCCCGGAAGCCGCAGCGGAGCGCAGAGCTGGCCGCAGGCCAGGTCGAGCACCGAACGGGTGAGGACGGCAGCGCAGCGGCCCTTGACGGGCTGGCGTGCCGGGATAGACGCTCCAGTCGAGGGTGTGGGGGTGGTTTTATCTCCCCCGCACCCTTGACGACAGAGGGCGACTCGCTCCTTCCCGCAGGGCGGGAAGGCGGGGGATGGGTAGGTGCGGCCGCCGGCGGCGGCTTAGGCGTCTTCGGCCGCGTCACGTGCCAGTTGCGTCGCGTCGACTAGGTTCAGGCCGAGCTCGTCGCGGAAGTACAGCGCAACCTGATGGATTGCGCCATTGTGGTTGTACTCGGCGCGGCGAAACTCAAGGTACTTGGGGTTCTACGCCGGAACCCCAGAAAATTCCGTCATTCCACATTGTGAACGTCAATCGGTTTGTTGCCTGACGTGCCGAGCGAGTAACTCAGTCGGTAAATGCCTGCCCGAACTGCCGTGCCCGCTTTACATCGTCGGTATGCAAGTAAATCGACGTGGTCGAAATCGACGCGTGACGCAGGTTATCTCGTACGGCGCTCAGCTCAACCCCTCTGGCGATCGCGTGGGTCGCATGGGTGTGCCGCATCCAGTGCGGAGAGGCCCGATGCAGCTTTTCAGCCAGCACCGGATGGTCGTTCTTGATAATCTGCGCGACGAGCCGAAAAAACCGGCGCATGACTTCCCACAGCCGCAAGGGCTTGATGCCGGCATCGGCGTCGTCAAGGCTGCCAATCAGGGACGTGGTCGGATTCCAGTGAGCACGGCTGACAGGAAGCCCCCGCTCCTGCAGATATCGGTCCAGCGCTGTGCGCGCTAGGGGTGTCAGGGTAACGCGGGCTGGCTTGCCGCCCTTGCCGACCACGTGCAGCCAGTGATCACCGGCTGCGTCGACTTCGATGCTGCGCAGTGTGGCGTCAGCCAGTTCGCTGATCCGCAGTCCCGTTGCGTAGCCGAAATCCAGCATGAACCGCAACCGTTGCGCAGCGGGCGCCTGCCAGCCGTACGACCACTCGAGCCCGTTGGCGATGGTGCGCGTCAGCATCCATTCTCCTTCGGTGAAAGCGTGCGAGGTTTCAAGAGCCATGGCGCGCTTGCTGCCGCGTACCTTGATGCCGGAGAATGGGTTGGCCACGACGTAGCGCTGCTCGACCAGCCAGCGGAACATGGCGCTGAGCACGGCAAGCGCATGCGCAATCGAACGGGCCGAGAGGTTGTCGACAAACGGGCGCCAGTCCGTTGATGTGCGCGGCCGCGGTGGCCCGACCCAGCGTTCTCGCGGTGTAGGTCTGCGCAGAAACGCCCTGTAGTCGGTGGCATCCCGGGTGGTCAGCGAAGACAGCGCCTTGCCGCGAGCAACGATGCCCCAGAGAATCAGCCGTTCGGCTTCCTTGCGGTAGGCCCGCTGCGTGGCCGGGGATTCGTGCAACGCGAGCCATGCCTGGATAGCGTCGTAATCGTTGTCGACGCCGAGGATGCAGGCCGACACCGGTGCGCGGAAGGCGCCGGCGGATCCGTCGATCTCGTGCGGTAGCCGTAGTTGCTCCCAAGGCGTCACGACTGACTGCCGATCCGCGATGATCAGTGCGCGGGCCCGCTCCGTGAGCGCCGGGTACGCGGCAAAGAAGGCCTCGATCCTTCTTGCACTGGCCGGCCCGAGACCCGGAATGACGGTCCACCACTGCCGGCGACGCGGAATCCGTACCGTGAGATCGGCCAGGGTCCGGATGCCGGCCGCGTGCAGGGTGCGGGCAGCGCGATTCGGCAGCCAGTGCGCAATGTCGTCGCCGATCTGCGGAGCTGGCGCAGGCATGATGCGCAGTAGCTCGACAGCCTGCGTGGTGGCGCGCGCATGATGCATACGCTTTTGGGCCGGGCATTCGAACAGCGTGGCCAGATCTGCCCGCTGTCGGTTACGGGCATAAAGTGCCAGTTGCCGGCGGATCTGGCCGATGACGCCGCGGGCTGACTGGCTGTGGCTGAGCCGATCTTGCATGTACCGGTGTGCCGCCTCACGCGAGGATGCGCCCTCGTACCAGGCACGCAGCGCTGCCAGTGCATCAGCATCAGGAAAGTCGGTCGGGATGTCGGCGGCGGACGGGCTCGTGGGGCGCGTTTTCATGTCATCGAGTTTAATATGGAAACAATGCCACAGAGATAATAAAGCTTATCTCTGTAGAATGCGGGAGTTCAATATTTCTGTCGTACCCCATGTCGTGATATCACAAAATTGAAGGATCTGACGTTGCGTGGAGAGGATGGTCGATGATCAACAAGAATAAGCTGCTCAGCGTCTTTTCCGACGCCGAACAGGAAGCCCTGTATGGCCTGCCTGATTTCGACGATGCGCAGCGGCTGGAATACCTGGCATTGACCGAATCCGAACTGGCGCTCGCCAGTAGCCGGCCCTCCATACCCGCGCAGGTCTATTGCATCTTGCAGATTGGCTACTTCAAGTCCAAGCACGCCTTCTTCCGCTTCGATTGGGACGAGGTTGAGGACGATTACGATTTCGTGTTGAGCCGCTATTTCCACGGCGAGCCGTTCGAACGCAAGCCGATCACCCGGCACGAGTACTACGCCCAGCGCGAACAGATCGCTGAACTGTACGGCTATCGACCGTGGGTGGCCGCCTTCCTGCCGCAACTCATGCAGCAGGCCGCGCAGATCGTACGTCGCGACGTGACACCGGGATTCGTCGCCGCCGAGCTCATCGTGTGGCTCAATGAGCACAAGATGATCCGGCCCGGCTACACGACCTTGCAAGAGCTAGTCAGCGAAGCCCTGTCCGTCGAACGTCGGCGGCTGGGCGACCTGCTCACCGGCGTATTGGACGAATTGACCCAAACCGCGCTAGACCAACTTCTGGTGCGCGATGATACTCTGTCGAAACTGGCGGCGCTGAAACAGGATGCCAAGAATTTCGGCTGGCGTCAGATGGTCCGCGAACGCGAAAAGCGCGGCACGCTGCAGCCGTTGCACGAAATCGCCAGGACGCTGCTGCCCCGGCTGGATATCTCGCAGCAGAACGTGCTGTACTACGCAAGCCTGGCGAACTTCTATACCGTCCACGACCTGCGCAACCTGAAGGCGGATCAGGCGCAGCTCTACCTGCTGTGTTACGCCTGGGTGCGCTTCCGACAGCTCACCGACAACCTGGTCGATGCGATGGCCTTCCACATGAAGCAGCTCGAGGAAGAAAGCAGCGCGGGCGCGAAACAGTCACTCATCGCCGAGCAAGTAAAACGCCATCGGGAAACGCCGCAGATCGGCCGCCTGTTGTCGCTCTATGTGGACGACAGCGTAGCCGATCCGACGCCGTTCGGCGAGGTGCGTCAGCGCGCCTATAAAATCATGGCCAAAGATGTGCTACAAAACACGGCGCAACGCATGACGGTCAAGCCGCTGAGTCAACTGGCACTACACTGGTTGGCGGTGGACGGCCTAGCCAAACGTATTCGCCGTCACCTGCGCCCCTTGTACGTCGAGCTCGACTTCGTCGGCACCTCCCCAGACAACCCGTGGCTCGCGGCGCTGGCTTGGGTCAAGGGGGCCTTCGCCAAACAGCAGCGCCTGTCACAACGACCGCTCGCCGAATGTCCCGCGGCCACGCTGCCGAAGCGCCTGCGACCGTA
>WMBV01000059.1 GCA_017745595.1 Bordetella petrii
TCGCCTGCGCCCACAAACTCATCCGCATCATCAATGCCATGAGCCGCACCGGACAACCCTGGAACGAACAATTGCATACCCCAGCGACTTGACTCCAAACACAGTTGCTGCGGGAGTCAGACACCTGGGACCTGGGGTTTCCTGGCATCAGAAACGCTTACGTCACGGATCAAACAACGGCGCTATTCCAAACGCCCCGCCCTGCCTAGACTGGATGCTTTCCCAGAACAAACGGAGAGAGCACCATGAACCAACAGGAAGGCGCCGGCCAGGGCCGCCCGCAAGCGTGGACCGCCGAAAACGTCAGGCAAGATGCGTCGTGGGTGTTGCGCATTGCCCCGCGGCACGCCGATGCGGTGAACAAGGCCTTGCGGCATGCCAGGACGCACAACAAACCGCTGCTGGAATGGCGGCAGGCGGACTTCCCGCTGGATGCGGACACGCAAGACATGCTGCGCCATGCCATCGCCACGACCCAGGGGCGCTGGGGCATGTGCCTGGTGAAAGGCTTTCCCGTCGATTCCTGGACCGAAGAAGAAACCCGCATGGCGTACTGGGGCATGGGCCTGTACATGGGCGTGGGCCGGCCGCAGAACCGCGCCAGCGATTTCATTACCGACGTGCGCGATGCCGGCGGTTCGTACAAGGTAAAGGGCGGGCGCGGCTACAACACCAATGCCGAACTGGACTTCCACATCGATTCCACCGATGTCGTGGCCCTGCTGTGCCGCCGCACCGCCAAATCAGGAGGCGGCAGCAAGGTCGTGAGCTCGATGGCCTTGCACGATGAAATCCGGCGCCTGCGCCCGGACCTGCTTGAAGTGATGTACGGCCCGTTCTTCCACAGCTATCAGGGCGCGCAGGATCCCAGCCAGCCGCCCTACTACCGCTGCCCGGTATTCGCCAGCGAAGACGGCAGCTTCGCCGCGCGCATGAACCGCAAGAACATCGTGGCCGCCCAGCGCGATTTTCCCGAAGTGCCGCGCCTGACGGACGCTCAGACCGAAGCCATCGAACTGATCGAACAACTGATGGCCAGCGACAAGCTCTGCTACACCATGGAACTGGAACGCGGCGACATGCAGCTGCTGAACAGCTACGTGACGCTGCATTCCCGGACCTCGTTCGAAGACCACGACGAGCCCGACCTGAAACGCCACCTGCTGCGCCTGTGGCTGGCGGTGCCCGGCTCGCAGCGCTTGCCGCGGGCTTGGGAAGAATACTTCGCCGACGGCCGGCCCGGCGCCGTGCGGGGCGGCATGCGCGGCACCGGCGTCACCCCGGCATTCCTGACCTACGAGCAGCGCCAGGCGGCCGCGCTGGGCATGGTGTACGACAACTGGCAGCCCAAGGTCCGCAAGGAAGACATGGCCGAATTGCTGGCGGTCTGACTCCGTCTGCCCGCGCTAGACCAATCATCGCTTCACGACACGAGTTCCGAACATGACTACCCTTTCTTTACGTCAACGGCTTGCCAACGCGCCCGCCGTTCTTGCGCCCGGCGTCTACGACGCCCTGAGCGCCCTGCTGGCCGAACAGGCGGGTTTCGAGGCCCTGTATTTGTCGGGCGGCGCGGTTGCCTATACTCAGCTGGGCCGCTCGGACGTGGGCCTGACCACGGCCACCGAGGCGGTCAACGTACTGGCGCGCATTACCGATCGCGTGGCCGTGCCCGTTATCGTCGATGGCGACACGGGCTTCGGCAACGCCCTGAACACGCAGCGCGTGGTGCGCGACTTCGAGCGCGCGGGCGCCGCCATGATCCAACTGGAAGACCAGTCGTTTCCCAAGCGCTGCGGCCATCTCGACAACAAAAGCCTGATACCGGCCACGGAAATGTGCGGCAAACTGCGCGCGGCCCTGGACGCCCGCCATGATGAGAACACCCTGATCATGGCGCGCACCGACGCCCTGGCGGTAGAAGGCTTCGAGGCGGCGCTGGATCGCGCCGACGCCTATCTGGAATGCGGCGTGGATGCGCTGTTCGTCGAGGCCGTGCGCAGCAGCGAGCACATGGACATCGTGTGCAAGCGCTACGCGCACCGCGTGCCCTTGCTGGCCAATATGGTGGAAGGCGGCAAGACGCCCGTGCAAAGCGCCGCCGAACTGGGCGAACGGGGCTACCGGATCGTTATCTTTCCCGGGGGCACGGTGCGCTTTCACGCCCGGCAGATGCAAAGCTATTTCAACAGCCTGAAGCAAACGGGCTCGACGCTGGCCTTCCAGGACCGCATGTTCGACTTCGACCAGCTCAACGGCGTGATCGGCACGCCCGAACTGCTGGCCCTGGGCAAGCGGTATACGGAATAGCGGCCAACGGGCCCGGCACGCGGCCGGGCCGTGTCACAACGCCGGTTGCGCCAGGGCGGCTTCGATCTGCTCGGCGGCGCGCAGCAGATGCCGCTCGGCGCCGCGCGCCCCGACCAGCATCAGGCCCACCGGCGGGCCCGACGCCGGCAAGGGCAGCGACAGCGCCGGCAGGTCCAGCAGATTGGCGCTGCGCGTATGGGCCAGCAGCCGGGCATTGGCCGCGATGCGCGCGTCCAGCGTGGGCATATCGGCCAGGCGCGGCGGCAACGAGGGTACCGTGGGCAAGGCCAAAATGGCGCCGGCGGGCCACCAGGCGTCCACGCGCTTCATCCATTGCCCGCGCCGCACGCCCAGGGTCAGGTAGTCGACGGCGGAAATGCCGGCCGACGCCTGGATGCGCTGCAGCACCATCGCGTCTACGCCGGCCAGATCGGTAACGCCGCAATCGCGCAACGAGGCCAGCAATTCGGGGCTGGTAAACACCGCCACCGAATCCATGTCGGCCAGCGCCTGGTCCAGCAACGCCAGGCCGGCATGCGCCATCTCGATTCCGGCGCCCGACAACACCGCGGCGCCGCGTTCGAACGCGTTCCGGACTTCGGGGTCGAGCGCCGGCATATCGCCCGCGTTCGGCAACAGCAGCCGGAAGCGCGGATCGAACGCGACGGTGTCCGCCCCCGCCAGGACATCGTGAGTGTGCCGGCACAGTGTCACCGAGCCCGCCAGCGGACCCAGGCAATCCAGGGTGGTCGACAGCGGAAAAACGCCCTGGGCGCACACGGAATCGCGCGCGGGCTTGAAGCCGACCACGCCGCACAGGGCCGCGGGAATGCGGATGGAGCCACCGGTGTCCCCGCCTATGGCCACATCCGCCAACCCCGCCGCCACGGAAGCCGCCGCGCCTGAAGACGAGCCGCCCGTCACGCAATCGGGGGCGCGCGGGTTGCGCACCACGGGATAGTGAGGGTTCAGGCCCAGTCCCGAAAAAGCCAGTTCGGTCATCTGCGTCTTGCCGACGATGACGGCGCCGGCTTGCCGCAACTGCCGCACCAGCGGCGCATCGCGGTCCGCCGGCGCGCGGCGCGCCAGCAACGGAGAGCAGGCATCGGTCACCTGCCCTGCCACGTCGATGGACGCCTTCAGCGAAACCAGCAGCCCGTCCAGCGGCCCCAGGGGCCGGCCCTGCTGGTGCCGACTGTCGGCCCGCCGCGCTTCGTCGCGCGCGGTATCGGCATAGACCTGCGTGTAGATGGCCCGCGCCGGGCTGCCGGGCATTTGCCATTGTGCCAGCACGGCCTCGAGGCGCCGCAGGCTGCGAGCCGCCCCGTCGGGGTTAATGGGCGCTGGCATGCGACATCCGCGGACAGCGCAACCCCCGGCCATCTTCCTGCAACTGCAAAGGCGGCACGGCCGCCAGGCAGGCCGGCCGGGCCTCGCTGCAGCGGGGCGCGAAGCTGCAACCAGGAGGCAGGCTGGCCAAGTCGGGCGGCGAACCGGGAATGGGCTCGAGCTTGCCGCCATCGCTGCCCGCCATCAGGGTAGACGCCAGCAGGCTGCGCGTATAGGGGTGGCGCGGTTCGCGCAACACCGCGCGCAGATCGCCGGTCTCGACAAAGCGCCCGGCATACATCACAGCCAGGCGGTCGGCCATTTCCGCCGCCACGCCCAGATCGTGCGTGACGATGATGGTGGCCATGCCCAGTTCTTCCTGCAGACGCCGCAGCAGCAACAGGATCTGGATCTGCACGCTCGCATCCAGGGCCGTGGTGGGCTCGTCGGCCAGCAGCAGCTTGGGCCGGCACGACAGCGCCAGGGCAATCATGGCGCGCTGGCGCAGCCCGCCCGACAGCTCGTGCGGATACGCGTCCAGGCGCCGCGCGGCCGAGGGAATCTGCACCAGTTCCAGCAATTCCAGCGCGCGGGCACGCGCCTGGGCGCGGCCGATGCGTTCGTGCCAGCGCACCGTTTCCACGATCTGCTGGCCGATAGTGAACACCGGGTCGAACGCCGTCAGCGGCTCTTGGAACACCATGGACACCACGCCCCCGCGCAGCGCCATCAATTGGCCGGGATTCAGGTCCAGCACCTGCTTGCCGTCCAGGCACACGCGGCCGGAAAGGCGCGCGGTGTGCGGCAGCAGGCGCATCAACGCGCGCAGGGTCACGCTCTTGCCCGAGCCGGATTCTCCGAGCAGGCACAGGGTTTCGCCCTGGCGCACGTCGAACGACACACCGTTGACGATACTGACGTCCATGTCTTTGGACTGCACGCGCACGCGCAGGTCTTGCACCGACAGCAAGGGCTGAGCGGCGGAAAGCGGTGGCGTCATGATCGGGCCCCCTCTGGTTGCGCGCCCGCGGGCATGGCCACGGAGTCTTGCGGAAAATGGCAGGCCGCCTGGCGCGCCGAGCCCTCTTGCGAGAGCCGCAGCATGGGCTCGGCCTGGCACGCCTGGGCCGCGTGCGGACAGCGCGGCCGGAACCGGCAGCCCGCCGGCAGATCGATGGGATTGGGCGGGTCGCCCGCCAGCGGCGCGCGGGTAATGCGGCGGTCGGGGTCCATGCTCAGGCGCGAATGCAGCAGCCCGCGAGTATAAGGGTGCGCCGGCCGCGCGAAGACGTCGCGCGTCGCGCCGATTTCGACCACCCTGCCCAGGTACATCACCGCCACGCGGTCGGCGATGTGTTCCACCACGTTCAGATCGTGGCTGATGAACACATAGGTCAGATCCAGTTCTTGCTTGAGCCGCTGCAACAGGTTGAGCACCTGCGCTTCCACCGACTTGTCCAGCGCCGAGACCGCTTCGTCCAGAATGAGCACGCGGGGCCGCATGGCCAGCGCGCGGGCGATGTTGACCCGCTGGCGCTGGCCGCCCGACAGCTCGTGCGGAAAGCGCTGCGCGAACAGATGGGGCGCCAGGCCCACTTGTTCGAGAGCCTCGTGGGCCCGCGCCCGGGCCTGCCGGCGGTCCATGCCATTGGCGCGCAATCCGAAAACAATGGCGTCTTCCATGGTCATGCGCGGATTCAGCGATGCGTAGCTGTCCTGGAACACCATTTGCACCGTCTGGCGATACTGGCGCAGGCCGCCATCGCGCGCGCCGTCGAGTTCGATCGCGCCGGCATCCGGCTGCAACAGCCGCACCATCAGGCGGGCCGTGGTGGACTTGCCGCAGCCGGATTCGCCGACCACGGCCAGGGTTTCGCCGCCGCGCACGTCCAGGCTGACATCGTCGACCGCCCGCACGACCTCTGGCCGGCCGTCGCGGCCGCGGGACTTCAGCGGGTAGTGCTTGACCAGATTGCTCAGGCGCAAGATGGTGTCCGAGCGGGGCGAGGTGTTCGATGGCGTTTGCATGTTTACACCTTGGTATCCAGCGCCGCACGCACGGTGTCGCTAAGAATGTTGAAGCAGAAAGACGTGGCGAACAGCAGCACGCCGGGCAGGATCGCATTCACCGGCGCGACGTAGATCGCCTGCCGCAGCGTGCTGAGCATCACCCCCCATTCGGGCGTAGGAGGCGTGGCGCCCAGGCCGATGAAGCTGAGGCCGGCGGCGATGACGATGCTGATGCTGACCAGGCTGGACGCGAAGATCAGCACCGGGCCGGCGATGTTGCTGATCAGGTGGCCCTTGATGATCTGCCACCCCGACGCGCCCGAGGCGCGCGCGGCGGTAACGAATTCCAGCGACATCAGCGCCGTCGTGGCGCTTTCGGTGACGCGGGCGATGGGCGCAATGAAAATCACCGTCAGGGTGATCAGGCTGTTGCCGATGCCCGGCCCCAGCGCGCCGGAAATCGCCACCGCCAGCAAGATCGACGGAAATGCGAAGAACACATCCAGCGCGCGCATGATGCGGGTATTGACGCGGCCGCCGGCATAGCCGGCGCACAGGCCCAGCATGCCGCCCAGCAAGGTCGCCAGCACCACCGGCACGATGCCCATGAACAACGAATAGCGCCCGCCGTACAGCAGGCGCGACAGCATGTCGCGGCCCAGTTCGTCGGTGCCCAGCAGATAGCCGGCCGTGCCGGGCGGCTTCAGGCGGCTGAGCATGCTGGTTTTCAGGGGATCGGCCGGCGCCACCCAGGGCGCCAGGATGGCGGCCAGGATGATCATTACCAGCAGCAGCAGGCAGAACTGGGCCACGCGGTCTTGGCGCAGCCGGCGGTACAGCGTGGGCCACAGCCCGCGCGACACGCCGCGCGCCGGCACGGCCTGGGCCGGCGCGGCGGATTCGAGTTTCATATCCATGGCGTTCGTCTCATGCGCGCCGGATCCGCGGATCGGCCAGCGTTTGCAGCAGGTCGACCACGAGATTGGTCAGGATGAAAAACAGCGCCAGCACCAGGATGGTGCCCTGCAGTACCGGCAGGTCGCGCGTGAAGATCGCGGTATTGAGCAGGAACCCGGTGCCCGGCCACGAGAACACGCTTTCCACCAGAATGGACCCCCCCAGCAATTGCGCGAACTGCAGGCCCATGACCGCCATGAGCGCGGGCGCCACGTTCTTCGCCACGTGCAGATACACGCGGGACACCGGCAGCCCCTTGGCGTAAAGCGCCTGCACGAAGTCTTGCTTGACGGCCTCGGCCACGGCCGCCCGCGTCGAGCGGGCGATGATTCCCGCCGGCACGATGCTGAGCGTAAGGGCCGGCAGAATCATGAAGCGTATCGATTCCCACCCGGTGCCGTCGCCCATGCCGCTGGCGGGCAGCCAGCGCAGATTGACGGCGAAAATAACGGCCAGCAGCATGCCCAGCCAATAGGGCGGCACCGAGATGCCGGTGACCGACACGCCGGTCAGCAGGCGATCCAGGCGGCTGTTCAGGCGCGTGCCCGACAGCGCCCCGATGGCACAGCCCAGCACCAGGCTGAGCGCGATGGCGGCCACCGCGATGCGCAGCGAGTTCGCCATCGCCGGCAGGACCTCATCCAGCACCGGACGCTGGGTGGTGATGGAATTTCCCAGGTCGCCGCGCACGGCATGCGACAGCCAATACAGGTACTGGACCGGTATGGGCTTGTCCAGGCCATACGCGGCCTCGATCTGGGCCACGACTTCGGGCGTCGCGCCATCCGGCGTCAGCGCGTCGATCGGGCTGCCCGGCGCCAGGTGTACCAGCGCGAAACAGACGATCGACACGCCCAGCAGGATCGGCACGGTGTACAGCAACCGTTGAACGATATAGCGCAGCACCGCGGGCTCCGGATCAGGCGACGTGAACGGGCGTCAGGTCCAGGAACCAGTTCTGCGCCTGCACGAAGCCCTCGACCTTCGGCGACAAGGCGCGCGGGTTCAGGTCGTGCACGACCCACAGCCACATGGCCTGGTCCACCATATGCGAGTGCAGCTGGGCCAGCAGGTCTTGCTGCTTAGCGGGATCGAACTCGTGGCGCGCGGCCTTGGCCAGGGCCTGGGCCTGCGGGTCGTTGTATTCGCTCCAGTTGTAGCCGCCCGGCGTGCACAGGGCCAGCAGGCCGATATTGGGATCCCAATACGCCCAGGCCTGGTTCAGCGCGTGCGTGCCGCGGTTCTCGGGCGCCGAGGCCGGAAAGCGGCGGCGCGCGCGCAGCGTTTCCCAGTCGAGCACCTCGAACTGCACGTCGAAATACACCTCGCGCAGATTGCTCTGGATGAACTCGTTCATGGGCAGGGGCTGCATCTGCCCCGACCCCGAAGGCGAGGTCGCCACTTTTACCGCGCACAGTTTGTCAGGCCCGTACCCGGCTTCTTTCATCAGGCGGCGGGCCTCGTCGGGCGCGTAGCGGATGTCGAAGTTGGGCTTGCCGAACCACGGGTGCTTGGGATCGACCATGCCCTTGGCCGCCATGGCGGTGCCGCCCAGCAGTTGCACAATGCTGTCGCGGTCCACGCCCAGGTTGGCGGCCTGGCGGACCCGCACGTCGTGGAACGGCGAGTCTTTGATCAGGCTGAACGCATAGGGCCAGATATGCGGATAAATGTTGGTGACCACATTGACGTCTTCGCTTTTCAGGCGCGGCAGGGCATCGGGCGCGGGCGCCTCGGCCCAATCGATCTGGCCGGACAACAGCGCGGCGACCCGGGTATTGGAATCGGGCATGCACATCAGCACCAGCCGCTTGACTTCCGGAACCCGGTCCGGGTTCCAGTAGTCGGCATTGGGCACCATTTCGGCCCGGTCGCGCGGCACCAGGCGAGTCAGCTTGAAGGGACCGGTACCCGACGGCTGCTCGGCGAACTTGGCCCAGCTGCCGCCCAGCGCATGCCAGTGCTTGGGTGACGACATGAACACCTGCGCCAGGTAGTACAGCTGCACCGAATCCGGCTGGCGGGTCTGGATCTCGACGGTCTGGTCGTCGATCTTGCGGTACGACGCGATGGACGCCGTGTTGGGCGTGGCCTGGATGGCCTGCGCCTGGTCGAACTGGGCGGACTCTTTATTGAGCAGCTTGTCCAGGTTCCAGATGACCGCGTCGGCGTCGAACAGGCTGCCGTCGTGGAAGCGCACGTTCTGGCGCAACTTGAATTGCCAGCGGGTGGGGTCGTCGCTATCGACCGTCCAGCTTTCGGCCAGGCCGGGCACCAGGGTGGCGGCGCGGTCCGCGTGCGTCAGGTCCCAGCGGATCAGGCCGTCGTAAAGCGAATTGGAAATGAAGCGCACGCCTTCGGTGCCCTGGTTGGCCTGCCCGGTGGTGGTGGGCACGTCCGACAGCGTCATGGCGATGCGCAGCGTGCCGTCGGCCGCGGCGCGCACGGCGCGGGGCAGGCCCAGAATGGACGCGGCCGCGCCGCCCAGCAACATGCTGTTGAATGTACGACGATCCATAAGTCTCTCTCCCTTGTGGTGTTATGGGACTGCTCCGTACCGGCAATGCAATGTTTTTTTTAAATCTGTTCCAGCAGGGTGGCGGCGTCGCTGACCGCGAATTCTCCGGGCGCCTCTACGTTCAGCTTGCGCACGACGCCATCGACCACATAAGCGCTATAGCGGCGCGAGCGCCATCCCATGCCTTTGTCTCCCAGGTCTACCGCCAGGCCCAGGCTGTGCGTCCAGCGGCAGGCGCCGTCGCCCAGCATCCGCATAGCCGCCGGCACGCCGTGCTGCCGGCCCCAGGCCGCCATGACATGCGCGTCGTTGACGGACACGCACCAGATTTCGTCGACGCCCTTGGCCAGGAAGGCGGACGCCTGCGCGATGAAACCCGGCAGGTGCCTGGCCGAGCAGGTGCGCGTAAAGGCGCCGGGCACGGCGAAAAGCGCCACGCGCTTGCCGCGCGCCAGTTCGCCGACGCGGTGCTCGATAACCTGCACCGAGCCATCGGCGGCCGCCGCCAGTTCCATCAGCGTGCCGTCGGGAAGAGCGGTGTCGATTGCAATAGCCATTTCGTATCCTTTGTGCGCAAAAAGCCGCTAGGATAACTTCTGGCACGCCCGCAGCACCCGCGCGCACCCGGCTTCCAGCACGTCCAGAGACGCGGCGAACGAAATCCGGAAGTGCGGCGACGTGCCGTAGGCACCGCCGTGCAGAACGGCCAGGTTTTCTTCGTCCAGCAGGTACAGCACGAAGTCCTGGTCGCTGGCCAGGGTGTTGCCCGCCGGCGTAACGCGGCCCATCAGGCCGGCGCAGCTGGGAAACACATAGAACGCGCCCTGCGGCACGCCGCACGATATGCCGGGACAGGCATTCAGAAGCTCGACCACGCGATCGCGGCGCCGCTGGAAAATGGCTGCGCGCTCGGCAATGAAGTCTTGCGGCCCGTTCAGGGCTTCGACGGCGGCCGCCTGGCTGACGGAACTGGGGTTGGACGTGCTGTGCGACTGCATCTTGGTCATGGCCGATATCAGCTCGCGCGGCCCGCCGGCATAGCCGATGCGCCACCCCGTCATGGCATACGCCTTGGATACGCCGTTGACGGTCAGCGTGCGTTCGCGCAGGCGCGGCTCGACCTGGGCGATGGTCTTGAACACCCGCCGGTCGTAGACGATGTGCTCGTACATATCGTCGGTCAGCACCCAGACCTGCGGGTGGCGCAGCAGCACCTGCGCCAGCGCGGCCAGTTCGTCCGCCGTGTACACCGCGCCGCTGGGATTGCCCGGCGCGTTCAGGATCAGCCAGCGCGTGCGCGGCGTGATGGCTTTTTCAAGATCGTCGGGCTGGATCTTCAGGTCGTGCGCCGCGCACCCGGCCACGAAAACGGGCCGCCCGCCCGCCAGCATGACGATATCGGGATACGACACCCAGTAAGGCGCGGGAATGACGACCTCGTCGCCGGCTTCGACGGTGCACATCAGCGCATTGAAAATCACCTGCTTGGCGCCGGTGGCGGCGATGACTTCCTGCGTGCCGTATTCCAGCTGGTTCTCGCGCCGGAACTTCTGCACGATGGCCGCCTTCAGTTCGGGCGTGCCGCCCACGTCGGTGTACTTGGTTTGCGAGGCGTGCAATGCGCGAATAGCCGCTTCCACGATATTCGCGGGGGTATCGAAGTCGGGTTCGCCGGCGGTCAGCCCGACGATGTCCCGCCCCTGGGCCTTGAGTTCGCGCGCCCGCTGGCCCGCCATCGAACTGGGCGAGGGCTTGATGCGTTGAATGCGTTGTGCCAAGTGCATAGTGGTTTAAGCAGAATGCCGCAATGAAAAGCCTGGGATTGGTTTCAAGCTTACGCGGATCGCTGTATGCTATCCAATGATAAATTTAGGTTGTTTATTCGTAAAAACAGAATAAAGGAAAGCCATGTCGCGCAACGTCTCCATGCGCCATTTGCGCTGTTTTGTCGAAGTGGCGCGCAGCGGCACCTTCACCGCCGCGGCGGCCCGCCTTTACATGACCCAGTCGTCGCTCACCAACGTCATCCAGCAGTTCGAAGACGCCGTGGGCGTGAAGCTGTTCGACCGCAGCACCCGCCGCGTCTCCATGACCGACGAGGCCGAACGCTATCTGGTCGAGGCCGAACAACTGGTCAAGCGCTTCGACGCCTCGATTTCCGACCTGAAAGCATTTGCCAGCGTGCAGCGCGGCAGCCTGCGCATCGCGGCGGCCGCGTCGGTGATCGACTATTACCTGTACCGCGTCATCGAGGCCTTCAAGCGCGACTTTCCCCAGATCGCCGTCTCGATCCGCGACGCGGGCGCGCAGCGGGTGGAACAGATGGTGGCGGAAGGCGCCATCGACTTCGCCGTGGCCGCGCGCCACAACGGCCTGGAAGACCTGATGTACACCCCGCTGCTGAGCGACCGCTACGGCATTCTGGTCCACGAAGACGACCCGCTGGCGCGAAGCACCGACGCCCTGGCCTGGGCCGAGCTCAACCCCGACCACTACCTGGGGTTCAGCACCGACACGGGCATCGATTCGTTCCTGCGCAAGCAGGTGCGCGGCTTTCGCCAGCGCGAAGACAAGCGCGACGAGGTCTCGTCCACTACCTCGCTGTTTTCGCTGCTGAAGATTCCGGGCCGCTATTCGATTGTTCCGGCGCTGACCGCCGAGCACAGCGGCGCCGCCCAGGGCCTGCATTTCCGGCCCCTGAAGGCGCCGCAGCTGGCGCGCGAAATATGCCTGATCTCGCGCCGGCTGCGTTCGCTGTCGCCCAGCGCCGAGGCCTTCCTGGCCATTTTCGAGCAGGTGCTGCACGATACGCCCGTGCCGCGGCATGTGCGTATCGCGGCCCGTGTCAGTCCATCTTGATGCCGGCCTGGTCGATAATTTCTTTCAGCTTCGCCGTTTCGGTGCGGATGCGTTCCGCTAGCACCGACGGCGGGCCGCCATCGATCACGAAGCCCATGTCCTGCATTTTCTTGGCGATGGCCGGATCTTGCAGCGCCTTGTTGAACGCCTTGTTCAGCGTGTCGATGATGGGCGCGGGCGTGCCGGCCGGCGCCAGCAGGCCGTACCAGGCGATCAGTTCGTAGCCCGGCATGCCGGATTCGGCCACCGTGGGCAGGTCGGGATAAGCGGCCAGGCGCTGCTTCGTGGTAACCGCCAGGGCGCGCAGGCGGCCGTCGTGCACCAGCGGCATGGCCTCGGGCACCACCGCGATCATGAAGGTGGTCTGTTCGCCGACCAGGTCGGTCAGAGCCGGCGCGCCGCCCTTGTACGGCACATGGATCAGGTCGACGCCGAGCGAGCGCTTATAAAGTTCGCCGCCCAAATGAGACGGCGACCCCGCGCCGGCCGACGCATAACTGTATGGCCCGCCCGGGCCTTTCAAATAGGCGTTGAGCCCGGCCAGGTCGCGCACCGGCAGTTTCTGGTTCACCACCACGATATTGGGCAGGGTGCTCGTCAGGATGATGGGCTCGAAGTCTTTCTGCGGATCGAACGACAGGTTCTTGTACAGGCTGGGATTGGTGGCCAGCGCGGTAGACGTGGCCAGCACCAGGGTGTAGCCGTCGGGCGCGGCCTTGGCCACGTAGCCGGTGCCGATATTGCTGGCCGCGCCGGGCCGGTTTTCGACGATGACGCTTTGCCCGAGCTGTTGCCCGACGCTTTCGCCCAGCATGCGCGCCACCAGGTCGGTAGAGCCGCCGGCGGCGTACGGAACGACGATGCGGATGGGCTGGTCGGGATAGGCCGCGGACGCGGTTGGCGCCGCCGCCAGGGCGGCCAGCGCCAGGGCGCCACAGAAGATGCTGCTGCCGGATATGGATTTTTTCATGAGTTCCCCTTGTGATCGTTAAGACATCAATACATCGGGCCGGACGGCATGGCCGCCCGGCCCGCAAACTACTGCGCGGTGCTTACATAGTTCTGCCGCCGGTCGCGGTCGGCCAGCGCCGGCGGGCGCTCGGCCATCGGGCCGTAGCCGCCGCCGCCCGGCGTGCGCATGATGATCTCGTCGCCCGGCTGTATCCAGTGCGGCTGGCGGTTGTTGATGGGCTGGCCGTTGATCAGCAGCTCGCCGCAGGCACCGGCCTCGCCGCCGGCGATGCCGGGCGCCGGAACCTTGGTGCGCTCGGTCATGAAAATGACCGACATCGGCCCCTGGTGGTGGCTGACAAAGCACACCTCTTGGCCCAGCCCGCCGCGATGGCGCCCCTGCCCGCCCGAATCGGCGCGAAACGCCTTGTACTTGAACAGCAGCGCGGCCTCGCGTTCGGCAACCTCGACCGGCGTGGGCGAAATATTGCTGGGCCACGCCATGACCGACGCCCCGTCTTTCGTGGACGACGCGCCCATGCCGCCGTTGTAGAACAGCACAGTGGCGAACGGCTTGCCGTTGGGACGCGTGCCGCTGAAGTTGGCCACCCACAGCGGCGACCCCGCCCCCGCGATCACGGCCTGCGGCACCACGTGGGCCATGGCGCCGAACACGACGGTGGGCACGTAATGGCCGGTGCACGAACGCCCCCCCACGGGCGCGGGCTGGCGCGGATTCAGCAGCGAGCCCTCGGGCGCGCTGACCCGGATGGCGCGGAACAGGCCGTCGTTGTTGGGCAGGTCCGGCAGCAGCAGGGTCTTGATCGCGTACGCGGACATGGCCGCGGTATAGGGCAGCACGCAATTGATGCCGCGCGCCTGCTGGGGCGAAGTGCCGGCGAAATCGCAGGTCAGCGTATCGCCTTCGATGCGGACCTCGACGGCATAGACGAACTGTTCTTCGAAGCCGTCGGTGTTCATCCGGTACCGGTACGTGCCGTCGGGCAGCGCCTGGATGGCCGCGCGCATGGCCGCGTCGCTGCGTTCGAACAGGGCATGGGCCAGCGTATCGATCTCGGCCAGGCCGTATTCGCCCAGCAAGGCGTCCAGCCGGCCGCTGATCAGTTCCAGCGCCCCCACCTGCGCCCAGATGTCGCCCACCGTCTGCTCGGGCGTGCGCACGTTGGTGCGCAGCAGTTCCAGCAGCGTTTCGTCTTCCTTGCCGTCGCGCAGCAGGCGCATCAGCGGAATATGGAAACCCTCTTCGAACAGTTCGCGGGTATCCACCGAACGGATCTTGCCGCCGATGTCCGGCACGTGCGCGGTCGTGGCGGCGAAGGCCACCAGCGTGCCCCGGTGAAACAGAGGCTTGACCAGCGTGACGTCATTCAGGTGGCCGGTGCCGATCCAGGGGTTGTTGGTAATGTAGACGTCGCCGGGCCGCATGTTCCGCGCGCCGAAGCGGGCGATGGCGGCCTGGGTGGTGCGCGGCAAGGTGCCGATGAAAGACGGAATGCTGCCGCTGTTTTCCGACAGCGCCCGGCCGGCCGAGTCCGTCAGCACCACCGCGAAATCGTTGGCTTCCGTGGACAAGGTAGAAAACGACGTGCGAACGATAAGCTTGGCGGCCTCGTTGACGATCGAGCGGATACGCGCCCAGAACACTTCCAGGAAAATCGGATCGCTCGTCGCGTTCGTGATTTGATTCGGCTTCATGCTTGCTCCAGGATATCGACAATCAGGTTGCCACTCGGCGATTGGCTGACGCGGCCGTGTGGACCCACCACCAGCGTCGAGCCCGGGTCTTCGACCAGCAGGGGCCCCATGGCCTGGAACCCGCCGCGCAGGCTGGCGCGGTCATAGATAGGCGTATCGACGTAATCGTTGTATTCGCGGAAATACACCTTGCGGCGGGCCTTGGGCGTGGCCGGGGCGCCGGCCGGAATTTCGTCGTGCGGCGGCGCCTGGCGCGGCGGCGCTTCGCCCGAGACGCGCAGGTTCAGCAGTTCCACTGGCACGTCGGGCGGCGTGCGGCCGAACTTCTGCCGGTAACCTTCTTCGAAGGCGGCCAGCAGCGCCGCCCGCGCGCCGGCTTCGTCGGGCGCGCCCCGGCCGCTGTACGGGCCGTCGGGCAGCGGTACCGTCAGCGTGAAGCCCTGGCCCACGAAACGGCCGTCGGCATAGCGCGATACCTTCACCGGCCCGAAGGTCGCTTCCAGCGCATTAAGAGACGCGCGCACCTGCGTTTCCAGGTCGGCAAAGGCCGACTCCAGGCCCTGCAGCGAATCGCTGCCCGGGCGGACGCTGACCGTGCGCGAGCGGTCGGCCCGCGCCGGCGCCACCAGCAGGCCGTAGGCCGAAGCCACTCCGGCGGCCGGCGGGCACACCAGCTTGCCGACGCCGATTTTCTGCGCCACGTAATAGCCGTGCAGCGGCCCGCCGCCGCCCGTGCACAGCAGCACGAAGTCGCGCGGATCGCGGCCGCGCTCGGCCACGTGCACGCGCGCCGCGCCGGCCATGTTCTCGGCCACGATGTCATGAATACCCCACGCCACGCCGACCGGGTCGCGGCCGACCTGCTCGCCGATCTTGCCCAGCTGCTGGCCCGCCAGGTTGGCGTCGATGGCCATGGTGCCGCCCGCGAAATAGTCCGGATTCAGGTAGCCCAGCAGCAGGTTGGCATCGGTGACGGTGGCGTCCGCCCCCCCACGGCCGTAGCAGGCCGGGCCGGGTTCGGAGCCCGCGCTTTGCGGGCCCACTTTCAGCAAGCCCAGCGCATCGCGGTGGGCGATACTGCCCCCGCCCGCGCCGATTTCGATCAGGTCCACCGTGGTAATGCGTATCGGCAGGCCGCTGCCTTCGGCAAAGCGCTTCTGCCGGGCCGCCTCGAACCCGTAGGCGATGGAAGGGTTGCCGTCCTCCACCAGGCACAGCTTGGCCGTGGTGCCGCCCATGTCGAAGGCCAGCAGGTTGGACAGCGAATCGCGCACGCTGTAGTGCGACGCCGAGATGGCACCCGCCGCGGGCCCCGATTCCAGCAGCTCGATGGGCGTGCGGCGCGCTTCATCGACGTGGCACAGGCCGCCGTTCGACAGCATCATCAGCACGTCGGTAGGCAGGCCCAGGGCGCCCAGCCGGCGCTGCAGCGCAGTCAGGTAGCGGCTGGCCAGGGGCTTGATATAGGCGTTGGCGCAAGTGGTGGACGTGCGCTCGAATTCGCGGATAACGGGCGCCACCTCGCTGGACAGGGTGATGTCCAGGTCGGGATACACCGGCTGCAGGATGTCGCGCACCGCGATCTCGTGGCGGGGATCCACATACGAATGCAGCAGGCACACCGCCAGCGACTTCACCCCTTCCTCGATCAAGGGCGCCACCGCGCGCCGGACCTCGTCGGCATCGACGGCGGCCAGTTCCTGCCCGCCGGCATCCATGCGCGCGCCGATCTCGGCGCGCCAGCGCCGCTGCACCAGGGCCGGCGCCGCTTCGATGTTCAGGTCGTATAAGTCGTACTTCCGCTCGTTGCCGATCTCGATCACGTCGCGAAAGCCCTGCGTGGTCAGCAGGCCCGTCGGTTCGCCGCGCCGTTCGATCAGCGCGTTGGTGAACAGCGTGGTCGCGTGGACGATGCGCTTTACCTGGGCCGGGTCGATCCGGCATTCTTCGATAAGCGCCTGGACCCCGTTGGCGACACCTTCGGCGGGATCGCCATGCGTGGTCAGCACCTTCAGCGAACGCAGGGCGCCTCCCGCATAGTCGAGGGCGACGACGTCGGTAAACGTGCCCCCAATATCGATTCCTATCGCCCACGTTGACATTGCGCCTGCTCCTTCCGCTGAGATGAATGCTGCCCATGATAGAGAGATAGACTTAATCATTCCAACGAAAATTATCTGCCTATTATTCGTGTTTTTATAAAAATAGGCGCCACTGAAATCCGGTGCGGGAGGCGCGGCCGGCCTGGCGCGCGCCGCAGACAAATCGCCGTAGATCGGTCATAGTTCGGGGCTCGATCAAGGATGTGCCATGAAAATTGCCGCTTTCTCGACCTTGCGCGCGGTGCTGGAGCACGGCACGTTTGCCATGGCCGCCGGCGTGCTCAACATCACGCCCAGCGCGGTCAGCATGCAGATGAAGCACCTGGAGCAATTCTTCGGGCAGCCGCTATTCGACCGTTCCGGCGCGCATCCGCGCCCCACCCCCTTCGCCTACCACGTGGCCGAACTGGTCGGGCCCACCCTGGACGGCATCGAATCCCTGCGGCGCGGCAGCCTGCTGGTGGTCGAGGGCAGCCTGCGGGTCGGCGTCATCGAAGCCCTGCAAGCCGTGGTATTGCCGGGCGCGGTGCGCTGGCTGAAGCAACATCACCCGCGGCTGGAGCTGCAATTGGTGCGCGGCAATTCCGGCATGCTGACCGCCGCGGTCAAGGCCGGGGACATCGACGCCGCCCTGGTTTCCCAGCCATCGCGCGCCAGCGCGCAGACGCTGAGCTGGAGCCCCGTGTGGCGGCAGCCGCTGGACCTGATCGCGCCGCGCGACGCACCCGACGCTCCCTTGGCCGACCTGTTCGCCCGCTACGACTGGATACGCTACGACCGCGGCACCACCAGCGGCGCCATGGCCGCCCGCTACGTGCACAAGACCGTGGGCAACGTGCGCAGCACCATGGAACTGGGCAGCCCATCGGCCATCGTGGCCATGGTCAGCGCCGGCCTGGGCCTGTCGCTACTGGCCATTCCCGACCCGTTGATACTGTCGTGCTACCCGGTAAAGCGGGTGACGGTGCGCCCTCCTCCTCCCACGCTGCAAATGTCGCTGGCAATGCGCAAACTGGACGCGGACAGCCGCGGCCTGCAAGCGCTGCTGCAGGCCATCAAGGCCGGCATGGCGCACGGCTTGCAGGGCGGAAGATAAAAGACATAGAGGTTCCGGTGTCATAGAGGTTCAGGTGTCAGGCTCCGCAGGTGCCTGACACCGTCATCGAACACCGCCCGCAGTACCCAACGCCCCCTTCAACGAGAGACAACTTCCCCCAACAGGAGCCCCCGTGTCCAC
>WMBV01000005.1 GCA_017745595.1 Bordetella petrii
ACCCCCGCGCCCGTGCCCACGCCGCCGCGCGCGTCCGACGCCAGCCTCATCAGCTGGGGCTGGCCGTCCAGCGGTCCCGTGACGCAAACCTTCAACAGCAGCACCAAGGGCATCGACATCGGCGGCGCCCTGGGCGATCCGATCACGGCCGCGGCCGACGGCAAGGTCATGTACAGCGGCAATGGCGTGCGCGGCCTGGGCAACCTGATCATTATCAATCACCAGAACGGCTTCATCACCGCCTACGCGCACAATCAGACCCTGCTGGTCAAGACCGGCCAGACGGTCAAGCGCGGCGCCAAGATCGCCCTGATGGGGCAAAGCGACACCACCTCGCCGCGCCTGCATTTCGAGATCCGCCGCCAGGGCACGCCGGTCGACCCGCTGCAATACCTGCCGCCGCGATGACGCCCACGCTGGTCTTCGACCTCGAAACCCTGCCCGACACCGACGGGCTGCGCAAGCTCAACGGCTGGGGCGCCGACGTGCCCGACGCCGAAGTCGCCGAACGCGCTTTCCAGGCGCGCCGCGAGGCCGTCGGCCACGATTTCCTGCCGCTGCACCTGCAGCGCGTGGCGGTCATCGGCTGCGTGTTCCGCGACGACCAGGGCTTCCGCGTCAAGACGCTCGGGCAGCCCGACGATTCCGAAGCCACGCTGATCAGCCTGTTCTTCAAGACCATCGAGCGCTACACGCCGCGGCTGGTCAGCTGGAACGGCTCGGGTTTCGACCTGCCCGTGCTGCATTACCGCAGCCTGATCCACGGCGTGCCGGCGCCGCGCTACTGGGATACCGGCGAAGACGACCGCGAGTTCAAGTTCAACAACTATATCGGCCGTTACCACACCCGCCATATCGACCTGATGGATCTGCTGGCCAAGTACAACGGCCGCGCCAACGCGCCGCTCGACGAACTGGCCAAGCTGTGCGGCTTTCCCGGCAAGCTGGGCATGGATGGCGGGCAGGTATGGCCGGCATGGCAGCAGGGCAAGGCCGACGAAGTCCGCGCCTATTGCGAAACCGACGTGGTCAATACCTGGCTGGTGTATTGCCGGTTCCGCTACCTGCGCGGCGAGCTCGACGCCGCTTCGTACCAGGCCGAAGTCGACCTGGTGCGCGATACTCTGTCCGCCAGTGACGGCGCGCACTGGCGCGATTACCTGGCCACCTGGGACGCGGGCGGCTGAACGCCTGCGCGGGCCCGCCCCGGCGGCCCGCAATCGATTGAAATATCGCCCGCGCGGCAAGAAACCCGATCGTAACGGGTGGCGCTCCACAATGGTCTCGCGTTCTACTCTTTTCAGGAGACCACTACTATGTCCCGTTACGCGATTCGTTCTTCCCTGGCAGCCCTGGGTTTCGTCGTGGCCGCCGCCGGCCTGTCCGCTACCGCGATCGCGGCACCCGGTGCCGACGGCCCGCGCTACGAGCAATGCGGCGGACACCATGGGTTCAAGCATGGCCGCCACCACATGGGCATGAAAATGCGCGATGGCTTCATGGTTCCGGGCGTGGGCCCGCTGTCCCAGAAGCAGGTCGAGGCCCTCAAACTCGACGCCAAGCAACAGGCCGCTTTCGACGCGGCCAAGCAGGCGCAGGGCGACCTGCGAGTCTCGATGCGCGAGGCCGGCTCGAAGCGGCATGAATTGCTGAACAGCCAGTTGGCCAGCGGCAAGCTCGATCCGCGCGCGCTGAGCGCCGGCGACACCGCGGGCCGCGACCAGTTCCGCCAGCAGGCCGAGCAGGTGCGCGACAAGTGGCTGGCGGCCTGGGACACGCTGAACGACGGCCAGCGCCAACAGGTCACCGATGCCGTCAAGGCGCGCCACGACCGCATGCAAGAGCGCTACGCCAAGATGCAAGAGCGCCGCGCGGGCAAGGCGCCCGCCACCCAAGCGAAGCAAGCGCCCGCCGACGCCCAGCAGGCACCGGCCAACTGAGCCCGGCGGCAAGCCAGCAGGTGTCTGGCTCCCGCAGGGTGTCAGACACCGAAATGCCAAGTCAGTGTCGGCACGTCTAAGTGTCTGGCACCCTGACGGGAGCCGGACACCTTCCTGATACACCTGCAAGACACGCAATCAGCAAAGGGTTCCCCCCGGTGTCCGCCCTTCGGGAGCCGGGCATCTGGCGCACAGCCGCCATACGCCAGTTCGGGGCACGCGACGCGCACCGCCATGGTGCGCGTCGCGTATCCGCCGCCGTCCGCGCCGGGCAGGGCGAGTTGGCATGAAAGGTGCTTGATGCAGAGCGAGCCGGCGGTTTTTCATCGCCACCGGCCGCTCCGGACCGGCGATCTGCCGGCATCCCGTCCTTACGCACAGGATCCGCATCATGAAAAGCCCGTTGCTCGTCTTGCCCGCGGCGCTATGCGCCGCTTTCGCCACCGTCGTCCATGCCGGGCCCACCGACCTGGGCGCCGGCTTTTCCCTGAGCGGCAATGCCGCCATCGTCAGCGACTACCGGTTCCGCGGCTACTCGCAGACCGACTTCCGTCCCGCCGCGCAGGTGGGGGTCGACCTGGCCCACAGTTCGGGCTTCTACCTGGGCAACTGGAACTCGAACGTCTCCGACTACGTTTTTCCCGAAGGCAACCTGGAAATGGATTTCTACGGCGGCTGGAAGGGCGAACTGGGCCGTGGCCTGGGCCTGGACCTGGGCGTGCTGTACTACTACTACCCGGGATCGTCGTCGCCCAAAGGCGGCAGCTACAACAACACCGACCTGTACGTGGGCCTGAGCTACGGCAGCTATACGCTGAAGTATTCGTACACGCCCAGCGATTTCTTCAGCACGCCCGACAGCAAGGGCACCTGGTACCTGGACGGCACCGCGAATTTCGACCTGGGCGACGGCTGGGGGCTGGTGGCGCACCTGGGCTACCAGAAGCTCAAGCAGCAGGTGGACATGGATGGCGATGCCATCGGCCATTATGTGGATTACAAGCTGGGGATCACCAAAGACCTGAGCGGCTGGGTGCTGGGCGTGGCGGCCGTGGGCGCCAGCCAGGACAACTGGCTGCCCACCAAGAACGGCCACCCGTCGGGGCGGCTGGGGGCCGTGTTCTCGGTGGCCCGGGCTTTCTAGGCGGGGGCCTTTCAGGGCGCCGCGTCGCGCCGCGGCTTCCTCTTTTACAATGCCCGGTTGCCTGAATCAGCCTGGATTGCACAAGAGATGGCCGAAGTACTGAATATCGAATCCCTGGACCTCGAAGCCCGGGGAATCGCCCGCCGCGACGGCAAGGTCGTGTTCGTCGAGGGCGCGCTGCCCGCCGAGCGGGTCACCGCAACGACGGTGCGGCGCAAGCCTTCCTACGAAATTGCGCGCGTGGAAGACATCCTGCGGCCGTCGGCCCTGCGGGTGGCGCCGCGCTGCCCGCATTTCGGCGTATGCGGCGGCTGCGCCATGCAGCACCTCGAGCCCAGCGCGCAGGTGGCCATCAAACAGCGCGCGCTCGAAGACACGTTCTGGCACGTCGGCAAGCTGCGGCCGCAGCGCATGTTGCCGCCGCTGCACGGCCCCACCTGGGGCTACCGCTACCGGGCCCGCCTGTCGGTGCGCGTGGTGCCCAAAAAGGGCGGCGTGCTGGTGGGGTTCCACGAACGCAAAAGCAGCTACGTGGCCGACATGCGCGAATGCCATGTGTTGCCGCCGCATGTCAGCCGCATGCTGATGCCGCTGCGCGCCATGATCGCGGCCATGTCCGCGCCCACGCGCATGCCGCAGATCGAGGTGGCGCTGGGCGATGGCGTCACCGTGCTGGTGCTGCGCCATCTCGAGCCGCTTACCGACGGCGACCTGGCGGTACTGCGGCAGTTCGCCGCGCAGCACGGCGTGCAGTGGTGGCTGCAGCCCAAGGGCCCCGATACCGTGCACCCCCTGGACCCCGCGCATGCCGACACGCTGGCCTACACCATGCCCGAGTTCGGCCTGCGCATGCCGTACCGGCCCACCGATTTCACCCAGGTCAACCACGCCATCAACCGCACGATGGTATCGCGCGCGCTGATGCTGCTGGACGTGCAGCCCGAAGACCGCGTGGCCGACCTGTTCTGCGGGCTGGGCAATTTCACACTGCCATTGGCCACGCGCGGCCGCGTCGCCGTGGGCGTCGAAGGCAGCAAGGCACTGACCGACCGCGCCCTGGCCGCGGCCGCGCAACATGGCCTGGCCGGCCGCACCGACTTCGCCACGCTGAACCTGTTCGAGATCGATGTCGAATGGTTGCGCGGCCTGGGCTATTTCGACCGCATGCTCATCGACCCCCCGCGCGAAGGCGCGCAGGCGGTGGCGCAGGCGCTGGCGCTGCTCGCTCCCGAAGAGCGGCCGCGCCGCATCGTGTACGTGTCCTGTAATCCCGCCACGCTGGCGCGCGACGCCGCCATCATGGTCCACGAGGGCGGCTATGCGCTCAAGAGCGCGGGCGTCATCAATATGTTCCCGCATACCGGACACGTGGAATCGATCGCGGTGTTCGAATCGCTGCCGGCCGAAGACGTGCTGGCGGCACAGGAAAAGGCCCGCTGCAAAGACGAAGACGCGGCCGCCCAGGACCAGGCCGCCGCATAGCGGCGCGGCCCGGGCCATCGCGTTCAAGTCGCGCTCAGGCCGCGCCGCCGCCCAGTTCTTCGATGATGGGGCATTCGGGGCGGCCGTCGCCATGGCAATGACGCGCCAGGTGCCGCAGCGTGTCCGCCATTTGCTGCAGTTCGGCGGCCTTGCGTTCCAGGCCGGCCACGTGGCTGAGCGCGATGCGCTTGACGTCCGCGCTGGCGCGGCCGCGGTCCTGCCACAACGCCAGCAGTTCATGCATCTGCTCCACCGAAAACCCCAGGTCGCGCGCGCGGCGCACGAAGCGCAGGGTGTGCAGGTCGTTGTCGCTGTACACGCGATAGCCGGCGCCGGTGCGCGTGGCCGGGCCGATCAGCCCGATGCTTTCGTAGTAGCGGATCATCTTGGCCGAAATGCCCGATGCTTGCGCGGCTTGTCCGATATTCATGTCTGGGCTCCGGTGGCATGGGCGGCCGCCGCCGTGGCGGCCGGGCTGGCGGGACGATAAGCGCGCAGGCGCAGCGCGTTGCCCACCACGAATACGCTCGACAGCGCCATGGCGCCCGCCGCGAACACCGGCGACAGCTGCAATCCGAAGGCCGGATACAGCGCGCCGGCCGCCAGCGGAATCAGGGCGGCGTTGTAGGCAAACGCCCAGAACAGGTTCTGCCGGATATTGGCCAGCGTGGCGCGGCTAAGCCCGATGGCATTGGGCACGCCCTGCAGGTCGTCGGCCATCAGCACGACCGATGCCGCTTCGATCGCCACGTCGGTGCCGGTGCCGATGGCAATGCCGATGTCGGCGGCGGCCAGCGCCGGGGCATCGTTGATGCCGTCGCCCACGAAGGCCAGGCGGCGTCCGCCCGCGCGCAGCTCGTCGATGGCCGCGACCTTGCCGTCGGGCAGCACCTCGGCGCGCACCTCGTCGATGCCCAATTGCCGCGCCACGGCGCGCGCCGTCAGGGCATTGTCGCCGGTGATCATGGCCGTCTGCACGCCCAGGGCATGCAGGGCCGCGATAGCGGCCGCGGCCGAGGGCTTGAGCGGATCGCTCACTGCCACCAGCGCGGCGGCGCGGCCGTCCACCGCCACGTATACCGGCGTCTTGCCCGCCGCGCCCCAGTCGGCGGCGAGGTCGCCGAACACGTCCAGGTCGACGCCTTCCTGGGCCATGAGCCGGGCGGCGCCCGCCACGATGCGGCGGCCCTCTACGCTGGCCCGCACTCCCGCGCCGGTAATGGCCTGGAAATCCGCGGCGCGCCCGGTAGGCAGCCCGCGCTCGCGCGCCGCCGCCACGATGGCCAGGGCAATGGGGTGTTCAGACCGCTCTTGCACCGCGGCCAGCCAGCCCAGCACCTGGTCGCCGTCGAAGCCCGGCGCGGCCCGCAGGTCGGTGAGCGTGGGCTTGCCCAGCGTCAGCGTGCCGGTCTTGTCGAACGCCACCACGTCCACGTCGCGCAGCGATTGCAGGGCGTCGCCCTGGCGGAACAAGACCCCCAGGTCGGCGGCGCGGCCGGTGCCCACCATGATCGACGTCGGCGTGGCCAGGCCCATGGCGCATGGGCAGGCGATGATCAGCACCGCCACGGCGTTGACCAGCGCGTGCGGCAGGGCCGGCGCGGGCCCCCAGGCCAGCCAGGCCGCGAAGGTCAGCAGCGCGATCGCCATGACGGCGGGCACGAACCAGGCCGTGACCTGGTCGACCACCGCCTGGATGGGCAGCTTCGCGCCCTGGGCCGCCTGCACCATGCGGATGATGCGGGCCAGCATGGTGTCGGCGCCAGTGTGCGTGACGCGCATCGTGAAGCTGCCCGACGTGTTCAGCGTGCCGCCGGTGGCGCGCATGCCGGCGCTTTTTTCCACCGGCATGGGTTCGCCCGTCAGCATCGATTCGTCGATATACGAGCTGCCCTCGATGATGTCGCCATCGATGGGAACCTTTTCGCCAGGGCGCACCAGCACCTGTTCGCCGCGCCGCACCTGTTCGATCGGCACGTCGAGCGCCTGCCCGTCGCGCAGCACGCGCGCGGTGCGCGGCTGCAGGCCGATCAGGCGCTTGATGGCGGCGCCCGTGCGGCCCTTGGCGCGCGCTTCCAGCATGCGCCCCAGCAGGATCAGCGTGACGATGACGGCGGCCGCCTCGTAATAGACGTGCCGCGCGTTCTCGGGCAGCCATTGCGGCGCGAAGGTGGCCACCGTCGAATAGGCCCAGGCCGCGCCGGCGCCCATGGCGACCAGCGAATTCATTTCGGGCGCGAACCGGGCCAGGGCCGCCAGCCCCTTGCTGAAAAACACCCGGCCCGGCCAGGCCAGCACCACCGTGGTCAGTGCAAATTGCAGCAGCCAGCTGTTGTGCGTGCCCAGGCGGCTGGCTACCCAGTGATGCACGGCCGGAAACGCGTGCGAGCCCATTTCCAGTGCGAAGACGGGCAGCGTCAGCAGCAGGGCGGTCAGGAAGGCGCGGCGCAGGTTGCGCGCTTCGTCGGCGCGGGCCTGTTCCTGGCGGGCCTCGTGGCCGTCCTGCGCGGCAATGGGTTGCGCCGCATAGCCGACGCGGGCCACGGCCGCCACCAGCGCCTGGGCGTCGGCGCCCGGTTCGTGGTCGACCTGGGCCCGCTCGGTCGCGAGATTGACGCGGGCCGCGCCCACCCCGGGCACCGCCGCCAGGGCTTTTTCGACCCGCTTCACGCACGAGGCGCAGGTCATGCCTTCAATGGCGAGTTCTGTCTGGATGGAAGAAGAGGGGGCATGCATGGGATTGCTCCGGCAAGGAATATGCGGGCAGTATCATCCTTCCCATGATGGGAAGATCAAGGCCCATTATAGGCTTGACTTTGCCATCATGGGAAGGTTTAAGCTGGGTTCCAATGCGATTGCGCAGGTTTTCACAGGAGCCTTCCATGACTTTCCAGTTCAACGTGCCCGACATGTCTTGCGGCCACTGCGTCAGCACCATCACCCAGGCCGTGCAGCAGGCGGTGCCCGGGGCCAGCGTCAGCATCGACCTGGCCGCGCGCCGCGTCAGCGTCGATAACGCGGCGGCGGCCGAGCCGGTGCGCGCCGCCATTGCCGACGCGGGCTATGACGCCCAACTGGTGGCATAACGCAGGCCAGGCCGGGGCCAGGGTCGATTGACCCTGGCTATCAATTAATTAAAATAATTAAATTAGATTTATTGATAGGTATTGTTTATCATTCTTCCATGGTCGCAAGGCCACTCAACCACTCTAGGAGATGATGAATGCTGCAGAACCGCGAAGGCCAACGGGTCCCCAACGTGACCTTCCCCGTCCGCGAGGGCAACGACTGGAAACAGGTCAGCACCGACGATCTGTTCAAGAACAAGACGGTGGTGGTTTTTTCGTTGCCGGGCGCGTTCACGCCCACCTGCTCGTCGACTCACCTGCCGCGCTACAACGAACTGGCGCCCGCGTTCCGCGCCGCCGGCGTGGACGACATCGTGTGCGTATCCGTCAATGACACCTTCGTCATGAACGAATGGGCCAAAGACCAAGAATCGGCCAATATTACGCTGCTGCCGGACGGCAACGGCGATTTCACCGAAGGCATGGGCATGCTGGTCGACAAGCGCGACCTCGGTTTCGGCAAGCGCAGCTGGCGCTATTCGATGCTGGTGAAAGACGGCGTGGTGCAGAAGATGTTCATCGAGCCGCAGAAAGAAGGCGACCCGTTCGAAGTGTCGGATGCCGACACCATGCTGGCCCACATCGCTCCGCAGGCCAAGAAGCCCGACCAGGTGGTGGTGTTTTCCAAGCCGGGTTGCCCGTTCTGCGTGGAAGCCAAGGCCCTGCTGGCCGACAAGGGCTACGACGCCATCGAAATCCCGCTCGAACACAAAGTGCGCGGCCGGGTCATCGGCGCCGTGTCGGGCAAGGGCACCGCTCCGCAAGTCTTCATCAACGGCACCCTGATCGGCGGCCTGGAAGACCTGAAGGCGCACTTCGCCTGATGTGCGTGTAAGGCGGCGGGTATTGCCGCCAGGTATTGGCAGGTGTCTGGCTCCCGCAAGGGTGCCTGAAGTGAAAGTCCCACCCCCGAAGCGCTGCGCGCTTCCCCCTCAAGGGGGCGACGCTGGCGGACCGGCAGAGCCGGCTCCGCGGCGTCCCCGATCGGGCCGCATCTTTCATCCCGGGCGGGTCGCGCGGCCTGCGGTCGCCAGGTGTCTGACTCCCGCAGGGTGTCGGACACCGACTCCAACACGCATTTCATCAATCAATTACATCGTGCCCGCGCCGGCCGCCAGGCGGCTTGCGCGGGCGTTTTCTTTCCGGCGCGGCCGCGTGCGCGGCGCCGGCCAGCATAGGACAGTCATGGACATTCTGCACACCGACATCGCCGTCATCGGCGCCGGCACGGCCGGCCTGGCGGCCTATCGCGCGGCGCGCGCCGCCGGCAAGCGCGCCTTGCTCATCGAAGGCGGCCCCTATGGCACGACTTGCGCCCGCGTGGGCTGCATGCCGTCCAAGCTGCTGATCGCCGCGGCCGAGGCGGCCCACGGCGCGGCGCAGGCCGCTGCATTCGGCGTGCACATCGACGGCGCCGTGCGCGTGGATGGCCGCGAAGTCATGGCGCGGGTGCGGCGCGAGCGCGACCGTTTCGTCGGCTTCGTGCTGGAAGGGGTAGAGAACATCCCCGCCGAAGACAAGCTGGCCGGGTATGCGCGCTTCGTATCCGATACCGTGCTGCGCGTGGACGACCGCATCGAAGTGCGTGCCGGCAGCGTGGTCATCGCCACGGGCTCGCGGCCGTCGGTGCCGCCTGCGTTCGAGGCGCTGGGCGATCGCCTGGTCGTCAATGACGACGTATTCGCCTGGGATGACCTGCCGCGCAGCGTGGCGGTGTTCGGCCCCGGCGTCATCGGCCTGGAACTCGGCCAGGCGCTGGCCCGGCTGGGCGTGCGGGTGCGGGTCTTCGGCGTCAGCGGCAGCCTGGGCGGCCTGAGCGATCCCGAGGTGCGCCAGCGGGCCCGCCGCGGCTTCCAGGAAGAGTTCTACCTGGACCCGGACGCGCGCGTGTTGTCTACCGCGCGCGTCGGCGACGAGGTCGAGGTGCGCTATGTGGCGCTGGACAATACCGAACGCACCGAGCGTTTTGACTATGCGCTGGTGGCGACCGGCAGGCGGCCCAATGTAGACCGGCTCGACCTGCATCACACCAGCCTGGCGCGGGATGCGCGCGGGGTGCCGGAATTCGACCGCGCCACGATGCAGGCGGGCCAGGCGCCGATCTTCATCGCGGGCGATGCCAATGCCGATGCGCCCTTGCTGCACGAGGCCGCCGACGAAGGACGGATTGCCGGCACCAACGCCGCGCATTTTCCGGATGTCCGCGCCGGCCTGCGCCGCGCCGGCCTGGCGGTGGTGTTTTCCGATCCGCAGATCGCGCTGGTCGGCACTTCGTACGCGCGCCTGCCGCAAGACAGTTTCGTGACGGGCGAAGTCGATTTCGGCGACCAGGGGCGTTCCCGCGTGATGCTGAAGAACAAGGGCATGCTGCACGTGTACGCCGACATCGAAACGGGGCGCTTCCTGGGCGCCGAAATGGTCGGCCCGGCGGCCGAACACATCGGCCACCTGCTGGCCTGGGCCGTGCAGCAGGAATTGACCGTCGCGCAGATGCTCGACATGCCGTTCTACCACCCGGTGGTGGAAGAGGGCCTGCGCACCGCCCTGCGCGACGCCGCCGCCCGCCTGCGGCAGGCCCGCGAACAGCGCCTGCGCGCGGCATAGCCCTGGTGTCTGACTCCCGAAGGGTGTCAGACATCGCCACAGGCAGACAGCCGTCTCATTGGCCGGTGTCCGACACCCTTCGGGAGTCGGACACCTTGTTTGAACCACACCGGGTTCGAGCCGCCCCTGTTCGTCTTTTTCAGGCCGCCCGCTGCCGGGCGTCGTCGCCCGCCAGCGCGTCGAGCACGGCGCGCTCGAACTGCATCTGGGTGCGGGGCCGTTCGAGCGCCGAGCCGGTCAGGATGAACACGTCTTCGACCCGGTCGCCCAGGGTCATGATCTTGGCCATGCCCACGCTGACGCCGTGGTCGGCGAATACCCGCGTCAGGGCATGCAGCAGGCCCGGGCGGTCGGTGGCGGTTACCGACAGGCGCCACGATTGGCTGCGCTCGTCGGGCTGCAGTTCGGCCTGCGGCATGACCGGAAAAACCTTGGAAATACGCGATTGCCGCCGCCGTGCCGGCGCGCCGTAGGCCCCGCGCGCGCCGACGGCGTCTTGCGGATCGCGCAGGCGCTGGGCAAGTTCGTGTTCGACCAGGGTCGCCTGGGCGCGCAGGTCGGTGCTGCCCTCGGGCAGCAGCACGATGAAACTGTCCAGCGCCCAGCCGTGCCGCGTGGTGTGGACCCGGGCGTCTTGGATGCTGAGCGACTTGGCGTCGAAATACGCGCAGATCGCCGCGAACAGCTCGGGCACGTCGCGCGTGTACACCATGATCTGCAGCCCTTCTCCATGCTCGATGGGGCGCGCGCGCACCACCGGGGCCGCGGGCGCCACCTGGTAGTACAGGTGGCGGGTATGCCAGGCGATGTCCGATGCGTCGTGGCGCAGGAAATACGCGACGTCGAGTTCGTTCCAGAAGGCCGCGCGCGCGTCGTCGCGCAGGCCCGCCAGGCGGATCAGGCGGGCGGCTTCTTCCTTGCGGGCGGTCAGCACGGTGGGCGTGTCGGCGGGCGAGCCGCCCAGCGCGGCCAGGGTCAGGCGGTACAGGTCTTCCAGCAGCTTGCCCTTCCAGGCGTTCCACACCTTCGGGCTGGTGCCGCGGATGTCGGCCACCGTCAGCAAATAAAGCGCCGTCAGGCGCCGCTCGTCGCGCACCGTGGCGGCGAAATCGGCGATGACGCCCGGGTCGGACAGGTCGCGCTTCTGCGCCACCGCCGACATCAGCAGGTGCTGGCGCACCAGGAATTCGACCAGTTCGGCGTCGTCGGGCTCCAGCCCGTGCTCGTGGGCAAAGCGCCTGACTTCGCGCGCGCCCAGTTCGGAATGGTCGCCGCCGCGGCCTTTCGCAATATCGTGGAACAGCGCCGCCACGTACAGCAGCCAGTGGCGTTCCAGGTTGGCGATCAACTGGCTGGCCAGCGGGTATTCCTGCGCATGCTCGGGCATGGTGAAGCGGCGGATATTGCGCACCACGGCCAGCGTGTGCTGATCGACCGTGTACACGTGGAACAGGTCGTGCTGCATCTGCCCGACGATGCGGCGAAACACCGGCAGGTAGCGCGGCAGGATGTTCAGCATGGTCATGCGGCGCAGTTCGTGCACGATGCCGCGCGGCTGCTGCAGGATCTGCAGGAACAGCTTGCGGTTGACCGGATTGCGCCTGAACTGCGCGTCGATGCGGTGGCGCGAATGCCAGATGGCGCGCAAGGTGCGGGGCGTCGGCCCGGTCAGTTCGGCATGCTGCTGCATCAGCAGGAAGGCGCGCAGCAGCAGGGTGGGCTTGCGTTCGAAACCGTCGTCGCGCACGATGTCGAGCCGGCCGCGCAGGTTGCGGAAATCGTCGTCGATTTCGCGCGCCTCGGTGTCGGGCCGCGGAAACAGCCTTTCTTCGATGCTGGGCACCAGAATCGCGTTCAGCTGCGTCACCAGCCGCGCGGCCCAGTAATAGCGCTGCATCAGCAATTCGCTGCTGCGCCGGGTGGCGGTGGCCTGTATGCCGTAAACCCGGGCCAGGCCGGGCTGCAGGTCGAACAGCACGCGGTCTTCGCGGCGGCCGGTCAGCAGGTGCAGCTCGATGCGCAGGCGCTTGAACGCCTGCTCGGCGCGCCGCAGGTCGCGTGCCTCGGACGGCGTCAGCAGGCCGGCCTGGGCCACTTCGCGCCAGGTGCTGCCGAAGCCGGCGGCGCGCGCCATCCACAAAATGACCTGCAGGTCGCGCAGCCCGCCGGGCGACTCTTTGCAGTTGGGCTCGAGCGCGTAGGGGGTGTCCTGGTAGCGCGCGTGGCGTTGCTGCATTTCGACCCGCTTGGCCTGGAAAAACGCCGGGGCATCGAGCTGCGCCTGGATGACCGCCTCGAATTGCTTCATCAGGGCGCGGCTGCCGGCCAGCCAGCGCGACTCCAGCAGGGCGGTTTCAACGGTAATGTCGGCCTGCGCTTCGCGCTCGCAATCGGCCAGCGTGCGCACGCTGTGGCCGGGTTCCAGGCCCAGGTCCCACAGGGCCGCCACCAGGGCCTCGATGGCGCGCGCATCGGCCGGGTCGGGCGCGTGAGGCAGCAAGATCAGCAGATCGACGTCAGAGTGCGGGTACAGCTCGCCACGCCCGTAGCCCCCCACCGCCGCCAGGGTGGCGCCGGCGGGCAGGGGATGCAGCTTGAGCAGGTCGCGCAGCGCCTGGTCGACGATGCGCCGCAGGTCGGACAGCAGCGTGTCCGGCCGCCCATGCTGGCGGAACTGGTCGATGACCGTGGCGCGGGCGGCTTGCAGCCGCCGGCGCAACTCGGGTAGCGAGGGCGGGGCGGCGGCGGTCATGGCGGGGGCCTCAGGCGGCGGGCAGCACCAGGCGCTCGGCCACGAATTCGGGCGGCTGGCGCACGCCCGGCGACAGGGTCAGCACTTCGTAGCCGGTGTCGGTGACGCACACCGTGTGTTCCCACTGCGCCGACAGGCTGTGGTCGCGCGTCACCACCGTCCAGCCGTCGGCCAGCTGGCGGATTTCACGGCGGCCGGCGTTGATCATGGGTTCGATGGTGAAGATCAGGCCGGTGGTCAGGCGCACGCCGCTGCCCGGCTTGCCGTAGTGCAGCACCTGCGGGTCTTCGTGGAACTGCTGGCCGATGCCGTGGCCGCAGAACTCGCGCACCACCGAATAGCCGTTCGATTCGGCATGTTTCTGGATGGCGCTGCCCACGTCGCCCAGCGTGGCGCCGTTGCGCACCTGCTGGATGCCTTTCCACATGCATTCGAAGGTGATTTCGGCCAGGCGGCGCGACTGGATCGACGGCTCGCCCACGTGGTACATGCGGCTGGTATCGCCGAACCAGCCGTCTTTGATGATGGTGACGTCGATATTGAGCGCATCGCCGTTCTTCAGCACCTTGTCGCCCGGAATGCCGTGGCACACCTGGTGGTTCACCGAGGTACAGATGGCGCCCGGAAAGGGCGGGTAACCCGGGGGCGCGTACCCCACCGTGGCCGATTTCACCTTGAGCTCGTCGGTCAGGTATTCCAGGCACAGGCGGTCGAGTTCGCCCGTGGTTACGCCGGGTTTGACGTAAGGAGTAATGAAATCAAGGATTTTCGCGGCGTCCTGGCAGGCGGCGCGCATTTTATCCAGGTCGGCGGGGTTGGTAACGATGCCCATGTATCGGCTTGAGTATCCTGGTGGAAAAATAGTAGAATTATAGGCTTGCCTAAAAAACCGGCGCGGCGTTTGCTACAAAGTTCACTGCAAAATTCACTGCAAAACTTCATTGTAGGGCCTACGCTGCCACGGTCGTCTGGGTTTTCGCCGGCGGGGGTTCCCGCCGCGATCGGCCGACCGGTTTTCGGGCAGTTCATCCTGGTGTCACCTGATATCAGGAAATCGCGCGCTATGCCACCCAGGGTGCCGGCCGTGCCATGCATGCATGAGCCGGTACAGGCGTAGCGCAAGGACCAACCCTCGGAGAAATTCATGTCCCTCATGCGCGAAATGCTGGAAGCTGGCGTCCACTTCGGCCACCAGACCCGTTACTGGAATCCCAAGATGGCCCCGTATATCTTCGGCCATCGCAACAAGATTCACATCATCAACCTCGAACAGACGGTCGGCAAGTACCAAGAAGCCACCAAGTTCGTCAAGCAGCTGGCCGCCCGCGGCGGCAATATCCTGTTCGTCGGCACCAAGCGCGCCGCGCGTGAGCTGGTCGCCGCCGAAGCCGCCCGCTGCGGCATGCCCTATGTCGACGCCCGCTGGCTGGGCGGCATGCTCACCAACTTCAAGACGGTCAAGACCTCGGTCAAGCGCCTGAAAGACATGGAAGCCGTCGTCGCCGAAGGCGGCGCCGAGCGCATGATCAAAAAAGAAGGCCTGCTGTTCCAGCGCGAGCTCGACAAGCTGAACAAGTCCATCGGCGGCATCAAAGACATGAACGGCCTGCCTGACGCGCTGTTCGTCATCGACGTCGGCTACCACAAGATCGCCGTGGCCGAAGCCCGCACCCTGGGCATCCCGGTCGTGGCCGTGGTCGATACCAACCACTCGCCCGACGGCATCGACTACGTCATCCCCGGCAACGACGACTCGGCCAAGGCCATCGCGCTGTACGCCAAGGGTATCGCCGACGCCGTGCTGGAAGGCCGCGAGCAAAGCCTGAACGGCGTGGTCGAAGAAGCCGGCGAAGGCTCGGAAGAGTTCGTCGAAGTGCAGGACAACAACCAGGCCTAAGGCCCGGTCCGGCAGGCAAGGGCGCGGCGGCAGGCATCCGCCCCGCGGCCCGGCCGGCCGGAAACGCCGAGACGGATTCCCGTCTCATGGCCCGCCAGCGCGGGCGTCTTGTCGAATCAATTCATGTGCCACGGTACCGCCGGGGCATGTCTTAGCGAAACTGGAGCAATCATGGCTGAAATTACCGCCGCCCTCGTCAAGGAACTGCGCGAAAAGACCGACGCGCCCATGATGGAGTGCAAAAAAGCCCTGACCGAAGCCGAAGGCGATCTGGCCCGCGCCGAAGAAATCCTGCGCGTCAAGCTGGGCAACAAGGCCAGCAAGGCCGCCGCCCGCGTCACCGCCGAGGGCCTGATCGGCCTGTACATCTCGTCCGACGCCAAGCAGGGCGCCGTCATCGAAGTCAACTGCGAAACCGACTTCGTGGCCAAGAACGACGACTTCATCGCCTTCATCAACAAGCTGGCCGAACTCGTCGCCACCCAGAAGCCGGCCGACGTGGCCGCGCTGTCGGCGCTGCCCATGGGTGAAGGCACGGTCGAAACCACCCGTACCGCGCTCATCGGCAAAATCGGCGAAAACATCTCGGTGCGCCGCTTCGAACGCATCGAAACCGCCAACGCCCTGGCCAGCTACGTGCACGGCGGCAAGATCGGCGTGCTGGTCGAATACGCCGGCACCGAAGAAATCGGCAAAGACCTGGCCATGCACATCGCCGCCACCAAGCCCCGCGCCCTGAACGCCGAAGGCGTGCCGGCCGCTGATATCGCCGCCGAGCGCTCGGTCGCCGAGCAAAAGGCCGCCGAATCCGGCAAGCCCGCCGAGATCGTCGCCAAGATGGTCGAAGGCTCGGTGCAGAAGTTCCTGAAAGAAGTCACGCTGCTGTCGCAGCCCTTCGTCAAGAACGACAAGCAAACGGTCGAGCAGATGCTCAAGGAAAAGAACGCGTCGATCAGCAAATTCGTGCTGTTCGTCGTGGGCGAGGGCATCGAGAAGAAAACCAGCGACTTCGCCGCCGAGGTCGCCGCCGCTGCCGGTCGCGGCTGATCGGTCGTGGTATCCAGGGCCGGCTAGATAAAAGTCTAGTCCGGCCCTATTTCTTGTCTTACACTTTCGTCGGATCGTTCCTTCGGACATCTCCTATGAGCAGCAGGTCATATAAGCGGGTTCTTCTCAAACTGTCCGGCGAGGCGCTGATGGGCGAAGATGCTTTCGGCATCAATCGCGGCACCATCGTGCGCATGACCGACGAAATCGCCGAGGTCGTGGCGCTGGGCGTGGAGCTGGCCATCGTCATCGGCGGCGGCAACATCTTCCGCGGGGTCGCCCCGGGCGCGCAAGGCATGGACCGCGCCACGGCCGACTACATGGGCATGATGGCCACCATCATGAACGCGCTGGCCCTGCAGGATGCGCTCAAGCACAAGGGAGTCGATACCCGGGTGCAGTCCGCGCTGAATATCGACCAGGTGGTCGAACCCTACATCCGCCCCAAGGCGCTGCGCTACCTGGAAGAAGGCAAGGTCGTCATTTTCGCCGCCGGCACCGGCAACCCCTTTTTCACCACCGATACCGCGGCCGCGCTGCGCGGCGCCGAGATCGGCGCCGAGATCGTGCTCAAGGCCACCAAGGTCGACGGCATCTACAGCGCCGATCCCAACAAAGATCCCACGGCCACCCGCTACGCCCGCATCAGCTTCGACGAGGCCATCGTGCGCCGGCTCGAAGTCATGGATGCCACCGCGTTCGCGCTGTGCCGCGACCAGAAACTGCCCATCAAGGTGTTTTCGATCAACAAGTCCGGCGCGCTCAAGCGCGCGGTCAGCGGTGAAGACGAAGGCACGCTGGTACACGTTTAAGCAAAGGAAATCCTCATGAGCGTCGCAGAAATCCGTAAATCCGCCGAAACCCGGATGGCCAAGTCGCTTGACACGCTGAAGGTCAACTTGTCCAAGATCCGTACCGGGCGTGCCCACACGGGCATCCTGGACCACGTCCAGGTCGAATACTACGGTTCGCCGGTGCCCGTGAGCCAGGTGGCCAACGTCAACCTGGTCGACGCGCGCACCATCAGCGTACAGCCCTACGAAAAGCCCATGGCCCAGGCCATCGAGAAAGCCATCCGCGAATCCGATCTCGGCCTGAATCCCATGAGCATGGGCGATACCATCCGCGTGCCGATGCCGGCCCTGACCGAAGAGCGCCGCCGCGACCTGACCAAAGTGGTCAAGGGCGAGGGCGAAGACGCCAAGATCGCGGTGCGCAACCTGCGCCGCGAAGCCAACGAGACGCTCAAGAAGCTGGTCAAGGACAAAGAAATCTCCGAAGACGACGAGCGCCGCGCGCAAGACGACGTCCAGAAGCTCACCGACCGCAACGTCGCCGAGATCGACAAGCTCATCACCCAGAAAGAAGCGGAAATCATGACCGTATAATCGGGGCCAGGTACCGACTCCGCGCGCCGCCCATGCCGTACCGCTGCTTGCTTGTGCAGCGCGGTGGTGGCAAGGCGGCGCGGTTCTTTTGGTTCCCTGGCCCGCACGGCTACACCCGGCACGACGCTTTCTGCTCATGGCTATCAGTTCTACCCAGGCAATTCCCGCCCCCCAGACCGTTCCCCGGCACGTCGCCATCATCATGGACGGCAACGGGCGCTGGGCCACGCGCCGGCACTTGCCGCGCACCGCGGGCCATGCCAAGGGCGTGCAGGCCGTGCGGCGCGTGGTCGAAGCCTGCGGCCGGCACGGCGTGCGCTACCTGACGCTGTTTGCGTTCAGTTCCGAAAACTGGCGGCGCCCGCCCGAAGAAGTCTCGCTGCTGATGCGCCTGTTCGTGCAGGCGCTCGAGCGCGAGGTCGACAAGCTCAACGAACAGGGCGTGCGCCTGCACGTGGTGGGCGACATGTCGCGCTTCGAACCGCGCCTGCAGGCCCTGATCGCCGACGCCCAGGCGCGCACCGCCCACAACGACCGCCTGCACCTGTCGGTGGCCGCCAACTACGGCGGGCGCTGGGACATCCTGCAGGCAACCCGCGCCATGCTCAGCCAGCGCCCCGAGCTGGCCCGCGATCCGCGGCGCATCGACGAAACCCACCTGGCCGAGCACCTGTCGATGGCCTGGGCGCCCGAGCCCGACCTGTTCATCCGCACCGGCGGGGAGCAGCGCATTTCCAATTTTCTGATCTGGCAACTGGCTTATACCGAGCTGTACTTCACCGACGACTACTGGCCCGATTTCGGCGCGGCCGAGCTCGACGCCGCCTTCGAGTGGTACCGCACCCGTGAACGCCGCTTCGGGCGCACCAGCGCGCAACTGCGCGAGGACAACGCCCGCTGAGGCCGCAAAGGATCCCCATGCTAGGCCAACGAGTTCTTACCGCTGTCGTCCTGCTGGCCGTACTGGCCGCCGCGCTGGCCGCCGGCAATCCGTGGTGGTTCGTGGCCCTGCTGGCCGCCGGGGCCGCCTGTGCCTGCTGGGAATGGCTGCGTCTCACCGTCTTGCAGCCGCCGTCGCGCGCGCTGTGCGTGGGCGTGGCGGCCGTGCTGCTGGCCGTCATGCTGTGGCTGGCCTGGGGGTGGCTCGCGGGCCAGCCCGCCGCCGTGCGCCTGGCGGCCGCCGTGGCGCGCGGGCTGGTACCGGCCGTGGCCCTGGTATGGCTGCTGGCGGTGGTGCCCGCGGTGGTGCGGGGCCGCGCCGATGCCGCGCCGGCCAGCCTGGGCTGGTCGCTGTTCAGCGTGCCGGCCGTGCTGGCGGCCTGGTCGGCGCTGGCCCTGATGTTCATGGCGCGCGGCGGCTGGTTCGTGGTGTCGCTGCTGGCGCTGGTATGGGTGGCCGACATTTCCGCCTATTTCGCCGGCCGGGCCTTCGGCAAGCGTAAACTGGCTCCTCGGGTCAGTCCGGGCAAAACCATCGCGGGCGCGGTGGCGGGCATCGCGGGCGCGGTCATCTGGGTCTGGCTGTCCAGCCTGTGGGCGGGCAGCTTCGGCGCGGCGCTGGTGCAGCGCGGATCGCTGGCGCTGGCGCTGCCGGCCGCGGCCCTGCTGGGCGCCATATCCATCGTGGGCGACCTGTTCGAATCCTTGCTCAAGCGCCGGGCCGGCCGCAAAGATTCCAGCGCGCTGCTGCCGGGGCACGGCGGGGTCTACGACCGCATCGATGCCATCCTGCCGGTCGCGCCCTTCGCCATGCTGCTGTCTGGAGTGCTGTCTTGAGTCGTTTCCAACGCGTTGCTGTCCTGGGCTCCACCGGTTCCATCGGTGAAAGCACGCTGGACGTCATCGCCCGCCATCCCGAGCGGCTGGCCGTGTTCGCCTTGTCGGCCCACAGCCGCATCGAACGCCTGGCCGAGCAGGCCGCCGCCAGCGGCGCCCCGGTCGTGGTGGTGCCCGACACGGCCGCCCGCGAGCGTTTCCGGGCCGCCTGGCCGGCCGGACGGCCCTTGCCCGAAATCCGGGTCGGCGCCCAGGCGCTGGCCGACACGGCCGCCGATGCCGCCTGCGACACCGTCATGGCCGCCATCGTGGGCGCCGCGGGCCTGCCGGCCGCCCTGGCGGCGGCGCGCGCCGGCAAGCGCGTGCTGCTGGCCAACAAAGAGGCGCTGGTGGCCGCCGGGGCATTATTCATGCGCGCCGTACGCGAGCATGGCGCCGAACTGCTGCCCATCGACAGCGAGCACAACGCCATTTTCCAGTGTCTGCCGCGCGGCGAGCGCGCCGGCGCGCCCAGCGAGCCCGCGCGCGGTGTGCGCCGGCTGCTGCTCACGGCCTCGGGCGGCCCGTTCCGCCGCCACGACCCGCTCGACCTGCACGATGTCACCCCAGAACAGGCCTGCGCCCATCCCAACTGGAGCATGGGGCGCAAGATCTCGGTCGATTCGGCCACCATGCTGAACAAGGGGCTCGAAGTCATCGAGGCGCACTGGCTGTTCGCCATGCCGCCCGAACGCATCGACGTGCTGATCCACCCGCAAAGCGTGGTCCACTCCATGGTCGAATACGAAGACGGCTCGGTCCTGGCCCAGTTGGGCCAGCCGGACATGCGCACGCCCATTTCTTACGGGCTGGGGTTCCCCGAACGCCTGGACAGCGGGGTAGGGCCGCTCGACCTGGCGCGCTGGGGCAAGCTCGAGTTCGAAACCCCCGACATGCAGCGCTTTCCGTGCCTGCAACTGGCCTTCGATGCCCTGCGCGCCGGGCAGGCCGCCTGCGTGGCCCTGAATGCCGCCAACGAGGTGGCGGTCGAGGCCTTCCTGTCCGGCCGCCTGCGCTACACCTGGATTCCCCGGGTAATCACCGCCGCGCTCGAATGGCAGCAGCGCCAGTCTTCTGTTACGCTCGATAGCCTCGCCGACGTGCTGGCGCTGGACGCCGCCACGCGCGCCTACGCGGGCAACCTCGGCCTGGCCTGATCCGCCACGCCCCCGGACCTCGATCCATGCTTTTCACCCTGCTTGCCTTCATCGTTGCCCTGGGCATACTCATCACGTTCCATGAACTGGGCCACTATTGGGTGGCGCGCCTGTGCGGCGTGCGGGTGCTGCGTTTTTCGGTGGGCTTCGGCAAGGTGCTGGCGCGCCGCACCGACCGTCACGGCACCGAATGGGCCATCTCGGCCATTCCGCTGGGCGGCTATGTCAAGATGCAAGACGACCCGCCCGCCGGCGCCTCGCGGGCCGTGGCGGCGCAGTCGTTCAATACCCAGCCGGTGGGGCGGCGCATCGCCATCGTGGCGGCCGGGCCGCTGTTCAACCTGGTGCTGGCCATCGTGCTTTATGCCGGCCTGAACCTGGCCGGCACCCAGGAACCCGCGCCCGTGCTGGGTCCGCCGGCCGCCGGTACACCGGCCGCGCAGGCCGGCTTTCATGGCGGCGACCGCATCCTGGCCATCGATGGCCGCCAGGTGGCGTCCTGGAATGACGCCCGCTGGCGCCTGCTCGACGTCTTGTCGGCCGGCGGCCAGGCCCAGGTCCAGGTGCGCGCGGCCGATGGCGCCACGGCGCAGCGGGCGCTGCAGGTGCCCGGCAATCGCATGGACCCCGCCCAGGGCGACCCCCTGGCCGATACCGGCCTGCGGCTGGCCGCCGCCAAGCCCGTCGTGCGCGAGGTCATCGCGGGCGCGGAAGGCGAGCGCGCGGGGCTGCGCAGCGGCGATCGCATCATCCGCGCCGGCGACACGCCCGAGCCGGACACGGCCCAGCTGGTGGGCATCATCCAGCAGCACGCGGGGCAGCCGCTGGCCCTGACGCTGCTGCGCGACGGCGCGCAAGTGTCGCTGACCGTGGTGCCGCGCGCCGAAACCGTGCAGGGCCAGACCATCGGCCGCATCGGCGTGCAGCTGGGCGGCGATCTTCCCATGGTGACGGTACGTTACGGACTGTTCGAGAGTATAGGGCGCGCCGCCGCCCGCACATGGGATACCGCGTGGCTGTCGCTGCGCATGATGGGGCGCATGGTGACCGGCGAGGTTTCGTGGCGCAACATCAGCGGCCCCGTCACCATCGCCGACTACGCGGGCCAGACCGCGCGCCTGGGAATCGCCGCCTACGTGGCCTACCTGGCGCTCATCAGCATCAGCTTGGGGGTACTCAACCTGTTGCCGATTCCGATGTTGGACGGCGGGCATCTGCTGTACTATCTCGTCGAAATTGTGCGCGGCAGTCCGCCGCCCGACCGCTGGATCGACATCGGGCAGCGCGCCGGCATCGGCCTTCTGGCCGGGCTCATGGGGCTGGCGTTGTTCAATGATTTCGCGCGTCTATTCACTTGATCGGCGATCGAATAAAATCGTCCGCCACTTGCTCGACCTAGGATAGCCAAGGACATGTCTTTTCGGATGTTTCATCACAAGAAGGGCGTCATGCCGAGCCTGCTCGCCGCGCTGCTCATGCCGGCCCTGGCTCACGCGTTCGACCCTTTTGTCGTGCGGGATATCCGCGTAGAAGGCATACAGCGCACCGACGCGGGCACGGTGTTCGGGTACCTGCCGGTCAAGGTCGGCGAAGAATTCACCGAAGCCGAGGCTACCGAGGCCGTGCGCCGGCTGTACGGCACGGGCTTCTTCAGCGACGTCCGCATCCAGACCGACAACGACGTGGTGGTGGTCGTGGTGCAAGAACGCCCCACCATCGCGTCCGTCACGTTCAACGGCATGCGCGAGTTCGACTCGAAAGCCATCACCACCTCGCTGATGCAGGTGGGCTTCGGCGAAGGGCGCATCTTCGACCAGTCCATGCTCGAGCGCGCCGAATACGAACTCAAAGAGCAATACCTGGGCAAGGGCAAGTACGGCGTCGAGGTCACCTCCACGGTCACGCCGCTGCCGCGCAACCGCGTCGGCGTCAGCTTCGACGTGTTCGAAGGCGAGGTCGCCAAGATCCGCGAGATCAGCGTGGTGGGCAACAAGGCCTTTTCCGAAAGCGAACTGCTCGACCTGTTCGATCTCACCACGCCCGGCTGGCTGACCTGGTACACCAACGCCGACAAGTACTCGCGCGAAAAGCTCGAAGGCGACATCGAACGGCTGCGGTCGTTCTACCTCGACCAGGGCTATCTGGAATTCTCGGTCGAACCGCCGCAGGTCACGATCTCGCCCGACCGCAAAGACATCTACATCACCATCACGCTGCACGAAGGCGAGCCCTACAAGGTGCGCAGCGTCAAGCTGGCCGGCAACCTGCTGGGCCTCGACAAGGAAATCAACGACCTGGTGCAGGTCAAGGCGGGCGAAACCTTCTCGGCGGCCCAGGCCAACGATTCCGCCAAGGCCATCACCGACTACCTGGGCGAGCTGGGCTATGCGTTCGCCAACGTCAACCCCAACCCGTCGCTCGACCGCGCCAAGCACGAGGCCGACGTCACGTTCTACGTCGACCCCAGCCGCCGCGTCTACGTGCGCCGCATACAAATCGGCGGCAACACGCGCACCCGCGATGAAGTGGTGCGCCGCGAAATGCGCCAGGAGGAAGCCGCCTGGTACGACTCGGGCGACCTGAAAATCTCGCGCGACCGCATCGACCGCCTGGGCTATTTCAGCGAAGTCAACGTGTCCACCGACCCGGTGCCGGGCTCGCCCGACCAGGTCGACGTCAACGTCGACGTCAAAGAAAAACCCACTGGCATGATCAACCTGGGGGTGGGCTATGGCTCGTCCGAAAAGGCCATCCTGTCGGCCGGCATCAGCGAAGACAACGTGTTCGGCAGCGGCACCAACCTGACGCTGCAGTTCAACACCAGCAAGACCAACCGCGCGGCCGTGCTGTCGCACACCGACCCATACTTCACCAAAGACGGCATCAGCCGCACCACGTCGGCCTACTATCGCGTCACCGAGCCCTGGGACAACAACGACGGCGACTACCGCGTCAAGGCCATGGGCCTGGGCATGAACTTCGGCGTGCCCATTTCCGAGTACGACCGCATATTCCTGGGCGCCACGTTCGAACGCAACCAGATCGACCTGTACAACAATTCGCCGCTGGCCTACCGCGACTTCGTCGACCAGTACGGCGACAGCACCAACGCCCTCATCTTCAACGCGGGCTGGTCCAAAGACACGCGCGACAGCGCCCTGGCGCCGACCAAGGGCTCGTACACCCGCTTGAAGGGCGATTTTTCCACCATGGACCTGAAGTACTACCTGCTGACCGCGCAGCAGCAGTACTACATTCCGCTGGGCCGCAGCTATACGCTGGCGCTCAACGGCATGGTCGATTACGGCCGCAGCTATGGCAGCCTGGATTACCCGGTCATCAAGAACGTCTACGCGGGCGGCATCGGCACGGTGCGCGGCTACGATGGCGCATCGCTCGGTCCGCGCGACACGCTCACCGGCGACTACCTGGGCGGTTCGCGGCGTATCGTCGCCAACGCGCAGTTGTACCTGCCGTTCCCGGGCGCCTCGAAAGACCGCACGCTGCGCTGGTTCGTGTTCGCCGACGCCGGCCAGGTGGCCGCCGGCAGCGGCATGAAGTGCACGGCCGGCGAGCCGGGCAACGAGGTCGAAGACCCCTGCGGCTGGCGGTATTCGGCCGGTATCGGGCTGTCGTGGCAATCGCCGCTGGGCCCGCTACAGCTTTCGTATGCGCGTCCCCTCAATGCCAAATCGGGCGACGACCGGCAGAGCTTCCAGTTCCAGATCGGAACGGGTTTCTGATCCCCGCCGGTTACGCCTGATCACATCTGATGGTTACGCCTGATCACATGGCAAAGCGCCGCGCCCCGGCGTTTTGCCCGTTTAGTGGCACAATATTGCCTTTGCTTTACCTCATTGGAAGGTGAGATTTTCATGATGTCTGATTTCGCACTCAACACCTCGAGCCCGGCGCGTGCCCAACGTGTCGGCAAACTGCGCGGTACGCTGGCCCTGGCGGCCGCGCTGCTGCTGGGTTCCGCGGTGGCGCTGCCCGCCCAGGCACAAGGCACCAAGATCGGCTTCGTGAACACCGAGCGCATCTTGCGCGAGTCGGCGCCGGCCAAGACCGCGCAAAGCAAGATCGAATCCGAGTTCAAGAAGCGCGACGACGAGCTCCAGCGCCTGAGCAGCAACCTGCGCTCGCAGGCCGAGAAATTCGACAAAGACGCGCCGGTGCTGTCCGAATCCGATCGCACCAACCGCCAGCGCGAGCTGTCGCGCCTGGATACCGAACTGCAGCGCAAGCGCCGCGAGTTCCAGGAAGACTTCAACCGCCGCCGCAACGAAGAATTCTCGGCCATCGTGACCAAGGCCAACCAGGCCATCAAGCGCATCGCCGAACAAGAAAACTACGACCTGATCGTCCAGGACGCGGTTACGGTCAATCCGCGCGTCGACATCACCGACAAGGTGATCCAGGCCCTCGGCAAATAAGCGGCGGCGCCGAACGCATGCCGATCCTCCTGGATCCCGCCCGCGCGCCTGCCCTCGACGCACTGCTGGCCGCCGCCAATACCCAGGGGCTCGACTGGCGCATCGAAGCGGCGGCGGATGTTCCGATGCCGCGCATCCGCGGCATCGGAACCCTGGCCTCGGCCGGGCCCGAAGAAATCAGCTTTCTTACCAACCCGCGCTACCAGAGCCAGCTGGCCGGTACGCGGGCGGCCGCCATCATCGTCACCCCCGACGCCGCCCAGGCACTGGCGGACAGCCCCGGCGCCCCCGCGTGCGCCCGGGTGGTCTGCCCCCATCCGTATCTGCTGTATGCCCGCCTGGCGCAATGGTTCGACGCCGCGCGCCGGCCCAAGCTGCCGGCCAGCGTGCATCCGCTGGCCGTCGTGGCTGCGGACGCCGTCATCGACGACGACGTGCGCATCGGGCCGCATTGCGTGGTGGAATCCGGTGCGCGCGTCGGCCGGGGCAGCACGTTGGGCCCGGGCTGCGTGATCGGCGCGGGCTCCACGCTGGGCCCCGACTGCCTGCTGCATGCACGGGTTACCCTGTATCCCAACGTGCGCATCGGCGCGCGCGCCATCCTGCATAGCGGCGTGGTGCTGGGCGCCGACGGCTTCGGCTTCGCGCCCGACCCCATGTTGGGGCAGGGCGCCTGGGGCAAGATTGCCCAATTGGGCGGGGTGCGCATCGGCGATGACGTCGAAATCGGCGCCAACACCACGATCGACCGCGGGGCGCTCGAAGACACCGACATCGGCGACGGCGTCAAGCTCGACAACCAGATCATGCTGGGCCACAACGTGCGCGTGGGGGCTCATACCGCCATGGCGGCCTGCGTGGGGGTGGCCGGGTCCACCGTCATCGGGGCGCGCTGCACCATCGGCGGCGCGGCCATGCTGTCGGGCCACCTGACACTGGCCGACGACGTCCATATTTCGGGCGGCACGGCCGTCACGTCCAGCATTTCGCAGCCGGGCCGCTATACGGGCGTGTATCCTTACGCCGAACACGGCCAATGGCAGCGCAACGCCGCGGTCATCCAGCAACTGTCACACCTGCGCCGCCGCCTGCGGACGCTGGAAAAAGCCTGATCCGCCGCCTGCGGGCGGCGGGGCGGCAGCATAATTCAAAACGGTAGGAAATTTTACGAAATGGAACTCGACATCAAGGCGATCATGGAGCGCTTGCCGCATCGGTACCCGATGCTGCTCATCGATCGTGTGCTGGATATCGTGCCCGGCAAATCCATTGTCGCCATCAAGAACGTCACCATCAACGAACCGTTCTTCGAAGGCCATTTCCCGCATCACCCCGTCATGCCCGGCGTGCTCATCACCGAAGCCATGGCCCAGGCGGCGGCGCTGTTCTCGTTCACCGACGACGACGGCGGCCTGAAGTGCGACAGCGCCAAGACGGCTTATTATCTGGTGGGTATCGACGAGGCGCGCTTTCGCCGCCCGGTGGTGCCGGGCGACCAGCTGCGCTTCGAAGTGCAGGCCGAGCGCCTGAGCCGCGCCATCTGCAAATACCAGGGGCGCGCCCTGGTCGACGGCCAGATCGTGGCCGAGGCCAAGCTGATGTGCGCCATTCGCAGCCTGGAAGCCTAAATGTCCGGAAACATCCATCCCACCGCCCTGATCGACCCCGCCGCGCAGATCGACGATAGCGTGCGCATCGGGCCCTATTGTGTCGTGGGGCCCGGCGTCACGATCGGCGCGGGGACGGAAATCGGCCCGCATTGCGTGCTGGACGGCATCACCACCATCGGCCGCGACAACCGCTTCTACCGGTTCTGCTCGATCGGCGGCATGCCGCAAGACAAGAAATATGCGGGCGAGCCCACGCGCCTGGTCATCGGCGACCGCAACACCGTGCGCGAGTTCACCACCTTCAATACCGGCACCGTGCAAGACGGCGGCGCCACCACGGTGGGCGACGACAACTGGATCATGGCCTACGTGCATATCGCACACGATTGCCATATCGGCAACAACACTATCCTGGCCAATTCGGTGCAGCTGGGCGGCCACGTGTACGTGGACGACTGGGCCATCATAGGCGGGCTGACCGGCGTGCACCAGTTCAGCAAGATCGGCGCGCACAGCATGACCGGCGGCAACAGCTCGCTGATGCAAGACATGCCGCCCTATGTGCTGGGCGCCGGCAATCCGTGCCGGCCGGTGGGCGTCAACGTCGAAGGCCTGCGCCGGCGGGGCTTCAGCGCGCCGGTCATCGCGAGCCTGCGCGAAGCCTACAAAATCGTCTTCCGGCGCGGCCTGTCGCTCGACGAAGCGCGCGCCGAGCTGCGCGCCCGCCAGCAGTCGCATCCCGACGCCGCCGAGGCGCTGCAGGTGTGGCTGGATTTCCTCGATGCCTCCAACCGGGGCATCATCCGGCCATGAGCCTGTCCATCGGCATGGTGGCGGGCGAGCCCTCGGGCGACCTGCTGGCCAGCCGCGTCATTGCCGGCCTGCGCCAGCAGCATCCCGGCCTGCTGTGCCAGGGCATCGGCGGGCCGGCCATGCAGGCCGCCGGCTTCGAGGCCTGGCACCCCATGCACGCCTTGACCGTGTTCGGCTATGTCGACGCGCTCAAGCGCCTGCCCGGCCTGCTGCGCACTTACGGCGACGTCAAGCGGCGCTGGCTGGCCCGGCCACCCTCGGTGTTCGTGGGCGTCGACGCCCCCGATTTCAACCTGAAGCTCGAACTCCAGCTGCGCCAGGCCGGCACGCCCACGGTGCATTTCGTCGGGCCCTCGATCTGGGCCTGGCGCTACGAGCGCATCCACAAGATCCGCGCCGCCGTATCGCACATGCTGGTGCTGTTCCCGTTCGAAGAAGACCTGTATCGCAAGGAAGGCATACCGGTCACCTATGTGGGGCACCCGCTGGCCGACGCCATCCCGCTGCAGCCCGACCGGCAGGCGGCGCGCCGCCGGCTGGGCCTGGACGAAAACGCCCGCGTGCTGGCCATTCTGCCGGGCAGCCGCTCGTCGGAAATCCGCATCCTGGCGCCGCGTTTCCTGCAGGCGGCGCAGCAGTTGCAGCGCCGCGATCCCGGCCTGGTCTGCGTCGTGCCCATGGTCAACGCGCAACGCCGCCAGGAATTCGACGCCGTGCTGGCGCAGTATCCGGTGCCCGGGCTGCGCTGCCTCACCGCCGACGACCTGCCGGCCGACGCGGGCCAGCCCGTCGCCTGGAGCGCTCTCGAGGCCAGCGACGCCGTGCTGGTGGCCAGCGGCACCGCTACGCTCGAAACCGCGCTGTTCAAGCGGCCGATGGTCATCTCGTATTATTTGTCGCCCTGGATGCGCCGCATCATGGCCTGGAAATCCGGCCAGCAGCGTCCCTACCTGCCGTGGGTGGGGCTGCCCAATGTGCTGCTGCGCGACATGGTCGTGCCCGAACTGCTGCAAGACGACGCCACGCCCGACAAGCTGGCCGAGGCCACTTGGGCGGCCCTGACCGACGATGCGCACGCCGCCCGCGTCGAAACGCGCTTTACTGCGCTGCATCGCGACCTGACGCGCGATACGGCCCGCCTGGCCGCGCAGGCCATCATCGAGGTGGCTCATGGCGCAGCATGACCTGTTCGCGGCCACCCCCGATTTCGCCGGCATCCTGATGGCCGGCGTGGACGAGGCCGGGCGCGGGCCGCTGGCCGGCGGCGTGTACGCGGCCGCCGTCATTCTCGATCCCGGTCGGCCCGTCGACGGCCTGGCGGACTCCAAGGTGCTTACCGCCGAACGGCGCGTCGAGCTCGCGGCGTATATCCAGGAACGCGCGCTGGCCTGGTGCGTGGCCAGCGCCACGGTGGGCGAGATCGACACGCTGAACATCCTGCGTGCCACGCTGCTCGCGATGCAGCGCGCGGTCGAGGGCCTGGCGCATGTGCCGCAGGTGGCGATGGTCGACGGCAACCAGGCGCCCGCGCTGCGCTGCACCGTGCAAACCGTCATCAAGGGCGACGCGCTGGTGCCGGCCATCTCGGCGGCCTCGATTCTGGCCAAGACGGCGCGCGACGCCGACCTGCTGCGCCTGCACGCGCTATACCCGCAATACGGCTTCGACCAGCACAAGGGCTATGGCACGCCCATGCACATGGAAAGGCTGCGCGAGCACGGCCCGTGCCCCGAACACCGGCGCAGCTTCGCGCCCGTGCGCGAGCGGCTGGCCGTGCTGCCATGAAGCAGATCACCTCGCGCGACAATCCGGCGTTCAAGCAATTGCAGCGCCAGGCCCGGCATGCGGGGCGCCGCGGCGAGCCCGCCATCCTGGAAGGCGTGCACCTGTGCCAGGCCTGGCTGGCCCACGCCGGCGCGCCGGCATGGGCCGTATTCGACGCCGACCGGCTGCCGCATCCCGAACTGGCGGCCCTGCTGGCGGCCGTGCCGCCGCGGCAGGTGCTGCTGCTGCCCGAGCGGCTGCTGCGCCTGCTCGAAACGGTCGAGACCGGGCAGGGGGTGCTGTTCGTGGTGGACCCGCCGGCGGTCGACTTGCCGGCGCGGCTGGATGAGCCCATGGTGTGGCTGGACCGCGTGCAAGACCCCGGCAACGTCGGCACCATTCTGCGCATTTGCGCGGCGGCGGGCATCGGCCGCGTATTGCTTTCGGCCGGCTGCGCGGCGGCGTGGTCGCCCAAGGTGCTGCGCGGCGGCCAGGGCGCCCATTTCGCGCTGACGCTGCATGAACACGCCGACCTGCAGGCCTGCGCCGGGCGGCTCGAGGTGCCGCTGGCCGTGACCACCCTGGACGGCGCGCAAGACCTGTACGCGACGCCGTTGCCGCCCGCCTGCGCCTGGGTGTTCGGCCACGAAGGGCAGGGCGTCGCGCCCGCCCTGCAGCAGGCGGCCGCCCTGCGCGTACGCATCGACCACGCGGCCGCGGTGGAATCCTTGAACGTCGCGGTGGCCGCGGCCCTGTGCCTGTTCGAGCAGCGCCGGCAGGCCCGGCAGATGTAGACCCGGCAGATATCCGGCGGGTGTCAGACACCTGACATCGCGGGTGGCAGACACCTGGCCTCAGTTCGACCGGTCCAGCCCCACCTCTTGCATCACCGTCGTGGCGATTTCTTCGATGGACTTGGTGGTGGTCGACAGCCAGGAAATACCTTCACGGCGCATCATGCGCTCGGCCTCGGCGACTTCGTAGCGGCACTGTTCCAGCTTGGCATATTTGCTGTTGGGACGGCGTTCGTTGCGCACCTCGGCCAAGCGCTCGGGCTGGATCGACAGGCCGAACAGCTTGGCGCGGTGCGGCGCCACGGTCGAAGGCAGGGTGCCACGCTCGAAGTCGTCGGGGGTCAGCGGAAAATTGGCCGCCTTGATGGCGTATTGCATGGCCAGATACAGGCTGGTCGGCGTCTTGCCGCAGCGCGATACCCCCACCAGAATGACGTCGGCCTGGTCGAGCTGGGTGATGAACTGCCCGTCGTCGTGCGCCAGGCTGAAATTGATGGCGTCGATGCGGTTGCGGTATTGCTCGGAGTTGGCGGCCATGTGCGAACGGCCCACCGAATGGCTGGATTTCAGCCCCAGGGCCTGCTCGATGTGGCCCACGAAGGTGCCGAACAAGTCCAGGAAAATACCGTTGGCCGAGCGCACGCATTTCATGCTGGCCGGGTCGACCAGGGTGCTGAACACAATGGGCGGTACACCCGTTTCGTGCGCGTTGCGGTCGATGCGCGCGGCCACCTCGCGGGCCTTGTCCAGGGTGTCGATGAAGGGCAGGCGCACCGGCCTGAACCGCACTTCTTCGAATTGCGAAAGTACCGAGTGGCTGAAGGTCTCGGCGGTGATGCCGGTACTGTCTGAAACAATGTAGACAGTGCGTTCGATAAGGGGCGAAGCCATATGTAAAATATTCCAACCAAAGGGGAAAGCCACGGTGCCCGACCGGGTACAATCTGACCCCGATATAAGTCACCCCAAGAGCGGTCCAAGGCCAGTTTGGTCAGCGCATCCGGATGCATTGACCAAACTCGCTTTCTCTCCATTGTAAAAGGTGACTTCAATGTCGTATGTCGTTTTGTTCGAGCAGCTCCGCATGACGGATGTGGACTCGGTAGGAGGCAAGAACGCATCGCTAGGTGAAATGATCAGCCAGCTGTCCGGCGCGGGTGTCCGCGTACCGGGCGGCTTCGCCACGACCGCCGAAGCCTTCCGCGACTTCCTCAAGGCGTCGGGTCTGGATCAGCGCATCGCCACCCGCCTCAGCACCCTCAATCCCGAAGACGTGCGCGAACTGGCTTCAGCCGGCGCCGAGATCCGCCAATGGATCGTCGAGGCTCCGTTCTCGCCCGAGTTCGAACAGCAGATCCGCACCGCCTTTGCCGCGCTCGATGCCGACGGCAAGGGCTCGTTCGCCGTGCGCTCGTCGGCCACCGCCGAAGACCTGCCCGACGCATCGTTCGCCGGACAGCAGGAAACCTTCCTGAACGTCGTGGGCATCGACGATGTGCTCGACAAGATCCGCCACGTGTTCGCGTCGCTGTACAACGATCGCGCCATTTCTTACCGCGTGCACAAGGGTTACGCGCACGCCGAAGTGGCCCTGTCGGCCGGTGTGCAGCGCATGGTGCGCTCCGACAAGGGCAGCGCCGGCGTGATGTTCACCATCGACACCGAATCCGGCTTCCAGGACGTGGTGTTCATCACCTCGTCGTACGGGCTGGGCGAAACCGTGGTGCAGGGCGCCGTCAACCCCGACGAGTTCTACGTCTTCAAGCCCACGCTGGAAAAAGGCCTGTACCCCATCGTCAGCCGCCGCATCGGCTCGAAGCTGATCAAGATGGAATTCGACCCCGAGCGTCCCGAAGGCCGGGCCGTGCGCACGGTCGACGTGCCGGTGTCCGAGCGCAACCGCTATTCGCTCAATGATGACGAAGTCGCCGAACTGGCGCGCTACGCGGTCATCATCGAAAAGCACTATGGCCGCCCCATGGACATCGAATGGGGCCGCGACGGCGTCGACGGCAAAATCTACATCCTGCAGGCACGGCCCGAAACCGTGAAGTCGCAGCAGGGCGCCAACGACGTGCAGCAGCGCTATCGCCTCAAGGCCACCGGCCAGGTGCTGGTCACGGGCCGCGCCATCGGCCAGAAGATCGGCGCCGGCCCGGTGCGCGTGGTGGCCGATATTTCCGAAATGGACAAGGTCCAGGCCGGCGACGTGCTGGTCACCGACATGACCGACCCCAACTGGGAACCGGTCATGAAGCGCGCCTCGGCCATCGTCACCAACCGGGGCGGGCGCACGTGCCACGCCGCCATCATCGCCCGCGAACTGGGCATCCCGGCGGTGGTGGGTTGCGGCGAGGCCACCGATCTGCTGAAAGAAGGCCAGGCGGTCACGGTGTCGTGCGCCGAAGGCGACGAAGGCCGCATTTACGACGGCCTGATCGAAACCGAAGTCGAAGAAGTCCGCCGCGGCGACATGCCGCCCATCGACGTCAAGATCATGATGAACGTGGGCAACCCGCAGCTGGCGTTCGATTTCGCCCAGATCCCCAACGCGGGGGTGGGCTTGGCGCGCCTGGAATTCATCATCAACAACAATATCGGCATTCATCCCAAGGCGGTGCTCGACTACCCCAACGTCGATGCCGAGCTGAAAAAGGCGGTGGAATCGGCGGCCCGCGGCTACGCCAGCCCGCGCGCTTTCTTCGTCGAAAAACTGGCCGAAGGCATTGCCACCATCGCGGCGGCGTTCTGGCCCAAGTCGGTCATCGTGCGCATGTCCGACTTCAAGTCGAACGAATACCGCAAGCTGGTGGGCGGGTCGCGCTACGAGCCCGAAGAAGAAAACCCCATGCTGGGCTTCCGCGGCGCCTCGCGCTACATCGCGGCGGAATTCGCCGAATGCTTCCGCATGGAATGCGAAGCGCTGAAGAAAGTGCGCGATGAAATGGGCCTGACCAACGTCGAGATCATGGTGCCGTTCGTGCGCACCGTGGGCCAGGCGTCCCGGGTGGTCGACCTGCTGGCCGCCCACGGCCTGGCGCGCGGCGAAAACGGCCTGAAGCTGATCATGATGTGCGAAGTACCGTCCAACGCGCTGCTGGCCGACGAGTTCCTGCAGTATTTCGACGGCTTCTCTATCGGTTCGAACGACATGACCCAGCTGACCCTGGGCCTGGACCGCGATTCGGGCATGGAGCTGCTGGCGGCCGATTTCGACGAGCGCGACGATGCCGTGAAATTCATGCTGCGCCGGGCCATCAAGGCCTGCCTGGCTGCCAACAAGTACGTCGGCATCTGCGGCCAGGGCCCCAGCGACCACCCCGATTTCGCCCAGTGGCTCAAAGACGAGGGCATCCTGTCCATGTCGCTGAACCCCGATACCGTGGTCGACACCTGGCAGCGCCTGGCCAAGTAAGCCCACGCGAGGCAACTCGCGGGGCAGGTCGAGGTGTCTCGGGGCAGGTGTCTGACTCCCGCAGGGTGTCAGACGCCGATGTGCGCAACGGATATTGCCTATTTCGGGGTCTGACACCCTGCGGGAGTCAGACCCTGGCCGAGGCACCCTGCGAAGCCAGACACCGGGCCTGTGCCCGTGCCGCGGCCTATGGCTGCGCGGTGGCGGCCGCCTGGCGCAGGCTCAGGAAGCGGCGCAGCAGGCTGGCCGCGGTGGGAGTGGGCTTGAGCTGGGCCGCCAGGGCGGCGGCGTCGAGGCCTTCGCGCGCATAAGCGGCCTGGTAGCGCAGCAGATGCGCATGCATGAACTCGGGGCCGAATTCCGGGTGGAACTGGGCCGAATAAATACCGGGCGCCAGGCGCACCAGCTGGTGCGCGTCGAGCGCCGACCGGGCCAGGGCCACCGCGCCCTGGGGCAGGCGCGTGACGCTTTGCGCATGCAGCAGCTGCGCCGGAAAACTGACCGGCAGGCCCGCCATGAGCGGGTCTCCCGCCGCCGCCGGCAGGCATTCGATGGTTTGCGTGCCCAATTCGCGCCCTTGCGGGTTGTAGTCGACCGCGCCGCCCAGCGCATGCGCCAGCAACTGGTGTCCATAGCAGACGCCGAACATAGGCAGGCCGGCGGCCGCCGCTTGCCGCAACCACTCGGCCGCCTGTTCGCTCCAGGGCTCGCGATCGGTGACCATGGCGGGCGAGCCCGTGATCAGCGCGGCGCGGTAGGCCGCCGGGGCCAGCGGCTGTTCGCCTTCGTGCGCCCGTACGATGTGCACCGAGCCGGGCCCCAGGCCGGCGGCATGGCGCAGCATTTGCGCGTAGTCGCCATGGCTGCGGCGCAAGGCGTCGTCGGGGTCGCCGGTATGCAGGATGAGCACCGGCAATTGAGAGGCGGCGGAAGCGTTCATGGACACCATCATAGCGCCGTGGCGCGATTTCGCACCGGGGCAGGGCGGAAATCCGTACAATCGACGCGGTACTCGACGTGGACAAGGCATATGACGATGTGGATCTGGTTCGGATTGGCCGCGGTCGCGCTGATCGGCGAAGTATCCAGCGGCACGTTCTACCTGCTGCTGGTGGCGCTGGGCCTGGTCGCCGGCGGCATCGCCGCCTGGCTGGCGGCCGGCTTCGAGTGGCAACTGGTGGCCTGCGCGGTCGTGGCGCTGGGAGGGCTGCTGGTCTTGCGCCGCACGGGCGTCCTGAAAAAGCGCGGCGTCGAAGTGGGGCGCAATGCCGACGTCAACATGGACATCGGCCGGACGGTGCAGGTCGATGCGTGGTCCGAAGCCGGCGCGGCGCGGGTGTGGTACCGCGGCGCGCACTGGCAGGCCGAACTCGCCGCCGGCCAGCCGCGGGCGCCGGGCCTGCATGTCATTGCCGAGGTACGGGGCGCTTGCCTGGTGCTGGCCCCGAAAGAAACCGCAAAACACGCCGAAACCGCCGGCCGCGCCTGAGCCGGCTTACTGTCCTACCAGGGATTCTTCCATGATGCTCGATACTTCCACCATTGTCCTGATCGTAGTGGTCGTCCTGGCCCTGCTGATCATCATCAAGGCCATCGCCATCGTTCCCCAGCAGCACGCCTGGGTAGTCGAGCGGCTGGGCAAGTTCGACCGCGTGCTGTCGCCGGGCGCGGGCTTCGTCATTCCCTTCATCGAGCGGGTGGCGTACAAGCATTCGCTGAAAGAAATCCCGCTGGACGTGCCCAGCCAGGTCTGCATCACGCGCGACAACACCCAGCTGCAGGTCGACGGAGTGCTGTACTTCCAGGTCACCGACGCGATGCGCGCTTCGTATGGCTCGTCGAACTACATTTCGGCGATCACGCAGTTGTCGCAGACCACGCTGCGGTCGGTCATCGGCAAGCTCGAACTCGATCGCACGTTCGAAGAGCGCGAATTCATCAACAGCACCATCGTGAGCTCGCTGGACGAGGCCGCCCTGAACTGGGGCGTGAAGGTGCTGCGCTACGAAATCAAAGATCTTACCCCGCCCAATGAAATCCTGCGCGCCATGCAGGCGCAGATTACCGCCGAACGCGAAAAGCGGGCGCTGATCGCCGCTTCGGAAGGCCGCCGCCAGGAACAGATCAACATCGCCACCGGCGAGCGCGAAGCCGCCATTGCCCGCTCGGAAGGCGAGAAGCAGGCGCAGATCAACCAGGCGCAGGGCGAGGCCGCGGCCGTGCTGGCCATCGCCGACGCCACCGCCCAGGCCATCACGCAGGTGGGCGCGGCCGTGCGCCAGCCCGGCGGCATGGAAGCGGTGAACCTGCAAGTGGCCGAGCGCTATGTCGATGCCTTCGGCAAGGTCGCCAAAGAAGGCAATACGCTGATCCTGCCGTCGAACCTGGCGGACGTGGGCGGGCTGATTGCATCGGCCATGGCCATCGTGAAGTCCGGCAAGGCCGCCTGAAGCGAAGCCCGCGCTGCGCCGGGCTTTGCCAGGTGTCAGGCTCCGCAGGTGCCTGACACCGTACGATTGGAACAGCCGAGGCACACAGCGGTATCAGGCACCTGCGGAGCCTGACACCTGACAGACCTGGCAGCCCGCATCAGGCAGACACTTGGCGATACGCCAAGCGGCCGGCCTTGCCGCGCGCCCGGCCGGTCAGCTGTCCTTGCGGGAATTGCGTGTATCGTGCTTCATCATGCGCTCTTTTTCGCGCTGCCAGTCTTTTTCGCGCGCCGTATCGCGCTTGTCGTACAGCTTCTTGCCGCGCCCCAGGGCAAAATCGAGCTTGATACGCCCATTCTTGTAGTGCAAATTCAGGGGTACCAGCGTGTAGCCGCGTTGTTCGACCTTGCCGATCAGCTTGCTGATTTCCTCGGCCTTGAGCAGCAGCTTGCGCGTGCGCATGGCGTCGGGGTGGATGTGGGTGGACGCGGTGGGCAAGGGGCTGATGTGCATGCCCAGCAAGAACAGCTCGCCATCGCGCACGATGACGTAGCTTTCTTTCAGTTGCACGCGGCCCTCGCGGATCGCCTTGACCTCCCAGCCTTGCAGGACCAGGCCGGCTTCGTAGCGGTCTTCGATGAAATAGTCGTGCGAGGCCTTGCGGTTGTCGATGATGCTCATAAGGCGGGTATGCGGCGGGAAATCCGGGGGTAGCGGCGCTACCGGTAAAATCTGAACATTCTAGCCATTTGCGATAGCCGATGCACAAAGTACAGCGATCCGTCTTGGTTCCCTACAGCGCCGCGCAGATGTTCGATCTGGTAGCCGACGTAGAAAAGTATCCCGAATTCATGCCCTGGTGCGGCGGCACCGAGGTGCAGTCGCGCACCGAACACGGCATGCAGGCGTCGATACTGATCAGCTTCGCCGGCATGAAGCAGCGCTTTACCACCCGCAATACGCACAATTATCCCGAGCGCATCGAGCTCGAATTGGTCGACGGGCCGTTCTCGATGCTGGTGGGCCATTGGCAGTTCCAGGCCCTGGCCGACGATGCGTGCAAGGTGCTGTTCACCCTGGAATACGCCTTTTCCAATCGGGCCCTCGAAATGGTGGTGGGGCCGGTGTTCAACCGCATCGCCAGCAGTTTCATCGATTCGTTCACCAAGCGCGCGCAGGCGGTATATGGCGAATAGCGTGCTTCGGGTGTGCGTGTGCCATGCCGAATCCGCGTCGTCGGTCTGGCAGCGCGCGCTGGATCTGCCCTCGGGAGCCACGGTGGCCGACGCCGTGCGCGCCAGCGGGTTCGCGGCACAGTTTCCTGGCCGCGATGCCTGGCAATTGGGGGTAGGGGTATACGGCAAGCAATGCCAGCCCGATACGCCCCTGGCCGACGGCGACCGCGTGGAAATTTACCGGCCGCTGGCATTCGACCCCAAGGTGTCGCGCCGGCGCCGCGCCGAGCACCGCCGGGCCAAGGCGGCCCGCCAGGGGCGCGAGCGGCCGGCCGGGCTGCTTTAAAACCTGAGGGGCCGGACCGGCCAGGCCCTCCGCCGGCCGGCCTGGCCCCCGATCCCGGCGCATTGTCGCTGGCGGGACAAAATCCCGCGATGAATCCGGCGTAAGATGGCAGGCATAGGTTTACGTTTACGTTAACGTCATGCAAAATCGGCGCTGCAAGCGGCGGCTCACAAGGCGGCCGCGGCGCCATCAAGAAGGCCAATAGGAGACAACACCGTGGATCTGGAACTGACCGACGAGCAGCGCGCCTTCGCCCAGGCCGCGCGCGATTTCGCCCAGGGCGAGCTGGCGCCCCACGCCGCGCACTGGGACGCGGAAGGCATTTTTCCGCGCGATACGTTCGCACGCGCGGGGGAACTGGGCTTCTGCGCCATTTATGCCCCCGAAGACATCGGCGGGCTGGGCCTGCCCCGGCTGGACGCCACCCTGGTGTTCGAGGAAATGGCCGCAGTCGATCCATCCACGACCGCGTTCCTTACCATCCACAACATGGCCACCTGGATGGTCGGCCAATGGGGGCTGCCGGCGCTGCGCGAGGCCTGGGGGCCGCAACTGGCCAGCGGCCAGAAACTGGCGTCGTACTGCCTGACCGAACCCGGCGCGGGCTCCGACGCGGGCGCGCTGGCCACGCGCGCCCAGCGCGACGGCGACCATTACGTGCTGAACGGCGCCAAGGCCTTCATTTCCGGCGGCGGCGATACCGACCTGCTGGTGGTCATGGCGCGCACGGGCGGCGCCGGCCCGGGCGGGGTCAGCGCCTTCGCGGTGCCGGCCGACAGCGCGGGCATCAGCTACGGCCGCAAAGAAGAAAAAATGGGCTGGAACAGCCAGTCCACCCGTCCGATCACGTTCGAGAACGTGCGCGTGCCGGCGGCCAATCTGCTGGGCAGCGAGGGCGAGGGCTTCAAGATCGCCATGAAGGGCCTGGACGGCGGGCGCATCAATATCGGCACATGTTCGGTGGGTGCTGCCCAGGGAGCCCTGGACACGGCGCGGCGCTACATGGACGAACGGCGCCAGTTCGGCCGCCGGCTGGCCGAGTTCCAGGCCCTGCAGTTCAAGCTGGCCGACATGGCCACCCACCTGGTGGCGGCGCGCCAGATGGTGCGGCTGGCCGCCTGCAAGCTCGATGCCGGCTCGCCCGACGCGGGCACCTATTGCGCGATGGCCAAGCGCTTTGCCACCGATATGGGATTCCAGATCTGCCTTGACGCGCAGCAGATTCACGGCGGGTATGGGTATTTGCGCGACTATCCGCTCGAGCGCCTGGTGCGCGATACTCGGGTTCACCAGATACTCGAGGGTACCAACGAAATCATGCGCGTCATTGTCGCCCGCCAACTGCTCGAAAAAGGAGCCGACATCCGATGAACGCCCCTGTGCTGTTCGAAGAAAAAACCGCCGCCAACGGCATGCGGCTGGGTTACGCCACGCTCAACGCGCCGCAAACGCTCAATGGCCTGTCGCTCGAAATGGTCGACCTGCTGGCCGAACGCCTGGACGCCTGGGCGCACGACGCCGGGCTGGCCCTGGTGGTATTGCAGGGCGCCGGCGGCAAGGCCTTCAGCGCGGGCGGCGACCTGCACGGCCTGTATCGCAGCATGCAGCAACACCAGGGGCAGGGCGCCTGGGCCAACCAGCACGCGCGCGACTTCTTCGAACGCGAATACCGGCTCGACTACCGCATCCACACCTATCCCAAGCCCCTGCTGTGCTGGGGCAGCGGCATCGTCATGGGCGGCGGGGTCGGCCTGATGATGGGCGCCAGCCATCGCGTGGTCAGCGAAACCACGCGCATCGCCATGCCCGAAATCTCCATCGGCCTGTTTCCCGATGTCGGCGGAAGCTGGCTGCTGAACCGCATGCCCGGCCGCACCGGCTTGTTCCTGGCCCTGACCGGCGCGCAAATCAACGCCTCCGACGCCTTCTATGCCGGCGTCGCCGACTTCCGCCTCGACTCCGCCGACTGGGCCCGCTTCACCGAAACCCTGCTCGACACCCCATGGGCCGGGCAGGCCGGCGGGCCGGGCAACGGTTCCGCGCCGCCGCGCGCCATCAACGACGGCCTGCTGCGCCGCGCGCTGCTGGCCCACGAGCCAGCCGCGCCGTTGCAGCCCGGGCCGCTGCGCCAGCACGCGTTCCAGATCAACAGCCTGTGCAGCGGCAACGATCTCGCCGAAATCCACCAGGCCATCGCCGCCCTGAAAGACCACGCCGATCCCTGGCTGGCGCGGGCCGCCGCCACCATGCTGGCGGGCTCGCCCGGCTCGGCGCGGCTGGCCTTCGCCTTGCAGCAATACACGCGGCTGCGCTCGCTGGCCGACGTGTTCCGCACCGAATACGTGGCGGCGCTGGCCTGCACGGTACAGGGCGACTTCGCCGAAGGCATACGGGCGCTGCTCATCGACAAAGACAAGCAGCCCAAATGGAACCCCGCCACGCTCGAGCAGGCATCCGATGCCTGGGTACGGCGCTTTTTCGAAGCCCCGTGGCCCGCCGGCCAGCCGCACCCGCTGGCCGACCTCGCGCCCGCCGAGCCATGACGCGGGCGCGGGCCGGCCGGCCATGCCGCATGGGTGTCCGGCACCGTCCTCCCCCTACAACAATCAGGAGACCCCCCATGAGCAGTATCGCGTTTATCGGCCTGGGCAACATGGGCGCCCCCATGGCGCAGAACCTGGTCAAGGCCGGCCATCAACTCACCGTGTTCGACCTGGTGCCCGCCGCCGTCAAGGGCCTGACCGACGCCGGCGCGCGCGCGGCCAGTTCGGCGGCCGAGGCAGTGCGCGGCGCCGAGATCGTCGTGTCCATGTTGCCCGCCAGCAAGCACGTCGAAGGGCTGTACCTGGGCGACGACCTGCTGTCCAGCATCGATTCCAGCGCCCTGGTCATCGAATGCAGCACCATTTCGCCCGACTCGGCGCGCAAGGTGGCGGCCGCCGCCCAGGCGCGCGGCCTGGCCATGATCGACGCGCCGGTCTCGGGCGGCACGGGCGGCGCGGTGGCCGGCACGCTGACCTTCATCGTGGGCGGCGAACAGGCGGCACTGCAGCGCGCCATGCCGGTGCTGCAGAACATGGGCAAGAACATCTTCCACGCGGGTGCCGCCGGCGCGGGGCAGGTCGCCAAGATCTGCAACAACATGCTGCTGGGCATCCTGATGGCCGGCACTTCCGAAGCCCTGGCGCTGGGCGTGGCCAACGGCCTGGATCCGCAGGTGCTGTCGGACATCATCGCCAAGAGCTCGGGCCGCAACTGGGCCACCGAGCTCTACAATCCGTGGCCCGGGGTCATGGACCACGCGCCCGCGTCGAAGGGCTACGCGGGCGGCTTCGGCGTCGACCTCATGCTCAAAGACCTGGGCCTGGCCGCCGAATCGGCGTTGTCGTCGCGGGCCACCATTCCCCTGGGCGAGCTGGCGCGCAACCTGTACGCGCTGCACAGCAGCGGCGGCAGCGGCAAGCTCGACTTCTCCAGCATCGTCAATCTCTACACGCAAAAGGCCACATGAACGCTCCCGGCGCGCCTGCCGCCTCGTCGGTCCAAAGCGCGGCGGCCGGCCAGGCCGCGCAGCGGGTCCACGCCAGCTTCGGCCGCCAGACGGTCATGGCCGCCTTCGGCGCCAGGCTGGCGCGGGTCGAACCCGGGCAGGTCGATATCGAACTGCCGTTCCGTGCCGACCTGTGCCAGCAAAACGGCTACCTGCATGCCGGCATCTCCACGGCCATTGCCGACAGCGCGGGCGGCTACGCCGCGCTTTCCCTGTTCGAGGCGGGCGAAGACGTCCTGACCTCGGAATTCAAGATGAATTTCCTGGCCCCCGCCGACGGCGAGCGTTTCCTGGCGACCGGGCGGGTCGTCAAGCCGGGCCGGCGCCTGTCGGTCTGCCAGGTCGAGGTCCATGCTTACCGCGGCGCGCAAGCCACGCTGTGTCTGGTAGGCTTGATGACCGCCGTGCGGGTGACGCCGCGCTAGCGGTCTTCACCCGCCACGGTTTCCCCACAAGTTCTCTTATTACGCAGCAACGAAGCATGCCCGCCAAAGAACACCATCGAATTTTCCGTGCGGGCTGGTTGCGTGCCGCCGTACTGGGCGCCAATGACGGCATCGTCTCCACGGCCAGCCTGATCGCGGGCGTGGCCGCGGCCAGCGCCTCGCACGAGGCCGTCCTGACCTCCGGCCTGGCCGGCCTGGTGGCGGGCTCGCTGTCGATGGCCGCCGGAGAATACGTTTCCGTGCGTTCCCAGGCCGATACCGAGGCCGCCGACTTGCGGCTCGAGCAGCACGCGCTGACCGGCAATTCGGCCCAGGAACTGCAGGAGCTCACCGACATCTACGTCGGCCGGGGCGTCGCGCCGCCGCTGGCCCGGCAGGTGGCCGAACAACTGACGCGCCACGACGCGCTGGATGCCCATGCGCGCGACGAGCTGGGCATTTCGGTGCACAACCGGGCGCGGCCGGTGCAGGCGGCGCTGGCATCGGCGGTATCGTTCGCCAGCGGCGCGGCATTGCCCCTGCTAACCGCGGCGCTGACCCCGGTAAGCCATATCGTGGCGGTGGTCACGGCCTCGTCGATGGTGTGGCTGGCGGTGCTGGGCGCCATGGCGGCGCAGGCGGGCGGCGCCCCGGTCGGGCCCGCGGCCCTGCGGGTTACCGTGCTGGGCGGCCTGGCAATGCTGCTGACGGCCGGTGTGGGCGCGCTGTTCGGCGTGGCCGTATAGCGCCGCGCGGGTCAGTCGCCGGGGCCTTCAACCAGGGCATAGGGCAGCGGCGCCACCGCGATGTGCGGGCCGTCGGGCGCGCCCACGCGCAGTTCGCCGCTGGCCAGGGCGGCCAGGGCAATCTCGAACAGCACGCCATCGCGCGAGGCATCGATGACGCGCCCGCACGGCTCTTGTGGCTGGGTGGCATCGTAGATATCGGTGCCGGGCGCGGGGGCCTCGGATTTGCCGTCCAGGCGGCCATAGGCCGCGCGGCGCTTCACGGTGCCGCGGTAGTGGCTGCGCGCCACGACCTCTTGCCCGGGATAACAGCCCTTGGTGAAACTGACGCCGCCCAGCAGGTCGAGGTTCAGGGTTTGCGGAATGAAAAGATCTTGCGTGGCCGCGCCCACCCAGGGCAGCCCGGCGGCCAGGTCGGCGCCGCGCCACAGGTCGGCGCTGCCTTGCGCCAGGTGCGGCGCCAGGGCGCCGGCCCGCGCGAGCTGCGCATCGCTGGCGATCCACCACCAGCGCAGGGCGGTACCCGCCGACGGCGCGGCAATCCAGGTGCCGCAGTCCAGGTCGACGCGCTGCCAGGCCACGGCCGGCAGCGTGCCGCCCGCGGCGCCCTGCAGCGCGGGCAGGGCGTCGGGCTCGCACCAGACGCCGGCCACCTGCAACGGCGCCGGCGCCAGCTTGGCCTTGGCGCGCAGCACGAACATCGACAGGCGCTTGATCAGCGCATCGGCCAGGTCGCGCCGGGCCAGCGCGTACACCTGCGCGGCATCGGCCTGCGAGTCGGCCGGCGCCGCGGGTTTCCAGAGCACCAGGGTGGCCAGCAAGCGGCCCTTGGCGGTGCAGTATCCTGCCAGCCGGGCGCCATCGGCGGGCAACCCGGTGACGTCCTGGGTCAGTTGGCCGTGCAGGAATGTCAGCGCGTCGGAGCCGGATGCCGCCACCACGGCGTAATCGGGCAGGGCGACACAGCGCGCCGAACCATCGGCCTGGGCCGGAATCGAATCAAAAAAAGCATGCATGGCAAGAGCAGGCGACAAAAAACGGGCAACCGGGAAGGGCGCCGCCAGGGCGCCCGCGTATACAGCCATGATACCCGGCCACGCGCGCCGCCGCAGGCAAGCCCTTGTCCCCGGCAGGGGCGGCGCGGCGGCTCGATCGGCCATCATCTATTAAACTTCGCAGTCTTATGAAAAAGCTTTGCCTTTATTTCCTGCTCGCCTGCCTGTCGGCCGCATTGCTGGCGGCCGCGGCGGCCGGCGGCGCCTGGTTCTGGGTGAACCGGGCCCTGGACCTGCCCGCCGAGAAGGTCGAATTCATCGTGGCGCCTGGCAGTACGCCGCGCGCGGTGGCGCGCGCCATGAAAGAAGCCGGCATTCCCATCTGGGAAGACGGCTTCGCGTGGCTGGCCCGGCTGTCCGAGCGCGACAAGCTGATCAAGGCCGGCGGCTACGAGGCGCGCGCCGGCGATTCCCCGTGGCGGCTGCTCGACCGCCTGGCGCGCGGCGACATGGTCCAGCGCCAGATCACTTTTCTCGAGGGCTGGACCTACGCCCAGTTCCGCCAGGCGCTGCGAGCCAATCCCGACATCAAGCAGACCCTGGGCGACATCGGCGACGCCGCCCTGATGGCCCGGCTCGATTCGCCCATAAAAGAACCCGAAGGGCTGTTCTTTCCGGACACCTATGTGTTCACGCCGGGCACTTCCGACTTCGACCTGCTGCGCCGGGCCTACCAGCAGCAGCAGCAGGTGCTGGCCGAGATCTGGGCCGAACGCCAGCCCGATTTGCCGCTGGACACGCCCTACGAGGCGCTGATATTGGCCTCGATCATCGAAAAAGAAACAGGCCACGGCCCCGAGCGCACGCGCGTGGCCGGCGTATTCGTCAACCGGCTGCGGCTGGGCATGATGCTGCAGACCGATCCTTCTGTCATCTACGGGATGGGCGAACGCTATCAGGGGCGCATCCGGCGCGCCGACCTGCAGGCCGACACACCCTGGAATACCTACACGCGCGCGGGGCTGCCGCCCACGCCCATCGCCGCCGCGGGGCGCGCCTCGCTGCTGGCCGCGGTCCAGCCCGAGCGCCACAAATACCTGTACTTTGTTTCGCGCGGCAATGGCACCAGCGAGTTTTCGGCTAACCTGTCCGAACACAATCGCAACGTGACGCGCTATATCCTGGGCCGTGACCGATGACTGCACGCGGACGTTTCATTACCCTCGAAGGCGTCGACGGCGCCGGCAAAAGCACCCATGCCGCATGGCTGGCCGACACGCTGCGGGCCTGGGGGCATAGCGTGGTCGCTACCCGCGAACCCGGCGGCACGCCGCTGGGCGAAACCCTGCGCAAGCTGGTGCTGTCCGAGTCCATGAGCCTCGATACCGAAACCCTGCTGATGTTCGCGGCGCGCTGCGAGCATCTGTCGCAGGTCATCGAACCCGCCCTGGCGCGTGGCGACTGGGTGGTGTGCGACCGCTACACCGACGCCACGTATGCCTATCAGGGGGGCGGACGGCAGTTGGGCGCCGACCGTGTCGCCGTGCTCGAACACTGGATGCGGCCGGCGCTGCAGCCCGATCGCACGTGGCTGTTCGATGTGCCCCTCGAGCTGGCCCGCGCCCGGCTGGCCGATTCCCGCCAGCCCGATCGTTTCGAACGCGAAGAAGCGGCGTTTTTCGAGCGCACGCGCGCCGCCTACCACGCGCGCGCCGCCGCCCATCCGGACCGCATCCGCATTGTCGACTCGAGCCGGCCCGTCGAACAGGTGCGCGCCCAGTTGCAGGCCGAGCTCCGGGCGCTGGAGGCCGCATGAGTCCGCCGGGCCGCTCCAAAAAACAGTCGCCCACCGCGCAAGACGGCGCGTCCGCGCCCGCGGCGGGTTTTCTGCCCTGGCAGCGCGATATCGCCCGCGCCTGGCTGGCCGAACGCGAACGCTTCGCCCACGCCTGGCTGGTGCATGGCATGGCGGGCATCGGCAAGCTGGATTTCGCCTCGGCCGCCGCGGCCAGCCTGTTGTGCGAATCGCCGCGCGATCACCTGGCGTGCGGCCAGTGTCCGGCCTGTGCCTGGGTAGCCAGCGGCAATCATCCCGATTTGCGCCGCATCCGGCCCGAGGCCATCGCCCTGCAAGAAGGAGCCGACGCGGCCGAAGACGGCGAAGCGGCCGAGCCGGCCACCGGCACGGCCGCCAAGCGCGCCCCCTCGAAAGAAATCCGCATCGACCAGATCCGCGCGCTGGAATCCTGGTTCAACACGGCCACTCATCGCGGCGGCTGGCGCGTGGCGCTGCTGTATCCCGCGCAGGCCTTGAACGTCATCTCGGCCAACGCCTTGCTCAAGGTGCTGGAAGAGCCGCCGCCGCACACCGTGTTCTTGCTGGTGGCCGATGCTCCCGACCGCCTGCTGCCCACGCTGGTGTCGCGTTGCCGCCGCTTGCCGTTGCCGGCGCCCGGCCCGGCGCAAGCGCTGCAGTGGCTGCAGGCGCAGGGCATCGATTCGGCCGCGGATTGGCTGGCCGCGGCGGGCGGCGCGCCGCTGGCCGCCTTGCGCCTGGCGCAAGGCGGTGAGCAGGCCTGCCCCGAATGGCTGTCGCAATTGGTCGCGCCCCTGGCCCAGGGGCAGGCGCCCGATATCGGGGCGCTGTCCGAGCGGCTGGAGAAAATCGCCGCGCTCGACTGGATCGACGCCTTGCAGCGGCTGTGCGCCGACCTGGTCCTGGCGGGCGTGGGGGCGCCGGTGCGTTATTTCCCGTCGCTGGCCAAGGCGGTAGGGCAGGCGGCGGCGCGTGCCGACGCGGTGCGCCTGGCCGACGGCGCGCGCTGGCTGACGCAGCAGCGGCGCCTGGCCACCCATCCGCTGAATGCCAAGCTGTTCGCGCACGCGACCCTGCAGCGCGTGGTGCTATCCTGCCAAAAATAGGCCCGCACCCGACCGCCCGCGCGCGGCGCCGGGCCGCCCCGATCACTGAGTAGCCTTTCATGTACGTCGATTCACACTGCCATCTGAATTTTCCCGAGCTGGCGCAAGAACTTCCCGATATCCTGCAGCGCATGGCCGCCAACCAGGTCACGCATGCGCTGGTGGTCAGCGTCGACATGCCCGACTGGCCCGGCCTGATCGAGCTGGTCGAGCCGCATCGCAACCTGTGGGCCTCGGTGGGGGTGCATCCCGACTACGAAGCCACCTCCGATCCCAGCGAGGCCGAACTGCTGCGGTTGTCGCGCCATCCCAAGGTGGTGGCCATCGGCGAGACGGGGCTCGACTACTACCGGCTGAGCGAGCCGCTGGACTGGCAGCGCGAACGCTTCCGGCGCCATATCCGCGTGGCGCGGCAGGCGAATCTGCCGCTCATCATCCATACCCGGGAATCGGTGGCCGATACCCTGCGCATTCTGCGCGAAGAGAACGCGGCCGAAGTCGGCGGCGTCATGCACTGTTTTACCGAGTCGTGGGACATGGCGCGGGCCGCCATGGATCTGAATTTCCATATCTCGCTGTCCGGCATTGTCACCTTCAAGAACGCCGCCATCGTGCACGAGGTCGCGGCCAAGATGCCGCTGGAGCGCCTGCTGATCGAGACCGATTCGCCCTATCTGGCGCCCGTGCCGTTCCGGGGCAAGCGCAACGACCCTTCGAAGGTCATCCACGTGGCCGAGAAAATCGCCGAACTGCGGGAGGTCGACGTGGCGCAGGTGGCACGGGCGTCGACAGAGAATTTTTTCAATCTATTCAGTAAGATAGATCGATAATCTAAGCTATTTTATTTAAAGTAAATTATCTGGAGTGATTTCTTTAAAGTGAAATATCTAAAGCTGAATATCTGAAGTCAAATAGTTAAAGTATTACTTTAAGAGTGCACGCGATGAATCTCTCTCTGTTGATGCCCGCGGCCCTGCGCCAGACCTTGATAGCCTGCACGCTGGCGGTGGCGGCCGCCTACGCCGCGCCGGCTGCCCAAGCCGCCGCCGCCCCCGGTAACTGGTGGGTGTATGTGCATAACGACAACGCCCCCGAGATCCGCGAACTGCTGGCCGGCGGGGCCGATCCCAACGTGCGCTACAAGAATGGCCAGCCCGCGCTGATGCGCGCGGTCGTGGATGGCGCCTGGGGGGTCTTCGACGTACTGGCGGCCGATCCGCGCACCGATCTCGAGGCCGTGAACCCGGCCAATGAAACCGCCCTGATGTACCTGGCGGTGGCGGGCCAGACCGACCGCGCCCGCGCCCTGATCGCACGCGGGGCGAAGGTCAATCGCCTGGGCTGGACGCCGCTGCACTATGCGGCCTCGAAAGGCCACGTGGACACGGCCAAGCTGCTGCTGGCGCACCAGGCCATGGTGAATGCGCCGTCGCCCGACGGCACGACCCCCCTGATGATGGCGGGCTTGTCCGGCAGCCGCGACATGGTGCAATTACTGCTGAACGCCGGCGCCGATCCCACCACGCGCAATCTCAAGGGCCAGAACGCCGCCGATTGGGCCTATCAGGGCAAGGCGGGAAAACTGGGCGCCGAACTCACCGCGCTGATCGCCGCGGCGCAGCAGCGCCGCGATGCGCAGCGCCAGGGGCAGGGGGCGGCGCCCGCGCCGGCATCATCGGCCGCGCAGTCGCCGTCGCAAACGCCCGCGCCGTCACAGCCGCCGCCGGCGGCCCAGGCTCCCGCCGAACCGGAATCGCCGGCGCTGTCCGGGGTGTCGGGCGTGAAGCTGAACAAGTACTGAAGAGAAAGCCGCCACTTCAGGTCTTCAGGTGCCTGACACCCTGCGGGAGTCAGACACCTGGGTCGCCTGGATCGGTCCTGCATCGGCGGCTGCATGCGTCACGGCAACACCGCGCGCAAGTACCGTGTCCGGTCGAAGTCCTGGAAAAGCAGGGTGTTGACCTCGCGCTGCGGCCCGGCCGGCGTGGCGGCCAGCAGGTCGGCGGCCAGGCGTGGCCCGCGCGGATCGCGCGCCAGCAATTGCGTCATGACGTAGTTCGGATCGTGCGCGGGGGCCGGCAGGGCGCTCGCGTAGCGCCGTCCGGCGTCGGCGTAGCAATCCAGCGGCAGGGGCGCGGGCTGCACCCGTTCGCGCAGCATGCATTGCAGCATCTTGCGTTCGGCGGACAGGCCCGCATCGGGCAATTGCGCGTAATCCGCCAGCGCCTCGGTGTAGCGGCGCAAGGCCGTGCGCAAGTCCGCCCGCAGCAGGCGCAGGGTGTCGTCGTCCGGCGCTTGCCGCAACGCCTCATCGGCCAGTGCCAGGGCCTGGCACTGGCGGGCCGGGTCGCCTTGGGCGGCCTGGTACAGGGCCCGGGCCTGGGCGCCGGCGGCGGCCCGGGATGCGCCGGCCGCGAGTGGGGTTTCGTCCGGCGCCGCGGCCCCGGGTGAAACCGGGCCGGCCCAGGCCGGCAGCAGCGCGGCCCAGGCCAGGGCCGCACCCGCCAGAAAGCGCGCCGCCGCCATGCGCTCAGGCCAGCGCCAGCGGCAGCTCGCGCTCGGTGGTGGCGGGCATGGGAGTAGCGCGGCCGGCCGCGGTCTCGAAGATATAGCCGGCCGAGATCACGAGCGCGACGGCCTGGCCGTGGCGCACCTCGGGCAGCTCCCATTCGGCCGCGCCGATCGGGACGTATTCGTCGGTGGGCCAGTAGCCGGGCTCGCCCAGCGCCAGCGGATGCGACTGGCCCGGCTGCCCGTCGAGCGACAGGCGCGCCGACGCGAAAAACCGGACCGAGCCGGCCTGCATCGCCGAGGTATAGCCCATCGCCGATACCGAGACGACGCCGTCTTTCACCGTGTAGTGCCCGCGCGCGAAATACGAGCCGTTGACGCCCGTGCCGCGGGCCGGCAGGTAGGCCAGCTGCCGCAGGGTGAACGGAAACTGGCCCTCGACATACTGGGCGACTTCGCCGCTGCGCGCGGCCAGTACCTTGCCGGTGGCAATCAGGCCCGCCATGTGGCGGGCCGCCCCGGCGGCGGACTGCGAGCCGGCCAGCGTATAGCCGGGCTCTACGGCATGGCACAGGCGCATGACGGCCAGCCGGTTGCCATCGTCATTCATGAAGCGGCGCAGCATGGATTCGGCGCCGGCCCGGTCGGCGGGCCGGCCGGTGCCGCGGTGGGGGTTGGTATGCCAGGGCGTGAGCGTCAACACGTCATTGGCATGGCGCAGCACGACCGGCGTAGATTGAAATCCAATAGACATATCAGGCCTCGCGCAAGATAAGGTTGCCGCGATGCGTACCTTCGCATACGCGCAGAGAACCCAGAAATTCTATCGGCCGCCCTATTGCAGCCTCGCCTCGGACGGCAACACGATGTAAGCCCGGCGCTTCCTTTACCGGCCCTTGCGTTGCGCCGGGGGCGCGGGCTGGCGCGGCCGGGGCGGCGCCCAGGTCGCGCGCGACGCGGCAATGCTTTGCAAGAAGTGAAACCGGGAAATTGCGGGGCAGGGCAATCCAGTGGGGCCAGGCAGTCCGCGGCTACGGGGTCAGGCACCCTGCGGGAGCCTGACCCCAGGCCTGAAATCTGCCGGGTGCTGCCAGGTGTCTGACTCCCCGCAGGGGTGTCAGACACCGGCGTCCGCCATCCCGATATTCGCGAGGTCTCAGCACTCGTGGCCGCCTGGCGGCGGCTCCTAGGCAGCGCGCCCGGCCCGCCGTAAGATGGATTCTGCGCCCCGAAAGGCTGGCCTGCAAATGCATTGTCCCCATTTAATATTTTTCCTTTTTAATGGGGACGACACAAATTTTGCTCGCTACAATGACGTCAGTCCTAGCCTGGAGATTCTTCTCATGTCCGATAGCCCCACCCATGCCTTGCCGTCGTACCTGGATTCCTCCCATCTTGGCCCTTGGGGGAATTACCTGCAGCAAGTCGACCGGGTCACGCCTTACCTGGGCCCGCTGGCACGATGGGTGGAAACGCTGAAGCGGCCCAAGCGCTCCCTGATCGTCGACGTGCCCATCGAGCTCGACAACGGCAGCGTGGCCCACTTCGAGGGCTATCGCGTGCAGCACAACACCTCGCGCGGCCCGGGCAAGGGCGGCGTGCGCTTTCACCAAGACGTCACGCTGTCCGAAGTGATGGCCCTGGCGGCCTGGATGTCGGTGAAGAATGCCGCGGTGAACTTGCCGTATGGCGGGGCCAAGGGCGGCATACGGGTCGACCCGCGCACCCTGTCGCAGTCCGAGCTCGAACGCATGACCCGCCGCTATACGTCGGAAATCGGCGTCATCATCGGCCCGGCCAAAGACATTCCGGCCCCCGACGTGAACACCAACGCGCAAACAATGGCGTGGATGATGGACACGTATTCCATGAACGAAGGCGCCACCGCCACCGGGGTCGTCACCGGCAAGCCCATCGCCCTGGGCGGCAGCCTGGGCCGGGTCGAGGCCACCGGCCGCGGCGTATTCGTCACCGCGTGCGAAGCGGCGCGCGACTGCAATATCGACGTTGCGCAGGCGCGCGTCATCGTGCAGGGGTTCGGCAACGTGGGCGGCACGGCCGCTCGCCTGTTCCATGAAACCGGCGCCAAGGTCATCGCCGTGCAAGACCACACGGGCACCTTGTACAACCCGGCCGGCCTGGACGTGCACAAGCTGCTGTCGCACGTCTCGCAAAAGGGCGGGGTGGCCGGCTTCAGCGGCGGCGAAGCGCTGGACAACGCCCAGTTCTGGGAACTCGAGACCGATTTCCTGATCCCGGCCGCCCTGGAAAGCCAGATCAACGAATCGAACGCGCACAAGGTGCGCGCCAAGATCGTGGTCGAGGGCGCCAACGGCCCCACCACGCCCGAGGCCGACGACGTGCTGCGCGAAAACGGCGTCTACGTGGTGCCCGACGTACTGGCCAACGCGGGCGGCGTCACGGTCAGCTACTTCGAGTGGGTGCAGGATTTCTCCAGCTTTTTCTGGAGCGAAGAAGAAATCAACCATCGCCTCGAGCGCCTGATGCGCGAGGCTTATGCGGCCGTGTCGCAAATGGCCAGGGAACACAAGGTGACCCTGCGCACCGCGGCCTTCATCGTGGCGTGCACGCGCATTCTGCAAGCGCGCCAGGTGCGCGGCCTGTACCCCTGAAGAAAGGGGGGGTCTTCACGACCGCCAGGTGCGTGGCTCTGTGTCGCCCAGGTGTCTGGCTCCGCAGGTGCCAGACACCGGTCCAGGCAGCGGCCGTTTTAGCGGTACGGTGTCTGACACCCTTCGGGAGTCAGACACCTGGCTATCTGGCGGCTTTTCATGCGGGCGGCAGGAATTCCGGCCGCAGGATGCCCCGCAATTCCGCGTAGGGAATCAGCAGTTCGGGCTCGCCGTGCGAATACGGCGCGATCGAGTATGCGTCGTACTTGATCACCATGCCCTCGGCCGTCAAGGCAAAATTATTGCTTTCCTGGAACGGCCACATGCGGTCGTAGGCCTGGGGATCGCGCTGCGCGTCCGGATTGTGCGTAAGCCAGGCGGCGTGGGCGCGGCGCAGGGCCTCGACAAACGCCGGCCGCGCGCCGGGTTGCAGCGCTTCGTCCAGCGCCAGCACGCGCGACTGGTCGCGCTGCCAGTTCAGATATTGCGTGGCGGGAATGCCGTGGGCGGCGCCCGTCAGGTACTGGCCGGTGTGCAGCTCGACCGCCACGATATTGCCGACGACGGCTTTGACGCTGGCCTTGAATACCGTGCTGTCGCGCGATTGCGCGGTTTGCCAGAAATACTGCGTGTACTCGGACAGGGTGCGGTACGGGCGGGGCCGATTGGGATCCACGCCGGTCATGTAGGCCAGCACGTGGTCGACCAGTTCGCTCAGCTTCGGGATGTCGGGGAAGGCCACGCTGTCGATCTCGATGCGCGGACATTGGCCCTCGCAGCCGGGCTTGGTGCCTTGCCATTGGATTTTCTCGACGGCCAGCCCGCCGACTTGCGTGTCGGTAGAGGTGGGCTGCGGCGTCGACGAGGGCAGGCTGATGGTGTCGGACGGGCCGCTGGCGCAGCCGGCCAGCGCGGCCAGCGCGGCGCCCGCCAGGGCCGCGCGGATGCGCCGCGGCGTGTGGGAAAAGGCAGAGTGGATTCGCATCAAGGTACCAGGGCTGTCCATTCGGGGCTGGAGAATTTGTCGTGGGCCTGCCGCCGCGCCAGTTCCAGCGTGGCGTCGGCCAGCTGCACCGGCGCCAGCGGAGCCAGGCTGCGGAACGTCTGCAGCATGCGTTCGATGATGGTGTCGCGCGCCAGGCCGGTCTGGCTGCGCAGCGGGTCGACGCGCTTTTTGGCGCTGGTCGTGCCTTTGTCAGACAGCTTTTCGCGGCCGATGCGCAAGACTTCCACCATTTTATCGGCGTCGATGTCGTACGACATAGTGACATGGTGCAGTACCGCGCCGGCGCGGCGCGCCTGGGCGGCGCCGCCGATCTTGCCGCCTTCCGAGGCAATGTCGTTCAGGGGCTGGTACCAGGCCTTGATGCCCAGGTCGTGCAGCGCGCGCACGACCCAGCCGTCCAGGAATTCGTACGACTGCTGGAAGGTCATGCCCTGCACCAGGGCCTGCGGCACGCTGAGCGAGTAGGTGATGGTATTGCCGGGCTCGACGAACATCGCGCCGCCGCCGCTGACCCGGCGCACCACGGTGACGCCGTGGCGCTGCGCGCCGGCCGGATCGACCTCGTTTTTCAGCGACTGGAAGCGGCCGATGATGACGGCGGGCTCGGACCATTCCCAGATGCGCAGCGTGGGCGGGCGCAGCCCCGCGCCGACCTCGTCGGTGATGACGGCATCCAGCGCCATGTGCAGCGCGGGCGGCTGCGGGCCTTCGTGGATGAGCTGCCACGAATAGTCGTTCCAATGGGTGCGCGTGCTCATGCCAGGGCCCTGCGGATAGTGATGGCCACTGACTCGGGCGTAAAACCGAACAGCTCGGCTTCGCGCGGCAGCCCCGCCTGGACGGCCTGGGCCAGGCGTGTTTCGTCGGCGTCGGCCGGCAGGCCGCACAGGGCGCGGTTGATGCTTTCCAGCGCCTCGGGGGGTTCAAGAAAGAAATCGCCGCTGAGGCAGACGTTGGCCAGCTTGCCGTTTTCGACATCGAGATCGATCACGACCAGCTTTCCGCCGGGGACTTTGTATTCGCCATGCATGGGTATGGGACTCCGGATCAGGCGGCCAGTTCCTGCTTCATGCCTTCATGCGTGGCCGTGAAACCCAATGATTCATAAAAACGCCGGGCATCGCCCCGGGCCTTGTCGGTAGTCAGCTGTACCAGGCCGCAGCCGCGCGCGCGGCACTGGCCGATGGCCCATTCGAACATGGCGCGGCCGGTGCCGGCGCCGCGCTCGCCGGCGGCCACGCGCACGCTTTCGATCTGCCCGCGCCACAATCCGCGGCGCGACAGGCCGGGAATGAAGCTGAGCTGCAGGCAGCCCACCACCACGCCCTGGCGCACGGCCACGGCCAGCAATTGGTTGGGGTCGCGGTCGATGGCCTCGAACGCGCGCACGTAGCACGCGCTGGCGGGCACCGACGGGTCTTCGCGCGTGCTGCCCAATACGTCGTCGGCCAGCAGGGCCACGATGGCATCCAGGTCGCCTGCGCCGGCGCGGCGATACTGCAATGAGGTGTCGGGCATGGGCGGCTCAGCGTACCTGCTGGGCGGTCTGGCCGAACAGGATGCGGCGCGATTCATCGGTGTGCACCGACGGCGTGCTGTTAATTTCCTGGGCCTTGGCGTAGGCACTCTGGGTGGCGGGGCGGTTCTGGATGGCGTGGAACCAGCGCTGCAGGTGCGGGAAATCGTTCAGGTCTTGGCCCTGCCGTTCGTGCGGCACGATCCAGGGGTACGCCGCCATGTCGGCGATCGAATATTCGCCCGCCACATATTCGCGGTCGGCCAGGCGCTTGTTCAGAACGCCGTACAGGCGATTGGTTTCGTTGACATAGCGGTCGATGGCATAGGGAATGCGTTCTTGCGCATAGGCCGAGAAATGGTGGTTCTGGCCGGCCATGGGCCCCAGGCCGCCCATCTGCCAGAACAGCCATTGCAGGGTTTCGGCGCGGCCGCGCAAGTCTTGCGCGATGAACCGGCCGGTTTTTTCCGCCAGGTACAGCAAGATGGCGCCCGACTCGAACAGCGAAACCGGCGTGCCGCCGTCGGCGGGCGCCTGGTCGACGATGGCGGGGATGCGGTTGTTCGGCGCAATGGCCAGGAAGTCGGGCTGGAACTGTTCGCCTTTGCTGATATTGATGGGAACGATCCGGTACGGCAGGCCGGCTTCCTCGAGGAACATCGTGATCTTGTGGCCGTTGGGCGTGGTCCAGTAATAAAGATCGATCATGGCGCGGGTCCTTGGGCAGTGGCGCCGCGGCACAGGCGGCGACGGAATGTCCATGATAGCGGGTCGCCGCGGCGGATGGCCCCCAAGCCCCGGCCGGCAAGGGGGATTTCGCGGCGGCGGCGCGGGCGGTCAGCTCGAGCGGGCCCGGCCGGCACAGGCTTGCCCGCACGGTGCGCCGCGGCGCGCGGGCAGCCGCCAGTTCAGGCTGACGCCCGCCGCGGCCAGCAGTATCAGCCCGACACCGGCCACCTGCGAACCCGCCAGGCGCTGCCCATAGACCAGGTAATCCAGCATGATGGCGACCGCCGGATAGATGAACGCCAGCGCCGCCACCGACGTGGTGGGCAGCTTCTGGATGGCCGAGTACAGCAGAATGTAGGTCAGGCTGGTATGCAGCAAGCCGATGGCCACCAGCATGCCCCATTGGGCCGGCGCATGGGGCAGGGCGCCGAAATCCACCATGGGCAGCAGCAGCAGGGCTCCCAGGCTGACCTGCACCAGCGCCAGGACGTGCGGCGCGATGTGCCTGAGCCGTTTCACGATGATCGAGGTCACCGCGTACAGCCCGCCGGCGCCCAGCGCCAGCGCCAGGCCATGCAGGTAGCCGCCCGCCTGCGCCAGCTCGGCCGGCTCGATGCGCAACACCAGCAGCAGCCCGCCGAACGCCATCACCGACCAGCCCAGTTTGCCCAGGGTAGGGCGTTCGCCCAGGAACACCGCGCCCAGCGCGATCAGGAAAAACGGCTGGAAGTTGTAGACCGCCGTGGCCAGCGAGATGGACGCCAGCCGGTAGGCCGAGAACAGCAATACCCAGTTCAGCACGATGGCCACCCCGGCCATCAGGGTCCAGCCCAGCGTGGCGCGAGTGAAGATGCCCGGGCGCAGCAGGCCACGCGCCAGGCAATAGGCCAGCAGGCCCAGCGCGCCGAAGACACAGCGGAAGAACACGACATTCCAGGCGCTTTGCCCGGACTCGAGCACGAACACGCCCACCGTGCCCGAAATCGTCATGGCGGCGGCCATTTGCGCCAGGCCGCCGCGCTCGCTTGCGGTTTTCATGGATGACTCCTGCGATCCGCACCGGCCATCGGTGCGCATGGAGAAATTATCCCAGGCGATTCTTTGCCATAATATATTTCACCAATGGTGTTTTTATTATTTTGCCTTTGTTTGGTGGGCTTTTGTGGCAACTAACCTAAGTATCGAAAATAGCGTGCTGGATGGCATCGACCGGCGCCTGGTGCTGGCGCTGACGGCCAACGCGCGCACGACCACGGCCGACCTGGCGCGCCAGGTCGGCATGTCGGCGCCCAGCGTGGCCGACCGCCTGCGGCGGCTGGAAGAATCGGGCGTGGTGCGCGGCTATACGCTGGATGTAGACCCGGCGGCGCTGGGATACACGCTGACGGCCATCGTGCGCATCCGGCCGTTGCCGGGGCAACTGCGCAAGGTCGAAAAGCTGATCGCAAGCATCGGCGAGTTCGTCGAATGCGACAAGGTCACCGGCGACGACTGCTTCATTGCGCGGCTGCTGCTGAAATCCATTGCCGATCTCGACGGCGTGCTGGACCGCGTTACCGAATATGCGGAAACCAATACCGCCATCGTGAAATCGAGCCCCGTGCGGCGCCGCTTGCCGCCCTTGCAGGCGGCGCGAAGCTAGATCGCGAAGCTAGGTCGGAGCTAGGTGTCCGACTCCCGACAGGGTGTCGGACACCGAAGTGGGCTGGATGCCTTTCATACAGGCGGTGTCAGGCACCTGCGGAGCCTGACACCAGTCGTCCAAGCGCGCAGCGCTTCGGGGGCGGGACTTTCACTTCAGCCACCAGGGTCTTGCTGCTCGCAGGCGCGCAAAATGTCGTCCTTCAGCGCCGACGGTTTGTCGGTGGGCGCGAAACGCTTGATCACCTGGCCATCGCGGCCCACCAGGAACTTGGTGAAGTTCCACTTGATGGCCTCGGTGCCCAGCACGCCCGGCTTTTCGCCCTTGAGCCAGCGATACAGCGGATGCGCGTCCGGGCCATTGACCTCGACCTTGGCGTACATGGGAAACGTGACGCCATAATGGGTGGCGCAAAACTGGCGGATGGCGGCTTCGTCGCCCGGCTCTTGGTGCCCGAACTGGTTGCACGGGAAGCCCAGCACCGTCAGCCCGGCCGCATGGTAATCGCGGTACAGCGCCTCGAGCCCGGCATACTGCGGCGTGAACCCGCATTGCGATGCCACGTTCACCACCAGCAATACCTGGCCGCGAAAGGTGTCCAGCGACTGCTCGTCGCCGTTCAGGTCCCGGGCGGAAAAATCGTAGATTGCGGTCATGGCAAAACCCTTATGTAGCGGGCCGCCGGAATGCACGCGCGGCCCCTGGGGCCGAGTGTACCGCCGCGCGTTGGCAATGCCCCTTGCGCCGGCGCTGGCTAGGCGGGCGCGTGGTTTGTCTGCGTCTATGATGTCTCGATGGCGACGCATATCCGGAGCACACGATGGACGGCTTGATCGAACGGCTGGAGGCCATGCTGGCCAAAGGGCAAGATAACCTGCTGCTGCGCTTTTCGCTGGGCAAGGCCTATGTCGAACGCGAAGACTACGCCACGGCGGTGCCGCATTTGCAGGCGGCGCTGGATTTCGACCGCGGCTACTCGGTCGCCTGGAAGTGGCTGGGCAAGGCGCTGCAGGGGCAGGGCGACCTGGCCGGCGCCCGGGCCGCCTGGCAGTCCGGCATCGAGGCCGCCCAGGCGCGCGGCGACCAGCAGGTCATCAAAGAGTTGCAGGTGTTCCTGCGACGGCTGGACCGGGCCCAGCACTTGTAAAACCTACAAGTAGATGTGTCCGAGCCGCCGATGCGCATATTGACGGATCCGGCAGGCCGCCCTGTAATCAGATAGATACGGAATTACCCGCCTCAGATGGAAAACTTGATGGAATCCCGCCCGCTGTATCCCGACGGGCAGACGCGTGCCGCCACGACGGCGCGCGCGGCATTGCTGGGCCTGTGGCGCGCGCTGGATATGCCGGACGAAGCCATGGACTACGTGGATCTGTCGGGCCGCGAGCCGGCGTTGCCGTCGTCGTTTCCCGTCGGTACCGCGGCACAGGCCAGCATGGCGGCGGCGGCGCTGGCGGCGGCCGAATTGTGGCATTTGCGCGGTGGCGCCCGGCAGCGCGTGGCGGTCGACATGCTGCACGCGGCCCAGGAATGCCGCAGCTATTTCACGCTGGACGGCGTCGCGCCCGACGTGCACGACAAGATCACCGGCGTTTATCGCTGCGGCGACGGCGGGTGGGTGCGCATCCATGCCAACTTCGCCCACCACCGCGACGGCGCGCTGGCCTTGCTGGGCTGTCCGGCAGGCGGGGCCACCACGCGCCAGCAGGTCGAACAGGCCTTGTCCCGCTGGCGCGCGCTCGAATTCGAGCAGCAGGCCGCCGATGCGGGGCTGGTCGTCGCGGCGATGCGCAGCTTCGACGAATGGGACCGCCATCCGCAGGGCCTGGCCCTGGCCGGCCAGCCGGTACTGACCGTCGAGCGCATCGGCGAAGCCGATTCCCGGCCCTTGCCGCGCTATGGCCAGGGCGCGCGGCCCCTGAAAGACATCCGCGTGCTGGACCTGACGCGCATCATCGCCGGCCCGGTATGCGGGCGCGCGCTGGCGGCCTACGGCGCCGACGTGATGCTGATCAATTCCCCGCAGTTGCCCAATATCGAAACCATCGCCGAAACCAGCCGGGGCAAGCTGTCGGTGCATGCCGATCTGGAAACCGCCGATGGGCGTATCGCGCTGGCGAACCTGTTGCGCAGCGCCCACGTATTCGTGCAGGGCTACCGGCCGGGCGCATTGCAGGCGCTGGGGTTCGGGCCTCACGAGGCGGCCGGCATGCGCCCCGGCATCGTTTATGTATCGCTCTCGGCCTATGGCGACAGCGGCCCCTGGGCACAGCGGCGCGGTTTCGATTCGCTGGTGCAGACCGCCACCGGCTTCAACCACGCCGAGGCGCACGCTGCCGGCTCGCCCGCGCCCAAGCCGCTGCCCATGCAGATACTCGACCATGCCTCGGGGTACCTGATGGCATATGGCGCGCAGGTGGCACTGGCGCGCCAGGCCACCGAGGGCGGTTCGTGGCATGTACGCGTATCGCTGGCCCAGACGGCACGCTGGCTGCGCTCGCTGGGCCGCGTACCGGGCGGCCTGCAGTGTCCCATGCCGCCCATTGCGGGGTTCCTGGAAAGCACTCCGTCGGGCTTCGGGCTATTGGCGGCGGTGCGGCATGCGGCGCAGTTCTCGCTGACGCCGGCGCGCTGGGTACGGCCGTCGATGCCGCCCGGCACGCATCCCACGGTATGGCCGTTCGACCCGCGCTAGCGCGGCAAGCTTGCGGCGCGCCGCGACGCGCCCCGATTGAGTAGACTGTCGGTTTAAGGAGCTCGCATGTCTGCCACCATTTATCACAATCCGCGCTGCAGCACGTCGCGCAACGTGCTGCAGATGATCCGCGACGCCGGAATCGAACCCACGGTGATCGAATACCTGAAATCGCCGCCGTCGCGCCAGACGCTGGCCGGCCTGATCCAGCAGTCGGGCCTGGCCGTGCGCGATGCCGTGCGCACCAAAGAAGCCGTGTATCAAGAACTGGGGCTGGACGCCGCCGGGGTGTCCGACGACGAACTGCTCGATGCCATGGTCGACAACCCCATTCTGATCAACCGCCCGTTCGTGGTCACCGAGCAGGGCGCGCGCCTGTGCCGCCCGGCCGAACGCGTGCTGGAAATATTGCCCGGCGCCACCCGCTGAGGCCGGCGCGCCGCGGTCGGATCAGGCCTAGGGCTGGGCGCGCGGCTGCCGGGCGCGCCACTCGCGCAGCGCCTGCAAGGTATTGGCCACGTGCCGGTCGGGGTTCATGTCGGTGTACGAATACAACACCTTGCCGTCCGGCGCAATCACGTATGACACGCGCTTGGCGTATTCGGGCCGCTTGTCGTGCACCGCGTCGTACGCTTTCATGATCGACTGGTCGCCATCGGCGGCCACCGCGAACTTGCTGCGGCATTCGCTGACCGAGAATTTCTTCAAGGTCTCGATATCGTCGGCCGACACGCCGATCACCGTGGCGCCCAAGGCCTTGTAGTCGTCGGTGGCTTCCGCGAAATTGCGCGCTTCGATGGTGCAGCCCTGCGTGAATGCGGCCGGATAAAAATACAACACTACCGGGCCCTGGGCCAGCGCCTGGGCCAGCTTGAAAGTGAACACCTGGCCGCCCAGCGAGGCGGGCGCCGAAAAATCCGGGGCCGGCGCCCCGGCCGGCAGTTCGGCGCGGCCGGCCAGCGGTGCGCATAACGCCGCGGCCAATGCCAATAGCGCAACAGGATGCTTCATGATGCGTCTCCTCAAGTAACAGGGGCCGCTTGCGCGGCCCCGTTTGCATGGCGTGGCGGCAACGCCGCCTTTCAGGCTCTAGTTCCAGCGGCCGCCGGAACCGCCCAGGCCGAAGCGGCCCGCGCCCAGGAAGGCCACGGCCAGCGCGCCGAACAAGAACATGCCCTGCAGTTCCAGCGCCCAGCCGCCTTGCTGGTTAAGACCGAACACCTGGCCCGTGTGGACCAGCAGGATCGCCACGAGCATGTTGATCACGATGAACAACGCGCCCAGGCGGGTATAGAGCCCCACAATGACCAGCAGCGGGCCGATGACTTCACCCACGTAGGCGCCATAGGCCAGGAAGCCGGGCAGGCCGTGCGACGACAGCATTCCCGATATGCCGCCGACGCCGCCCGACAGTTTCGCCAGGCCGTGCATCAACACCAGAATACCCAAAGCCAAACGCAGAATCAGCTTGCCGGTATCGTCAGATTTCATCATGGTAATTCTCTTATGCTTGTTAATGGAGGGCTGTGTCGGAGCCTGCCGAGCCGGGCCAGGTCTACCACGCCGCGAGCGCATCCATTATTGCAAATCTTTTGTGAATGGCAAGGACTTGCTCGGCCGTTGCGCAAAGGGCGGGGCGGGGCAAAAACGGCGTCCTGCTTTTCTGCTAACGTCCACATATGGCCGGCCCGTTCCGGCCCGTAAGAGGCCCGTTCATGTCCCGTGTCATGTCCGACCCCTGGTGCTCAGGCGTAATCCCGCCCTACATGCTAGACCGCCTGGCCCGCCATGCCAGCCCGCGCGTGCGCCAGCGGGCCCTGGCCACGCTGCGCATCGAGCAGCAAGAGCGTAGCCTGCGCGCCACGCGGGGCGTGTCCCCGGCCGCCCCGGCACTGCCGGCCGCCCAGGCCCTGCCGCCCGGACAGGTGCAGCGCGCCGTGCACAGCGCCGGCCAGGACACCCGCCTGCCGGGCGTATTGGTGCGCGCCGAAGGCCAGCCGCCCAGCGGCGATGCGGCCGTCGACGAGGCTTACACCTACCTGGGCGCCACCTACGATCTGTTCTGGCAGGTATATCGCCGGCATTCCATCGATAACGCCGGGCTGCCGCTGGTGGGCACGGTGCACTACGGCGAAGACTACGACAACGCCTTCTGGAATGGCGCGCAAATGGTGTTCGGCGACGGCGACGGCGAGGTATTCAACCGCTTCACGCTGGCTGTCGACGTGGTGGGGCACGAGCTTTGCCATGGCGTCATCGACCACGAAGCCGGCTTGCGCTATCAGGGGCAGGCCGGCGCCTTGAACGAATCGTTGTCCGACGTGTTCGGGTCGCTGGTCAAGCAGCATCACGCGGGCCAGAGCGCCGCGCAGGCAGACTGGCTGATCGGCGCGGGCCTGTTCACCGAGACGGTCAACGCGCGGGCGCTGCGCTCGATGGCGCAGCCCGGCACGGCCTATGACGATCCGGCGCTGGGCAAGGATCCACAGCCCGGCCATATGCGCGACTATGTCGACACCACGGACGACAACGGCGGCGTGCATATCAATTCGGGCATCCCCAACCGCGCTTTCTATCTGGCCGCCACCGCGTTGGGCGGGCCGGCCTGGGAGCGCGCCGGGCGGGTCTGGTACGACACCCTGCGCGACAGGCGGCTGGGGGCGCACGCCGATTTCGCCAGCTTCGCGCAACTGACCATCGAGGCCGCGGGCGCCGACGCGGCTACCCAGCAGGCGGTGCGCCAGGCTTGGCGCCAAGTGGGAGTCCTGCCGTGATCGATCTGCCTTCGTTGTCGGAAGCCACGCTGGTGCGGTTGTCGCGCCAAGGCGGCATCGCGTACCTGCCGGCCCGCGCGGCGCCCCGCGACATCGACCTGCGCTCGTGCGCCGAAGATACGCGGCGCGAGGTCTGCCAGGCCTTGCGCCAGGCCGCGCCGCTGGCCATGGACGCCGACGCGCCGGGCGCCGACCAGCGCTATTTCCGCATTGAAATCTGGTTCGTGGACGACGCCGCCAGCGTGCGGTTTCAAGTGCCCGAAGAGCGGGCACCCGAAACCCTGCGGCGGCTGTGGCAAGACGGCTAGCCGCGCGGGACGCGGCCGCGGGTCATTTCACCAGGGTGACCGGCACGTCGGCCAGCGCGATGACCTTGTTGGCCACCGAACCCAGCAGCATGCCGGGCAGGGCGCTCAGCCCGCGCGTGCCCATGACGATATGGTTGCATTGATGGGTGCGGGCATACGTGGTGATGGTTTGCGCGGACTGGCCCGCCTGCACCGCGCTGACGAAGGGCACGCCGGACTGTTCGGCCGCCTGCCGGGCGTCGGCCAGCGCCTTGTTGCCTTCGTCGTTGTAGTAATCCTGGATTTCCTGCTTGTTCAGGAACATGCGCGCGTGGCCGGACAAAATGGGCACGGGGGCGTTCAGCAGGTGCAGTTCGGCTTCGCCGGCCTGTTTGGCCATGGCGATAGCCGCTTGTAGCGCGCGCATGGCGCATTCGGAACCGTCGATGGGGATGAGAATCTTGAACATGGCTGCTCCGTCAGTAAATGCGAGTGAGAACCTCTATTTGAGGATAGCGGATCAGGCGGGGTGACGGTTGATGTATATCAAATCTAACAAAGGCTTTCACTGCCGCAGCGCCCGCACCGATTCGGCGGCAAGGCCGGGCGCGTGTCCGCCCCAGCGGGCCCGCAGATAGTTGGCCAGATCGGCCAATTGCGCATCGGTCAAGGTGTCGGCAAAGCCCGGCATGGCCTGCATGGCGGCGGTGCCCGGGAAATCCTGGGCCTGGATGCCGTCGAGCAGCACCGCGATCAGGTTGTGCGCATTGGTGTCGCGCAGGGCAGCGCTGCCTTGCATGGCCACCGCCACGCCGGGCTTGCCTTCGCCCTCGAAGCCATGGCAGCCCGCGCACAGCGCGGTATACAGGCCTAGGCCGCTGTCGCGCAGCCCGGGTTCGAGCGCGGCCGGTTGTATCGCCTTGGGCGCGGGCGGCGCATCGCCCAACAGGTAGGTCGTCAGCGCGGCGATATCCTGCCTGGCCAGGTGCTGGGTGCTCAGGTGCACCACGGGGAACATCTCGTCGAATACGGCGCCTTGGGGCGCGATGCCGGTAGCGAACAAGGTATTCAGGTCGTCGGCGGTCCAGCCGCGCGCGGCCAGGCCCGCGGGCGAGATATCGGGCGCCTGGATGCGGCTCAGCGCGCCGCCCTGCAGCGGCCGGTCGGCGTCCATCTCGCCCAGCATGCCGCGCGGGGAGTGGCATTCGGCGCAATGGCCCAGCGCGCCCGCCAGGTAGCGGCCGCGCAGCCAGGCCGGCGAATCGCCCTGCGAGGCGTCGGGCAGGCTGTCTTCCAGGAACAGCCAGTTCCAGAACCGCACGCCGAACCGCAGGTTGTACGGAAAGCCCAGTTCGTGTTCGCGGTTGGGTACGGCGGCCGGCGCGATGCTGCGCAGGTATGCGTACATGGCGTCGCTGTCGGCGCGCGTGAGCTGCCGGTACGAGGTGTACGGCATGGCCGGGTACAAGTGCCCATCGGGCGCCACGCCGTCGTGCAGCGCGGCGTAGAACTCGTCGGCGCTCCAGTTGCCGATTCCGTGCTCGGGATCGGGCGTGATGTTGGTGCCGTAGAACTTGCCGAACGGCGAGGCCAGCGGCACGCCGCCGGCAAAGGGCGCGCCGCTTTCCACGGTATGGCAGGCGGCGCAATCGGCCGCCTGCACCAGATAGCGTCCCCGCAGCAGCTGGTCCTGGCCGGCGGCGATCGGCGGGTCGGGCGGCGCGGGCGCGTCGTCTCCCTGGCCGCATGCGGCCAGGGCCGACAACCCGGTGGCGGCCAGCAGGACGCGCAAGGCAAGAAAATGGGCCATGGTCAGACTCCGGTGGTCAGTCCGGGTGTATTCAGCACCACGTCCTTGACCGCCTGGTGATAGCGCACATAGCCAGTGCACCGGCAGATGTGGTGGTCCAGCGCCTGCGTCACCGCCTGCTCGACCTGCGCCCGCTCGATGGGCTGGCGCTGCAGCCGTTCGACCAGGACGGTGGCGGCATTGACGAACCCCGGCGTGCAATAGCCGCACTGGAAGCTGTAGTGGTCCAGAAACTTCTGCTGGATGGGCGACAGGGCCACCACTTCGCCCTGCACGTTGCGCCGCCCATGCGCCTCGACCGTGCGCACCCGCTTGCCTTGAAAGAAATGGGCGCCGGTAATACAGGTGCGGATCTCGGTGCTGGTGCCGTCGGGCTGGTCCAGGATCACCACGCACGCATGGCAGATTCCCTGGCCGCAGCCCAGCCGCGCACCGGTGAGCCCGGCGTATTCGTGCAGGAAATCGATCATCATCAGGTTGGCCGGCACCTGCAGCGGGCCGATCGCCTGGCCGTTGATGGTCAGGCTGAGAGGTTCGGTGGGGATGCTCATGCCAGGGCCTCCAGTATCTGCCCGGGCGTGACGGGCAAGGCGTTAAACCGGTGATCGATGGCGTGCGCCAGCGCATTGACGATGGCGGCCACGATGGGAATCATCACAACCTCGGCCACGCCCTTGGGCGGATCGGTTTCGGACAGCGGCGGCAGGATTTCGGCGGTCTGGCTCCATAGCGCGACTTCGCTGGCCAGCGGCACGTGGTAGCGGTTGAAGTTCCAGGTGCCGTCGCCCGGGCCGCCTTCGTAAAGCGGCAGGTATTCATGCAGGGCGTGGCCTATGCCCATCGCCAGCCCGCCTTGCAGCTGGCTGGACACCAGTTCGGGCGAGATCATGTTGCCGCACTCCATCAATGAATGGTGCGACAGCAGTTCCACCTTGCCCGAAGCTTCTTGCACGGCCACTTCAACCAGCGCGCCCACGGCGGTGTAATACGTGACCGCCGCGTTATTGCGCTGTACGGGCGGGATGAACACCTGCGCGCGTTCGACCACGCGGTAGGCGCCGGCGCCCTGGCGCAGCGCCAGGCCGTCGAGCGGCAGGCGCCGCGGCTGCCCATCGATCGGGAAGTCGGCTTCGGTCCATTGCCAGCGGTTGAAGCCATGCACCACCGCGCCCGTCACCAGGCCCATGTCGTGCGCCCGTTGCGCCAGCTGGGCCAGTGGCAGCGGCTGCATGCCCGCGCAGGTCAGGGCGCCTTGCCGCCAGCGCGCGTCTTCGACCCGCACCACCAGCGGAGCCGCCTGGCCGCCGCCCAGCCCGCGCCGCCAGAGGTCCAGCGCGGCGGGCCACAGGCCATGCAGGAATACCAGCCGCGCGGCCTCGCGGGTGGTGTGGCCAAAATAAAAAGCCGAATTGGTGGCGCTGGACGGCGAGGCATAAGCGGGCGTCCAGTCCGGATCGCGCGCCAACGTGTCTTGCTCTTCCTGGCTCATCAGGTAGGGGTCGCCGCTGGTGCGCATGGGCAGTTCGGACCAGTCGGTGACCGAGGTCAGCACTTGCGCGGCCGGCGCGCCCAGCCATTGGGCGCACAGCAAGGCTTGCGAGGTGCTCATGCCGGTGCCGATTTCGGTGCCGCTGTGGAACAGGCCGATGCGCCCTTGCGGATCGATCTCGACGCGCGCGAACGACGATTCGGCGCCGGTGCCGAAGTCTTTCTGCACGCAGGCGAATCCCACGCCGTAGCGCCGGCCGGGATGCCCGGCTTCGTAATCGGTCTTGCGTTTGGCGCGTTCCGTCCACATGGGGTGGGCGGCCGCCTTGCGCAGGATTTCGTCGGCCCGCACCGCGCCGGCGGGCACCGCGCCCTGCGTATTCTTCATGCCCGACTTCAGCACGTTGCGCAGGCGGAACTCGATGGGATCGAGCTGCAGGGCCGCCGCGATTTCGTCGATCATCATTTCGGTGGCGGCCATGCTCTGCAACGTGCCGTAGCCGCGCGCCGAGCCGGCATCGATGGCGCGGCTGGCCAGCGCGATGGCGGTCAGGTCGTTCTTGGGAAAATAGTAGATCGATTGCGCCGCCGTGGCGCCCACCATGGCCACCGACGGCGAAAAATTGGCGCGCCCGCCGCCGTTGGCTTCCAGGTGCCCCTGGAAGGCCTGCATCAGGCCCGTCTTGCGGTCGACCCCGATGCGATAGCGCATGCTGAATGCATGGCGCTTGAGCGAAGTCTGGAATTGTTCGTAGCGGTCGTTGGCGATGCGCACCGGGCGGCCATCGCCATACAGCGCGCAGACCACGCCGTAGAACGGCATGTTGCAGTGGTCTTTCGAACCGTACCCGACCGTATAGCAGGGGTGCAGGAACACCTTGCGCACCGGATAGCGGCCGGGGGCGGTCATCTCGACCGTGCTCTGCGCGACCTCTTGCGGCGATTGCGTGGGCACCACCATGTGCAGCGCCTGGGCCTGGGCGTCGTACCAGCAGTTGGCGTTATCGGGCTCCAGCGCGGCCGTATCCACCGACTGCGTCTGGTAATCGCGCTGCACGACCAGCCAGTCGCCCGGCGGCTGGTCCAGCTCGGCGGCGATGCGGGCGGCGTGATACATGCCCTGTTCGTCCAGCTTGCCGTGGTCGACACCGTCGGGCCATACCGGCAGGTGCTTGCGCATGGTGCTGGGAAAAATGGGCGCGTCTTTCAGGCTGGAATAGACATCGTCGTCGTAGCCGGTGGCGCCGCCCACGCGCACATACCGGAAAGTGCCCCAGGGGTCGCGCTGCAGCGGGCCGGTGTGCGCGCCGTAGCGCACCACGCCGTCGCGGAACTTGAGCTTGTCTTTGGCGTAGCGAAAACGCGCGAAATCGTGGTAGATCAGGATGGCAACCGCGTGGCCCAGGTAAGCGGGCGTCTTGCCTTCGGGCAGCAGCATGTCGTCGCCGTAGAAGGCCGGGAACGCCAGCTGGTCGCGCGCCAGGTCTTGCGCCGTGACCAGCCGGTCGGGCCGCAGGTCGGGGTCGAGCACCGACAGGTCCAGGCCGGCATAGGCGCGGTCGGCCTGGTTGGCGCGCAGGATCAGTGCGTGCGACTGTTCGCGCGGCCAGTTGGGCAGGTCGCGCGCGCGGATGTCGCGCGCGAAGATCTTCGAGCCGGTGACCTTGGCGATGCCGTCGATGCGAAAGCGGGCACGCCCTTCGACGGGGTCCCATTGCACCGGCGTCAGCAGTTGCTGTTCGAACAGGGCGGCATAGGCCTTGCTGCCCAGCGGCGCAATATAAATAGTCGTGCCGCCGATGACGGCGGTTTTCAGAAAAGAGCGGCGGGACGGATTGGCAAGGGTCATGGGCTTTCCTGGTAATGGCATCCACAGCCGGCGCGGAGCGCCGTCCCGCGCCGCTACGACGGCGGATCGGCTTCCAGGCGCGGCGCGCCATCGGCCAGGCTGCCGATGTCCAGGTATGACGAGGCCTGGCCGGTGCCCAGCGAATTGCGCACCCATACCAGTTCGGCCGCCACGGCCACCGCGATCTCGGCCGGCGTGCGGCTGGCGATGCGCAGGCCAACCGGGCCATGCAGCCGGGCGATCTGGGCCTCGTCGAGGTCGAACTGGCGCAGGCGCTCGCGGCGCTTGGCCTGGTTGGGGCGCGAGCCCAGCGCGCCCACATAGAAGGCCGGCGATTTCAGCGCTTCCAGCAACGCCATGTCGTCGAGCTTGGGGTCGTGGGTCAGGGCCACGATGGCGGTGCGCGCGTCGACGCCGATGTCCAGCACCGCGTCATCGGGCATGCTGGTCAATAGCGTGCAATGCGGCAGGTCCCAGCCGGCATGCAGTTCGGCGCGCGGATCGCATACCAGCACGCGGAAATCGAGCTGGATCGCCATGCCGCCCAGCACGCGGGCCGTCTGGTTGGCGCCGATGATCAGCAGGCGCCATTGCGGGCCGTACACCGAGCGCAAGATCCGGCCGTCGAAGTCGGGGCCATCGGCGGGGTCGGCCGCCGCCACGGTACAGGCGCCCGTTTGCAGATCGAGCGTGCGGGCCACCAGTTTTTGTTCGTCGATGCCGGCCAGCACGGTATCCAGCCATTGCGTGCCCTCCAGCGGCTCGATCACCAGGCGCAGCGTGCCGCCGCAGGGCAGTCCGAAACGCGTGGCTTCGTCGCCGGTGACGCCATAGGTGACCCGTTCGGGCCGGGCCGGCAGCCGGCCGGCCTGGGCGCGCGCGATCAGGTCGTCTTCGACGCACCCGCCCGATACCGAGCCGACGATGCGGCCGTCGCCGCGCAGCGCCATCAGGGCGCCGGCCTGGCGCGGCGCCGAGCCCCAGGTCTGGGCCACCGTGGCCAGGTGCACCGCATGGCCACGGGCCATCCAGTCGCGCGCCTGCTTCAGAACGTCGATGTCCAGGGCATTCATCGAGATGGGGTTCCTGTAGAGGTAGTCAGATCGGTGGGGACGTCGACGTCGTACAGGACGCCCGTGTCGTCGCATTCGACTTCCAGCGCGCCGTGACGCTGCAGCAGGCCCCGCGCGCCCGTGTCGCCATCGAGCTCGGCCAGTTCGGGCAGATAGTCGCCGCCGAACACCACCGGATGGCCGCGCCGGCCCTGGCACAGGGGCACGACGATGCGGTCGCGGGCCGCGTGCCGCAGCACCAGGCGCAGGGTTTCGGGCCGCACCCACGGCATATCGGCCAGGGCCACCGCGCAGCCGGGCAACTGGCCGGCGGGCGCGGGGCGGGCCAGCAGATGGCGCGCGGCGGCGGCCAGCGATACGCCCATGCCGCGTGGCGCGGGGGGAGCCTGCAAAATGGAGCAGCCCAGCCGCGACAGCAGGGCGGGCAGTTCGGGGGGGCGGTCGGCCACCACCGCGATGGTGTCGGGCAGCGCGGCCAGCAGCGTGCTGGCGCTGGCCTGTGCCACGGGGCGCCCGTCAGGCAGGGGGGCAAGGAGCTTGTGGGCGGCGTCGCGCAAGGCGCGGCGCGCAGCCCGGTAGCGCAGGCCTTCGCCCGCCGCCAGCAACACGCCCACGCAATGATGCACCGTCGATGTCGAAGACACTGTCCCTTCCATAACCAGGATCCGTGTCCGAGAGTAGGCCCGCGCGGCGGGCAACGTCAAGCGGCCGCGGCCCGGGCGGAAAGCTCAGTGGTTCACCAGCGCGGGGGCCTGCCGGTAGCGGCCGGCATACAGCCGGGCCAACTGCTCGACCTTGGGCTGGTCGTTGATAATGATGTACGGGCTGTCGGGGTGGCGTACCAGATAGTCCTGGTGATAGGCCTCGGCCGGATAAAAGCCCTGCAGGCTCTCGACCGTGGTCGCCAGCGGGCGGGCATAGGCGCCCGAACGGTCGAGCTGCGCAATATAGGCCTCGGCCACGCGCCGCTGCGCCTGGCTGGCCGCGAAAATCGCCGACCGGTACTGCGTGCCCACATCGGGGCCCTGGCGATTGTGCTGGGTCGGGTCGTGGGCCACCGAAAAATAGATCTGCAGCAACTGCCCATAAGTGATACGGCCGGGGTCGTAAGTGATCTGCACGGCCTCGGCATGGCTGGTGCGGCCGCCGCTGACGGTCTCGTAGTCGGCCGTATCGGCGCTGCCCCCGGCATAGCCCGACACCGCGCCGGTGACGCCATCCACATGCTGGAATACCGCCTGCACGCCCCAGAAGCATCCGCCCGCCAGCACGGCCGTGGCGGTCCGGGCGCCGTCGGCGGGCAGGTCGACGGACGGCGGCGCAATGCGAACGGCCGCCTCGGCGGCGTGGCCGGGTGCCTGCGCGGCGTACCACGCAGCGCCAGCCAGCAGGGCCGCGCCTGCCAGGCGGATGATCGTGGCGCGGCGCGACGCCGCGGCGTGGGGGGCAGAGGGCGTTTTCATGGTGGGATTCCGTTTGGGTCTATCAAGAGGCTGCCGCCGTGAAAGCCAGGGCCACGCCGTTCATGCAGTAGCGTAATCCCGTGGGCCTGGGGCCGTCGTCGAAGACATGGCCCAGGTGGCCGCCGCAGCGCCCGCAATGCACGGCGGTGCGCACCATGCCGAAGCCGCGGTCGCGGGTGGTGCCGACGGCGTGCGGCAAGGGCTGCCAGAAGCTGGGCCAGCCGGTGCCGCTGTCGAACTTGGTATCGGACGAGAACAACGCCTGGCCGCAGCCCGCGCAGGCATAGACGCCATCGCGGTGCTCGTGGTCCAGGGCGCTGGAATACGGCGGTTCGGTGCCCGCGTGGCGCAGTACGCGGTATTGCGCCGCAGTGAGCAGCGCGCGCCACTCGGCATCGCTGTGCGTGACGGCAAAACCCGCCTCTGCCGCGCGTGCCTGCCCGCGCACGCCGGCCAGGGGGCCCAGTATCCCGGCCAGGGCGGCACCGCCGCCCGCGGCCAGGAACAATCTGCGAGTCGATTTCATGATCCGCTCCCGTAAAGCGCCGCGGCACCCGCAACGGCAGGTTCCGTGGCGACGCTGCCCTGTGATTACTTCTTCATGCCGCCTTGGGCCGTATCGCCCCGCGACATGCCGTCCTGCTTCATATCGTCTTTGGACATCGGGTTCTGGGACATGCCGTTCTTCTTCATGCCATCCTTGGACATGCTGTTTTTCTTCATGCCGCCGGACGCCGGGTGGGACATTTCCTTCTTGCCCATATCGCTTTTCGGCATCGAACTCCTGGACATCCCGTCCTTGGCCATGTCGTCCTTGTGCATGCCGTCGGCGGCATAGGCGCCGCCGGCCAGGGCCAGGCACATCCAGGCCGCGCATATCGTGCTTTTCTTCATGGTGGAACCTCCGGACTAGTCGCGGCTCGGCCGCGGGTTGAAAATGCGTCAGCTGCCGCCGAACCAGTTGTAGCCCTGGTCTTCCCAATACCCGCCCGGAAACGTGTTGGTCACGTAGATGGCCTGGATATGCTTGGGGTTTTTGTAGCCCAGCTTGGTTGGCATGCGCAGCTTCATGGGAAAGCCGTACTCGGGCGGCAGCGGCTGGCCGTCGTAGGTCAGGGCCAGCAAGGTTTGCGGGTGCAGGGCGGTGGCCATGTCGATGCTGGTGTAGTAGTCGTCGGCGCACTTGAAGCCCACGTACCGCGCCTGTACATCCGCGCCTACCTGCCGCAGGAAATCGGCGAAGCGCACGCCGCCCCATTTGCCGATGGCGCTCCAGCCTTCTACACAGATGTGGCGCGTTACCTGATCCACCTGCGGCATCGCGCGCAGCTGGGCCAGCCGCCAGGGGCGCTTGTCGCCGACCAGGCCGGCCAGCTCCAGCCGGAAATCGGCCTCGTCCACGCGCGGCACGTCCTCGATGCCGTAGTAGGCGTTGAACGGAAACGGCCGCGTGATCATCGATTCCGGATAGGTAGGCGCGAGCTGGCCGGGATCGAATAGCCAGCCTTGCACCCGGTCGTTGAAACGGGATACGGCGGCCAGGGCCCGTTCGACGCTGTCGTCGTCGCTGAGATTGCAGCCCGACAGCAGCGCCAGCCCGCCCAGGCTCAGCGTGCGCTGCAGGAACGCGCGCCGGGACGGCTGTTCGATGCGCGCGCCAAGCAGCTTGCGCGCTTCCCGCATGATGCCGGGGCCATCCAGGCCGGGCAGGGCGGGGGGTTTGCGAGGGGGCATCGCGCTGTCTCCTTATTTGCCCTTGATCATGGCCAGCAGGGTGCGCGGCACCAGCGCCGCCATCAGCACGTGCACCGCGACGAACGCGGCCAACAGCGCCATGGCAAGAAAATGCACGCGGCGTGCCGTTTCATAGCCGCCCAGCAGTACGCGCAGCGTTTCGAACTGCACCGATTTCCACAACACCAGGCCGGACAGCACCAGCACCGCGATGTCCAGCATGACGAATAAATAAGCCAGGCGCTGCACGGCGTTGTACTGGCCGGGGTCGGCGTGCGACAGGCGGCCGCGCAGCGCGGCGCCCGCGTCGGCGGCGATGCTCTGCGGCGAAAGCGGCAAAAAGCGCCGCGGCAAGCGGCCACAGGCCAGATTCACGGCCAGGTACAGCAGCCCGTTGCCCACCAGCAGCCACATGCCGGCGAAATGCCATTGCAGGGCGCCGCCCAGCCACCCACCCAAGGTGAAGCCGGAGGGAAAGGTGAACCCGAACAGGGGCGATGCGTTATAAATGCGCCAGCCGCTGGCGATCATCACCAGCACCGCCAGGGCGTTCAGCCAGTGGGTAAGGCGCAGCCAGGCGGGGTGTATGGTCCGCGCATCGGCCGTGGCGCCGGTCTGGGAGCAAGCATGCAATGAAGTAGCCATGGCGGCATTCTTGCCCGCGCCCCATGGCGAAGTCCTCACGCAAACTTAAATTAAATGTGATAACTGGCCGGCCGCAATTGGCGACAATAGCGGATAGCGGCCCGCATTTTCCTTTACGCCATGTCCAAGCGCATCCTGATTGTCGAAGACGACGTCCATATCGCAGAGCTGCTGCATCTGCACCTGCGCGACGAGGGTTACGCGGTGACCCACGCGGCCGATGGCGAGGCGGGCCTGCGCCACCTGGAAGCCGGACGCTGGGACGCGCTGGTGCTGGACCTGATGCTGCCGGGCATCGATGGCCTGGAGATCTGCAAGCGCGCCCGGGCCATGGCGCGCTACACGCCCATCATCATCACCAGCGCGCGCTCTACCGAGGTGCATCGCATTCTGGGCCTTGAACTGGGCGCCGACGACTACCTGGCCAAGCCGTTCTCGATGCTGGAGCTGGTGGCGCGCATCAAGGCGCTGCTGCGCCGCGCCGATGCGCTCGAGCGCAATGCCCGGCTGGATGCCGGCCGGCTCGAATTGCCGGGCCTGTCCATCGACCCCATGGCGCGCGATGCCACGGTGGATGGCCGGCCGCTGGATCTGACGCCGCGCGAGTTCGACCTGCTGTATTTCTTTGCCCGCCATCCCGGCAAGGTGTTTTCGCGCATGGAGCTCCTGAACCAGGTGTGGGGCTACCGGCATGAGGGCTACGAGCACACCGTGAACACCCACATCAACCGGCTGCGCACCAAGATCGAAGCCGATCCGTCCGCGCCCAGCCGCATCCTGACCGTATGGGGGCGTGGCTACAAGTTCGCCACGGGGGCCTCCGGAGAGCCCGCATGAAGCGCCTGACCCTCACCCAGCGCCTTTCGGCGGTGTTCGCACTGCTGCTGCTGGCTTGCTGCGGCGCTTCGGCCTGGCTGCATATGGCCGCCAACGAGCGTTACCAGCAAGAAGTGGTGCAACGGCTGTCCAGCGGGCTGGCCGCGCACATCGCCAGCACGCGGCCGCTGATGGACGCCGGGGGATGGAAGCCCGAATCGGTGCGCATGCTGTTCGACCAACTGATGGCGGTCAACCCCGCGGTCGAGGTTTATCTGCTGGGCAACGACGGCCGCATCGAGGCCGACGCGGCGCCGGCGGGCCACATCAGGCTCGACCGGGTCGACCTGGAGCCGGTGCGCCGTTTCCTGGCCGGCGAGGCCTTGCCCATCCTGGGAGTCGATCCGCGCAACACGGGGGTGCGCAAGGTGTTCAGCGCGGCGCCCATCCGCATCGACGGCCGGGACCGCGGTTATGTCTATGTCGTGTTGCAGGGCGAGGCGCACGATGCGCTGGTCTCGACGGTATCGGCCAGCGCCGTGCTGCGGGCCACGCTGTGGTCGATCGCGCTGGTCGCGCTGCTGGGGCTGGCCGCCGGCCTGGTGGCGTTTGCATGGATCACGCGGCCGCTGCGTTCGCTGACGCAGGCGGTGCGCAAGTTCGACGGCAATGGCGCGGCCGCCGCCGCGCTGCGCCGCGACGGCGACGACGACGACGACGGCGATGAAATCGCCGTGCTGCGGCGCGCGTTCGCGCAAATGGGGCACCGCATTGCCGACCAGTGGCGCGAACTGACACGCCAGGACCAGCAGCGGCGCGACCTGGTGGCCAATATTTCGCACGATCTGCGTACGCCCCTGACCTCGCTGCATGGCTACCTGGAGACCTTGCGGCTCAAGGACGAGTCGTTGCCGCCCGACGAGCGGCGCCGTTACCTGGATATCGCGCTGGGGCAAAGCCGCAAAGTAGGGCGGCTGGCACAGGAATTGTTCGAATTGGCCCGGCTCGAATCCGGCCTGGTCCAGCCCGAACTCGATACCTTCGCGCTGCCGGAACTGGTGCAGGACGTCATTCAGAAATTCGAGCTGGCCGCCGAGGCCCGGCGCCAGCACCTGAGCATCGATTTTCCGCGCGAGCTGCCGCCGGTACGCGCCGACCTGGGCATGATCGAGCGGGTCTTGACCAATCTGCTGGACAACGCCATCCGCCACAGCCCGCCGGGCACCCGGATCCAGGTGCGGCTGGGTACCGCCGGGCAGGCGGTCGAGGTGCGCGTCAGCGATACCGGCCCCGGTATTCCTGTCGAGCTGCGCGCCGGCCTCTTTACTCGGGCTTCGGCCCTGGGCCAGCATCGTCGCGACAGCGGCGGGCTGGGGCTGGTGATCGTGCAGCGCATCCTGCAACTGCATCGCAGCGAGATCAGCCTGCTCGACGAGCCCGGGCAGGGCGCGGTGCTGCGCTTCGTCCTGCCCGCGGGGCCCTGAGCGCGCAAGGCCGCGGCGCTTCAGGTCGGCGCTTCAGGTGTCTGACTCCCGCAGGGTGTCAGACACCGAGGTGCCCACAAACTGCGGTACGGCCGCTTCAGGCAGAGGTGTCTGACACCCTGCGGGAGTCAGACACCTCTTTTCCGCGAGCTATTTCTCCGGCGCCGGCTCCACCGGCGCCAGCGGCAGCCCCAGCAGGCGCGCCAGACCGCGCGCGTCACCCGGCGCCTTGACCTTGATGTCGTTGTCGAAATAGCAATAGATGTCGCGCGGTCCGTATGGGCGGTCGGGCCGCGGGCCGGCGCGGCGGGCATCGCGCGGCTCGCGGCCGTGCGACCACGATCGGATGCGGCTGGCCCAGCGGTGCAGGGCCTGGCCGGTATAGCCGCTGGCATACAGTTCCTTGTCGCCGTGCAGTCTCAGGTACGCGAAATCGGCCGTGGCGTCTTCCAGCAACGGCCATTTGCCCGCGGTGTCCGCCGTGACCAGCGCCACGCCGTGATCGCGCAACAGGGTGACGAATTCCGGACACGCGAAGCTGTCGTGGCGTATCTCGACCGCGTGCCGCAAGGGCCGCCGCGGTCCTCCCTGCAGCGCGGCCCGGCCGTTCATGCGCGCGTCGTGCCGGCCCGCCAGCTTTGCCGCCGCGTCGGTATCGTGCGGCAGCAACGCCAGGAAGTGTTCGAAGCGTTCGGGGTCGAAGGGCATCGAGGGCGGAAACTGCCACAAGACAGGCCCCAGCTTTTCCTGCAACTCGAACAGCCCCGAGGCCAGGAAATTGGCCAGCGGGGTCTCGATGTTGCGCAGCCGCAGCCGGTGCGTAATGAAGCGCGTGCCCTTGACGCTGAAAACGAACCCGCGCGGCGTGGCATCGCGCCAGCGCGCAAACCATTCCGGCCGCTGCAGCGAATAGAACGTGCCGTTGATCTCGATGGTGGGCACCTGGTGCGAGGCATAGGCCAGTTCCTGGGCCTGCGGCAGGTCTTCGGGATAAAACGTGCCGCGCCAGGGCGGATAGCGCCAGCCCGAAATGCCGATACGGATGGCGCTGGCGGAAGAGGCCGGAGTGGTCATGGTGTGCCGGGCAAAGGGGAAAGCCCGCCTGCCAGCAAGAATCGGGCCGCGCGCCGCGCAGCGTGCACGCTGCGCCACGCATTGGGGCCGCCGCTTAAAGTTCATCATATGAAACCTATGTAGAAGCGGCCCTTCCTCTGGCTGTTTATCGGGCCTAACGTACCAGCAACCCGCAATCGCCCGGCGCGTCGCGAGGCTGATAACAACAGAGGAGAGAGACATGGTTCGATTCGAAGCATCCCTGCGGCGCATCGGCGCGGTTTGTCTGGTGGCGGCCACGGCCCTGGCTGCGCATCCGGCCATCGCAAAAGAGCGCTGGCGCGCCTACACCTACAACGCCGTGTCCACGGTTACCGCGGCCAAGGGCCTGAAGGCCTTGCTCGAGGCGATCGATAAAGAAACCGACGGCGAGCTCACCGTCAGGTTGAACCTGGGCGGCACCATACCGATTTCCGCCACCAACATCACCCAGGCCGTGGCCGACAACATCGTGCAGATGGGCGATGACACGTTCTTCCTGGGCAGCGTCCCCGTGGGCGGCGTCGTGCGCCTGCCGATGTTCCTGCCCACCCGCGCCGAATTCGACAAGGCCTGGGACATCGAAAGCAAATACCTGCGCGAGGCGTACGCCAAGAAGAACATCACGCTGCTGGGCCGCTACATTTTCCCGGAAAACGTGTTCTGGTCCAAGAACAAGCTGACCTCGCTGGCCGATATCGCGGGCCAGAAGATCCGCGTGATCTCGCCCGAACAGGCGGAATTCATCAAGCTGCTGGGCGGCATTCCGGTGACCTTGGGAACGTCGGAAGTGGCCGCCGCCATCGATCGCGGCGTCGTCGATGGCGTGCTCACGGCCAGCTCGGGCTACGGCTATGTGTGGCGTGACCTGTTGGCCTACAGCTATCGCCTGAATGTCAGCTACATCGATTCGCTGATCCTGGTGAACACCGACGCCTGGAAAGAGCTCAGCCCCGACACGCAGGCCAAGGTGCAGGCCCTGGTCGACGAGCACACCCGGCTCATCACCGAGGCCATGGCCAAGGAAGACCAGGAACTCACCCGCAAGCTGGCGCAGGGCGGCATGGTCATTACCGAGCCCAGCGCGGCCGACCTGGCCGAGGCCGAAAAGCGCATCACGCCGTACTGGACCCAATGGGGCGAAGAGCGGCCGTCGGTCAAGCCGGCGCTGCAGGAAGTGCGCCAGGCAGTGGGGCGTTGAACGCCATGCCGGGAACCCAAGCCATGTATGCAGAAACGCCGGCTGCCGCGGGCGCGCGGCCCGCGCCGCAGCCCATGCTGGACCCCGTTACGGGCGAGACCGAAGGAGACGCCTACAGCCCATCGGAGGGCAGGGCGGCGCGCTGGTGCCGCTGGGTCTCGCAGGCGCTGGTGGTCGGGCTGGTCGTCATGATGGGCATGGAAATGATCGTGCGTTCGGCGTTCGGCTGGTCGATCCAGTTCAGCAATGAACTGGGCGGCTATGCGCTGGTGGCCATCACCTTCCTGTCGCTGGCCTCGGGCCAGCTGCAGCATGCCTACCACAGCGTGCATTTCCTTGAGAACCGCCTGGGGCCCAAAGGGCGGGCACGCCTGAAGCTGCTGTTCGACGTGCTGGCAACGGCCGTGACGCTGGTGCTGCTGGTGGAACTGGCCCGCTTCGAATGGCTGAGCTGGAAGTCCGGCGATGTCGCGTCGACGACCCTGATGACGCCGCTGTGGCTGCCCAGGCTGGCGATGCCGCTGGGCGTGCTGGTCCTGACCTGGGCGCTGCTGCGTGTCCTGGCCGCGGACGTGCGGCGCCTGCGCGCCGTATCGCGCTGAATCCACTGCGTCATCACCGGAGGATGCCATGGGTGGCGAATACCTGATCATTCTTATTTTTGTGCTGTTCATCGGCCTGCTGGCCGCGGGCATGGCGGTGCCGTACGCCATTCTGCTGCCCGGCGTGCTGTACCTGTACCTGGAAGGCGGCATCGGGGCCTTGCACGGGCTGGGCATCACGACCTGGGGCAGCATGGACGCCTATACGCTGACGGCCATTCCGCTATTCGTGCTGATGGCCGAACTCTTGCAGAGCAGCGGCGTGGGCATGCGCATGTACGGGGGGCTGTCGCGCCTGGTGCGGCGCATTCCGGGCGGACTGCTGCAAACCAACATCGCCGGTTGCGCGGTGTTCGCCGCCGTCAGCGGATCCAGCATCGCCACCGCCGCGTCCATCGGCCAAGTGGCGCTGCCCGAGCTGAAAGCGCGCAAGTACGATCCGCGCCTGGCCACCGGCTCGCTGGCGGCCGGCGGAACGCTGGGTATTCTGCTGCCGCCGTCGATCGCCATGATCGTCTATGCCACCTTTACCGAGACGTCGGTGGCCAAGCTGTTCATGGCGGGCGTGGTGCCGGGCATCGTGCTGACACTGCTGTTCATGCTGTACGTGGGCATCAAGGCGCTGCTGCATCCCGAGATCGCCCCCGCCGAACGCGGCGCCCTGACCAGCCAGATGGTGCTGCGCTCGCTGGTCGACATCGTGCCGGTGCTATTGCTCATCCTGGGCATCATGGGCGCCATCTATACCGGCGTGGCCACTCCCACCGAGGCCGCGGCGGCGGGCTGCATATTCGCCCTGGTGATCGCCGCCCTGTTCGGCAGCCTGAGCTGGAGCGGCCTGGCCGCGTGCCTGAAGCGTTCCACGCTGATGGTCAGCAACATCCTGTTCATTACCTACGCGGCCTTCGTGTTTTCGTATGCCATGAGCTATGCGGGCGTGGGCGAGGCCATCACCGAGTTCATCGTCGACATGAATCTGAGCAAGCTGGGGTTCTTCATCGCCTTGCTGATTCTGTTCACGGCGCTGGGCGCGCTGGTCGAAAGCCTGGGCATGATCGTGATTACGGTGCCGCTGCTGTATCCGCTGCTGGCCACGTACGGCATCGATCCGGTGTGGTTCGGCATCGTGGTGGTGCTGTTCATCGAAATGGGCCAGATCACGCCGCCCATCGGCATCAACCTGTTCGTCATCCAGAGCATTTCGCGCGGCAACCTGTCGGACGTGGTGATGGGCACCATACCCTTTCACCTGCTGATGTTCGTGCTGCTGCTGATGCTGGCGGTGTGGCCCGAACTGGCCCTATGGCTGCCGAATCACATCTCGGGCAATTGACCCAAGGAGACCGCATGTTCGCCCCCCCTGAAAAGCTGCACGCCGAGGTATTCGCCCGCATTCCCGAACGTTTCCTGGTGCGCGACCGTGCCAGCGACTGGGCGCGTACGCAATTGCATGGCGCGCCGGCGCCGGTGTTCCTGGAAGGCCCGTCGTTCGACCGCGACGGCAATCTGTGGGTGGTGGATATTCCGTGGGGCCGCATTTTCCGCATCGACCCCAAGGGCGGGGTGGAACTGGCCGCGGAATACGACGGCGAACCCAATGGCCTGAAGTTCCACCCCGACGGCCGCGCCTTCATCGCCGACTACAAGAACGGCATCATGGTGCTGGATCCGCGGACCGGGCGCGTCGAACCTTATCTGGACCGGGCGCGGCTGGAGCGCTTCAAGGGCTGCAACGACCTGTTCTTCGCCGCCAATGGCGACCTGTATTTCACCGACCAGGGCCAGTCGGGCCTGCACGACCCCAGCGGCCGCCTGTATCGCCTGCGCTCCTCGGGGCAGCTGGATGTCGTGCTGCAGGGTATTCCCAGCCCCAATGGCCTGGTCATGAATCTGGACGAAACCGCCGTGTATCTGGCGGTGACGCGCGACAACGCCATCTGGCGCGTGCCGCTGATGGCCGATGGCTCGGCCACCAAGGTCGGGGTGTATATTCAAATGTCGGGCGGAGGCGGGCCCGACGGCATCGCGCTGGACGCCGAAGGCGGGCTGGCGGTATGCCACGTGGGTTTCGGCGCGGTCTGGATATTCAGCCCGCGCGGCGAGCCGCAGTATCGCATCGACGCGCCGGAAGGGCTGTACACCACCAATTGCGCCTACGGCGGCCCCGATGGCCGCACGTTGCACATGATCGAATCCCGGTCCGGCTGCGTGTTTACCGCCAGGCTGCCGGCAGGGGGCAAAACAATGTACTCGCACGCATCGGCCTGAAATCGCATTGCGGGCCGCGCGAGCGGGCAAGGGGAGGACGAGACACCATGGATTTCGAGCACCTTGCTATGGAGCTGCCCAACCGGGCGGCGCCCGATCGCACCGGCACCCAGAGTCTGGGGCGTGGAATCAAGCTCATGCGCGTGATCGCGACGCGGCCCGATTTCGGCTGGCGGCTGTCGGACCTGGCCGCCGCCTGCAAACAAGACAAGGGCACGGTGCACCGCATGCTGGCCTGTTTGGTCGAAGAGCGCCTGGTCGTCCAGCGTCCGGCCGACCGGCGCTACCTGCCCGGCCCGCTGATGTACGAACTGGGCCTGGCCGTTCCCACGCGGGTGCAGTTCCAGCGCCGCGCCGAATCGGTGCTGCAGTCGTTCGCCCGCCGCATGGGCGGCATCGCGTTGCTGTTGCTGCGCAGCGGCAATGAATATGTATGCAGCGTCAGGACGGGGACCTTGCAGTTGTCCGGGCTGATGGTGCATGCCGGCACGCGGCGGCCGCTGTTCACGTCGGTCGGCGGCGTGGCCATCATCCAGACGCTGCCGCCGGACGAGGCGCGCCAGGTCCTGTTGAACAACGTGGCCCAGGAAATCGCCGGGCACGGCACCATGCGACTGCATGCGTTGCAGAAGATGCAGGAACGCTCCGACGATCATGGCTGGGGCGTGAATCTGGGCGACGTCGTGCAGGGCGTGCACGCGCTGGCCGTGCCCGTGCTCGACACGCGCGGCGAGGCCTTCGCGGCCGTCTGCCTGATCGGTACGCCCGAGCTTTATGGCGAGCCGCGCTTGCCCGAATTGCATGAGGCGCTGCAGGGCGTGGCCTCGGTGCTGGCGGCCGAAGCGGACAAGTTCAGCATATGAAATAGACGCCCGCGCGGGCCGTGGCGGCGCGCGAAAGCTCGCTTAAGGTTATGGCGTCGCCATTTCCCTAGAGCCACGTCGTGAACCTTCAATCCGCCATCAACCTGGAAGACATGCGCCGGCTGGCGCGCCGCAAGCTGCCGCGCATCGCGTTCGATTTTATCGACGGCGGCGCCGATGGCGAACTGTGCCTGCAGCGCAACCGCGCTGCCTTCGAACGCTACTGCCTGGTGCCGCGTTACCTGCGCGACGTATCCACGCGCGATCAATCGGTGGAATTGTTCGGGCGCCGCTACGCCAGCCCGATCGGTATTTCGCCTACCGGCCTGGCGGGCCTGTTCCGGCCCGGCGCGGACCTGATGCTGGCCGCGGCCGCGCGCCAGGCCGACGTGCCGTTCTTGCTGTCCAGCGCCAGCAATGCGGCCTGGGAAGACGCCATTGCCGTTGCTCCCGAACACGTGTGGCTGCAGATGTATTGCACCCGCGACGAACGCATCAACGACGATCTGGTCCGGCGGGCCAGCGAGGCCGGCCCGCGGGTGCTGGTCGTATCGGTGGACGTGCCGGTCAATTCGAATCGCGAGCGCAACCGGCGCAACGGTTTTTCCCGTCCGTTCCGCATGACGCCGGGGGTCGTGCTGGAAGCCTTGGGCCATCCGGCGTGGGTGCTGCGCTATCTGCGCACCGGCGGCATTCCCATGATGCAGAACTGGAAGCCGTACGCGTCGGCGCAGGCCAACGCGGCCGCGGTGGCCGATCTGTACGGAACCCTGACACCGGCGCCCATGATCAGCTGGCAGCACATGCAGCGCATCCGCAAGGCCTGGGACGGCCCGTTGATGATCAAGGGGCTGCTGCATCCCGAAGACGCCCGCGAGGCCGCGCGGCTGGGCGTGGACGGGCTGGTGGTATCGAACCACGGCGGGCGGCAGCTGGATGCCGCGCCGGCGCCGCTGGACATGCTGCCCGCCATACGCGCGGCGGTAGGCGAGCGCATGCCGCTGATCCTGGACAGCGGGGTCCGGCGCGGTTCGGATGTGGCCATCGCGCGCGCCCTGGGCGCGTGTTCGACCATCTTCGGCCGGCCGACCCTGTATGCCGTGGCGGCCGGCGGGCAGGCGGGCGCCGAACGGGCGCTGCAGATCGTGCGCAACGAACTGGATATGGTCATGACGCAGATCGGCTGCCGGTCGTTCCAGGAACTGGATGGCAGCTATCTGTGGTCGCGCGAGGAGTCTTCGGCGGCCGCGGCCGCGAGCCGGGCGGTCGCCGCCGAGGAACCGCGCCGGGCCAACGCGTTCTGAAAGCCCGGCCTGAGGTTATGCGGGCTGGCCGAACCCGGGCTGGCCGGCCCATGAATTACGCATAATGTGTATTATGTAAAGTAACGGCTATGGCAAGGCCAAGCCCACCCAGGCGCCCGGCGCCCCTCCGTCGCCATCGACCAACCGGCCTAAGGAAGCCTTACCTAAAAAGACCTTAGAAACGAAAGCTCAGGCCGGCCACGAAGCGCGTCTCTTGCCGCGCCTCGCCGGCCTGCCTTGCATAGTCGGCGGTCTTGCCGAATTTCCCCGACCACTCCACACCGACATAGGGAACAAACTGGCGCGTGATTTCGTACTTCAGGCGCAGGCCCGCCGTGGCATCGGCCAAGCCGCTTCCTATCGCCCGTTGTTCGTCGTTCTTTCCGTACAGGTTCATTTCGACGCTGGGTTTCAGGTAAAGCTTCTGAGTCAGCAGCAAGTCATACTCCGCTTTCAGCTTCAGCGCCGTTCTGCCGCTCGGGCCCGCATAGGCCGTCGCATCGATTTCCACCCAGTAAGGTGCGAGGCCTTGCACGCCGAATGCCAGCCATTGCCGGTTGGGCCCTTCTTGGCCATGGTCGAAACGAAGCCCCAGTTCCGTATCCCAGAACGGCGAAACCGCGTGGCGCCATAGCAATTGCGTTTCGGAGTCCCGCAGTTTTCCGCCGGCCACTTCGCCTTCGGCTTTGATCACCGCCCGGTCATAGGTGCTGCCATACCAGGCTTCGCCTTCATAGGCGCCCCACTCCGCGCCCCGGGCCCGGACATATTCGAATCGTTCGAACTCGACCGAGCCGTGGCGATGCATGTCCGACATCATCAACGCGTCGGACGGCGGCAGGGAATATACGCCCGCGTTGCGCACGTAGCCGCCCGAATAGGCGTCCGGGTCCCGGGCACCCGTGTCGGGCGCGGCAGGGTCTGGCGTGGCCGCGTCAGAGGGCGCGGGTGCATGGCCGGCATCATGGTCCCCATGGTCCCCATGGCCCGCATGGGTTTGGGAAAAAGCGGTAGCGGGCAGCCCTCCCAGGACGGCAAGCAAAACCGCGAGCAGGGACTTTTTCATATCCAGGTTCACGGCCAAGATTGCCGAAGCGCGGTTCATGCTCTTCATGCGACCACCACCTCGCGAAACATGCCGGCATCCATATGCAGCATAAGGTGGCAATGCCATGCCCAGCGCCCCAGGGCATCCGCGGTTACCAGAAAACTGATGCGTTGCGCCGGCTGCACCGGGATGGTGTGGCGCCGTGCCAGGAACTGGCCATCGGGTGTTTCCAGTTCGCTCCACATGCCATGCAGGTGCATCGGGTGCGTCATCATCGTGTCGTTGTGCAGAATGACCCGTACTCTTTCCCCGTGCCGAAAATGCACCGGAGTCGATTTTCCATACTCCACCCCGTCGAACGACCAGGTATAGCGCTCCATGTTGCCGGTCAGGTGCAGTTCGATTTCGCGTTCGGCGCCGCGCGGATCCATCGGGCCGCCCACCGTATGCAACTGAGACAAGGTCAGCACGCGCCGGCCGTTGTTTCTTAGGCCCACGCCGGGGTCATCGAGATTGGTGCGCGGCATGTCGACCCGCATATCGGTACTGGCGCCGTATTCGGTGCGGGCATGGCGAACCCGGGCGCTCGCGCCGCCGGCCGCCATGCCGCCGTGGCTCATTCCGCTCATGCCGCCATGGTCCATGCCTTGCATGCCGCCATGGCCCTCCCCCTTCATTGCGCCCATCATGTCGGCCATGGCCAGCCATTCAGGAGCATCGAGCGGCGGTACCGGCGCCTGCAGTCCCGCTTGCGTGGCCAGCGTGCCGCGCGCGTAGCCGGTGCGATCCATGGCCTGCGCAAAGATCGTGTAAGCGTCGTCCTTGGGCTGCACCAGCACGTCATAGGTTTCGCCCGGGCCGAAGCGGAACTCGTCCACCGTCACCGGCTCGACATTGATGCCATCGGCCTGTACGACGGTCAAATCCAGGCCCGGGATGCGCACGTCATAGAACGTATTGGCCGCGCCGTTGATGAATCGCAGCCTGACGCGCTCGCCGGGGCGAAACAGCCCGGTCCAATTGCCGGCCGGCGTCGTGCCGTTCATCAGGTAGGTCAGCACGTCGGCCGACAGATCCGCCAGATCGGTGGGATTCATGCGCATTTCGTTCCACATCTTGCGCCGGTCGAGCGCCGCCCGAAGCCCGGCCCTAGAGGCGTCCTGAAAGAAATCCGCGGCGGTGGGCTGGTTATAGTTGTAGTAGTCGCCCTGCATTTTCAGTTTGGCCAGCACGCGCATCGGGTCCTCGTCGGTCCAATCCGAAAGCTGAACCACGTATTCCCGATCCGCGCGTATCGGGTCCGCTTCCCGCGGGTCGATGATAAGCGCTCCATACACCCCGGTGGCTTCCTGCATGCCCGAGTGCGAGTGATACCAATAGGTGCCGCTTTGCCGCACCTTGAAGCGGTAGGTAAAGGTCTGGCCGGGCGCTATTCCGGTAAAGCTCAGGCCCGGTACACCGTCCATCTCAAAGGGCAGGATGATGCCGTGCCAGTGGATCGACGTGGCTTCCTTCAGCCGGTTCTTCACGCGGATGGTCACCGTGTCGCCCTCGCGCCATCGCAGCGTCGGCGCGGGCAGCGAGCCGTTGACTGTCGTGGCCTGGCGGGAGTTGCCCGTGAAGTTGACCGGCGATTCGCCGATTTCCAGGTCGAATTCGGTTCCCGTCAGGATCTGCGCGGAGCCGGTGCTGGTGCGCTCGGCTTGCCGGCCAAGCGCCAGCCCATAAGGCGGCAAACCGGCAAGCACGCCACCCGCGGCCAGTCCCTGGACGAAGCGGCGGCGAGAGGCCAATGAGACGGGTACGGCAAGCGCGGGCGTAATGCAACGTTTCACGCGGATGAATCCTTGAAGCGCGAATTTCTTGGGAGTGTTCCGGCGAAACCGTCGGGTGAGCAACGGGTCCGCCTGCAGAACTCTAATAAGGCGCGCCTGTCGGGCCGGTGACGCCCCGATTACTTTTCTGTAATGAACCTCCTCTGGCCCATTGGCTCGTGCAAGATGGCGCAGGCAGGCAGAATTGACCTTTCCATGGTGGAAGGGTTTATCGTTTCCTCCGGCTGCACACTCACTACGAAGGAAATCCGCAATGACGCGCTCGCGGACGATAAGGGGAACACCATGAAACTGCTCGTCGTCGAAGACGAGGCCAAAACCGGCGATTATCTGCGCCAGGGGCTGATGGAATCCGGATTTGTCGTAGACCTGGCCCGCACGGGCCTGGACGGGCATCATCTCGCGTTGACCGGATCTTATGACCTGATCATCCTGGACGTCATGCTTCCCGACGTGGACGGCTGGCGTATCGTGCGGGCGCTGCGCGATGCGAAATCGCCCGTGCCGGTCCTGTTCCTGACCGCGCGCGACAGCGTGGAAGACCGCGTGAAGGGCCTGGAGCTGGGGGCCGACGATTATCTGGTGAAGCCGTTCTCCTTCTCGGAACTTCTTGCCCGGGTCAGGACACTGCTGCGCCGCGGCATGGCGCCGGTTTCCAACGATCAGCTGCAAATCGCCAATCTCATCCTCGACATTCCGCGCCGGCGCACGCTGCGCGACGGCGTGCGCATCGATCTGACGAACAAGGAGTTCGCGCTGCTGGAGCTTCTGGTGCGGCGCCAGGGCGAAGTGTTGCCGCGTTCCCTGATCGCTTCCCAAGTATGGGACATGAACTTCGACAGCGACACCAACGTGATCGACGTCGCGATCCGGCGGCTCAGGGCGAAGATCGACGACGACTACGAGCCCAAGCTCATCCATACGGTGCGCGGCATGGGATATACGCTTGATGTAACCGGACGCGCCTAGGCAATGAGGCCCCCCCCTTCCCTTGCGTTACGGCTCACGGTTTCCATCGGCGCAGTCATGACGGTTGTGCTGCTGGCCTTTGGGTGGATAGTGCAAAAATCCATCAACAGGCATTTCGTCCAGCAGGATGTCGACGAACTGAACGCCGTGGCGCAGGCGCTGACGGACACGCTCGCCACCCTGCCCGCCAACGAGCCCGCCGCCGCGCTGCCGGCGCGGCTCGCGAACGCGGTTGCGGGGCATCACAATGCGCAGTATCGAATTTCAATGCGCGACGGCTCCGTGATCTACGCAACGCCGGGTTCCGACTTATCTGGCTTTGTCGCGGCGACGCGGCCGGTCGATCAGATTTCCATCAATACTGTCGGCGTATGGCAGGATCACGGCCAGACATTCAGGGGTGCTGTGCTAAGCGTGCCATCCGAACGCGCGCCCGGCACCGATGCGCTGACCATCGCCGTCGCGACGGGCATCGATTTTCACTTGAACTTCCTGGAGAGTTTCCGCAACTATCTGCGGCTGGTCACCGTTGCCGCCTGCCTGATTGCGATTCTGGCCACCTGGCTGGCGGTGCATCGGGGCCACGCGCCCATCCGGCGCATCAGCCGCGAAATCCGCGGCATCCGTTCGGACCAGCTGCACGTCCGGCTGGATGCCGCCGCGGTGCCCGCCGAATTGGTCGAGCTTGCCACATCGTTCAACGGCATGCTCGAGCGCCTGGAGAACGTTTTTAGAAGGCTATCGGACTTCTCGGGCGACATCGCCCATGAGCTGCGCACGCCAATTACGAATATCAAGACGCAGACAGAAGTGGCGCTTTCGCAGGCGCGCAGCGTGGAGCAATACCGCGAGATTCTCTATTCGAATCTCGAAGAATACGAGCGCATGGCGAAGATGGTGGGCGACATGCTGTTCCTGGCCCAGGCCGACAATCACTTGCTCAAGCCGGAACTCGTCGAGATCGACCTGGACGCCGAGCTGCGGATGCTGTTCGACTACTTCGGCGCCTGGGCCGAAGAGCGCGATGTGAGCCTGCGCCTGGCCGGCGGGCGTGTCTGCACGCTGGGCGACAGGCTGATGATCCGGCGCGCGCTAAGCAATCTGCTCTCGAATGCCATCCGGCATACGCCCACGGGGAAAACCGTGGCGGTGCGGATCGAGGGCGATGCGCGCCATGCCAGAGTCGTCATGGCCAATCCGGGGCCGCGGATCCCCGCGCAACATCTGCCGCATCTGTTCGAGCGCTTTTATCGGCCCGATGCATCGCGCCGGCGCGCCGGCGAAGGCGCCGGGCTCGGGCTGGCCATCGCCAAGTCCATACTCGACGCCCACGGGGGCCGCATCACCGTCAGTTCGACAGAGCGCCAGACCGTTTTCGAAGTGCGCCTGCCCGCCCACGAGTGCAAGGGGCCGGACGACTCCGCCGCCCTACACCCAGGGTGACGCCAGCCCTTCCGCTTGCAGCGCCCGCTGTACGGCCGGGCGCGCCAGCACGCGCTGCAAGTACGGCCCGAGCTGTGGCAGGCTCCGCGCGGGCCTGCCGTGGCCGCGCGTCCAACGGCAGAGCATCATGGCAAATGGGTCGAGCACCGTGTATTGCTCGCCCAGAAACCACGGGCCGCCCGTTTTTTCCAGGTGGTCTTCCATCTGGTCCAGCAGGCCCGCGATCCTGGATTCGGCGTGCGCCTTGACCTGTGCCGCGGCCGCCGCGTTGCCGGGGTCCAGCCAGCGCTCCGGATAAAAATAAAGCAGCAGCGAGGCTTGCATCGAATTGGTAAACCACATCAACCACTTATAGAACTGCGCCCGCGCCGGCGTGCCCAGCTCGGGTGCCAGCTTCTTTTCGGGATGGGTATCGGCCAGGTGCAGGCAGATAGCGGCCGTTTCGTACAGCACCAGGTCGCCATCGACCAGCACGGGAATCAGGCCGTTCGGATTGAGCTTGAGGTAGTCCGGGGACTTGTGGGAATTCTGGGTGCGATCGACAAACGCCAGCTCGAACGGTTGCCCGATTTCTTCAAGAATGCAATGCGGCGTCATGCTGGCATTGCCGGGGTAATAGTAGAGGGTCGTCACGGTGTGCTGAGTGGTCATGGGTTGATCCGCAGGATGGGTAAGCTTACCAGCGGGCGCCGCCGCGCCGCCGGCCCGGTTGGCCTAGCATCCGGGCGAGCTGGTCCGTCATGGCGCCGGCCAGTTGGTCGGGGTCGTCGATGGTGACCGCGCGGCCATAGTAGCGAGCCACGTCATGGCCGATGCCGATGGCCACGAGCTCGACCGGCGACCGCGTCTGAATCATGTCGATGACGGCACGCAGGTGTTGCTCTAGATAGTCGCGCGGGTTGGCCGACAGCGTCGCATCGTCGGCGGGCGCGCCATCCGAGACCATCATCAGAATCTTGCGCTGCTCGGGCCGGGCCGCCAGCCGCCCGTACGCCCACAACAGGGCCTCGCCGTCTATGTTCTCTTTCAGCAGTTCCTGGCACATCATCAGGCCGAGATTGCGCCGGGCGCGCCGCCAGGGCTGCTCGGCGGATTTGTAGACGACGTGGCAGGCCTCGTTCAGGCGGCCCGGGTGGACGGGCTTGCCTGCCTTCAGCCATTGCTCGCGCGCGCGCCCGCCCTGCCAGGCGCGCGTGGTAAAGCCCAGGATCTCGATGCGCACGCCGCAGCGCTCGAGCGTGCGGGCAAGAATGTCGGCGCACGCGGCGGCCACCGCAATGGGACGGCCATGCATCGAGCCGGAATTATCGATAAGCAGGGTCACCGCCGTGTCGCGGAACGCGCTGTCGCGCTCTTGCTTGAACGAAATCGGCTGCATGGGGTCGACCACCAGGCGCGCCAGGCGGGCGGTGTCGAGCTGCCCTTCTTCCTGGTCGAAATCCCAGCCGCGCGTCTGCCGCGCCATCAGGTGGCGCTGCAGGCGGTTGGCCAGCCGCCCCACCGCGCCCCGCGTGGCGGCAAGGCGCCTGTCCAGGGTGGCGCGCAAGCGGTCCAGCTCTTGCGGGCCGCACCAGTCCTGCGCGTGCAGCACCTGGTCGAACTCGGTGGTATAGGGACGGTAGCCGGTTTCGTGCGCGCCGGGCTCCCGACAGCTCTCGGGCAGCCTGGCCGCGCGCCGCCTGGCCGCATTCGGCGCGTCCTGGCTGGCCATGTCATCCGCCGTCGCGGCGGTTTCGTCCGCGCCGCTTCCGTCATCGAAGGCCGGGTCTTCGCCGGCCTGGCGGCCCCCTCGCCCGGCACCGGCCTTGCCGCCCTGCTCCGGGCGTGCACCGCTCGGAGTGCCCTGCCCCTCCTCTGCGCCCTGGCCGCTCCACGGTGCGTCGGGCCCGCTGGCGGCGCGGTCCAGCAGCCGGCGGACAATGCGGGCATACGCATCCTGATCGTGGATGCGCGGCAGCAGCGTATCCAGGTCCGCGCCCCAATGGGCCTCTATCCAGTCGCGCCACTGCGCAAGCGCGCGCTCGCCCGCGGCCGGCGCGGGCAGCCCGGTAAGCCTGGCGCGGACCATCAGGGCCGCGGCTTCGGCGAGCGGGGCCGCGGCATCGGCCCCTATCCGCGCGCGAGCAAGACGGGCGCGGCCGAGCTGGTCTTCCAGCATGGCGGCCAGGTTGCCGGCCATGCCCCGCATGGCGCGGGTGCCGATGGCTTCGACGCGCGCCTGCTCCACGGCATCGTAGACAGCGCGCGCCGGCGCGTGCGTCGGGGCAAGCCGGCGATGCAGGCCGGGGTCGTGCAGGGCGCGCCGCAGCGCCAGGGAATCGCTCAGCCCCCTGATGACGGGCAAGGCCCGTGCGGACGGTTGCGCCGGCGGCTCGGGCAGGCGCAGCCGGTTGCCCGCCAGCATCGGGTCGCCCCGGCCGAACACCACCTCGAGTTCATGGTCGCCGGCAATCGCCCGGGTACAAGCGGCCACGGCGCGCTTGAACGGGTCGGGCACGGCTTCCCGCGGCATTTTTCAGCTCAGCGCCACATTGGCGGCCGATTCGGGCAGCTCGTCGCCGAAGGCGCGCTGGTAGAACTCGGCCACCGCGCCACGCTCCAGCTCGTCGCACTTATTCAGGAACGTGACCTGAAAGGCAAAGCCGATATCGCCGAAAATCTGCGCGTTCTCGGCCCACATGATGACGGTGCGCGGGCTCATCACGGTGGCGATGTCCCCATTCTTGAAGGCGACGCGGGTCATGTCGGCCACGCGCACCATGCGCCCCACGGTCTCGCGCCCCGGGTCGTTCCGGTAGTGCGCGGCCTTCGCCAGGACGACGGCGACCTCGGCGTCGTGCGGCAGGTAGTTCAGCGTGGCGACGACGGACCAGCGGTCCATCTGCGCCTGGTTGATCTGCTGCGTGCCGTGATACAGCCCGGTGGTGTCGCCCAGCCCCACCGTGTTGGCGGTGGCGAACAGGCGGAAAGCCGGGTGCGGCACGACGACGCGCCGCTGGTCGAGCAGCGCCAGCCGGCTCGATGATTCCAGCACGCGCTGGATGACGAACATCACGTCGGGCCGGCCCGCATCGTATTCATCGAAGACCAGCGCGATATTGTTCTGGTAGGCCCAGGGCAGGATGCCGTCGCGGAATTCGGTTACCTGCTTGCCCTCTTTGATTACGATGGCGTCTTTGCCGATGAGGTCGATGCGGCTGACGTGGCTGTCGAGGTTGATGCGCACACAGGGCCACTTGAGCCTGGCCGCCACTTGTTCGATGTGTGTCGATTTGCCCGTGCCGTGATAGCCCGAGACCATGACCCGGCGCTTATGGGCGAAGCCCGCCAGAATGGCCAGCGTCGTATACCTGTCGAAGACATAATCGGGATCGACGTCGGGCACATGCTCCGTTGCCACGGAATACGCCGGCACCACCATGCCGGTATCCAAGCCGAAGGCCCGCGCCGCGCATAGTGTCGTGTCGGGCAGATTGGCGGTGTCGCGATCGGCCGGGTTCATCAGGCGTCGAGGCCGCCGTTTTCCACGATGAAGTCGACGACCCTGTCCAGGCCCTTGCCGCGCGACAGGTCGGTAAAACCGAACGGCCGCGTCCCGCGCATTGTCGTGGCGTCCCGCTGCATGACATCGAGATCCACGTCGACATACGGCGCGAGATCGCTCTTGTTGATAACGAGGAAATCCGACTTGGTGATGCCCGGGCCGCCCTTGCGGGGAATCTCTTCACCCTGACATACGGAAATGACGTAGAGCGTGAGGTCGGCCAGGTCGGGCGAAAACGTGGCCGCCAGGTTGTCGCCGCCCGACTCGACAAACACGATGTCCAGGTCGGGGAACTTGCGGTTCATTTCGGCGATGGCCTGCAGGTTGATCGATGCGTCTTCGCGGATCGCGGTGTGCGGGCAGCCGCCGGTCTCGACGGCCATGATGCGGTCTTCGGCTAGCGCCTGGCGACGCGCCAGGATCATCGCGTCTTCTTTCGTGTAGATGTCGTTGGTGATTACCGCGACCGAATAGCGGTCGCGCAATGCCTTGCACAGCTTTTCCGTCAAGGTCGTCTTGCCCGACCCGACCGGCCCGCCTATGCCGATACGCAACGGCCCGTTCTTGGACATCATGGTCTTCTCCGCTTGACGATGTTAATGACTATGCCCGTGCGTATGCGCATGGCCGCCCTGGTGTTCCCCCGAACTATAGGCGCCGCGCACCGGATTGAACGGCGCGGTGATCTCGGTGACGGCCGCGCCCAGGCCTTCCAGCATGGCCTTGATGACGTGGTCGCGCAGGATCAGGATCCGGTCGGCGGAAATGGCGGCCGCGAGGTGGCGGTTGCCGATGTGCCAGGCCAGCTCGACCAGGTGCACGGGGTCTTTGGCCGTGATGGCATACAGCGCTTCTTCGGCCGCCTCGATATCGACGACGGTGCCGTCTTCGAGCAACAACCGGCTGCCGGACGCGAGTACGACCGGCTCGGGCAGGTCCAGCAGGATCTTGTCGCCGCTGGCCAGCGTCAGCGCGCGACGGCGCAGATGGCGTTCGTCGTGCGCCAGCACAATGGTACCCAGCGATACCGCCGGCGCCTGGCCTTCGGTCGAACGATGTTGTACGGCAATTGCCCTTAGCATTTTTCGCTCCGGTTATGCATGATAAGTGTTTAATGGACTTGTATGCCAGGGCGCCTCGAACTAATCTAATCCGGATTAATACAGCGCTTGCAGATCATGCCAATGGCCTGGAACGGCCCTTGGCCTGCCAGGTACCAGGGAGACCTTTGGTGACAGCGAACAGTTGGCGTGGAAAGCTGGAGTTGTGGTTCGAGCATCATCAAGGCAAAACTAGACTCATGCGGCGGCGGCATACAGGCCCGCTTGCCATTCAACGGCCGTTTTATCCCGAAGCCGACGGGTCGGCCCACGTGTATTTACTGCACCCGCCCGGCGGCATAGCCGGTGGCGACCAACTGGCCATCGAATGCCATTTGGGCTTGCAAGCCCGCGCCCTGCTGACCACGCCCGGCGCGACGAAATTCTATCGTAGCGAGGAAAATCCCAGCGAGCAACAAGTCCGCATCGATGTGGCGGCGGGCGCGATCTGCGAATACCTGCCCCAGGAAACCATAGTGTTCGCCGGCGCGGACGCGTCCATGAAAACAAAAGTATCGCTGGCGGCGGATTCGATCTATATTGGTTGGGATTTTGTCAGTTTAGGCCGCCCCGCGTCGGGCGAGCGTTTCGGGACGGGCCGTTTCCGCCAGTGCGTGGAAATCGTCCGGGAAGATGTCCCAGTCTGGTTCGAACGTCTTAATCTTTCAGGTGCTGAAATGATTACAGACCAACCGTTTGTGCTCGCCGGCCAGCCCATCATGGGAACCATGGTCTACGCGGGGCCTGTTATCGAAAATGCCACTGAGCGGCTACGCGCTGCGCTCGGCGACGCCGCGCGCCACGTTTTCAGCGTCAGCCAGCTCGATCGCGTCATCGTCTGTCGTTATCTGGGCAATCGCATGTCGCAAGGCAAGTCCCTGTTCCGCTGCGCCTGGGACACCCTGCGCGAGTCTGGAATCGGTAAGCGTGGAACGGCTCCACGCATTTGGGCAACCTGAATCAACCAATGAGAGCTTACCCATGGACCTATTGCCACGCGAAAAAGACAAACTCATGCTCTTCACGGCCGCGCGGGTGGCGGAGCGCCGCAAGGCGCGCGGCCTGAAGCTGAATTATCCGGAAGCTGTCGCCCTGATTTCGGACGCCGTCGTCGAAGGCGCCCGTGACGGCAAGACGGTCGCCGAGCTGATGTCTTTCGGCGCCACGATCCTGACCCGCGATGACGTCATGGAGGGCGTGCCCGAAATGATCCACGACATCCAGGTCGAGGCGACGTTTCCCGACGGCACTAAGCTCATTACCGTTCACAACCCCATCCCGTGAAGAGGCCGCGCCATGATCCCAGGAGAATACTTTATCGAGGATGGCTCAATCGAGCTCAATAAAGGGCGGGAAACCCGCGACATCGAGGTAAAGAATTCGGGCGACAGGCCCATCCAGGTCGGGTCGCACTACCACTTCTATGAAACGAATACGGCGCTGATTTTCGACCGGGAGCAGACCAGGGGTTTCCGCCTGAATATTCCGGCCGGCACGGCCGTGCGTTTCGAGCCCGGCCAAGATCGCACGGTACAGCTCGTGGCGCTGGACGGCGCGCGCGAGGTTTACGGATTCAACGCCAAGGTCATGGGCAAACTGTAAGGGGAAACGCATGGGAACCATTACGCGCGAGAATTACGCGAGCCTGTATGGCCCGACCCAAGGCGACCGGTTGCGGCTGGCCGACACCGAACTGATTATCGAGATCGAAAAAGACCACACCATCTACGGCGAGGAAGTCACTTTTGGCGGCGGGAAAGTGATACGCGACGGAATGGGGCAAAGCCAGCGGCTGGCCAGCGAAGTGGCGGACGTGGTCATTACCAACGTCATCGTGCTGGACCACTGGGGCATCGTCAAGGCCGACGTCGGCATCAAGAACGGCCGCATTTCGGGCATAGGCAAGGCCGGCAACCCGGATATCCAGCCGGGCGTGGACATCATTATCGGACCGGGAACGGACGTGATCGCGGGCGAAGGCGAAATTCTGACGGCGGGCGCCATCGATACCCACATCCACTTTATTGCGCCGCAGCAGGCCGACGAGGCGCTGGCCAGCGGCACCACCACGCTGGTGGGCGGCGGAACCGGCCCGTCGGTGGGCACGCTGGCGACGACCGTCACGCCCGGTCCCTGGGCCATTCACCGCATGCTCGAGGCCGCCGATGTGCTGCCCGTCAATATCGGCCTGCTGGGCAAAGGCAACACCAGCCAGCCGGAGCCATTGCGCGAACAGATCCGCGCGGGCGTCATCGGGCTGAAGCTGCACGAAGACTGGGGCACCACGCCAGCCACCATCGACAACTGCCTGGCCGTGGCCGACGAAGAAGACATCCAGGTCGCCATTCACACCGACACGCTGAATGAAAGCGGCTTCGTGAAGGACAGCTTCGCCGCCATGAAGGGGCGCACGATACACAGCTTTCACACGGAAGGCGCCGGCGGCGGGCATGCGCCCGATATCATCACGGCCGCGGGAGAGGAAAACATCCTGCCCTCTTCCACCAACCCGACGCGCCCTTACACTATCAACACGGTGGACGAGCATCTGGACATGCTGATGGTGTGCCACCATCTCAGTCCGCAGATCCCCGAAGATGTCGCCTTTGCCGAATCCCGCATCCGGCGCGATACGATCGCGGCCGAAGACATCCTGCACGACCTGGGCGTTTTTTCGATGATGTCGTCGGACTCGCAGGCCATGGGCCGCATTGGCGAAACCACGCTGCGCTGCTGGCAGACGGCCCACAAAATGAAGGTGCAGCGGGGGCCGCTGCCCGAAGACAGCGACCGCAACGACAACTTCCGGGTCAAGCGCTATGTCGCCAAGTACACGATCAACCCGGCGCTCACCCATGGCCTGGCGCACGAGATCGGCTCGGTCGAGGTCGGCAAGCGGGCCGACCTGGCCCTGTGGAAACCGGCCTTTTTCGGCGTGAAGCCCAAACTGGTCATGATCGGGGGAATGATCGCCATCGCGCCGATGGGCGACCCGAACGCCTCGATTTCCACCCCGCAGCCGGTGCACTACCGCCCCATGTACGGCGGAATGGGGCGCGCCCGCAGTTCGACCGGGGTCACCTTTGTGTCCAAGGCTGCGCTGGCCGACGGTATCGGCGACAAACTGAAGCTCAACAAGAACCTGGTCGCGGTCAAGGGCATCCGGAAGCTGCGCAAGAAAGACATGATCCACAACGGCCTGACTCCCAAACTCGAGGTCGACCCGCAAACGTATCAAGTCCGTGTAGACGGAAAACTGATCACCTGCGAGCCGGCCGAGGTATTGCCGATGGCCCAGCGGTATTTCCTGTTCTAGAGGCCGAATCGAAACGCAACGCAGAAGAAGTCGAAGGAGGCACTGCCATGGCACTGAATCACTTCCGGGACTCATCCTCCCTCGGCTTCATCGACTGGACCCTGCGGGGTATCGGGCAGGTTGTATTCCAGAACAACCCCTGGTCCGGCCTGGTCATCTTGCTGGGTATCCTGTTCAATTCATGGATTTATGCGATGACCTGCGTGGTGGGGGTCATTGCCAGCACGTTAACCGCCATTTTGCTCAAGGCCGATCGCGGGCTGATACGCCATGGATTGTTCGGCTTCAATGGCGCGCTGGTCGCGCTTGCGCTCGTCGCGTTCTCCAGCGAGAACTTCCAGACCGGCGCGGTGCCCTCTTTGGCAATGCTGGTCTATCTTATTTGCGGGGCTGCGCTCAGCACGATGTTGTTCGCCAGTATCGCCGCCCTATTGGGCCCGCATAAAGTCGCGCCCCTGACCATGCCTTTCGTGTTGGTAGGATGGCTGTTTCTCTTTGCCATCCTGAAGTTCGACGCGATTCATGCCGGCCCCATGATCAAACCCGTGTCGCCGGATCAATTCTCGTACGTCCAGCCCTACGTACTGCCGACCTGGTACATGGGTATCGGCGCATCGGTAGGACAGATATTTTTCCAGGACAACTGGATTACCGGCTATATCATTCTGGCCGGCATTGCCATCCACTCTCGCATCGGGGCGGGTATGTGCCTGCTAGGCGCCGTCGTCGGCGCGGTCGTGGCCGCCATTTTCGGCGGCCCGGAAGGTGCGATCCGGGATGGGCTGTTCGGCTACAACGCCGCGCTGACGGCAATGGCCCTGGGCGGATTTTTCCTGGTGTTCAGCTGGAGCAGCTTTTTCTACGCCGTTTTCGGCGCGGTGGTGGCAACCTGGCTGTGGGCGTCGATCGCCATATTCCTCAAGCCGATCGGCATGCCTGTACTGACCTCGACCTTCGTGATCGTTACCTGGTTCATGCTGATCGGCCAATATGCGTTCAAGGCGCTCGTGCCGGTGCCGCCGGCCGAGGCCACCTCGCCCGAAGACAACCTGCGGCGCCACGCCGGACACACCTAGGCGGCAGGCACGGTCAAGACCGGAACAGGCGGCTGTACTGGGTTTCGTGCCAGGCGCTCATCATCGCCAGCGCGGGAGCGACATTGCCGATATCGTCATCGGCCACCGCCATGGCCTTGCCGGCCGCTCGTTCGATAACGGGCATCGACGCGATCAGGATACGCTGGCTGGCCGTATGCCCCAAGGGCACGAGCCGCGTGGCGGCGGCCACCTGCCCTTCGACGACACTCCACATCAGCCCGCGCAGCGCGGTCGGCGGCAAGATATTCCAATGGCTGCAGGCCATGGCGAAACTGGCTGGGTAACTAAGGCGAGTGCCGGCATGGGCTTGCGCGCGCGCCACGCCCAGGTCCGCCAGCAGGCGCAGCAGGGATTCGCTCATGCGCCGGTCTTCGAGTTCCAGTTCTTTGCTTTCCCGGCCCGCCGCGAGCCAGGCATTGGCTTTCAGAAAGCCGGCTTCGTCGTTCTGTTCCAGGGCGTGCATCATGCGCCAGAACAGCGCGCCGTCCAGCGTGGCATAGCTGTGTTCCAGGACGCCCAGAATCCAGCCCGTTGCGGTCGGTTCATCGTGCACGATCTGCGCATGAACGGCCGATTCCAGCCCCCTGGAATACGAAAAGCCGCCGACCGGCTGGCTCGGGCTGATAAGGCGCAGCAGGTGCAGCGGCAGCTCTGCGGAAAAATCGCGGCAATTCACGCGGATTCCCGGAGAGTCACCCCGCCATCATCAGCAACCCGCCCAGCGCGGTGGCGCCGCCGGCAATGCGCATCGACCAGCGCCCCGCCGGGCCCGTCATCAGGCGCCCCGTGCCCACGCCGAGGCCGATGCCCAGCGCATGAAGCAGGATCGTGGCCAGCACGAAGCCCGCGCCATACGTAAGCAATGCCGCGCTACCGATTTCGCCGCCATGGGCGTGGCCATGGAAGAAAGCGAAAAAGCCCGCGATCAGGGCGCCGAGCAGCGGCGAGACCGGCAGCGCGAATGCGATGGCCAGGCCCAGCACGACCACCGAGGCCAGAATGACGGGTTCCACGAATGGCAGCGGCATGCCGGCGAGCGCCGCCACGAACCCCAGCACCATGACGCTCACGAAAGCCGCCGGCACCGCGATGAGGGCACGCCCGCCGAGCATGGCGGCCCAGACGCCGATGGCGACCATCGCCAGGATATGGTCCAGGCCCATAAGGGGATGGGCGAAGCCCGCCGCGAACGAGCTGTGCTCGTGTGCCACCGGACTGACGTGCGCAAACGCAGGGTTCGCCATGAAGACGAAAGCTGCTGCGAAAAGGCTTGCGTGCTTCTTCATCGCCGTATCTCCTAGTTCAGCGCGTGGTTCGAATCAAAACGACCCGAACATCGCACCCAGTATGAAAATCGCCACGAGTGAAATCAACACCCCGACGATGACCGTCATGAACATGTCGAAGTAGCTTCCGGCATGGGTTTGCTTACTGATTTGCAGCAGAAGAAGCACGGTGCCGTTGTGCGGCAGCGCATCGAGCGTGCCCGCGCTGACGACGGTCAAGCGGTGCATCAACGACGGATCGATGCCGTATTCCACGGCCATGCGCATATATTCGCTGCCCAGCGCATTGAGGGCGATCGCCATGCCGCCCGATGCCGTGCCCGTCAGGGCCGCCAACGAGTTCATCGCCACGACGAGCGACACCAGCGGCCCCCCGGGGATCTCGAGGACGGCGTCGCGTACCACCGAGAAAGTGGGCATCGCCGCGACCACCGCGCCAAAGCCGACCAGGCTGGCGATGGTGAGAATAGGCAGGGCGGACGAGTTCGCCCCGGCGTCCAGGCTTTGGCGCAAGGACCCCAGGCGCTTGAAATTGAGCGCGATGACCGTCAGGTTCGCGGCCGCCAGCGCGATAAGAACGGACCACACCCCGATCGAGGCGCCGACGTCGATGCCCCATGCTTCGCTTTCCAGTACGGAAAAATCAATGCGCGGAAGAATGATCAGCGCCATCAGGAAGTTGACGACGATGACGACCGCAAGAGGCGCCACAGCAAAGGCAAAAGGCGGATAGGCTTCGCTGCGCTTGCCATGCTCGAGTTCGGCGGGGTCGAAATCCCCCGAATTGGTGGCCTGTTCGCGCACTTTTTCCGAAATGACGATATCCGAATCTTCTTCGGTATAGACCTCGCCGGCCGCCCTGGCCTTGGCCTCGGCCCGCTGCAGCCACCACATGCCGAAAGCCAGGGTGATCAGCGAAGCGATGATGCCCAGGCCCGGCGCGGCGAACGTCGTGGTGCCGAAATACGGCATCGGAATCGCGTTATTGGTCGACGGCGTGCCCGGCATGGCCGACATCGTGAAGGTAAATGCGCCCAGCCCGATGGCCGCCGGCATTAAACGCGCGGGGATATTGGCGGCCTTGAACATCTCGCGCGTCATGGGAACCAGCACGAAGAACGCCACGAACACGCTGACGCCGCCATAAGTGACGACGGCCGAGGCCAGCACCACCGCCAGCATGGTGCGTTTGACGCCGAGCCGTTTGGTCAGGTAATGGGCGATCGAGGTAATAGACCCGCTGTCGTCCATGAGCTTGCCGAAAATACCGCCAAGCAGGAATAGCGGAAACCACCGCAAGACAAAGGCGCCTGCCCCCCCCATGAAGGTAGAAGTCCAATTGGCTAGAAGAACTTCGCCGGACAGTAGCGCGGTGAGCAACGCGGCGGCGGGCGCCAGGAGAAGAACGCTCCAACCCCGATAGGCCAGCCACATCAGCAGCGCCAGTGCAACGAGTATTGCGAACAGTCCCATGCAAACGTGCTCCCCTATGGCCAGAAAGCGTGCGGGTGAGATCGGACAGGAAACGCGCTAAATAATCGCACCAATTTAGCTATTCAAACAAGAAAACACAAGCTCCAATTGAGAATGAGGAATATGTTTTCGCTGAGGCTCGCGCCTTTTAAGCCGGCTGCCAGGATGGGGCGGATGCGGGCGGCTAGCCGACCCGGAATTGCTCGCGGTCTTGCCCCTTGATCCAGTTCGGAGGCCGCCCCACGCCGTTCCAGGTCTGGCCGGTTTCGGGGTGGCGATACCGCACCAGGTCGGAAAGATCGGGGCCGAAGAGCTGTTCCGGCACGATGCCGTATTCCTTGATTTTTCGACGCATGTCGACAATAGCGTCCCGCAATTCCTGGCGGCGCAGTCGTTCGGCCTGTGCTTCGAGCGCGCGTCCACAATGTGCGCGCCACCTATGTGCTGTACCTGGGCCGGTTCAACGGCAAGCCGGCCACCCTGCACACGCTGCCGATCCGAAGAGGCAGGTAGGCCAAGGACGCGGATGCCAGCCTGTTTTTGACCGGGCTACCTTGAACGACATCATGTTGAAGAAGACGACGCTACAGGATGCGCTGGCCAAGGGCGACGCCAAGCTCAGCGGCGATCAGTCCAAGCTGAACGATGTATTCGGCTCGCTCGACGACTTCGAGTTCTGGTTCAATATCGTGACGCCCTGAACCATTCGCCCTGGAACACTGCCTTGACGCAGTTGTCATTTTTGGGTTCGGGCGCGGCATAGCCGTGTCCGGCCTGGTTCAGCGATATGGGGTGATAAGTAGAAAGAGCGGCTTGAATGTCCCCGCAGTCCCTGTTATCTGTCCAGGTGTGCTACGGTTACCAGGCCGTATTCCCCGACAGGAGGCAATATGAAGACCCAGATAACCTTCAAGAAGCTCGATGGTGGCGACGGTGTCGCCCTGGTCAGCGGCGACAACTCGGATCCGCTGCAAGCGAAGCAGGCGCTGGCGCATAGCCTCGGGCTGCCGTCCGGCACCAATGCCGACATCGACGACCGGTTGCGCCGAGGTGGTATCGAACCCGCCTCTGTGCAGTTCAATCTGATCAGCGAATAGCAGGCCGAGTAAAGGCGTGCCGCCGTAAGGGCGTGCGGCACAAGGGCGCCTGCCTGCCGTTGGCAGCTAGGCGGACAGCCCGCGATACCAGCGCGCCAGCCAGGCGCCGGTGGCGGCCCACACTAGCGCGATACCGGCGCCGATGCACAGGGCCAGGCCGGGCTGGTCGGCGATCAAGTCCACGCCCCGCTTGACCCAGCCGCTGGCCGCGTCGCCGGCGCGGTACACCACCGTGTCGTTGAAGTTCTTGGCCTTGTATTTTTGCTCGGCGGGCAGCACGGTATAAAGCATTTCGCGGCCGGGCCGCACCAGCGCGTATTCGCCGGCGCGGCGCGCCACCATGACCACCGCGAATACGGCGAACACCGGCGCCAGCGCCAGCCACAGAAAACCCGCCACCAGCAGCAGCGGCACCGCCGTCAGCAGCACCCCTACTCCCAGGCGCTGGGCGATACGGCCAGTCAGAAAGACCTGGGTCAGGATGGCCAGGCCCTGCACCGCCGCGTCGATCAGCCCGAATACCTGCGTCTGGCGCGCGCGGTCGGGAAAATACTCGGCCACCATGCGGGCCTGTTCGAAATACAAGAACGTGTTGACGCTGGCCAGCAGCGTCACGAACAGCGCGATGCCCAGCAGGTAAGGCGAGCGCAGTAATTCGGACACGCCCGCGAACGGGTTGCCGCCCAGCGGCCGCTGGCGCTGCGCCGCCTCGGCCGGCGCGCTATCGCCGCACGGGTGGCGGTCGCGCCAGCGGTGCAGCCAGGCGGCCGCGGCGGCACTGGCGGCCAGGAAAGCCGCGGCCAGCAGCAGCAGGCCGCCGTGCCCCAGCGGCGCGACCAGCAAGGCGCCCAGCACCGGCCCCGCCAGCCCGCCCAGGCTGGCGCCGCCGGCGATCAGGGCGAACAGCCGGCGCGCCTGCTGGCCGGCGAACAAATCGGCCAGCACGCTCCAAGCCAGCGAAATCGCCATCAAGTTGAATACCGACAGCCAGATGTAGAACGCCCGCCCGGCCCATACGCTGTCGGGCCGCGTCCAGAGCGCGGCGGCGAAGCCCAGCAGGTTCAGCGCGAAAAACCCGTATACCCACGACACGATATGCCGGCGCGGCACCGCCGAGGCCACCCAGCCGAACAGCGGCATGGCCGCCAGCGTGGCGATGAAGGTGCCGGTGAACAGCCACTGCAGGTTTTCTACGCCGCCCGCCACGCCCATGGTTTCGCGCACGGGCCGCAACATGAAATACGCGGTGAACAGCAGGAAAAACATGGCCAGCCCCGCCGCCACCGCGGAAGATTCGCCCTGGCGCAAGTTGAAGAGGCGTGCCAGGAAATCGGGCGGACGGACCGGAGGGGCCATGACGGGGTCAGGCAAACAGCGCGCGCAGCGCGCTGCGCTGCTGCGCCGTCAGCGCCGGCCCGGTGCCCGCTTTCAGATTGTCGCTTTGCCGCTCGGGCCGGCTGGTGGCGGGAATGACCGCCGTGACGGCCGGATGGCTGAGCGCGAAACGCAGGAATGCCTGCGCCCACGACGAGATTCCCGCCGCGGCGGCCCAGCCGGGCAGCGGCTTGCCGGCCACCTGGCGAAACAGTCGGCCGTCGTCGAAAGCCCGGTTGACCAGCACGGCCACGCCCAATTCTTGCGCCATGGGGAACAGGCGCTGCTCGGCGCCGGTGGAGATCACCGAATAATTGATCTGCAGGAAATCGGGCCGGCCCTCCCGCACGGCGTCGGCCAGGGCGTCGTGGCCGCCCTCGTGGTAGTGCGTCAGGCCCGAATAGCGTACCCTGCCCTGCGCTTTCAGTTCGTTGATGAGCGCGAGCTGCTCATGCCAGTCGATCAGGTTGTGGACCTGCAGCAACTCGACCTGCCCGGTTTTCAGGCGCCGCAGCGATTGCTCGAACTGCCGCAGGCCGGCATCGCGGCCCGTGGCGCCGATCTTGGTGCAAAGAAAGGCGCGCTCGCGCAGGTTCAATTCCGCCAGCAGATCGCCCAGCACGGTTTCCGATTGTCCGTAGCTGGGCGCGGTGTCGATCAGCGTCGCGCCGCCGGCGAAAAAACGCCGCAGGACTTCGCGCAACGGCGCCCGCTCGGCCTCGCCGTCGCCGACATTGAAGCTGTCGGCCGTGCCCATGCCGATCACGGGCACGGCCTGGTTCAAAGCCGGGATGCGGCGCAGCTGCATGACGGGCGCCGCGGCCTGGGCGGCCAGCGCGTCGCGCGCGCAGTACGCGCCCGCGCCCAGGGCGGGCAGGCTGGCAAGAAACTGGCGGCGTGTGGGCATGATGTGTCTCATCTGGCAAGGCAGGTGTCAGGCTCCCGCAGGGTGCCTGACACCGTGGGGTGAATACGCCTGCTTCGGTGTCTGACACCCTGCGGGAGTCAGACACCTGGCCATCCCTGAATATGCTTGCTTCGGTGTCCGACACCCTGCGGGAGTCAGACACCTGGCGGATGGGCGGCGAGCGTGTCCTTGACGATGGCGCCGTCTTTCATGATGACCAGGAAATTCTTTTCGGGATCGCCGATCAGCGCGATGTTCTGCAGCGGGTTGCCGTCGACCAGCAGCAGGTCGGCCAGCGCGCCTTCGCGCACCACGCCCACGTCGCCGGCGGGGTACGGATTGCGTTTGCCGGACAGGCGCAGCAGTTCGCCGTTGCTGCCCGTCGCCATGATCAGGGCTTCGGCGGGCGAATACCAGCGCGTCAGGCTGGCCAGCAGCTTGCCCTGCTGGCCGGCCAGTTGGCTGGAGAACAGGATGTCGGTGCCGAAGGCGGTCTTCAGTTTGTATTTCACGGCCAGCCGGTAGGTCTGGTCCGTGCCCGCGAAGACTTCCTGGGCCTTTTGCCATTCGTCCGAGCCGCGCGGGAAGGCGTTGGCCAGTTCGTCGGGAAAGGGCTGCGTGCTCAGCCAGGTGCCGTTTTCGGCCATCATCCGGGCGCTGGTCTCGTCCATCAGGCTGGCATGCTCGATGCATTGCACGCCGGCCTTGATGGACCGCTGGATGGCTTCGGGCGTATAGGCGTGCACGGTGACGTAGGTGCCCCAGTCGTTGGCGGCCTGCACCGCCGCGCGCAGCTCGGCTTCGCTGAAGGTCACGACATCCAGCGGACTATGCGGCGACGATACCCCGCCGCCGGCGGTCAACTTGATCTGGCTGGCGCCGCGCATCAGTTGCTCGCGCACGCGCAGCCGCACCTCGTCGGGGCTGTCGGCGATGGCGGTGTCGCCCGCCAGGTCGTGCCGCGACGCCGGCGTGCCCAGCGTGCGCGGCAGATCGGCCGCGCTGCGGAAATCGCCATGCCCGCTCGTGACGCTGATCATGGCGCCCGAGGGATGGATGCGCGGCCCGGGAATCACGCCCTGGTCGATGGCCCGCTTCAATCCGAATACCGCGCCGCCGACGTCGCGCACGGTAGTGAATCCGCGCATCAGCGCGCGCCGGGCCTCGACGCCCGCCACGAGGTTGATGTAGCCGGCATCGGCGGTCAGCGCCACCGTCAACGGCAGGCCCACCAGCATGCTGTGCCAGTGCATGTCGATCAGCCCCGGCATCAGGGTGCGCCCGCCGCCGTCGATGACGCGCGCGCCCTCGGCCGACAGCGGCTGCTGGGCGATTTTTTCGATGAGCCCGTCGCGCACCAGCACGTTGCTGGGGGCGGACAAGGTGGCGGACGTGCCATCGAAGACGCGCACGTTCTGGAAGAGGACCGGCGCGGTGGCGGGCTTGGACGGGCCCGCCGCGCCGGCGTCGCCAGGAACGGGCGGCCCATGCGCGATGGCGGCCGAGCCGCCGCACAGCGCCGCGCCCAGAAAAATGGCCATGAATACGGACTTGATACGCACAGTGGTCTCCTGACTGCGAGACTGGCGGCCGGCGCTGGACCGATTTCCATCGCCCGCCGCCAGCAAGATCGCGCCCAACGCCACGCGATACTGGAATGAACCCACGCTGGCCGGTGCTACACCGGCGCTACCCGCGTGCGGTTGCCCTGCGTCACGACCTGCACGCGCTGGCCCACGAAAATGGGCATATCGGCTTCTTGCACGACGACGCGGGTCTCGCCGTTGTCGAACCGCAGGGTGATTTCCACCCCTTGCCTGCGGTTGCGGGCGTTTTCCGCGGCGTTGCCCGCCATCGCGCCGCCGATTGCGCCGCCCACGGTGGTCAGGCGCCGGCCCGAGCCGCCGCCCACCGCGCTGCCGGCCACGCCTCCCAGGATGCCGCCGGCCGCCGCGCCCAGGCCGCTGGTGGCGTCTGCCTGGATGGTGACCGGGCGCACGCCCGTGACATAGGCCAGTACGACGGTCTGGGCCCGCTGGGCCTGGTCGAAGGTATAGACGCGCGCCGACGCGTGCTGATTCGCGCATCCGGCCAGGCCGGCGGCCGCGGCCAGCGCCAGGGCGGCGGCCAGGGTTTTCAGGCCGCCCGCCGGGTTGACATTGCTGAGCTTGGACATGAGGTTCGCTCCGGAAAAATAAGAAAGATCACACCATGGTCAGCGGGCGCCTACCGGCTGCGCGTCGTGGAAGGCGTGGGCGTGGGCACCGTGGCGGGCGCCGGGGCCGTCTGGGCGCCAGCCTGGACCGGGTTGCCCGCCGCGTCTTCGACGCGCAGCGGCCGGCCATTGAAGAAAATGGCCCGTCGCGGGCTCCAGGCGGGCGGGGTGTCTTCCACGGTGTCGTAGGTGGCGACCTCGAAATCGTACTCCCAGCCGTACCGCTGTTGCCCTTGTTCGTCGGTGTAGCTCACCTTCTTCACCGAGTCGTGGTAGCCCTTGTCGCGATAAGACACGTAGCGGGTGGCTGGCAGCGTGTCGCGATAGTCGGACATCAGTTCGTACAGGTCTTGCTCGCTGGGAGCGGTGCCGTACCGTGCCAGCTGGTCGGGAGAGCCGGCCGTCGACGCGCAGCCCGCCAGCAGGGCCGCCGTCAATAGAATGGGAACGCTTTTCATGGGCATACTCCTTGGAAACACAGTCTTTGCTACAAAGGAAACAGCAGCGGTATCAACAATACGCTGATGACCAGGGCCAGCACCATCAGCGGCGTGCCTATTTTCAGATAATCGGTAAAGCGGTAGCCGGCGGCCACGCTGACCAGGGCATTGGCCGGCGTGGAAACGGGCGACATGAACGCCGCCGATGCCGCGATGGCGACGGTCATGGCGAAAGCGTGCGGCGCCACATGCAGGTCTTCGGCAATGTTGATCGCGATGGGCCCCATCAGCACCGCGGTGGCGGTGCCCGAAATCGCGATGCCCAGGATGATGGTGGCCAGGAACACGATGCCCAGTTGCCCGTAGGTGCCCCAGGACCCGGCCAGGTGCAGCAGCAGGTCGGCGGCCAGGTCCACTCCGCCGTGGCGCTCGAGCGCCACGGCGAATGGCAGCATGCCCACGATCAGGATCAGGCCGCGCCAGTTGATGGACCGATAGGCGATATCCAGCGTGACACAGCCGAACAGCCCCATCAGCAGGCAGCCGATCAGCCCCGCCATGACATTGGGCACCCAATCGGTCAGCAGCAGCAACACCACCACGCCCAGCGAAAACAAGGCATGCGGCGCTTTTTCCGGCACCGGCACCAGGGCCTCGGTCTCGATCGGCAGCGCCAGGCTGACCAGGTCGTGTTCTTCGGATTGCAGGGCGAAGATGTCTTGCCAGGGGCCGACCATCAGCAGCGTGTCGCCGGTGCGGATGCGCGCGCCGCGCAGGCGCGCCAGCGCCTTGCGGCCGCGCCAGACGCCTACGACCGACAAGCCGTGCCGCTTCAGGGCGGCCGAGTCGCGCACCGCGGTTCCGACCAGGCTGGATTCGGGCGGAACGATCACTTCCACCATGCCCACGTCGCGGGCCTGGTCGGCGAAGTAGGCGCCCGACATGGGCAGCGGCTCGAGCCGCTGGGCGGCGCAGAAGCCCGTCACGTCGAACGTGGGGGCATCGACGTCGAGCAGCAGGATGTCGCCGGCCTCCATGACGTAGTCGGCCGTCGCATGCAGCACGCCCCTGGCAAAACGCGAATTCCTTTCCACCGCGATAACGCACGCCTCGCCCGAGTCGAGCCCGCTGGCACCCAGACTGCGCCCGATCAGCCCCGAATCGCCCGCCAGACATAGGCGGTACGTGCGGTTCTGCAGCGCATAGCGGGCCGTCCAGTCGCCGATGCTGGGGCGATTGCGGGCTTGCTTGCCCCGGCCCCCGCCCAGCAGGTGCCGCGCCGCGTACATATAGGCGATGGCCGCCGCCATGACGGCGAGCCCGATCGGCGTGAAGTCGAAGAAGCCGAAACCCGCATAGCCGTCATAGGTGAGCGAGCTATTGATGATGAGGTTGGGTGTGGTCGCCACCAGCGTCAGCATGCCGCTGATCGCGGCCGCCATGCCCATGGGCATCAACAGCCTGCGGCTGGCCATACCCGACTGCCGTGCGATGCGCAGCACGATAGGTATGAAAATGGCCACCACCGCGGTGGAGCTCATGATGGACCCCATCAGGCCCACCGAGCCCATCAGCATGATCATCAGGCGGCCTTCGCTGGCGCCGCCGTGGCGGACCAGCCAGTCGCCGACCCACTGCGCGATGCCGGTTCTGGCCAGGCCCTCGCCGATGACGAACAGGCAGGCGATCAGGATGATGTTGGGATTGGAGAAACCCTCCAGGGCCTCGCGCAGCGTCACGCTGCCGCTCAGCGGCAACAGCAGCAGCACCAGCAGCGCCACGGCATCGGCGCGCGGCCGCCCCACCAGGAACAGCGCGATGGCGGCGGCCAGGATGGCCAGGACGATGACAAGGTCCATGGTCATCATGGCGATGGCGATTCCGTAGCGGGGGTCCGGGCTGGGCGCGTCATGGTTTCCTGGTATCGAAGTTCCTAGGGCATCAGATTGCCGGTGACCAGGCGCCACAGGCCGGACATGGCCGCCAGCACGACAATCGCCAAGATGGGCCATTCGTAGCGGGCGAACACCGCGCCATGCTGTTCTTTCCGGGCAATCAGGAAAAGAACCGTGCCGGGCGCGTAGATCAGGGCCGACAGAACAAAGTAGCCGAAGCCGCCCGCCAGGATCATTCCTATGGAATAGGCGGTGGCCACGGCGGCGATGCACAATTCGAACTTGCGGCGGCGGCTCCAGCCATCATAGGTTTCGCCGCGGCAGGTCATCAAGAGGCCGAACCCCGCCACGAAGAAGTACGGTATCAGGCTCATGGAGCTGGCCAGGTTCTTCACCAGCAGAAAGGTGTCTTCGGTGAACAGCGTGCCCAGCAGGAATAGCTGGACAATGATATTGCTGAGCCACAACGCCCGGTTCGGCACGCCATGCAGGTTCTGGCGGCTGAGAAAAGCCGGCATGGTATTGGCGCGGGCCGCCGCGTGCAGCACTTCGGCCGCCAGCAGTATCCACGACAGATAGGCGCCGGCCACCGACACCATCAGGCCCACGCTGACCAGCACGGCGCCCCAGGGCCCCACGGCGGCCCGCAGCACCCCGGCCATCGAGGGGTTGCGCAGGCTGGCGAGTTCGGCACGCGGCAATATTCCATAGGACAGCAGCGTGACACACACCAGCAGCAGCAGCACCAGCAAGAAGCCCGACACCGTGGCCACCGCCACGTCGTCGCGGCGCTTGGCGTAGCGCGAATAGACGCTGGCGCCTTCGACCCCCAGGAACACGAATACGGTCACCAGCATGGTGCCGCGCACCTGGTCGAGCAGGCTGCCCTTGTCGGGGCTGGCCCCTTCCCGCAGGTTCTCGCGCAGCACATCCAGGTCCAGGGCGTATGCGACGCAGACGATGAAGATGATGATGGGAACGATCTTGGCGATGGTCACCACCGTGTTCATGCCGGCGGCCTGCTTGATGCCCCGCAGGATGGCGAAGTGGGTGGTCCACAGCAGCACCGACGACACCAGCACGGCCGGCACCGTGTCTCCGTCGCCGAAAAACGGAAACACCGCGCCCAGGGTGGCCTTGAACACCACGAAATAACTGACATTGCCCAGGCAGGCGGCCGTCCAGTAGCCCAGGGCGGCCAGAAAGCCGATATAGCGGCCGAAGCCGGCCTTGGCATAGGCGAAGATGCCGGAATCGAGGTCGGGACGGCGGCGGGCCAGGAACTGGAACACCATCGCCAGCGTCAGCATGCCCGTGCCGGCGATCGCCCATGCCAACAGTCCGCCTTGCGGCCCGGTATAGCGCGAAAACACGCTGGGCAGCGAAAATATCCCCGCGCCGACCATCGAGCCCACCACCATGGCGGTCAGGGCGATTCGGGAAAGCTTGGCAGTCTCGAGATTCACGCTAGTCTCCGGTGTCGCGTTGGCACGTTCCGGCCCCGAACGGGGCCCGGCATCGCCGCGCCCCGTTCTTGTGCGCTGCGCGCGTGGCCCTTACTCGAACGCGTCGCGCGCGATCGGGCACGTCATGCAATGGCCGCCGCCCCGCCCTCTTCCGAGTTCGGCCCCCACGAAGGTAACGACTTCGATGCCGGCCTTGCGCAGCAGGGTGTTGGTGTAGACGTTGCGGTCGTAGGCCAGCACCACGCCCGGCGCCACGCACACCAGGTTGGCGCCGCTGTCCCACTGTGTGCGCTCGCGCAAATAGGCGTTGCCGCCGGTTTCCACCACGCGCATCTTGGGCACGCCCAGCGCCTTGCCGATGACCTCGGGCAGCGAGCCCTCGTCTTTATGCAGTTCCAGTTCGCCGGGCTTGTTGCCCGGCCGATACGAGAATGCCTGGATGCTGTTGACGATATCGGGGTAGATCAGCAGGCAATCCCGGTCGGCGAAGGTCAACACGGTGTCCAGGTGCATGGCGGCGCGCAGCTTGGGCATGGCCGCCACGATCACCCGGTCGGCCACGCCGCGTTCGAACAGCGCCGCCGCCACCTGGCTGATCGCCTGGCGCGAGGTGCGTTCGCTCATGCCGATCAGGACGGTGCGGTTGCCGATGGGCATGACGTCGCCGCCTTCCAGCGTGGCCAGCCCGTGGTCGTGGGTGGGATCGCCCCACCACACGTTGACCTTGCCCGCGAACGTGGGGTGGAACTTATAGATGGACGAGGTCAGGATGGTTTCTTCGTGGCGCGCCGGCCAGTACAGCGCGTTCAGCGTAACGCCGTTATAGATCCAGCAAGTGGTGTCGCGCGTGTACAGCGTGTTGGGCAACGGCGGCAGCAGGTACTCGGTGACGCCGGCCGCCTCTTTGATCAACTGGAGCTGCTCGCCGCCGATCGATTCGGGAAACTCTTCGGTGGACAGCCCGCCGATCAGCGTTTCGGCCAGCTTGCGCGCCGGCAGGCCGTCGAGGTAACTGCGGATTTCGTTCAGCAGGCCCAGGCCCACCTGGTCGGCCACCACCTGGTTGTCCAGGATCCACTTCTTCGCCTCGGGAATGGCCACGGTCTCGGCCAGCAGGTTGTGCATTTCGACCACCTCGACGCCGCGGTCGCGCATCTTGGTCATGAAGTCGAAGTGGTCCCGCTTCGCGTTGTCGACCCACATCACATCGTCGAACAGCAGCGCGTCGCAATTGGAAGGGGTCAGGCGCTCATGAGCGCGCCCTGGCGCGCACACCATCACCATGCGCAGTTGCCCGACTTCGGAATGAACGCCAAATTCAATGTTTTCAGCCATGATCAACTCCTACCAGTTAAATCGCGATCCAGCCGCGGACTAGGCCGACAATGGCCGCCACGCAGCCAATGAATGCCACGATGAACACTGCAAGTTCCCAACCGGTGAACAGCCGCCGGCCTTGTTCGCGCCGGGCCCAGTAGTACAGCGCGGTACCGGGCGCGTACAGCAGCGCCGACAGCAGCACGAATTTCAACCCCCCCGCGAAAATCATGAAAGCCGTGTAAATGGCCGCGATGCTGGCCAGGATCAGGTCGCGGTTGCGGCCGACGCCGTTTTCGTAGGTTTCCCCGCGCTTGGCCAGCATGAACCCGAAGGCCGCCACCAGGAAATACGGAATCAGCGACATGGCGCTGGTCAGGCTGAGCATCAGCGCGAACGCGTCGTATGACCAGTACGTGCTGATCACGAACAGTTGCACGATAATGTTCGTGAGCCACAAGGCGGCGGCCGGCACGCCGTTCTTGTTCTCACGGCTGAACGCGCGGGGCATGTCTTCGTTTTTAGATGCCGCGAACAGCACTTCGGCGCAGATCAGAGACCAGGCCAGGTAGGCGCCCAGCACCGATATCAGCAGCCCCACGCTGACGAACACCGCGCCCCACGGGCCCACCACCGCTTGCAGCACGCCGGCCATGGAAGGCTGGCGCAGCGCCGCGATGTCGCCCTGTTCCATGACCGCGTAAGGCAGCAGGGAAACCAGCACCATCAGGAACAATGCCGACACGAAGCCGATCAGTGTCGCCACCCCGACGTGCGAGCGCTGTTTGGCGTAGCGCGAGTACACGCTGGCCCCTTCGATGCCCAGGAACACGAATACAGTTACCAGCATGGTCAGCCGCACCTGCTCGAACAGGCTGATGCCGCCAGCCACCTGCGTGCCCCACAGGCTCGCGCGGAACAGGTCCAGCTTGAACGCGAAGAGCAGCACGATAATGAAGACCACGATGGGTATCACCTTGGCCACGGTGACGACGGCGTTGATGAAGGCCGCCTGCTGCACGCCGCGCAGAATCAGGAAGTGGAACAGCCAGATCCCGACCGAGGCCGTCGCGATGGCGATCACGGTGTTGCCGTCGCCAAAGATCGGAAAGAAGGCGCCCAGCGTGGACTTGATCAACACCCAGTACGACACGTTGCCGATGCAGCTGCCTATCCAGTAGCCGAACGCGGACAGGAAGCCCGGATAATCGCCGAAGCCCGCCTTGGCGTACGCGAATACGCCGGCGTCGAGGTCGGGTTTGCGCTCGGCCAGGCTTTGAAACACCCGCGCCAGCGTATACATGCCGGCCCCGGCGATGATCCACGCGATGACGGCGCCGATCACCCCGGTGGCCCCGCCGAAGGTGCGCGGCAGCGAAAATATGCCGGCGCCTATCATCGAGCCCACTACCATTCCTGTCAGGGCCATTAGCCCGAGCTTCTTTTCGGTGGTGCGTTCCATCGTTCACCTCGGTTGAATAAGCAAACACAGATATGGGCGTACCGCGTACGCCCATCCCCTACTCTTGCTGACTTCGAATGCCCGGCGCCGTGAGCGGCTCGTCGCCGACCGCGGCCGCCATGCCGAAGGCCGTGGTCGCGGCGATCAGCATGGGAACTCCGATAAAGGTGCCGGGTATGCCCCACACCAGTCCCCAGAAAAAGACCGCCACCATCACCATCAGCGGCGACAGCGAAAAAGCGCTGCCGGCCAGCCGGGGCTCGAGGTAGCACCCATAGATGATCTGGATGAAATTCAGCGCGAAGAACACCGCCAGGCAGGCCTTCAGCGATTCGTACTGCACATAGGCGAACAGCGCCGGGAACGCCGTGGCGACCAGCGGCCCCAGGAACGGGATGTAGTTGAGCAGGAACGCCAGGCCGCCCCAGGCCGATGCCAGTTCCAGGCCGGCGTAGATGGTGAACAGCCAGACGCTCAGGCCCGTGAGCACGCTGGCCACCGTGCGGATGATCATGTAGCGGCGCAGCTTGCCTGCAATCTCGCCCGCCACGGCCGTCCAGCGGCGCCCCGCGCGGGCCCCCAGCATTTTCTCCACGCGGCCCGGCGCCTCGTCGAGTTCGAACAGCCCCAGCGCCACGAAGACAATGGTCAGGAACGCCAGCCCCAGCATGCTGTTGATCCGCAGCGCGATCTCTTGCACGGCCCGCAGCAGCCACGATGCGTTGAAGTTGTCCAGGAACATGCGCAGCACCATGGCGCCGTGCGGGTGCATGCCCTCGGTTTCCAGGGTGAACAGGCGCTGGAAGCGCACCGCGTTGGCGATGATCCATTGCCCGATCAGGCCGAACCCCCAGCCCGCCAGGAACAGGAAGATCGCCACCCCCACCGCGGTAAGCAACAGGGTCAGTATCGAGGCCAGCGGCGCCGGCATGCGCAGGCTGAGCGCGCGGCGCACCGGCGCCACCAGCGCGATCGTGAACAGGGCGAAGGCCAGCGGGATGAATACCGAGCTGGCCAGGTACAGCAGGCCCAGGACGAGTATGCCGCTGATCAGGTGCAATGACAGCCGCGCGTCGGCGCGGCGGTACGGGTCCAGGCGGTCGCCGCGCAGCCGTCTCATCTGGGGATCACTCCATCGATACGTTCAAGCATGTAGGCATAAAACGGGTTGGACGTCAGGCGTGTCAGCGTGTCCATGCCGATCACGAACGCGCCGACCTCGCCGCGCAGCGACATCGCGCCCAGGCTGATGCCGAATTCCTCGATGTTGTCCGGGTGCATTCCGTACAGCGCGTCGGTGACCGGAAACGGCAGGGCCACGTGCGACAGCGAAAAAACCTCGGGTGGATAGTTGGCGCCGATGGGCCGGTCCACGATATCCACCGAGCCGGCCTCGGTGACCCGCTCGATCATGGCGCCGGACGAGGTGCTTTCGTTGGTGATGATGGTCAGGCGGTAATTGCGCCGCTCGCCGGGCAGCGTGCCCGCCATGGCCCAGGCCACGCCGCGGCGGAACAGCGGCCCCAGCTTGGTGGCCCGGTTCAGGTCGAACAGCACCAGTTCGCTGCCGTTATCGGGCAGCCTGGCGTACAGCGCGGTGATCAGCGCGCGCGTGCTGACGGTGAAGTCCAGCACCGAATGGAAACTGAGAATGGGCGGCAGCCGTTCCAGGCCGCCATCGCGCTGCTGCGCGGCCAGTTCTTCCTGCAAGACCTGGGTCAGCTCGAAAGACTGGCGGGCCGCGTTGATGGGAAACGAGTTGTACTTGAACGGATTGAATTCCGGCACGATGCTCAGCCAGGCCGCCTTGGCGAAGGCCGGCAGGATGGCGGGCAGCCCGGCCAGCCCGGCGAAGCGGGCGAAGCGCGTGACGCCGATCATGGGCGATACCAGGATGAGGCGGTCTGGGCGCGACAGCTCGGGATCGCGGTTGGCCGCCAGGGCATACTTCAGCGCCAGCGCGCCGCCATTGGAAAACCCCACCATATGCAGCGGCCGGGGCGCCGGCACCCGGCGGCGCGCCTCGCGCACCGCCAGGCGGGTGGCCGCCATCCAGTCTTCCCATGTCGTGTCCGTCAGCGACGCCGGCACGGTGCCGTGGCCCGGCAGCCGGATCGCCACCACCACGTATCCCACCGACTGATAATGCGCCGCGACGTGCCGCAGGCTGTACGGCGAGTCGGTCAGGCCGTGCAGCATTACCACCACGCCCACCGGATCGCGGGCCGGCGTCAGCACATACGAGCGGTTCCAGTCGTGCGCGAAATGCTCTGGATTGACGCGCGCGCCCTCGAAATAGCGATTGCTTTCGACTTCTTCTTCCGGCTCGAGCTTGGCGCTGACATGCTGGCGCACCTGCGCGAACAACCGTTCTTCGTGCGCCAGGTATTGCGCCCACGACATCTGGTCGAGCTGGTCGGCGCGTAGTTCGTCGGGCACGTACGTGTGCCAGGCCGACAGCGGCGGGCTCTGGTGAATGGTGTAGATGCGCACGCCCAGCAGCGTCAACAACATCGCCGCCAGCACCAGGCCCAGGATCTTGAAGGCCTGCTTCAACCTTCTATTCATCCCCGCCCCCCAGAGCCGCGTAGAGCGACACGCCATTCTGCAGCTGCGCGGCCTGCAGCAGCAGCAACTGCTGTTCGGCATTGAACAGGCCGCGGCGGGCGTCTACCACTTCCAGGTAGATGGAGATGCCGTTCTGGTAGCGCAGGTCGGCGGTTTCGGCCAGGCGGCGCTGGGCCTGCACGGCGACCGCCTGGGCCGCCAGTTGTTCGCGGTAGCGCACGCGCCGCTCGAGCGCGGTCGCCACCTCGCTGAACGCGGTCTGCACGGTTTTCTGATAGTTGGCGATCAGTTCGTCGCGCTGCGCCTGGGCCAGCTCGACGCCGGCGCGCCGCTGTCCCCAGTCGAACAGCGGCAGGCCCAGCGTGCCGCCCACCGTCCAGATCTCGCTGGGCGACGAGAACAGATCCGACAATTCGGCGGACGCATAGCCGAACGACGTGGTCAGGGCGATGCGGGGGAAGAAGGCCGCGCGCGCCACGCCGATGTTGGCGTTGGCGGCGCGCAGCCTGTCTTCGGCCTGCCGGATGTCGGGCCGCACGGCCAGAAGGAACGAAGGCAGCCCGGCATCGAGATCTTCGAACTGCCCGGCGGCGGCCAGGGGCCGGGCCGGCGGCATGGCCCCGTTGAACTGGCCGCCCACCAGCACCCACAGTTGGTTCCAGCGTTCGGCGGTGGTGCGCTGCAGTTCGGCCAGCTGGGTCTGCGCCTGCGTCAGCAGAATCGCCGCCTGCTCGTAGTCCACCGACGAGGTCACGCCCGCGTCCAGCCGGTATTTGGCCACTTTCAGCGCATAGGTGCGCGTGTCGACCGTGTGGCGGGCCAGTTCGATGCCCTCTTCGCCGGCGCGCGCCGCGTAGTAGGTGGCGGCGATATTGGAAATCAGCGACAGGCGGAACGCCCGCTTGCCTTCCACCGAAGCCAGGTACTGGTGCCGGGCGGCCTCGCTGAGGTTGCGCACCCGGCCCCAGAAATCGAGTTCGAACGCGCTGACGCCGACCTGGACGTTGTACTGGTTGAACTGTATGGTGCGGCGGCTGTCGGCGAACACCGGGTCCAGGCTGGACAGCGGCGCCTGGCTGCGGCTGGCGCCCGCCCCGGCATCGATGCGCGGCAGCCGGTTGGCCTGCTCGATGCGGTAGAACGCCCGGGCCTGCTCGATGCGCGCCACGGCGGCGGCCAGGTCGCGGTTCAGTTCCAGGCCCCGCGCCACCAGGAACTTGAGCTGCTCGTCGCCGAAGAAGCGCTGCCAGGTCAGGCTCTGCGCCGCCACGCCGGCGACGGGCGGCAGATGCGCGTAGCGGTCGGGCACCGCCACGTCGGGGGTCTGGTACGTGGGCGCCAGATCGCAGGCCGACAGTCCGGCGCACAGCAGCAGCAACCAGGCATGGCGCATGATCATGCTTCCTTTTCGCTGGAAGGTTCGTCGGCCGGCGCCGGGCCCGGCGCGGGGCCCGGCCCGGCGCGCGGGCCGAACCATTGCCGGACCACCACGTAGAACAGCGGGGTGAAGAACACGCCGAAAATCGTGGCGGTCAGCATGCTGCCCATGACGCTGGTGCCCACCGCCCGCTGGCTGGCGGCGCCCGCGCCCGAGGCAAAGACCAGCGGCAGCATGCCCAGCACGAACGTCAGGCTGGTCATCACAATGGGGCGCAGGCGCTGCCGCGCCGCGTCGACCACGGCCTCGAGGCGGTCGCGCCCCTGCGCCTCTTCCTTGATGGCGAACTCGACGATCAGAATGCCGTTCTTGGCCGCCAGGCCGATGATGGTGACCAGGCCGATATTGAAGTAAACGTCGGCCGACATGCCGCGCACCAGCGTGAAACCGGCGGCGCCCAGCATGCCGAACGGCAGGATCAGCAGCACCACGATGGGCACCGACCAGCTTTCATACAGGGCCGACAGCAGCAGGAACACCACCACCAGGGACAAGCCGAGCAGCAGCGCCACCTGGTTGCCGGCCTGGGTTTCTTCGAAGGCGGTGCCGGTCCATTCGTAGCTCAGGCCCGGGCCGAGCGTGTCGTCGGCGATGTGCTCCATGGCGCGCAGCGCGGCGCCGCTGGACTGGCCCGCGGAGGCCTCGCCCGAAATGGTGATGGAGGGAAAGCCGTTGTAGCGCTCGAGCTGCTGCGGGCCGTTGGTCCAGTGCATGCGCGAAAAGGCCGAGAACGGCACCATCTGGCCCTGGTCATTGCGCAGTTGCAGGGCCGCGATGTCGTCGGGCCGCATGCGCTGCCCGGGCTCGGCCTGCAGGAATACACGCAGCACACTACCCTCGTGGACGAAGTCGTTCACGTAGTTCGAGCCGAACGCCAGCGCCAGCGCCTGGTTCACCTGGGCCACTTGCAGCCCCAGCGCGCGCGCATGCACGCGGTCTATATCCACGTACAGCTGGGGCGCGGGCGGCATGCCGTCAATGCGCATGCCGGTCAGTATGGGGTTGCTGGCGGCCGCCGCCAGCATGGCGGCGCCGGCCTGCTCCAGGGTGGCCCCGCCCAAGCCGCTGCGGTCTTGCACCTTCATGGAAAAGCCCGAGGCATTGCCCAGCGATGGGATGGGCGGGGGATTCAAGGCGAAGATCAGCGCCTCGGGCACCGCCCGGAAGGCCAGGTTGCTGCGGCCGACCACGGTGTCGACCGAGTTGGCGGCGCCCGGCCTGTCGCCCCAGGGATACATGTCGACGAAAGACATGCCGGCGGTCTGGCCCTGGCCGAATATGCTGAAGCCCACGACCGACGCGATGTTGCGCACCCCGTGCTGCTGGTTCAGCATGGCTTCGGCCTGGTTCACCGCGCGTTCGGTGCCGTCGGCCGTGCCGCCGGGCGCCCCGGTATACGCGACAAAGAAATAGCCCTGGTCTTCGGACGGCAGGTAGCCGCCCGGCAGCCGCGCAAACAAGAACACCGCCAGCCCGCACACCGCCACGAACGCCAGCATCCAGCGCAGCGGGTGCACCAGCATGCGCTGCACGCCGTTCACATAGCGGCGCGTCACGGCGTCGAAGCCCGCGTTGAATTTGTCGAACACCCATTGCTTGCCCCGGTGCAGCCATGCCAGCCGCTGGGGCCTCGCCGGCCGGCCGGGCGCGCCGGCGGGCTCGGGCAGTTTCAGCAGGGTCGCGCACAGCGCCGCGCCCAGCGACAGGGCCAGGATGGTCGATATCACGATGGATACCGTCAGGGTGATGGAAAACTGGCGGTAGATCGCGCCGCTGGAGCCGGGAAACATCGCCATGGGCACGAACACGGCCACCAGCACCAGGGTACTGGCGATGATGGGGCCCCATACCTGCCCGATCGCCTTGCGGGTTGCCTCGGGCGCGCTCAGTTTCTCTTCTTGCATGATGCGCGAGACGTTCTCGGAAATGACGATGGCATCGTCATTCAATATGCCGATGGCCACCACCATGCCGAACAGCGACAGCAGGTTGAGCGACGCCCCGAACATGAACAGGCCGGCGCACGTGCCGATCAGGGCCATGGGCACCACCAGCGTCGGGATCAGCGTGCTGCGCCAGCTTTGCAGGAAGATGAACACCATCACGGTGACCAGCAGCAGCGCTTCGACCATGGTGACCACCACGGACCGGATCGAGGTTTCGATGAACGGCGTGGTGTCGAACGGCACGGTCCAGGTCACCCCGTCGGGAAAGATCGATTCCAGCTCGGTCATGCGCGTGCGCACCCGCTGCGCCACGTTCAGGGCATTCGCGTCGTTGGTCAATTGAATGCCGATGCCGGCCGCCGGCTTGCCATTGACGCGCAGCCGGAAGCCATAGTTGTCATTGCCCAGCTCGACCCGCGCCACGTCGCCCAGCCGCACCACCGAGCCGTCGGTATTGACCCGCAAGATGATCTCGCGAAACTGCTCGGGCGTGGAAAAGCGGCTTTGCGTGACGATCTGCGCGTGGAACTGCGCGTCGCCGGCCAGCGGCTGGTCGCCCAGCGCGCCGCTGGCCACCTGGGTATTCTGTTCCTGCACCGCCCGCATCGCGTCGCCGGCCGACATCTGGTAGCTGGCCAGCTTGCTTTCGTCCATCCATATCCGCATGGCGAACGGCGAACCGAATAGCTGCACATCGCCCACCCCGGGGATGCGGCGCAGTTCGTTAAGAATATTGTTCGATGCAAAGTTGCCCATCTCTACCGTCGAGACGTCGCCGCGTTCGGACTGCAAGGCCACCAGCATCAGAAAGCCGGACGATGCCTTGGTCACAGTAATACCCAACTGCCGCACCTCTTGCGGCAGGCGCGGCTCGACCCGGCTGAGCCGGTCCTGTACCTGCCCGCGCGCCACGTCCAGATCGGTGCCGGGGGCGAACGTCACGGTGATCTGGGCCGACCCGTTGGCGCGGCTGACCGACGACATGTACAGAAAGTCGTCCAGGCCGTTCATCTCTTCTTCGATGATCGAAGTCAGGTTGCGGTCGATCGTGGCGGCGTCGGCGCCGCGATAATGCGCCTGGATCGAGATCGAAGGCGGCGCGATGTTCGGGTACTGCTCGACCGGCAGCAGCACCAGCGCGATCACCCCGAACAGCAGGATGAACAGGGCCACCACCCAGGCAAACACAGGACGGAATACGAAGAAGGAATTCATGGTCCGGATTCCGCTATCGGCCTGGCTCGGCCTCGGACGCCTGGACCTGCTGTCCCGGCCTGACTTTGTGCCATCCGTCGACGATGACCCGCTCTCCGTCGTCGAGCCCGCGCCGCACGACCCAATTGCCGTCCTGCTGCTCGCCCAGCTCGATCTGCCGGGCCTGCACCACGTTGTCCGGGCCGGCGACCAGCACGCTGGCGATACCGTTGTTCAACTGCACCGCGCGTGCCGGTATCAGCATGCCATCGTGCCGCACGCCGACCAGGAACCGGCCCCTGACGAACTGGCCCGGCAGCAGCGTCCGGTCGGTGTTCTCGAATTGCGCCCGCACCGTCTGCGAGCCCGACGTGCGGTCCACCGCCAGGTCGGCGAAATCGACCTGGCCGGCTTCGGGATATTCGCGCCCGTTGGCCAGGGTCAGCCGCACCGTGAATTTGTGGTTGTCGGGCAGCGTCAGCGCGCCCGATTGCACGTACTCGGCCAAGTCCAGGATGGCCGTGCTCGACTTCGTGAAGGTGGCGCTGATAGGCGAAAGCTGGTTGATCTGCGCCAGCAGGGTGGCCGATGCCGCGCTGACCAGCGCGCCTTCGGTGACCAGCGCGCGCCCCACCCTGCCGGCAATGGGCGCGCGCACCGTGCAGCGCTCGAGGCGCAGCCGGGCCAGCGTCACCGCGGCCCGGGCGTCGGCCACGTTGGCCTGGGCCTGGCCCAGCGCCGCCAGCGCGGCATCGTACTCCTGCGCGCTGACGGCCTGCCGGCTGACCAGCGGCCGGAAGCGCTGCGCCACCGAGGCGGCATTCTTCTGCACCGCCTGCGCGCGCTGCAGCATTGCCTCAGCCTGCGCCAGCTGGGCCTTGTAATCGCTGTCGTCGATCTGGAACAGCGGCGTGCCGGCCGCCACGTCCGTGCCCTCGGTGTAAAGCAGTTTCTCGACGATGCCGTCCACCCGGGCGCGGATCTCGGCGGTGCGCTGGGGCTCGATGCGGCCCGGCAAATCGAACTCGAAGTCGATCGGCGCGCGGGCCACGGTGGTAACCAGCACCGTCGGGGGCGGAATCACGATGCCGGCATCGTCCGCGCGGTCGCAGCCGGCGGCGGCCGCGGCCAGCAGCAAGATCGCGGCCCGCGCGCCCAGGCCAGACATGCCATTCACACGTCCCATCAACGATCTCCCCAACGCGGCCCAGGCCGCTATGCAACAGACGGATCAAAAAGACCACTTGCCGAACACAAACAGCACATTGCCCGTTCCGCTTCTGCCCGGGATATACGTCGCATACACGCTGGCGCGGCGGTATTCCGCCGAAACCAGCGGCAAAATGCCGGGAAAAGGGATGTAATTGTTGATATCTTTGCGCGACATGAGGAACAGCGTGTAGCCCGCCCCCAGCCGCCAATTGGGAGTGAGATGGGCTACCTTCAGGAAGCCGTATCCCGCCATTGCCTGAATGCGCGCGTGCGAGTCCAGGAACGACATGGCGTACAGGCCCTGCCAGTCGCCGTCTTCGTCGTAAATACTGCGGCCGTAGCCGCCGCCCCAGGCGGCCTCGTTGAATTCTTCGATCTTTTCCGCGCTGTACATCGAGCGGTTGTGCCACGCCCATCCGGTGACGTACAGGTCGTTGCTGCCGGTAGTCCAGATTTCATTGAGGCGGTTGCATGCCCGCTGCATCCAGGAAGCCTGCATATCGCAGGCCCATGCGCCACCCGGTAATAGCACACTCCCACACAGAACAATCGAGAAAATCGACTTTCGCATAAGCATCAAAGCGTAGCGTCCGGGACCCAATGCATGGACTGTGACAACACTTTAAGGATGGTCACTCGTTTGACGCAAGTGTTTGCCGAACTCACTGCGATTTATTGCACCTCGGCGCGCGCGATTCGACCGGCCCGGGGGCAGCCACGCCATAGGGAAAAGCGGCGCCACCGGGGTGTTGGTACATCGATGTATCAAATGTTTCCAAATAGTACGACCCTGACAGCGGACAAGAATTCGACGTATTGTTGCGTGAAGCGAGTCATTGCCGAGCCGGGTTCCCGCCTCGGCCACCGCAGCCCCGGAGACGACATGACGACCGCGACCGCGACGCCCGCTTCCCCACCGCCGCCCAAGGCCAAGATTCCCATCGGACTGGTGGCCGGGGTGGCCGCGCTGGTGCTGGTGCTGCTGCTGCCCTTGCCCGCCGACCTGCCCCCCGCCGGCCATCGCATGCTGGCCATCCTGGCCTTCGCCGTGGTGGTCTGGGTAACGGAAGCCGTCTCGTACGAGGCCAGCGCCATCATGGTGACCACCCTGATGGCGTTCTTGCTGGGCACGGCGCCCACGGTCAAGGACCCCAGTGTGCTGTACGGCACCTCGGCGGCCATCAGCATGGCACTGACCGGCTTCGCTAACTCGGCGCTGGCCCTGGTGGCGGGCGCGCTGTTCATCGCCGCCGCCATGACCTACACCGGACTGGACCGGCGCATCGCCCTGGTGACCCTGGCCCGCATCGGCACCAGCACGCGCCGCATTCTGGTGGGCTGCGTGGCCGTCACCATTGTGCTGAGCCTGGTGGTTCCCAGCGCCACCGCCCGCAGCGCGGCCGTGGTGCCCATCATGATGGGCGTGATCGCCGCCTTCGGCGTCGACCGGCGCTCGAACATCGCGGCCGGCATCATGATCATCGTGGCGCATGCCACCAGCATCTGGAACGTGGGCATCCAGACCGCGGCGGCGCAAAACCTGCTGACCGTGGGATTCATGGACAAGATGCTGGGCGGACGGGTGGCGTGGTCCGACTGGCTGATCGCCGGCGCCCCGTGGGCGGTGATCATGTCGGGCGTGCTGATATTGCTGGTGCTGAAGATGCTGCCGCCCGAAAGCGACAACATCGCGGGCGGCAAAGAGGCCGTCGAAAAATCGCTGCGGGAACTGGGCCCCATGAGCGCGCCGCAAAAGCGCCTGATGGCGGTGTCGGTGCTGTTGCTGCTGTGCTGGGCCACCGAAGGCAAGCTGCACCGGTTCGACACGACTTCGACCACCTACTTCGGCCTGGTGCTGCTGATGCTGCCGCGCTTCGGCGTGATGACGTGGAAAGACGTGCAGTCGCGCATTCCGTGGGGCACCGTGATCGTGTTCGGCGTCGGCATCAGCCTGGGCACGGCCCTGCTGACGACCCAGGCCGGCCAGTGGCTGGGCGGCCAGGTCGTGGCGCGCACCGGCCTGGATCACCTGGGCCCGCTGGCGATCTTCGCCATTCTGGCCGCGTTCCTGATCATCATCCACCTGGGCTTTGCCAGCGCCACCGCGCTGACCTCGGCCATGCTGCCCATCCTGATCTCGGTGCTGACCACGCTGCCCGGCGATTTTAGCCGGCTGGGCATGACCATGCTGCTGGGCTTCGTGGTCAGCTACGGGTTCATCCTGCCGATCAACGCGCCGCAGAACATGGTGTGCCTGGGCACCGAAACATTCACCGCCAAGCAGTTCGCCAAGGTCGGCATCATCGTCACCGTGGTGGGCTACCTGTTGATGCTGGGCTTCGGCATGACCTACTGGCGCTGGCTGGGCTGGCTGTGACGGAGGCGCCGATGAAGATTTCGCTCGATCGGGCACGGGCCTATGGCGAGCGGGTACTGGCCGCGCTGGGCGCGCCCCCCGACATCGCGCAGGCGGTCGCGCAGCACCTGGTCGAGGCCGACCGGGTGGGCTACACCAGCCACGGGCTGTCTATCCTGGGAACCTATCGCAAGATGCTGGCCAGCGGGCTGGCGCGCGCCGACGGCCGCCCCGAACTCGTGAACGACCGCGGGGCCATGCTGGCCTACGACGGCCACCGGGGCCTGGGGCAGTACGTGGGCAAGGTGGTGATCGAGCAGGCCATCGAGCGCGCCCGCCGGCACGGGCAGTGCATCGTGACACTGCGGCACAGCAATCATTTGGGGCGCATGGGCCATTTCGGCGAAATGGTGGCGGCCGAAGGGTTGATTCTGCTGGCGTTCACCAATGTGATCAGCCGCGCGCCCACCGTGGCGCCATACGGCGGCGCCCAGGCCTGCCTGACGACCAACCCGCTGTGCTTCGCCGGCCCCCTGCCGGGCGGACGCCCGCCGCTGCTGGTGGATATGGCCACCAGCACCATCGCGGCCAATAAGGCGCGCGTGCTGGCCGCCGAAGGGCAGCCCGCGCCGCCGGGCGCCCTGATCGACGCCCAGGGGCGCCTCACCACCGACCCGGGCGCGTTATTCACCGACCCGCCCGGGGCGCTGCTGCCCTTCGGCGGCCACAAGGGCTACGCGATGGGCGTCGTCGCCGAGTTGCTGGCGGGCGTGCTGTCGGGTGGCGGCACCATCCAGCCCGAGCATCCGCGCGACGGCGCGGTCATCAACAATATGTTCGCGATTCTGCTGGACCCCCAGGTGGACTTCAATGCCGACTGGCGCACGCACGAGGTGGGGGCCTTTATTGACTACCTGCACGACTGCCCGCCCCAGCCGGGCGTGCGGCAGGTGGAGTATCCGGGCGAATACGAGGCGCGCAACCGGCTGCGCAACGCCGACTCGCTGAGCTTCGATGCCGGCATCTGGCAGGGCATGGTCGAGCTGGCGCGGGACCTGGGCGTGGCCGACGCGCTGGCGTGGTCCTGAGGCACGCCGCGAGGCCGCGGCAGCGCCGCCGGCGCGGTGTACACTGGTCCGCCTGTGCTTCTCTCTAGGCGTTGCCATGCGTTTGCTGATTGCTTTGCTGTTGCCCTGGCTGGGCTTCTTCACCATCGGCCGGCCCATCGCCGGCATCATTTGCCTGATCCTGCAAATCACCATCATCGGCTGGATCCCGGCCGCGATCTGGGCCGTGTACGCACTAAGCCAATACAACACCGACAAGAAGATCAAGCAGGCCCTGGAGTCCCGGTAAGGCCGGATTCGCCGGGATTCAATAGTCGATTTCCGACAGCAGCCTCATCATCCCGACAGATGGCTCAGCCCCGGGCCAACTGTCGCTGCCCCCAAGGCGGCGAAATGTCTTCCCCGCGGCCACGGCAATCGGGTTGGGCAGCTCGCGATCAGCCAGCATCTGGGCCAGAGCCTCCATTTCTTCTGCTCTGCGCAGTATATGGCGCGGATAAGTCGGCACCAGCTTGCTGAAATCGTTCAAAGTGCCACCCATGTGATACTGGATCAGCGCGAACAGGGCATCAGCGATCCCGAAAGCGTTGGCAGTGTTGGCTGTTTCGAACAAGGCGGCAGCCATGGTCTTGTTGAAACCAGCAAAGGCCATTTTGAAAATTGACGCCTGTGCAACCTCATCGCCAAGCCGAATCACCGGCAACAAGCCCTTGAACAGCAGTTCCAGAGGCTTCGTATTGGAACCGCTGGTATAGATCCGCCCTTCTTCGCGCAAGTGCGAGGCGCGCCCAATGATGCAGGCATTGCAGAATGGCAATCCGGCCTTGCCGAAAGCCGCGCCGAGACCTTCGGCGACCATCGGGGCCTTGGCATTCAGATCGACATAGACAGGCGCCGCATTCTGTTCCAGGCACAGTTTGATTGCCTGTTGCGCCACACTCATAACTGCCGATGGCGGCACCAGAGACAGGATCAGGTCGCAGTCGGCCACGGCGGCGGCCATATCGGCTTGTGCTTCTACGCCGATTTTCCGCGCCGCCTGCTGGGTTTGCTCGCTGCGGCTGCCCACCGGGCTGGTCACGCGATGGCCAGCAGCCAGCAGCAAGGCGGCAAAGGCACCCCCCATATCGCCTGGATAGAGAATCGTGACCGTTGACATGACTTGGCCTCCCGGGGCTCAAAGATTAGCAGCAATTTTTCTCGGCTCCGCCGGCCTGACCATACTGGCAGCCCAAAGCACCACCCCGCCCAGAATCGCGATGACCGCGTAGATTTCGAAAGCAAAGATATAACTGCCGGTCATGTCAAACAACAACGCCGCCAGCATGGGCCCGCCGACACCCGAGATCACCACCATGGGCGTAATAACGCCCATGATGATGCCCTGGCTCTTGCGGCCGAACAGCGAAGCGAGCAGGAACGGCATCATCATGATCAGGCCTCCCGCGGACAAACCGCTCAAGGCGCCGTAGCCAAGCTGTATTTTCCATATGCTGTCCGCGCCGATGAACATGATCAGCCCCGCCGCCTGCAGCACCGACAGGCCGAGAATGACCAGCCGTGTCGAGAAATGGTCGGCGATAAGCCCTGTGAGCAATTTACCCAGGATCGCGAAAGCGCCATACGTCAACACTATGCTGCCTGCCTGTGCGGTGGAAAAGCCTAACGATTCGGCGGCCGGAATCTTGTGCAGCAACGCGCCTTTCAGGACAAAGTCGCTCAGATTCCACCCCACCACAAGAAGCCAGAAACTGGGTGAACGCATCGCCTGGGCCAGTGTCAATTCAGGCCTGGCGTCCGCTTCTTGCGGCGAAGCCGAGGCATTTTCCTGGTCGTCGCCGAATGGCATGAGCCCCATGTCCGCCGGCTCGCGGCGCAGAACGAAAATGGCAAGCGGCACCAGAATGATGACCGGCAGAAAGCCGAGAATGAACCAGGATGTGCGCCAGTTGGAAACCGACAACAACCAGATGATCAGCGGCGACAGCAAGATGCCGCCCAGATTGGCTCCCGATGAAACCAGGCCGGTCGCGCGTCCGCGCTGCGCTGAAAACCACTTGGCGATCAGAGGAAACACCATCGCGTTGGACAAGCCCGCGACACCGATGCCGCCCACCACGCCAAGAATGAGCGAGAACTGCAAGAAAGTCTGGGCAATCGAGATCATGCTGAGCGACAAGCCGACAAGGATTGCGCCCGCCACCATGACAACCCTCGGCCCGCGCCGATCGACCCACCATCCGACCAGGGGAGCGGCCATCCCCGCGACCAGCTCTCTGATCGCAATTACTCCGGTAATTTGGGTATTGGACCAGCCGAGATCTTCACGAGCCGGATTGATGATGAAGCCCAAGGTCTGGAAACCGATGCCGGCGCGTATGCATGAAACGGCCAGGCATGCCCAGGCGATATACCACGCATAGTGGAGGTGAGCCGGCTTGCCTATTTGCATCGGAGTCCTCATGATCATCCAGCGGCGCAACGACAGCGTGAGTTCGCAATGTAATTTTTAATGTAAGCAGGACAAAGTGTTTTTTCATTAAAAATAAGCAATCATCTGGACATTTCCGGGCCGCTGTACAGTAGCGCTTGCCCGTCACACCGCATCGCCACCGGAGCCTTCCATGGAATTCGCGATTCCCAGTACCGCCAACCTGGCCCTGTTCGTCAGCGCCGCCCTGATCCTGCTTCTGATTCCCGGGCCCGCGGTGCTGTACATCGTGACGCAGTCGATCGAACAAGGCCGCAAGGCCGGCCTGGTATCGGACCTGGGCATTCACACGGCCACGCTGGTGCACGTATCGGCGGCGGCGCTGGGTTTGTCGGCGCTGCTGGCGTCGTCGGCGGTGGCCTTCAGCATCGTGAAGTATGCCGGCGCCGCGTACCTGATCTGGCTGGGAATAAAAAAACTCTGCACGCGGCCCGCGCCGGCCGCGCCCGATATGCCGCGCCCCGAACGCCGCTACCGGCGGCTGTTCCGCGACGGCTTCATCGTGAACCTGCTCAATCCCAAGACGGCACTGTTTTTTCTGGCGTTCCTGCCCCAGTTCGTCGATGTCGGCCGCGGCCACGTGGCCTCGCAAGTCGTTTTCCTGGGACTCATCTTCACGCTGCTGGGCCTGGCCAGCGATGCCTGCTATGCGCTCGCGGCCAGTGCCGCGGGCCGCTGGCTGCGGCGCAGCCGGAGCTATCTGCATTTCGAACGCTACGTGGGCGGCGCCATGCTGATTGGCCTGGGCATCACGGCGGCGGTGGCCGGCAATCACAAGAAATAGCCGGCGGCGTAGCGCCGCGCCGTTCGCCGCGACCTGTGTACAATGCCGGCTGGGTGTCAGCCGCAACCCGCGGCCAGACAGGTGCATTGCGTAGGTCGGGCCGCCGCGCGGGATACCTGCGCCATGCCACGACACTCTTCCGCCCCGCGGAACCTGCCGCGCGCCCAGCTGCTTGCCGAGCGGGCTTTCGCCACCCTTGAACGTTTCCTGCACATCGAGGCCGTCAGCGGCATCGTGCTGCTGGCCGCGGCGGCCGTCGCGCTGGTGTGGGCCAATTCCGCCTTTTCCCATAGTTACCATGCCGTGTGGCACACGCCGCTGTCGTTCCGGCTGGGCAGCTACGAGTTCGCGCAGCCGCTGCACTTCTGGATCAACGATGCGCTAATGACCGTGTTCTTCCTGGTGGTCGGCATGGAGATCCGCCGCGAGATCCACGAAGGCGCGCTCAGCGATTTCAAGCAGGCCGCCCTGCCCCTGGCGGCCGCGCTGGGCGGCGTCGCCGTGCCCGCGCTGATCTACCTGGCTTTCAATGGCGAAGCCGCGCGGCGCGCCGGCTGGGCCGTGCCCACCGCCACCGACATCGCCTTCGCCGTGGGCGTGCTGGCCCTGCTGGGGCGCTCCATTCCCGGCAATGTGCGGGTGTTCTTGCTGGCGCTGGCCATCATCGACGACATCATCGCGGTACTGATCATCGCCTTCTTCTATTCCGGCGGGCTGGACTACAGCGGGTTCGTGGTGGCCGCGATGGGCATCCTGATGGTGCTGGGGCTGCAGCGCATCGGCATCGGGTCGGCTTACGGATACGTGATACCCGGAGCCATCGTATGGACCGGCCTGCTGATGACGGGCGCCCACCCGACGCTGGCCGGCGTGATGCTGGGCCTGCTGACGCCGGTGGGCTCGCGGCGCATGCGTGAACGCCCGCTGGACATGGTGTCGCGCGTGGCCGGCGACCTGGCCGCTACCCGCGCCGGGCCGGACGCCGGGCCCGACACCCTGGCGCACCCGCTGCGGCAACTGCGGCTGGCCCAGCGCGAGGTGCTGCCGCCGGTGGTGCGCGTGCAGGCGGCCCTGCATCCCTGGGTGGCCTACGCCATCATGCCGCTGTTCGCGCTGGCCAATGCCGGCGTCAGCCTGGACGGCATCGACCTGTCGGCCGGCGGTTCGCAGTGGGTCATGGTGGGCGTGGCGTTTGCGCTGGTCGCCGGCAAGCCCGCCGGCGTGATCGCCGTGAGCTGGCTGCTGGTCCGCCTGGGATGGTGCCGGCTGCCGCCGGGCCTGGGCTGGGGTGGCATCGCCCTGATCGGGCTGCTGGCCGGCGTGGGGTTCACCATGTCGATCTTCATCGCCATGCTGGCATTCGCCGGCCAAGACAACCTGCTGGGTGCGGCCAAACTGGGCGTGCTGCTGGGTTCGCTGGCGGCCGCCGTGTTGGGGCTGGCCTGGGGCACGCTGTATACGCGCAGGCTGCGGGCCGCCGCGCTGTAGTTATGGCTGGGCGACCAGGTGAGCAGGTGTCTGACACCCCCAGGGGGTGGTGTCTCAGGTGTCTGACTCCCGCAAGGGTGTCAGACACCGCGGGCTTGCGGCAGTTGCCGCACCGAACGGTGTCAGGCACCCCTGCGGGGAGCCTGACACCGGGCTAGGAAGTTGGACAGTTCGCGCTTTACAGCATCTGGCCCAGGAAGGCCCGCGCCCGCGCGTGGCGCGGCGCCTGGAAAAACGCCGCGGCCGGCGCTTCTTCGACGATGCGCCCTTCGTCCATGAACACCACGCGGTGCGCGGCCTCGCGGGCGAAGCCCATTTCGTGGGTGACCACCAGCATGGTCATGTGTTCGTCGGCCAGCTGCCGCATGGTGCGCAGGACTTCGCCGGTGAGTTCGGGGTCGAGCGCCGAGGTGGGCTCGTCGAACAGCATGATGTCGGGCTCCAGCGCCAGCGCGCGCGCGATCGCCACGCGCTGCTTCTGCCCGCCGGACAGCCGTGACGGGTAGTTGTCGCGCTTGTTCAGCAAGCCGACCTTGCGCAGCAGCGCCTCGGCCTTGGGAATGGCCACGTCGCGCGGCACGCCCTGCACCGTGACCGGGGCCTCGATGATGTTCTGCAGCACCGTCATGTGCGGAAACAGGTTGAACGACTGGAACACCATGCCCATCTTGCGGCAGATGCGCCGCACATCGGCATCGCGCGCATAGCGGCTGGGGCCGTCGGGCACGGCGGTGGCCAGGGCTTCGCCCTCGATCTCGATGCTGCCCTGGTCGATGGTTTCCAGGTGGATCAGGCAGCGCAGGAAAGTGCTTTTGCCCGACCCCGACGGGCCGATCACGGCCACCACTTCGCCCTTGCGCAAGGTCAGCGACACCTGGTCCAGCACCCGCACCGGGCCGAACGACTTGCCGATGCCCTGGGCGGCGATCATCACGGGGCGCGCATCGGCATCGGCCGGCGCGCTACTGGTCGTACTTGGCATAGCGTTTTTCCATGTGCTGGAACAGCCAGGTCAGCAGCAGCGTCATGAACAGGTAGAAGGCGGCCGCGACCAGGAACGGCGTGGTGGTGAAGTCGCGCTGCACGATGCCGCGCGCGGTGCGCAGGATGTCGTTGAGCGCCAGCACGTAGATGAGCGACGTGTCTTTGACCAGGGTGATGGTCTCGTTGCTCATGGGCGGCAGCACGCGCTGCACCATCTGCGGCAGGACGATACGGCGCAGCGTCTGCAGGTAGCTCATGCCGAGCACCTTGCTGCCTTCGTACTGCCCGCGATCCACCGACAGGATGCCGGCGCGGAAAACTTCGGCGAAATAAGCCGCGTAGTTCAGCGTGAAGGCGACGATGGCGGCCGGGAAATCGGGCAGGCGCACGCCCACCACCGGCACGAACGGCAACGCGAAGTAGATGAACAGCATCTGCAGCATCAGCGGCGTGCCGCGCATCAGCCAGATGTAGCCGTTGACCAGCTGGCTGAGCAGCCGCCAGTGGGAAATGCGCGCCAGCGCCAGCAGCAGCCCCAGGGGCACTGCCAGCGCGAAGGTCACGAAGAACAGCGTCAGGGTGGTCTTGGCCCCCTGTGCCATCGGCCCCAACAGGGAGATGACGTAGTCCATGCGGCGATTCCGTCAGCCGGCCATGCCGGGGCCCCGCGGCCCCGCAGGACCGCCTATTTGATGATGTCGGCGCCGAACCATTGCTGGGCGATGCGGGCGGCGGTGCCGTCCTGCTTCATGGCGTCGAGCGTCTGGTCGAGCTTGGCCAGCAGTTCGGTATCGTCTTTGCGCAGGCCCACGCCGTAGTCTTCGGTGCCGAAGTTTTCGTCCAGCACGCGGTACTGCCCTGCCCGCTTGCTGGCGAGGTAGCGGCCCACGACTTCATCGACCACCACGGCGTCGAGCCGGCCGGCCGACAGGTCCATCAGCGCGGTGACGTTGTCGCCGAACAGCTTCAGTTCTTTCAGGCTGGCCGCCACCGCGGCGTCTTTCTTGATGGCGTCGACGGCGCTGCTGCCGTCTTGCGCGCCCACCACGCGGCCGGCCAGGTCGGCCTTGTTTTGCACGGGCGAGGCCTGGGCCACCAGAATGATCTGGTGGTTGGCCATGTACGGCGCGGTGAAGGCGATGTTTTTCTTGCGCTCTTCGGTGATGGTAAGGCCGTTCCAGAGCATGTCGACGCGCTTGCCGTTGAGTTCGGCTTCTTTGGCGCTCCAGTCGATGGGCTTGAATTCCACTTCGAGGCCCAGGCGGCGCGCGGCTTCGCGCGCCATGTCGATGTCGAAGCCGACCAGCTGGTTGCTTTCGTCGCGAAAGCCCATGGGCGGGAAGTTATCGTCCAGGCCCACGACGATTTTCTGGGTGGCGGGCGCGCTGGCCTGCGGCGCCGGATCGTCGCCTTGGCCGCAGGCCGCGAGCAGCGACGTGGCGCAGGCCAGGAAGACAGCGGTCAGTTTTTTCATATGAGGATGGTGCGCAAGAAGCGCCAGGGAAGAAACATCGGGCGGCCATGAAAAAAGGCCGAACTGGCGATTATATCCAGTCCGGCCCTGGCAAGGCCCGGCCGCCGCCCGCGGCGGCCGGGCCGTATGCCGCCTTAGCGGTATACCAATACGGGAATCTTGGACTTGGCCAGCACCTTTTGGGTCTGGCTGCCCAGCACCATGGCGGCCATGCCGCTGCGGCCGTGGGAGCACATGGCGACCAGGTCGCAGCCGGCCTGCGCCGCGTAGTCGACGATGGCCGCGTACGGCTGGCCTTCTTCGTGCACGTGCGTGCGGCATTCGACGCCGGCCTGCCGGGCCCGTTCGGCGCCGGCATCCAGCCAGCCCTGCGCGCGCTCGCGCGCCTGCTGGCGGAACTGCTGCTGCACGCTGGCCAGGCGCACGCCTTCGGAGGCGGGCAGGTGGACGGGTTCGAGCACGGTCATGATCGTGACGCGGGCCTGCAGCGCGCGGGCCAGTTGCAGGCCGTGGGTGAGACCGATCTGGGAGAGCTCGGAACCATCGATGGGGATCAGGATGTGTTGGTACATAGGAAGACTCTGGGTAGCGGCGGGCGACGGCCCGTCCTGCAACCCAGGGTAGTGCGCACATCCCGGACGGTAATTGATCGGTGTCAAGCACCGGGCCCGGCGGCGGGCGGTGCCCGATGTCATCGGGTGTCTGACTCCGCAGGTGTCAGACACCGTGGCGAGAGGACACTCCAGCACTTCGGTGTCTGACACCCTGCGGGAGTCAGACACCTGGCATCCCTGGCATCACACCTGGCATCGGCTCAGCCGTCGACGGCGGCGAGGATCTTGCCGAACAGCGCGTCGGCGTAGGCCGAGTCGAGCCAGCGCACGATCACCACCATGCGGCGCTCGGGCTCGATCCAGGTGAACGAGCTGCCCGCCCCGATGCCGAAAAAACTGGATTCGGTAACGCTGGGGAAGATGCGCCGGCCGTGGTTCAGCCAGATCAGGAAGCCGTAGTACGGCGCCAGGTCGCTGGGGGTGCGCATGGCGCGCAGCCATTCCCGCGAGATGATCTGGTGGCCGTTGGCGCGGCCGTCGTCGAGCAGCATGCGGCCGATCAGGGCCTGGTCGGCGGCGCTGATCGACATGCCGCCGCCCCAGTGCGAACCGCCGGGCACCGACGGCATGAGCTCGCCGTCGATCTCGACCCAGGCGTTGTCGTAGCACGCCCAATGCCAGTCGTCGCTGGCGCCCAACGGGCGCATGACGGCCTCGCGGAAGATCTCGGGCAGCGGCTTGCGGAACAGGTGCAGCAGCGCGTACGACAACTGATTGATGCGGACGTCGTTGTATTCCCAATAGGCGCCGGGCTCTTGCAGCGGCCGGGCATCGCCCTTCTTGCCGTCCGGCGGCGCGCCGAAGGTGACGGCGCGGTAGCGGTCGACCTGGTCGGGCACGCCGAAGCGTTCGCCTTCCCATTCGCTGGTCTGTTGCAGCAGATGGCGCCACGTGATCCTGGCGTTGCGGCCGGTGTCGAAGCCGATGCCGGGCACACGCGCGCGCACGGGCTCGTCGACGTCGGGCAGCAGCCCGCGGTCGTGCGCCACGCCGGCCACCAGGGCCAGGTACAGCTTGGCCACGCTGAAGGTCAGGTCGGCGCGCTGCGGCTCGCCCCAGGACGCGACGGTGCGGCCGTCGACCACCACCAGCCCCGTCTCGGGCCCGCGCCCGTGCACGGGGCCCAGCAGGCGGTTCCAGGGCGGGGGATCTTGCTGGTGCACGCCCCACACGCCGTCGACCTCGCGGTCCCAGGCGGTTTCGTGTTCCTGGGCGAACTTGATCGCCTGCTGCATCAATGTGTCTTGCATTGCTCTACCCCTTTCTGGTGGATGTCCGCCAAAGTACAGCACAACGGCAAATCGTTGAAATCGCTCGGCGGCCGATGCGGAAATGGCGGCCCGACGGGTGCGCGCGCAGCGGAATCATGAAAGGCCTCTAGCCGTGATTATTGGTATACAAATGGGAAAAAGCGTGCAAGCATCATACGCAAGCCGCTGGGGGCCGGCAATTCCGTATCCGTAACACCCCTATCATGATTAACCCCTACACCCTTGTTTTGTATTGGAAATTCAGGGTATTCCCCCATGCTGGCATGGCTGGACGCTGTTCTATAGTCGCCGAAAGACCAAACTTATTTGGTATACCAATGCGCAGCAATCCCGCACTGATGCCTGACGAAGCCGGCTCCGGATTCGGGCCCGCGGCGCGCCTCGTCCGGGGCGCCGGCAACGGCCGCACGCTGCCCGCCACCGTGGCCGGGCAGTTGCGCGAACGCATCATCCAGGGCGAATTTCCGCCCGACGCGCGCCTGAACGAGCGCGCGCTGGGCGTACAGCTGGGGGTGTCGCGCACGCCCCTGCGCGAGGCCTTCCGGCTGCTGGCCGCCGAGGGGCTGGTGCGCCTGGAACCCAACCGCGGCGCCCAGGTGGTGGCCTTGTCCGAAGCCGATATCCGCGAAGCCTTCGAGGTGATCGGGGGCCTGGAAGCCCTGTCGTGCCGCTACGCCTGCGAGCGCGCCACCGAGCAGGAAATCGCCGAGATCCGCGCGCTGACCTACGAAATGATGGCCAGCCACGCGCGCCGCGACCTGCCGGCGTACTACCGCGCCAACCGGGAAATCCATGCCCGCATCAGCCAGGCCGCCCACAACGGCTTGCTGGCGCGCCTGTACGACACCCAGAACGCCCGCATCCAGAACCTGCGGTTCGTGTCGAACGAAAACCGCGCGAAATGGGACCAGGCCATGCGCGAACACATAGAAATGGCCGAGGCATTGGCCGCGCGCGACGCCGATCGCCTGGCGGGCATCATGCGCGCGCACCTGCGGCGCAAATGCGATGCCGCGCTGAAAACCACGACGCACGTCCATGCGCCGCCGCAGCACCCTGGCCCGCCGTCCGCCTAGAAAACCGCGGCGAGCCAGGCACGATTCACGCAACACCGCAGTATTCCGCTTAACCGATACGGTCTACAGGAGCCTATCATGGCTGAACGTCGCGTTAGTTTCGTTGCACCGCTGTCTTTGCGTTTGCCCGCCGCCGCCCTGCTGCTGGCCGGCGTCGCCCTGGCGGCGCAGCCGGCCTGGGCCGGCAAGCAGGACGACACCCTGCGCATGGCCTACGACCAGGCGCCCGAAAGCGTGGATCCCTATTTCAACAACGTGCGCATCGGGGTCATCATCGCCGCCAATGTGTGGGACACGCTGCTGTACCGCGACCCGCTCACCAACGAATACAAGGGCCAGCTGGCCAAGAGCTGGAAACAGGTCGACGACAAGACGCTGGAATTCGAGCTGCGCGAAGGCATCAAGTTCCACAATGGCGAAGAGTTCGACGCCGACTCGGTGGTGTACACGCTGAACTTCGTGGCGGACCCCAAGAACAAGGCCACCACGCAGCAGAACGTGCGCTGGATCGACAAGGTCGAGAAACTGGGCAAGTACAAGGTGCGCCTGACCACCAAAGAGCCCTTCCCCGCCGCCAAGGAATACTTGTCGACCACGGTGGCCATCCACCCCGCCAAGTACTACGCCGAGGTCGGCCCGCAGGGCATGAACGCCAAGCCGGTGGGCACCGGGCCTTACAAGGTGGCCGAGTACGTGCCCGGCAAGTCCATCACGCTGGTGGCCAACAAGGATTACTTCAAGGACTCGCCCAAGGCCCAGCCCAAGATCGGCAAGGTGGTGATCCGCTTCATTCCGGACCGCCAGACGCAGATGGCCGAAGTGATCTCGGGCGGCGAAGATTTCATCATGCACGTGCCCAAGGACCAGGCCGAGCAGTTGAAAACCCTGCCGCAGCTGCAGGTCAAGAGCGGCAACACCATGCGCATCGTGTTCATGCAGATGAACATCCTGGACAACACGCCGGCGCCCCAGCTGAAAGACGAACGCGTGCGCAAGGCGATTCTGCACGCCATCGATCGCGAAGCCATCATCAAGAATATCGTGGGCGAAGGCGCCGAGATTCTCAATACCATCTGCACGCCCTCGCAAGTGGGCTGCACCGACGAGGGCGCGCCGGTCTACAAGTACGATCCCGAGCTGTCGAAAAAACTGCTGGCCGAGGCCGGGTATCCCGACGGGTTCGACATCGACATCGTGGCCTATCGCGAGCGCAACCAGACCGAGGCCATCATCAACTACCTGCAGGCGGTGGGCATCCGCGCCAAGCTGAATTTCCTGCAGTATGCCGCCATGCGCGACATGATCCGGGCCGGCAAGGCCTCGTTGACGCACCAGACCTGGGGCTCCAACCTGGTCAACGACGTGTCGGCCTCGACCCCGGTGTACTTCGCCTTCGGCAAGGACGACATCACGCACGACCCGAAAGTACGCGACCTGCTCGACAAGGGCGACCACACCATCGACAGCGCGGCGCGCAATGACGCGTACAAGCAGGCCCTGACGATGATCGCCGAGCACGCCTATGCCGCGCCGCTGTGGTCGCTGCCGGTGTACTACGTGGCCAATAAAGACGTCAATTTCAAGCCGTATCCCGACGAGCTGGTGCGTTTCTGGGAAATGAGCTGGAAGTGATCCGGCCGGTGCGGCGGCAACACGGAGGACGGCGATGCTTGCATTCATGATCCGGCGGCTGGGGCTGGCGGTGCTGGTGGCCCTGACCGTATCGGTGCTGGCTTTCCTGTTGCTGCACCTGTCGGGAGATCCGGCCGTCGCGCTGGCGGGCGAAGGCGCGCGCCAGGCCGATATCGACATGATCCGCAAGGCCTACGGGCTGGATCGCCCTATTGCCGTGCAGTATGCCGATTGGCTGTGGAACATCCTGAACGGCCACTTCGGCACCTCGGTGTATTTCAAGACCGATGCGGGCGCGCTGATTTTCTCGAAGCTGCCAACCACCCTGATGCTGGGCCTGGCGGCGCTGGGCGTGGCCCTGCTGATCTCGATTCCGCTGGGCGTACTGGCGGCGCTGTACAAGGGCAGCGTGGCCGACCGCCTGTGCCTGGCGGTGGCGGTGCTGGGCCAGGCGCTGCCCAACTTCTTTTTCGCGCTGCTGCTGATCATGCTGTTTTCGATTACCTGGCGCATCTTGCCGGTATCGGGCAGCGGCACCTGGCGGCATTTCGTGATGCCAGCCATCGCGCTGGGCTATTACGTGGCGCCCGCGTTCATGCGGCTGATCCGCGCCGGCATGATCGAAGTGCTGGGCGCCGATTACATCCGCACCGCGCGCGCCAAGGGCCTGCCGGCCGGCAAAGTGATCTTCAAGCACGCGCTGCGCAACGCCATCGTGCCGGTGGTGGCCCTGGCGGCCGTGCAGCTGGGCTATCTGCTGGGGGGCTCGGTGGTGATCGAGACCATCTTCGCGCTGGACGGGCTGGGCTACCTGGCCTACCAGAGCATCACCTTCAAGGATTATCCCGTCATGCAGCTGATCGTGCTGCTGCTGTCTGTACTGTATGTGCTGCTGACCCTGGCGGCCGACATCGCCAACGCGTGGCTCGACCCGCGCATCCGGGTGTCCTGACCATGGCCGCGCCCCTGCCCCCCGTACTGGCGGATGTGCCGGCCACGCCTGGCCCCGCGGCCGGCGCCGCGCCCGCCCGCCTGACCTGGCAGCGCCTGCGCCACAACCAGGCATTGCTGGTCGGCGGCACCATCCTGCTGCTGATCGTGCTGGTGGCCGTGTTCGCGCCCTGGCTGTCGCCACACGACCCATACTTCCAGGACCTGGCCCATCGCACCGCGCCGCCCGTGTGGTACGACAAGGGCACCTGGCTGCATCCATTGGGCACCGACCAGCTGGGCCGCGATTACCTGTCGCGCCTGTTCTACGGCGCGCGCATCTCGCTGCTCATCGGCATCAGCGTGGCGGTGATATCCGGCCTGATCGGCACCGCGCTGGGCATGGCGGCCGGCTACTTCGGCGGCCGCACCGACATGGTGGTGTCGTTCCTGGTCACGACCCGCCTGTCGATGCCCGTGATCCTGGTGGCGCTGGCCACGGTGGCCATCGTGGGCGGCTCGCTGTGGGTGGTGATACTGGTGCTGGGGCTGCTGAAATGGGATCGCTTCGCCGTGGTCATGCGCAGCGCCACCCAGCAGGTGCGCTCGCTGGAATACGTGGCGGCGGCGCAGGCGGCCGGCGCGTCGACCTGGCGCATCGTGCGCGGCGAAGTGCTGCCCAACGTGGTGCCGCACCTAATCGTGATCGCCACGCTGGAGGCCGCCAGCGCCATCCTGCTCGAGGCCGCGCTGTCGTTCCTGGGGCTGGGCGTGCAGCCGCCCCTGCCGTCGTGGGGGCTGATGATTTCCGAAGCCAAGGCCTATATGTTCTTTTCGTTCTGGCTGATCGCCATACCCGGCAGCGCGCTGGCGCTGCTGATTTTCGCCATCAACCTGGCCGGGGACGGCCTGCACCAGTGGCTGACACCCGAAGACAAGGCCTAGGGCCTGCTGACAGGACACCATGACCGCTTCCGATATCGTGCTGGACGTACAAGATCTGCGGGTCGACATCGACGCGCCGCGCGGCCCCGTGCACGCCGTGCGCGGCGTGTCGTTCCAGGTGCGGCGCGGCGAGACGCTGTGCCTGGTGGGCGAGTCGGGCTGCGGCAAATCGATGACCTCGCTGGCCATCATGGGCCTGCTGCCGCGCGCCGCGCGGCGCAGCACCACGCGCCTGGCGGTGCTGGGCGAAGACTTGTCGCGGGCCGGCAGGCGGCGCGTGAATGCGCTGCGCGGCAACAAGATGGCCATGATTTTCCAGGAACCCATGACCGCCTTGAATCCGGCCTACACCATCGGCGAGCAACTGGCCGAGCATTACCGCCACCATCGCGGCGCCAGCGCCGTCCAGGCGCGCGAGCGGGCCGTGGAGCTGCTGGAAAAAGTCGGCATCGCCTCGGCCGGGCAGCGCCTGGGGCAGTATCCGCACCAGTTGTCGGGCGGACTGCGCCAGCGGGTGATGATCGCCATGGCGCTGATGTGCGGCCCGGAACTGCTGATCGCCGACGAGCCCAGCACTGCGCTCGACGTCACGATCCAGGCGCAGATCCTGCGCCTGCTGGCCGACCTGCAGGCCGAGCTGGGCATCGCGATGGTGCTGATCACCCACGACCTGGGCGTGGTGGCGCGCATCGCCCGGCAGGTGGCGGTCATGTATGCGGGCCAGATCGTCGAGCAGGCGCCGGTGGCCGAGCTGTTCGCCGCGCCCCGCCACCCGTACACCGAGGGCCTGCTGGCCTGCATACCGGTGCCGGGCCGCACGCCGCCGGGCACCCCGCTGGGCACGATTCCCGGCGTGGTGCCGGCCCTGACGGGCGAACTGCGCGGCTGCGCCTTTCACGACCGCTGCCGCCATGCGCAGCCGGCGTGCCGGCAGGAAATACCGGTGTATCGCGCGCCGCCGGGCCGGCAATGGCGCTGTATCCGCACGGAGGCCGCCTGATGGATACCCTGTTGCAGGCCCACGACGTCAGCCGCAGCTTCACCGTCAAGACCGGCATGTTCCGGCCGCGCCGCACGCTGCATGCCGTCAATGGCGTCGACCTGGGCGTCGAGCGCGGCGGCGTGCTGGGCGTGGTGGGCGAATCCGGTTGCGGAAAATCGACCCTGGCGCGCCTGCTGCTGGGCCTGATACCCGCCACGGGCGGCAGCGTCAGCATCGAAGGCCGGGATATCGGCGGCATGTCGCGGCGCAGCCTGGCCCGCCGCGTGCAGCCAGTGTTCCAGGACCCGTATTCGTCGCTGAATCCGCGCCGCGACATTGCCTCGATCGTGTCCCTGCCGCTGGAAGTGCACGGCATACCCAATCCGCGCCGGCACAAGGCCATCGAGATGCTCGAACGGGTCGGCCTGCCCGCCCGCCTGGCCGCCAACACGCCCGGCCAGCTGTCGGGCGGCCAGCGGCAGCGCGTCGCCATTGCGCGGGCCCTGGTGATGAACCCCGAGATCGTCATCTGCGACGAACCCACCTCGGCGCTGGATGTGTCGGTGCAGGCGCAGATCATGAACCTGCTGATGGCGCTGCGCCAGGAATTCAATCTGACCTACGTGTTCATCAGCCACAATCTGGCCGTGGTGGAACACATCGCCACCCACGTCGCCGTGATGTACCTGGGGCGCGTGGTCGAGTCGGCGCCGGCGGCCGAACTGTTCCGCCAGCCGCGCCATCCGTATACGCAGGCCCTGCTGGCCTCGGTGCTGACGCCCGAGCCCGGGCTGGGCATTCCGGACATGGGCCTGGGCCTGTCGTTTCCCGACCCCATCGATCCGCCGCCGGGATGCCCTTTCCACCCGCGCTGCAAGCAGGCCATGCCGCAGTGCCGCCAGGCCCGCCCCGCCCTGCTGCGCCAGGAACAGGCCCTGGTCGCCTGCCACCTTTACCCCCCGACTGCCGAAGGAACCGAACAGCCATGAGCCGCGCCACCGCCATTGCCAATGCCGAACAATGTTTCGATTCCGGCGCCTTCCGCGCGCTGCTGGCGCGCCGCCTGGCGCGGCCGACCGAAAGCCAGAATGCCGAGCGCGCCGCCGAGCTGGCGGCCTATCTCGAGGCCGAAATGCGGCCGGCCTTCGAAGCCATGGGTTTCACCTGCAGCATCCTGACCCATGACAAGGCCCGCGCGCCTTTCCTGTACGCCGAGCGCATCGAAGACCCGGCCCTGCCCACCGTGCTGGGCTACGGCCACGGCGACGTGATCCGCGGCCTGGAACCGGAATGGCATCCCGGCCTGTCGCCCTGGGAGCTGGCCGAGCGCGAGGGCCGCTGGTACGGGCGCGGCATCGCCGACAACAAGGGCCAGCACAGCGTCAATATCGAGGCGCTGCGCCTGGTGCTGGAAACGCGCGGCCGCCTGGGCTTCAACGCGAAGTACCTGATCGAGATGGGGGAAGAAACCGGTTCGATGGGCCTGCGCGAACTGTGCGAGCAGCACAAAGCACGCTTCGCGGCCGATCTGCTGATCGCCTCGGACGGGCCGCGGCTGAGCGCGCAACGCCCCACGGTGTTCCTGGGCGCGCGCGGCAGCCTGAATTTCGACCTGAGCATCGAGGCCCGCGCCGGCGGCCACCATTCCGGCAACTGGGGCGGCCTGATTTCGAACCCGGGCATCCAGCTGGCCCATGCGATCGCCACGCTGGTATCGCCCACCGGCCAGATCCGCGTGCCCGAATGGGTGCCGGCCGAGCTGCCGGCCGCGGTGCGCCGCGCCCTAGACGATTGCCAGGTGGACGGCGGCGCCGACGGGCCCGAGATCGAACCCGGCTGGGGCGAGCCGGGGCTGTCGCCCGCCGAGCGGGTATTCGGCTGGTGTTCGTTCGAAGTGCTGGCCTACAAGACCGGCAACCCCGAGACGCCCGTGAATGCGATTCCGCCGCGCGCCTGGGCGCGCTGCCAGTTGCGTTTCGTGGTGGGGGTGGACCCGGCCCAACTGTTGCCGGCGCTGCGGCGCCACCTGGACCGCCAGGGCTTTCCGATGGTGCGGGTCCAGACTACCCGCGAAACCATGTTCCAGGCCACCCGCATCGACCCCGACGACCCCTGGGTGCGCTGGGCGGTGGCGTCGCTGGAACAGACCAGCGGCAAGAAGGCCGCCATCTTGCCCAACCTGGGCGGCTCGCTGCCCAATGACATCTTCACCGAGGTGCTGGGCCTGCGCACCATCTGGGTGCCGCATTCGTACCCTGGTTGCTCGCAGCACGCGCCCAACGAACACCTGCCGCCGGAACTGCTGCGCGAGGGCCTGGCGCTGATGACGGGACTGTACTGGGACCTGGGGGCCGGCGATACGCCGGCGCGCCGAAACTAGGTGAGACTGGGTGTCAGGCTCCCCGCGGGGTGCCTGACACCGATGCATGCGGCCGATTCTACTCAGGTGTCAGGCTCCGCAGGTGCCTGACACCGCTAAGTGCAGACGCTCCAGATCTTCGGTGTCTGACACCCTGCGGGAGTCAGACACCTGCAGCCACCTGCAGCCCCGGGCAGATGCCGGAAGCGATCAGGAATAGACCTGGAACACCCGGGTCAGGCCCCAGCGCCGCACCAGCAGGACTTCATACGGGTGCTTGCGGCCTTCGTATTCCGGGCCGTCCATGCCGGGCGAGCCCAGCGGCATGCCGGGCACGGCCAGGCCGATGGCGGCGGGCCGTTCGCGCAGCAGGCGCTGGATGTCGCTGGCCGGAACGTGGCCTTCCAGGGCGTAGCCATCGACCAGCCCCGTGTGGCACGAGCCGTATTCCATCGGTATGCCCAGGCGTGCGCGCACGGCCGAGGTATCGGAAACTTCTTGTACCTCGACCTGGAATCCGTTTTCGCGCAGATGCGCGATCCAGTCTTTGCAGCACCCGCAGCTGGGCGATTTCCAGACCTGCACCGGCGTGGGCCGCGCGGGATTCGCCCAGGCCAGGGCGGGAGCGAGCGCCAGGCCGGCCAACAGCCGGCGGCGCGTGGGAAACAAGCAGGATTTCGATGACATGGGAAACTCACCCGAGGTTATGGCAGGCATCAGAACCGCAGGCGCAGGCCGGCCAACAGGACTCGTTCGGAACGGCTGTCGCCCGCCGCGCTGGCATCGCGGGCCGTCTGGCCGAACGCACGCCCGAAGGATACCCCAACATAAGGGGCGAACTGATCGGTGACCTCGTAGCGCAACCGCAGGGTCAGGCTGGCATCGGCCAGGCCGTGGCCGATGCCGCGCGCGGCATCGTCTTTGCCATACAGATTGACTTCGATGTCGGGCGTGAACAGCAGGCGCGGGGCCAGCGGCAGGTCGCGTTCGGCCTTCAGGGTAAGCGCGGTGCGGCCGGCACCGCCCAGGTACGCGGTGAATTCGGTGTCGATTTCGTAGGGCGCCGTGCCTTGCACGCCGAACGCCGCCCAGTCGCGCTTGGGCCCCGTGCCGAAGTCGCGCCGCGCGCCGAGCTGCATCCCCCAAGAAGGCGTGACCGCGCGCCGGAACAAAAGCTGGGCCTTGGCGTCGGATACGCCATCGATGCGCTGGCCTTCGCTGGTCAGGCGCAGCTGGTTCGTGTCGTTGCCGACCGAAAATTCACCGTCCCAGTCCAGCCCCGCATGGCCGTCGCGGCCCTGTGCGACGCCCAGCTTGTAGAAGATCAGTTCGGTACGAAGATGCGGCGCCGGAATACCGGCCACGCCGGATGGCGCGCCGTTGGAAGCCTGCCGGCCCGCCTGATCTTGCTGCGCGCCAGCCGGCCCGGCCAATAACAAGCCCGCCATGCCGGCGGCCAGCGCACCGTGCCGCAGCACGTCGATAAATTGCATGATGCCCGCTCCCACTGTGACCGGCCCGGGCATCGCCGGGCCCGGGCTCAATGGCTACGAGCATAAGGGCACCAATGCAGGGATCACCGGGCGGTCGGCCCGATCCGTTGACACAACGCAAGCAGCGCGGGCCGGCGCGATGCGGCGTCCGCCGGCGGCGGACACCGCGTGCCCCCGGTGCGATCAGGTGGCAGGTTTGGGGGCGTCGGGCGCGTCCGGGTCCTCCACCACCCGATCCAGCTCGTTGCCCAGCACGTCTTCTCCGGCCGTGCCCTGCTCTTTCGAGAGCCGGCGCCGCATCTGCCCGGCCGCCCGCGCATTGCCGTGCTCGTCGGGCCGGTCGGTCTGCATGAACACATTGGCCGGCGGCGCATAGCCGTTCTTGTCTTGCCCGAAGTACAGCACGGTGTGCGGGTACGGCAGCTCGATGCCGGCGGCGTTGAAATGCTTCTTGACCAGCCGGTTGTAGCCGCGCTGAACAGCCCATTGCATGCCCGGCGTGGTCTTGATCAGCACGCGGATGGTCACGCCCTTCTCGCTGAGCGCGGTGACGCCGGGAATGCTGATCTCTTCCAGCACCTCGGGCGCCAGCAGTTCGTCCTGCATCAGCTCTTCGAAGGCATAGCGCAGGTGCTGGATCGCGTCGTCGACGCTTTCGCGATGCGCGATGGTGTATTCCCCCAGGTGGTAAGAGAAATCGCGCATGTGGTTGGACACGACATCCACCGAGGAAAACGGGATCAGGTGATAGCCGCCGTCGAGCGTGCGTATGCCCACCGAGCGGATGGTGATTTTCTCGACCGTGCCGAAGATGCCGGCCACCTGTACCACGTCGTTCTGGTTCATGCCGTTTTCCAGCTGGATGAAGACACCGGTAATGATGTCCTGCACCAGCTTCTGCGAGCCGAAACCGATGGCCAGCCCCACCACCCCGGCCCCGGCGATCAGCGGGCCGATATCCACGCCGATCTGCGACAGCACCACCAGCACCGTCAGAGTCACGATGACGATCAGGGCGGCATTGCGGAACAGCGACAACAGCGTGCGCTCGCGGGCGGTGGGCATGCCGCTGCCTTCGCTGAGACTGAGGCGGTGTTCGATGATGCTGGCGATGACGGTCCAGGCCACCGCCGCGATCAGCAAGATGATGGCGACATTGACCACCACGCGCACCGCGGCGGTGCCCGAGTCCGACACCAGCCAGGTCGACAGGTCGAAGACCCGCCAGGCGTCGAGTACGAACAGCGCCACCACGATGCGGATCAGGACGCCCAGGCCGCGCAGCGCCGCCGGCACGTACGCGTTGACGCGGGCTTCCAGCATGGGCAGCTTGCGGCGCACGTCTTGCGGCAGCGTGATGCGGCGCGCCAGCACGCCGTGCAGCATGACGATCAGCAAGGCGCCGATGCCCAGCGCCAGCAGGGACTGGATCGTGGCCTGCACCATGAAGGGCAGCGCCCGTTCGGTGTCGACCTGGCTGACCACCAGCAAGACCGTGAAGTAGCCGATGGCCAGGATGTGCCAGGTGCGCGCCAGCAGCCGCAGCCAGGTGTCGAAATACGTGGCCGGGCCCTGCGCGGCGCGCTGTTCCAGGCGCTGGCGCAGCACCAGCCGGTTGCTCCAGATGATGCGCACCGCGTACAGGTAAGTGGCCAGCATGATGACCAGGCCCAGCAGCTCGCCGATGGAAGGCGACAGCAGCGACTTGGCGACGGGCTCGGCCAGCAGCAGGCCGTAGCCGACGGCGGTGGCGATCCGGCCCAGGCGGTCGTTCCAGTAGCGGGCCACGTCGTCGGCCATGGTGAACAGCCGCAGCATGGGATAGCGCGTGGCAAACACGCCGCGGATCAGGGCCTTGGCGATTTCCACGGCGATGAAGGCATTGACGAACAGCGATTGCGCGGTACTGATGACGCCGCGCGGGCTCGAGCCGTACAGCCCCGCCAGGTAGCCCGCCGTGCCGGCCACCAGCACTATGGCCACGTCGATGGCCAAGGCGCCCAGCATGGCCGCGGCGCGGCGCGCCAGCGCGGACATGGCGGCGCCGCGCCGCGCCGTGCCGGCGGCCGCGGGCGGCCGGGCCACCCAGCGATCGATGCGCGCGTAGGCGCGCGCCGCGATGGCGCGCAGCACCAGAAAGGCCGCCACGGTCGCCACCGCCACCATGACCAGCCCCAGCAGCGCCGCCACCAGGGCCTCGCGCTGCTGCGCCGGCATGCCGCCGCTGGCCAGCGCGCTGAGTTCGTCGACCGCGCGGCCGGCGTGCGTGGCCATGGCGGCCAGGAATAATTGGGTACCCCGCGCGATGCGGGTGGGAAGCGAGGGATTCTTATCGGCCGCGTCGCCCGCCGGCGCGGCGGCCGGGCCGGCGTCGGGCGCCTGATCGCGCAGCCGGTCGATGAGCTGCTGGCGCGTGGCGGGATCGTCGAGCAGGTCCGCCAGGCGGGCCGGGGTCAGTTCGGCAGCGGCCGGGGCGGCCGCCTCGGCCGGCGGCGCCGCGGGCGCGGCGGCGGCGTAGGCCGCATTGCCCAGCAGCAACACCAGCAAGCACAGCATCGCGCAGCACGCCTTCCTGGCCCAGGGAACCGCCGACCACGCGCGTGGCAGTGCGGATTCGAGATACATGCCTAGGGGTCTGGTGTCGCGTGCTTGCCGTGCCAAGTGGCGGCCTCCGGGAATGGGCGGCCACTGATGCGCGGGCCGCGGCAACGCGGCGCCCCACTGAGGGGGAGCCCTTGCCATGATAAAGCCCGCCGCCGGCCGCGCCAAACCGGCAAGGCCGGCGGCCGGGCGGGCCAGGGCCGGCCGGGTGTAGTACAGGTGTCTGACTCCCGCGGGGTGTCAGACACCGAGGAATCAAGTGTGCACATCGGTGCCAGGCACCCTGCGGGAGCCTGACACCTGGCCTGGGATCAGGCGTCCTGGCGGCTGATCTGCGGGGCCGGGGCGGCGGCTTTCTTGCGCGCGGCCAGCCAGCGGCCCAGGCCCACCACCAGCAAGGCGCCCAGCACTTCGGCGGCGATCTTCATCGCGCCGGACACTTCGCCCACGCGGTCGACGATGACCACATCGGTGACCAGCATGCCGCCCGCGATCCAGCCCAGCAGCGCGGCGCCGAAGGTAACCACCAGCGGGTAGCGGTCGATGAGCTTGAGCACCAGCGTGCTGCCCCAGATGATGATGGGCACGCTGACCACCAGGCCGAAGACGACCAGGCCGATCTGGTGAGACGGGTCGGCGGTTTGCGCGGCGCCGGCGATGGCGATGACGTTATCCAGGCTCATCACGAAGTCGGCCACGATGATGGTCTTGACCGCGGCCCATATCGAGGCTCCGCCCTTGATGTTGCCGTGCGCGTCTTCTTCCGGAATCAGCAGCTTGACGCCCACCCACAACAGCAACAGCGCGCCGATGATTTTCAGGTAGGGAATGGTCAGCAAGGTCAGGGCGAATGCGATCAGCACCACGCGCAGGCCGATGGCGCCCGCGGTGCCCCACAGGATGCCCTGCATGCGTTGCTTGGCCGGCAGGTTGCGGCAGGCCAGCGCGATGACTACCGCGTTGTCGCCGCCCAGCAGGATGTCGATAAGAATGATCTGGAACACGGCGGCCCAACTGAGGGTCTGCAAAAACTCAAGCATGCAATCTCCGAGTGAATAAGTACGCTAAATACGCGAAGGCTATGTTTTAGCATTTCTTACAACAAGCTGAACAGCCTTTCAGCTGGGGGGTCGGGCCCTGGTTGGTGCAAATCTGCCCGCCAATCACCATAACTCCATGATTTAAATGAATAAATTTCATTCCGGCGGCAATATGACAAGGTGTCAGGCTCCCGTAGGGTGCCTGACACCGCCGCGTGCGTGCGGCCCAGCGGTGTCTGACACCCTTCGGGAGTCAGACACCTTTTTCCCTTTTCCCAGCGCTTCGGAACGCGGCTTCAGGCACGCGGCGTGCGTGGGTGAGCCGTCGCTGACTTCCTGAGGCCCGCCCATGCCGACCCTGTCCGCCAGCCCGCTCGCCCCCCGCCCCGACCTGGTCGTGGCATATCCGCGCCGCCTGGGCGCCACCGCGCACGACACCGCCACCCACCGCGCCCTGGCCGGCAAGCTGGCCCATCTGCTGGGATGCCCGTGCGCCGCCGATTACGAACCCGCGCAACAGCCACGCGGCGCGGCCGGCGGCAAGATCTATTACGTGCCCGCCATCACCTTGGGCACCCCCGCCGCCGCGCGCCTGGGCATCCAGGCCGAATCCGACCTGTACGGCGGCGTCGTTCCTTACGAATTCGTGGCCACCAAGGCCATTACGCATCCCATGCTCGACGACGCGCGCGCGGCGCCGCCGCCGGGCTGGGCGCCAGGGCTGGGCGCGCGCCTGCGCGATGCCGTGCTGGCCGGCTACACCGTGTTCTCGACGGAAGACGCCCTGCGCGCGGGCACCCTGCTGCTGCGCGACGGGGCCTTGCGCATCAAGCCGGTACAGGCCACGGCGGGCCGCGGACAGGTCAAGGTGAGCGACGCCGCGGGCCTGCGCGAGGCCTTGCGCGCCCAGGACGAGACCGAGATGGCGCAGTGCGGACTGGTGCTGGAAGAGCATCTGGACGAGGTCGTCACGTATAGCGTGGGCACCGTGCGGCTGCCCGGCATGTCGGCCAGCTACGTCGGCACGCAGCGCCTGACGCGCGACAACGAGGGCAACGCCGTCTATGGCGGGTCGGACATGCTGTTCGTGCGGGGCGACTTCGACGCGCTGTCGGCCCAGCATTGGCCCGCGGCCTTGCAGCACGCCATCGAACTGGCCCGGCGCTACGACGCCGTGGTGCAGGAATGCTATGCGGGCTTTTACGCCTCGCGCCGCAATTACGACGTGGCCGAAGGCCTGGGCGCGGCGGGTGACTGCCGGCGCGGCGTGCTGGAACAATCGTGGCGCGCCGGCGGCGCCAGCATGGCCGAGGCGTGCGCGCTGGAGGCATTCCGCGACGATCCCGCCCGCCAGCGCGTGCGCGCGCGCACCACCGAAACCTACGGCGGCGACGATACGCGGCCGCCCGAGGCCACCATCGTCTACGACGACGAAGATCCGCAGGTGGGCCAGATCAGCAAATCCGCAGGAGTCGTACAACATGGCGACACATAGCCAATCCGTATCCATCGCCGTCCACGGACAGGAGCTGTCGGGCACTTTTTTGTCGCCGGAAACCCGGATTCCCGGCGTGCTGTTCATCCACGGCTGGGGCGGCAGCCAGAAGTTCGACCTGGTGCGCGCCCGCGGCATCGCCGGGCTGGGCTGCGTGTGCCTGACCTTCGACCTGCGCGGCCACGCCGCCACCGAAGCGCAGCAGTCGCGCGTCTCGCGCGACGACAATCTGCGCGACGCCGTGGCGGCCTACGACCAATTGCTGAGCCATCCGTCGATCGACAGCGACGCGATCGCGGTGGTGGGCAGCAGCTATGGCGGCTACCTGGCGGCCATCCTGTCGACCTTGCGGCCGGTGCGCTGGCTGGCGCTGCATGTGCCCGCGCTGTATCGCGACGAGGAATGGGAAAGCCCCAAGGGTTCGCTCAGCCGCGACATCCTGGCGGCCTACCGCCTGACGCGGGTCGGGCCGGACGAGAACCGCGCGCTGGCCGCCTGCGAAGCCTTTACCGGCGACGTGCTGATCGTCGAGGCCGAACACGACACCTTTATTCCTCATTCCACCATCATGAATTACCGCTCGTCGTTCTTGCACGCGCATTCGCTGACCCACCGCATCGTCGATGGCGCCGACCATGCGCTGACCGACAAGGTCGCGCAGCGCGCCTATACGTCGATCTTGCTGAACTGGGCCACCGAAATGATCGTGGGCGCCCGGGCCGGCGGCGAAACCATCGAGCGCTAGCGGCGCCAGGCACGCCGTTTGCAGGACACCTGCCGTCGCAATCGGGAAACGGGCCTCATGAACGAAATCGAGCGCGTGGCGCGCTTCATGTCCGAACATTCGCTGGTACTCGTAACCGCAGAGTCGTGCACGGCCGGCCTGATCGCGGCCACGCTCGCCGATGTGCCGGGCGCGGGCAGCCTGCTGGACTGCGCTTTCGTGACCTATGCGCCGGACGCCAAGATGCGCTGCCTGGGGCTCGATGCCGGGCTGCTGCGGCGCTACAACCTGACCAGCGAGCCGGTCGCGCGCGCGATGGCGCTGGGCGCCAGCCGCCATAGCCCGGCGTCGGTGGCCATCGCCAATACGGGCGTGAGCGACGATACCGATGACGACATCGCGCCGGGCACGCAGTGTTATGCCTGGCTGTTCCGCGCCGGCGCCGCCGATGCGAAGCCCGTGGTCTATACCGAAACACGGGTGTTTTCCGGCGGCCGCAACGCGATCCGGCTGGCCAGCGCCCGCTATGCCCTGGCCCGCTTACCGCATTACCACCAGGCCTGGCAGGCCGGCGAACCGCCGGCCCCGGTGCTGTCAACTCAGGAGCCCACCATGAAATCGACTCCCCGCCCCACCCCCACCGCCGACGATACGCCGCGCGAAGCGCAGAAAAGCCACGGCGACGCGCAGAACCGTTCGAAAAAAGACGGCCACGCCACTCAGGTCGGCTCGGGCCAGGACCAGCAAAGCCAGCGCAATCGCGGCGCCGGCGCGCGGCGCTCGTGAGGCGCTGCGCCGGTGCGGGTCCGATCCAGGTGTCTGACGGTGTCCAGGTGTCTGACTCCCGCAGGGTGTCAGACACCGAAGCGTATGCGCAGCCTCTGTCCACGCCGGTGTCTGACACCCTGCGGGAGTCAGACACCTGAACAGTGCCTGGGTATCCGCGCTACCGGCTGGCCTGGATGACGCGCAGCATCTCGCGATTGAAGGCGGGGATGTCGTCGGGCTTGCGGCTGCTGACCAGCTTGCCGTCGACCACGACTTCCTGGTCGACCCATTGCGCGCCCGCGTTGCGCAAGTCGTCTTGCAGCGAGGGCCAGCTGGTCAGCGTGCGGCCCTTCACCAGGCCGGCCGAGACCAGCAGCCAGGGCCCGTGGCAGATCACGGCGATGGGCTTGTCTTGCTGGTGCATGGCCTGCACGAACTCGCGGGCCTTGGGATGCATGCGGATCTCGTCGGCGTTGACGACGCCGCCCGGCAGCAACACCGCATCGAACTCGGCCGGCAGGGCTTCGGCGAACGTCAGGTCGACCTCGAAGCGGTCGCCCTTCTGGTCATGATGCATGCCCTGTACCGGTTCGCGCCTGGCCGAGACCAGCACCGCGCGCGCGCCCTGGCCGGCCAGCGCATCGCGCGGCCCGGTCAGTTCGACCTGCTCGAAACCGTCTACCACCAGCATGGCGACGTTGACGTCTTTCAAGGAGCCTTCCATAGATACCTCCGTTTCCAGTGAAGCCAAGTCCTCTCGCGGGCAGCAACCCGTGTACCCGGCCGCGCGGGACACCGGCCTGGTGTATGTGGACGATGCCCGGCCCGGCTTTACGCGCATGCGTACCCGGTCGGGCAAATTCCGCTACCTGGACACGCAGGGCCGGCCGATCGATGATCCCGCCGTCACCCGGCGCATCGATGCGCTGGCCATTCCGCCCGCCTATACCGATGTGTGGATCTGTCCGTCGCCCAGCGGCCATCTGCAGGCCACCGGCCGCGATGCGCGCGGCCGCAAGCAATACCGCTACCACCCCGACTGGACGGCCGTGCGCGATGCCAGCAAGTACGACCAGTTGCTGGACTTCGCGGCCAGCCTGCCCCGCATCCGCCGCCGGGTGGCGCGCGATATGCAGTTGCGCGCGCTGTCGCAGGACAAGGTGCTGGCGGTACTGGTGCGGCTGCTCGAAATCACGCTCATCCGCATCGGCACCCGCGAATATGCGCGCGCCAATCATTCTTACGGCCTGACCACGCTCAAGCGCCGTCACACCGCCGTGGCGGGCGACCGGCTGCGCCTGCGCTTCATCGGCAAGAGCGGCGTCGCGCACGACGTCACGGTCAACGACGCGCGCATCGCCCGCACGGTCAAGCGCTGTATGGACCTGCCCGGGCAACAGCTGTTCCATTACCGCGACGCCGACGGCGAGGCCCGCCCGATCGATTCGGACAGAGTGAACGCCTATCTGAAAGAGGCCGGCGGCGGCGGATTCACCGCCAAGCATTACCGGACCTGGGCCGGCTCGGTCATGGCCTATGCGCTGCTGCAAGACCAGCCGGCGGCCGACGAAGCGCAGGCCAAGCGCACGGTAGTGCAGGTGGTAAAGCAGGTGGCGGGCCGCTTGAGCAATACGCCCGCGGTCTGCCGCGCTTGCTATATCCATCCCGCCATCCTCGAGGCCTATTTGCGCGGCGCCCTGCCCGCGCGCGCGCCGGCACCGGCCACGCCGCGCGGGTTGAATGCCGACGAGCGGCGCCTGTGGCATTTCTTGCGCGGCTACCGGCCGCCACCTTGACCAGCACGGCCGGCGCGCGGCCGTCGCCCCGCACCGCTACAGCAGATGCGAGCGCGCGTTCTTGGCGTGCGGCCTGGGCTTCGAGCCGTCGGCCCAGTTGGATTCGTTCTGGTCGTCACGCGGCGGCCGGCTGTCTTGCGCGGCCTCGTTCGGCGTGTTCTTGCCGGGTTTAGGCGGCTGGCGCGGCACGTCCACCGTATCGCGGGGCGGCAGCAGCTTGCCGCCTTCCTGCGCGTCGGCACGCGCCGTCTTGCGCGGGGCGGCGTCCTTGGGATGGGCCGGGGCGGGTTTGCCTGGAGGGGTCATGGAAGTTCTCCTTGCGGGGTGTTCCGGCCAGGTGTCTGACTCCCGCAGGGTGTCAGACACCGACGGTCATCCCTGCATTACGGTGTCTGACACCCTGCGGGAGTCAGACACCTGGGGCACCTACCTGGGGCACCTGAGTCCTGGATCACGCCTGCGGCGTGCCGGGCTGGGCGGCGGCGCCCATGGAGGCGGGTTCGCGCTGCGGGGGGACCAGCGGGTCGAAGTCTTGCCATTTGCCGTTCATCCAGCGCCCGTTGGCGCGCTCGACGTCGGTGCCGCCGGCCTGGCGCAGCAAGGCCACCGCGCGGGCTTCCTGGTCGGGCTGGATGTGCAGGGCCATCAGCACGCCGGCCTGGCGGACTTCCGGATGCACGTCGCGCGCCACCGGGCCGTGGCGCACGCGGCGCCCCTTGCCGGTTACCCATAACGCGCCCGCCAGCGCGCCGATATAGGCCCCCACCCCGCCGGCGGCCGTCACGGCGATGGCGGACGGCTCGATCTGCCAGGCGACGATGGCGCACAGTATTGCAAACAGGATGCCCAGGCCGGCCGCGCCGACCACCGCGCCCACCGAGGCGCCTTTCGAATCGGGATCCGCCTTGCGGTCGCCGCCCAGGGGGTAGCGCGCGTGCTCGCCCGCGATATTCACGTAGAAAGTATGTATGTCCTCGTCCCGGAAGCCCGCGGCATAGAGGCCCTGCGCCGCGGCTTCGGCCTGGTCGAAGGTCTGGAACCGTGCTGCAACAATCAATGACATCATGGCCTCCTGCTGGAACGTTGGCGTTCCGTGCAGGCAAGCAATTCCTGTACCTGAGGCGACACCACGTGCCGGCGCGCCAGCACGGCCGCCAGGCCATGGCTGACGTCGCGCGCCAGCCGCATGCGCTCGCGCGCGGACCTTTGCGAGCGGAATTCGCGGGCCGTGGCATGCCAGGCCATCGCGGCGGGCAGGCGCAGCCATGCCGTCCACACCGCGTTGCGCGCCAGCAGGCGGCGCCGCAGCGCCGTATCGCGCGCCGACGACGGCCAGTGGCGGGTGCACACAGCCGGCGCGTAGACAATGCGCCAGCCGCGCTCCAGCACATCCAGCGCCAGCAGCGCCTCTTCGCCGCCGATCAGCAGCGGCGGCCAATAGCCGCCGGCATCGCGGAACACCGCGGTACGCATGACGCAAGCGCCCGCCATGAAGCCCATCAGGCGCGGACCGACGCCCGGCTGTTCCGGCAACGGGCTTTCCTGCATGGCGGCGCAGGCGGGGTCCAGCACGCCCTCGGCGCCGACCAGCACCCGTGCCGTCAGCACCCCGATTTCCGGCGCGGCATCCAGGATGCCGACGGCGGTTTCCAGGGCGCCGGGCTCCCAGCAGGTATCGTCGTCGCAAAAGGCCACGTATTCCGTCCGCGCGGCGCGCACGCCCAGGTTGCGTCCGGCCGCGCCCAGGTTGGCCGGCGCGCGTACCAGTTCGGCCTGCGGAAATTCCCGGCGCACCGCCTCGGCCGAGCCGTCGGTACTGCCGTTGTCCACCACGATCACGGGATACGTGTCCGGCAGGCGCGCCAGCCGGCGCAGCGTGCGCAGCAGTTCCAGGCGCCGGTTGTACGTCAGGACCACAATAGAGACACGGCCCGGCATCATGGCTGCGGCTCTTCTTCCAGGCCCAGGCGCCAGTAGCGTTCCGGCGCGGCGTCGTCGCCCTGCCCCGGCATCAGCCCCAGGGCGTCCAACTGGCTGGCGTAGGCCGCCACCGCGTGCGTCTTGCGTTCGCCCAGGTACGGCGGGCCGGCCGCCGGGGTGGCCCGGATGTGCTGCGCGTGCAAGTCCGCCAGACGCTGCTGCACCAGGCCGGGTTTGCGGCGATACAGGGCTTCTTCGTAGGCCAGCCAGGTACCGCCCAGCGACTGCTGGAACAAGCGCCACACTGTCAGGGCCGCGTCCGCCACGCGCACGTGATCGCGATGGAACAGGCCCAGCGGGGCCAGCACGATGTCCGGCTGCAGCGTGGTCAACGCGGTGGCCAGCATGCCCGTGATGCGCCCGGCTTCGAGCGGCGGCCCGTGATACTGGTCGTCCAGCAGGCCCAGGCCCAGTCCGCGCGCGCCCAGCACCGCCATGGCCGCGCGATTTTCCTCGTAGCGCGCCATCATGGCCTGGTCGGCGCGCTGAAAGCCGCAACGGCGGTCCCAGTCGGGCAGCGGCGCGGTGCTGGGCGGCACGCCGGAATACACGGTCAACACGGTGCTGCCCGGGCACGCGGCCAACCAGGCCCCGCAACTGAACACGGCGTCATCGAAATGCGGCGAGATCGCCAACACTTTGCCGGGTACATCCATGCGCGGCCTCGTTCATTGAATCGCCGTGGCCGCCATGGACGGGGCGGCCTTCGGCGCATGCCAGCGGAAATAATCGATCGTGCGCGCCAGGCCGGCGGCCAGCGGCGTCGCGGGCCGCCAGTTCAGGCGTTCGCGCGCCAAGGTGATGTCGGGGCAGCGTTGCGTGGGATCATCTTGCGGCAGGTCGCGGAATTGCAGCGGCCCCCGCGTGCCGGTCAGCTCGCGCACCATCTCGGCCATGCGCAACACCGTGATCTCGGCGGGATTGCCCAGGTTGACGGGCCGGGACAGGTCGGCGGGGCTTTCCATCAGGCACATCAGCCCTTCCACCAGGTCGTCCACATAACAGAACGAGCGGGTCTGGCTGCCGTCGCCATACACAGTCAGGGGCTGGCCGGCCAGCGCCTGCACGATGAAGTTCGACACCACGCGGCCGTCGTCGGCCGCCATGCGCGGTCCATAGGTATTGAAGATGCGCGCGATCCGCACGTCGACGCCGCGGCGGTGGCCGTATTCGGTGAACAGCGTTTCGGCGCAACGCTTGCCTTCGTCGTAGCACGAGCGCGGACCGACGGGATTCACATGGCCCCAGTAGCCCTCGCGCTGCGGGTGTTCGAGCGGGTCGCCATAGACCTCGCTGGTCGAGGCCTGCAGAATGCGCGCGCCGGTGCGCACGGCCAGTTCCAGCAATTGGGTGGCCCCCTGTACGCAGGTGCGTAGCGTGGCCACCGGGTCGGCCTGGTAATGCACGGGCGAGGCGGGGCACGCCAGGTTGTAGATGCGGTCGACGCGCAGGTCGGCCGGCAGCGGCAGCGCGATGTCCTGCCGCAGCACGGCCATGCCCGGATGCGCGGCCAGGCCTGCCAGGTTTTCGGCGCGGCCGGTATGGAAGTTGTCCACGCAGACCACGTCCCAGCCGTTCAGCAACAGGCGCCGGCACAGGTGCGATCCCAGAAATCCCGCGCCGCCCGCCACCAGTACGCGTGGCGCCGTCATCGTGCTGTCTTTCATGATGCCTCCGTCAACGTGGCAAATACCTGGTTCCAGTCGGCGACGTAGCGGTCGATCGAGAATCGCCGCAGCGCCGTGCGCCGGCCCGCCATCCCCCATTCGCGCGCCAGGCCGGGGTCGTGCAGCAATTGCCGCAGCACCTCGTGCAGCCGCGCCGGCCGCGTATCCACATAACCGTCGCGTCCGCTGGTAATGACGCAGGGCAGCTCGGTGGCGGCGAAGCCCACCACCGGCAGCCCGCACAGCATGGCTTCCACCAGCGACAGGCCCAGGCTGGCATAACGCACCGGACTGAAGAAGCAGCGATAGCGCGCCATGAAGGCCGCCACTTCCATGTTGGGCACTTCGCCCAGGCCGCCGGTTTCTTCCGAACCCATGCCGATCAAGTCCAGCGGCACGCGGGCCGCGGCCTCGGCATACAGATCGGCGCCGACGCGCCGGCCGCGGCGCATCAGATGATTGACCACCACGATGCCGCGCGCCAGGTCGCCGCGATACCGCAATCCCGGATCCGGCATGCCATGCTCGACGACCCGCTGCGGCATGCCTCCCGAATCCCACATGACGGCGTTGTACGGCGTCACGTGGATCAGCAGGCCGCGGTCGTGGCGGAATGCGTGGACCGATTCGGCGGCCAGCGGCGCCGGCGGATTGTGTTCGATATAGGCGCACGGCAGGCGCCGCTGCGCCGGCGACAGCAGCGCCGGGGCGTCGGCCAGGTTATGGCTCGACTGGTAGATCACCAGATCGAGACCCAGGCCGCGCACCTGTCCGGCCGGCACGCCATGCACGTTCGGCCCCCAGGGAATCTTGCGGCCCAGCGGGCCATAGCCCGGCCGGCCATCATCCGCCTGCGGCACATAGAAGTCGTGCGGCGCCTGCGTCAGCGCATACAGATAGTTGCCGTGCACGTGCCACACCAGGATGCGCAGCCGGCGCCCGCCGCCGGTATCAGGTCGCGACATGATGGGGCTCCTCGAGATGGCGGCGCACGCGCGCGAGCACGTCGTCCACCGTTACGCCCAGCGCGCACGGATGCCCGATCGGGCACGTGGCGTGGCTGCAGGGGCGGCATGGCACGTTAACGGAAAGCACGCTGTGGCGCCGGCCGTCCAGCGGCGCCCAGCGCCGCACGTCGCTGCCGGAGGCAATCACGACGCTGGGCGTGCGCCTCGCCGCCGCCACGTGCGACATGCCGGTGTCGTTGCAGACCACCAGGCGGCAGCGGCCCACCAGCGCGGCCAGTTCGCCCAGCGACGTCCGGCCGCACAGATTGGCCACCCGTGTGCCGCACTCGCGCCACACCGCGGCCACCAGCGCCGCTTCCGCGTCGGTCCCCGTCAGCGCCACCTGCCAGCCCTGCCCCGCCACGGCGGCCGCGACCTGGGCAAAGCGGGCGGTGGGCCACCGCCGCGACGGCAGCCGGGCCCCCACGTGCAGCAGCACGGTGCGTTGCGGATCCAGGCTTTCGTGGCGCAGCAGCGCATCGGCCGCGGCCTGCTCGCGGGACGACACCGGCAGCTCCAGCGTCGAATCCAGGGCCGGGATGCCCAGATAACGCAGCAGCGCCAGATAGCGCAGCGGCTCGGGCAGCCGGTCGGGCCACGCCATGCGGCTGCCCGGCACCGCTTCGGCCTGGGTCGGGACGAAACCCGCCCACTGGCGCGCGCCCAGGCAACGCACGATGTCGTTGGAATGCTTGCCGCTGCCGTGCAGTTGCAGCGCCACGTCGAAGCGGCGCGCCTGCGCCTGCCGGTAAAACAGCGGCAGCGCCTGCTCGCGCGCGGCCTGCTCGGGAAAGTCGGCGGTGCCCGGAAATTCCAGCAACTCGTCGAGATAGCGGTCGAAGCGGCGCACGAAGTCGCGCGCATTGGGCAGGCCCACCAGTGCAATGTGCGCGGCCGGAAAGGCCTGGCGCAACGCGCGCAGGGCCGGCACGGCGCACAGCATGTCGCCCAGCTGCAGCGCGCGGAAGACGGCGATGCGGGCGGGCCGGTACGCGGTGTCGGTGGGCAGGTTCATGGAAAGCGGATTCCATAGCGGGCCATCCCGACCAGCCGCCAGCCGATCGACAGGACGGGAATGGCGGCCGAGGTAAGCGCCAGCTCGGCCACATGCGCGGGCCGGCGCGAGACTCCTTGCAGGCGGCGCACGAAAAAACCCGCGGTCAGGCCCAGCCACAGCACCGCCAGCACGGCGGCGGCCGCGGCCTGCCCCGCCAGGCCAGCCGCCACGGCGGCGCCGAACGACAAGGCCAGGGCCAGGTAGAACCAGGGCGGGCCGCGGCGCACCCGCGCCCGGTACAGCCGCGGGTGCTTGCGGTACAGCAGCACGTCGAACATCACCTTCTTTTGCATGCGCAGGCCGGCCGCGAACGGCGCCGGCCGCACCGGGTGCAGCACGCGCGCGCCTGGCGCGCGCACGACGGCCAGGCCGCGCTCGAGCATGGCAAAGTAAAGATCCGAATCTTCGCGCCAGGCCATGGTGTAGCGGGGGTCGAAGCCGCCCACCTCTTCCAGCGCGGCGCGGCGCACGAAGCAGTTGGCGGTAATGAATTCGGCGCGGGTCAGCCCGGCCGCGTCGCGCTCGTAATCGGTGGGCACGTCGGGAATGGGCATCTCGGTCGCGCCGGCGGCCGCGTGCGCGCCCTCGCTCAACGCCAGCATGCCCTGGCTCAGCCAGTCCGGCGCGGCGATGGTGTCGTCGTCGGTAAAGGCAATGACATCCGCCCGGGCCGCGCGCCATCCCAGATTGCGGGCCGCGGCGGGGCCGCGCGTGTCCGCCGCGGCCAGGTAGAGCACGCGCGGCCCCGCGCCGCCGGGCTCGTCGAGCGCCTGCACCTGCGCGCGCGTGGCCGGGTCGGCGCCGTCGTCGCACACGATGATTTCATAGGCATGCGCCGGGAAGTCCTGCGCCAGCAGGGCCTTCACGCTGCGCGCCAGCAGTTGCGGCCGGCGGCAGGTGGGCACCACCACCGAAACCTGGATCGTCCGCGCCGCCGCCATCATCGGGGTTTCTCCAGCAGGTACGAACCGATGACCAGCGCATCCAGCGGCGAGGTCCAGAAACATTCCACCGCGTCGCGCGGCGTGCACACCACCGGCTCGCCGCGCGTGTTGAACGACGTATTGACCAGCACGGGCACGCCGGTGCGCCGCTCGAAGGCCGCCAGCAGGTCGTGATAGCGCTCGTTCTGGTCGCGGCGCACCGTCTGCACGCGGGCCGTGCCGTCGATATGGCGCACCGCCGGGATCTGGCTGGCGCGCTGCGGCAGAACGTCGTAGACGAACAGCATGAACGGCGCGCACAGCGGCTGTTCGCCGCGCGCGTCGAACCATTGCGCCGCGCGGTCTTCCAGCACCACCGGGGCCACCGGACGGAAATCCTCGCGGTCTTTCAGGCCGTTCAGGCGGGCCTGCATGCCGCTGTCCAGCGGCGAGGCCAGGATCGAACGGGCACCCAGCGCGCGCGGCCCGAATTCCATGCGCCCCTGGAACCAGCCCAGGATCTTTTCCTGGGCCAGCAGTTCCGCGGCTTCCTCGGCGACGTTATCCATTTTGCGAAAAGCCAGGCGCGACCGGTACAGAAAGCGTTCGATTTCGTCGTCGTCATAGGCCGGCCCCAGATAGGCGTGTTCCATGACCCAGCGGCGCGGCCCGCCGCGGCGCTGATAATCGACATACAGCGCGGCCCCCAGCGACGTGCCCGAATCGCCCGCGGCCGGCTGCACCCATACGCTGTCGAACGGGCCATCGCGGCTCAGGCGGGCGTTCATGACGCAATTCAAGGCCACGCCGCCCGCCATCGACAGGTTGCGCGCGCCCGTCGCGCGATGCAGCCAGGCGGCCATATGCAGGACCGTTTCTTCCAGCACGTGCTGCAGCGAGCTGGCCAGGTTCTTGTGATGGGTCTCGAACGGCGCGCCGCGCCGGCGCGGCGGCCCGAAGCGTTCTTCGAGGCGGGCCGGCTCCAGCCGGTAGCCGCCCTGCTCGTCCAGCCGCACGATATCGCGCATCTGCCGCAGATACTCGGGCTGGCCGAACGAGGCCAGCGCCATGACCTTGTATTCGTCCGACGAGTGCAAGAAGCCCAGGTAGCGGGTGATGTCTTCGTAAAGCAGGCCCAGCGAATGCGGCAGTTCGATCTGCTTCAGGCGGCTGTACTTGCCGTCGCTGAACAGGCCGTAGCTGGTGCTGGCGCGCTCGCCCCGGCCGTCCAGCGTCAGGACGGCCGACTCGCTGCATGGCGCCGCCAGGAACGCGCTGGCCTCGTGGCTGAGGTGATGGTCCAGGAAGATCCACCGCGCCAGGATATGATCCAGCGTCAAGCCTTCGAAGCGCGCCTTCAGATGGTGCGGCGCGCCGTCCAGCAACTGGCGCGGCGCGTTCAGCACATACGCGGTAAACAGCGGGTCCCACGGCGACCCCTCGTGCGGGCGCGCATCGGCGCGCGAGGGCTCGAGCGGCAGCACGATCTGGCCATCGGTTTGCGGCGGCTCGGGCAACAGCGACGGATCGAAGGCGTACACGATGTGATCGACCTCCCGCAGCGCGATGCCCGCCTCGGCCAGGCAGTAATCGATGGCGTGGTAAGGCAATTGCCAGGTCGAGAACGGCACCGGCCGCTTGCCGTGCTTGATGCGCGTGAAGCGCTCTTCCTCGGCCGCCGCCAGCACCGTTCCGTCGCGTACCAGCGTAGCGGAACAATCGTGAAAAGCGGCGTTGATTCCCAGTGTGTACATGGCGGTTCCTTTGAGGTCGGCGATGGCCGTCAGGCGGCCGCGCCCGCCGGCATATCCCGCCGTCGATCCCGGGCCAGCAGTTCGCGCGCCGCGGCTGCGACGCGGGCCGGCGCCACCTGCGCCAGGCAGGCGTGATGGCCTTGCGGGCAGACGCTGCGATAGCAATATTTGCAGGGCACGTCGTGGTACAGCACCCGGCTGCGCACTTGCCACGGCGTGTGTTGCGGATTGGTCAGGGCATACAGGTCGACCACCGGCACGCCCAGCGCCGCCGCCATATGGGCCGGGCCGCTGTTGTTGCACACCAGGACCGCCGCGCCCTCGATGGCGGCGCCCAGTTCGCCCAGCGTCAGCTCGCCGCACAGGTCCACCAGGCCCGGCGCCGCGTGGCGCTGCGCCGCCAGTGCGCCCTCCAGGCCGCGCTCGGCGGCCGTGCCCAGCAGGATGATGCGGCGTCCCTCGTGGCGCAGCGCGGCGATCGCTTCGGCATACAGGCCCGCCGGATAACGCCGCGAAGCGGCGCTGGCGCCGCTGTGCACGGCGATCCAGCCGCCGGGTTCCGCTATCCCGGCCGCGTCCAGGCGCCGCCGCAAGGCGGTGCGGTCTTCGGGCCGCACCCGCCACGCCAGGCCGGTATCGGATGCCGTGGCGCCCACCGTGGCCACCAGGTCGAGTTGCCGCTGCACTTCATGGCGCACCCCTTGCTCGGGCTCGGGCTCGCGCACCCAGTCGGTCAGCAGCCGATAGGGATTTTCGCGGCTGTGCGCCAGCACGCGGGGAATCCCCGCCATGTGGCACAGCAAGGCGGCGGGCAAGGCGCTCTGGCTGTACACGGTGAAAACCACCGCGGCATCGAAGTTCTCGTTCCGCAGGCGCCGGATCATTTCGAGATCTTGCCGATGGCCCGCGGCATCGTTCTTCACCCAGGGCGCGTCGTAGCGCAGCACCGCGTCGATGTCCGGCAGAAAGGCCGCCGCCGCCGCGCCGGCCGAACTCGCCAGCAAGGTCAGGCGCGGCCGGCCGGGCAGCGCCTTGAGCGCGCGCAGCGCGGGCGTGCTCATCAAGACGTCGCCCAGGTTGTCCAGCCGTATGCACAGGACGCGGCGCGCGCCCGCCCAGGCCGTGGTCGCGTCCGTCATGCGGCCTCCCGGCGCGTATCCCGCAACCCGTGCGCGACCTGGCGAGCCGCCTGCTCCAGGCTGGCCGCGCGGGCCGTGGGCGTGCGCCACAGGCCCTCCTGCCATTCGGTTTCGTTGCCAACGTCCAGCAAGACCGTGCGGCAGCCCGCGCGGTTGCCGGCCTCGACGTCATCCAGGATGTCGCCGACGAACCACGAGCGGGCCAAGTCCACCCGGTGGTCGCGCGCCGCGCGCAACAGCAGCCCCGGCAGCGGCTTGCGGCAGGCGCAGGCGCCGGCATAGGCCGTGACGCGGCCCCGCGGATGATGCGGACACCAGTAGAACGCCGTCAGTTGGGCGCCCGCGGCCGCGAACATCGCGGCCAGCCGCGACCGCACTCCGGCCAGGGCCTGCGGCGCGAAATATCCCAGCGCCACGCCCGGCTGGTTGCTGATGACGATCAGCGGCACCTGCAAGGCGCCCAGCAGGCGCAGGCCCTCCCGCGCGCCGGCGGCGTAGGCCATGCGCGCGGGCGCGACGTTATAGGGCTCGTCGGCCAGTACGGTGCCATCCTTGTCCAGAAAGACCGCGGGTGTCAGGGCCATGAGGTTTCCTTCATGGGCAGCACCATCACCTCCGGCACCACGGTCTCGGCCGGCTGGGTCAGGACGAAGCGCACGGCCCGCGCGACGTTTTCCGGGTCTTGCAGGCAACTGGTGTCGATGTCCGGAAAGCGGTCCAGCAGGAACGGCGTGCGCATGCCGCCGGCGATCACGGCGCAGACTTTCAGCCCCATGCCGCGCAGTTCCGCGTGCAGTGCGTGCGACAGGCCCAGCAGGCCCCACTTGGAGGCGTGATAGGCGCTGGCGTTGGGCCAGGCCCGCCGCGCCGCCGTCGAGGCAATGTTGACGATGTGCCCGTGCGGGGCCAGGCGGTTCTTGGCCAGCTTGGCCATCAGGAAGGGGCCGGTCAGGTTGGTGCGCAGCACGCGTTCCCAGGCGGCCACGTCCAGTTCGTCGATCGGCGCCGTGACGTCGATGCCGGCGTTGTTGACGACCGCGTCCAGCTTGCCGTAGCGCTCTATCGCCAGGTCCAGCGCGGCGGCCACCTGCGCTTCGTCGCCCACGTCCATGGTGGCCGGGCTGACCGCCCCGCCCACCTCGGCGAGCCGGCGGGCGCCTTCGTGGGCGCGGGCCTCGTCCAGGTCCGCGAGCACGACGCTGGCGCCTTCGGCGGCCAGCATGCCGCAGATGGCCGCGCCCAGCCCGCTGCCCCCGCCCGTCACCAGGACGACGCGCCCGGCCAGGGTTTCGTTTTCCCTCATGTTTGCCTCCGTATTTGCACGCGCAGCGCGGGCGCGCCGCGCCGGCGCTGCGCAAAAACCCTCTGGAACCCGCGGCTTACCAGTACGGAGGTTGGTCGTAGTATTCGTACAGTTCCTGGGCCCACTGCTTGTCGCCCATGCTGGGCCAATGGTCCTTGTCGAAACCGGTGGCGTTCTTCAGGCGGTCTTTGGCCACGTCCAGCACGAAGCATTTGCGGTCCGTGTCGAGCACCAGCGCGGTCCAGGGCACCGCATACAGCTTGTCGCCCATGCCGAGCACGCCGCCATGCGACAGCACCGCATAGGCAATGCGCCCGTGCGGCACGTCCAGCATGATGTCCTGGATGGTGCCCAGCTTTTCGTTGGCCGGGTTGTAGACGTCGTTGCCGGTCAGCGTATCGGCCGCCATGATGTCGGGGCCGGGTCCGTCGGCGGTGGCGCTGCCCTTGCCGATGATGCGGGCCTGGTTGCCCGCCCCGGCCTGGCCCATGGTGTCATTGGTCATGATAGATCTCCATTAAAGTTGCGGTGGAAAACAGGGTCATTCCATCCGCGTCATGCCGGGATGGCTGATGCCGCCGACCCGGATGTGGTTCTGGATGTCGTTCACACCCAGGCAATCGTCGACGCAATCCTCGATGGCGTGCTTGGTGCCGCGGCTGGGCACGGTGCCCTCCAGCGTGACCGTGCCGTCGCTGACTTCGACCGAGACATCGCTGACGTCCAGGCCGCTGTGGCTCAGGCGTTCGCACAGGTCCTCGCGCACCCGCTCGTCGGAACGCACATAGCCTTTCGGGGTAATGCGCTGCGAGCGCGGCAAGGCCGGGTCCTGCCAGCCGTAGCGGCGATCGGCGCCGCCGCCCCGGCGCCGGCCGGACCATTCGTCTTCGTCATAAGGCATGTCCTCGCCGTAGCGCAGCTGCTGGCGCTGCCAGCGCGGGTCTTCGCCGTAGAAGCCGCCGTAGCTGCTCTGGCCCGGGTCGGCGCTGCGGCTGCGCAAGCCCTCGAACGGCCGGGTTTCGCGGGTTCCGGGGTACTGGCCGCCCTGCTCGTATTGCGGGCCGCGGCGGTTGGGGTTGCCGCCGCCCACCGGGTCGGCGGGCCGTTCGCCATACCGCCGCCCGTACGACGGCTCGTCGCCGCCCCAACGGCCGCTCAGCCGGGTGTGATGTTCGCGGCGATAGCGGTAGGCGTCGTCGCTGTCCTCGCCCCAGTCGTCGGGCCGCCGATCGAAATCGTCGGCGTAGTAACGTTGCGGGGGCCGGTTGGAATATTGCATGGCTCGTCTCCTGCGTGGATCGCCGGCGGGCGCCGGAAAATCCGGGCCGCCGGTCGACATTGCTAAGCAATCGGTGTGCCGCGGCGGCCGTCGCCAGGCAAGCAGGCCATGGAAGCAGGGGGAAGCAGGTGTCTGACTCCCGCAGGGTGTCAGACACCGTGCTATTGAGAGACCGCTGGCCACTTCGGTGTCTGACACCCTGCGGGAGTCAGACGCCTGGCTACACCGGCCCGATATGCCACGGTGGAATCCTTACACCCGGCAGTAAGAAATCGGAGCCCTAGGGCGCGCCGTCGCGGCGTGGCGGCGGGCGCAACAAGCCGGCCACCGTGGCCAGCAATTCGCGCGGGTCGACGGGCTTGGCGACGTGGACCTGGAAACCGGCCAGCAGCGCCCGCAGGCGCTCTTCCGGCCCCGTATGGCCCGACAGCGCAATCGCGGGCAGGCGGGCTCCCAGCGGCGCGCCGCGCTCGGCCTCCAGGGCACGGATGCGGCCGATGACCTCGTAGCCTTCCATGTCGCCCAGCGAGATGTCGCACACCAGCAAATCGGGCCAACTGTCCGGCGCGCCGTCTCCCAGCTCGGCCAGCACGGCCGCGCCGCTGGCGCACGTGCGAACCGCCGCGCCGTGGTCGGCCAGCACCTCGGCCACCAGGCCGCGCGCATCCTCCTGGTCGTCGGCCACCATGATTGCCGCGCCGGACAGATCGATGCCGGCCACCTCGGCGGCGCTGGCCGGCAATTCGTCGACCGCGCGCAGCGGGAACTCCAGCACATACTCCACGCCGCCCGCGGGCGCTGCGCTGGTACTCAGCGTTCCCCCCAGGCGTTCGGCTTCGGCCTGCACGTGTGCCGGGTCCAGCGCGGCCATGCTGCGCAGGACTTCCGGCTCGCCCGCGGCCGGCGCCTGCGCGGCCGCCTGGTCGGGCGGCGGCCGCCCGTCGGCGATGGTCAGGCGAGTCTGCGGGCCGGCCCGCGCGAGCCGCAATTCGATGCGCCCGCCCGGCGGCGTGACGGCCACGGCGTGCGCATACAGATTCCAGACCAATTGCTGCAGCGCGCTGGGGTCGCCGGTGATGCGGGCGGCCTCGCTGGCCAGCTGCGTGTACAGGTTCACCCCTTTCGCATCCAGCAGTGGGCGCGCCCCGTCCAGCACCCCCGCCACCAGCGCGACCAGGTTCACAGGCTGGCGGCTCAGCCGCGTGGCGGCCGCTTCCAGCGCGTTCTGCTGGCGCTGCAGCTGCCACATTTGCGCGTACATGCCCTGGCGCGCCAGCAGTTCGTCGTGCGTGCCCTGCTCGACCACCCGGCCGTGGTCCATGACCAGAATGAGGTCGGCATCGACGATGGTCGACAGCCGGTGCGCGATGACCAGAGTGCTGCGGTCCTGCGAAATACGCGTCAGTTCCGCCTGGATCGCGCGCTCGGTGCGGGTGTCCAGCGCCGAGGTGGCTTCATCGAATACCATGATCGGCGGATTCTTCAGCAGCGCCCGCGCAATGGCGATGCGCTGCCGCTCGCCGCCCGACAGCTTGACTCCGCGTTCCCCCACCCGCGTGTCGTAGCCGGCCGGCAGGCTGACAATGAAATCGTCCACGCGCGCCCCGCGCGCCGCCTCGACCACGGCCTCGCGGCTGCTGTCCGGATGGCTGTAGGCGATGTTGTAAGCGATGGTCTCGTCGAACAGCAGCGTGTCTTGCGGCACGATGCCCAGCACGCGGCGCAGGCTTTTCTGGTCGACATGGCGCAGGTCCTGCTCATCGATGAGGATGCGGCCGCCGTCCGGGTCGTAGAAGCGGAACAACAGCCGCGCCAGGGTCGATTTGCCCGAACCGCTGCCGCCCACCACCGCCACCGTCGCGCCCGCCGGAATCGTGAAATCGACGTCCCACAGAATCTGCCGGCCGGGCTCGTAGCCGAAGCTGACGTTCTCGAAGCGCACCGTGCCCTCGCGGACCCGCAGCGGAGGCAGCGAGTCGGCGTCGCTGACCTCGGGCTGGATTTGCAGCAGCGCCCCGACCCGTTCGGCGTTGATCAGCGCTTCCTTGGCCTGGCGGAAGATCAGGCCCAGCGTATTCAGCGGCAGGCAGATCTGGATGATGTACGCGTTGACCAGCACCAGTCCGCCCACGGTCATGCGGAAGTCCACTACCTGCTTGCCGGCCAGCAGCATCACCGATGCCACGCCGAACGCGATGATGGCGCTTTGCGAAATGTGCAGGATCGACAGCGAGCGCTGGTTGACGATGCCGACGCCCACCCATTGCTTCAGTATGCTGCTCAGGCGGTTCGATTCCAGGGATTCGTTGGCATACAGCTTGACCGCCTCGTAATTGAGCAGGCTGTCCACCATGCGCCCGCTGGCCCGCGAATCCAGATCGTTGATCTGGCGCTGGAACGGCGCGCGCCTCTCGGTCAGCACGGTGGTCACGATGGCATAAGCGGTAAACGTTACCGCCACGATCGCCGCGAACCACAGGCTGTAGCCCAGCATCAAAATGACCAGCACGGACACGATTTCGACCAGGGTGGGCAGCAGCGTGAACAAGGCCGTGCCCAGCAGAAAACCGACCCCCGCCGTGCCGCGTTCCACATCGCGCGCCAGCACCCCGGTCTGGCGCGACCCGTGAAAGCGCGCGCCCAGACGGTGCAGGTGCTCGAACATGCGCACCTTGAAATCCGCCACCGCCATCTGGGTGACGCGCACGAACACGACGTCGCGCAATTCGGTGAACAGGCTGCCGGCAAAGCGCAACAGCGCGTAGCCCAACAACAGAAACACCGGCAGGCTGAGCAGCGCCGCCGGTTCGCTCAGGGCATCGACGATGCGCTTGAGCACCGCCGGCACCGCCACCATCAGCAACTTGGCGACCACCAGCAACAGCACGGCGGCGCCCGTGCGCCGCCGGTGGGTCCAGAGGGCCTGCAGAATGCTGCGGTTGACTTCCTGGCGCGCGCGGGCAGCGCTGTTGTCTTCAGGCATAAGCTGCACGGCGAAGGCGCCGCGGCGCCCTCGCCCATGTCAGGCCGGCCGGCGGCCGGCCCCGCGCTTAGCGGCGCCAGTGATCCGACGCCAGGCAGGCACCGATTGCAATACCCAGAATGATGGCCAGGCCGGCCGTCTTCCAGGCGTGGTCGTGCACGTACTCGTCGGTGGCCGACGACACCTGACGGTAGCGCCCCACGGCCGAACGTTCCCAATCCTGGGCCTGCTCGCGCGCGATATCCAGCTGGCGCTTCAGGCGGTCCCGCGTGGATTCGATGTCGGCGCCGCTGTACGACGCCGTGGAACGCAGCAGGTCTTCGACCCCGGCGACCAGTTCGCGCAGGCCGCCCTTGATGCGATCGCTCGATTCGTGGTTGCGGTGGGTATGCAAGCTCATGAATGACTCCTTGTCGAATTACCGGCCGCGCCGGCAGGTGCCCCGGGAAGGACGCAAGCGGCGTGCCGGCCCGCGCCCGCGCGTCAGTCCGCCTGGCGGCTGCGCGCCTGCGCGATGGCCTTGAACGCGTGCGCGATGGCGCCCGCGAACGCTTCGTCATACCAGGGGTTGGCCCCGCTGACGCCGACCACGATGCCTTCGACGCAGACGCTGCCCCATACGGTGCCGTCGGCCGGCCGCAATAGATGCGGGCGGGTCTCGCATACCGCCTGGCTGGCCAGGCCGGTGCGCCAGGAGATCGCCGCCTTGGCGCGCGCATAGGCGGCGTAGTCGGCATCCCAGGCGGCGCGGTCGCCCACGCTTTCCTCATACAGAATCGCCGTCTCGAACGGGTCGGTCGCCGGGCACGCGGCCGGGTCCATGACCACGATGTGCAGGAAGCCGCTCTCACCCACGCGCCGGTCGGTCATGCCCGCGACGATCATGGGCATGACCAACGCCACCGCCCGGACCGCCGTGGCGCGGTCGGCAAAGGCGGCGCGGCCGGCACCGATATCGCCCTCCATCAAAGCTCGCGCGTGGCGCGCCGCCACGCCGCCTCGAAAGCGTCGTCCTGCCAGCGGTCGATGCCCGGGGTCTGCTGCGGATCGACCCCCGGCATGGGGTTGGGAATGCTGTCGGGCGGATATGGCTTGCGGTCCGGGTCGCGGTCGGGCGCGTGCCCGGGCGCGTCGTCGGGATGCCGCGGCGGATCCTGTACCGGGTCCGGCGGCTGCGAATGCGTGCGGGTATCCGCCGCGGGCATGGGATGGGGCGTGTAGATCATGGCAACTCCTTCAATACCTTCAATAGGCAAGGCGGAAACGCGGCGGCCGGGCAACTCAGCCCGCCCACCACTGCTTGAGCGTGGCGCGCAGCGCGGCGCCGCCCGCGGCATCCTCCTGGCGCAGCGCCTTCACGTAGTTCTGCACCTGCTTCAGCGGAATATGCGGCGGGATGGGCGGCACCTCGGGGTCGGTCACCATCTCGAGCAGCACCGGCCGCTCGGCCGCGAGGGCGCGGTCCCAGGCCGGGCCGACCTCGTCGGGGTCATCGACGCGGATACCTTCCAGGCCCAGCAGGCGCGCATAATCGGCGTACGGAAACGGCGGCAGGCACTGCGAATCCTTGAAGCGCGGATCGCCGCCCATGACGCGCTGCTCCCACGTCACCATGTTCAGGTCGCCGTTATTCAGCACCATCACGACCAGCGTGGGGTTGCGCCAGCCGCGCCAGCGGTCCGCGATGGTGATCAGTTCATTCATGCCGTTCATCTGCATGGCGCCGTCGCCCACCAGGGCGAGCACGGGACGGTCGGGGTGCGCCAGCTTGGCCGCCAGGGCATACGGCACGCCGCTGCCCATGGTGGCCAGCCCGCCCGACAACGACGCGGCCATGCCCTTGCGCAGGCGCAGATGCTGCGCGTACCAGGCGGCCGCCGAACCCGAATCGCACGTAATGATGCTGCGATCCGGCAGCCGCGGCGACAATTCCCAGAAGGGCCGCTGCGGGTTCAAGGGCCGCGCCGAGACCATGGCGCGCGCTTCGACGGTCTGCCACCACTGGGCGACGTCTTTTTCTATCTTGTCGCGCCAGCGGCGCGAGGCCTTGGGCTGTAGCAACGGCGCCAGCGCCTGCAGCGTGGCCTTGCTGTCGCCCACCAGGCCCTGCTCGACGGGATAGCGCAGGCTGATCATGCGGCCGTCGCGGTCGATCTGCACCGCGCGCGCCTGCCCCTCGGGCGGCAGGAATTCGCCATACGGAAACGCCGTGCCCACCATCAGCAGAGTGTCGCAGTCGTTCATCATGCGCCAACTGGGCTGCGTGCCCAGCTGACCGATCGAGCCGGTCACATAGGGCACGTCGTCCGGCACCACGGCCTTGCCCAGCAAGGCCTTGGCGATCCCGGCGCCCAGCAGGTCGGCCACGCGCAGCAGTTCGTCGCCCGCGCCGCGCGCACCGGCCCCGGCCAGAATCGCCACCCGTTCGCCCTTGTTCAGGATATCGGCGGCGTTCTGCAGGGCGGCGGGCGCCGGCACGCCCGCATGCGACGTCAGCCCGATGCCGGTGTGCACGGTGCCGTGCGCGCGCGGCGGCGTAGGCACCGCGGGTAAATCCTGCACGTCGTTGGGCACGATCAGGCAGGTGACCGCGCGGCGTTCCAGCGCGATGCGGATCGCGCGGTCCACCAGGTGCCGCGCCTGCACGGGGCTGGCGGCCAAGTGCACGAAGTCGTGCGCCACGTCCTTGAACAGGCTGACCAGGTCGACTTCCTGTTGGTAGTCGCCGCCCATGGCGCTGCGGGCCTGCTGTCCCACCACCGCCACCACCGGCTGGTGATCCAGCTTGGCGTCGTACAGGCCGTTGAGCAGATGGATGGCGCCGGGCCCCGAGGTCGCCATGCAGACGCCCACCTGTCCGGTGAACTTGGCGTGGGCGCACGCCATGAATGCGGCCATTTCTTCATGCCGCGTCTGCACGAATTCCAGTGGCTCGGCGGTGCGCCCGAAGGCGCCGATCAGTCCGTTGATGCCATCGCCGGGATAGCCATAGACGCGCTGTATGCCCCATTGCGCCAGGCGCGACAGGATGAAGTCCGACACCGTTTGCATGCCTGCTCCCATAGAGGGTTTCTATGGAAGCAACGGCAGCAAGCCCCGTGCCCGTCGGCCCGCGCTTTTTTATTGGCGGCCGGGCGCTTGCGGCTTGCCTTCTTCGCCCATGACCACGTGCCCGGCCCGGGTATATTCTTCCAGCCGGTTATAGAGTGTCTTGGCGCTGATGCCCAGCACGGCGGCGGTCTGTTTCTTGACGCCGCCGCAACGTTCGAGCGTGGCAAGAATCAGCCGGCGGTCGGCCTCGGCCAGCGTCACACCCAAGGGCACCGTGACGCGCGCGGCCTGGCCGCCGCCATCGGGCGCGATCTGCGGCTGCAGCGCGTCGGCGCTCAGCAGGCCGTCTTCGGCCATGATGTAGGCGCGGCGCACGTAGTTCTTCAGTTCGCGCACGTTGCCGGGCCAGGCATATTCATAAATGGCCTGGCGCGCCGACTCTGAAAACTGCTTGTCTTCGCCGTACTTCTGGTTCAGCGCGGCCAGGAAGCGATCGGCCAGGAACAGGATATCGGTATCCCGCTCGCGCAGCGGCGGAAGGTCGATGGGGAACACGCTCAGCCGGTAATACAGGTCTTCGCGCAGCTTGCCTTCCTGGATGGCCTGCTCGGGATTGCGGTTGGTGGCCGCCACCACGCGTATGTCGCAGGCGATCTCGCGGTGCGTGCCCACGCGCATGAAGCGTCCGCTTTCCAGTACCCGCAGCAGCTTCACCTGCAGGTCGAGCGGCATCTCGGTGACTTCGTCCAGGAACAGCGTTCCCGAGTCGGCCCGTTCGAAATAACCCTTGTGCTGCCGGTCGGCGCCCGTGAAGCTGCCACGCTCGTGGCCGAACAGCTCGCTTTCGATCAGATGTGGCGAGATGGCGCCGCAATTGACGGCGATGAACGGCTTGTTGCTTCGGCTGCTGAGCTCGTGGATAGCGTGGGCGGCCAGTTCTTTGCCGGTGCCGCTTTCGCCGATCAGCAAGGTAGTGACGTCGGTGGCGGCCACACGCGCCAGTTGGGTGTACAAGCGCTCCATCGATTCGGACTGGCCGAGCAGCTTGCCGAAGCGCCCGGGTTCCTGGAACGGTCCCTGGTCGACGGCGGCGCCGCAGCTGGCCGCGACCCGGGTCAGGATTTCGGTCAGGCGGTCCATGCACACCGGCTTGACCAGGTAATCGGTGGCACCCAGGCGCAGCGCCTCGACGGCGTTGTCCATGCTGCCGTGGCCGGTGATCACCACGACTTCCACATCCGAATTCGGCATGCGGCTGAAGATGTCCATGCCGCTGGCGCCCGGCAGGCGCACGTCGGTCAGGACGAGGTCGGGCTGCTGGCGCTGCAGCTGGATCAGCGCGTCTTTCATGGTGGCCGCCTGCGCGACCGAAAAGCCGTGTTCACGGGCGATTTCAGCCAGGACCTCGCGTATCGCTGCGTCGTCGTCCAGCACGAGCATGTGCGGCATTTTTACTCCGTTACAAAATCAGACTGCGGCAAATAAACCGGGGTGTCATTGTCTTGTTGAGCATACCCCGAGGCCGTAAGACATGGCACGATTCTTGACGTGGCCCGACCAACGATTGCTAATGTTTGCACATGGTTGCAAATGGGAGGACCGGCTGCCGTATGATCCCTGAGTACACAGCATATTGAGCGTGGGCCGAACCGGCCCCGATTATTACTCGGGGAAATCTATGCAGGCCATTTCGCCCGCCCGGGGACGGCCGTCGCCGCCCGCCGCGGCGCAGCAGAACGACGCCTTTGCCGGCATGTGCCCCTTGATGCGCGACTTCGGTGCCCAGATCCAGCGGGCCGCGCGCAGCGATGCCACCGTGTTCATCACGGGCGAAAGCGGTACCGGCAAAGAGATGGTGGCGCGCGCCATCCACGATGGCAGCGAGCGCGCCGGCCGCCCCTTTGTTGCCGTCAATTGCGGCGCGATCAGCAGTTCGTTGGTGCACGCGCAACTGTTCGGCCACGAGAAAGGCAGTTTTACCGGCGCACTGGGACAAAGCGCGGGCTACTTCGAGTCGGCCAGCGGCGGCACGCTGTTCCTGGACGAAGTCACCGAAATGTCGGATGCGCTGCAAGTGCAGTTCTTGCGTGTCCTGGAAAGCGGCACCTACCAGCGCGTGGGCGGCACCGAACTGCTGCATACCGACGTGCGCATCGTGTGCGCGACCAATCGCGATCCCTACGCCGCCGTCGAAAACGGCGAGCTGCGCCAGGACTTCCTGCATCGCCTGCTGGTGGTGCCGCTGCGCGTGCCGCCCCTGCGCGAACGGGAAGGCGACGTGCGGATACTGGCCCAGCGCTTCCTGGATGAATTGAACGTTACCCACCAGGCACACAAGCGCTTTTCCCCGCGCATGCTCGAGTCGCTGGCCACGTACGACTGGCCCGGCAACGTGCGCGAACTGCGCAACGTGGTGCAGCGCGCCTTCATCATGGCCGATACGGTGATCGAAGCCGAGTTCCAGCGCCATGCCCCCACCAGCGCGGCGCGCGGCGCGCGCGACGGCTCGCTGTGTTTCCCGGTGGGCACGCCGCTCAGCCAGGCGCAGCGCGACATCATCCTGGCCACGCTGGCGCATCACGACGGCGACAAGCAACGCACCGCCGATACGCTGGGCGTCAGCCTGAAGACGCTCTATAACCGGCTGGGCGCCTACGGCGCCGACGGCGCGCCCTCTTCCACCGCCGGTTGATCCCCGCCGGCCGGTACGCCCGGCCCGGCATGCCATTTGCGTCGCCCGCGCTTTCTGTCCTGGCGGGAGCGCGCGCGTGGAGTGGATGGCGGACTACACGAACACCAGCCTGGCCGGCAGCCCGTTGTGGGCGTGGTTGCTGACCGCGCTGCTGGCGGCGGGCCTGCTGGTCGCCATGCGGTTCGCCCTGGGGCTGATCCGCGGCCGCCTGCGGCGGCGGCTGGAAACCGGCCCGCGGCCGGGCGTGTCGGCCGCGCTGGAAATCGTGGGCCGCACCAGTTGGCTGATCCTGTTCTTGATCGCCGTGCTGCTGGCCGCGCGCATCACCGGGGTCATCGCGGCCTGGTCGGTAGCGGCCTCGCACCTGTGGTTCGTGCTGGCCGCCCTGCAGATCGCGCTATGGATCGACCGCGCCATCTCCATCGGGCTGGTGCGCACGCTGGTCAGCCGCGTGGGCGGCCGCGCGGTAACCGCCATGCTCCTGGCACTGCTGTTGCGCATCGTGCTGTGGGCCATGGCCGTGCTGGCCATGCTGGACAACCTGGGCGTCAACATCACCGCGCTGGTGGCCAGCCTGGGCATCGGCGGCGTGGCCGTGGCGCTGGCGGTGCAGACAATACTGAGCGACCTGTTCGCGTCTATCGCCATCGGGCTGGACAAGCCATTCGAGGTCGGCGACTTCATCGTGTTCGGTTCGGTGGCGGGCAGCATCGAGCATATCGGCCTGAAGACGACACGCATCCGCAGCCTGGGCGGCGAACAGATCGTGTGCTCGAACACCGAACTGCTCAAGCAGACCATCCAAAATTACAAGCGCATGCAACAACGGCGCATCGTGTTCGGCTTTACCTTGTCGTACCGCACGCCGCCCGACGGCGTGGCCGCGGTGCCCGGCGTCGTGCGGCGCCAGATCGAGGCCGCGCCCGACACCAAATTCGACCGCGCCCACCTGGCCAGCTTCGGCGAGAACGGCCTGGTGTTCGAGGCCGTGTACTACGTCATGGTCGCCGACTACAACCGCTACATGGACATCCAGCAGCAGATCAACCTGGGCCTGCTGCGCGAACTGGACGGCGCCGACATCGACTTCGCCGTCCCCGAACGGCGCGTGCGGCTGTCGCGGGACGTGGCGCGGGCCGATCGGGCGGGCGATGGCCCGCCAGCAAGCCAGGCAGGTGTCTGACCATGGCAAGCAGGTGTCTGACTCCCGCAGGGGGGTCAGACAAAGGCGAACAGGTGTCAGACACCGCAGCGATGCCGCAGTCTGCCGTACCTCGGTGTCCGACACCCTGCGGGAGTCAGACACCCGCACCTCTTCTTCCCCGTCTGCCCCTGCCCCCGCGCCGGGCACGCCGTTTGCGTACTGGACGCCGGGCAACGAGAACGTCCCCTTTTATGCACGAACGGCACTCGCATGGGAGCAGTCATGGCGCGAACAAGAAGCTTGATGGTGACATCCGAAGCGTTTCCTCTGGCCAAGACGGGCGGCCTGGGCGACGCGGTGACAGGCCTGGCGCGTGCACTGGGCCTGGCCGGCACCGAGGTCGGCATACTGATGCCGGCCTACCGGGGCGTGCTGGGCCACGTGGTGGGCGTGCGCCCTATCGCGCACCTGGCCGGCATGCCCGGCGGCGAAGCCACCCTGGTGGCGGCGCTGTGCCCCGCATCGGGCCTGCCGGTGTACCTGCTGTGCAACGATGCGCTGTACGACCGCGCCGGCCTGTACCTGGACGATGACGGGCAACCCTATGCCGACAACGCGCTGCGCTACGCGGCGCTGGCGCACGCGGCCGTGCGGCTGGCCGCCGGTCTGCCGGGCACGCGCCGCCCGGACATCCTGCACGCGCAGGACTGGCATGCCGGCCTGGTGCCGCTGCTGGTGCGTGCCGCCGGGCTGCGCTATGTGAAGACCGTGCTCACCGTGCACAACCTGGCTTTCCAGGGCGTGTTCCCGCTGGACTGCGCCCGCGAACTGGGCGTGCCCGAAAACTATTGCACCGACGACGGCGCCCGTTATTACGGCCAGTTCAGTTTCCTGAAAGCGGGCCTGCGCTATGCCGACCGCATCACCACGGTCAGTCGCAACTACGCGCGGGAAATCCTGACCCCCGAGTTCGGCTGCGGACTGGACCCCTTGCTGCGTGCGCGCGCCGACGATCTGATCGCCATACCCAATGGCATCGACGATACGCTGTGGAACCCGGCCAGCGACCCGCACCTGGGTCGCCTGTGCTACAGCGCGCGCCACCCGGCCCGCAAAAGCCGCGCCAAGGCGGCGCTGCAGAAGGCCTTCGGCCTGCATGCCGATCGCGGCGCCCCGCTGCTGGCCATGGGCAGCCGGCTGACCGAGCAAAAAATGGCCGACGTCGCGGCCCAGGCCCTGCCCGAGGCCCTGGGGCGCCACCCCGCCCTGCAAGTGGCGATCATCGGCCGCGGCGAGCACCGCTACGAACAGGCCCTGACCGAACTGGCCGCGCAATATCCCGGCCGCTGCGCCGTCCACATCGGATACGACGAAGCCACCGCGCATCGCCTGCATGCCGGCGCCGACATGCTGTTGCACGGCAGCCGCTTCGAACCCTTCGGACTGACGCCGCTGTACGCGATGCGCTACGGCACCGTCCCCATCGGCTCGCGCGTCGGCGGCATGGCGGACACCATCGTCGACCCGGGCGCGCAGGACGACGATCCCGCCATGCACGGCGCCACCGGCATTCTGTTCGACGGCGAACAGCCGCGCGACATGGGCCAGGCAATCGACCGCGCGCTGCGCCTGTATGCGCGCCCGCCGGTCTGGCGCAGCATGCAGCGCAATGGCATGACCAGCGAGCTGGGCTGGGGGACGGCGGTGCGGCCATACCTGAGCCTGTTCGAAAGCCTGACCGGCCATACCCAGCACGGCCAGGTGCCCGCGCCCGCGCTGCGTCCGGCGCCGGCGCCCGCGTACACGCGCCGCCCGCTCGACGGCATGGCTATCCCGGCGGCGTACTGACACAGGGACACGCATGGAGAGCCGCCCGCCGCACCCCGGCCTTGCGCCCACCGCCTCGACAGCGCGCGACGCGCTGCGCATCTACTATGCGCGCGATCCCGAGATCGGCCAGCCCGCAACGGACCCGGCCGGCGGCTGGGATGAGCTGTGCCAGCGGGTCGACGCGGCCGGGTTCAATGCGCTGCTGACCGAACCGTTGTGGCGGCGCGCCGAGGGCGCCGCGCGGCCGGCCCCGCCGCTGGACCCCGACCGCTGCGATCCGCGCCTGGCGCCGGACGCGGCGCTGCCCGATCTGCTGCGCCGCGTGGCGGCCGGCGGCGCGCGCCACGGCGTGGCGGTATACATGGATGTCATGCTCGACCGCGTCGCGGCCGAGGCCGAGGTCCGCGCGCGGCACCCGGATTGGTACCTGGCGCCCGCCGACGATCCGGCGCGCGATCCGCGCAGCGCCCCGGGCTTGCGCGGTGTCCGCTATCTGCGCCCCGGCCCCTTGCCGCAAGAGTTCCTGCACGACTGGAGCGAACGGCTGGCGGGCTGGCTGGACGCCGGGCTGGCGGGCCTGCGTATCGACGCCCCGCAACGCATCGGCGCCGACGACTGGCACGCCCTGCTCGCGCCCCTGCGCTCGGCCTTTCCCGACCGCCGCTTCCTGGCCTGGACGCCGGGGCTGGATCCCGCGCAACTGAAGGCCCTGCGCGCCGCGGGGTTCGACGCGGTCTTTTCTTCGCTGCCGTGGTGGGACTTCCGTTCGACCTGGTTGGCCGACGAGCACGCGCGCCTGCGCGCCGTCGCGCCGGTCATTGCCATGCCGCCCGACCTGCCGGCCGGGCCAGGGGATGCGCAATCGGACGCGCGGGCGTTGCGCGGGCTCTGGACCGCGGCAGTCAGCGGCGACGGCATCCTGGTCGCGGGCGGCCTGGCATCGCGCCCGCTGATGTACCGCCAGGTCAACGCCTGGCTGCGGGGCCTGCCCGCCGCCGGCGATCTGCGCGTGGCGCCCGGGCAAGACGGCATGTGTACCGTCCTGGTGCACCACGACGCATGGGCCGGCCATGCGCTGTCCGGCGCGCGGGTGCTGCTGGTCAACCCCGCGGACGACGCGCCGGCGCGCGTGGACTGGCGCCACGTCGGCGCCCTGCTGCCCGCGGGCACGCCGCACTACGATGACGTGCCGCCCGCGCTGCGCGTGCGCGGCGCCGCCCTGGAACCGGGCGCCGCGGCGGCCTTCGCCATCCGGCCGTCCGTGCCGGTGCAGATGCCGGCCACCGGCCGCCGCGCCGGTACGCGCGGCCAGCGCGGCGGCCGCATCGTGGTCGAGAATGTCGCCCCCGCGGTCGACGGCGGCCTGTATCCCGCGAAGTGCGTGGCGCAAGACGCGGTCTGCGTGCAGGCGGATATCTATACCGATGGCCACGAGACACTGGCCGCGCAAGTCTTGTGGCGAGCCGTCGACGAAACCGGCTGGCGCGCCGAGCCGCTGCGCGCGCTGGCCAACGACCGCTGGGAAGCCAGCATCCATCCCTTCCGCATCGGCCGCCACGAGTTCGCCATCAGCGCGTGGCGCGACACCTGGCAAACCTTCTGCGCCGACTTGGTCAAGAAGCGCGACGCCGGGCAGGACCTGGCGGCGGATATCCTGGACGGCGCCGCGCTGCTGCGCGATGCGCTGGCGCGCGGCCGCGAGAGCGGGGCCGACGAAACCACGCTGAACAACGTGGCCGCCGCGCTGCGGGCGCTGGGCGGCGAACAGCCGGGCCACGCACAGGCCGCCGCCTTGCTCGACGCCAAGCTGGCGGACGCCATGCACGCGCTGACCGACAAGCCGTTTCACTACCTGAGCCCGACCCCTTATCCCTTGTGGGTCGATCGCCGCGCGGCGTGCTACGCCAGCTGGTATGAATTGTTCCCCCGTTCGCTGGCCGCCGAGCCCGGCAGGCACGGCACGTTCGACGACGTCATCGCCCGCCTGCCGGAGGTGCGCGACATGGGTTTCGATGTCCTGTACTTTCCGCCCATCCACCCGATCGGGCGCACCCATCGCAAGGGCCCCAACAACAGCCTGCGCAGCCAGGAAGGCGACGTGGGCAGCCCCTATGCCATCGGCGCGGCCGAGGGCGGGCACGACGCCATCCATCCCGAACTGGGCACGCTGGCCGATTTCCTGCGCCTGGTGGAACACACGCGCGCGCACGGCATGGAGATCGCGCTGGACTTCGCCATTCAATGTTCGCTCGACCACCCCTGGCTGGCGCGCCATGCCGACTGGTTCGAGCGGCGCGCGGACGGCACCATCCGCTATGCCGAGAACCCGCCGAAGAAATACGAAGACATCGTCAATGTCTCGTTCTATGCCGGCAGCGGCCGGCGCGCCCGCAAATCGTCGCTGTGGCTGGCCCTGCGCGACGTGGTGCTGTTCTGGGTGGGCCACGGCGTGCGCATCTTCCGCGTCGACAATCCGCACACCAAGCCCCTGCCGTTCTGGGAATGGCTGATCGGCGAAGTGCAGGGCCGCCATCCCGACGTGATTTTCCTGTCGGAGGCCTTCACGCGTCCCAAGATGATGTACCGGCTGGCCAAGGTAGGGTTCACCCAGTCGTACACCTACTTCACCTGGCGCAATACGCGGCGCGAACTGACCGAATACCTGCAAGAAGTCTCGGCCCCGCCCGCCGCGGATTTCTTCCGCCCCAATTTTTTCGTCAATACGCCCGACATCAATCCCTATTTTCTGCAGACCTCGGGCCGGCCCGGATTTCTGATCCGCGCCGCGCTGGCGGCGACCACCTCGGGGTTGTGGGGGCTGTACAGCGGCTTCGAGCTGTGCGAGTTCCAGCCCGTGCCCGGCAAAGAGGAATACCTGGACTCGGAAAAATACGAACTGCGCCAGCGCGACTGGCAGGCGCCCGGCAACATCATCGCGCAGATCGCGCGCCTGAACGCCATCCGCCGCGCCAACCCGGCCTTGCAGACGCACCGCGGCTTTACCGCCATCGACACCGGCAACGACCAGGTGCTGTGTTTCTGGAAGGCCACGCCGTGCCGGGGCAACGTCGTGCTGGCCGCCATCAGCCTCGACCCGCGCCACGCGCAGCGCATCAGCATGGAAGCGCCCTTCTGGCTGTTCGGCCAGCCCGATGACGGCCTGCTGCAGGCCGACGACCTGCTCGACGGCGGCCGGGAGCATTGGCGCGGCAAATGGCGCGACGTCGCGCTGCAACCCGACCAGCCCTACCGCCTCTGGCGCCTGTCGGCCCACGATTGATACGCGGAGCCCTTATGTCCACTGCCTCATCGTCCACCGCACCATCCGCCTTGCCGCCGCCGCACGATACCCCGCTCTGGTACAAGGACGCGGTGATCTACCAGCTGCACATCCGCTCTTTCTACGATGCCAATAACGACGGCATCGGCGATTTCGAGGGCCTGACCGCCAGGCTGGACTACATCGCCAGCCTGGGGGTCGACACCATCTGGCTGCTGCCCTTCTACCCGTCGCCGCGCCGCGACGACGGCTACGACATTGCCGATTATCGCGGGGTGCACCCCGACTACGGCACCGTCGCCGACGCCCGCCGCTTCATCCGCGCCGCCCACGCGCGCGGCCTGCGGGTCATTACCGAACTGGTGGTCAACCATACTTCCGACCAGCATCCGTGGTTCCAGCGCGCGCGGCGCGCCCGCCCCGGCAGCGCGGCCCGCAATTACTACGTGTGGTCCGACGACGACCAGGCCTACGCGGGCACGCGCATCATTTTCTGCGACACCGAAAAATCGAACTGGACGCGCGACCCCGAGGCCGGCGCGTACTTCTGGCACCGCTTTTATTCGCACCAGCCCGACCTGAATTACGACAACCCGCAGGTACTGAAAGAGATTCTGTCGGTCATGCGGTATTGGCTGGACATGGGCGTGGACGGCCTGCGCCTGGATGCCGTGCCTTATCTGGTCGAGCGCGAAGGCACCAACAACGAGAACCTGCCCGAAACGCACCAGGTGCTGCGCCGCATCCGCGCCGTGATCGACGCGGAATACCCCGGCCGCATGCTGCTGGCCGAGGCCAACCAGTGGCCGGAAGACGCGCAGGAATACTTCGGCAACGGCGACGAATGCCACATGTCGTTCCATTTTCCGCTGATGCCGCGCATGTACATGGCGATCGCGCAGGAAGACCGCTTTCCTATCACCGACATCATCCGGCAGACTCCCGAGATCCCCGCCCTGTGCCAATGGGCCATTTTCCTGCGCAATCACGACGAATTGACGCTAGAGATGGTCACCAGCGAAGAGCGCGATTATCTGTGGAATGTCTATGCCGCCGACCAGCGCGCCCGCATCAACCTGGGCATCCGGCGCAGGCTGGCGCCCTTGCTCGAGCGCGACCGCCGCCGCATCGAACTGATGAACAGCCTGTTGTTGTCGATGCCCGGCACCCCGGTGCTGTACTACGGCGACGAGCTCGGCATGGGCGACAACATCCACCTGGGCGACCGCGACGGGGTGCGCACGCCCATGCAATGGTCGCCCGACCGCAACGGCGGATTCTCGCGCGCCGATCCCGAGCGCCTGCCGCTGCCGGTGCTGATGGGCCCCTTGTACGGCTATGAGGCCGTCAACGTCGAGGCCCAGCAGCGCGACCCGCACTCGCTGTTGAACTGGACCCGCCGCATGGTGGCCAAGCGGCGCCAGTCGCAGATATTCGGGCGCGGCTCGCTGCGCTTCTTGTACCCCGGCAACCGCAAGATCCTGGCCTACCTGCGCCAGGACGGCGACAGCACCATTCTGTGCGTGGCCAATCTTTCCAGCGCGGCCCAGCCGGTGGAACTGGACCTGGCCGAATTCGCCGGCAAGGTGCCGGTGGAAATGCTGGGCGAAAGCGCGTTTCCCGACATCGGCACCCTGCCCTACCTGCTGACGCTGCCGCCCTACGGCTTCTACTGGTTCGACCTGAGCAGCGAGCATGCCTCGCCCGCCTGGCATGCCCAGCAGCCCGAACGGATGCCCGACCTGATCACCCTGGTGCTGCGCGGGCGCAGCGGCTTCGCGCTGACCGATTCGTCGCGGCACGCGTTCGAGCGCGACGTGCTGCCGGCATTCTTGCAGCGCCAGCGCTGGTTCCCGGCCGAACACCGCATCGGCGAGGCGCGCCTGATAGACAGCACGCCGCTGGCCAGCGGCAGTGTCGAGGAATACCTGGTCACCGAAGTGGAAACCGGCACCGGCACGGCGCGCACGCGCCTGCACGTGCCCTTGTCGGTGGCCTGGCAGGCCGCGTCGGCGCAAGATTACGTGCTGGCGCGCACGCGCCGCGGCGCCGACATGGGCGTGCTGACCGACGCGTCGCGCCAGGAAAACTATGTGCGCACGCTGGTGGCGGCCTTGCAGGCCGGCCGCGAACAGCCGGCCGGCGGCGAATCGGCCGCGGCCCTGTGCTTTCTTCCCGAAGCCGGCTTGCGCGACCTGCCGCTGCCCGCCGACCTGCCGCTGCACTGGCACGGCGGCGAACAGAGCAATACCTCGGTCACCCTGGGCGACCGGGCCATTCTGAAGATCGTGCGGCGCCTGGAACCGGGCGTGTCGCCCGAAGTGGAAATGTCGCGCCGCCTGACCCAGGCCGGTTATGCCAACACCCCGGCACTGCTGGGCGAAGCGGCGCGCCGCGATCCCGACGGTTCGATGCGCACCCTGGCGCTGCTGCACGCCTATCTGCAGCACGAGGGCGATGCCTGGGCCTGGACGCTGGACTACCTGAAGCGCGCCCTGGACGACGCCCTGCCGCGCAACGCCAGCCTCGAAGAGTTCGACGCGGGCCTGGGGGGCTACGCCACCGTGGCCAGCACCATCGGCAAGCGGCTGGCGGAACTGCACAATGTGCTGGCCAGCCCCTGCGACAACCCCGCATTCGCCACGCTGGCCGCCAGCACCGAAGACGCGCAGGCGCGCGGCGACGCCATCGTCGCGATGCTGGACCGCGCCCTGGTCTTGCTGCCAGGCGTCGAGCAGACGCTGGATGCCACCGCGCGCGCATGCGCCGCCTGGCTGCGCGAACACCGCGACCGGCTGGCGGCGCGGATCGCCGTACTGGCCCAGGCCGAGACGGGCGCCACCCAACTGCGCATCCACGGCGATTTCCATCTGGGCCAGGTGCTGCTGGCGCATACCGACGCCTATCTGATCGATTTCGAAGGCGAACCGGCGCGTCCGCTGGCCGAGCGCCGCGCCCCCACCTGCCCGATGAAAGACATTGCGGGCATGCTGCGCTCGTTCGACTACGCCGCGGCCACGGCCGGCCGCGGCGAGCCGCCCGGCACCGTGGCGCCAGCCGATGCGGGGGCCGGCGTGCCGGGCGAATCCCTGCAAGACCGGCGCGTCACCCTGCTGGCCCAGTTCCGGGCGCGCGCCGCCCAGGCCTTCCTGCAGGGCTACCATGAAGCCGCCGGGCCGGCACTGCAACTGCCGCCCCAGCGCGAACAGGCATTGGTCCAGGCCGCGCTGATCGAGAAAGCCGCCTATGAGATCTGCTATGAAGCGCGCCATCGGCCCGAGTGGGTGGCCATCCCGCTGTGCGGCCTGGCCGAACTCGCACGCGCGCAACTGATGGCGGCCGCCGTCGACCACGAGGAGCATCGACTATGAACAAGACGGCGCAGACCGCCCCACCCGGCCTGGAGCCGGCGCTGCAAGAGGCCCTGCTGGCGGGCCGCCATCCCGACGCCTTCGGCGTGCTGGGCCCGCACGCGGTGGGCGACCGCACGGTGCTGCGGGTGCTGCTGCCCGGATCGCAGAGCGCGCAGGCCCTGTTCGCCGACGGCGCTACGCTGGACCTGCCGCCCGTGGGCGACGGCCTGTACGTGGCGGACATCACCCGCCATTGCGCCGCCGGGCGACCGGCGTACCGGCTGCGCGTGCGCTGGCCCGGCGGCGTCGAAGAACTCGACGACCCCTACGCCTATGGCCCCTTGCTGGACGACACGCACCTGGGCATGCTGGCGCAGGGTTCGTGGCTGTATGCCGGACAATGCCTGGGCCCGCGCGCCTGCGAAATCGAGGGCGTGGCCGGCGTGCGCTTTTCGGTATGGGCGCCCAATGCCCGCCGCGTGGCGCTGCTGGGCGACTTCAACGGCTGGAACGGCCTGCGCCATGGCATGCGCCTGCGCCATACCGCCGGCGTCTGGGAAATCTTCGTGCCCGGCGTGGCGCCGCACAGCCGCTACAAGTACCAGATCCTGGGCGCCGACGGCGTCACCACGCTGCGGGCCGATCCCATGGCGCGCCAGACCGAGGCGCCGCCCGCCACGGCCTCGATCGTGCCCGATTTCAGCCCCTATGCCTGGAACGACGCGGCCTGGATGGACGGCCGCGCCGCCCGCCACAGCCCCGACGCGCCGCTGGCCATCTATGAAGTGCACGTGGGCTCGTGGCTGGGCGAGTCCGTCTCGGGCCCGCTGTGGGATCGCCTGGCCGAGCGCCTGCCGGCCTACGCCCGCGCGCTCGGCTTCACCCATATCGAACTGATGCCCATCATGGAGCATCCGTTCGGCGGATCGTGGGGTTATCAACCGCTGGGCATGTTCGCGCCCAGCGCCCGCTACGGCTCGCCGGCGGATTTCGCGCGCTTCGTCGACCAGTGCCACGCGGCGGGACTGGGCGTGATACTGGACTGGGTGCCCGCGCACTTTCCCAACGATGCCCATGGGCTGGCGCGTTTCGACGGCACGGCGCTGTACGAATACGCCGACCCGCGCGAGGGCTTCCATCCCGACTGGAACACGCTGGTCTACAACCTGGGGCGCAACGAGGTCAAAGCCTACATGATCGCCAGCGCGCTGCACTGGCTGCGCGATTTCCACATCGATGGGCTGCGGGTCGATGCCGTGGCCTCGATGCTGTATCGCGACTACAGCCGCGCGCCCGGCGAATGGATACCCAACCGCTACGGCGGCCGCGAGAACCTGGAATCGGTCGATTTCCTGCGCGAACTGAATACGGTGGTGGCCTGCGAATGCCCGGGCGCCATCACCGTGGCCGAAGAGTCCACCGCCTGGCCCGGGGTGACCGCGCCCGCCGCGGATGGCGGGCTGGGGTTCGACTACAAATGGAACATGGGCTGGATGCACGACACGCTGCGCTACATGCGGCACGACCCGGTGCATCGCCGCTACCACCATCACGACGTCACTTTCGGCATGGTGTATGCGTATTCAGAGCGCTACATCCTGCCGCTGTCGCACGACGAAGTGGTGCACGGCAAGGGCTCGCTGCTGGGCAAGATGCCGGGCAGCCATGCCGACCGCCTGGCGCAGCTGCGCCTGTACTACGGCTATATGTGGGCGCACCCGGGCAAGAAACTGCTGTTCATGGGCGGCGAAATCGCCCAGGAAAGCGAATGGAACCACGATGCCGCCATCGACTGGGGCCTGCTCGACGACCCGGCGCGGCGCGGCGTGCAGCGGCTGGTGGCCGACCTGAACCACCTGTATGCCGAGCTGCCCGAGCTGCACCGGCGCGACGCCGACCCGTCGGGCTTCGCGTGGATGGTGGGCGACGATGAAACCAACAGCGTGCTGGCCTTTGTGCGCACCGACGGACAGCATCACGTGCTGGCCGTGTGCAACTTCACGCCGGTGGCGCGCCACGACTACCGCATCGGCGTGCCGCTGGCGGGGCGCTGGCGCGCGCGGATCAATACCGACGACGCGGCCTACGGCGGCACCGGGCTGGCCGGCCCGGTACTGGCCGATACGCAAGGCGCGCCGGCCCACGGCCAGGCGCAATCGCTGTCGCTGACGCTGCCGCCGCTGTCCATGCTGCTGCTGCGGCACGAGGGGTAATCATGGCCCATACTATCCACCCACATCGGCTGAGCCCCGGCGCGCCCTACCCCCTGGGCGCCACCAGCGACGGGCTGGGCATCAATTTCGCTGTTTTCTCGGCCAATGCCACCCGCATCGAACTGTGCCTGTTCGACGAACGCGGCCGCAAGGAATTGGGCCGCCTGCCGTTGCCGGAATGCACCGACGAAATCTGGCACGGCTATCTGCCCGACGCGCAGCCCGGCCTGGTATACGGTTATCGCGCGCACGGCCCGTACGACCCGCGCAATGGCCACCGCTTCAATCCGCACAAACTCTTGCTGGACCCCTACGCGCGCCGCCTGACGGGCGCGCCGCGCTGGACCGACGCGCTGTTCGGCTACCGCATGCAGCACGCCAAGGCCGATCTCAGCATGGACCGGCGCGACAGCGCGGCGGCCATGCCCAAGGCGGTGGTGGTGGACGACTATTTCGATTGGGGCCGCAGCGTGCCGCCGGGCACGCCCTGGAACGACACGGTGCTGTACGAAGTGCATCTGCGCGGCGTCAGCATGCGGCGCGACGACCTGCGCGCGCCGTTGCGCGGCACCGCCAGCGCGCTGGCCGATCCGCGCTTCCTGGAGCACCTGGGGCGGCTGGGCGTCACCGCGGTCGAGCTGCTGCCGGTGCATGCCTTCCTGCAAGACCGCTTCCTGGTCGAGCGCGGCCTGCGCAATTACTGGGGCTACAGCACCCTGTCGTTCTTCGCGCCCGAACCCGCCTATGTGCCGCACGGCGGGCCCAACGAACTCAAGCAGGCGATACGGCGCCTGCATGCCGCCGGCATCGAGGTGATCCTGGACGTGGTCTACAACCACACCTGCGAAGGCAGCGAACTGGGACCCACGCTGTCGTGGCGCGGGCTGGACAATGCCAGCTACTACCGGCTGGTTCCGGGCGACGAGCGCTATTACGTCAACGATACCGGCTGCGGCAATACCGTCAACATTTCGCACCCGCGCGTGCTGCAGATGGTGATGGACTCCCTGCGCTATTGGGCGGCGTGTTATCGCGTCGATGGCTTTCGCTTCGACCTGGGGGTCACGCTGGGCCGCGAAGGCACGGGCTTCGACCCGGGGTCGGGCTTTTTCGACGCCATTCTGCAAGACCCGCAGCTGGCGCGGCTGAAGCTGATTTCCGAACCGTGGGACGTGGGCCCGGACGGCTACCAGCTGGGCCAGCATCCGCCCGGCTTCGCCGAATGGAACGACCGTTTCCGCGACGGAACGCGGCGGTACTGGCGCGGCGATGACGGCATGACCGGCGAGCTGGCGGCGCGCCTGGCGGGATCGCGCGACCTGTTCGACCGCCGCCACCGCCGTCCGTGGGCCAGCATCAACTATGTCGCCTCGCACGACGGTTTCCCGCTGCGCGACGTGGTCAGCTATGCCGCCAGCCACAACGAAGCCAACGGCGAAGGCGGCAATGACGGCCATGCCGAGAACTACAGCGCCAACTGGGGCCACGAAGGTCCGACCGACGACGAAGCCGTACAGGCGCTGCGCGCCCGCGCGCAACGCGCCATGCTGGCCACCGTGCTGCTGGCCGACGGCACGCCCATGCTGCTGGCGGGCGACGAGTTCGGCCACAGCCAGGAAGGCAACAACAACGCCTATTGCCAGGACACGCCCCTCAACTGGCTGGACTGGCGCGCACTGGACGACGGCCCCGGCGCCGCGCTGGCCGCCTACACGGCGCGCCTGACCGGCCTGCGGCGCGCCCACGGCAGCCTGCGCGCGCCGCGTTACGGCGACGCCGGGCGCGAAGTCGCGCCGGGCATCGCCGCCTTGTCTTGGTTCACCGCGGACGGCCAGCCCATGGATCCGCCCGCGTGGGAAGACGCCGGCCGCCGCACGCTGGCCATGCGCCGCGCCGGGGCCGGCGGCGGCCACCAGGCCGACGTCACGCTGGTCCTGCTCAACGCCGGCGCCGAGCCCGTCGGTTTCCGTCTGCCGCCGCCGGCACTCGACTGGACGCTCGAACTGGACAGCGCCCAGCCGGCACAGCCAGCCCGGCCCGCCGGGGGCGATACCATTCAGGTGGCCGGGCACAGCGTGGCCGTGCTCAGCGCGCGAACGCCGCGGGGGCCGGCATGAACCCCGCGCACTCCGCCCCGCTGCCCGCGCCGGTCGACGACACCCTGCCGACGTTCGGCGCGCATCTCATGCCCGACGGCACCACCCGCTTCCGCCTGTGGGCGCCATCGGCCCCGCCGGCCCTGGCCCTGGAAATCGAGGGCATGGCCCCCATCGCCCTGCGCCCCGACGCCCAGGGCTGGACGCAGGCTTGCGTGGCGTGCCCGCCCGGCACGCGCTACCGCTATCGGCTCGATGCCGACCGGACCGTGCCGGACCCCGCCTCGCGCCAGCAGGCCGACGACGTGCATGGCTACAGCATCGTCGCGCCGGCGGGCGGCTATGCCTGGTCGCATCCCGACTGGGCGGGCCGGCCGTGGGAACAGGCCGTCATCTATGAAGTGCACGCGGGGCTGGCCGGCGGCTTCGCGGGCCTGCGGCAACGCCTGCCGGAATGGGCGGCGCTGGGCGTCACCGTGCTGCAATTGATGCCCATCGCCGATTTCTCGGGGCAGCGCAACTGGGGCTATGACGGCGTGCTGCCCTTCGCGCCCGATACCAGCTACGGCACGCCGCTGCAGCTGAAAAAACTGATCGACACGGCCCATGGGCTGGGGCTGAGCGTGATGCTGGACGTGGTCTACAACCATTTCGGTCCCGACGGAAACTATCTATCGGCCTACGCCCCGGAATTTTTCCGCGACGACATCCAGACCCCGTGGGGGCCGGCCATCGATTTCCGGCGGCCCGAGGTGTGCCGCTACTTCGAAGAAAACGCGCTGTACTGGCTGACGGAATATCGCTTCGACGGCCTGCGCCTGGACGCCGTGCACGCCATCGCCAATCCCGAATGGCTGCCGCGCCTGGCCCGCTACGTGCGCGGCCACATCCCGGCCGCGCGGCACGTTCATCTGGTCGTCGAAAACGACGACAACCGCGCCTCGCTGCTCAGGAACGGCTACGACGCGCAATGGAATGACGACGGCCATCACGTGCTGCACCACTTGCTGACCGGCGAAACGCAGGGCTACTACGCCGACTATGCCCGCGAGCCGGCCGCCATGCTGGCGCGCTGCCTGGCCGAGGGCTTTGTCTACCAGGGCCAGCCCACCTTGCGCGATGCCGCGCGGCATCGCGGCGAGCCCTCGGCCGGGCTGCCGCCCACCGCATTCGTGCTGTTTCTGCAGAACCACGACCAGACCGGCAACCGCGCCTTCGGCGAGCGCCTGCTGGCCCTGGCGGCCCGGCGCCCCGCCGCGCTGCGCGCCGCCGTGGCCCTGCAATTGCTGGCCCCGCAAATCCCCTTGATATTCATGGGCGAAGAACGCGGCTCGCCCGCGCCCTTTCTGTATTTCACCGACTATCGCGATCCGGCGCTGGCGCAGGCGGTGCGCGACGGCCGGCAGCGCGAGTTCGACCTGGCCGCCCAGGCCGGACCCGGCGCGGCCAAGACCCTGCCCGACCCGAATCAGGCGGCCACCTATGCCGCCAGCTACCCCTGGGTGGACAGCGCCGAAGCCGCCCAATGGCACGACTATTACCAGGCCTTGCTGGCCGTGCGGCTGCGCATGATCGTGCCGCGCCTGGCAGGCGCGCGCGCCGAGGCCGCCAGCGTGCTGGGGCCGTCCGCGGTGGCCGCGCACTGGCGCATGAACGATGGCGCGCGCCTGTCGCTGTATGTGAACCTGGGCGACTCGGACGCGCGGGTGCCACAGCGGGAGCCGCCGGGCGACGGCGCCGTGCTGCTGTTCCAGAGCTGCGCCGAGGCCTACGAGGCACTGGGACGCGCATGCCTGCCCGCCGCATGCACGCTGTGCCTGCTGGAGGAGGCCCTATGAAGCCCGGAGCGCCCGCCACCGACGCGCTGACTGCCCTGGCGGAAGCCGCCGGGGTGGCCCCGCGCTGGGTCGATGCCCATGGCCAGCCGCGCGAGGTGTCCGCCGACACCCTGCGCCCCGTGCTGGCCGCCATGGGCTTGCCGGCCGCCACGCCGGCGCAGGCGCGCGACAGCCTGGCCGCCCTGGAACGCCCCGCCGCCGGGCCGCCCGCGCTGCGCGTCGCGACGGCGGGCGAGCGCCTGCGCGTGCCGGGCGCGCGCGCCCGCCGTTACCGAATCCAGTACGAGGACGGCAGCCAGTACGACGGACAGACCGAAGACGACGATGGCCATGCCAGCCTGGCGGTTCCGGCCCGCCCCGGCTACCACAGCCTGGAGCTGGACGGGCAGTCGCAGGCCCTGGCCGTGGCGCCGCCCCGCTGCCCGTCGGCCGCCGAACTGCTGCAGCAAGAACGGCCGCGCGCCTGGGGGCTGGCGGCGCAGATCTACAGCCTGCGCCGCGACGATCCGGCCGGCCATCCCGCCGCGGCCGGCTATGGCGATTTCGGCGCATTGGCCGAACTGGCCGGCCAGGCGGCCCGGCTGGGCGCCGACGCCTTGGCCATCAGTCCTGTACACGCCATGTTCAGTGCCGAGCCGGCGGCCTGCAGTCCCTATTCGCCCTCCAGCCGCCTGTTCCTGAACGCCCTGTACGCCGACCCCTGCGCGGTATTCGGCGCGGATGAAGTCCGCGCCGCCATGGCGGCGGTCGATGGCGGCGGCCGCGCGGCCGCGCTCGAGCAGGCCCCGCTGATCGATTGGCACGCCGCCGGCACGCTGCGCCTGGCCCTACTGCGCAAACTGTACGACGGCTTCGACCGCGCCGAGCCCGGCTTGCGCGCCGCCTGCGCGCGGTTCCGCCAGGCGGGCGGCGACGCGTTGCAGAGCCACGCCGTCTTCGAGGTCTTGCATGCGCGCCACCCCTGCGACTGGCGCGAGTGGCCCGGCACGCTGCGCGATCCGGGCTCGCCGCGCACCCACGGCTTCGGCGCGGCGCACGAACAGGAAGTCGGCTTTCATGTTTTCATCCAGTGGCTGGCGCGCGCCAGCCTGGCCCGCGCCCAGGCCGACGCGCGCGGCGCGGGCATGCGCCTGGGCCTCATCGCCGACCTGGCGGTAGGCACCGACCCGCGCGGCAGCCACGCCTGGAGCCGGCAGGCCGACATCATCGAAGGCCTGTCGATCGGCGCGCCGCCCGACCTGTTCAACCCAAGCGGGCAACAATGGGGCCTGGCCGCGTTCTCGCCGCGCGCCCTGCGGCAGCACGGCTACGCGGCCTTCATCGAGATGCTGCGCGCGGTACTGGCCGACACCGGCGGCTTGCGGGTGGACCACATCCTGGGCCTGGCTCGCCTGTGGGTCGTGCCGCCCGGCGCACCGCCCGCCGCGGGCGCCTACCTGCGCTATCCGCTGGACGATCTGCTGCGGCTGCTGGCGCTCGAGGCCTGGCGCCATCAGGCCCTGATCGTGGGAGAAAACCTGGGCACTGTTCCGGCCGGCTTCAACGACCAACTGGCCCGGCACGGCATTCTGGGTACCAGCGTGCTGTGGTTCCAGACCGGCACCCCGGCCGCCGACGCGCCGCCCCAGTCGCGCGCCGCATTCCTGCCGCCGCGGGCCTGGCCCGCCGACGCCCTGGCCATGCCCGACACGCACGACCTGCCGACGCTGCGCGGCTGGTGGGAAGGCCGCGATCTGTATTGGCGCGAGCGGCTGCATCGCGAACCCGACGGCGCCCAGGCCCAGGCGATCTGCCGGGCACGGCGCACCGCGCTGTGGTCCAGCCTGCGCGCGGCCGGCCTGGCGCGCGCGGGCGACCCGCCGCGCGATGCCCCGGTCGCGGCCATGCTGGGCTACGTGGCGGCAACGCCGGCACCGCTGATGCTGGCGCCGCTGGAAGACCTGGCCGCCGTGGCCGACCAGCCCAATCTGCCGGGCACGGTCACCCAGCATCCCAACTGGCGCCAGCGCCTGCCCGCCGCCACGCGTGGCCTGCTGCGCGAGCCCGCGCCGCGCGCCCGCATCGAGGCCATCAAGGCCGCCCGGAGCGCGCCATGACGCCGCGCGCCACCGCCAGGCTGCAGCTGCACGCCGGCTTTACTCTGGACGATGCGCGCGCCCAGGTGCCCTATTACGCGCGGCTGGGTGTCAGCCACCTGTATGTCTCGCCCCTCGGCACCGCCTGCGCGGGCTCCACGCATGGCTACGACGTGGCGGACCCCGGGCAGGTCAACCCCGAGCTGGGCGGCATGCCGGCCCTGCAAAACCTGGCGGCCGCCCTGCGCGAACACCGCATGGGGCTGATCGTCGACATCGTGCCCAACCACATGGCCGCCGACTGCGCCAACCCATGGTGGCGCGACGTGCTGGCCCAGGGGCCCGCCAGCCGCTATGCGGACTGGTTCGACATCGACTGGCAGCCGGCCGACCCCGCGCTGCGCGGCAAGCTGCTGCTGCCGCGGCTGAGCCAGCCTTACGGAGCCAGCCTGCGGGCGGGCGAGATCCAGCTGGTCTACGACGCGGACGCGGCCGGCTATGCCATCGCCGCCGGCGGCAACCGCCTGCCGCTGGCGGCCGGCACGCGGCCCGCCGAGGCGGCCGCCGGCACCCCGCTCGACACGCACGATCCGGCCAGCCCCGCGGGCCGCGAACGCCTGCATCAATTGCTGGAACGGCAGCACTACCGGCTGGCGTGGTGGCGCACCGCGGCCGACCAGATCAATTGGCGCCGCTTCTTCGAAATCGACACGCTGGTCGGCGTGCGGGTGGAACGGCCCGAAGTGTTTGACGCCGTGCACGCGCTGACGCTGCGGCTGTACGCGGAAGGCCTGATCGACGGGGTGCGGGTCGACCACGTGGACGGCCTGGCCGACCCGCTGGCCTATTGCGCCCGGCTGCGCGCGGCCCTGCAAGACAGCGGGCAGGCGCGCCAGGCCGCCGGGTTGCCGCGCGACCCCTATCTGGTCGTCGAAAAAATCCTGGCGCCGGGCGAAACCCTGGACGAGCGCTGGGACATCGACGGCACCACCGGCTACGACTTCATGGACCAGGCCGGCGCGCTGCTGCACGATCCGGCGGCCGCCTCGGTGCTGATCCAGGCCTGGCAAGTGCTGGCGCGCGACGCGCGGCCCATCGGCCAGCAGCTCGAAGCGGTGCGCCTGCACCTGCTGTCGCGCCATTTCGCGGCCGAGCGCCACGCCCTGGTGCGCGCCCTGCTGCGGGCGGCGCGCCAGAACCTGGATACGCGCGACTGGAGCGAAGACGCCATCGACCGGGTGCTGACCCGCCTGCTCGCCGCGTTTCCGGTGTATCGCGCCTATGCCGGCCCGCGGGGCCGCGGCGCGACCGACCAGGCCTATTGCCAGGCGGCCGCCACGCGGGCGCGCCAATTGCCCGGGCCGCCCCTGTCGCAGGCCGACCTGCGATTGCTGGACCAGATCAACCGCTGGCTGGCGGGCGGCACCGAGCACGACGCGGCGGCCCAGGCGCTGCGGCGCTTCCAGCAGCTGACGCCGCCGCTGGCCGCGAAAGCGCTCGAAGACACCTTGTTCTATCGCTACGGGCCGCTGCTGTCGCGCAACGAAGTCGGCGCCTCGCCCGATCAGTTCGCGCTTTCGGCGGCCGAGTTCCATCGTGCCTGCGCGGCCCGCGCGCGGCGCTTTCCGGCGGCCATGCTGGCCACCGCCACGCACGACCACAAGCGCGGCGAAGACGTGCGCGCGCGCCTGGCCGCGCTGACCGAAATACCGCTGGAATGGCTGCGCCACGCACAGCAGTGGCTGGGCGCGCCCGGCGGCCCGCCCACGGCCGCCGATCGCTACATGCTGCTGCAGACGCTGGTGGGCGCCTGGCCGCCCGCATTGGACCCCGCCGACGCGCCGGGCGTGGACGCTTTCCTGGAACGCGTGCATGCCTGGCAACGCAAGGCGGTGCGCGAAGCCAAGCAGCATTCCAGTTGGGCCGAGCCCGACCCGGCCTATGAAACGGCTTGCGGGCAATACCTGGACGGGCTGCGCCAGCCCGCCGAGGACGGCATCGCGCGGCTGGCGCAGATCGCCGCGTTCGCATCGCGGCTGGCGCCCGCCGGCATGGTCAACAGCCTGGTCCAGACCACCCTGCGCTTGACCGTGCCCGGCATGCCGGACCTGTACCAGGGCACCGAATTCTGGGACTTCAGCCTGGTCGACCCCGACAACCGGCGGCCCGTGGATTACGCCGCGCGGGCCGCCGCGCTGGCCGAGACCGAGACATCGGCCCCTGCCGGTACCGCGCAGGCCGGGCGCGCCGGATGGCCGGCCCGCGCCAAGCAAAGCCTGATCCAATGCCTGCTGCGATTGCGCGGCCGGTACCCGCTGCTGTTCGAGCACGGCTCTTATCTGCCGCTGTCGGTGCACGGCGCCCAGGCCGTGCACGTCGTGGCGTTTGCCCGCAGCCATGACGACCAGCACCTGCTGGTGGTCGTGCCGCGCCTGTGCGCGTTCAAACTGGCCGATCCCGCGCAGGCGGCCGGGTTCTGGTCGGACACCCGCGTCCGCCTGCCCGCCGGCCTGGCCCGCCTGCCCTGGCGCGATGCGCAAGGCCAAGACGATGTGCTGCGCCCCGACACCCAGGGATGCCTGCCGCTCGGGCGGCTACTGCAGGGCGGCCCCGTCGGCATCCGGCTGGCTTGACGGGCGCGACGGCGGGGCGATCCGCTTGTCCTGTTCCGCCGCGTCGCCGGCTTCGGACTGGTTGAGCATGCGGCGCACCCGCCGTATCAGCTCGCCCAGCGAAAACGGCTTCAGAATGACTTCCAGGCCTTCGCCCTGGAATTCGCTGCCGTCCACGACGTTCTCGGCATAACCCGTCATGAACAGCACATTCAGGCCGGGGCGGGATTCGCGCGCGATGTCGGCCAGGCGCCGGCCGTTCAGCCCCGGCAGCCCCACGTCGGTCAGCAGCAGGTCGACGCGCGGCGTATCGGCCAGCAGGCGTACGCCGGCCTCGCCGTCCGACGCGGCCAGCACGCGCAGTTGCAGGCCCGCCAGGCTTTCGCGCACCATCTCCCGTACGTTGGTGTCGTCTTCGACCAGCACGATCACGGCTTCGGCGGGCAAGGCCTCGGGCGCGGCGGCATCCGGCCGGGGCTCGCGGGCCAGGCCCGCCGACGCCCCCTCGTAGCGAGGCAAGTACAGGCGCACCGTGGTGCCCTGCCCCGGCGTGCTGTCCATCGTGATCAGCCCTCCGGCCTGGCGCGCAAAGCCGTAGATCATCGACAGGCCCAGGCCGGTGCCTTCGCCCAGCGGCTTGGTCGTGAAGAAGGGCTCGAACGCCCGCGCCAGCACTTCCGGCGACATGCCGCAGCCCTGGTCCGTGACGTGCACCTCGATGAATTCGCCCGGCTCGACGTCGGGATACTGGCGCAGCAAGTCCGCATCGAGCCGCGTGTTGAGCGCCTCGACCGTCAGGTGGCCGCCGTTCGGCATGGCATCACAGGCGTTGATGACCAGATTCAGCAAGGCGCTTTCGAACTGGTTGACGTCGCACTTGACCAAATGCGTGCCGGGTTCGGCCCGGCATGCCAGCGTGATGCCCTCGCCCGTGTAGCGGCGGAACAAGTCTTCCATGGACACCAGCGTGGCCACCGGGTCCAGCGGCTTGGGATCGAGCGGCTGGCGGCGCGAAAAACTCAACAGCCGCTGGGTCAGGCGCGCCGCGCGGCTGGTGGAATCCATGGCCGTGGCGATGAAGCGATTGGCCTCGTGGTACTTGCCGGCGTCGAACTTGCGCTGGATCAGGTACAGCGCCCCGCTGATGCCCTGCAGCATGTTGTTGAAGTCGTGGGCGATGCCGCCCGTCAGCTGCCCCACCGCCTCCATTTTCTGCGCCTGCAGCAGCGCCGCCTGGGCCTGGCGCAGTTGCTCGGCCTGCAGCTTGAAATCGGTATCGTCGCGACCCACCAGATAAAAATTGTCGTGCGCCCAGGAAATTGTCCAGGTGATCCAGTTATAGCTGCCGTGCTTGTTCAGCAGCCGGCATTCCAGATGGCGGACCCGCTGGCCGGCATCGGCGCGCGCCACCAGGCTGTCGCGCACACAGGACAAGTCTTCCGCGTGCACCAGTTCTTCGAGCGGCATCGCCAGGAACTGTTCCGGCGTCCATCCCAGTATGGCGCGCACCGCCGGATTCACGCTGACAAAGCGGCCGCGCGCATTCACCACCGCCAGCAGTTCCGGCGACAGCCGCCAGATCCGGTCGCGTTCGGCAATGGCGGATTCCACGCGCTGTTCGAGCACGCGCGCATATTGCGACCGTTCGATGGCGTCGCATAGCCTTTCGGCCACTTCTTCCACGAAGGCGATATCCGGGCCCTTCAGCCGGCGGTCGGGCTGCGGCCGCACGTACAGCATGCCGGTGGGCCAGCCCCAGCGCCGCAGCGGAACGGCGATGGCCATGGGGCTGGCATCGCCGGCCTGGTTGGCCAGCAAGGGCGACAGGTAGGCCGTGCGGCCGTTTTCGTAGGCCTGTGCGCACTCGGGGCCGATCTCTTCGGCGGCGGGCATGGCGCCGCCGGCCCGCGCCTGCCCCGATATCCAGTGCGGGGTCATCCGCGCCACCTCGGAACCCGAGCCGAATTCCAGAATGGCGGCCACGGCCAGTTCCAGGTGCCGGCCCAGGGCCTCGCAGGCGGCGTGTTCGATGTCGGATTGCTGGTGGATCTCGCGCATCTGGTCCACCAGCGACAACAGGAAATTCTTGCGATGCTGCTCGGCCCACAGCTCGCCTTCGGCCGCCTTGCGCGCCGTAATGTCGAGCACCAGCACGGTGATGCGATCCGGGCCCTCTTTGTGGACGTGGGCCTCGTACCAGGCATCGCGGCCCTGGTGGGGGGCCTCCAGTTCGAACTGCGTCGACGCGCCGGTTTCGACCACGTTGATGAACGTTTCCATGATCAGGTCGGGCACGCCGGGAATCATCTCGCGCAGCGAATGCCCCAGCGTATCGCCCGACTGCAGGCCGCTCTGCAGCTCGAAAGCGGGGTTGACCTCGATGAACCGGAAGTCGGTGACCCGGCCGTCATGGTCGCGCATGGCCTCGCTGAGAAAAAATCCTTCGCGCATGCGCTGGAACATGCCTCGCCAGCGCTCGCTGCTTTCGCGCAGCGCCTGCTCGGTGCGATGGCGTTCGATGGCCAGCGCCGCGGTGCGCACCAGCAGCGCCATGGCGTCGATGTCCCGCGGCACGGGCATGTGCTCGACGCTGTAGTAATTCGAGAACACCCCCAGCAGGCGGCCGTCGGTGCCCTTGATGGGCGTGGCCCAGCATGCGCGCAGGCCATGCTTCAAGGCCTGCTCGCGCCAGGGTTCCCAGTTGGGGTGCGTGGCGATGTTGCCCACATACACCGGCGTGTCCAGGTAGGCGGCGGCGCCCCAGGACGCCGCCGACGGGCCGATGGGCGCGCCGTCGATGGCGGCCAGGAACTCGGCCGGCAGGCTCGGGGCCGCCAAGTGGCGCAGGCGCCCGCAGGACTGGTCGACAAGCATGATCGATGTGCGCAGATCGACGCGGGACTGCTGCTCGACCGCGCGCAGCACATGCGCCATGACCTCGGCCAGGGGCATGCCGTCGGCAATGCGTTGCAGCATCACGCGCTCGTCTTCCAGGCGGGCGCGAGTATCGGACCAAGGATTGCGCACCTGGTCTTGCTTGGTGAACATATGTCCTCACATACAAACGAGCAGACTATCCGCGCGTTCCTTACGGCATCGGGGCAGTATGCCTGCATCGCGCCGACAACGAAGTAACACCGCGCAACCCACCAAGGGGGCGCCCCCGTCAGCATTTGGCGTGCCCACCGGGGGCGAGCCCCGGGTGTCGGCGGGCGTATATTTTTCGCCTGTTGGTAAAAAGTAACGCCGCGCGCCCGGACCAGCGTCGCACTTCCCCGGCGGTCGGCGCGGGCGCGCCGGGCACGCTTCTTGCATGAATCTCCGCATATCCTTCGGAGAGCTCTATGCCAGGTCAGGAAGCGCCCTCGCACGGCGGCGCCACAGTCAAACTACTGACGGTAAACGTCCATAAAGGCTTCACGCTCTTCAACCGGCGGTTCATCTTGCATGAATTGCGCCAGGCCCTGCGCGACGCCAAGCCCGACATCGTGTTCCTGCAGGAAGTCATCGGGTCGCACCATCGCCATGCGCAGCGCCTGGCCGCCTGGCCCGCCACCTCGCAGTATGAATTCCTGGCCGACAGCCTGTGGACCGACTTCGCCTACGGCCGCAATGCCGTGTATCCCGACGGCGACCATGGCAATGCCGTGCTGTCGCGCTGGCCTATCGTCGAACACCAGAACCACGACGTATCGATAGGCACCCAGGAAAGCCGCGGCATGCTGCACTGCAAGGTACGCCATCCCGACCTGCCCGGCGACATGCACGTCGTGTGCGTCCACCTGGGCCTGCGCGAAGCGCATCGGCGCACCCAGCTGGGCCGGCTGTGCGCGCTAGTGCGCGGCATCGACGATGCCGCGCCGGTCTTGATAGGCGGCGATTTCAACGACTGGCGCCGGCGCGCCGGCCAGTTGCTGACCGCCTGCTCGATGCGCGACGTGTTCCGCACCGCGCTGGGCCGCGAACCGCGCACCTTCCCGGCGCGCTGGCCGCTGCTGGCGCTGGACCGCATCTACGTGCGCAACGTGGCGGCGGCCCGCCCGGTCGCGCTGGCTTCGCGGGTGTGGCGCCAGTTGTCCGACCATGCTCCGCTGGCCGCCGAGGTACGGCTATGACCGCCGCCTGGCGCCACGGCAATACGGTGCGCCTGCTCGAGAACGGCGAGGAGTTCTTCCCGCGCGTGTTCGAAGCCTTGCGCGCGGCGCGGCGGGAAATCCTGCTGGAAACCTTCATTCTCTTCGACGACGAAGTCGGCCGGGAATTGCGCCAGGTATTGATCGACGCGGCGCGGCGCGGCGTCGAGATCGACCTTACCGTGGACGGCTACGGCTCGGACTGCCTGGACCACACCTTCATCGACGGCCTGACCGAGGCCGGCGTGCGGTTCCACGTCTTCGATCCGCGTCCCAGGGTGCTGGGCTTTCGCGTCAACGCGCTGCGCCGCATGCATCGCAAAGTGGTCGTGGTGGACGGCGAAACCGCCTTCGTCGGCGGCATCAACTATTCGGCCGACCACCTCGCCGCCTTCGGCCCCGAGGCCAAGCAGGACTACGCCGCCGAACTGCGCGGCCCCGTCGTCGAGGACATCCACCGCTTCGCCTATGAAGCGGTGCGCGGCGGCCGGCGGCGGCGCTGGCCGCGCCGCCGCGGCGCGGCGCAAGGCCCCAAGGGCGAAGGAGCGGCACTGTTCGTGACGCGCGACAACGACCGGCACAGCACCGACATCGAACGCTATTACCGCGCCGGCTTCCGCACCGCCCAGCACGACATCATCGTCGCCAACGCCTATTTCTTTCCCGGCTACCGGCTGTTGCGCGACCTGCGCCATGCCGCCCGCCGCGGGGTGCGTGTGCGCCTGATCCTGCAAGGCGAGCCGGACATGCCGATCGCGAAACTGGCGGCCCGCACGCTGTACGACTATCTGTTGTCGGGGGGCGTGATGATCTACGAATACTGCGAACGGCCGTTGCACGGCAAAGTGGCCTGCGTGGACGACGAATGGGCCACCATCGGCTCCAGCAACCTGGATCCGCTCAGCCTGGCACTGAACCTGGAAGCCAACGTGGTGGTGCGCGACCGCGCCTTTACGGCGGACCTGCGCGACTCGCTCGAACAGCTGATCCAGCGCCATTGCCGGCGCATCGTGCCGCCGCAGGGCATGAAGCGCGCGCTGCGGCGGCTGTGGTTCGGCGTGGCGATTTTCCATGTGCTGCACCACTTTCCCGCCTGGGCCGCCCTGTTGCCATCGCGCCCGCCCCGGCTCGAGCGTATCGATCCCCCCGCCCCCGCCGATGAGAACAACCATGACTAAGCTGCGCCGCCTGTTCCCGCTGTCCGCTTGGCGCGCCACGCGCCGCTTCTGGAAACGCACCCGGCGCATCTGGACCGGCCTGTTCATGCTGGCCGCGATCGTGCTGCTGGCGCGGCTGGCGCGCGACGTGCAGTGGCAAGAGGTCTGGCGCGTATTGCGGGAAAAGCCCAATTCCGCGCTGGTGGAAAGCGCCTGCCTGGTGCCGGTGGCCTACGTGGCGTACTCCGCGTTCGACCTGATCGGGCGCACCTACACCGGGCACAGGCTGGGCCGCGGCACGACCATGGCGGTGGCGTTCGTCAGCTACGCGGCCAACGTCAACCTGGGCGCGCTGGTGGGCGGCGTGGGCCTGCGCTTTCGCCTGTACGGCAAGCTGGGCCTGCGGCTGTCAGTGATCTCCAAGGTGCTGGCGATGAGCATCTTCACCAATTGGCTGGGCTATCTGTGGCTGTTCGGCGCGCTGTTCACCCTGCATCAGGCGCCCGCCGCCTGGCACCTGAGCCCCGCGGTGCTGCAAGTGGCCGGCGCGGCCATGCTGGCCGTGGCCACGGGTTACCTGGCGCTGTGCGCGCTGTCGCGCCGCCGCCACCTGCGCATCGGCGGCCACCATGTGCCGCTGCCTACGCTGCGCATTGCCGTCCTGCAATCGGTGCTGGCCGTGATCTGCTGGGGCGCGATCGCCGGCATTCTGTTTTTGCTGTTCGAGCGGCAGGTGTCCTATACGCTGGTGCTGGCGGCGCTGCTGATCAGCAGCATCGCCGGCGCGCTGGTCCACATACCGGGCGGCGTGGGCGTGCTGGAAGCCGTGTTCGTGGCCATGCTGGAACCCGACGTCACGCAGGCCCAGGTGCTGGGCACGCTGCTGGCCTACCGCGCCTTGTACTACCTGGCGCCGCTGGCGGTGGCGCTGGCGATGTACGCCATGCTGGAAGTCCGCCTGCGCCGCCGCGGCGCGGGCGCGCCGGCGCCGCGGGCCGGCAAATCGTCCGGCGCTCCCGGCTGAAGGCGCGCCGACGGCGCCGGCCGAACGTATTCAGGAAGATGTCAGCAATACAGGAGCCCAATAGTGGGGTCTTGAGTCCCCGGGCGACGCGGCATGTCGTTGGCTGCCGCCCGCGCCAGCCCGCCTCTTTTTTTCAGGATGCGCCATGGACACGATGACCCACGATGCCCCGCACGGGCACGACGCCCCGCATGGCTGGCGGCGCTGGTTGTTTGCCACCAACCACAAAGACATCGGGACGATGTATCTCATCTTCTCGTTCGTCATGCTGCTCGAAGGCGGCACGCTGGCCCTGCTGCTGCGTACCGAGCTGTTCGAGCCCGGCCTGCAGTTCTTCGAGCCCCAGCTGTTCAACCAGTTCACCACCATGCACGGCCTGATCATGATCTTCGGCGCGATCATGCCGTCGCTGGTCGGGTTCGGCAACTGGATGATCCCGATGCAGATCGGCGCGGCCGACATGGCCTTCGCGCGCATGAACAACTTCAGCTTCTGGCTGCTGCCCGTGGCCGCCATCATGCTGACCGCGTCGTTCTTCGTGCCGGGCGGGGCCACCGCCGCCGGCTGGACGCTGTACGCGCCGCTGTCCGAGCAAATGGGCCCGGGCATGGACCTGGCCATCTTCGCCGTGCACATCATGGGCGCCTCGTCCATCATGGGCGCCATCAACATCATCGTCACTATCCTGAACATGCGCGCGCCGGGCATGACGCTGATGAGAATGCCGATGTTCTGCTGGACCTGGCTGATCACCGCCTTCCTGCTGCTGGCCGTCATGCCGGTGCTGGCGGCGGCGGTCACCATGCTGCTCACCGACCGCCACTTCGGCACCGGTTTCTTCAACGCCGCCGCCGGCGGCGACCCGGTGCTGTACCAGCACGTGTTCTGGTTCTTCGGGCACCCCGAGGTCTACATCATGATCCTGCCGGCCTTCGGCATCGTGTCCATGATCGTGCCCACATTCTCGCGCAAGAAACTGTTCGGCTACGCATCCATGGTGTACGCCACCTCGGCCATCGCCGTGCTGTCGTTCCTGGTCTGGGCGCACCACATGTTCACCACCGGCATGCCGGTCACGGGTCAGCTGTACTTCATGTACGCCACCATGCTGATCTCCATCCCCACCGGGGTGAAGGTATTCAACTGGGTCGCCACCATGTGGCGCGGCTCGATCAGCCTCGAAACCCCGATGCTGTTCGCCATCGGCTTCATTTTCGTGTTCACCATGGGCGGCTTCACCGGCCTGATCCTGGCGATGGCGCCCATCGACATCCAGGTGCACGACACCTACTACGTGGTGGCGCACTTCCACTACGTGCTGGTGGCGGGCTCGCTGTTCGCGCTGTTCGGCGGCGCCTACTACTGGGTGCCCAAATGGACGGGCCGCATGTACAACGAGAAGCTGGGCAAGCTGCACTTCTGGTCGACCATGATCTCGTTCAACGTCACGTTCTTCCCGATGCACTTCCTGGGCCTGGCCGGCATGCCGCGCCGCTATGCCGACTACGCGGCGCAGTTCACCACTTTCCACCAGGTGGCCACCCTCGGCGCGTTCTGGTTCGGGCTGTCGCAGTTCTTGTTCCTGTTCGCCATCCTGCAGTGCTACCGCGGCAAGGGCGCGGCGGCGGCGGCCAAGCCCTGGGAAGGCGCCGAAGGACTGGAATGGACCGTGCCCTCGCCCGCGCCGCACCATACTTTCGCGCTGCCGCCGGATGTCCGTTGATATCATGCGATCCGCCCATGCTTATACGGGTGCGCCGCCGTCGCTGCCGCCACCGCGCGCGCGCGACGCGCCACCGGTCGCCGCCGGCGGCGAGGTCGAACAGCGCTGGGTGCTGAAGCGCAATTGCTGCGTCACGCCGCGCCAGTTCCTGCTGGGCATGGCGGGCACGGCGGGCATCGCCCTGGTCGTCAGCCTGGTGTTCAGCTGGCGGGGCCTGTGGCTGGTGGGCGTGTACGGCGCCCTGGAAATCGCCCTGATCGCGGGCGCCACGCTGTCGTTCGCCCGCCATGTGCGCGATGGCGAAACCGTCACCCTGCTGACCGACGGTCGCATGATCATCGACGTGTATGCGGGCGGCACAGCCACCCGCCATGTTTTCAACCGTAACTGGGCACGGCTCGTGCGACAGCCCGAAGCGCCGGACTCCCTCTGGCTGCATTACGGCGCCGTTCGCCTGCGGCTGGCTCGCCACGTGCCGAGCGAACGGCGCCGCGACATCGAAACCGAGCTGCGACGTACGCTGCCCTGGCGCGGCCCCACGGCTTCGCGCGCGGCCCGCGAACGCGCCCTACACGGGAGGTCAACATGAACGTCCGATTGAAAAAACTACACGACCAGGTCATGGTCATTACCGGTGCCAGCAGCGGCATCGGCCTGGCCACCGCCCGCATGGCCGCCCGCGAAGGCGCCAAGGTGGTGCTGGCCTGCCGCAACCAGCAGGCCCTGGACGAAGTCGTGGCCGGCATCCACGCCGACGGCGGCGAGGCCCTGGCCGTACAGGCCGACGTGGGCGTGCCGGCCGACCACGACCGCATCCTGGGCGCGGCCATCGACCACTATGGCCGCGTCGATACCTGGGTCAACAACGCGGGGGTGTCCATTTTCGGGCGCCTGGAAGACGTGCCCCTGGAAGACCAGCGCAAACTGTTCGACACGAATTACTGGGGCGTGGTGTACGGCTCGACCACGGCGATGGCCCACCTGAAGAAACACGGCGGCGCGCTCATCAATTTGGGCAGCGAAGTCTCCGACCGCGCCGTGCCCCTGCAGGGCGCCTATTCCGCCTCGAAACATGCCGTCAAGGGCTATACCGACGCGCTGCGCATGGAACTCGAGGCCGAAGGCGCGCCGGTGTCGGTCACGCTGATCAAGCCCGCCTCGATCGCCACGGGCTATTCCCAGCACGCCCGCAACTACATGGACGTGGAACCGCGCCTGCCGCCGCCGCTGTATGCGGCCGACACGGTGGCCCGCGCTATCTTATATGCCGCCCAGCATCCGCGGCGCGACATTTACGTGGGCAGCGCCTCGAAAGCCATGTCATCCATGGGCCAGCGCATGCCCGGGCTGTCGGACCGCATGGCGGGCTGGCTGATACGCCACCAGCGCAGCGACCAGCCCGCCGGCGAACGCGCCGACGCCCTGTACGACGCCGGCAACCCGGCCGACGGCGATACGGCCCGCGACGGCGCGCAAGTCCCCCACGTGCGCCAACACAGCGTCTACACCCACCTTGCCACCGGCAGCCGCGGCCTGCTGTGGGCCGGCGCCGCCGCCGTGCTCTGCGGCACCGTCATCGGCGCCGCCCGCGGCCGGCGCTGGCACTGAGGCTGCCCAAGTGTCTGACTCCCGCAGGGTGTCAGACACCGAAGCGCGGTCACGGCCAGCTGTCAGGCTCCGCAGGTGCCTGACACCGATCCGTGCAGAAGCCTATCCCGCCCACGGTGTCTGACACCCTGCCGGGTGTCAGACACCTGTTCCGCCCGCCATTACTTGTATGATGGTCGCCATGCCGCCGCCGTGGCGGCCATTTTCCAATTTCGCGCGAACCATCTCATGACTACCGGGAAAGACACCATCGGCATGATAGGCGTGGGCCTCATGGGCCACGGTATTGCCAGCAACATCGTCAAACACGGCTATCCGCTGGTGCTGCTCGACCACCCCGGCAACCAGCCGGTCGACGGCCTGCTGGCCGCCGGTGCCGCCAAGGTGGCCAGCCCGGCGCAAGTGGCGCGGCAAGCCAACATCGTCATCCTGTGTGTTACCGGCACGCCCCAGGTCGAAGACGTGCTGTTCAGCCCCGACGGCCTGCTGCAGGGCTTGCGCCCGGGCACCATCGTGATCGACTGCTCCACGGCCATTCCCTCGTCCACCGTGCGTATCGCGCAAGCCGTGGCCGAGGCCGGCGGGCAATTCCTCGATGCCCCCATGACCCGCACCCCCAAAGAGGCCGCCGAGGGCCGGCTGAACCTGCTGGTGGGCGGCGATCCCGCCCTGTACCGGCGCTGCGAGCCGCTGCTGCGCTGCTACGCCGAGAACATCACCCACGCCGGGCCGGTCGGATCCGGCCATCGCATGAAGCTCATCCACAATTATGTATCGCTGGGCTGCGCCGCCGTCATCGCCGAAGCGGCCGCCTGCGCGCAGCGCGCCGGCATCGAGGCGCCGGTGCTGGTCGACGTCCTGGCCAAGGGCGGCGGCGGCGGCGTGGCGCTGGAACGCCTGCGCCCCTATCTGGAATCGGGCGACGACTCCGGCTTGCGCTTCTCGCTGTCCAACGCCCGCAAAGACCTGAATTACTACACCACCATGGCCCACGAGGCCGGCGCGGCGCATGGCGCGGCCGACGCCATCGAACAGCTGTTCGAACGCGGTGCCCAGACCAGTCCGCCCCAGACCACCGTGCCGCACCTGGTTTCGCTGCTGGCCCGCGACACCCCCTGATTGTTGCGCCGTTTCCCCAGGCGCATTGCGGCATCGGGCCGACCAGGTATAAGCTGGACACGGCAATGCAAGACGGCGCGCGGCCTCGCGGCGCGCGCCGGTCCGCCCGTTCCCAACCTGTCGTCCGCACGGCCCAAAGGGGAAGATCTTGCAGAACAACACCGCAGGCGTCGCGCCGGTCACCTTCATCGGCTCGGCCATCATCGCGCTGGGCCTCATCATCTATGCCGTAGTGGCGCCCGACTCGGCGGCGGCCCAGTTCGATGCCGTCAATACCTGGATCATCAACGAAGCCGGCTGGTTCTACATGCTGTCGGTCGGCATTTTCGTCATTTTCCTGCTGGGCCTGGCCATGAGCCGGCTGGGTACCGTCAAGCTGGGCCCCGACGATTCCGTGCCCGACTACAAGTACGGCACCTGGGTCGCCATGCTGTTCAGCGCCGGCATGGGCATCGGCATCGTGTTCTACGGCGTGGCCGAGCCCATCATGCACTTCTCGCAGCCGCCCGATGCGCCGCCGCATTCCGCCGAGGCCGCGCGCGACGCCATGGAAATCACCTTCTTCCATTGGGGCGTGCACGCCTGGGCCATCTATGCGGTACTGGGCCTGGCCATGGCCTACTTCGGCTATCGGCGCGGCATGCCGCTGGCCATCCGTTCGGCCTTCCATCCCATCCTGGGCGATCGCGTGTACGGGCCGATCGGCGATTTCATCGACATTTTCGCGGTGGTGGGCACGCTGGCCGGCCTGGCCACCTCGCTGGGCCTGGGCGTATCGCAGTTGAACGCCAGCATGAGCTACCTGATGGGCATCCCGCAAACCCTGGGTACCCAGCTCATCCTGATCGGCATCGTCACCCTGCTGGCCACCATCACGGTAGCCACGGGGCTCGACAACGGCATACGCCGGCTCAGCGAATTCATCATCCTGGTATCGGTCGGGCTGATGCTGCTGATCCTCATCCTGGGCCCCACCCGCTTCCTGCTGCAGGCGCTGGTGGAAAACATCGGGCTGTACCTGCACGCCTTCGTCGCGCGCACCTTCCACATCAACGCCTATGAGCCCACCGACTGGATGGGCAAATGGACCCTGTTCTATTGGGGCTGGTGGATCTCGTGGTCGCCCTTCGTGGGCATGTTCATCGCCCGCATCTCGCGCGGACGCACCATCCGGGAATTTCTGGTGGGCGTACTGTTCGCGCCGGCCGGCTTCAGCTTCGTATGGTTCACCGTGTTCGGCGACCTGGCGATCTGGCTCGACAGCAACGTGGCGAACGGCGAAATCTCGCGCACCGTCGCGGGCAACCTGCCCATTGCCTTGTTCACGGTGTTCGACTACCTGCCCTGGTCGGGCCTGCTGGCCTGGATTACCGGCCTGCTGGTGGCGGTGTACTTCGTGACGGCCTCCGATGCGGGCGCGCTGGTAGTGTCGATGATCACGTCCAAGGGCGACGAAGAACCGCCCCTGTGGCTGCGCATTTTCTGGGCGCTCGCCTGCGGCGGCGTGGCGGCCGGCCTGCTGCTGGCCGGCGGCCTCGAGGCGGTGCAGTCGGCCGCCGTCATCGCCGCCCTGCCGCTGTCGGTGGTGATGCTGCTTATGTGCTACGGCATACTCAAAGGCCTGAACGACGAGATCATCATCAACATCAGCCGCAGCCTGCCCACCGCGCCGCTGATCGCCTCGCAGGGCGGCCTGTCGCTGCGGCAGCGGCTGCACAGCATCGTCAGCCATCCCACCAAGGCGCAGGCCAACGCTTTCGTCGAGAAAACCGTGATGGAAGCCTTCGAACTGGTGGCGGCCGAACTGCAGAAGCGCGGCATCGACACCGAGGCCGTCCGGCTGGAAGACGGCGCGCAGCTGACCGTGCTGCACAGCGGCAGCACCGCCGACTTCATCTACGCGGTGCGGCTGGTGGGCCAGCCCATCCCGGCCTTCGCGCTCAGCGACGGCGCCCGGCGCGAGGGCGAAAAGCGCCGCTACTACCGTACCGAGGTCTTCCTGAACAAGGGCGGGCGCGGCTACGACATCTACGGATACCACACCGACCAGGTCGTGGCCGACCTGGTCAACCACTACGACCGCTTCCGGCATTACCTGTACACGCTGGAGCCCGGCGCCTCTGCCTGATTTCCGCCGCCTTGTGGACAGCGGCCCCAGGCACTACCATGGTTGCAAGGGCTCGCACGCGAGCCGGTCATCAAAGGCGCCGCCATGCCGTATTCCAGGTCATGCCGCACCCCACCGGCCGGTAGCCATGGCTGGCTGCCGCAGGCGCTCGCCTGGCTGTGCCTGGCGGCCGCCGCGTTGGGGCTTGCGCCGTCCCGCGCCCAGGCCGCCGCCGTAGGGCAGCCGGCCCCCGTCGTGCTGCTGCAGCTGCAGGGCGCGGTCGGCCCCGCCACCACCGAATACCTGCAACGCGGCCTGGCCGACGCCGACGCCCGCCGCGCGGCCGCGGTCATCCTGCGCATCGACACTCCCGGCGGCCTGGCATCGTCCATGCGCGACATCGTGCAGGCCATCCTCGCCTCGCCGGTGCCCGTCATCGGCTACGTGGCGCCGGGCGGCGCGCAGGCGGCCAGCGCCGGCACCTACATTCTGTATGCCTGCCACGTGGCGGCGATGGCGCCCGCCACCAACCTGGGCGCGGCCACGCCGGTGCAAATGGGCGGCCCCGGCGGCCCCGACGACAAGCCCGGCGGCGCGCCGCCCAAGCCCGCCGGCGGCGAGGCGGCGCCGCCCGCCGGCGCCGATGCGCACGAACGCAAGGCCGTCAACGATGCCGCGGCCTTCATCCGCGGCCTGGCCGACCTGCGCGGCCGCAATGCGCAGTGGGCCGAAGAAGCCGTGCGCGGCGCGGCCAGCCTGACCGCGCGCGAAGCCCGGCAGCAGGGCGTGATCGACCTGGTGGCCAACGACACGCCAGACCTGCTGCGCCAGGCCGATGGCCGCGAAGTGCGCGTCAACGCCTCGACCATCGCGCTGGCCACCCGCGATGCCACCGTGGTCGACATACAGCCCGACTGGCGCACCCGCGTGCTGGCCGTCATTACCGATCCCAATATCGCCTACCTGCTGCTCTTGCTGGGCATTTACGGCATTCTGTTCGAAATGATGATCCCCGGCGCCATCCTGCCGGGCGCGCTGGGCGCGGTGGCGCTGGTGACCGCCTTGTTCGCCCTGAACATGCTGCCGGTCAGCTATGCCGGCCTGGGGCTGGTACTGCTGGGCATCGCGCTGATGGTGGCCGAGGCCTTCACGCCCACGCTGGGGCTGCTGGGCGTGGCCGGCCTGGCCTTGTTCGCCTTCGGTTCATTGTTCCTGTATGACACGCCGGCGGGCGATTTTTCGCTGTCGGTGCCCGTGGTGGCGGCGGCGGCCGGGGTCAGCGCCCTGCTGCTGTTCCTGATTTTCTTCACGGCGCTGCGCGCCCAGCGCAAGCGCGTGGTGTCCGGCCACGGCACGGCGCCGGGCCAGACCGTCGAGGTCTTGTCGTGGCATGGGCATCGCGGCCTGGTGCGCGCCGGCGGCGAAACCTGGCAGGCCAGCGCGGACGCGCCCCTGGCGCCCGGCCAGCATGCGCTCATCGAATCGCGCCGGGGGCTGGTATTGCGCTTGCGTGCCCTGCCGGACAATCGAAAGGAATCCCCATGACCCTCATCGCATCCCTGGTCGCGGCGGCACTGCTGGTGCTGCTGGCCGTTTCCATGGTCCGCGTGCTGCGCGAATACGAGCGCGGCGTCGTGTTCACGCTGGGGCGCTTCTCGGGCGTAAAGGGGCCCGGCCTCATCATTCTTATTCCGCTCGTGCAGCAGATGGTCCGGGTCGACCTGCGCACCGTCGTGCTGGACGTACCCACGCAAGACATCATCTCGCGCGACAACGTATCGGTAAAGGTGAACGCAGTGCTGTACTTTCGGGTCGTGGACGCCGACCGCGCGGTCATCCAGGTCGAGCAATACATGGACGCCACCAGCCAGCTGGCGCAGACCACGCTGCGCTCGGTGCTGGGCAAGCACGAACTCGACGAAATGCTGTCCGAACGCGACAAGCTCAATGCCGACCTGCAAGAGATCCTGGACCGCCAGACCGAAGACTGGGGCATCAAGGTCGCCAACGTCGAAATCAAGCACGTGGACATCGACGAAAGCATGGTGCGCGCCATCGCCCGCCAGGCCGAGGCCGAACGCAACCGCCGCGCCCGCATCATCAACGCCGAAGGCGAACAGCAGGCCGCCGAAAAACTGGTCGAAGCCGCCCACGTCCTGGCCAGCACGCCCGAGGCCATGCAATTGCGCTACCTGTCCACCCTGTACGACATCGCCGGCGACAAGACCTCGACCATCGTCTTCCCCGTCCCCATCGACCTGCTGCGCCGCGTATTCGGGCAGCCGGGCAAAGAGGAGTGAAAAGGAAAAGGTGTCTGACTCCCGCAGGGTGTCAGACACCGGAGTCACTACAACACCGTCGGTGTCTGACACCCTGCGGGAGTCAGACACCTTGTTTCATCCGTTTCTACCCCTTCTTCTACCGCGCCGCCATCATGCTCTTCGCGGTTTGCGGCCAGTCGGGTTGCGGCTGCGCCTGCAGCGCGCGCGCCGCTTCCAGGTGGCGCCGCAGCATCGGCACCATGCTGGCGGCGTAGGCCTGGATCTCCGGGTCCTTGCTGTTGCGCACGGTACGCTTGAACAACTGCAGCACGGCCGCCTGGCCTTCCACCGCCACTTTTTCCAGGTACAAATCGTCGAAAGCCACGGCCGGCGCATTCTGCAGCGCGCCCAGCACGGCATGCTGCTCGGCCCCGACCGCCGTCGGCACGGCGCGCGATTTGGCGGCCGCCAGGGCCAGCAGGCTCTCGCGCGCCTCGGCCTGGTCGCGCAGCACGGCGCGGGCATAGGCCCGCACGTCGTCGCGCGCCGCCCGTTGCAGGGCCAGGTCGCCCGAGCGCAGCTCGAACAAGCCGGCCCGCGTGGCGGCCTCCATGAACAGGCGATCCTGGTGGTCCAGCGCGGCGGACGAGGCGTAGGCCTGGATGCCCACGATAACGGCCGCCGCCGCGGCCGCGGCGAGGCCCGCCATTTTCCAAGGACTCATGTCGTTCCCCTGGGTTACCCGCTGATTGCGGGCAAAGCAGGCCCAGCAACTGGCGTGCCCGGGCCGCACGCGCGCGCCGGCGTCAAGAACGGTTGTCCACGGGCGGCGCGCCCGGCGTCTGGCGCCCGGGGTCGCGCACATCCTCGGCATCCACGCCCGGCGGAATGCGGATCTTGGCGCCCATGCGGTTCGGATCGGCGGGCCGGTCGCTCAGTGTACGGTCGGTATCGCGCCGCCGCATGCGTTCGTCCTCTTGTTCGCGGCGGTCGCCAGAAGGCGCAGAAGACGGGGTTTTATCGGCATCGGACATGTCAGGCTCCCACGGTGAAAACGTCAATGGCCCGTCGCGGCCCGCAAGCCACGTTCCCGCGGCGCTCCCGGCGGCACGCAATTTGCAGTGCCCGCGGCAGGCGCCACTTCTGCGCGCCGCCCTGTTTACGGAGTTCGCCATGGACCTGCCTTTTTCCCGCGTTTCGCCCTTTCCCATCCAAGCCGCGCCGCGCCAACCCGGCCTGGGCCCCAGCGATTCATCTGATTCGGGCAGCGACCTGCCCGGCACCGCCGGGGAACACGATACCGACTCCCAGGGCACCGGCGAACGCGAAAGCGTCGAGCCCTCGCTGGAAGACGATACCGGCGCCGACATCGAGGCGGACCGAATCGTCGACGAAGACGAGGCCGGCCTGGCCCACACGCGTCCGGATCCGGCGCGCAACGGCGGCAAGCCGCAATAAAACCGGCGCGGCGCCGCCATCGGCCGCGCCGCCTTCCTATTCCACAACAAGGAGATCGACCATGGAAGTCAACTGGCCAGACCTTTTCCGGCTGACGGTGTCGCCGCTGGAATTGATCGTGCGCGGCTCGCTCATGTATTGGTTCATCCTGATACTGCTGCGCATGGCTGGCCGCCGTGACGTCGGGTCGCTGGGCGTGGCCGACATGCTGGTGCTGGTGCTGATCGCCGACGCGGCACAAAACGGGATGGCGGGCCAATATCAGTCGATTACGGACGGCGCCATCCTGGTGGCCGTCATCGTGGGATGGGTGGCCCTGATCGACCGGCTGAAATATTTCGTGCCCGGGCTGGGCCGCCTGCTCGAATCCGACAAGGTGTGCCTGGTGCGCGACGGCCAGATGATGCGCCGCGCCATGCGGCGCGAATACATCACGCCGGCCGAGCTGATGAGCGAACTGCGCCAGCACGGCGTCGAAGAACTGTCGGCGATCCGCCGGGCCTATATCGAGCCCGACGGACACATCAGCGTTCTCAAGCGCGGCGGGAAAGCCTGAACCGGAATCCCGCCGCTTCATCCCGCGGCCGGGATGCCCGCGGCGCTCAGGCCGCCAGCACCTGAGGGCGCATCGGAATCCGCGCCGGAACGCCCGCGCGCACGGCCAGCTCATCGTACACCGCCAGCAGGTCCTGTCCCACCTGCTGCCACGTGAACAGGCGCCGGGCCCGGCGCGCGCCGGCCTGCCCCATCCGGCGGCACAGCCGGCTGTCGTGCGCCAGGCGCGCCAGGCGTGCCGCCAGGGCCTCGGGGTCGCGCGCCGGCACCAGGAACCCTGTCTTGCCGTCTTTAATGGTGCTGCGTATGCCGCCGGTGTCCGATCCCACCACCGGCCTGCCGCAGGCCATGGCCTCGACCGGCGTGATGCCGAACGGCTCGTACCACGGGGTGGTCACGAAGACGTCGCTGGCGCAGTAATACTTGGACAGATCCTGGCGGTCGCGCCGCCCGGCAAATTCTACAAACGGCATCACGCCGGCCTGTTCCGCCACGCCGCGCAGGCGCGCCAGCTCGGGGCCGTCGCGCTGGTCGCCGCCCACCACGCACAGACGCGCCGCCACACCGTAGCGGCGATGCAGCACGCCCAAGGCCTCGATGACGTTGTCCACGCCTTTGCGCGGCACCATCCGGCCCAGTTGCAGGACGCGGAATTCGCCGTCCTGCCAGCCCAGCTTGCGGCGCGCCGCCGCGGTATCCAGCGGCCACATCTCCAGCGGATCGTAGCCGCACGGCACCACGCGGATGCGGCGCGGATCTGCCCCGTACAAGTTAAGCAAGTCGCGCCGGTCTTGCGGACACTCGGCAACAACCAGATCGGCTTCGCGCACGATGTCGCTCTCGATCTGGAAGCGGCTGTCGGGAAAGCGGTCGGCCTCGCGCTGGTGCAGGCGCCGCACGCGCCCCAGCGCATGGAAGGTCACCGCCAGCGGGATGCCGTGGCGCCGCGCCATGGGCAGACTGGCCAGCGCCGACATGAAAAAGTTCGCGTGCACCACGTCGTAGAGCTCGTTCTGCCTGTCCGCATAGCGCATCAGAAAGGCCGCGAAGTCGTCCATGTACGGCAACAAGTCTTCCTTGGGCACATAACGGGCCGGCCCCGCCGGCACGTGGATCACCCGGACCCCGGGGTACCAGCCCACTTCGGCCGGCAACAGCGCATCGTCCCTGCGCGTGAAGATATCCACCTGGTGCCCGGCCGCCGCGAACTGGCGCGCCGTCTGAGCCACATAGATATTCTGGCCGCCACTATCCACACTGCCGGCCAATGCCAGCGGCGAGGCATGTTCACTGACAATCGCAATCTTCTTCATGAAGAATTCTCCGTACGGGGAAGCTGCCCGGCGATCCGGGACCCATGCGTCCGAGACTGCCCGGCGCTGCCCGCATACAAGCAAGCGGTATGCCGTCTCTGCGGCGCGGCGCCGCCCGCGCCGGCACCGGCCCGCCGGCCGCTTCCGGCACTTCTTACACAACGCCGTAAGAAAAGGCCGCCGCCCGCCCCGGGGCGTGCTGGGGTCTCCCTGTAGGCGGGGACTTGGCATGGTTCTTGCATGAACCGCTGTGTCCGTTGCACGCTTGCTGTCTGAAAGGAGACGACATTGATCCACGCCGCCCATGAGTTGCGCTTGCACCAACAAACCGCGCTGACGCCCCGCCTGCAGCAATCCGTCAAGCTGCTGCAGATGTCGGCCCTGGAGTTCAATCAGGAAGTGCGGCAGGCGCTGGTCGAGAACCCCTTCCTGGAAGAAGACGAAGAAACCACGGCGGCCCACGCGCACGAAAGCGATGCCGACAGCACCGACGCGCCGGTGGAACCGCCGGCCGCCGCCGCGCCGTCGCTGGCGGCCGGCGAAGGCAGCCCCGCCGAATATTCCGGCGACTATCCGTCATCGCGCCGTGCCAATGACGGCGCGCCCATGGACATGGGCCAGTGGGTGGGCGCATCGGTATCGCTGCAAGAGCGCCTGGACCAGGAACTGCGCACGTATCGCCTGTCGCCGCGCGACCGGCTGCTGGCGCACTACATCGTGCAGGCGCTGGATGAAGACGGCTATCTGCGCCAGCCGCTGGATGAACTGGCCGACAACTCGGTATTCGGCGCGCCTCCCGATGAAAGCGAGTGGCGCGCGGCGTTGTGCCTGGTGCAGCAATTGGACGTGCCGGGATTGGCGGCGCGCGATCTGCAAGAATGCCTGACGCTGCAGCTGCAGGGACTGGATGCCGAGCGGCCCGGCGTGGCGCTGGCGCGGCGCATCGTCGAACGGCACCTCGACATCATGGCCCGCCACGATTACGAAGCCCTGCAGCGTGCGCTGGGCTGCGGCGAAAGCGATCTGCGGCAGGCGTGCGACATCGTGCGTTCGCTCGATCCGCGGCCGGGCCGGCGCTATGACCAGGCCCCGCCCGCCTACATCGTGCCCGATGTCATCGTGCGCAAAGAAAGCGGGCAATGGCGCGTGCACTGCAATCGCGGCGCCGTACCCCAGCCGCGCCTGCATCGCGTATACGCCGACCTGTTCCGCACCACGCGTTATCGCGACCGCGGCCCCATGGCCCAGGAACTGCAAGAAGCACGCTGGCTGGTGCGCAATGTCGAACAGCGCTACAGCACGATCCAGCGCGTGGCCGAGGCCATCGTGCGCCTGCAGCACATGTTCTTCGAATACGGTCCGGTGGCCCTGCGCCCACTGATGCTGCGCGAAGTGTCGGCCGAACTCGACATCCACGAATCCACTGTGTCGCGCGCCACGGCCAACAAGTACATGGCCACGCCCATGGGGATCCTGGAATTCAAGTACTTCTTCTCGCGCGAACTGGCCACCGATACCGGCGGCTCGTGCTCGGCCGGCGCGGTGCGCGCGCTGATCGCCGACCTGATCGACAACGAAGATCCGCGCATGCCGCTGTCCGACGTGGCGCTGGCCAGCAAGCTGGCCGCCGACGGCATTGTCGTGGCGCGCCGCACCGTGTCGAAATACCGCGCCCAGATCAAGCGCCCGTCGGCCGAGATGCGGCGCCAGTACTGACGCGCCCCGCGCGCAACAAGCGGCGCCCTCGGGCGCCGCTGTTGCATCGGGCAAACCGCCTGCTTATTACTTGCCGCCGGTGTTCGGCATAGCCGGCTCGGTGGTGCCGGGCTCGTTGCGGTTCGGCACCTGGTTCTCGGTCGGCGGCATACCGCTCTCGCTGCCCGGCGTTCCCATCTGGCCGCTGCCGGTGGCCGTATCCGAACTGCCGTGGGTGCTGATGGACCCTTGATCACGATGCGCCGGATCGGTTTCGCCCGCGGGGGGAATCTGGCCCGGAGGCACTGGCGTGTTGGGCGGCACGGCCGACCCGTCGTTCGGTGTGGTCGACGGCGCGGTGCTCGAAGGCGTACCCGTATCCGGAGTGGATTGCGCATAAGCGCCGCCCGCCATGGCACCCATGACAGTCATGGCCGCGGCCCAGGAAAGTAATTCACGCTTCATGTGAGTCTCCAAACGGTGTAAGAGCCGTTCTTTACGCAACCCGCATGCCTGCGCATACCGCCCGGCGCGCCGCGCGCGGCCGTGCCCCCGGCCATCAATGTTGCATAAGGCGGTAAATCCGGCGCATCGCCGCGGGTACAGTACTTGCGTTATGGCAGCGGGCGCCTGTGTGCCCGCCACTCAACAAGGAGCAGCCATGACTACTTCCCGCGTTCTACACGGCCTGGGCGCCGCCCTTCTTGCCGCCACCCTGGCCGCCTGCGCCGCGCACGACGGCCACCGCAGCGCCGGCCAATACACCGATGACACCGCCACCACCGCGCGCGTCAAGGCCGCGCTGGTCCAGGCAGACCGCGTCTCGGCCGCCGACGTGCAAGTGGAAACCTACAACGGCGTCGTGCAACTGAGCGGGTTCGTTCCCGACCAGGACGCCGCCAACCAGGCCGTGCAGGCCGCCCGCGGCGTCGACGGCGTGACGGAAGTCCGCAACGACATCCAGGTGCGCGGCAAATAGACCCATGGCCACGGTGTCTGACACCCTGCGGGAGTCAGACACCTAGGCAGATTGGGTGTCTGACTCCCGCAGGGTGTCAGACACCGTTGCAGCCAACCCCTCTACCCATTCACAATCTGCCCGCCATTCGGGTGCATCACCTGCCCCGACATATAGCTCGCGTCGTCGCTGGCCAGGAATACGAAGCACGGCGCGACTTCGTCGGGTTGGCCGGGGCGCTTCATGGGCGTGTTCTTGCCGAATGATTCCAGACTGTCTTCCGGGAACGTGGCCGGTATCAGCGGCGTCCAGATCGGCCCCGGCGCCACCGCATTCACGCGGATGCCGCGCGCGGCCAAGGCCGTGGACAGCGAACGGGTAAACGACACGATCGCGCCCTTGGTGGCCGAATAATCGATCAGCTTGGGGTTGCCGTGGTAGGCCGTCACCGATGCCGTATTGACGATGGCGCCGCCTTCGGACATCAGCGGCAGCATCTCCTGCGTCAGCCTGAACATGGCAAAGAAGTTGGTGCGGAAGGTGCGTTCCAGCTGCTCGCGCGAAATGTTCTCGAAGCCCTGCATCACGTGCTGCTCGGCCGCGTTGTTCACCAGCACGTCGACCCGGCCGAACTCTTTGCGCGCCAGGTCGGCCACCCGCCGCAAATGCGCTTCGTCGCCCAGGTCGCCGGCAATGGCCACGCAGCGCTGGCCGGCCTTGCCCACCAGCCGCTCGGTTTCGCGCGCATCCTCGTGTTCCTCCAGATACGTGATCAACACGTCGGCCCCTTCCTTGGCATAAGCCACCGCCACCGCCCGGCCGATGCCGCTGTCGCCGCCGGTGATCACGGCAAACCGCCCGCGCAGCTTGCCGGCGGCCAGATAATCGCGTTCTTCGCCCTGCGGGGGCGGGGCCATGCGGTCCTGGCGGCCGGGCTGCGCCTGCTGGCGCGGCTTGCCGTCATCGCTGGCCTGGGGAGTGCGGTGGGTAGGCATCGAGTGTTCTCCTGGGGTTGGCGCCGGCGCATCAAGCGCCTGGCCCCCGGGTGCCGCAAACCCTGTGCCGACCTCTGGTTTTCCCCAGTGTGCGAGCCTGGCGCCCTCCTGTACAGTCAGTGGCCTGACCACTAGACCATCAGGCATCCAGGCACCATGAGCACCTTCCAGGCCGTCGCCGTTACCCGGCTGTACCGCATGATTGCCGACCAGATCGCGGGGCGCATCCGGGCGGGCGACTTCCCGGCCGGCACCCGGCTGCCGGCCGAACGCGACCTGGCCGAACAATTGCAGGTCAGCCGCGCGTCCATCCGCGAGGCGCTCATCGCCCTGGAAATCGAAGGCTATGTCGAAGTGCGGGTGGGCACCGGCGTATTCGTGGCCATGCCGCGCGAAGACGGCAAGTACGGCCTGCCGGCCGCGGCCGACACGCACGCCGAGCCCACCGACATCGGCCCGTTCGACCTGCTGGAAACCCGGCTGCTGCTCGAGCCCGAATGCGTCTCGCTGGCCGCGCAGCGCGGCTCGCCCGCGCAGATCGCCGCCATCCAGGCCGCGCACGCCGGCATGTCGCTGACCGACTCGCCCGGCGCCCATGACCGGGCCTTCCACAGCGCCATCGCCGACGCCTGCGGCAACGCCGCGCTGGCGGCCGCCATTTCGCACATCTGGCAGCTCAGCATCGCCAGCCCGGTATTCAGCCGGCTCGAAAAGCACTTCGTCACCACGCAGGTCTGGCAGGCCGCCCAACAGGAACACGACCGCATCCTGGCCGCCATCGTCGACCGCGACCCCATCCGCGCGCGCCACGCCATGCACGACCACCTGGTCGGCATCCTGGCCCGGCTGCGCGAAGACTTCGGCAGCGGCGGCATCCGGTAGCCGCTGCCAGGCACCCCCAAGGGCATTCATTTCCATTACATCGACAACATCCAAGGTGAAAACATGCAGCTGACCCGCACTCTCGCCGCCCTGCTGGCGGCCGCCGGCCTGGCGCTCGCCGCGCCCGCCGCGCACGCGCTGGACATCAAACTGGGCCACGTGCTGGCCCCCAGCCACAGCTGGAACAAGGCGGCCGAAGGCTTCGCCGCCGAGGTCAAGCAAAAGACCGACGGCCGCGTGAACTTCGTGCTGTTCCCCAGCGGGCAGCTGGGCAATGAAAAAACCATGCTCGAAGGCCTGCAGATCGGCAGCCAGGGCGCCGCCATCATCGGTTCGGGCTCGCTGCAGCCCATCGAGCCCAAGTTCGGCATCGTCGAACTGCCCTACACCTGGACCAGCGCGCAGCAGGCCTATGCCGCCTACGACGGCGAACTGGGCGCCGCGCTGGCCAAGCTGGCCGCCGCCAAGAACCTGGTGATCCTGTCGTGGTGGGAAAACGGCTTTCGCCACCTGACCAACAACCGCGGCCCCATCAACACGCCGGCCGACCTGCAGGGCCTGAAGACGCGCGTCACGCCCGACAAGATGCGGCTGGACACCTTTACCGCGCTGGGCGCCAATCCCGCCCCGCTGGCCTTCGGCGAACTGTATTCGGCCCTGCAGCAGAAAGTGTTCGACGCGCAGGAAAACCCGCTGTCCATCATCTACACCTCGTCGTTCTTCGAAGTGCAGAAATACCTGTCGCTGACCGGCCACGTATGGGGCCCCGCCAGCCTGATCGTGGCCAAGCACACCTGGAACCGCATCTCGCCGGAAGACCAGAAGATCGTGCAGGCCGCCGCCGACAAGTGGCGCGACGAGCAGCGCAAGATGATCACCCAGGGCGACGACGACTTCGTGGCGAAGCTGAAAGAAAAAGGCATGCAGGTCAATACCGTCGACAAGGCCCCGTTCATCGCCGCCGTGGAGCCGGTGTGGAAAACCTACGAACCCGTCTACGGCGCCGAGCTGATGGGCATTCTGCAAAAGTACCGCAAGGGCCAATGATGCTGCAGCGCCTTGCCGACCTGCTGTCGTGGGCCAGCAAGGCCATCGCCGCCGTGGCGGTGGCCCTGCTGGCCGCGCTGATCACCTATGTGGTGTTCCAGCGCTTCGTCACGCATGACACGCCGCACTGGGCCGAGGAACTGCCCCGCCTGGTGCTGGTATGGGCCGCCTTCGTGGGCGGCATCACCTGCAGCCACGAACGCAGCCACCTGATGGCCGGGCTGCTGCCCTTCTTCGTGCGCAGCCCGCGCGCGCTGGCCGGCATCGAGCGCCTGAACCAGGTGCTGATCATCGTGGGCCTGGCCGTGCTGGGCTACGCCGGCTGGCAACTGGCGCAGCTCACCATGGACCAGACCCTGCCCGCCATCGATGTGTCGGCGGGCATCGTCTACCTGGCCCTGCCCGTGGCCTGCGCGGCCGCCGTGCTGGTGCACCTTGCTCAATTGTTCGCGGCCGCGCCGGCCGCACCGAAGGAATAACAAGATGTCTACGGGTGCCCTCTTTCTCATGGGCGTGTTCACCGTCACGGTGCTGATCGACATGCCCATCGCCTTCGGGCTGGTGCTGTCGTGCCTGGCCTACCTGGCCGTCTACGACACCGCGCCCATGATGCTGGCCGCGCAGCAGTATGTATCGGGGCTCGACAGCTTCACGCTGCTGGCGATCCCGCTGTTCATCCTGGCCGCGCAGCTGATGAACGGCGCCGGGCTCACGCAGCGCATCGTGCGGCTGTGCGCCGCCATCGTCGGCGACATACGCGGCGGGCTGGCGGTGGTCGCGGTGCTGGCCTGCCTGATGTTCGGCGCCCTGTCGGGCTCGGGCGTGGCCGACGTGATCGCCATCGGCAGCCTGCTGCTGCCCGCCATGGCCCGCAGCGGCTACGACAAGGGCTTCAGCTGCGCCCTGGTGGGCAGCGCCGGGGCGGCGTCCACCATCATTCCGCCCAGCATCGTGCTCATCGTGTACGGCACCATCACCGATACTTCGGTCGGCAAGCTGTTCCTGGCGGGCATCATCCCCGGCATTCTGCTGGGCGGCTCGCTGATCGCCGTGGCGATCTGGCAGGCCCGCAAGTACAACTGGGCGGGCGGCGCGCCCTTCAGCTGGGCCGAACTGCGCGCCGCGCTGGTCGATGCCATACCGGCGCTGATGGTGCCGGTGCTGATCATCGGCGGTATCCGCCTGGGCGTCTTCACCGCCACCGAGGCCGCGTCCAGCGCCATCGTATATGCCCTGCTGATCGGCTTTTTCTGGTATCGCACCCTCAGCCTGCGCGCGGTGTGGGAAAGCCTGAAATCCACCGGCGAAGGCAGCGCGTCCATCCTGCTGCTGATCGGCGCCTCGGCGCTGTTCGCCTGGATACTGGTGGCCGAGCAGGTGCCGCAGGCGCTGTCGCAGTTGCTGGTCAACTGGACCGACAGCAAGACCGCGGTGCTGCTGGTGCTGACGGTCGTGCTGCTGCTGCTGGGCACCTTCATGGAAGCCATCCCGGTCATCATCATCGTGGCGCCGGTCGTCATGCCGGTGCTGGTGCACTACCACATCGACCCGGTGCACTTCGGCATCCTGCTGTCCATCAACATGGCCATCGGCGCCAACACGCCGCCCGTGGGCGTAGACCTGATGGCGGCCTGCAAGATCGGCGGCATCAACATGATGCAGACCCTGCGCCCGCTGACCTGGATGATGCTGGCCATGACCGCGGTCATGCTGCTGCTTACCTTTATTCCCGAACTGGTCCTGTACCTGCCCAGGCACGTCCAATGAAGCCCGCCCCTTTCCCCTTTCGCCCCCCGCGGCTGCGCCGCAGCTGGATGTTCGTGCCCGGCCTGGATGCCGCCGCGCAGCAGGCCGGCCTGGACAGCGGCGCCGACGCGCTGGTCGCCGACCTGGAAGAGTTCACCGCCCCGGCCGACCGGCCCGCCGCGCGCCGCCGCATCGTGGACCTGATCGCGCTGTGCCGCGCCCGCGGCACGGTGGCCGCGGTGCGCATCAACACGCTGTCCGGCGACGGCCTGGAAGACCTGCGCGGCGTCATGCCCGGCATGCCCGACGCGATTTTCCTGCCGCACGCCGAAAGCGCGGCGCAGATCGCGGCGCTGGACCAGGCCATCGCGGCCTGCGAGGCCGAACTGGGCCTGCCCGCCGGCCGCACCGAGATCGTGCCCACCCTGGAATCGGCGCTCGGCGTGAGCCGGGCGCTGGATATCCTGGGCGCCAGCCCGCGCATCAGCGCCTGCCTGCTGGCCGCCGAAGACCTGACGGCCGACCTGGGCGCCGAACGCGGCCCCGACGGCATCGAGCTGCATGCCCTGCGCAGCCGCTTCCTGGTCGATTGCACGGCCGCCGGCTGCATCGCCATCGACTGCCCTTTCAATTACCGCGACCCGCAGGCGCAGGCCGCCGACCTGCGCTGGGCGCGCCGCATCGGCCTGAAATCCAAGTGCGCCGTGTTCGCCGAACAGGTGCCGGCCATCCACGCCGCCTTCACGCCCAACGCGGCCGAAGTGCGCTCGGCCCAGGCCCTGACGCTGGCCTACGAGGCCCAGCGGCGCGGCGAACCCGACGCCGGCGCGCGCATCGATCCGCCCGACTACAACACGGCGCGCCGCCTGCTGGCGCGCCACGCCGAATTCCAGAGCTGGCACGCCGCCACGCCGGCGGCGCCCGAACCAGGAGACCCAGTATGACCCGCGCAACTCCGCCCGCGCGCAATGGCGGCCAGATCCTGGTGCAGCAACTGCGCATCCACGGCGTGCGCCGCATTTTCATGGTGCCCGGCGAAAGCTACCTGCCCTGCATCGACGCCCTGAACGACCATGCCGACGCGATCCAGCCCATCGTATGCCGCCAGGAGAGCGGCGCCGCCTACATGGCCGAGGCCTATGGCAAGCTGACCGGCGAACCCGGCATCTGCTTCGTGACGCGCGGCCCGGGCGCCACCAACGCCAGCATCGGCGTGCATACCGCCTTCCAGGACTCGACGCCGATGATTCTGTTCGTGGGCCAGGTCGGCAACGACTTCTACGAACGCGAAGCCTTCCAGGAAATCGACTACCGCCGCATGTTCGGCCAGATGGCCAAGTGGGTGGCGCAGATCGACCGCACCGACCGCATCCCCGAATACGTGGCGCGGGCCTTCAGCGTGGCCACCAGCGGGCGGCCCGGCCCCGTGGTGCTGGCCCTGCCCGAAGACACGTTGTGGGGCACGGCCGGCGTGCCCGATCTGCCCCGCTACACCCGCAGCCAGATCCACCCCGGCGCCGACGACCTGGCGCACATGGTCGCGCTGCTGGACCAGGCGCAACGCCCCTTCCTGATGCTGGGGGGCAGCGGCTGGACGCGCCAGGCCATCGGCCAGGTGGCCGCTTTCGCCGAACGCTTCGAGCTGCCGGTGGGCACGGCCTGGCGCCGCCTGGAATGCTATGACCAGCGCCATGCCAACGCGGCCGGCCAGGTCGGCTGGGCCATGACGCCCGAACTGCGCCGGCGCGTGCTGGACGCCGACCTGGTGCTGGCGGTGGGCACGCGCCTGGGCGAGGCCACCACCGAAGGCTATACCCTGATCGAAAGCCCGCTGCCGCGCCAGCAGCTGGTGCACGTGTACCCGGACGCCGCCGAGCTGGGCCGCGTATATGCTCCGACACTGGGCATCGTCAGCAGCGTGGCCGCCTTCGCCGGTGCGCTGGATGCGCTGCGGCCGGGCCACGCCGCCTCGCGCGGCGCGGCGGTGCACAGCGCCCATGCCGAATACCTGGACAGCCTGCGGCCGCTGCCCGCGCCCGGGCCGCTCAGCCTGGACGCGGCCGCCGCGCACGTCAACGCGCAATTGCCGCCCGACGCGTGCATCACCGTGGGTGCCGGCAACTACGCGCTGTACCCCCACCGCTATCGTCAGTTCACCGGCCCGGCCACCAGCCTGGCGCCCACGGTGGGCTCGATGGGGTACGGGCTGCCCGCCGCCATCTCGGCCAAGCTGGAAAATCCGGGGCAGACCGTGGTGTGCTATGCGGGCGACGGCTGTTTCCAGATGAACATGCAGGAACTCGGCGTGGCCATGCAATACCGGCTGGGCATCGTGATTCTGGTGTTCAATAACGGCATGTGGGGCACTATCCGCGCCCACCAGGAACGCGAATTCCCCGCCCGCCCGATCGCGCTGGGCTTCGACAACCCCGATTTCACGCGCATCATCGAAGGCTACGGCGGCTATGGCGAGGCGGTACAGCGCAGCGCCGATTTCGGGCCGGCGTTCGAGCGGGCCCGCGCATTCGCCGACCGCGAGCACCTGCCGGCCCTGCTCGAACTACGCTACGACCCCGACGGCATCGCCCCCGGGCAACTGCTGTCGGCCATCCGCCAGAATGCGCTGGCGGCCAGCGGCCAGACCGCTCACTCCTGAAAGGACACGCTCGATGACGACTTCCACGATCTCTATTGACGGCCAGCGGCTCTGGCAGTCGCTGATGGATCTGGCGCAGATCGGCGCCACCGCCAAGGGCGGCAACTGCCGGCTGGCCCTGACCGCGCTGGACGGCCAGGGCCGCGACCTGGTCGTGGGCTGGATGAAAGACGCCGGCCTGTCGGTGCGGGTGGACCAGGTGGGCAACATCTTCGGCCGCCGCGCCGGCCGCGATAATGCCCTGCCCCCGGTCATGACCGGCAGCCACATCGACACCCAGCCCACCGGCGGCAAGTTCGACGGCTGCTACGGCGTGCTGGCCGGGCTGGAAGTCATGCGCACCCTGAACGACGCCGGCGTGCAGACCGAGGCGCCGCTGGAACTGGCGATCTGGACCAATGAAGAAGGCTCGCGCTTCGTGCCGGTGATGATGGGCTCGGGCGTGTTCGCCGGCAAGTTCCCGCTGGAAACCGCGCTGAGCGCCCGCGACGCCGCCGGCAAGGCGGTGCGCGACGAACTGCAGGCCATCGGTTATGCGGGCGCCGAACCGGTCGGCGGGCGGCCGGTGGATGCCTACTTCGAAGCGCACATCGAGCAAGGCCCCATCCTGGAACACGAAGACAAGGTGATCGGCGTGGTGACCGGCTCGCTGGGATTGCGCTGGTACGACGTCGTGGTGACCGGCATGGAAATGCACGCCGGCCCCACCCCCATGGGCATCCGCAAAGACGCGCTGCTGGCCGCCAGCTACCTGGTGCAGGCGGTGATCGACATCGCCAACGCCAACCAGCCGCACGGCCGCGGCACCGTGGGCGAAATCCACGCCCATCCCGGCTCGCGCAACGTCATCCCGGGCCAGGTGCGCCTGACGGCGGATCTGCGCCACGAAGACGAAGCCACCCTGACGCGCATGCACGAAGCCTGGAAACAGGCCGCGCAGCAGGTGGCGCAGCGCCATGGCGTCACGGTCGAGGTTAAGGACGTGCAGTACTTCCCGCCCACGCCGTTCGACCCCGACCTGGTGGGCAAGGTCCGCAACGGCGCCGCCGCGCGCGAACTGCCGCGCATGGACATCGTGACCGGCGCGGGCCACGACGCGGTCTACATGGCCGCGGTCGCGCCCACCGCGATGATCTTCGTGCCCTGCAAAGACGGCATCAGCCACAACGAAATCGAAGACGCCCGCCCCGAACACCTGGAAGCCGGCTGCAACGTGCTGCTCGACGCCATGGTGGCGCGCGCCGGCACCGCCCGCCCGTAATACCGGAACAGGTGTCTGACTCCCGCAGGGTGTCAGACACCGAATGAGAACCTAGATCGTCTCCACACCTCGGTGCCCGACACCCTGCGGGAGTCAGGCACCTGAACCCACAGGAGCCCCGCCATGTCCCTGCACGATACCGACTACTGGCGCCGCAAGGCCGCCGCCCTGCAATTGCGCGGCCAGGCCTACATCGACGGCGCGTATGTCGACGCCGCCGACGGCGCCACCTTCGCCGCGCATAGCCCCATCGACGGGCGCAAGCTGGCCGACGTGGCCGCCTGCGGCGCGGCCGATGTCGACCGCGCCGTCCAGGCGGCGCGCCGCGCCTTCGAGGCGGGCAGCTGGCGCGACCTGCCGCCGCGCGAACGCAAGGCCCGCCTGCTGCGGCTGGCGGCCCTGATCACCGAACACACTGAAACGCTGGCCCTGGTCGAAACGCTGGACATGGGCAAGCCCATCCGCGACGCCCTGGCGTTCGACCTGCCCGAAACCGCGCACTGCTACGCCTGGTACGGCGAGGCCGTCGACAAGATCTACGACGAAATCGCTCCCACCGGCGGCCAGGCCCTGGCCACGATCACGCGCGAACCGCTGGGCGTGGTGGCGGCGGTGGTGCCCTGGAACTACCCGCTGATGATGGCCGCCTGGAAGGTCGCGCCGGCCCTGGCCGCCGGCAACAGCGTGATCCTGAAACCGGCCGAACAGTCGGCGCTCAGCGCCATCATGCTGGCCGACCTGGCCACACAGGCCGGCATCCCGCCCGGCGTCTTCAACGTGGTGCCCGGCCTGGGCGCGCAGGCCGGCCAGGCGCTGGGCCTGCACCCCGACGTGGACTGCGTGGCGTTCACCGGGTCCACCGCCACCGGCAAGCGCTTCATGCAGTACGCCGGCCAGTCGAATCTGAAGCGTGTCTGGCTCGAATGCGGCGGCAAGTCGCCGCACATCGTGTTCGACGACTGCCCCGACCTCGAGCGTGCCGCCGCGGCGGCCGCGGCGGGTATTTTCGTGAACCAGGGCGAAGTGTGCATCGCCGGCTCGCGCCTGTATGTGCAAGACGGCATCTACGATGCGTTCATGGAACGCGTGGCGGCCCATGCCCGCGCTATGCAGCCGGGCGATCCGCTCGACCCCGCCACCGCCATGGGCGCGATGGTGGACGAACGGCAGATGCAGGCCGTGCTGGCGCGCATCCAGGCCGGCCAGCGCGAAGGCGCCACGCTGCGGGTGGGCGGCGGGCAGGCGCGCGGCGACAGCGGCGGCTACTACATCGAGCCCACCATTTTCGACTGCGCCGACCAGGACAATTCGCTGGTGCGCGAAGAAATCTTCGGCCCCGTGCTGGCGGCCCAGCGCTTCGCCACCGAAGACGAGGCCATCGCCCTGGCCAACGATTCCGTATATGGCCTGGGGGCCGGGCTATGGACGGCCGACCTGGGCCGGGCCCATCGCCTGTCGCGCCGGTTGCGCGCCGGCCTGGTGTGGGTCAACTGCTATGCCGACGGCGACATCACTGTGCCGTTCGGCGGCGTCAAGCAGTCGGGCTTCGGCCGCGACAAATCGCTGCACGCGCTGGACAAGTACTGCGACCTGAAAACCACCTGGATCAGCCTGGTTCCGTAGGCCTGTTTCCTCAGGTAGATGTAGGCAGGTGTCTGACACCCTTCGGGTGTCAGACACCGAAGTGTGCACCAGGCATCTCAACACAACGGTGTCAGGCACCCTTCCGGGAGCCTGACACCTGGCAACAGCCCCTCAGTACGCTAGAATCTGCGCTCCGTGCCCATCCGGATTCCGGCCATGCCCGCATCTTCCGACGCTCCGCTGACCGTATTGCTCTACACCGAAGAGCAGCGCGGCAACCAGCTTGTCGAATCGCCGGTAGTAGGCATGCTGTCAGACGTGTCCGGCGCCGACAAACTGATCGCCATCCACGACCCCCACAGCCGCATCACCTTTCTGTACCGGGTGGACTATGGCGCCAACAACCTGGATGCCGTCGCGATCACCGACCAGGATCCCTCCGCCTTCGACGGCAAGCACGGCATCACCATCAACGGCACCGGCTACCGCCTCGGCACGCCCGAAAACGCCATCCGCTTGCTGCGCGGCAAGACCCGCTGGATCCAGGACAAAGGCTCGATCCTGTCGGTGCTGCTGCGCAACGCGGCCAGCCGCCATACCGGCTTCGCCACGCGCCAGATTCATCGCGAACGCGTGCGCCGCATTCCCGACGGCGTTCCCGTCGAGCCGCTGCCCCGCGACTAGCACGGGGCCTCGCGTGTCGGGCCGCCGCGCCTGGCGCCGGGCGTCCATAACAAGTAACATTCCTAACCCCGCGGCAGCCACGCATTCAATACATTCCATGCTTTTCAAAGACCAGCTCTTTCTTGCCAGCCAATACGCCGCGCCCCACCACCTGGTGTCGCGCCTGATGGGCCTGGCAGCCGACTGCCGCACGCCCGCCATCAAAAATTGGATGATCTCGCGCTTCGTGCGCCGCTACGGCGTCGACATGAGCGAAGCGCAGCTGCAAGATCCGCTGGCCTACGATACCTTCAATCAGTTCTTCACCCGCAAGCTCAAGCCCGGCGCGCGCCCGCTCGATACCGAACCGGACGCCGTGCTGTGCCCCGCCGACGGCGCCATCAGCCAGCTCGGGCCCATCGAGCACGGCCGCATCTTCCAGGCCAAGGGCCATTCGTACAGCCTGACCACGCTGCTGGGCGGCGAACCGGCCCGCGCCGAACCGTTCATGGGCGGCGACTTCGCCACCATCTACCTGTCGCCGCGCGACTATCATCGCGTGCACATGCCCTGCGCCGGCACGCTGCGCGAAATGGTGCATATCCCGGGCCGGCTGTTCTCGGTGAACCCGCTCACCGCCGGCCACGTGCCCGAACTGTTCGCCCGCAACGAACGGGTGGCCTGCCTGTTCGACACCGAACACGGCCCCATGGCCATGGTACTGGTGGGCGCCATGATCGTCGCTTCCATCGAAACCGTCTGGGCCGGCCTGGTCACGCCCCACAAGCGGCTGGTGCGCGCGCAACGCTACGACGAAGCCGCCCGCGCGCCCATCCACCTGGACCGGGGCGCCGAAATGGGCCTGTTCAAGCTGGGCTCCACCGTCATCGTGCTGTTCGGCCCCAATCGCGTGCGCTGGACCGACACCCCCTCGGTGCGCGGCCCCGTCCGCATGGGCGAACTGATGGCCTTGCCGGCCTGAACAATTGCCCCAGCCAGGGGTCAGGCTCCGCAGGTGCCTGACCCCGTTGAGGGCGGATGCGGCGGCATGCTTCGGTGTCCGACACCCTACGGGAGTCAGACACCTACCAAGGAAAATCGATCAATTCCCCGTACAGCTGCCGCAGTTTCGCCTTCACTTCGGGCGATTGCTGGTAGATGCGGATGAATTCGAGCAAGCGCGGGTCCTGGGCACGCTCGGGCGTGGTCACCCAGCGGATGGCATAGCGCCGCACATTCTGCGGATCGGTATTGTCGAAGGCCAGGCCGTCTTTTTCGTCGATACCGGCGTGCTTGGCGAAGGTGGTATACGTGACCGAGGCCGTTACGTCGTCGAACGTGCGCGCCGATTGCGAGCCTTCCACCTGGATCAGCGCCAATTGCCTCGGATTCGACACGATGTCCTGCAGGGTGGCCTGGTGATCGGCCCCCGTGCGCAGTACCAGCAGCCCCATCGATTGCAGCAGCAGCAAGGCGCGGCCGGTATTGACCGGATCGTTCGGAATGGCGATGCGGGCGCCCTGCGGCACCGGGTCGCCGCGCTTCAGGCGCTTCGAAAACAGGCCGATGGTGGTCGAATACCCATAGGCGATGGGCACCAGATTGGCGCCGCGGCTGCGGTTGAACAACTGCAGAAAGGGCTCGTGCTGAAAATAATTGGCGTCCACCGAGCCTTCGGCGGCGGCGATGTTGGGCATGACCCAGTCGCTGAATTCCACCAGTTCGACCTCCAGGCCCTGCTTGCGGGCCTGCGCGATGGCGATTTCGGTGGCCTCGTTGGCCACGCTGGGAATCACGCCGATGCGCAGCGGCCGCTCTGGCGCGGCGCCGGCGGCGCCGGCCAGCATCGACAGGCACAGCAGTCCGGCCGCGCGCAGTTTCAGGAAACGGAACATGAATCGATGGCCGCCTGGCGGCGGCTTTAGCGGAAAACCCCATTGTGACGCATGCCGGCCGGGAAGCCGTCCATGCCCCTGCGCCCGACCCGGACACCGGCCCATGGCTTGCGTCGCGGCCGCACATCGATAAAGATACCCGTATCCAGATGGCGGCACGCCGCCAGGAGCCCTCCATCGTGTCCCCTTCTGCCCTCGCTACCTCTGCCGCCCCGCGCGCCCTGACCCTGTTGGGCGCGCCCACCGATATCGGCGCGGGCTCGCGCGGCGCCTCGATGGGCCCGGAAGCACTGCGTGTAGCCGGCCTGGGCCCGGCCTTGCAGGCCCTGGGCTATCGCGTCGAAGACGCCGGCAACCTGGCAGGCCCGCCCAACCCGGGCCTGCCGCCCGACCAAGGCTACCGCCACTTGAACGAAGTGGTGGCATGGAATGCGCGGGTACATGACGCCGTGCATGCGGAACTCGCGCGCGGCCGCCTGCCCATCCTGCTGGGGGGCGACCACAGCCTGGGCATCGGTTCCATCAGCGCCGTCGCCCGCCATTGCCGGCAAGCCGGCAAGCCCTTGCGCGTCTTGTGGCTGGACGCACACATCGACTTCAACACACAGGCATTGACGCCGTCCGGCAATCTGCATGGCATGCCGGTGGCCTGCCTGTGCGGCAACGGCCCCCAGGCCCTGACCACGCTGGCCGGCCACACGCCCGCGCTGCAGCCCGCCTGGATACGCCAGATCGGCATCCGCAGCGTCGATGAAGGCGAAAAGAGCCTGATCGACGCGGCCGGCATCGAGGTCTACGACATGCGCGCCATCGACGAGATCGGCATGCGCGCCGCCATAGACGCCGCCCTGGCCGACCTGGCCCCCGACACCCATCTGCACGTCAGTTTCGATGTCGATTTCCTCGACCCCGAAATCGCGCCGGCGGTAGCCACCAGCATTCCCGGCGGCCCCACGTACCGCGAAGCGCAGCTGTGCATGGAAATGATCGCCGATACCGGCCAGCTGGGTTCGCTGGATATCGTCGAACTGAATCCGGCCCTGGACGTGCGCAACAAGACCGCCGTGCTGGTCACCGAACTGGTACAAAGCCTGTTCGGAAAATCGACGCTCGTCCGGCGTCCGGCACACCGGCGCACTTAGGCCACGGCCGGATGGCGCCGACCCGCCTTACCGTTTTCGCATTCCAGGCAAAGGACCCTACTCATGACCGACCGACAGCTCACTATTCTGGCCGCCCTCAACATGATCGCCGCCGTGGGCACCGGCGCCTTCGGCGCGCATGGACTCAAGCGCATGCTGGCGCCCGACCTGCTGGCGGTGTGGCAGACCGGCGTGCTGTACCACCTGATCCATGCGCTGGGCCTGTTCGCCGTGGCCCTGCTGGGCGCGCGCTTCGGCGGCCCGCTGCTGTCGGCCGCCGGCGCGGTGATGTTCGCGGGCATCGTGCTATTCAGCGGCAGCCTGTACATCCTGGCCATCACCGGCACACGCTGGCTGGGCGCCATCACCCCGCTGGGCGGCGTGGCATTCCTGCTGGCCTGGGCCCTGGTGGCATGGTCCGCCTGGCGCGCCGCGTAATGCAGCGCAGGTGCCTGGCACCCGCGCCGGGCGCCCAGGTGTCTGACTCCCGCCGACCCAGGTGTCTGACTCCCGCAGGGTGTCAGACACCGTGCTATTGAGAAACCGCTGCCTACTTCGGTGTCCGACACCCTGCGGGAGTCAGACACCTGCAAGAAATCTGCAAACCTGCAGGCACCCGCGGCCGCTCACTCCAGCGGCGGATCGAAGTGCCGCGCCAGCACCTTGGACACGTCCGGCTGCTCGGCCGCCTGCGTGGCCGCCGCATACAGCGCCGGGCAATAGGACTTGAACCACGACGGGCCGGGCCGCCAGTGCACCATCACGGCCACGTACAAATCCAGTGCGCTGTAGCGGTCGCCCAGCACATGCGGTGCGCCCACGTGGCGGTCGAATTCCTGCCACAGCTCGGCCCGCCGGCCGTGCACCCGCGTGCGCAGCAATTCGGCCGCCTCGCCCGCCGTGGTCCATTGCGGCGGGTCATCGGCATACGTAAAGGTGGGGTACACCGCGCCGACCACTCGCATCAGCAAATGCCAGAACCTGGCCCGCTCGGGGCTGTCGGCCGGCGGCGCCAGGCCCGCCTCGGGGGCCGCGTCATGCAGGTGCAGAATCATCGCCGCGCTTTCGGTCATGACTTCGCCGCCCGGCAACACCAGCGTGGGCACCTGCCCCGTCACATTCAAGCGCAACAGGCGCTCGCGGCCCGGGCCGGGCTTCAGGTAAGGCAGATCGGTCAAGGTATACGGAATATTGGCCAGTTCCAGCGCCATTTCCACAATGGCCGAGCCGCAACCGCGCGAACCTATCAATTCGTACATGCTCATCCCCCTATTCCTGGGCGCGGGCCGGCGCCACCCGCAGCAGCGCCCCGTCGCCCGCATCCGTCAGTACATACAGTTCACCATCCGGCCCTTGCCGCACATCGCGGATGCGCGCATTCCTGTCTTGCAGCAGGCGTTCCTCGGCCACGACTTCCTTACCGTCTTTGAGCTGCAGCCGGATCAGGGCCTGCCCGGCCAGCGCGCCGATGAACAGCGACCCCTGCCAGGCCGGGTGGCGATCCGCGTCATAGAAAGCCATGCCGCTGATGGCGGGCGACTTCTTCCACCAGTACAGCGGCGCCTGCATTCCCGGCAGCGTCTCGCCCTTGGCCTCGGGAATGGCAAAGCCCGAATAATTGATGCCGTAGGTGGCCAGGGGCCAGCCATAGTTCAGGCCCGGCCGCAGAATGTTGATCTCGTCGCCGCCGCGCGGGCCGTGTTCGTGTTCCCACAGCTCGCCCGTCCAGGGATTGAGCGCCATGCCTTGCGGATTGCGCATGCCGTAGGTCCAGATCTCGGCGCGCGCGCCGGCACGTCCGGCGAACGGATTGTCTTCGGGCACGCTGCCGTCCGCATTGATGCGCACGATCTTGCCCTGCAGCTTGTCCAGGTCTTGCGCCGTGGGGCGGCGATTATTCTCGCCCAGCGAAATGAACAACGAACCATCCCGGCCGAACACCATGCGTCCGCCGTAATGCTGGCCGCTGGACAACTTGGGTTCCTGGCGGAAGATCACCTTGAAATCTTCCAGGCGGCGCGCGTCTTCCGACAGCCGGCCTCGTCCCACGGCGGTGCCGCTGCGGTCGCCATCGGACTCGGCGTACGACAAATACACCAGCCGGTCGCGCGCGAAACCGGGTGAAAGCACGACGTCGAACAGGCCGCCCTGCCCCTGCGCATGCACCTGGGGCACGCCCTGCAGGGGCGGCGACAGCGTTGCCTGCGCATCCAGGCGCCGCAGTCGGCCGGCGCGCTCGGTAATCAGCAAACTGCCATCTGGCAAAAAGGCCAATGACCAGGGGTGTTCCAGGCCCCCGGCCAATTGCGTGACCTGGGCCTGGCCCTGGGTGGCCGGCGGCGCCTGGGTCTGGGCCCGCGCCTGGGCGGGCACCGCGGCCGCCAGCAGCGCGGCCAGCGGTGCCGCGGCCCAGGCCGGGGGCCGCCAGGCCCGGAACGATTGCGGTCGCGACATGTTGTACCTCCGGCGTCGATGGGGTGGAAGTCGGCTGGAAAAAGCGGTGTCTGCCGGCGGCCGCGCAAAGGCGTACCATAAACGCGAACGGCGGAAAACCGTCTTGTTCTTCTGGAGGATACGTTCAATGAAACTGTACTACATGCCCGGCGCCTGCTCGCTGGCTTCGCACATCATTCTTGAATGGCTCGGCAAGCCGTACGAAACGCACCGGCTGTCGCGCGAAGCGCTGAAGCAGCCCGAGTACCTGAAGATCAACCCCATGGGCGCGGTGCCGGCCCTGACCGACGGCGACCTGACCCTGACGCAGAACGCGTCTATCCTGGAATACCTGGCCGAACAGGCCCCGCAAAGCCAGCTCATGGGCGACGGCAGCGCCGCCTCGCGCGCCCAGGTGCGCCGCTGGCTGGGCTTCGTCAATTCCGACGTGCACCGCACCTTCTCGCTGCTTTTCGCCGCGCCGCGCTATGTGCCCGACGATGAAGCCGCGCAAGAAAAACTGCGCGCCTCGGCCGCCGCCCAGCTGCGCACCATGTTCGGCCAGCTCGACCAGCAACTGGCGGACAAGCCATACCTGGCCGGCGCCGCGCCCTCGATCGCCGACCCGTACCTGTACGTCGTCCTGCGCTGGGCGCGCGGCAAGAACCTCGACCTGTCGGGCATGGACAACCTGCAGGCATTCTTCCAGCGCATGGAAGCCGACCCCGGCGTGCAAGCCGCGCTGAAAGCCGAAGACCTGTAGGGGTATCCGGCTCCCGCAGGGTGTAGCCGCTCAGGTGTCTGACTCCCGCAGGGTGTCAGACACCGTGCTATTGAGAAACCGCCGCCTGCTTCGGTGTCTGACACCCTGCGGGTGTCAGACACCTGGCAACGCCCCCCGGGCAAACCTCAATCCCGCGGCAAAGGCTCGCCGGGCCCGGTGCGTTCGACGATCAGGCCGTAATGTTCCGGGCGCCGGTGCCGCGCGAAATCGAAGACGTGGCGGCGGAAAGTTTCGGCCAAGCCCAGGTCCGCGTTCACCGTGATCACCTCGTCGTCTTCGGTGCTGGCCTGCGCGGCGATCTCGCCGGTAGGCGCCACGATCACCGAGCCGCCTATCATGTGGTGCCCGTCTTCGGCGCCGCATTTGGCGGCCGCCGCCGCCCATACGCAATTCTGGTAGGCGCTGGCCTGCAGCGTGATCAAGTGATGGTGCATGCGCAAGTGCACCGGTTCGGGCCAATGGATATTCACCGACGGCGTGTTGTACCCCAGCACCACCAGCTCGGCGCTTTGCAGCGACATCACGCGCCAGGTCTCGGGCCAGCGCCGGTCGTTGCACAGGCACATGCCGATCTTCGTGCCCATGGTGTCCCACACGCCGAACGGCTGGTCGCCGACCTGGAAGAACTTCTTTTCCAGGTGCTGGAACGGCGCCTGCGGCTTGTGGTCGTCGTGCCCGGGCAGATGCACCTTGCGGTACTTGCCCACGATGCGCGCGCCGCGGTCGACCAGAATGGCGGTGTTGTATGGCACGCCTTCGGGGGTAAGCTCCGCATATCCCAAGTAAAAGCCCACGCCCAGCCGGCGCGCCTCATCAAACAGCGGCTGAACCTCGGCATTGGGCATTTGCGCCTCGAAGAAGCGGGCCTGCGCCTCTTCATCGCTCATCCAGTAGCGCGGAAAAAACGTGGTCAATGCCAGTTCCGGAAACACCACCAGTTCGGCCCCGCGGCCATGCGCCTCGCGCAACATTTCCACCAGCCGCGCCACCACGGCCTTGCGCGTATCGGCCAGGTGCACGGGCCCCATCTGCGCCACGGCCAAGCCGATTTTCCGTTGCCCCTTGCTCATGTTTGCTGCTCCTTCCTGCCACTCGAAAAGGTGCAAGCATGCCGTGACCGCGCGGCGGGGTAAACCGGCCCGCGCGCGCCGCCCGGATTGCCCGCGTTATGCCGAAAACCGCGCCAGGCAAGGCTTTGCGCGCATTGCCGCGTGCCGGGTCAGGCCGCGCGATAGCGCCAGGTTATGCCTGGCCGACAAAATTCGATGATTCGGCCAGCACTTCTTGCAGCGCCGCCACGAAGCGCCGCCCCAGCAAAGGCAACGGCGCCAGGTTCGAGTGCGTGGCCCAGATCTCGACGTGCGCCGCGGGTTCGATGGGCCGCTGCGCCACGGTGGATTGCGGGGGAATGCACCAGCGGTCCAACAGCGCCGGCCCCATGCCCTGCTGCACGAACGCATGCGCGGTCACGGGCGAATGCACCTCGATCGCCGCCGGCGACACCGGGCCGGCGCCGAAGAAGCCTTCCAGGGCCAGGTCCAGCGGCGTGCCGGCGGGGTAGCCGATCCAGGCCGCCGAAGAAAAGTCTTCCGCGTGAATCACGTCGCGGGCCGCCAACGGGTGGTCCGCCGGCAACGCGCAGACGATCGCGTCCTGGCCCACCCGTGTGGAGCTCAGGTTGGGATGGTCGGGCGCGGTCATCGAAATGCCGACGTCGGCGCGATCGCTCAAGAAATAACCCACCAGCTCGTCGAAAGTCACCGTGCGGAAATCCACCCGCGCCGACCGGTTGCGCGCCCGGAAACGTTCCATGGCCCGCGGAATCAGGCGTTGCCCGAAGCTGGCGCTGGCCACCACCCGCAGCATGCCCGCGCCGCGCCGGCCCAGGTTGGCCGCCAGGTCATTAACGCGCTGGATGCCGCCATATACCTGCTCGACCTCCAGGTACAGGCGCCGCGCTTCCGGCGTGGGCAGCAGGCGGCTCTTGGCGCGCTCGAACAAGGGATAGCCCAGGCGGCTTTCCGTCAGGGCCAGCACCCGGCTGACCGCCGGCTGCGACACATGCAGCATGCGCCCCGCGCCGCTGATCGACCCCGCCATCATGATGGCGCGGAACACCTCGATCTGGCGCAGGCTGAGCGGCGGCGCGCCTCGCGCATCCTTGGCCGGCACCGCGTCCGGCGTGTCTTCGTGCTGCTGCCCGACCATGGTTTTTCTCCCCCGCTCGATAACGGCGGATTATAGGACGGGGACATTTTTCGATAGGAGCCCGCGCCCGGCCCGGTGATAACCTGCCCGGGCATTATCGACACAGGGGAAATATCATGCACAAAATCGTGGCTCGCGGCCTTGCCGCCTTGTCGCTGACCGCCGGACTCGTCGGCGCCGCCCATGCCTGGCCCGACCAGCCCGTCAACTTCGTGGTGCCCTCGGCGGCCGGCGGCTCGCCCGACGTGCTGTCGCGCCTGGTCACCAACCAGCTGGCGCAAGAGCTGGGCACGCCCGTCGTGGTGGAAAACCGCCCGGGCGCGGCCGGCAATATCGGCATCATCCAGATCAAGCGCGCCGCCGCCGACGGCTACACCATCGGCTACGGCAACATCAACACGCTGGCGGTGAACCGCACGCTGTTCAAGAACCTGCCGTACGACGTCGACGCCGATCTGGCGCCGGTCGCGCATCTGTTCAACCTGTACAACGTGTTGATCGTGCCGGCCGATTCGCCCGACAAATCGGTGCAAGACCTGATCACCCGCGCGCGCGGCAACCCCGGCAAGCTGTCGTATGGCGCCTCGGGCGTGGGCACCAGCGGCCACATGGGCGCCGAGCTGTTCAAGAACATGGCCAAGATCGACGTCACGTTCATTCCCTATAATGGCGGCCCGGCAGCCCTGCAGGACCTGATGGGCGGCCGCCTGGACTTCATTTTCATCAACTCGTCCGAAGCCGCGCCCCTGATCCAGAGCGGCCGCGTGCGCGCGCTGGGGGTCAGCAGCATGAAGCGCCTGGCCTTGCTGCCCGATGTGCCCACGCTCGACGAACTGGGCCTCAAAGGTTACGAAACCATTTCGTGGGGCGGCGTGGTAGCGCCCAAGGGCACGCCGCCGCAAACCATCGCCGCGCTCAATACGGCCTTGAACAAGGCGCTGGCCGCGCCGGCGGTGCGCGAAGGGCTGGCCAAGCTGGGCGCCGAACCCGGCCAGGGTTCGCCCGCCGATTTCCAGGCCTTCATCGATCACGAATCCGCCAAGTGGCGGCAGATCATCAATGACGCCGGGATCAAGAAACTCGACTGACCGCGTATTGGATTCACCCGCATGCACGCCGATTTTATTTTGCAGGACGCTACCATCGTCGATGGTAGCGGCGCGGCCCGCCGCCGCGGCCACATTGCCGTGGCCGGGCAGCACATCACCCAGGTAGGCGATTTCGATATTCCGGCCGGCATCCCGGTCATCGACGCCGCGGGCCTGGCCGCGGCGCCGGGATTCATCGATTCGCACACCCACGACGACGGCTACCTGCTGGCGCATCCGGACATGACGCCCAAGGTATCGCAGGGCATCACCACCGTGGTCACGGGCAACTGCGGCATCAGCCTGGCCCCGCTGGCGGGCCACGACATTCCGCAGCCGCTCGACCTGCTGGGGCCGCAAGCCCTGTTCCGCTACGGCACCTTCGCGGCCTGGCTGGATGCCTTGCGCGCCGCGCCGGCGGCGGTCAATGTGGTGCCGCTGGTGGGCCACACCACTCTGCGCGTCGCCACCATGGACGACACCACGCGCGCGGCCAATCCGGACGAAGTGGCGCGCATGCGGGCGCTGCTGTCCCAGGCGCTGGACGCGGGCGCGTTCGGCGTATCCACCGGCACCTTCTATCCGCCCGCCACGGCCGCCACGACCGAAGAAATCATCGCCGTGTGCCAGCCGCTGCGCGGACGCGCCGGCGTGTATGCCACGCACTTGCGCGACGAAGCCGACCACATCGTGCCCGCCATGCACGAAGCGCTGGAAATCGGCCGCGCCGTGGATTGCCGCGTGGTGTTCTCGCACCACAAGCTGGCCGGCGCGCGCAACCACGGCCGGTCCCGCGAAACGCTGGACCTGATCACCCGGGCCGCCGCTGCCCAGCCGGTGTGCCTGGATTGCCACCCGTATCCGGCCACGTCGACCATGCTGCGGCTCGACCGCGTGCTGCTGGCGCAGCGCACCCTGGTGACCTGGTCCAAGGGTTATCCGGCCGCCACCGGCCGCGATTTCGCCGACGTGATGGCCGAACTGGGCCTGGACGAAGCCGCGACCCTGCAGCGCCTGGCGCCCGCCGGGGCCATATATTTCTTGATGTCGTCCGACGACGTGCAGCGCATTTTCCGCCACCCGCTGACCATGGTGGGATCGGACGGACTGCCCTTCGATCCGCACCCGCACCCCCGCCAATGGGGCACGTTCACCAACGTGCTGCGCACCATGGTGCGCGAACAGAACCTGCTGACGCTGGAAGAAGCCATTCACAAAATGACCGGCCTGGCCGCCGCCCAGTATGGCCTGCCGCGGCGCGGGCTGCTGCGGCCCGGCTGCTACGCGGACCTGGTGCTGTTCGACCCCGACACCGTCACCGACGCGGCCACCTTCGAGCAGCCGCTGCAGTTAAGCCGCGGCATCGAAGCGGTATGGGTAAACGGCGCGCGGGTATGGGACGGCCGCCAGGCCGCCGGCGCCCGCCCCGGCCAGGTACTGGAGCCCGTACGGCCATGATGCCCGACCCGACCGGCTACCTGGGAATATTGGGCGGCATGGGGCCGCTGGCGGGCGCGGCCTTTGCCCTGCGCCTAGCCGCGCTGACGCCGGCCGCCATCGACCAGCAGCACATCCCCACCCTGCTGCGCAACGATCCGCGCATTCCCGACCGCAGCGACGCCCGCATGCGCGGCGGCGAAGATCCGCTGCCCTACATGGCCTGCGGCCTGCGCTTCCTGCAAGCCGCGGGCGCGCGCGTGATCGCCATTCCGTGCAACACGGCCCACCTGTGGTACGACCAGCTGTGCGCGGCCACGCCGCTGCCCATCCTGCACATCATCGATGCCGTGGTGCAAGACCTGCGGCGGCTGGGCCTGGCGCGCGGACGCATCGGCCTGATGGGCACGCCCGCCACGCTGGCGCTGGGCCTGTACCAGACCCGCCTGGAACGGCACGGCTATCAATGCATCGTGCCCGACGCCGACGAAATCGAACGCTATTGCGCCGCGCCGATACGCGCGGTCAAGGCCAACGACCTGCCCGCGGCGCTCGAACCCGCCCTGCAAGGCGCGCGCCTGCTGCGGGCCCGCGGCGCCGACGCGGTGGTGCTGGGCTGCACCGAGCTGCCGCTGGCCATTCCCCACGCCCAGCGCGCGGCCCTGGGCGTACCGCTGACCGACTCCATCGACGCCCTGGCCCGCGCCGCCATCGACCACTGGCTGCAAACGCCGGAACACCGCCAGGCCGCCTGAACGGCCGACCCGCGGCCAGGCCAGATGTCTCAGGGCCAGGTGTCTGACTCCCGCAGGGTGTCAGACACCGAAGTACGCAAAACCAGGTGAACCGCCCCGGGTTTGCCGGAGTCTCCTTGTTGTGAGTCAGGCCGCAAGGGCGAGACTCTGGATTTTCGTATAGTAGGCCTGTTCTGCCTCAGCCGGAGGGATGTGGCCCAGCGGCGCCATCAAT
>WMBV01000060.1:0-11222 GCA_017745595.1 Bordetella petrii
GGCGCAACTGGCTGGCCGCGGCCCGCCGCGGCCAGCCAGTTGCGCCCCGTCGACAACCCTTCCGGGAACGGGCGGAGCTACCTGCTTACGGGCCCGGTGGCCGCCGGCAACCCCAACGGCGAAGTCCTGCTGGACATGCCGGCACCCGCCTATCCGCCGGACGCCGCGGGCGCCCAGGGCACGGTACAAATCGCGCTGACCCTTGCCGTCGACGGCAAGGTACGGGCGGCCGTCAGCCAGAGCTCGGGCGATCCCCGGCTCGACGCCGCCGCCCTGGCCGCTGCCCAGGGCACCCGCGTGGCAGGCAAGCTGGCATATCCATTTCACGTCCGGGTGCCGTTCCGCTTCCAGATGCGGGATTGATGACCGGGCGGCACCGCCTCAAGACGCTTTGCTGAAGGCCAGCACGGCGTTGTTGCCGCCCATGCCGAACGAATTGCTCAACGCCAATCGCAAGCCGGGCAGGCGCCGCGCGCCTTCCGCGACGTAATCCAGATCGCACTGGGCGTCGCCGCTTTCGTAGAACAGCGTGGGCGGCACGATGCCTTGCTGCACGGCCAGGGCGGTAATCGCCGCCTCGATGGCGCCGGCCGCGCCGATGGCATGCCCCAGCGCGCCCTTGATGCTGCTGACCGGCACCCCGGCGGCGCGGGCGCCGAATACCTGCTTGATCGCGGCGGTCTCGATGCGATCGCCCACCAGCGTGCCGGTGGCATGGGCGTTGATGTAGCCCACCTCGTCGGGCCTCAGCCCGCCGTCGGACAGGCAGCGCAGCATGGCCAGCGCCTGCCCGCGCGGATCGGGCCGCACGGGGTGGGTTCCGTCATTGCTGACGCCGTAGCCGCTGAGTTCCGCGATAATGTCCGCGTTGCGCGCCCGCGCGTGCTCGGCCGATTCCAGCACCAGCATCGCCGCGCCCTCGGCCACGGCAAACCCGGTGCGCTTGTGGCTGAACGGACGGCAATAGCCCGCCTGGCCCGCGCCCGGCTCGGCGCACAGCACATGCAACTGTCCCCACGCCGCCATGAGCATCGGCGAAAACATCGATTCCGTTCCACCCGCGATCGCCACATCCAGATAGCCGTCGCGGATGCGGCGGTAGGCTTCGCCTATGGCCACCGCGCCGGCCGAGCAGGCGGTCGCATAGGTCTGCGCCTCGGCCGTCGACTGCATGCCCTGCCCGATCTGCGCCGCCACCGCCTGGGGCATCACGGCGGGCACCACCAGCACCGGACGCCTGGGCACCAGGCCATGATAGGCTTCGACCGCCTCGCACAGCGTCGACACGCCGCCGATGCCGGTACCGACGAACACGCCGCACTCGGCCTGCTGGGCCGGATCCAGGGCGGCCTGGCGCAATGCCTGGCTGGCCGCATACTGGCCCATGACGGTCACGCGGTCCAGCATCCGGACCTGGCCGGGATGCATGCCTTCGGCGATGTCGGCTTGCACATAACCGACACATCTGTCGATCTGTTGGTCCGGATGCTTGCCGATGCCGCACACGCCGGCATTCAGCGCATCGAAACTCGCCTGCGCCGAATCGCCCACCGGCGAGACGATGCCCACCGCGGTAATCACGACTTTCCGGCGCGTCATGGCAGACGCTCCGGCGCGGCGGGCCGCCGCTGCACGGCCTGGTGCATGTAGGCCACCAGCCCGCTCAGGTCCCGCGGAAAAATACTCGTGAACTCCTGGGCGCCCACGTCGTGGTCAGTAGGCAGCATCTCGTCGGTCGTCAGGCCGTACTCGGTCTCGATTTCCAGCAGTATTTCCAGAATGGCCAGCGAGTCGAACTGTTCGATCACCGCGGCGAACGGCTGGTCTTCCAGCAGGGGCCCGGGCTCGCAACGGCAAGTGCCGGCGATGATGTGGGCCAGCTTTTCCCGCAATAGGGGGGTGTCGGGCAGAATTTTCATTGCAACGCAAACAAATAATCGATAAATCAAAGATAAGTGAACTTCAGCGTGGCGGTGGCGCGCACCCTGCCGGCCACCACGGTGGGGGCAATCGGCAAGTAGCTGGCCCCCACCACAAACCGCCAGCGGCTCGACGGCAAGCCCTCCATAGGCGAGCCGATTCCTTCCTGGGCCGCGCCGAAGGCCGGGTTCCGGTATGCGCCGTCGGCGGGGTCATACAGCCACATCTGCACCCCTACGCCTTGCGCGGCTTCCGCGCCCGTTTCCTGGTTGGACAAAGTGGCGGCGTATCCGCCGACGGGGTAATTCGCCGTGACCGTGATCGTGGGAGACAGCTCGCTGGGCGAGGTGCAGGCCACCTCGAGCGCCGTCGAGGTAATGTCCCTGCCATCCCCGCGCATCAGGAAATGCGCCGGCACGCTGGGCAGCCTGACCGTCAACGCCGGCAGGTTGCTGATATCGCAGGTCGGCGGCGTAATCTGGACGGGCGTGGCCAGATACACGCGGTACAGCAATCCGTTGGGGGTCACTCCGCCGGTATTGCTCACCGTCGCCTGGCCATAGATATTCGCGGACGTCAGCATGCCGGGGCTGATGGGTTCCCCGGTGGCGACAAATTCGATGCGGGTCTTGAGATTGCTGCCCATGTCGGATGACCCGTTGAAAGGAAATACCAGCGCGCCAGACTTGTGCTCATTGACATACATGATAGGCGCGGCGATGGCTTCCGAATCGCGGATGTAGTAGTAAACGCGGTACCCGATGCCGGGCACCCCGGACGCATAAAGGTCGTCGTAGCCGCTGATCCGTGCGCCGCCTCCGCGGAATTCCTCGATGGCGCCCGCTTTGCAGTCGTACAGCGGCGACGCGATCCCGCGGCCGGAGCCATCGCCAAAATTCGGCAGCATGACTTCCGCTGCGAACAGGATTTCGCCGGCTACCGGATACGCAGGCAGCGGGAACGTCGACCTTCCCGGGGGAACCGCGATTTGCATCAGATTGCCGTTGTAGGCCTGGTAGTAATTGTGATTGGGCGTCGTGCCGCCGCCATTGCGGCTGCAGGCGAGCGCCGTGCCCGTACCGCCGCCCAGCAGTACCGCCAGCGATACGATCGCCCGGGCCATGCCGGCGCGGCGCGCTTTCGCATGACGGCGACGGCGTGCCGCCTTCGGATCCAGCTTCAACGCGCGCATATCAACTCCCTGGTCTGTGCGGCGGCATCTAGTCCGGCCGCCACGTCTATCTCGAACCGGCATTGCTGGGCATCGCGTTCCCCCCATTTCACGATGTAGCGGCTGATGCCCTGCAGCCCCGTCAGCCAGGCCCGGCCAACCGGCCCGACGATGCCGCGCTGCTGCTGGCCATCCTCGGTATAAACCGTGGCGCCGAACGGCACTTCCTTGCCGGACTCGTCTTTCAGCACGGCCAGCACCGTGCGCCCGAGTTCGGTATCGAACTTGGCCACCACAATGGCGCCGCGGGTCGGCACTACCGTTTGCACGTTCTGTTTAAGGCTGGCGCCATCCAGTCCGTCGCCCGCATTCAGCGACACCCGGTTGCGCCGGTACGGGCTGGCATACGGGACCAGCGCCCGTCCCGCGGCGTTGGTTCGCACGCCGGGTTGCGCATCGACGGCGACCCCGGCGGCACCGGGCGCATCGACAATAATCGCCGTTTCGCCCATCGACTGTCCCAACAACACGCCTTTGCTGTCCGCCAGAATGGCACCGCTGATGTCCACATACGTGTTCGACGAGTTGCGCGAATAGGCATGGCTGATCGTGGCAAGCCCGACCGGAGAGGCATACCCCAGCGCCCCATAGCCGGTATTGCCGTTATCCCGGCCGGAGCCTCGCGTGGTGCCGGCTTGCAGCGCATAGGTAAGCGAATAATCATCCAGCAAAGCGCCGCTGAGGTTGGCGCTGTGATTGGTGCCCTGCTTTTCGGTGCGGTTCATCGTGTAGCTGGCGGAATGGCTGCCCGCCAGCGGAAGGCTGAGCGTCAGCATCAGCGTGGAATTGCTCGAGTCCCACGGGCTGCGGCTCAGGGCGTAGTTCACGGAATAGCCCACCCGCCCCACCGAACTCGAATAGCCCAGTTGCGCATACCGCGCATTGCGGGGTGCGTTGCGATACGCAATGCCGTAATAGTTCAACGACAGCGAGCCCAGGCGGCCCAGCCGCTGCAACACCGACAACTGGTATTCGTGTTCGCGGTTGTAATCCACGTAGCCGTGCCGTTCGGCACGGTCGCGCACCGTGTCGTCCAGGCTGCGAAAGCCGGTGGAGTTATAGCGATAACTGGCCAGCGTGAAGTCGGTGCCGCTGCCCTGGAACGACTTCGAATACTGAATGCGCGCTGCAGCTCCCGTCCGGGTGTTGCCGCTCACGTCCCGCGAGCGCGAACTGGTCACGTCGGTCGACAGCGCGCCCAGGCCGCGCAAATTGGCCGCCACCCCGACCGCGCCGGCCTGGTACCCCCGCTGGGCGACGGTCCAGCCGCCATAGGCCGTCAATCCGTAAGGCAGGCCGTAGGCCAGCGTGAACTGTCCGACCAGGGGGCGAGCGGCGTTGTAGTTGTGGCGGTGCTCGCCCACCATGGCGCTGTAGTTCCATATGCCCTCGCGCATCATCGTGGGCAGCGCCGAGAACGGCTGGAAGTAGCGCGTGGTTCGCCCGCCCAGCTCTTGAACTTCTACCTCGAGGTCGCCGCCGCCCGGGGTCGAGTACAGATCGTCGATCACGAACGGGCCGGCCGGCACGAACGAGGTATAAAGCACATACCCATTCTGGCGCACCGTCACCTTGGCGTTGCTGGGCGCCACGCCGCGCACGACCGGCGCATAGCCGCGCTGGCTGTCCGGCAGCATGCCGTCGTCGGAACGAACCTGTACGCCGCGAAAGCGCACCGAGCCGAATACCTTGCCCTGGGTGGCGCTGTCGCCCACGCGCAGGCGCCCGCGCCATGGCACGATGTCTCTTTCCGCGTACAGTTCGCTCCACTTCCAGCCGGTATCGCGGCCGTTTTCGAAGTAAGTACCGTTGGCGCGCAGGCGCCAGGCCCCCCGGTTCAGGCCATTCATGAAATTGAGATACGTGGTATTGCTGTTGGCGCGTTGCCCCGCGCCGCTGTACCGCATCTGGTTATGCGACAGGCGATACGACGACCAGACGGCCGTGGTTCCGGAATCCCATTGCTCGACGGGCACGGCACCGCGCGCCTGGCGGCTCATGGCGGCCTGCGGAATCGACAGGCGCAATACATTGGCATCCTGGTCATAAGCGGCCTGGGCCGAGGGAATGCTGTTCAGCGCGCCGCACGCGGCATCGTCCAACTGTTGCAGGTCGGGAAAGGCCTCGACCTTGACGCCCAGCTCGCGCAACATCGAAACCGAGTAGCAGGGCTGCGCGTCGTCCTTTCCGGGCACGGCAACGAACTCGAGTTCGCGATTGCCGATCGTCTCCTCGTTCAGCCGCAGCACCACGGTCTTCAAGCCCGGCAATACCCGGTTCGAATAGGCAAACACCGTCAGGTCGGCAGCCGCCTGGCCCTGGGCGCGATGCAGAAAGCCATCATCGAACACCGCGGCGGCATCGTCCTGCCCTTGAGCCAGGCCGGCGGTATTGGCAGTCAGAAGCAGCGCTGCTCCGGCGCCCAGACTGGCATAAAGATATTCGGGGCGGCGCTTCATGATCAACGCACAGGAGTCTCGGGGACCACGGCCGTCGCGGGCCAGACTTCAACCACCCCATAATCGTTGACCACGTGCGGCACGGCCTGAAAATCCGCCGTGGCGGGGCACTTGCCCAGGGGAAGCTGGCTGGTGGCCAGCGGCTTGGCAACGAAGGCGCGGCCGAAGGCGGCGGCTTCCCCCGCGATGTCGATGCGCGCGAAATTCGCCGTAAAGGCCGATTCGTTCTTGATGTTCAATTGGCAGGCATTGCCTTGCCTCGTCCATGACCATTTCAGCAACTCATGCCCGCGCGCCAGCTTCTGGATGGCCGTGGGCCGATAAAAGAGTTTGATGCGCGTGTGCATCGCGAGCGACAGGCTGTTTTCGCCCAGGCCTTTCTTCTGCGGGATTTCCAGCACATTGATCCAGAAATAGGATTCCCGGTCGGCCGGCAGGCCTTGCGCCACGCGTGTAATGCTCAGGCGCCGCTCGACGCCGCCGTCAAAGCGGCTCAAAGGCGGCGTAATGAAAAACGGCGTGTCCATTTCTTCGGCAACACCGTCTATCCACGCTTGAACCACGTACGGCTCGTTCGACAGGTTTTTGGCGAAGACGGAAACGTGCCGTTGCTCTTCGTTCATGATGACCCGCGTGCTGGAAAGCTGGATGCCCGCCTGGGCGGCACCGCCGGCCAGCACGCCGGCCACCAGGATGATCGGGTACAGACGCTGCAAAAGGATTTTCATTTGACTGGGCTGCAGTCCGCCAGGGCGCAACGCCCATGGCCTCGGCATGAATGGATGTGGGTGGCAACAGGCTTATCGGGTGTCGCGGCAAACGGCGGCCGCCATACCGGCATCGCCCGTGCAGCCCCGGTTGACCTGGGGCCGCGCGGAATGCCTTGCTGTGCACCGCTACGTTTATGCGTATGCGCGCCTTCCACGGAAGACGGAACCCGCTTTACCGGCCCGCTTCCGCAAAATGGCGAATGGCTTGCGTCGTGTTCTTACGAGTAGTCGACTTGGAACACGGCGCGCGCATTGGCGGGGCCGGCCGTCACGGTGCCCACGGCTTCGTAGTGAGCCTTGAAGCGCAGGATGTTGGTGCCGTCGATCAGGGTGTAGGGCGTAGACCCGCCGCCCACGATGATGTCGTCGCCAACGGCGGTGGACAAGCCCACAGCCACGCCCTGGGCGCCGGCGCCGCTCTCGAGGCTCAGCAGACGGCTGTCGACGACGTTACCGGCGCCCGGACGGAACGAGATCGCGGCGGTTTCCTGGATGGAAGTGTCGCAGCCGATCAGGGTGATGGTGAATTCGGTTTCCGGCCCCCGGTCCCCTACCGCCGCCAGCATAGTCGCGGGCACGCTGCCCATCAGGACGGTCATGTCGGCGCCCTGCTGGCCACCGCCGATGGCGCACGCGTTGTTGGTGATCTCGCCGATGAACGAAATATTGCCCGTATCGGCGACAGCAGCGCCTGCCATCGTGGCCAGGCAACCAGAAACCAGGGCGCTGAGTATTACTTTTTTCATGATGATTAACCTAGTGAAGACTGAATTGACCGTGTGGACCTGATCGCTGATCATTTGGCCGAGCCGGCATGGCGTGGCAGAAAACAATCAAGGCGCGTCGACGCGAAAATGCCCAGCAGCCAGTTGCCAGGCCAGAAGATGCAGCGATGCACCAGCCAGCCTCGCACGTGACGATGGGCACTTGTTCCTTGTTGGTATTTGATGTCTGCCGCCATCCAGCGAACCGCTGTGGCCAGGGTGCGCGCCAGCGCCGCATGCTTGCGCATCAGGCGCAGGCAGGGTATTGCCCAAAGGCAATACCCTTGGTAAGTGATGGGCGAAAACGTCTTTCTGCAATAGCTTGCGTCCAGAGCCCAATCGCTGAAAGAGATCAAGTTCTGTCGGCGCAGTTCATTGCAGACGATCTTCTGACTGTAGTCGACCCAAATACCCAGCTTGCTCATTCAAATGACCCAATAGCGTCCACATAGAGAACGGCGATGTGCCGTCGCTGGCTTCCGAATAGAAGTCAGCGGCGCCATGGTAGGAGGGAGCCCGCTATAAGAATCTGACGTAGCGCAAAGTCCTCAAAACGTAGGACTGATTTACCGTCCAGACCGCTATCGCTTTCGTTGGACATCTGATAGGGTTTGCCACAATTACAAATATCACCAAACTTTCTCAGCTTGTTATCACTGTATTGTTTTGCACATAGGTCGTCAGTACGGCTGACCGACCATGATGTCTGGTGAAAAAAGCGGGGAAACGCGGCCGTATTGATGCCGGGAAGGCAACACTGTGGTCCGCTGGGCGGATCTACCGCCGCGAGGCCGCACTGCATACGATAGAGCAGTGCCGCTGGCCCGCTGATGGGGTTATCGATGAAAGACTGAATTAACCCGGCCCCGTCTCCAGGCAGTGGCCTGGCCTCGCACGGGGCATACAAGAATGTCCTCAATTCTAGAGACGTGGGCGCGGCTGTATTGGTCCGGTTTTCCTCTTTTTGGTTAGGCCAGTCATCATGAGCCGCCCTTCTGCCCGCCGCGAACGAGGCCCCCTGATATGGTCGCTGCCCCTGGACGAGCGCCGTCCCGGCGAACCCCTGCAGAACTGGCTGTACGAAGGGCTTAGAAAAGCCATCGCGGCCGGGCGCTTGCCACCAGACAGCCTGCTCCCGGGGTCGCGCACCCTGGCGCGGCATTACGGGGTGGCGCGCGGCACCGCGCAGACGGTCTACGACCGCTTGCTGTCCGAAGGTTATCTCGAGGCCCGGCCCGGCAGCGGCACCCGGGTGAGCCCGGTACTGCCCGAACGGCGCCTGGCACCGCCACCCGCCCCGTCCTCGTTGGCCGGCCAGCGCCGGCCCGAACCCACCGGCCGCTGGTACCGCACGCTGGCCGATATCGAACCGCCCTTTCCCATGAGCGTGGCGGCATCCGCTCCCTACCCGTTCGCGCCGCACCGCCCCGACGTCAAGACCTTTCCCATCGACATCTGGCGGCGCCTGCAAGCGCGGCAGTTGCGCGCCTCGCGAATCGACTCGCTATGGCCGGCCGACGGGCCCGGCCATCTGCCGCTGCGCCAGGTCATCGCCCGGCAGCTGGCCATCTCGCGCGGGCTCAGTGTCCAGCCCGAGCAGATCATCATCCTGGGCAGCGTGCAGCATGCGCTCGACCTGTGCATCAGGCTGGTCACGACCCCCGGCGACTCGGTGTGGATGGAAGACCCGGGCTACAACGCGGCGCGGCAATTATTGCTGGGCGCGGGCCTGCGGATCGTGGACGTGGACGTCGACGAACAGGGCATGCGGGTCGAAGATGGTATCCGCCAGGCTCCCGACGCCCGCCTGGTCTACACCACGCCCTGCCATCATTCGCCTTCGGGCGCCGTCATGACGCCCGAACGGCGCCTGCAATTGCTGCAATGGGCGGCCGAAACCGGCGCGATGATCTTCGAAGACGACTACAACAGCGAATTCAGCTTCGCCGGCAATCCGGTCGCCGCGCTAGGCAGCTTTCCCGGTGCGGAATCGCGGGTCGTCTTCGCCGGCACATTCAGCAGGCTGCTGTTCCCGTCGATACGCATCGCCTACATCGTCTGCCCGCCCCACCTGGTCGAGGCGTTCACCCGCACGGCGTCGTTGACGCTGCGACAGACCAACTGGCCGCTGCAAACCGTGTTGGCGGAATTCATCCAGGAAGGACACTTCGACCAGCATGTGCGCCGCATGCGCAAGATCTACGTCGCGCGCGCGGAAGCGTTCTATCACGCCGCGCAACGGCACTGGCAGGGGCTCATCGAAGTCGACAGGCCGCAGGCCGGCCTGGACGCCGTGGGCAGGCTGGTCGGCATGGACGAGGCCACGGCCCTGCAACGCCTGGCCGCCGCCGGCATAACGGCTTTTCCGCTGAGCAAATACACCGGCTCGCACCCCGCTCCACCCGCCTTGGTAATGGGTTTCGCGCCCTTCAACGAGGCCGAGATCGACGCCGCGGCGCGCGCCGCCGCCCAGGCCCTGCGCCAGGCCGAAGCCGCCTGAGCAGCATCACACTGATCTCTTCGAGTACCTCTTCAGGTGTCTGACACCCGCAGGGTGTCTACAGGTGTCTGACTCCCGCAGGGTGTCGGACACCGCCGCCAACCCATGGCGCCATTCTTCTAACTGGACCACTCACACAGCACGCAATCGGACCAAGACAGGCGGGACGGGATCGCCAAGAATGAACTCAACGTCCCAGCTATGCCACCCCATGGATGGCCAAGCAGCCCGGTCGCCAAGGCCGGCGGAACCTGAACAAAGGCGCAATCATGTCACACCTCGCCGTAATGCCGCAGCTCATTGACGACTACGGACACATGCTGCTGATGGCCACCGTGTTCTTCGAACAGATGGGGCTGCCCCTGCCGGCTTATCCGTCGCTGCTGGTGGCCGGCGCCATCCCGGCCGGCATGAAAGGCATGAGCGCATTGTGCGGCACGCTGGCCATGGTGGTTGCCGCCTGCTTGCTGGCCGACACCGCATGGTACTGGGCCGGCCGGCGCTATGGCAGTGTCCTGACCCGTGGAGTGTGCCGGTTTTCCATGTCGCCCAGCGCCTGCGTGGCCACCAGCAACAACGCATTTCGCCGTTTCGGGCCGCGCTCGCTGCTCGTTGCCAAGTTCCTGCCGGGCGCCGGCGCCATCACCACCCTGTTGGCCGGGGCCAGCGGCACCAGGCTGCCCATATTCCTGTTGTACGACCTGGGCGGCTCCGCCTTATGGGCCGGATCCGCGCTGGCCCTCGGCTTCATCTTCCAAGAGACCGTCATGGCGATCTTCGAAACCGTACGCCCCTACATTCTTTCCGCGGTCATCGGCTTCATCCTGCTGACACTCGCCTCGATCGCCGTGCTGCTGCTGCGCCAACGGCGTCGGCCGGCATCCCTGGAACTGAAGCCCATCATGCACGCCTCGCAACTCATTTCCCTGCGCTCCGCACCCGTGGGCGCGCCGCATGGCATCCATGGCGGCAACAGCAGCACCGGCGCTATCGGCCACAGTCCCCGCAGCAACGTCGGCAACCCCGACAGCAGTTCCGTCTTTCCCACCATCTTCTGATGGAAACACGACCTCATTCACCACTCATCAGCTTCTAAGGAGCACATCATGAATACCCTCAAGACCCTCATCGTCGTTTCGCAATTTGCCTTGGCTGCCGGCGCGTATGCCGCGGATTCCGGTCCCCAGCCGATTCGGGCGCCGTACCCCGGTGCCGACGTCGAGCAACCGGCGCCGCTGCCGCAACCCCAGATCGGCGGCAAGACCCGCGCACAGGTCATCGCCGAGCTGCATGACGCGCGGGACCATGGCCTGGTGTGGTCGCAAGACGCCACCGCGCCGATCCAACAGGCCGCATCGCACGCGACGCGCGCCGAGGTGTGGGCCGAACTGCAGCAGGCGCGCCGACAAGGTCTGGTCAGCTTCGGCAACCTCGACTACCCGCCCGCGTCTTGATCCCGCCCACTCGGCCCACCCGGGGTTGGGGGGGGGGGGCCCCCGCCCCCCCCCCCCACCAATTTCGCTGCCCTCCCCACACAAATCACCACCCACCCGCCCCCCCCCAAAAAAAAATAAGGCG
>WMBV01000060.1:11232-16903 GCA_017745595.1 Bordetella petrii
GTCTTCTCTCGGGCCGAGTTGGTGGGGTAAGCTACGCCTCCGGCCACACCCGGCCGGGTTAGTTAGCCCCACCACTCGGCCCCCCCGGGGTTGGCCGGCGGTACCGCCGGCCAACCCCGTTTTCTATGCGCGCGGCACTCAGTTCATAGCCCGGTGCCTGCGCCGGCGGAATAAAAAACGGGGCGGCAGGTGCCGCCCCGATTAATAGCCATCGGCCGATCAGGTCACGTTCAGGCCGCCATCGGCGGTGACGACCTGCCCGGTCATCCATATCGAGGGCTCGGCCAGCGCCACGATCCAATGCGCCACCTCGTCCGGCTGGCCGCGGCGCCCCAGCGGTATCCGCTCGCGTTCCGAGGCCTTGATGGCTTCCACCTGTTCGGCATTCAGCCCCATGCGCGTGGCCAGAAACTCGGTTTCGGTGGGCCCCGCGGCCACGGCATTCACCCGTACGCCCATGGGCGCCAGTTCGAGCGACCAGCAGCGGGTCAGGTGCTCCAGCGCCGCCTTGCTGCCCGCATAATGAGACAGGTTGGCGGCCGCCTTGTGGCCATAGGTGCTGGACACGTTGACGATGCTGCCCTGCTGGCGCGCCAGGTGCGGCACCGCCGCGGCCGCCAGCAAAGACGGCCCCACCACGTTCACGGCCAGCAGCGCATTGACCTTGTCGACGCTGGCCTGCAGCAACGGCATGACCGTGGCCGCCCCGGCGTTGTTCACCAGTACGTCCAATCGGCCATGCCGCGCCACCGCGGCTTCGATCGTGCGCGCCGCGTCTTCCGGCTTGCCCGCGTCGGCCACCAGGTAATCGATGGATGCGTGCCCGGCCGCGAACGCTTCCAACTGGGCGGCGCGCCTGCCGGTTACCACCACGCGCGCGCCTCTTGCGGCAAACCGCAGGGCGGCGGCACTTCCGATGCCCGCCGCCCCGCCGGTGATCAGTACAACCTTGTCGGCGAATGTATGCATGTATTCGGCTCCTAGTCGGCTTATCAGAAAGAAAAGCGCGTCAAGCGCGCGCGAACTCGAGCAGGTCGGCGTTGAAGCGGTCTTTGTGCGTCTCGGTCAATCCGTGCGGCGCGCCGGAATACACCAGCAGCTTCGACTGGGGCACCAGCTTCGCCGACAGCAGCCCCGAAATGTCGATGGGAACAATCTGGTCGTCGTCGCCATGCACGATCAAAGTGGGCACGTCGAACTTCTTCAGGTCTTCGGTGAAATCCGTTTCCGAGAATGCCTTGATCGAGTCGTAGGTGTTCTTGTGCCCGCCTTGCATGCCCAGCCTCCACCATGCGTCGATCAAGGCAGGCGAAACCTGGGCCTGGGGCCGGTTGAAGCCGTAGAAAGGCCCGCTGGCCACGTCCCGATAGAACTGCGAGCGGTTGGCCAGCTGCGCGGCGCGCAGCTTGTCGAATTCCTCGACGGGCAGGCCGCGCGGATTCCGCGAGGTCCTGGCCATCAAGGGCGGCACCGCCGACACCAGCACGATCTTCGATACCCGCTTGGTGCCGTGCCGGCCCACATAGCGCGCCACTTCGCCGCCGCCCGTGGAAAACCCCACCAGCACGATGTCTTTCAGGTCCAGGGTATCGATGACGGTGGCCAGGTCGTCGGCATAGGTATCCATGTCGTTGCCGTTCCAGGGCTGGCTGGAACGGCCGTGCCCGCGCCGGTCGTGCGCCACGGCGCGATAGCCATGCCCGGCCATGAACAGCATCTGCGATTCCCAGCTGTCCGAGCTTAGCGGCCACCCGTGGCAGAACACCACGGTGGGGCCCGTGCCCCAGTCTTTGTAGTACAGCTGGGTTCCATCCCGGGTCACGATGGTGCTGGCCGATGCGGCCCGTGCCGCATCGGCCCTGGCGGCCCGCCCGCTGGCGCGCGCCGCCGCCGCTTCGGGGCTGTTGGCCGCCACGAGCAGGGCGCCGACGGCGGCGGCTCCTCCTACCAGGACGTTGCGGCGTGCGTAAGTGGGGTTTGCTTGCTTGTTCGTGGACATGATGTCTGGCTCCGGATAAGTAAAGCTGCGAAAAGAGGCGATGCGTCGGCGCATCGCTGAAGAACCCTCGCGGCGCCTCGCGCCACGATGCCGATCGCGCTCGATCGGGCATGGCAAGATCATGCCGCCGCCCCACACCGCTGTCATGGGCCGATTCGGCACTGATTCAATGGTCCAGTTCGACTGGCCTCCGGCAAAACATGGCCTATTCGAAAATACAGAACATGGATCTTTTTAGTGCGTCATCCTGGCTTTAGCATGTCCAATGAATCCACAGGTCCACAGGTGTCTGCCTCCCGCAAGGGTGTCAGACACCGGAAATGGCGGAATGCCTCTGCGCGCAGCCGTGTCAGGCACCTGCGGCGTTTCCCTCTTTGCACCCAGCCGGAGCCCTACCCTTGGACGATGCAGTCATACGGCACGCCGATACCCCGGAAGACCTGCGGGCGTGCTTTCTTGTCATGCAGCAACTGCGCCCTCACCTGCAAACGCCGGCGGATTTCGTGGCGCGCGTGACCCGCATGGCCGGCCAGCAATACCGCATCCTGGGCGTGTGGCAGGGCCCGGCCGCGCTGGCCCTGGCCGGCTATCGCCTGCAAGAAAACCTGATCTATGGGCGCTTTCTTTACGTGGATGACCTGGTTACCACCGCGGGCAGCCGCGGCCGCAACCATGGCGCCCGGCTGCTGGACGAGCTGAGCGTCATTGCCGCTCGGCAAGATTGCGCAAAGCTGGTGCTGGATACCGGCCTGTCGAACGCGCTGGCCCAGCGGTTCTATTTCAGGCAAGGCCTGGTCACAAGCGCCATGCGCTTTTCGAAAATCATTGCCAAGGAACAACAATGAAGCACATCCTGCGCATCAACTGCAGCCCGCGCGCGCAAGAAGCCGAAAGCTTTCGCCTGTCCGAGGCAATACTCGGCCACCTGATGGCCCGCTACCCCGGCGCCGCCCTGACCGACCGGCACTTGTCGGCCGACGCCGCATCGCACGTAGACCGCGGCTATGCGCGCGCCCTGGGCGGCTTCGCATCGCCCGACGGCAACGAACACCGGGGCACCCTGGCCGAATCCGAAAAACTGATCCGCGAGCTGGAAACAACCGATGCCCTGATCATCGGTACGCCCATGCACAATTACACGGTGCCATCCACCCTCAAGGCCTGGATCGACCACATCGTGCGCGTATTCCGCACCTTTCAGCCCACCCCTCAAGGCAAGGTCGGGACCCTGCAAGACCGCCCCACCTTCATCGCCATCGCGTCCGGCGGCAGCTACTCGGGCGAGCCCCCGCGCCAGCCCGACTTCCTGACGCCGTACCTGCGCGCGATACTGAATACGGTGGGCATCCACGACATCGCGTTTTTCTCGATTCAAGGCACGGCCGGCGGACCCGAGGCCCTGCGAAACGCCAGGGCTTCGGCACAGGCCAGCGTGGCCGAACACTTTGCCGAGGTCAGCGCATAGCGCGCAAGGCGCTGCCGTATAATTTCGCGGAATTATTTGCCCAGGTGTCCAGCTCATGGCAGCAGCGAAGGCCGGCAATATCGCGCCCCTGGATCCGACCGCGGCGCAGCCCTTTTATCGACAGATCTACGAACGGTTTCGCGGCGCCATCACCAGCGGGCTGTTGTCGCCGGGCGAACGCATCCCTTCGGCGCGCGCGCTGGCCAAAGAACTCGGCCTCGCGCGCGGCACCATCGAAGCCGCCTATGCCTTGCTGATGGCCGAAGGCTACACGCAGGCGCGCGGCCAGGCCGGCACCGTGGTGGCGCCGGGCCTCCAGCCTCGCGCCCTAGCCGCCACCCCCGCCATACATGCCCCTGACGCGGGTTACGCGGCCGGCTTTCTTCCCGATTCCATACGCCCGTTCCAGATGGGCCTGCCCGCCCTGGACGCTTTTCCCCGCAAGATCTGGGCGCGCCTGGGAGCCCGCTGCGTGCGCGCCATGCAGCCCGCCGATATGGTGCCGCCCGCCCCCCAGGGCCTGCCGGCATTGCGCACCGAAATCGCCACCTATCTGCACGTGGCGCGCGGCATCGACTGCATGCCGTCGCAGGTTTTCATCACGTCGGGCTATCGCCACAGCATCGAACTGCTCACCCACGCGCTGCTGAAAAAGGGCGATACCGTCTGGCTCGAAGATCCGGGCTACCCTCCCACGCGCGAGCTGCTGGCGCTGATGCATCTGCAAGCAGCGCCGGTACCCGTGGATCATCAGGGCCTGGTGGTTTCCGCCGGCATCGAGCGTGCTCCCCGGGCGCGCGCCGCGGTGGTAACGCCGGCGCACCAGAGCCCGCTATCGGTATCGTTGTCGCTGCCCCGCCGGATGGCGTTGCTGGACTGGGCCGCGCATCGCGGCGCCTGGGTCGTCGAAGACGACTACGACGGCGAATATCGGTATGTCAGCCGCCCCCTGCCTGCCTTGAAAAGCCTGGACCGCGACGGGCGCGTGATCTACGCCGGCACCTTCAGCAAGGTGCTGTTTCCGGGCATCCGGCTGGCGTACCTGGTCGTGCCGACATCGCAAGTGGAGCGCTTCGAACAAGTCTGCCAGGCCTGGGTGGCCGGCAGTCCGCAGCTTACCCAGGCCATCGTCACGGCCTTCATCACCGAAGGACACTTCGCGCGCCATATCCAGCGCATGCGCAAGCTGTACGCCGAGCGCCGGCAGGCAGCCACGGCAGGCCTGGAGCAGGTGCTGGGCAAACACCTGCGCATCGATTTCCAGCCGGGCGGCATGCACCTGATCTTGCGGCCGCGCGGCCGGCTATCCGACCGGCGGCTGGCGGCCCGCATGCGCGCCGACGGCATGTACGCCGAAGCCCTCGCGAACTGGGCCCACGACGACAACGGCGCGCCGGCCCTGATGCTGGGCTTTACCAACATCGACTCGCCAGCCACCGCCGAACAGCTCGGCCGGCGCATCTTGAAGCTGCTGTAGCCGGCGGCAAACGGCTGCCGTGCCGTCGCGATGCCGGCCGCATCATGGCCCAGAAACCGAGACCCATCTTGGCTCTTTCCGGCTGGACCATAATGCGCGATGATGCAGTTTTCAACGTCGCACCAAGGAAACATCATGAGTCCACGCCTCGACTACGCCAAGGCCTCGCCCGAGGGCTACAAGGCCTTCGGCGCCGTGTACGCCTACCTGCGCCAGTGCGGCCTGCCCACCGAACTGATCGACATCGTCTACCTGCGCGTGTCGCAGATCAACGGCTGCGCTTACTGCATCGACATGCATTCCCGCGACTTGCTCAAGCATGGCCTGTCCGTTGAAAAACTGGTGCTGGTGCCGGCTTGGCGCGAATCGGGCAAGGTCTTCAGCGCCCGCGAACGCGCCGCCCTGGCCTGGGCGGAAACCGTCACCCAGGTAGCCGCCACCGCCATCCCCGACGACGAATACGCGGCCGCGGCCGCCGAATTCAACGAAAAAGAACTCGCCGACCTGACCTACGCCATCGGCCTGATGAACGCCTTCAACCGCCTGGGCGTCGGATTCCGCATGCCCCCCGCCGCCGCATCCAAGGCCTGATTCGGGCGTTTCAGGTGGCGCTTCAGGTGTCTGACTCCCGCAGGGTGTCAGACACCGAAATGGCTAGACAGCGTCGCCACACCTCGGTGTCAGGCACCTCCGGAACCTGACACCCCCCAGCGCCCCCCAACGCAAAGCC
>WMBV01000061.1 GCA_017745595.1 Bordetella petrii
CTCCGCCTCATGATCCGACACCATTTGTACCGCCCGCGCCTTAACCTCGGGCGAAAAACTCTTTACTTTCTTCATGGCTCCATTCTCTCAAATGTCGGAGCCTCCGAGTTTCCCGGGGCGGTTCACAGGTGTCTGACTCCCGCAGGGTGTCAGACACCGAAGCAGGCAGCGGTTTCTCAGTAGTACGGTGTCCGACACCCTGCGGGAGTCAGACACCTGAATCCTGCGGGAGTCAGACACCTGAACCAAGCTACCCCCCCAGATACGCCTTGCGCACGTCATCGTTCACCAGCAGGTTGGCGCCGGTGTCCTGCAGCACCACCCGGCCGTTTTCCAGCACATACCCGCGGTCGGCCACTTGCAGCGCCTTATGGGCGTTCTGTTCCACCAGGAACACCGTGACGCCCTGCTCGCGTATGGTGCGGATGATGTCGAAGATCTGCGCGATGATCAGCGGGGCCAGGCCCAGCGTGGGCTCGTCCAGCAGCAGCAGCTTGGGCCGGGTCATCAACGCGCGGCCGATCGCCAGCATCTGCTGTTCGCCGCCCGACATCGTGCCCGCGCGCTGCGCGGCGCGCTCTTTCAGGCGCGGGAACAGCGTGTAGACGTGTTCCAGCCCCGCCTGGATGGCCTCCCGGCTGGCGAAAAAGCCGCCCATCATCAGGTTCTCAGCCACCGTCAGGTCCTTGAACACCCGCCGCCCTTCGGGCGAGATGGCGATGCCCGAGCGCATGATGTGGTGGGTATCTTGGTGGGTAATGTCCTTGCCCTCGAAGGTAATGACACCCTCGCGCGCCCGCGGATTGCCGCAAACCGTCATCAGCAGCGTGGTCTTGCCGGCGCCGTTGGCGCCGATCAGGGTCACGATCTCGCCCTGGTTGACCTCGACCGACACGCCGTTCAAGGCCTGGATGGCGCCGTAATACGTATGAATGTTGTCCAGCTTCAGCATCATTCTTCCCCCAGGTACGCCTTGATGACGCGCTCGTCGCTGCGCACCTGCTCGGGCGTGCCGGTGGTGATCGGCTTGCCGTGCTCCATGACCAGGATCCGGTCGGATATGCCCATGATCAGGCTCATGTCGTGTTCGATCAGCAGCACCGCCACGCCGAACTCGCGGCGCAACTGGTCGATCAGCTGCTGCAGGTCGCGCTTTTCTTGCGGGTTCAGGCCCGCGGCGGGCTCGTCCAGCATCAGCAGGCGCGGCTTGGTGATCATGCAGCGGGCGATTTCCAGGCGCCGCTGGTGCCCGTAGGCCAGGTTGCCCGCCTCGCGGTTGGCGAACTGGCGCAACCCCATGAAATCCAGCCATTGCGCGGCGCGCGTCAGGGCCTCGGCTTCCGACTGCCGATACGATTTCAATTTCAGCAGGCCCGGCAGCAGGCGCGATTCCACCTGCGTATGCTGCGCCACCAGCAGGTTTTCCAGTACGGTCAGCTGCTTGAACAGGCGCACGTTCTGGAACGTGCGCACCAGGCCGTGGCGGGCCACCTTGTGGCTGGGCAGGCCGTTGATCGGCTTGCCGTCCATGACGATATCGCCGGCCGTGGGCTTGTAGAAACCGCCCACGCAATTGAACACCGTGGTCTTGCCCGCCCCGTTGGGGCCGATGATGGCGAACACCTCGTCGCGCTGGACCTCGAAGCCCACGCCGTCGACGGCCAGCAGGCCGCCGAAGCGCATGGTCAGTCCGGATACTTTCAAAAGGACTTCGCTCATTTGGCCAGCTCCACGTGGGGACGCTTCATGGGCAGCAGTCCCTGTGGGCGCCACATCATCATCAACACCATGACCAGGCCGAAGATCAGCATGCGGTATTCGGCGAACTCGCGCGCCACTTCGGGCAGCACGGTCAGCAGAATCGCGGCCAGGATCACGCCCACCTGCGAGCCCATGCCGCCCAGCACCACGATGGCCAGGATCAGGGCCGATTCAATGAAGGTGAACGACTCGGGGTTGACCATGCCCTGGCGGGCCGCGAAAAACGCGCCGCCGAACCCGGCGAACATGGCGCCCAGCGTAAAGGCCGACAGCTTGATGCGCGTGGGATTCAGGCCCAGCGAGCGGCAGGCGATCTCGTCTTCGCGCAGGGCTTCCCAGGCGCGGCCCACGGGCATGCGGATCAGGCGCGTGGACACGAACAGCGTCACCAGGGCCAGGGCCAGCGCCATCAGGTACAGGTAGTTGACCATGTGCTGGTTGTCGAAGGTCCAGCCCATGATCTCGTGGAAGGTGCGCCCCCCTTCTTCGCTGGCGCGCCGCGTCATCTCCATGCCGAACACGGTGGGCTTGGGAATGCCCGAGATGCCGTCGGGGCCTCCGGTAAAGAAGTTCAAGTTGATGAGCAGCAGGCGGATGATTTCCCCGAAGCCCAGCGTGACAATGGCCAGGTAGTCGCCGCGCAGGCGCAATACGGGAAAGCCCAATATGAACCCGAACAGCGCCGACATGGCGCCGGCGAACGGCAGCGCTTCCCAGAAGCCCCAGCCGCCCCAGTGGTACAGCAGCGCGTACGTATAGGCGCCCACCGCGTAGAAGCCCACGAAGCCCAGGTCCAGCAGGCCGGCGAAGCCCACCACGATATTCAGGCCCAGGCCCAGCATCACATAGATGAGCACCAGCGTCGCGATGTCGACCGAACTGCGGCCGCTGAAAAACGGCCAGATCACCGCCGCCGCGATCACCAGCGCGATGAGCCACTTGTTGCCCTTGGCGGGGGCCGCGGGCAGCACCGGAATGCTGGTCTTCAGCCTCTGGAACGGCCTGGCCACCCAGGGGCGCAGCAATTGAAAGACGAACACCACCGCGGCGGCCAGGGCCACCAGGTCCCAGTGGGTTTCCAGATTGGTGCGGGCGCCCTGGCGAACCAGCTGCAGCCCGAACACCGGCGTAACGATGACGGCCGTCAGCACGGCCGCCATCGTGGCGTTTTTAAGGGTGTTGTTGGCCATCAGACTTTTTCCACCTCAGGTTTGCCGAGCAGTCCGGACGGACGGAACAGCAGGATCAGCACCAGCAGCGCGAAGGCCACGATATCTTTGTACTGGGACGAGATATAGGCGGCGGCCAATGTTTCGGCCAGGCCCAGCAGCACGCCGCCCAGCATGGCGCCGGGAATGCTGCCGATGCCGCCCAGCACCGCGGCGGTGAACGCCTTGATGCCAGCCAGGAAGCCGATGAACGGATTCAGCTTGCCGATGGTGATGGCGATCAGCACGCCGCCCACGGCCGCCAGCATGGCGCCCAGCACGAAGGTGAACGAGATGACCCGGTTGGTGTCGATGCCCAGCAGGTTGGCCATATGCATGTCCTGCGAGCAGGCGCGCGAGGCGCGGCCCATGCGCGAATACTTGATGAACAGCGACAGCGCCACCATCAGCAGCACGGTGACCACGATGATCATGATGCGCGAATACGGCAGGGTCACGTCGAACTGCGAGCCCATATTGAACTGCACCGAGCCCGAAATCAGCGAGGGCACGGCCATGTCGCGCGCGCCCTGGCCCAGGGCCACCCAGTTCTGCAGGAAAATGGACATGCCGATGGCCGAGATCAGCGCCACCAGGCGCTGGCTGCCGCGCACCGGCCGGTAGGCCACGCGCTCGACGCTGAAGCCGTAGACGCCGGTAACCGTAATGGCCACCAGCAGCATGGCCGCGATCACGAAAGGCAGCGGCAGGCCGCTATTGGTGCCAAGGGCGGTCAGGGTGACCAGGCCCACGTAGGCGCCGATCATATAGATCTCGCCGTGGGCGAAGTTGATCATACCGATGATGCCGTAGACCATTGTGTAGCCAATGGCGATCAGCGCGTAGATCGCGCCCAGCGAAAGGCCGTTGAAGACCTGCTGGGTAAGTTGGGGGATGAGGTCTGACATGGATATGTACCTATGCTCCAAATAGTTCCGGCCCCGGTAAGACGACCCGGAGCCGGAAACCTGGGCGTGCGGTCGGTTCCGGCGGGTAGCCGGAACGGCGCGTGTTTACAGCTGGGTCTTCTTGCCGTCTTTGTCCCACTTGAAGACGGCGAACTCGAAGTCCTTCAAGTCGCCCTTGGCGTCGTATTCGACCTTGCCGATGGCCGTGTCGAAGGCGGTCTTGTGCATGTAGTCGGCGACCTTGTTGGGATCTTCGCCCACCGCCTCGATGCTCTTGGCCAGAATCTGCACGGCCGCGTAGGCCGGCATCTGGAACGCGCCGTCGGGGTCGCGCTTGGCGTCGCGGAAAGCCTTCACGATGCCTTCGTTGCCGGGCAGCTTGGTGAAGTCGGAAGGCAGCGTCACCAGCAGGCCTTCGATGGCCGGACCGGCGATGGCGACCAGGTCCTGGTTGGCCGTGCCTTCGGGGCCCATGAACTGCACGTCCAGGCCCTGTTCGCGCGACTGGCGCAGCAGCAGGCCCAGCTCGGGGTGGTAGCCGCCGAAATAGACCAGGTCGACGCCGGCCGACTTCAGCTTGGTGATCACGGCCGAATAATCGCTGTCGCCGACGTTGATGCCTTCGAACATCACCACGTTGACCTTGTTCTTTTCCAGCGAATCCTTAACCTGCGTGGCCACGCCCGAACCGTAGGTCTGCTTGTCGTGCAGCACGGCCACTTTCTTGGGCTTGAGCGTATTGGCGATATAGCGCGCGGCAAACGGGCCTTGCTGGTCGTCGCGGCCGATGGTGCGGAAGAAGAAATGCGGCTTGGTGGTGTCGGTGACCAGCGGCGAGGTCGCGCCCGGGGTGATGGCGACGATGCCTTCCTGTTCGTACACGTTCACCGCCGGCACGGTCACGCCCGAGCAGGCATGGGCCACGGCGAACTTGGCGCCCGAATTGACCACGCGGTTGGCGGCGGGCACGGCCTGCTTGGGTTCGCAGCCGTCGTCGATAAGAATGGGCTCGAGTTTCTTGCCCTTGACGCCGCCCTGGGCGTTGATGGTTTCGATGGCGGTCAGCGCGCCGGCCTGAATTTGCGTGCCGTACTGCGTGTTGGGGCCGGTCATAGGCTGGGGGATGCCGATCTTGATAGTGTCGGCGGCCTGCGCGGCGCCGGCCAGGAGCAGCGCCCCGAAAGCCATGGCGATTGGGGTAACGCGATGCAGAAGCTTCATTCGGAATTCTCCAGCGATAGGGATGGACAGCTTTGGACGGGTCGGAATCGCCGCGGGATGCCCGGCGACCCATTGCGGCCATTGCCGGCTTCTTGGGCAAAAGTACAGCGTGGGCGGTATTCTGAAAGCAGCATCCCCGGGTGTCACTGCGTGTAATCCCCAATATTTCGCAATGCCCGGCAAACGGGGACACATATTGATCCGGCACCCGGCGGGCGGCCGGGTTCGCCATGCCCAGGCATCTCGCGCACAGCCAGGTGTCTGACTCCCGCAGGGTGTCAGACACCGACAAGCGAGCCTGGGCCCTGCCAACCTCCACGGTGTCAGGCACCCTGCGGGAGCCTGACACCAGCAGCCTGACTCCCACACGGAGTCAGACACCGTCCCGGCGACCGCCTCCGGCCCAAACGCCGCCAGTATCTGACACCTTCCTTACACCGCGCTTGCGCCGGAGCAGGCCGGCGGCGGCTACAATCGCGCCCCATGGACTCACAGATTTCTATCGCCTTCATCGGCGGCGGCAACATGGCCTCGGCGCTGGCCAGCGGCCTGGCCGGCAAGACCTGCCCGGCGGGCAAGCTGCACGTGCTGGATCCCAACCCCGCCGTGCAAGACACCTGGCGCGGCCGCGGCGCCACTGCGGCGGCCGCCCCCGACGCCACCCTGCAGGGCTGCCGCGTCTGGATCTACGCCGTCAAGCCGCAACAATTGCGCGATGCCGTCGCAGCCACGCGCCCCTGGCTGCGGCCCGGCACGCTGGTCATCAGCGTGGCCGCCGGCATCCGCGCCGACACCCTGGCGGGCTGGCTGGGCGAACCCGGCGCCCCCTGGCAAAACCTGGTGCGCTGCATGCCCAACACACCGGCCCTGGTGGGCGCCGGCGTCACCGGCCTGGCCGCGCTGCCGGGCGTCGACGATGCCGGCCGCGAACTGGCCGAACGCCTGCTGGCCTCGGTGGGCCAGGTCGTCTGGGTCGACGGCGACGCCGCGCTCGACGCCGTCACCGCCCTGTCGGGCAGCGGCCCGGCCTATGTCTTCCTGTTTCTCGAAGCCCTCATCGCCGGCGGCGTGGCCGTGGGCCTTGGCCCCGACCAGGCCCGCCAATTGGCGCTGGGCACGCTGGCCGGCGCCACCCAGCTCGCGGCGCAGTCCGACGACGCCCCGGCCGTGCTGCGCGAGCGCGTCACGTCCAAGGGGGGCACCACCGCCGCCGCGCTGCAGGTCATGCAGCAGGCCGACCTGGCTGCCATCGTGGCGCGGGCGATCGAGGCCGCCGCCCAGCGGTCGCGCGAATTGGCCAGCGAGTTCGGCAAATGAATTCCGCGCGACGCTTTCAGGCCATGACCCTGCCGCAGTTCGCGGTGGCGGTGTTCTGCATGGGCCTCATCGTGGTGGGCTCCAATATCCTGGTCCAGGTCCCGCTGAACGACTGGCTGACCTGGGGCGGGCTGTCGTATCCGGTGGCGTTCCTGGTCACCGATGTGCTCAACCGCCGCTTCGGCCCGGCCGCCGCGCGCCGCGTCGCGTGGGTGGGTTTCGCGGCCGCCCTGGGCGTATCGATCTGGGTGGCCTCGCCGCGCATCGCGCTGGCCTCGGGCCTGGCCTACATCTGCGCCCAGCTGGCCGACATCCAGGTCTTCGACCGCCTGCGCGACCAGCGCTGGTGGCGCGCGCCGCTGCTGTCCGGCACCGTCGGCGCGGTACTCGACACCGCGGTGTTCTTCAGCGTGGCCTTCGCCGCCACCGGCACGCCCTGGGTCACCTGGATGTTCGGCGACCTGGCCATCAAGCTGGCCGTCAACCTGAGCATGCTGGCGCCCTTCCGCGCCCTGATGTGGAACCTGGCCCGCCCGGCCCCGAGTGTCTGACCCGGATAGCCCAGCCCCCCAGGTGTCTGACTCCCGCAAGGGTGTCAGACACCGAAGCGTGCCGCCGCCCCCAACGGTGTCAGGCACCTACGGAGCCTGACACCTGGCTCTTGACCCCTGCGTCTCATCGCCTGGCTTTCCGAGCCACCCGAATACCCCCCGCGCCGGGACACCCGGAAATACTCTATCCAAAATACTTGCAATCGCCATTCCCCCAAATAACGGCCCCTGGCGTACGCTATTGCCTATTTGACAGCGCCAGCAGGTGGTGTAAAAGTCACGTCTCTGTCACAAACCATACATAAGGTGTCGTGTTCTCCGCGGACGGACACCCCCGTTTCGCGGCAACGCAACCAGGAGGACCATCCATGCGATCGCACCGCTTAGCCTTCACCGTCGCCGCCCTGTTGGCGGCTTTCGCCGGATCTTCGGCCCACGCCGCCACCGAAATCCAGTTCTGGCACTCAATGGAAGGCGCGCTGGGCGAACGTGTCAACGAGCTGGTCCAGGAATTCAACAAAACCCACCCCGACTACAAGGTCAACGCCGTCTATAAAGGCAACTACGGCGAATCCATGAATGCCGGCATCGCCGCGTTCCGCGCGGGCAACGCGCCCGACATCCTGCAAGTCTTCGAAGTGGGCACCGCCACCATGATGTACGCCAAGGGCGCCATCAAGCCGGTGCAGCAAATGTCCGAAGAAGTAGGCAACCCGATCGACCCCTCCAAGTTCATCGGTGCGGTGGCAGGGTATTACTCGTCGCAAGACGGCAAGCTGATCTCGATGCCGTTCAACAGCTCGACGGTGGTCTTCTACTACAACAAAGACGCCTTCAAGAAAGCCGGGCTCGACGCCGAACAGCCGCCCAAGACCTGGGAAGAACTCGCCGCCGCCGGCCAGAAGCTGAAGGCCGCCGGGCAAGAATGCGGCTACACCACGTCCTGGCCGTCGTGGGTGCAGCTGGAAACCTTCTCGGCCTGGCACAACGTGCCCTATGCCACCCAAGACAACGGCTTCGGCGGCCTGGACGCCCGCCTGGCCATCGACACCCCGCTGCACGTACGCCACCTGGACAACCTGGCCAAGCTGGCCAAAGACGGCATCTTCATGTACGGCGGGCGCGGCGACCAGCCCAACTCGCTGTTCATCGGCGGCAAGTGCGCCATGATCACCGGGTCCAGCGGCCTGCGCGCCAACATTTCCAAGAACGCCAAGTTCGAGTTCGGCACTTCTACTCTGCCGTACTACGCCGACGTCAAGGGCGCGCCCCAGAACACCATCATCGGCGGCGCCTCGCTGTGGGTCTTCGCCAACAAACCGGCCGAAACCTACAAGGGCGTGACCGAGTTCTTCCACTTCCTGTCCAGCCCCGAAATCGCCGCCCGCTGGCACCAGCAGACCGGCTACGTGCCCGTCACCAAGGCCGCCTACGAGCTCACCCGCAAGCAAGGCTTCTACGACAAGAATCCGGGCACCGAAGTGGCCGTCAAGCAGCTCAACGTCGAGACCACTGCGAATTCGCGCGGCGTGCGCCTGGGCTACCTGCCGCAAATCCGCGAAATCCAGGACCAGGAAATCGAACGCATCATGTCCGGCAAGACCACCGCGCAGGACGGCATCAAGACCATGGTCACCCGCGGCAACGAATTGCTCGAAAAGTTCGAGAAAAGCGTCAAGTAAACCGCCGGGCCGCGGCGCTGCCTCCGTGCGGGGGCGGCGCCCGCGGCCCGAGCGGCAGCCCCCGGTGCCCGGCACCGCCCCATCACCGGTCCCCAACGGCGGACATCCATGGAAAAACGCGTCGTCTTCCGGCACAAGACCCTGCCCTACTTGCTGCTGGCCCCGCAGATCGCCGTTACGCTGATCTTCTTTTTCCTGCCCGCGGGCCAGGCCATGTGGCAGTCCATGCAATTGCAGGACGCCTTCGGGCTATCTTCCGAATTCGTGGGCCTGGCCAATTTCATCGATTTGTTCCAGCAGCCCGAATACCTGGACTCTTTCCGCGTCACCGCCGTTTTTTCGGTACTGGTGGCCTTCGTGGGCCTGGCCGTATCGCTGCTGCTGGCCGTCATGGCCGATCGCGTCATGCGCGGCGCGGGGCTGTACAAAACCCTGCTGATCTGGCCCTACGCCGTCGCGCCGGCCGTGGTGGGGGTGCTGTGGCTGTTTCTGTTTTCGCCTTCGGTCGGCATCCTGGCCGTGGCGCTGCACGATATAGGCGTGAACTGGAACCCGCGCCTGGACGGCAACCAGGCGCTGACCCTGGTGGTCATCGCGGCCATCTGGAAACAGATCTCGTACAACTTCCTGTTCTTCCTGGCCGGCCTGCAATCCATTCCGCGCTCGCTCATCGAGGCCGCCGCCATCGACGGCGCCTCGCCCGCGCGGCGCTTCTGGACTATCGTTTTCCCGCTGCTGTCGCCCACCACGTTCTTCCTGCTGGTGGTGAACATCATCTACGCGTTCTTCGACACCTTCGCGATCATCGACACCACCACGCAAGGCGGCCCGGGCACGGCCACGTCCATCCTGGTCTACAAGGTGTACAGCGATGCCTTCCACGGGCTGGACCTGGGCTCGTCGGCGGCCCAGTCGGTCGTGCTGATGGCGATCGTGGTCACCCTGACCGTGGCGCAGTTCCGCTATATCGACCGCAAAGTCCAGTACTGATTCATAAGGCAACGACACCATGGTTGAACGCCGCCCCTGGCTCGACATTCTGGCCCACCTGATCCTGCTGTGCGGGGTGGCCCTGGTGGCCTTCCCGCTGTACGTGACCTTTGTCGCGTCCACGCAAACCGCGCAGGAAGTCGCCGCCGCCCCCATGTCGCTGCTGCCCGGCCCGCATTTCGTCGACAACTACGCCCGCGCGCTGGCCGGTGCCGGCGTAAGCCGCATGCTGTACGTCAGCCTCGTCATGGCGCTGGTCATCTCCATCGGCAAGATCGCCATTTCGCTGCTGTCGGCGTTCGCGGTGGTGTACTTCCGCTTTCCGGGGCGCATGTTCTTCTTCTGGATGATCTTCGTCACGCTGATGCTGCCGGTCGAAGTGCGTATCGCGCCCACCTACAAAGTGGTGGCCGACCTGGGCCTGCTCAACAGCTACGCGGGGCTGACCCTGCCCCTCATCGCCTCGGCCACCGCCACGTTCCTGTTCCGCCAGTTCTTCCTGACCGTGCCCGACGAACTGGTCGAGGCGGCCCGCATCGACGGCGCCGGACCCTTGCGATTTTTTCGCGACGTGCTGTTACCGCTGTCGCGCACCAGCATCGCCGCGCTGTTCGTGATCCAGTTCATCTACGGCTGGAACCAGTACCTGTGGCCGCTGCTGATCACCACCCAGGAAAACATGTATCCCGTGGTCATCGGCATCAAGCGCATGATCAGCGGCGGCGACAGCGTCACCGAATGGAACATCACCATGGCCACCGCCATGCTGGCCATGGTGCCGCCGGCGCTGGTGGTTATCCTGATGCAGAAATGGTTCGTCAAGGGCCTGGTCGACACCGAAAAATAAGCGCCCCGCCCGCCCCCGTCCAAGCAAAGACTATTCCATGGCTACCCTGAGCTTTCGCAACGTCAAGAAAACCTATGCCGGCAATGTCGCCGTCATCCATGGCATCGACGCCGACGTGCACGACGGCGAATTCATCGTCATCGTCGGCCCGTCGGGCTGCGGCAAATCCACGCTGATGCGCATGGTGGCGGGGCTGGAAACCGTGACCAGCGGCGAGATCCTGATCGACGACAAGGTCGTCAATGAACTCGAGCCGGCCGAGCGCGACATCGCCATGGTGTTCCAGAACTACGCCCTGTACCCGCACATGAGCGTGTTCGATAACATGGCGTACGGGCTGAAGATCCGCAAGTTTTCCAAAGAAGACATCCGCAAGCGGGTAGAAGCGGCCGCGCAGATCCTGGAACTGGACAAGCTGCTCGACCGCCGGCCCCGGCAGTTGTCCGGCGGGCAGCGCCAGCGCGTGGCCATGGGCCGCGCCATCGTGCGCGAGCCCAAGGTGTTCCTGTTCGACGAACCCCTGTCGAACCTGGATGCCAAGCTGCGCGTGGCGATGCGCCTGGAAATCATGAAGCTGCATCGCCGCCTGCGCACCACCAGCCTGTACGTCACGCACGACCAGGTCGAAGCCATGACCCTGGCGCAGCGCATGATCGTCATGTACCAGGGCGTGCCCGAACAGATCGGCACGCCCATGGAAGTCTTCGAAAAACCCGCCTCTACCTTCGTGGCCGGCTTCATCGGCTCGCCCCCCATGAACCTGATGCCGGTCAATGTGTCGGGCGACGGCACCCTGCAAACCACCGACGGCGTCCCGCTGGACATCTCGCCGCTGCAAGTGCCGGCCCAGGTGCGCGGCCGCTCGGTCACCCTGGGCATGCGGCCCGAGCACATGCTGCTCAATGCCCAGGGCCTGCCCGTTGAAGTCGAAATGGTGGAAACGCTGGGGTCCGAACAGCTGGTGCATTGCCGCTGCGGCCAAAGCGCCGTCGTCGTGCGCTGCGCCACCCGCCAGCTGGCCGACACGCCCGCCAAGCCCGGCGACCGGATCACCACCGGCCCCGACGGCCGCCACGCCCTGCACTGGTTCGAAACCGACACCGGCCGGCGCGTCGAAGACACCTGACCGCCGGATAGCCAGGTGCCGGATAGCCTGGTGCCGGATAGCCAGGTCGGATAGCCAGGTCGGATAGCCAGGTGTCTGACTCCCGCAGGGTGTCAGACACCGATCGCGCCAAGACGGCATCACTTCAACGGTGTCAGGCACCTACGGAGCCTGACACCTGCTTACGGCACCTGTTTACGACGGCCGTTCGTCGCGGGAGTCTGCTCAGTTCGTCGCAGGCGTTTGACTCAGATCGTCTCAGGTGTCTGACTCCCGCAGCAACTGTGTTTGGAGTCAAGTCGCTGGGGTATGCAATTGTTCGTTCCAGGGTTGTCCGGTGCGGCTCATGGCATTGATGATGCGGATGAGTTTGTGGGCGCAGGCGA
>WMBV01000062.1 GCA_017745595.1 Bordetella petrii
TCGCCTGCGCCCACAAACTCATCCGCATCATCAATGCCATGAGCCGTACCGGACAACCCTGGAACGAACAATTGCATACCCCAGCAACTTGACTCCAAACACAGTTGCTGCGGGAGTCAGACACCTGGCCGGCTCCGGCACCTGGCCGGTATCCGGCACCTGGCCGCGACTAGCCTTCTGGCGTCGATTGGCCGGCCTGCTGGCGTTGCCACATGGCCGCGTAGGCGCCGCCTTGCGCCAGCAGCGCGGCGTGGCGGCCGCGTTCGATGATGCGGCCGTCGCCCAGCACGATGATTTCGTCGGCGTCGGCGATAGTCGACAGACGATGGGCGATGATCAGGGTGGTGCGGCCCTGGCTGACTTCGCGCAGGTTGGCCTGGATTTCCCGTTCGGTATGCGAGTCGAGCGCGCTGGTGGCCTCGTCGAACAGGAAGATGGACGGGTTTTTCAGAATGGTGCGCGCGATGGCCACGCGCTGCTTTTCGCCGCCCGACAACTTCAGCCCGCGCTCGCCGACCTGGGTGCGATAGCCGTCGGGCATGCTCATGATCAGGCCGTGGATATGGGCCAGGCGCGCCGCGGCCTGTACTTCGGCGTCGGTGGCGCCCGGCCGCCCGTAGGCGATGTTGTAGTGGATGGTGTCGTTGAACAGCACCGTGTCCTGGGGCACCACGCCGATGGCGGCGCGCAGGCTGGCCTGCGTGACATCGCGGATGTCTTGTCCGTCGATCAGGATGGCGCCGCGCTCGACGTCGTAGAAACGGAACAGCAGGCGCGCCAGCGTCGATTTGCCGGCGCCCGATGAGCCCACCACGGCCACGGTGCGGCCGGCCGGAACGCGCAGGCTGACGCCTTTCAGGATAGGCCGGCGGGCATCGTAGCCGAACACCACGTCGCGGAACTCCACGCTGGCGCCGTCCAGCCGCAGTGCGCCGGCGCCGGGGCGGTCGCCGATTTCGCGCTGCTGGCCCAGCAATTCGAACATGCGTTCCATGTCGATGAGCGATTGCTTGATCTCGCGGTAGATGAAGCCGAAGAAGCTCAGGGGGTCGTACAGCTGCAGCAGGTAGGTGTTGACCAGCACGAAATCGCCCAGCGTGTAGCGGCCGTCGACGATGCCTCGCGCCGCCATCCACATCACCACCGTCAGGCCGGTCGAGATGATCACGGCCTGGCCGATATTCAGAATGGACAGGCTGACCTGGCTGCGCACGGCGGCGCGTTCATAGCGCGTCAGCGAGGCATCGTAGCGGCGCGCTTCGTGCTCTTCATTGCCGAAGTATTTGACGGTTTCGTAGTTCAGCAGGCTTTCGACGGCCTTGGTATTGGCTTCGGAATCGGTTTCGTTCATCAGCCTGCGGAACTGGGTGCGCCATTCGGTGACCACCAGCGTGTAGGCCAGGTACAGGCCCACGGTCAGGGCGGTGGCGGCCGCCAGCCAGATGTCGAACATTTTCCACAGCACGGCGCAGACCAGCCCGATCTCGAAGAACGTGGGCAGTACGTTGAACAGCAGGAACGACAGCAGGGTCTGGATGCCCTTGGTGCCGCGCTCGATGGCGCGCGTCAGGCCGCCGGTCTGGCGCGATAGGTGAAAGCGCAGCGCCAGCGCGTGCAGATGGCGGAAAATCTGCAGGCCCACCGCGCGGATGGCGTGCTGGCCCACGCGCGCGAAGACGGCATCGCGCAGTTCGGAAAACAACAGCGAGAACACGCGCGCGGCGCCGTAGGCCAGGATCAGGCCGACCGGCACGACGATGGCGCCCGCCGTGCCTTTGCCCAGCTCGTCGATGGCCGATTTGTACAGCAGGGGAACGTACACGACGGCCGCCTTGGCGGCCAGCAGGCACAGCAGCGCAATGACGACGCGCGCTTTCAGCCCGGGACGGCCGGGCGGCCACAGATAAGGAAGCAGGGTGCGCAGCGTGGCAAGGCTGCCGCGCGGGACGGCGGGACGATCGGACAGGGGCATGGGCGGGCGGCAAGAGGGGGCGCGGCCGCGAAAGGCGCCGCGCAGGCCGCATTATCGGCCACCTTGCCGCATGGATGCCAAGTGCCCCGGAGCTTGTCCAGGTGTCAGGCTCCCGGCAGGGTGCCTGACACAGATGCGGGCAGATGGTCTGCGCCCCGGCGGTGTCTGACACCCTTGCGGGAGTCAGACACCTGGAACCGAGGCACGGGATCAGTCCACTTGCGCGCCGGAGGCGCGTACTACGTCGCCCCAGCGCTGCACGTCGGCGGCGAGCACTTTGGCGAACTCGGCCGGGCTGGTGGCATAGGGCTCGGCGCCCTTGCCGGCGAAGCTCTCGACGACCTTCGGGTCTTGCAGGGCCGCGTTGACGTCGCGGTTGATGCGGGTGATGAGCTCGGGCGGCGTATCCTTGGGCGCCATCAGGCCGAACCAGGGGTTGACGTCGAAACTCTTGAAGCCCGCTTCGGCAATGGTGGGGATGTCGGCGAACGATTCGGCGCGGCGGGCGCTGGTGACCGCCAGCGGGCGCACGGTGCCGCCCTTGATGGCGCCGGCCACCGAAGGCAGGCTGGTGAACACGATGTCGATGCGGCCGCCCAGCAGGTCTTGCAGGGCCGCGGCGGCGCCGCGATACGGCACGTGCTGCAGGGGGACGTTGGCGGCGCTGCTGAACATTTCGCCCAGCAGATGGTTGACCGAACCGTTGCCGGCCGAGCCGTAGGTGATGCGCCCCTTCTTGGCCGCCTGCACCAGGTCGTCGACCGACTTGAACGGCGCGTCGGGGCGCGTGATCAGCACGAACGGCAGGGTGGCCAGCGTGGCGACCGGCGCGAAATCGGTGCCGGGATCGAACGGCAGGTTCTTGTACAGCGCGCCGTTGATGGCCTGGGTGCCGACATAGCTCATCAGCAGCGTATAGCCGTCGGCCGGGGCGTTCAGTACGGCCTCCATGCCGACGTTGCCGCCGGCGCCGGCGCGGTTCTCGACCACGACGGTCTGCTTCCATTGTTCGCTCAGTTTCTGGGCGATGGTGCGCGCCAGCGTGTCCGAGGCGCCGCCGGGGGTCTGCGGCACGATGAGGCGCACGGGCTTGGTGGGGAAGTCTTGCGCCGCGATGGCCGGCGCGGCCAGCGCGGCGGACAGCAGCAGGGCCAGGGCCCAGGATATATAACGCATGTGTCTCTCCTTTGGTGAGGGCGGCCTTATTTCTGGCCGTGGGAATGTGCCAGCCCGGCGAGCAGGCATGCCAGCTGGTCTTGCAGGGGCCGGGAAAAAAACGCGGGCTCTTGGGCCGCGATGAATTCGGCGCCGCGGATCTCGAGCAGGCGGCGCAGCCGGTAGCGGGCCCGCTGGTCGCGGATGGCTTCTTGCTGGCGGGTGTCGGCCAGCCAGGCCTGATGGCGGTCGATGGCCTCGGACAGGGCCTGGATGGATGCGGGCTGGTCCTGGGCCACCAGCAGCACCGGCGCCACCCAGGCCTGCGGCGCATGGCGCATGGCGGTGGCGATGCGGCGGATATCGGCCGCCATTTTGCGGGCGCCGGGCAGGTCGGCCTTGCTGACGACGTAGATGTCGGCCAGTTCCATGATGCCGGCTTTCATGGCCTGCACGGTGTCGCCGCTGTCGGGCAGCAGGACCAGCACCAGCGTGTCGACGTGCGTGCGAGCCGCGTACTCGGCCTGGCCGACTCCCACGGTTTCCAGCAGCACCTCGGCGAAGCCGAAGTCGTCCATGGCGTCGAGCATTTCCGGCAGGTTGTCGGCCAGGCCGTCGGAGGTGCGGCGCGAGCCCAGCGAGCGGATGTACAGCTCGTCGATGCCCGCCAGCTCGTCCATGCGCACGCGGTCGCCCAGGATGGCGCCGCCGCTCTTGGGGCTGCTGGGATCGACGGCCAGGGCGCCCAGCCGGCCGCCGCTGCGGCGCGCCAGTGCCAGGTGGCCCAGCAGCGTGCTCTTGCCCGCGCCGGGCGCGCCGGTGATGCCGATGCGGCGGGCGGCGTGGGCTGGCTGGCGCGGCGGCTGCGCGGCCAGGTCCAGGGGGCTGGCGTTGGCCAGCCGGGTCAGGGTGCGTCCCAGCGCCAGGCGGTCGAGCGGCGGCTGGGTGCTCATGGGCCGGCCCACCCCATGATTTCGGCGCGGTGCTGGTCCAGCAGCGGCGGCAGGGCATAGTCGGGCGCGTGGCCGGCGAAACGCAGCGGACTGGCCACGGCGCGCAGCGGCGTGGCGCCGCCGCCCAGGCCGACCACCAGTTGGCGCGCCGCGGCGATATCGCTGTGCAGGGCTTCGTTCAGGGTGCCCACGCGCGCCGCCACCAGGCCCAGCGGCGCCAGGCGCGCCACCCATTCGGCGGCCGTCGCCGCGGCCAGCACCCCGGTAATGGCTTGCACCACTTCGGCGCGATGCGCGCGGCGCGCGGCCATGGTGGCGAAGTGCGGATGCTCGACCCATTCGGGCCGCCCGATTTCGGCGCAGAAAATGCGCCAGAACCGGTCGTGCGTGATGAACAGCACCAGCCATCCGTCGGCCGTGGGAAACAGCTGGGCCGGCACGACATACGGATGCGACGAGGCCGGCAGCCGCTCGATGGTTTCGCCGGCATTGAGCGCGGCGCCCGCCAGGTAATTGAGTTGCGACAACATGACGTCGTACATCGAGACATCGACCTGGCCGCCGCGTCCTTCGACGATCTTGGCCAGCAGGCCCAGCGCAGCCACCAGCCCGGCGGAATTGTCCACGGCCGAATAGCCGGCTTTGGCGGGCGGCGCGTCGGGTTCGCCGGTGATGGCCATGATGCCGGTCATGGCCTGGATCACGTAGTCGTAGGCCGGATTCTCGGAATACGGGCCGTCCATGCCATAGCCGGTCAGGGCCACGCAGACCAGCCGTTCGTTGCACGCGCGCAGCGCGTCGTAGGTGAGTCCCAGCTTGCGGATGGCGGAAGGCCGCAGATTGGTGACCAGCGCGTGCGAGCGCGCGGCGATGCGGGCCAGCGCGGCCTGGCCGCCGGTGCTGGCCAGGTCCAGTACGATGCTTTTCTTGTTGCGGTTCAGGCTGGCGAAGTAGGCATTGTGCGGGCCGATGCTGTGCGGGCTGATGGTGCGGCCGATGTCGCCTTCGCGCGGCTCGATCTTGATGACCTCGGCCCCCATGTCGGCCAGCATCAGGCCGCAATAGGGGCCGGCCAGCATGTGGCCCACTTCGATCACGCGGATCCCGGCCAGCGGCGCGCTCATGTGGAAGTCCTTTCGGAAGCCGTTTCGGCGCCCGCGGACCCCAGGCAGCGGGCCAGGGCGTCGATCATCTCGTCCAGCGGCATGTCGGCGGTGAAGATGGCGGCCACCCCCAGTTCGCGCAGGGGCGGCTGGTCGTCGGCGGGTATGGTGCCGCCGACGAAGATCTTGATGTCGTCGGCGCCCAGTTGGCGCAGCTGGGCAATGACGTCGCGCGTCAGTTCCTGGTGGCTGCCCGACAGGATGCTCAGGCCCACCGCGTCCACGCCCTCGTCGACGGCGACCTGGGCGATCTGCTGCGGACTGCGGCGCAGGCCGGTGTAGATGACTTCGGCGCCCGCGTTGCGCAGGCTCAGCGCTACGATCTTGGCGCCGATGTCATGGCCATCCAGGCCGGGCTTGCCGATCAGGATACGCTTGCCGGCCAGGGCCGGCCGGTGTTGGGTAGGCGTGTTCATAGATTGACGGGCTCCTTGAATTCACCCCATTCTTTTTTCAGGCACGCCACCATTTCGCCGACCGTGGCATAGGCGTGGCAGCAATCGACCAGGTAGGGCATGAGGTTCTCGCGGTCTTTGGCCGCGGCCGCCGCCAGCTTGGCCAGCGTGGCGTCTACCTCTGCCTGGCTGCGCGTGTCCAGCACGCGCTGGAACTTGTCCAGCGCGCGCCGCGCCACGGTGGGGTCCAGCGTGAACACGTCGCCGATCTTGATTTCTTCGCCGGCCTTCTTGAAGTGGTTCTGGCCCACGATAACCTGTTCGCCGGCATCGGTGTCCAGCTTGCGTTCCAGGCCGCGCTCGGCCAGGCGCAACTGGATCCAGCCGTCTTCGATGGCGCGGATGACGCCGCCGTAGTCGTCGATCTCGGCCATGACCTGCTCGATTTTTTCTTCCATGCGGTCGGTGTGCTGTTCCAGGAAATAGCTGCCGCCCAAGGGATCGACGGTGTTGGCGATGCCGCTTTCGTAAGCGATGATCTGCTGGGTGCGCAGCGCCAGTTCGGCCGAGAACTCGGTGGGAATCTGGTAGGCCTCGTCGAGCGCGCACGTGAAGATCGATTGCGCGCCGCCCAGTACTGCCGCCATGGTTTCCACGGTGACGCGCACCACGTTGTTGTAGGGCTGCGGCGCCACCAGCGACGAGCCGCCGCACACTACGCCGAAGCGGAAGTGCTGGGCCTTCGGGTCTTGCACGCCATAGCGTTCTTTCATCAGCCGCGCCCACAGGCGCCGGCCGGCGCGGAACTTGGCGATTTCTTCGAAGAAGTCCATGTGGACGTAGAAGAAGAACGACAGGCGCTTGGCGAATTTCTCGATGTCGCCGCCGCGCCGGCGCAGCTCGTCGACATACGCTAGGCCGTTGGCCAGCGTATAGGCCATTTCTTCGGCCGCCGTCGCGCCCGCGTCGCGCACGTGCGCGCCGGCGATGCTGATGGGATTGAAGCGCGGCGACACCTCGTTGGAATACAGAATGGTGTCGGCGATCAGGCGCATCGAGGGCCGCACTGGAAAGATCCAGGTGCCGCGCGCCACGTATTCCTTCAGGATGTCGTTCTGGATGGTGCCCGTGAGCTTGCTGCGCGGCACGTTCTGCTTGTCGGCCACCGCCAGGTACATGGCATACACGATGGCGGCCGTGCCGTTGATGGTGAACGAGGTCGAGATGCGCGACAGGTCCAGGCCGTCGAACAGGATTTCGGCTTCGCTCAGGTTCGACAGCGACACGCCCACTTTGCCGATTTCGGGCCGCGCCATGGGGTCGCTGGGATCCAGGCCGCACTGGGTGGGCAGGTCCAGCGCCACCGACAGGCCGGTCTGGCCCTGCGCCAGCAGGAACTTGTAGCGCGCATTCGATTCTTCGGCCGTGCCGAAACCCGAATACTGCCGGAATGTCCACAGCCGGCCCTGGTAGCCGTCGGGAAAAATGCCGCGGGTAAAGGGATATTGCCCTGGCACGCCGATGCGCGCCGGGTCGACCGCGTCGGGGCCGGCGCTGACCGGGATGTCGATGCCGCTGCGGTTGGCCGGATGCAGGCGGGGCGGCCGGTCGGAGGTCGGTTGACTGCTCATTGCTTTCCTTTGGATAAGACTTGGTCGCTGGCACGCCAGTGGTCGTCGTGCAGCCAGGTATGCAACAGCTGCTGCTGTTCGGTGGCGCGCGCGGTTTCGTAGGCCGCGCCCTGGCGCCAGGCCAGGGTCTGCGCCTTGATGCCGCGCAGCACCTGGGGCGGGCAGGCCAGCATGGGCCGCAGGAAGGCCTGCAGGTCGGCGCCGTCGGGGCCGTCGGCGATTACGGCATCGGCCAGGCCCCAGGCCAGCGCCTGGCCGGCGTCGATCATTTCGCTGCGCGCCATCATGCGCAGGGCGCGCGCGCCGCCCAGCAGGCGGCAAAGGTCGGTGCCGCCGCCCCAGGCCGAGGTAATGGCCAGGCGCGCCTGGATGAAGCCGATGCGGGCGTGCGCGGCCTGCAGCCGCAAATCGCAGGCCAGCGCGAGTTCGGCGCCGCCGCCGATGGCATCGCCGTTCAAGTAGGCCAGCACCGGCACGGGGCACAGGCGCAGCGCGTCCAGCGCCTGGCGGGCCTGCTGCGCCATGTCGAGTGTGGCCGCCTCGTCGCGCACGGCGGCCAGGTCGCGCAGGTCGCCGCCCGCCGCGAAATAGCGGTCGCCTGCGCCGCTCAGCACAATCAGGCGGGTCTGGGGGTGCTCGGCGGCCGCGCGCACGGCCTGGGCCAGCGCCGCGAGCAGCGGCCGGGCCAGTGCGTTGTGCTTGGCGGGGCGGTTGAGGGTGATCCAGCAGGCGCCGCCGGCGCGGTGGTCTACGAGTAGGTCGTCGTTGCCAGGCAATGCGGTCTCCGTTCTAGGCGGGCAATTGGGGTGGCGGCGCCGGCGGCTCGCCGAGCGCCGGCACCTGGGAGCCCGGACGAATGCCGCAGGGCTTGACAGCATGCTAGGCCCGGCATTTTTCTGCATCAAGGACAAAAATTCGGTATTCTGAACAAAACGGCGCCGCGTGGCCGCATCGGCTCACGTGGGCGCCATTTGTTCAGCCGGCTGAACCTGCTGCCCGCGGCATATTCCCTTCGAGGCCCGTCATGTCCACCGCCAATGTCACCGCCATCGAGCGCCTGCTCGATATCTACGAGGCCTTCCAGGCCAGCCAGCGGCCGCTGTCGCTGACCGAGCTGGCCGAACTCGCCCGGCTGCCCAAGAGCACCTGCCATGCGATCGTGGGCACGCTGACGGCGCGCGGCTACCTGTATTCGTTGACGCGGCCGCGCTCGCTGTATCCCACCAGGCGCATGTACGACGTGACCCGCGACATCGTCGACAAAGATCCGTTCGTCGAACGCATGACGCCGGTGCTCGAGCGCTTGCGCGGCACCTCGCGCGAGACGGTGATCCTGGGCAAGCGGCAGGGCGACGCGGTGGTGTATTTGCAGGTGGTGGAAGGCACGCACTCGATCCGCTATTCGGCCAAGCCCGGCGACATCAAGCCCTTGCATTCCAGTTCCATCGGCAAGACCATGCTGGGATGCATGAAAGACCCGGAGCTCAAAGCCTGGTTGGACGCCCGCCGGCTGCCCGACGTGACTGCGGCCACGCTGACCGACCCCGACGCGCTGCTGGCCGATGTACAGCAAGGGCGGCGCCTGGGCTATTTCCAGACCCGGGGCGAGAACGTCGACGACGTCTGGGCCGTGGCGTCGTCACTGGTGCTCAACCAGGAAACCTTCGCGGTGGCGGTGGCGGGGCCCAAGCACCGCATGGAAGGCACCATGGCCGAATGCGCGCGGCTGCTGGTGGCCGCCTGCGGTTTCATTCTGCGGCAGTCGCTGGCGCGGCCCTAGCGGCGCGCGCGGCGGGCCGGTTGGAAGCCGGGGTGCACACGGCGCTATCATCGGGGCATACGTCCGCCGCTGTGCCGGGCCGTTTCTTACCCATTCGCTTTCGGAGGTCTCATGGCAAAGGTACCCATACTGAAACTGAACGACGGCAATGCCATCCCGCAACTGGGCCTGGGCGTGTGGCAAGTGCCCAACGCCGAGGCGGCGCGCTGCGTGAAAGAAGCGCTGGCCGCCGGCTACCGGCTGATCGATACCGCGGCCATCTATGGCAATGAAGCCGGTGTGGGCGAAGGCCTGCGCGCCGCGAGCGTGGCGCGCAAAGATCTGTTCATCACGACCAAGCTCTGGAACGACCGGCACGGCTACGACGAGGCCCAGCGCGCCATGGACGACAGCCTGGCCAAGCTGGGCCTGGCCTACGTGGACCTGTACCTGATCCACTGGCCGGTGGCCGGCAGCGACAAATACCTGGATGCCTGGCGCGCCCTGGTGGCCATGAAAGAAGACGGGCGGGCGCGGTCGATCGGCGTGTCGAACTTCCCGCGCGCCCAGCTGCAGCGCCTGATCGACGAAACCGGCGTGGTGCCGGCGGTGAACCAGGTCGAGCTGCATCCGGGGTTTGCGCAGAAGCCGCTGCGGGCCTTTCATGCCGAGCAGGGAATCGCCACCGAGTCCTGGAGCCCGCTGGGACAGGGCACGGCGATGCAGAACCCGGCCCTGGCCGCGTTGGCCGACAAATACGGCAAATCCGCCGCGCAGGTCGTGTTGCGCTGGCACGTGCAGAACGGCCTGATCGTGATTCCGAAGTCGGTGACGCCGGCGCGCATCCGCGCCAATATCGATGTCTTCGATTTTGCGTTGTCGCCCGACGACATGGCCGCCATCGACGGCCTGCCCGAAGGCGAGCGCCTGGGGCCCGACCCGGAACGCTTCAGCGGCTGAACACGGCGGGGCCGGCGGCGGCCGGCCTCAGTTCCTGGCGGGAAACCACCAGTACCGGGCAATGACCGCCAGCAAGATGCCCAGCGATAGCCACGAGGCCCAGTGCCACGCGCCGGTACCCAGCAGCGCGGCCAGCAGGCCGAAGACGCTGAGCGCGCCCAGCACGATCGGCGTGCCCCAGACGAACATGAAGCGGTTGCGGCGGGTCATGCGGGGCTCCGCTGCGGCGTGGCCTGCTGGTGGCGGCGCACCAGTTCGGCGATGCGGGCATCGTTGGCCCGGCGCCGCGCGACCCACAAGTACAGGCCGCTGGCCAGCACGACGATGGTGACCAGGTCGAGCAGGGTCCAGAGTATTTTCAGCGGCATGCCGCCGTAATCGCCGAAGTGCAGGGGGCGCGACACTTCCAGCGCGGTCAGGTACCAGGGCATGCGCGCCACGGCGCTGAGGTCGCCGGTGACGCCATCGACCAGTACCGGCGTGTTCAGCTTGGAGGTCAGCGGCGTGTTGCCCCGCAGCCAGACGATGTAATGGTGCGGGCTGCCGAAAGCATTGCCGGGGAACGAAATGAACGACACTTCGCGGCCGGGCAGCGCCTTCATGGCGGTATCGGCGGCATTCTGCACCGAGGCCAGGGTGGTGGGCACGGTGCGGCCCTGGTAGGGCGCCAGGATGCGCGGCAGTTCGGTCGATTGCCACAGGCGGAACAGCGGCGTGGACAATTCATTGATGACGCCGGTCAGGCCCACCACGAAGGCCCACACCAGCGTGACGATGCCCAGCAGATTGTGCAGGTCGAGCCATTTCAGGCGGCTGGAGCGCGCGGCGCGCACCGTGCCGAATTCCAGCTTTTTCATGAACGGGCCGTACAGCACCACGCCCGACACGATCGCCACCACGAACAGCAGGCCCATGAAGCCCAGGAACAGCTCGCCGGGCAGGCCGGCGAACAGGTCCACGTGCAATGCCAGCATGATGCCCATGAACGAGAATCGGTCTTCGGCATAGGGCGGGCCGTCGTGCAGTACCTCGGCGGTGCGCATGTCCACGCGCACCGCGTGGCCTTGTTCCACCGCCTTGCCCAGTTCGGGCACCAGGCCGACGTACGCCTGCGGCTCGTGGTCGTCGATGAAGACGTAATCGACGTATTCGCCCGGATACAGCGCCTTGCCCTGGGCCACGATGCGGTCCAGGCTGGCGGGCGGTGTGCCTTCGGGCAGTTCGGCGATGGGCTTGCCTTCGTCGAACAGGTCCTCGATTTCGTGATGGAAAATCAGCGGCAGGCCGGTCAGGCAAATGACCAGCAGGAACAGGGTGCAGGCCAGGCTGGTCCATTTGTGGACCAGATACCAGGTCTTGACGGTGGTTGCTGCGGTCATGGAGGGCGCGCGGGATAATTTAACGAATCCTGAACGATAGCATGAACAATAGCTATTCTCATCATATGAGCCTGAATGCGTTCAGATCAGGTGTCTGACTCCCGCAGGGTGTCAGACACCGAAAGCCCGTCTCCAAATGCGGCGGTGTCTGACACCCTGGCGGGAGTCAGACACCTGGCACGACACCTGGCAGGCTTGGCAGAGGCCGGCTTACAAGGGCTGCGATTCGGTGACGCCGGGCACGGCAATGGGCCGCGCGTTGGCCGGGCCGGGGGCGGGGGGGATG
>WMBV01000063.1 GCA_017745595.1 Bordetella petrii
GGGCTTACCAACAAACGCTGACTGTGCACGCCCCTATGCTGCGGGACGAGTTGTTAACTCTGTGGGAGGACGGGCTGTACACAGCAGCTTTATGTCCAACTTCGGACATAATCGAAGCATACAAGGGGACTGTCGTGCGGAAAACTATGCCACCCCCCTGGCGGAAAAACAAGATAAACAGGGCCGCTTGCCCGCCCATACAGAAAAACCGCCTGAACGGCGGCACAAAATTGTTGTCCGGCCAGACAAACAAGAACAGAATGTACGGGCCATTTGGCCGGCTCATGATGAATAGCCGTGTCCCTCGGCCTATCTCTTGTGAGCTGCTCTCAGGGAGCACTACATGGAAGCAATCAACGATTGTTGCAAGGCAGGGCACCCGCAAAATGCAGGCCGGCGAACTTGGCTGAAAGCCGGCGTCGGGGCAGGCGCGGCCTCGATGATGGCGGCGGTCACCCTGGTTCCGCGCCAGGCCGACGCCGCGTCGCTGACCCGGGCCGAACGAGACGCCATGACGCCCGACCAGGTCATCGACATGATGAAGCAGGGCAACGAGCGTTTCCGCACGGGCAAGTCCCAGAAACACGATTACCTGGCCCAGAAGCGATCCAGCGCCTCGGGGCAGTTCCCCGCCGCGGTCATTCTCAGCTGTATCGATTCCCGGGCGCCCGCCGAGATCATCCTGGATGCGGGCATCGGCGACACCTTCAACGGCCGGGTCGCGGGCAACATCGCCAACGACGACTTGCTGGGCAGCATGGAATTCGCCTGCGCGGCGGCGGGCGCCAAGGTCGTGCTGGTCATGGGCCACACCGCATGCGGGGCGGTCGCGGGCGCGATCGACAATGTGGAATTGGGCAACCTGACCGGCCTGCTCAAGGTCATCCGGCCCGCCGTCGACGCCACCCAGTATTCGGGCGAACGCAGCGGAAAGAACGCGGAATTCGTCGATGCCGTCGCGAAGACGAACGTTCAGCACACCATCGACGCCATACGCAAGAACAGCCCGATTCTTGCCGGCCTGGAAAAAGAAGGAAAAATCAAGATCGTCGGGTCGATGTACGACCTGAGCAACGGCATGGTCACCTTCCTGGGCTGACCGCGGCCTGGCGCAAACACGCCCCGGGGTGCCCTGCGTGCGTGGCGGCGGGCGCCGCGCACGCAAAAAAGCCGGCACCGCTTGCGCGATACCGGCCATTGCAGTGGTGTGGGAAGCACCACCCGGAATTCGACCAAATCAATGGTCGGGGCGAGAGGATTCGAACCTCCGACTCCTGCGTCCCGAACGCAGTACTCTACCAGGCTGAGCTACGCCCCGGCTTGGCCCCGGCTTGCGCCGCGGGTTTCCAGCTTTTTTCTTCAGCGGTCACGGTTGACCGCGAAAGCGCAAAATTCTAACAGGGATTCTTGATAAACGGAAATGGGAAAGCTGGCCAGGGCCTGGCGGGCCGCTTCGGCCTCGGCCAGGGCGGCCTGGCGGGCGTGTTCCAGCGCGTCGGTGGCCTGGATGGCCCGGGCCACGGCGGCGAAGTCGGCGTCGCCCGTCTTGATGGCATTGCGGATCAGTTCGCGCTGGGCCGGCGTGCCGGTTTCCATGACGCGGATCAGCGGCAGCGTGGGCTTGCCCTCGCGCAGGTCGTCGCCCACGTTCTTGCCCAGGGCCTGGGCATCGCCGCTGTAGTCGAGCACGTCGTCGATCAGCTGGAAGGCCGTGCCGATGTGCCGGCCGTACGCGGCGGCGGCGGCTTCCTGGTCGGGCGACGCGCCGGCCAGTACCGCGCCCACCTGGGCGGCGGCCTCGAACAGCTTGGCGGTCTTGTAGCGCACCACCTGCAGGTAGCGCTGCTGCGATACGTCGGGGTCGTGCACGTTCAGCAGCTGCAGCACCTCGCCTTCGGCGATGACGGTGGTGGCCTCGGACAGGATCTGCATGATGCGCATCGAGCCGGCCTCGACCATCATTTCGAACGAGCGCGAATACAGGTAGTCGCCCACCAGCACGCTGGCGGCGTTGCCGAATATGGCATTGGCGGTGTCGCGGCCGCGGCGCAGGTCGGATTCGTCGACCACGTCGTCGTGCAGCAGGGTGGCGGTATGGATGAATTCGACCACGGCGGCCAGCAGGCGGTGGTGGTCGCCCTGGTAGCCCAGGGCGCGCGCCATCATCAGCACCATGGCCGGACGCATGCGCTTGCCGCCGGCACCGATGATGTAGTCGGCGATCGTCCGGATGAGTACGACTTCGGAATCCAGGCGCTGGCGGATAACCGCGTCAACGGCCTTCATGTCATCGGCAATGGGGGCGATCAGCTCAGGGAGATTCAACACGTATCCGGCACATTACAGGGCGAGCCGACCCGTGGCTCTTTGATCCGCCGGCGCAAGCCTGCCGCGCCGGAATCCGGGGTCTGCCGAATTATACGGGCATGCGTTCCCGGCGGTGGCCGGGGGCGCCCGCGCTATAGGCCGCGTTTGCGCAAATTGGCATAAAGCGCGCGTACGCCGAAGGTCCAGGGCGGGATGCCGTCGCACAGGCCCACCCGGTTCACCAGCGCGCCCAGGCGCGGCGTGGCGATGCGCACGACGTCGCCGGGCCGGTGCGTGAAGCCGCTGCCCGGCCCCGCGCGGTCTTGCGTGGGCGAGAACATGGTGCCCAGGAACAACATGAAACCGTCGGGGTACTGGTGGTATTCGCTGGCCTGGCGCACCAGGTCGAGCGGATCGCGGCTGATTTCGCGCATATGGCTGACGCCGTCCAGCGCGAAGCCGTCGGCGCCGTCGATGCGCAGCGACACGTCGTCGTGGCGCAGGTCGTCGAGCGTGTAGTGGTCGTCGAACAGGCGCACAAACGGGCCGATGGCGCACGAACCGTTGTTGTCTTTGGCCTTGGTCAGCAGCAAGGCGCTGCGGCCTTCCACGTCGCGCAGATTGACGTCGTTGCCCAGCGCGGCGCCCACCGGCTGGCCACGGCTGTCGACCGCCAGCACCACCTCGGGCTCGGGGTTGTTCCATTCCGACTGCGGCAGCAGCCCCACCCAGGCGCCCGTGCCCACCGAGGCCATGGGCGGGGCCTTCGAGAAGATTTCGGCGTCGGGGCCGATACCGACTTCCAGGTACTGCGACCACTGCCCGCGCGCCTGCAATTCGGCCTTCAGGGCCAGGGCCTGCGGCGAACCGGGCCGCAATTGCGACAGGTCGGAGCCGATCAGGGCATGGATGCGCGCCCGCACGGCTTCGGCCTGGCCGGCGTCCCCGCCGGCCTGTTCTTCGATCAGGCGCTCGAGCAGACTGACCGCGAAGGTCACGCCCGCCGCCTTGACGGGCTGCAGGTCGCAGGGCGCCAGCAGCACCGGCCCGCCGGCGGGGTCGTCCGCCAGGCTGCGGGCCATCAGATCGGCGACCGGCCCCAGGGGCTCGCCCTGCCCCGCGCGCGCCAGGGCCAGCCGGTCGGGACGGTCGAGTAGATCGGCCAGGGTGGGTGCCAGCGCCGTCACGTCCAGTACCTGGCCCTGGCGCACGACCACTACGCTGGGGCCGTCGGCGGGGGCGGGCCGCCAGACCCGCCCCACCAGCAGGGCGCGGTCCAGGTCTACGGGCAGATCGTTCAAGGGGGGCATGCGGGCTCCGGTGCGGGGCGGACGCCCCGTGTTGCGCAAGTCTAGAAAGCGCGGCCCGGAATGTCCAGACGGCGGCCGTGGCGCCGCCCGGCGGCGCGCTAAGCGCCCGGCCCGTAAGAGGTTTTTGACTTTTCCACAGGCCCGGGATAGAATTTATGGTTCGGTCAATACCGAAATTCCATCAGCAGGGCAAAACCCTGCAGCAAAACCCCTAAGGAATACCCCATGTACGCGGTCGTAAAAACCGGTGGCAAGCAGTATCGCGTTGCCGCTGGCGAAAAACTCAAGGTAGAACAGATACCTGCTGACATTGGGCAAGAAATCACCCTGGACCAGGTCCTGTCGGTGGGCGAAGGCGACCAACTGAAAGTTGGCACCCCGCTCGTCGCTGGCGCCGTGGTCAAGGCGACGGTTCTTGCGCATGGCCGGCACGACAAGGTCAAGATCTTCAAAATGCGCCGTCGCAAGCACTACCAGAAGCATCAGGGCCACCGTCAGAACTACACCGAGATCCGCATCGAAGCCATCACGGCTTGATCACCCGATCCGGTATTGATTAGCAGGAGCTATCAACATGGCACAGAAGAAGGGCGGCGGCTCTACGCGTAACGGTCGCGACTCAGAATCGAAGCGACTGGGCGTCAAGGTTTTTGGCGGCCAACAAATTCCGGCTGGCTCGATCATCGTGCGCCAGCGCGGCACCCGTTTCCACCCCGGCACCAACGTCGGCATCGGCAAAGACCACACGCTGTTCGCGCTGATCGACGGCAAGGTTCAATTCGGCTTCAAGGGCGCATTGAACAAGCAGATCGTGTCGGTCGTGGCGGCCGAGTAACGGTATACCCATACCCGTTACCCACGGCAAAAGCCCTGTCGCATGCGGCAGGGCTTTTTTGCCTCAGGATTACTTATGAAATTCGTAGACGAAGCCACCATCGAAGTCATCGCCGGCAAGGGCGGTAATGGCGTGGCGAGCTTTCGCCGCGAAAAATTCATTCCCAAGGGCGGCCCCGACGGCGGCGATGGCGGGCGCGGCGGCAGCATTTTTGCCGTGGCCGACCGCAACATCAACACGCTGATCGACTTCCGCTATGCCCGCCTGCACCGCGCCAAGAACGGCGAAAACGGCCGCGGCTCGGACCAATACGGCGCCGCCGCGCCCGACATCACCCTGCGCGTGCCGGTGGGCACCGTGGTGCACGATGCCGACACCGGCGAGCAGCTGTTCGACCTGAACCGCCATGGCGAAAAGGTCACGCTGGCCGCCGGCGGCCAGGGCGGCATGGGCAACCTGCATTTCAAGTCCAGCACCAACCGGGCCCCGCGCCAATGGACGCCCGGCAAAGAAGGCGAACAGCACCGCCTTCGGCTCGAACTGAAAGTGCTGGCCGACGTGGGCCTGCTGGGCCTGCCCAACGCCGGCAAGTCCACCCTGATCAGCCGCATTTCCAATGCGCGCCCCAAGGTGGCCGACTACCCGTTCACCACCCTGCATCCCAACCTGGGGGTGGTGCGCACCTCGGCCTCGCGCAGCTTCGTGGTGGCCGACATCCCGGGGCTGATCGAAGGCGCCTCCGAAGGCGCCGGACTGGGCCACCTGTTCCTGCGCCACTTGGCGCGCACGCGCGTGCTGCTGCACCTGGTGGACATCTCGTCGGCCGACCCCGACACCGATCCCATCGAGCAGGCGGTGGCCGATGCGCGCGCCATCGTCGAAGAACTGCGCCGCTACGACCCCAAGCTGGCCGCCAAGCCCCGCTGGCTGGTGCTGAACAAGCTGGACATGGTGGCCGACCCCGAAGCCGCGCGCCGGCGCTTCATCGAGCTGTTCGACTGGCAGGGCCCGGCGTTCGTCATTTCGGGCCTGAACGGCGAAGGCACCCAGGAGCTGATCTGGGCGCTGCAAGACTACCTGGACGCCGAACAGCGCAAAGACCACGTGGCCCAAGACCAGGCCGACGGCACCTACGTGGCCGAAGACCCGCGCTTCGATGCCACGCGCGGCAACGCGCCCGCCCCCGAGGCGCCGCGTGGCGGTAACGAATAAGCCATAATCGCATTCTCGTCTACCGCCCGGCCGCCCCGCGGCCATTCATCACCGCAATACCCGGTCATCATGACTGCCGACACCCCCGCCGTTTCCGTCGTCGCCTCTGCCACCCGCCTGGTGGCCAAGGTCGGCTCTTCCCTGGTCACCAACGAAGGGCGCGGCCTGGACCGCGCCGCCGTGGCGCACTGGGCCGCGCAAATCGCCGCGCTGCGCCAGCAAGGCAAGCAAGTGATATTGGTATCCAGCGGCGCCATCGCCGAAGGCATGGCCCGCCTGGGCTGGCGCAAGCGCCCGTCGGTCATGCACGAACTGCAGGCGGCCGCCGCGGTGGGCCAGATGGGCCTGTGCCAGGCCTACGAAGCCGCCTTTGCCGAACACGGCCTGCGCACCGCGCAGGTCCTGCTTACCCACGAAGACCTGGCCGACCGCCATCGCTACCTGAACGCGCGCAGCACCTTGTTTGCCCTGCTGCGCCTGGGGGTGGTGCCCATCGTGAACGAAAACGACACGGTGGTCACCGACGAGATCCGCCTGGGCGACAACGACACCCTGGGCGCCCTGGTCACCAACCTGATCGAGGCCGACGCGCTGGTCATCCTGACCGACCAGCGCGGCCTGTACGATTCCGACCCGCGCAAGAACCCCGCCGCGGTATTCGTGGCGCACGCCCAGGCGGGCGACCCGGCGCTGGAAGCCATGGCGGGCGGCGCCGGCTCGGGCATCGGCACGGGCGGCATGCTGACGAAAATCCTGGCGGCCAAGCGGGCGGCGCACAGCGGCGCGCATACCGTGATCGCATCGGGCCGCGAACGCAATGTACTGACGCGCCTGGCACAAGGCGAATGCATCGGTTCGGAATTACAGGCGGTGCTGCCGGTGTGGTCGGCCCGCAAGCAATGGCTGGCCGACCATCTGCGCCTGCGCGGCCGGGTGGTGCTGGACGACGGCGCGGTGCGCGCCCTGGTGCACGAAGGCAAAAGCCTGCTGCCGATCGGGGTGGTCGACGTGCAGGGCGAGTTCGGGCGCGGCGACGTGGTGGCCTGCGTCGACGCGCAGGGCATCGAGTGCGCGCGCGGCCTGATCAACTATTCGGCGGCCGATGCGCGGCGCATCTTGCGCCAGCCGTCGTCGCAGATCGCGCACATCTTGGGCAGCATGACCGACCCCGAACTGATGCACCGTGACAACCTGGTAGTGGTCTGACCCGGCGGTGGCGGCTTCGGCAGTGATCGGTCTGGCGGCCATTCAGGCGGCCGGCCGGTGTGCCGCCCGAGCCGCCGGCGCATAGGCCGCGCCATGGGCATCGGCGGCGCCGTTGACGCCATCGACCAGGAAAATATAGCCCCATTGCCGCACCGCCAGCAGCGGCAGGTCTACCCCCAGCCGCAGCGCCTTGGCGCGCAGGCGCGACACCATGACGTCGACGCTGCGCGCCGACTGCTGGGCGCGCCCGCCCGCCGGCGCGGCCACCAGTTGTTCGCGGGGCAAGCGGTAGCCGGGAGCCGCGAGCAGCCGCAGGAAAAAAGCGCTTTCGGTGAAGGTGAGCGGCAGGCGCTGGCCGCGCGGACCGGCCAGCACACGCCCGCCGCTGGCCAGGTGCCATCCGGGCGTATCGGCCCCGGCCGGCTTGCCCCCGCCACCACGCAGCCGCACCAGGGCGCGGCCCAGCGCCGCCAGTTCGCGGACATCGACCTGCAGCGGACAGGTGGCATCGGCCCCGGCATCCAGCGCCAGCACGCGGGCCTCGACTTCGGCATCGGCCGCCAGCACGATCACGGCGGCATGCGGCACGGTGTACCGTACGATACCCGCCAGCGTGCACAGGGTGTCGGCGGGGCCTTCCACCACCAGCACTTGCGGCGGGTCGCCGACGGTCAGTTCGCCCAGGCGGGCGATGGCGCAGTCGCGCGCCGACCACCCCATGGCGGCCAGGGCGCTGGACAAATGCGGGCGGCGCGAAATGCCGCCCTGGATCACGACGGCTTCGATCATGGCTTGCATGAGGTCTCCGGCAAATTACAAAAGTAATAATAATGATCGCCAAAGTAATGTAAGCCCACGGTTCAATCGGCCGGTGAAGACATTTTCGGACCGATTGAAGCACGCCAGGGTGCTGCGTCAGCACACGCAGAAATCACTGGCGCGTGCCTGCGGGCTGTCGCAAAGCACGATTTCCAGCTACGAGCGCGACTGGCGCCACTCTAGCCGCTCGTTTCGCAAGATCGCCAACGTGCTGCGGGTAGAACTGGACTGGCTGGAAACCGGCAAGGGTCCAATGGAACGGCGCGAGTCCTATAGCCTGCCGAGCGCCGCGGGCGCCCATACGCTGATGGAATCCGACGGCCACGGCGGCAAGTCGCCGGCGCCCTGGCCCTTTTCCAGCGTGGCGCCGGCCACGATCGAAGCGCTATCCGCCAGCGACCGCCGCGAACTCGACAAATGGCTGCGCATGATGGTGGACGGCTACCTGCGCGCGTACGCAGACCGCAAGCGCCGCAAGCGCCGCGGCTGAGGGAGGCTTCCCCCGAAGCGCTGCCGGACAGGTGTGGCAGGTGTGGTTTGACAGGTGTCAGGCTCCGCAGGTGCCTGACACCGCTGTGTGCGGACAATCTCGGCCAAGCTGCGGTGTCTGACACCCTGCGGGAGTCAGACACCTGTGCCCTGGCTTGCGTGGGTACGAAGCCTACGGACAGATGTCAGGCTCCCGCCAGGGTGCCTGACACCTGTACCCAGCTAGCCCTGCCCTGTTACGGGGCTTTCGAGGCCGGTGCCGTGGGTGATGCGGGGGACGGCGGCGTGGCGCCGGTACCGTTGGCCGGGGGCGTGGCGCCGTTGGCCGGCGCGGGCTGGTCGCCGCGGATCTTGGCGGCGATCTCGGAGGCGGCCTGCGCCGACGATACGCTGAAGGCCAGCACGCCACGGTTGAGCGGCTCGGCGATACGCGGGGCGGCGACCAGTTCGCGGTCGATGACCAGGGCCAGCATGTTGCCGATGTTCTGGCTGCTGACGTCATTGAGCTTGCGCGCGCCTTCTTCGGTGAAGCGCAGGCCCACGAAGTTCTGGCCCTGCCGGTCGACCAGGGCGGCCGCCTCGGTGAGGTCGCCGCGGGTCAGCACGGGCTGGCGTTGCATGAACAGCGAGCCATCGGGGATTTTCACTTCCATCAGGTCGGGGCCGGCCTGGGCCTGGGCCACGTAGAACTCGACCACCGCGGCCGTGGCCGGCTGGGCCGTCTGGGACTGGGGCTGGGCAGCAGCGTCGGCGTCTTTCTGGGGCGCGGTTTTGCAGCCCGCGAGCACGAGCGTCAGGACTGCGAGAGCCGGGGCCAGTTTACGTAGGGAGGGTTGCATATCAGGTTCCTTCTTCAATGACTGGGGGCTGGCATGCCAGGCTACGTGCATCCCGGCGTTACAAAAAAGTGTACAGGTCTCGCGCGCAGACCGATAGCCCCAAGCGTATACAGATGTAAAGCGGTAATACGGCCTATACTCGCGGTTCACGCAGGGGTACTCGCCGGCTGCTCGCAGCCGGCGTGTTGAGAGAGTCCCTTCGCACCAGTACGGATAATGCCGATGCTGGGAGCGTATTCCGCGCCTGTCCCGTCATGGCCCTCATGGCCTGCCCCGGGCCGGAATCCTTCCCGATTCGGCTCCAGACCCACTTGGAGCTTTCCATGAACGCCAATCCGAAGTTCTTCGCCGCCACGGCCCAGGTCGATGCCGCCGCCGTCGCGCCGCTGCCCAAATCCCGCAAAGTGTACGAAACCGGCTCCCGCCCGGACATCCGCGTGCCGTTTCGCGAAATCTCGCAAGACGACACCCCCACGCTGTTCGGCGGCGAACAAAACCCGCCCCTGACGGTGTACGACACCAGCGGCCCCTATACCGACCCGGCCGTCGCGATCGACATTCGCCGGGGGCTGCCGGCCCTGCGCAAGGCCTGGATCGAAGAGCGCGGCGATACCGAGCTGCTGGCCGGCCCCACCAGCGCCTACGGCCAGTCGCGCCTGGCCGACCCGAAGCTGACGGCCATGCGCTTCGACCTGCAACGGCCGCCGCGCCGCGCCAGGGCGGGCGCCAACGTGTCGCAGATGCACTATGCGCGGCGCGGCATCGTTACTCCCGAAATGGAATTCGTGGCCATCCGCGAGAACCTGCGCCGCGAGCAGTACCTGGAAACCCTGCGCGCCAGCGGCCCCGACGGCGAAAAGCTGGCCCGCCGCCTGCTGCGCCAGCACCCCGGGCAATCGTTCGGCGCCGCCATTCCCGCGGCCATCACGCCCGAATTCGTGCGCGCGGAAGTGGCGCGCGGGCGCGCCATCATCCCGGCCAACATCAACCACCCCGAAGTCGAGCCGATGGCCATCGGCCGCAACTTCCTGGTCAAGATCAACGCCAATATCGGCAATTCGGCGGTCAGCTCGGGCATCGGCGAAGAGGTCGAGAAAATGACCTGGGCCATCCGCTGGGGCGGCGACACGGTCATGGACCTGTCCACCGGCAAGCATATCCACGAGACCCGCGAATGGATCGTGCGCAATTCGCCGGTGCCCATCGGCACGGTGCCGATCTACCAGGCGCTAGAAAAGGTGGACGGCAAGGCCGAAGAGCTGACCTGGGAAATCTTCCGCGACACGCTGATCGAACAGGCCGAACAGGGCGTGGACTATTTCACGATCCACGCGGGCGTGCGCCTGCCCTTCATTCCCATGACGGCCGACCGCATGACCGGCATCGTGTCGCGCGGCGGCTCGATCATGGCCAAATGGTGCCTGGCGCACCATAAAGAAAGCTTCCTGTACGAGCGCTTCGAAGACATCTGCGACATCATGAAGGCGTACGACGTCAGCTTTTCGCTGGGCGACGGGCTGCGGCCGGGCTCGGGCTACGACGCCAACGACGAAGCGCAGTTCGCCGAGTTGAAGACGCTGGGCGAGCTGACCCAGGTGGCCTGGAAGCACGACGTGCAGGTCATGATCGAAGGCCCGGGCCACGTGCCCATGCAGATGATCAAAGAAAATATGGAACTGCAGCTGGAGCACTGCCACGAGGCGCCGTTCTATACGCTGGGACCGCTGGCCACCGACATCGCGCCCGGCTACGACCACATCACGTCGGGCATCGGCGCGGCGCTGATCGGCTGGTACGGTACCGCGATGCTTTGCTATGTAACCCCTAAAGAACACCTGGGGCTGCCCAACAAGAAAGACGTTAAAGACGGCATCATCACGTACAAGATCGCCGCGCACGCGGCGGATCTGGCCAAGGGGCACCCGGGCGCGGCGATCCGCGACAACGCGCTGTCGAAGGCCCGCTTCGAATTCCGCTGGGACGACCAGTTCAACCTGGGCCTGGACCCCGACACCGCCCGCGAATTCCACGACGAGACCCTGCCCAAGGATTCAATGAAGGTGGCGCACTTCTGCTCGATGTGCGGGCCGCATTTCTGCAGCATGAAAATCACCCAGGACGTGCGCGAATACGCGGCGTCGCAGGGGGTGGCCGAGAAGGATGCGTTGCAGAAAGGCATGCAGGAGAAGGCGGTGGAGTTCGTGAAGAAGGGGGCGGAGATTTATCACCAGACTTGAGGGGGGTGCTGGGGTCTTCTTTTGGCGTCGAGGCGGTGCCCGGGGGCGGGGG
>WMBV01000064.1 GCA_017745595.1 Bordetella petrii
GGGCTTACCAACAAACGCTGACTGTGCACGCCCCTATGCTGCGGGACGAGTTGTTAACTCTGTGGGAGGACGGGCTGTACACAGCAGCTTTATGTCCAACTTCGGACATAATCGAAGCATACAAGGGAGTCAGACACCGGGGTATTCAAGCAACCGGGCACCGCTTCGGTGTCTGACACCCTGCGGGAGTCAGACACCTGATCAGAGCCTGCGGGAGTCAGACACCTGATCTCGGGTGCCAGACACCCGGTCTAGCGCCGCTCCAGCGCCAGCTTCAGCCCGAATCCCAGGAACACCATGCCGGTCAGGCCGTCGAGCGCGCGCGTGACGGCGGGGTGCTGCAGCCAGCGCGCCAGCGGACGGGTGGCGGCCACCAATACGGCGAACCACAGCACGCCCATGGCGGCATGCAGCGCGGCCAGCAGCAGGCTGAAGCCCAGCACGCTGACACCGGCCGGGATGAACTGCGGCAGGAACGTCACGTAGAACACGCCCACCTTGGGATTCAGGACGTTGGTCAGGCAGCCGCGCCAGAACCACTGCGCGCCCGTGCCCGATGCCGGCGCGGCCAGCTCGGCGGCGCGGACCCGCACGGCCGGCCCGCCGGGGCGGCGCAGGGTGCGCCACAGCAGCTTGATGCCCAGATAAAACAAATACGCCGCGCCGCAGACGCGCAGGACGTCGTACGCCATTTGCGAGGCGGCCAGCAGGGATCCCAGTCCCAGCGCCACCACCACGCCCCACACCAGGCAGCCGGCGCAGACGCCCAGCCCGGCCAGCAGCGCGCGGCGCCCGCCCTCGACGGCCGAGGTGCGCAACACCAGCGCCGTATCCAGGCCCGGCGTCAGGGTCAGGATGCCGGCCGCAACGCAGAAGGCGAGCAGGGCGGCGACAGGCGTCATGGCGGTCTCCGAAGCAACAGGCACCAGCATAACGCGCGCCGGCCGCACGCGGCGGGTATCATTAGCGCTTTTTGCGGCCCGCCGCCGCCGGATTTCCCCCATGGCCCTGCGCGCAACCATCTACAAAGCCGATCTGCACGTCGCCGACGGCGACCGGCACTACTACGGCAGCCATGGGTTGACGGTGGCGCGTCATCCCTCTGAAACCGACGAGCGGATGATGGTGCGGCTGCTGGCCTACGCGCTGCATGCGCAAGAAGGCCTGGCCTTCACCAAGGGCTTGAGCGACACCGACGAGCCCGACGTCTGGCTGAAAGACCTGACCGGCGCCATCGACCTGTGGATCGAAGTCGGCCAGCCCGACGAGCGCCGCATCCTGAAGGCCTGCGGCCGCGCCGGGCTGGTGGTGGTGTATTGCTATGGTGGGCATGCCAGCACCGTGTGGTGGGAAGGCGTGCGCGGCAAGCTGGCGCGGGCGCGCAACCTGCGCGTCGTGAACCTGCCGGCCGGCCAGACCCGCGAATTGGGCCTGCTGGCCGAACGCACCATGGACCTGCACGTCAATGTGCAGGACGGCACCGCCTTTGTGTCGGCGGCGCTGGGGCAGGTGACCGTCGAGCCCGAAACCTGGCGCCAGGCCTGATTCCGCCCGGCGGCTTATGCCGCCCGGGGGGCGGGGTGGCGCTCGACCTCGGTCCAGAACGCGGGCAGGAAGCATTCGGCCACCAGCAGCGGCTGCCCCTGGCGCCAGAAAGCCGAGCGGCGCGCCCACAGCGCGCCGGCCCCCGGTTCGGGTTGCACGGCGCGCGCCGTGGCATGAAAAGGCACGGGCCAGGCCAGGCGCCGGCACGCAAAGGGCGAACGTTCGATGCTGCGGTCGTGATACAGCATGTCGGCCAGCGGCCGCGTGCGCAGCCGCCGCATTCCTTGCCAGGTGCCGTGCGAGGCCGCCAGCGGCGTCAGGCTGCGCGCCACCACGCTGTCTATGCCGTCGACCGACATCAGTATTTCGCGCACCCATACGGGGTGGGCCGTTGCGAGGCCCATGCTGCGCGCTTCGTCGGCGGGCGCGCCCTGGGCGTATTCGTCCAGGACGCGCAGTTGCACGCGCCCCAGCCCGCGCAGGCCCGCGGTCAGCGCGCCGGGGCGCATCAGCCAGTATTTGTGAGCGGACGGCAACGAAGGCGGAACGGCGGCCAGCCAGCCGGGCGCCAGGGGAGGGTAGGCTTTCATGGCGCTTATTATGCCAAGGCCGGGGCATTTACTCTTTGCGGTGCCAGCGCTTCCGCCCGCGTCGCCTGGGCCTAAAATGCGGGATCGCCGCCCGGCCGCAAGGCGGCCAGCATAGATTGCATATGGAAAAAATCCGAATCTCCAAACTGATGGCCGAGCGCGGCCTGTGTTCGCGCCGCGAGGCCGACAGCTATATCGAGCGCGGCTGGGTCAAGGTCGATGGCGTGGTGGTCGCCGAACTCGGCGCGCGCGCCTTTCCCGACCAGGTCATCACGCTCGAGCGCGCCGCGCAAGCAAAGCAGACCGCGCGGGTCACGATCCTGATCAACAAGCCGGTGGGCTATGTGTCCGGCCAGGCCGAGAAAGGCTATACGCCGGCCGCCGCCCTTGTCGATGCGCGCTCGCGCTACGCGCGCGACCGTTCGCCCCTGCGCTTTAGCCGCGCGCATCTGCAGGGGCTGGCCGTGGCGGGGCGGCTCGACATCGATTCGCAGGGCCTGCTGGTGTTGACGCAAGACGGCCGCATTGCCCGCCACCTGATCGGCGAAGACTCCAGCGTCGACAAGGAATACCTGGTGCGCGTGCAGGGCCGGCTGGACGCGGCCGGCCTGGCCTTGCTGAACCACGGCCTGTCGCTGGACGGCAAGCCGCTGCGCCCGGCCCAGGTGCGCTGGCAGAATGCCGATCAATTGTGCTTCGTGCTGCGCGAAGGCAAGAAGCGGCAGATCCGCCGCATGTGCGAGCTGGTCGGGCTGAGGGTGGTGGGCCTGAAGCGCGTGCGCATCGGCCAAGTGAAGCTGGGCGACCTGCCGCCCGGCCAGTGGCGCTACCTGCGCGACGACGAACGCTTCTGATCTTCGGCCGGGGCGGCCCGCGCCGGCCAGCTGTTTCAGTCGATTTCCGGGTCGCCTTTAATTCAGCAACACAGAGTTATCCTGTGGCGCCAGCTTGCCGTCGCGCAGCCGCTCCATCAAGAACTCGATGAATATCCGGGCCTTGGCGGGCAGCAGCCGCGTGTCGGTTACCGCATACACCGGAAACGGCCCCGCCTGCCATTCGGGCAGCACGCGCTGCAAGCGCTGTTGTTCGACGTCCTGGTGCACGCTTTGCGCCGGCGCCAGGATGGCGATGCCGGCACCCAGCGAGGCCAGGCTGCGCACCATGGCGACGCTGTTGACCGAAAACCGCTTGCCCGGCGTGATTTCCAGGCGTTCGTCGCCGCGCGACAGCGGCCAGCGCGTGACGCGGCTGTTGTCGGCCCGGAATTCCAGGCATTCATGGTGGGTCAGGTCGCTGGGGTGTTGCGGCATGCCGTGGCGGCGCAGGTAGTCGGGCGAGGCATACAGGTATGCCGACAGCCTGCCCAGCAGGCGGGCGATCTGGGTCGAATCGGGCAGGGCGCCGATTTCGATCGAGATATCGCAGGTCTGGAAAACCCGCCCGGCATGTTCGGGGCTGGCCAGGTCCAGGTAGAACGTCACTTCGGGATAGCGTTGAGAAAACTCCATAAAGGCTTCGGCCAGGAAATCATTGCCAAAGTCGGCCGGCATGTTCACGCGCAACGGGCCCGAGGGCGTTTCCACCAGCTTCTGCAGTTCTTCGTGGGCCACTTGCGCTTCGGCGACGATGCGCTGGCAGCGCTCGAAATACAGCTTGCCGGCCTCGGTCAGCTCGACCCGGCGGGTGGTGCGGCTAAGCAGCTGCAGGCCCAGCGAGCGCTCGAGTTCGGCCACCTGACGCGACACGGTCGATTTGGGCATGCCCAGATTGTTGGCCGCCCGGCCGAAGTTGCAGGTCTTGGCGACCTCGACGAACAATTCCATGCCTTGCAGCCGTTTCATGATCCATGCCCGGGACGCGTAACGCGCAATTATCCCATATTTGGGATGATGTTTTCGTATTTGGCCTATTTGTTTCTGAATTGGGATAAAGCAAAATGGCAGGCTTTGCGGCGCCGCCCAGGCGGCCGCCACATGCCTGTATCACTGAACAGAGCCGCCGGCGGGGCGTCGCACAGGGCGCCGCGGCCGGTATTGCACAGCTCGGAAAGGATCATATGAAGAACAGCAATGGAATGCGGCGCGGCGCCGCCATCGTGGCCGCGCTGGCGGCGGCTCTGGCGGTGGCCGGTTGCGGCAAGAACGAGCAGGCGCCCGCCGCGGGCAAGCCGCAGGTGGGCGTGGTGACCCTGTCGACCCGTCCGGTCCTGCTGACCACCGAATTGCCGGGCCGGACCGCCGCCTACCGCGTGGCCGAAGTGCGCCCGCAGGTCAATGGCATCGTCAAGAAGCGCCTGTTCACCGAAGGGGGCGACGTGCAGGCCGGCCAGCAGCTCTACCAGATCGATCCCGCGCTGTACCAGGCCAGCTACGACAGCCAGAAGGCCGCCCTGGCGCGCGCGCAGGCGCAACTGAAGACCGCGACCTTGCTGGTGCAGCGCTACAAGCCCCTGGCCGAAAGCCGCGCCGTCAGCCGCCAGGCCTACGACGACGCCGTGGCCGCGCGCGACCAGGCCGCCGCCGATGTGCAATCGGCCAAGGCCGCGCTCGAGACCGCGCGCATCAATCTGGTGTACACCAAGGTGCTGTCGCCCATCGGCGGCATCATCGGCCGCTCTTCGGTCACCGAAGGGGCGCTGGTCACGGCCAACCAGGCCGGGGCGCTGGCCTCGGTGCAGCAGATCGATCCCATCTACGTCGACGTCACGCAGTCCAGCGTCGAGCTGCTGCGCCTGCGCGGCGCCCTGGACAGCGGCCTGCTGCAGCGCGAGGTCGGCAAAGACGCCGCGCGGGTTTCGCTGACGCTGGGCGATGGCTCGCAGTATGGTCCCGAGGGCATATTGCAGTTTTCCGAGATCACGGTCGACGAAGGCACGGGCTCGGTCACGCTGCGCGCCGTGTTCCCCAATCCCGATCACAAGCTGTTGCCGGGCATGTTCGTGCGCGCCCGCGTGATCGAGGGCGCGATGCCGCAAGGGTTGCTGGTGCCGCAGCGCGGTATCACGCGCGACCAGCGCGGCCAGCCGACCGCGCTGGTGGTCAATGCCGACGACAAGGTCGAATTGCGCGTGCTCGAGGTCGACCGCGCCATCGGCGACCAGTGGCTGGTGACCGGCGGGCTCGAGGCCGGCGAAAAGGTCATTGTGCAGGGCCTGCAGAACGTGCGCCCGGGCGTCGAAGTGGATGCCTCGGAATTCCAGGCCCCCGCCGCCGCCGCGGCCGGCCCGGCCAAGTAAGGAGTCCGCATGGCCAAGTTTTTCATCGACCGGCCGGTTTTCGCCTGGGTGGTCGCCATCGTGCTGATGATGGCGGGCGTCCTGGCGATTCTGCAGTTGCCGGTAGCGCAGTATCCCAACATTGCCTCGCCGGCCATCAGTATCCGGGTCACCTATCCCGGCGCGTCGGCCCAGACGGTGCAGGACAGCGTGGTGCAGGTCATCGAGCAGCAGATGAACGGCATCGACAACCTGAACTACATTTCGTCCGAAAGCAATTCGGATGGCAGCATGGCCATCACCCTGACCTTCGCGCAGGGTACCGACCCCGACACGGCGCAGGTGCAGGTGCAGAACAAGCTGGCCGTGGCGCAACCGCTGCTGCCGCTCGAAGTGCAGCAGCAGGGCATACGCGTCAGCAAGGCCACCAAGAACTTCCTGGTGGTGGCCGGCTTCGTGTCTTCCGACGGCACCATGACCAAGGAAGACCTGGCCAACTACGTGGCGGCCAACGTGCAGGATCCGGTCAGCCGCACCCAGGGGGTGGGCGACTTCCAGCTGTTCGGTTCGCAGTACGCCATGCGCATCTGGCTGGATCCCGACAAGCTGCTGGCCTACGACCTGACCACGGTCGACGTCATGAACGCCGTGCAAGAGCAGAACGTGCAGGTGTCGTCGGGCGAACTGGGCGGCTTGCCGGCGGTGGGCGGCCAGCAGCTCAATGCCACCATCATCGGCCCGTCGCGCCTGCAGACGGTCGAAGAGTTCGGCCGGATCCTCATGAAGGTGAACCCCGATGGGTCCCAGGTGCGCCTGGCCGACGTGGCGCGCGTCTCGCTGGGGGCGCAAAGCTATTCCATCGACAGCTTTTTCAACGGCAAGCCCGCCTCGGGCCTGGCGATCAAGCTGGCGCCGGGGGCCAACGCGCTGGACACGGTCGATGCGGTGCGCGCCACCATCGATCGTCTGACGCCGTTTTTCCCGCCCGGCATGGAAGTGGTGTACCCGTACGACACCTCGCCGTTCGTGGCGCTGTCGATCGAAAGCGTGATCCACACGCTGATCGAGGCCATCATCCTGGTGTTCCTGGTGATGTACCTGTTCCTGCAGAACTTCCGGGCCACGCTGATACCCACGCTGGCCGTGCCGGTGGTGCTGCTGGGCACCTTCGGCGTGCTGGCGGCCTTCGGCTATTCCATCAATACCCTGACCATGTTCGGCATGGTGCTGGCCATCGGCCTGCTGGTCGACGATGCCATCGTGGTCGTGGAAAACGTCGAGCGCGTCATGGCCGAAGAAGGCCTGTCGCCGCGCCAGGCCACGCGCAAGTCCATGGGCCAGATTACCGGCGCGCTGATCGGCATCGCCCTGGTGCTGTCGGCCGTGTTCGTGCCGATGGCGTTCTTCGGCGGCTCCACGGGCGTGATCTATCGCCAGTTCTCGATCACCATCGTGTCGTCGATGGTGCTGTCGGTGCTGGTGGCCATCATCTTCACGCCGGCCCTGTGCGCGACGCTGCTCAAGCGCATTCCCAAGGGCCATCATGGCGCCAAGACGGGCTTCTTCGGCTGGTTCAACCGCTTTTTCGACCGCTCGACCCACGGGTATTCCAATTCGGTGGCGCGCGGGCTCGGCCGCACCAAGCGCCTGATGCTCGTCTACCTGGCGTTGTTGCTGGTCATGGGCTGGATGTTCACGCGCATTCCCACGTCGTTCCTGCCCAATGAAGACCAGGGCATTCTGTTCGCTCAAGTGCAGGCGCCGGCCGGCGCCACGGCCGAGCGCACCAGCCAGACCGTTGTCGCCGCCACGCGCTACCTGCTCGAAGACGAGAAAGACGCCGTGGCGTCGGTGTTCGCGGTGCATGGCTTCAGTTTCGGCGGACGCGGCCAGAACTCGGCCATTCTGTTCATCAAGCTGCGCGACTGGGACGAGCGCGGCGATGCGGCGCTGCGGGTCGATGCGCTGGCCGCGCGGGCCAATGCCTACTTCGCCACTCATCTGCACGATGCCCGCGTCACCGCCTTCGCGCCGCCCGCCGTCATGGAACTGGGCAATGCGCTCGGGTTCGACTTCCAGCTCATGGACCAGGCCGGCCTGGGCCACGAACGCCTGGCCGAAGCGCGCGACCAGTTCCTGGCCGAAGCCGCCAAAAGCCCCAAGCTGGTGGGCGTGCGGCTCAACGGCATGGAAGACGCGCCGCAGTACCAGCTGGACATCGACCGCGAGAAGGCACGGGCCCTGGGCGTGGCCATCGCCGACATCAACAGCACCCTGTCCACCGCCTGGGGCGGCTCGTACGCCAACGACTTCCTCGACCGCGGCCGCGTGAAAAAGGTGTACGTGCAGGGCGAGGCCGCGGCGCGCATGCTGCCCGAAGACCTGAACAAGTGGTACGTGCGCAACCAGGCCGGCGACATGGTGCCGTTCTCGGCCTTCGCCTCGGCCCACTGGACCTACGGCCCGCAGCGCCTGGACCGCTATAACGGCGTGCCGTCGTTCAATATCCAGGGCCAGGCCGCGCCCGGCTACAGTTCGGGCGAGGCCATGGCCGAAATGGAACGCATCGCCGCCACCATGCCCACGGGCGTGGGCTTCGAGTGGACCGGCCTGTCGTACGAAGAACGCCTGTCCGGCTCGCAGGCGCCGGCCTTGTACGCCATTTCGCTGATCGTGGTGTTCCTGTGCCTGGCCGCGCTGTACGAAAGCTGGGCGATTCCCACTTCGGTCATGCTGGTGGTGCCGCTGGGGGTCATCGGGGTACTGGCCGCCACGCTGTTGCGCGGGCTGTCCAACGACGTGTACTTCCAGGTCGGCCTGCTGACCACGGTGGGCCTGAGTGCCAAGAACGCGATCCTGATCGTGGAATTCGCCAAGGCGCACTACGAACAGGGCGCCAGCCTGGTCGAGGCCGCCGTCCACGCCGCGCGCCAGCGCCTGCGTCCCATCTTGATGACGTCGCTGGCGTTCATCCTGGGGGTGGTGCCGCTGGCCATTTCCACCGGCGCGGGTTCGGGCAGCCAGCACGCCATCGGCACCGGCGTGATCGGCGGCATGCTGGCCGGCACCTTCCTGGCCATCTTCTTCGTGCCCGCATTCTTCGTGGTGATGCTGCGCGTGTTCAAGGTCAAGCGCCACAGCGAACGCCACGAAGACGATGACGACGGCGACGACGACGAAACACAGGATGACGACGCCTTGCCGCCTGCGCCGTCGGCGCAGCCTGGAGAGCAACCGCAATGAATCCGACCATGCATCGATCTTTCTTGACGCTGGCAGTGGCCGCGGCCCTGGCGGGCTGCACGCTGGCACCCACTTACGAACGCCCCGCCGCGCCGGTCAGCGCCGCTTTTCCCAGCGGGCCGGCCTACGAGCCGGCCGGGCAGGGGGCGGTCCAGGCCGCCGCCGACATCGGCTGGCGCGATTTCTTCGCCGATCCGCTGTTGCAGCAACTGATCGCGATGGCGCTCGACGCCAACCGCGACTTGCGCGTGGCCGCCCTGAACGTCGAAGAGGCGCGGGCGCAGTACCGCATTCAGCGAGCCGACCTGCTGCCCGGCGTCGGTGTTGCCGGCCAGGGCTCGGTACAGCGCCTGCCGGGCGACCTGAACCAAAGCGGCGAAGCGGGCATCAGCCGCAGCTATCAGGTGGGCGGGGCGGTCTCGGCCTGGGAACTGGATTTGTTCGGCCGCATCCGCAGCCTGAGCGAACAGGCGCTGCAAACCTACCTGGCGCAAGACGAAACGCGCATCGCCACGCAACTGGCCCTGATCGCCGAAACCGCCGGGGCCTACCTGACGCTGCGCGCCGACCAGGAATTGCTGAGCCTGACCCAGTCCACGCTGGCCGCCCAGCAGGATTCGTACAAGCTGACCAAGCAGAGCTACGACCTGGGCGTGGCCACCGCGCTCGACCTGAGCCAGGCCGAGATCGCGTTGCGCACGGCCGAACGCAACCTGTCGCAGTACACCCGCATGGCCGCGCAAGACCGCAATGCGCTGGTGCTGCTGGTGGGCCAGCCGCTACCGCCCGATGTGGTGGCGCAGCTGGACCAGGCGACCACGCTGCCCGACGGCATCATGCCGCGCGCGCTGCCCGCGGGCCTGCCGTCCGACCTGCTGGCGCGCCGCCCCGACATCCGCGCCGCCGAGCATCAATTGCAGGCGGCCAATGCGAATATCGGAGCCGCGCGCGCGGCGTTCTTTCCCAGCATCAGCCTGACGGGCAGCGCGGGCACCGCCAGCGCCAGCCTGGGCGGCTTGTTCGATGCCGGCTCGGGGGCCTGGAGCTTCGCCCCCAGCATCACGATGCCCATTTTCGCGGGGGGCGCCTTGCGCGCCAGCCTGGATGCGTCCAAGGTGCGCAAGAACATCCAGATCGCGCAATACGAGAAATCCATCCAGACGGCTTTCCGCGAGGTCTCGGATGCCCTGGCCGGGCGCGGCACGCTGCAGACGCAGATTGTCGCGCAGCGCCAGTTGGTGGATGCCAGCCAGCGCGCCTATACGCTTTCGCAACAGCGCTTCGAGCAGGGCATCGACAATTACCTGAGCGTGCTGGACGCGCAGCGTTCGCTGTATTCGTCGCAGCAGGTGCTGGTGGAAACCCGATTGGCGCGGCTTTCCAACCTGGTCACCCTGTATCGCACGCTGGGCGGCGGCTGGACGGAACAGAGCGTGGCCGCGCGTTGACGCGGGCGGCTTCAGGGCCGGGGCCGCGCAAGAAAAAGGGCGGCCCCGGGGCCGCCCTTTTTCAGGTGCGATGCGCTATGCGCGCTTTTTGGTGATCAGGCCCACCACGAACAGCACCACGATGGCGCCAACCACCGAACCGATCCAGCCCGCGGGCTCGCCGGGGGCGTACCAGCCGAGCGACTGGCCGAGAAATCCGGCCACGACCGCACCGATGATGCCCAGGATGGTGGTCATGATGATGCCCATGTTCTGGTCGCCGGGCATGATGGCGCGGGCGATCAACCCAACCACAAAGCCGACGATGATCATGATGATAATGCTCATGCGCGTGCTCCTCTTTCAGGATTAGGGTAAGCGTTTGGATGATACTCACCGGGCGCGGGCCCGGACTGTAACAACACGTATTTGGGGCATTCACGCAACACCCGCCATCCGGGCGGGCCGGCGCCGGGCAGGGGCCGGCGGGCCCGGGTTCAGGCGGTAATGTCGATCAATTGGCGCAGATCCTTGACGATGGCGTCGATACTGTCGGTGTCCGACGCCAGCAGGCGGGCCTTGCCCGAATTGTCAAAGATATACACGCCGCGGCTATGCGTGACGTCGTAGACGTCGTTCGCGTCGCCGGGCCGCGGCTTTTCGATCTGGTAGGCCACGCGATAGCGGCGCGCCAGGTCGGCGATCTGTTTTTCGCTGCCGGTGACGCCGATGGCCTGGCTGTTGAAGGCATCGACATAGGCTTGCAGGATGTCGGGCGTATCGCGGTGCGGGTCGACGCTGACGAACACGATGCGCACGTTTTTGGCCTGGTCGCCCAGTTGTTGCAGCACGGCGCTCAGTTGCGCCATCGTGGTGGGGCAGATGTCGGGGCAGCTGGCATAGCCGAAGAACAGCAGTACGGTCTTGCCTTTGAGGTCGTCGCTGGTAACGGTTTTTCCGCCCGCGCCGTTCAGTTGGAATTTCAGGTCGGGCAGGTGGCCCTTGATGTCGTACAGGGTCCAGTCGGCGGCTTTGTCGCCGCAGGCGGCCAGCAAGGTGCAAGTGGCCAGCAGCAAGGCACGCCAGAGGCGGCCAGAGAAGAATGCAAACATGTAGAGGCGGGCGCGCGCGGGCGCTCTAGATCAGGACGGCAACAAGCTCGATTCTAGCGCGTTGCGGGGCGGAGGCTGTTTGCGCGGGTTTTCGTTTGCGATGGGGCTTGGAGGGGGGCTTGGTTTGTGTGGTGTTCGTGGGGGGG
>WMBV01000065.1 GCA_017745595.1 Bordetella petrii
GCGGGGGGCACGGTGGGGGGTACCGTGGGCGGCACCGCGGCCCGCGAGGGCGCAACGCCTTCGGCCGGCTGCCGCGCCGGGCGGCCGTCGAGGATGTCGCCCTGCTGGCGCACCAGTTCTATCTTGCCGATGCGGCTGTGGCGCAGTTCGGCCAGCGCCAGGCGCAGGTCGCCCAGGCTGAAGGGTTCTTCGCGGCTGCCCCACACCCAGCGCAGCACCGCCAGCACTTCGTCCGACAGTTGCGCGGACAACGCCGCCAGGTCGGCCGCGGGCACCGGGCGGGCGCGGCCCGCGGCGACGTCGGAGACGACCCAGCCGCGCACGACGAAAAAGATGATCAGCGTCCAGATGGCCACCACGCCCCACCACACGTATGGGTTGACGCGCGCCAGGAAGTCGGTAGCTTGCTGGCCCAGGGCCTGCAGGCCCTCGAACGACAGGCCGCGGCCGAAGTCCAGCAGCCAAGAGGCCACCAGCAGCCACACGATGGCGGCGACGACCAGTACCACCGCCCGGACCAGCATCCGCGGCAGCGCCAATTTCAGCAGCGTCTGGCCGATCAGGCGGCAATCTTGGCGGACGCGTTCGGGCGAGGTGGGATTCATCATGCAAAATATTGTACCTATGACTAGGCCCGCGTTAGAACTTCGTACCGGTCAACACCTGACCCTGACCCCCCAACTGCAGCAATCGATCCGATTGCTGCAGCTGTCGACGCTGGATCTGCAGGCCGAAATCGCCCAGGCCCTGGCCGAAAATCCCATGCTCGAGCGCAACGACGAGCGGACCGAAGCCGAGGCCGACGCGCCCACCGAGCGCGAGGCCGACATCGAACCCGAGCCCGAGCGCGAAACCGAGACGCGCCTGGACGAAATGCCCGGCGCGGGCGGCGTGTATCCCGACGACCGCCCCGATACGGCGCGCAGCGATACGCTGCGCGAGCACCTGCTGGCCCAGCTGGGGCTGACCCGCGCCAGCCGGCGCGATGCCGCGCTGGTGGCGCTGCTGATCGACGAACTCGACGACAACGGCTACCTGGCCTCGCCGCTGGAAGAAATCCTGACCTGGCTGCCGCCCGAGGCCGAAGTCGACCTGGACGAATTTCGTACGGCCCTGACCTTGCTGCAATCGTTCGATCCGCCCGGCATCGGCGCGCGCGACATGGCCGAATGCCTGGTGTTGCAATTACGCAACCCCGACCCGGCGTGCTTGCCCGAGGCCGCCGATCCGGCGGTGCTGGCCTGTGCGCGCCGGCTGTGCGCCGACCATCTGCCCTTGCTGGCGGCGGGCAACGTGGGCCGCCTGCGCGATGCGCTGCTGTGCGACGAGGCCACCGCGCGGGCCGCGCACGCGCTGATCCGCCGCCTGGACCCTCGCCCCGGCCGGGCCTGGACGGTGCCGGCGGCCGACTATGCCGTGCCGGACGTGATCGTGCGCAAGACCCGCCAGGGCTGGCAGGCGGTGCTGAACAGCGCCGCGGTACCGCGCCTGCAGGTCAACGCGCTGTATGCCCAGCTGCTGGGCAACCAGCGCGAATCCAGCCACGCGGGGCTGCATGCGCAACTGCAGCAGGCGCGCTGGATGATACGCAACGTCGAGCAGCGCTTCGACACGATCCTGCGCGTGGCGCAGGCCATCGTGGCGCACCAGTCGGCCTTCTTCAGCGTGGGGCCGGCGGCCATGCGGCCGCTGATCCTGAAAGACATCGCCGGCGAGCTGGGCCTGCACGAGTCGACGATTTCGCGGGCCACCTCGCAAAAATACATGCTGACGCCGTTCGGCACGCTGGAACTCAAGCATTTCTTCGGTACCGGCGTGGCCACCGACGGCGGCGACGTCGCCTCGGCCACCGCCGTGCAGGCGTTCATCCGCCAGTTGGTGGCCGACGAAGACCGCGCCAAGCCGCTGTCCGACAACCAGATCACCCAGCGGCTGGCCGACCAGGGGATCGTGATCGCGCGCCGCACGGTGGCCAAGTACCGCGAAGCCCTGCGCATTGCTCCGGCCAGCCAGCGCAAGGCCCACGCCGCGCGCTAGCGCCAGACAATTTGTCCCTATTTTCAAGTGCTTGCGGGGGCCGCACCCCACGCAGGCCGCTTGCTTTTATAAAGATAAATCACGATAATTATTCTCATGTACATTTGCGTATGCAACGCCGTCACCGAACGCCAGGTCCGCGCCTCAGTGGACGCTGGCGCCGCGACGCTTTCCGACCTGCAGTTCGAGCTGGGTGTCGCCACCTGCTGCGGCTGCTGCGCCGCCACGGCCGCTGAATACCTGCCGGGCGGCCGCTGCTCGAGCGTCTGCAACGTGAGCTCGGTCGCGGTGGCCGCCCCCGTGGCCGCCGCGGCTGCCGTGGCCGAAACCAGCGCCCCGGCGGCAAACAGCTTCCCCATCGCCCTGGTCGCCGCCGCCTGATCGGGCGCCGCGTCTGCCAGGTCCTGCCAGGTTCCCGCCAGGTGTCTGACTCCCGCAAGGGTGTCAGACACCGTTGTGTCGGGAAGGCCCGGGCAGACTTCGGTGTCTGACACCCTGCGGGAGTCAGACACCTAAAGCCTAGGCACTCGACACTAAAGCCTGACAATCCACCGCCTGGCATCCTGGCCGCTCTCACACCGTTGCAGTAAGCCAACGCCTTGCCCGCGCGCCCGTCGCCAGGATGCGCGGGGCCGGCGTCCGGATTCGCCGCCGCCCGTGCGCGCATCGTCGATGTAATCGACGATTGCAATGCCAGCAACGCCTGTCGTGGCGTCATCGCGGCCGCGGGTCATCCAAAACGCATACTCATTCTCATTCGATTGTCGCTTTCGCATCGCGCTCGCAAAGCTATTTATCAAATGCGGTCCAGGCCTAGCCGCGGCCCGGTACCAGTGTTAGCCTGCCAGCGTTGCATGCGCGATACGGCGCACGCAGGAGCGCGGGCGCCGCGTTCCGAGATCAAGGAGTTCATCATGAAAGGCGACAAGACTGTCATCCAGTTCCTGAACAAGCAACTGACCAACGAACTGACGGCCATCAACCAGTATTTTCTGCATGCCCGCATCCTGGGCCATTGGGGCCTGAAAAAGCTGGGCAAGCACGAATACGAAGAATCGATCGGCGAAATGAAGCATGCCGACCGCCTGATCGAACGCATCCTGATGCTCGACGGCCTGCCCAACCTGCAAGACCTGCACAAGTTGCTGATCGGCGAAGACGTGCCCGAGATCCTGTCCTGTGATCTCAAGCTCGAGCAAGGCGCGCAGGCCACCGTCAAAGACGCCATCGCGCATTGCGAATCGGTGCGCGATTACGTGTCGCGCGACCTGTTCCAGGACATCCTGGACGACACTGAAGAGCACATCGATTATCTGGAAACGCAGATCGAACTCATCGGCAAGGTCGGCCTGCAGAACTACCTGCAAAGCCAGATGGAAGTCGAAGACTGATATCGCGTTCGCGGCCGTTGCCGTCTGCAAAAGCCCGCCATTGGCGGGCTTTTTTACGCGCCCTTGCGGGTGTGCCAAGGTGTTCTGGAAGGAAGACGGCGGTATTGCCGGTTCGTAAGCCGCGCGGCGCCGCCGTTCTTCGTCGGGTGTCAGGCTCCGCGGGTGCCTGACACCGCTGAGTGAGAGGCATGCTGCCCACGTCGGTGTCTGACACCCTGCGGGAGTCAGACACCTGATTACGGCCTAGTCAGACACCAGGCGCACAGGGAAGAGATGCACCCCGACCGGGGACGCCGCGGATCCGGCTCCGCCGGTCCGCCAGCGTCGCCCCCCTGAAGGGGGGAAGCGCGCAGCGCTTCGGGGGGTGGGCCTACTACTAATCAGGCCGGCGCGGACATTCGGCGATGGTGCCCCAGGCTCGGTTGGGGCCGCAGTACTTGTTGCGGGCGTTCCATGAGCACGTGGGGCGTTCGAAAAAACCCTGGTTGGCGCAATGCGCCAGTTCGCGCCGCAACGCTTCTTTCCAGGCGCCGCTGTCGGCGGGGGCCTGGTTGGGGGCGGTGGGCATGGTCACCGGCGGGTTGACGGCATAGGCCTGCTGGTCGGGCGGCGGCACCGTGGTGGTGGGCGGCAGCGATTGCAGGTCGAGCGTGGTGACGTCGGACGTACCGGACGGCAGCGGCACGGCTGACGAGGCGGCGAGTTCGCGGGCTTCGTCCATGCTGATGTTGTCGCGCGAGATATGCACCGACGGGTCGGTGGTGGTGTCGAACAACGACACCGTGGACACCGTCCAGCTTTCGCCGCTGGGCTTGTCGGGCACGCCCAGCGTGCCGTCGACGCGCGGCTGGGGCGGCTGCGCCACGTAGGGCTTGCCGTTGGCGTCGAGGATGGGCTCTTGCGACACCAGGCTTTCCTGGCCGGGCGCGGCCGTTGCCTTCGGCGCGTGCGCCACCAGCCAATCGCCCAATTGGATTCCGCCCCACGCCGCGGCGCCCAGCCCCAGCAGAAGCGTTGCGAATAATACTCGCCAAGACATTGCTACCCTCATCTGTGCGGCGCCTCGCCCGGCCTATGCCTGGCTTCCGAAAACCTGGCCGCCGTGCTCGCGCATGGCGTGGAATTTGACATCCGGATACAGGTCTTCGGCCACGCGCAGTTGCGCGGGCGAGCCAATCAAAAAAGCCGCCGCATCCACCACATCATAGGCGATGTGTGCCGCATTGGCATCCATGAACTTGCGCAGTGCGCGGGGGTTCTCAGAGGTGATCCAGCGCGCCATGGTGTAGCGCGAAGGCAACATCCGGGCTTCGACCCCATATTCGGTCTTGAGGCGGTGCGCCACGACTTCGAACTGCAGCTGCCCTACCGCGCCCAGCAGCAGCGTGCCGCCGGCGGCTTCCGGGCGGAACACCTGGATGGCGCCCTCTTCGCCCAGCTGCGTCAGGCCGACGCGCAACTGCTTGGTCCGCAAAGGATCTTTGACTTCCACGGCCTGGAAGAGTTCGGGGGCAAAGAACGGCAGGCCGGTGAAGCGCAGGCTTTCGCCTTCGGTCAGGACGTCGCCCAGCTGCAGCACGCCGTGGTTGGGGATGCCGATGACGTCGCCCGCGTAGGCCTCGTCGAGCAGTTCGCGGCGCTGCGACAGGAACGACACGACGTTGTTGGGCCGCATTTCTTTGTTGGTGCGGGCCACCTTCAGGCGCATGCCGCGCTCGAAGCGGCCCGAGCTGACGCGCACGAACGCCACCCGGTCGCGGTGGGCGGGGTCCATGTTGGCCTGCACCTTGAACACCACGCCGGTGAACTTGGATTCTTGCGGCTCGACCACGCGCTCGAGCGCCTGGCGCGGGCCCGGGGGCGGCGCCTGTTCGACCAGGGCGTCCAGCACTTCTTGTACGCCGAAGTTGTTGATGGCCGAGCCGAAGAACACCGGCGTCTGCTTGCCGGCCAGGAAGGTGTCGCGGTCGAACGCCGGGGCGGCTTCCTGGATGAGCTCGATTTCGCCGTGGGCCTGTTCGAAGGTCGAGCCGAAACGGCGCGCGATCTCGGGGTTGGCCAGGCCGTCGATGATGTCGTCGTCGTCGGAACGGCGTTCCTGGCCGGGGCGGAACACGCGCATGCGGTCGCGGCGGATGTCGAAGACCCCGGCAAACGCCTTGCCCATGCCCACCGGCCACGAGAACGGCACGGCGTCCATGCCCAGGTGGCCTTCGATCTCGGACAGCAGTTCCAGCGGCTCGCGCACTTCGCGGTCCATCTTGTTGATGAACGTGATGATGGGCGTATTGCGGGCGCGGCACACCTGCAGCAGCCGGATCGTTTGCGGTTCGACGCCGTTGGCCGCGTCGATGACCATCAGCGCCGCATCCACCGCGGTCAGCACGCGGTAGGTGTCTTCGGAGAAGTCTTGGTGGCCCGGGGTGTCGAGCAGGTTGATGACGCAGTCGCGGTATTCCATCTGCATCACCGACGAGGCCACCGAAATGCCGCGTTGTTTTTCGATTTCCATCCAGTCGGACGAGGCGTGGCGCGACGCTTTGCGCGCCTTCACGCTGCCGGCGATCTGGATGGCGCCCGCGAACAGCAGCAGCTTTTCGGTCAGCGTGGTCTTGCCGGCGTCGGGGTGGGAAATGATGGCGAACGTGCGTCGCCGGGCGACTTCTTGGGAAATATTCATGGTTGATGCGATTTTACCGGCGCGCGCCGCCGGCGCCGGAAGCCCTTATGCCTGGCGGCGGAAGGTGGCCAGGAACACGCCCGCCACGATGAATAGCGAACCGAAAACGCGGTTCATCCAGCGGATGTGGCGCGCGTCGCGCAGCAGCCGCAGCACCTTGGCCGCCAGCAGCGTGTATACGCCCATGGCGACCATGTCGGTGAAGACCAGCGTGCCCGCCAGCGCCGCGTACTGGGGCGTCAGGGCATGGGCCGGGTCGACGAACTGCGGCACGACGGCCAGCAGGAACACCGTGCCCTTGGGATTCATCAGGTTGACCAGCACGCCGCGCACGATCAGTTCGCGCACCGAGAACCGCGCGGGGTCGCCGGTATCGACGGCCACGGGCGCGGCGTCGGTGCGGATCTGCCGCACCCCCAGGTAGACCAGGTAGGCCACGCCCAGGTACTTGACCACCGCAAAGGCGATCTCGGAAGTGGCCAGCACCGCGCCCAGGCCCACCGCCACGATCACGAACTGGGCCAGGATGCCCATGATCAGGCCGGCGGTGTTCCAGTAGCCGCGGGCGAAGCCGTACTTCAGCCCCGAGGTCATGGCCGAGATGGCGCCCGCCCCCGGCGAGAACGAAATGGCCCAGGAGGCCAGGAAAAAGGTCAGCCAGGTCGAGAGCGTCATGTCGGTTTCCTGAGGCGAAGCAACGCGGGTGCGTGGGGCAGGTTACGGATATTACTTGCCCAGCAGCGCCGCGCGGGGCGTGCCCGCGGGCCGTCCGCCCGGCCGGCCCGCGCTTTCGGCCTGGCGCGGCGCCTGGGGCTGGCGCTGCCCGCCCGGGCGTCCCTGGGCCGCGGGGCGGCCGCCGGCACCCTGGCGGGGCGCCTGACCGGGCCGGCCGGCACGATCGCCGCCGTTGCCGCTTTTGCCGTTGCCCCGGGGGGCACCCTGGCGGCGCGGCTGGCGGGAGTCTTCTTCGCGTTCCTGGCGTTCGTAGGCGCTGGCGCTGCTGCCCGCGGGCGGCGTCCAGCCCTGTACCGGCTGGCGCTCGATCGTCTTGCCGATCAGGCGCTCGATGCCCTTGAGCAGCTTGATTTCGCTGTTGTCGACCAGCGACACGGCGGCGCCGGTGGCGCCGGCACGGCCGGTGCGGCCGATGCGGTGCACGTAGTCTTCGGGAACGTTGGGCAGCTCGAAGTTCACCACCTGGGGCAACTGGTCGATATCGAGCCCGCGCGCGGCGATGTCGGTGGCGACCAGCACGGCCACATTGCCTTCTTTGAAGCCCGACAGCGCGCGCGTGCGCGCGGCCTGGCTTTTGTTGCCGTGGATGGCGGCGGCGCTCAGGCCGTCTTTCACCAGCTTTTCGGCCAGGCGGTTGGCGCCGTGCTTGGTGCGCGTGAACACCAGTACCTGGTGCCAGCCGCTTTCGCGGATGATGTGGCTGATCAGGTCGCGCTTGTGGTGTTGTTCGACCAGGTGCACGGTTTGCGTGACCAGTTCGGTGGCGGTGTTGCGCGGGGTGACCGACACTTCGCCCGGGTTGTTCAGCACGCCGCGCGCCAGGCTGCGGATTTCGTCCGAGAAGGTGGCCGAGAACAGCAGGTTCTGGCGCTGCTTGGGCAGCAGGGCCAGCACTTTGCGGATGTCGCGGATGAAGCCCATGTCGAGCATGCGGTCGGCTTCGTCCAGCACCAGGATCTCGACGCCGGACAGGTCGACGGTTTTCTGGCCGCAGTGGTCCAGCAAGCGGCCGGGGGTGGCCACCAGGATATCAAGCGGCTTGCGCAGGGCGCTGATCTGCGGATTGATGTTGACGCCGCCGAACATCACCATCGAGGTCAGCGGGGTGTGCTTGCCATAGGTTTGCACCGACTCGGCCACCTGGGCGGTGAGTTCGCGCGTGGGGGTCAGGATCAGGCAGCGCGGGCGGCCGGGCTTTTTCAGCGCCGGCTTCTGCTGCATCAGCAGATGCAGGATGGGCAGGGTGAAACCGGCGGTCTTGCCCGTGCCGGTCTGGGCGGCGGCAAGCAGGTCGCCGCCCTTGAGCACTTGCGGGATGGCCTGGGCCTGGATGGGAGTGGGCGCGGTATAGCCGGTGTCGGCGATGGCGCGCAAAAGGGGATCGGCCAGACCGAGGTCGGCGAAAGAAACAGTGGCAGTCAAAACAACTCCAGCGGCAGCCTGTCGCTCAAGTTGCGTTGAGAGACTCCAATCCAGGCGGTCGAATGAGGAGAAAAGGAAGGCCCGTGTAAACGGTAAAGGGGCCGGGCGTGGCGGCAAAGCGCCAGCGACGATGTGCCGATTGGCTAGACACACCGCCGGCATTGTAGCCCAAGCGCGCGGCTTTGCGCGCCCCGCCTGCCGCCGTCGCCGCGCGTAACAACAGACAGAGTGCGTTACATCGCCGGCTGGGCAAAGGGGGCTCCGACCTGCTGTAATGGCGGCACCTTCGCGCCGTCGCCCGCTGGGGGCGCGGCTACGTATCCGGAAAGGAAGCACGACACCATGAAAATATCCCGCTGGCTGGGTCTTTCCTTGATCGCGCTGGCAGCCACGTTGCTGTCGGGTTGCGGCTACAACAGCATCCAGGCGGCCGACGAGCAGGTCAACGCGGCCTGGTCCGAAGTGCTGAACCAATACCAGCGGCGCGCCGACCTGGTGCCCCAACTGGTGAAGGCGGTCGACGCCTACATGACGCACGAGCGCGACGTGCTGACCCAGGTGACCGAGGCCCGCAGCAAGGTGGGCAGCGTGCAGATCACGGCCGACCAGCTCGCCGACCCGGCCGCCGTGCAGCGCTTCCAAGAGGCGCAAGGCCAGCTCACCTCGGCCCTGTCGCGCCTGATCGCCGTGTCCGAGAACTATCCGCAGCTCAAGGCCGACGGGCTGTTCCGCGACCTGCAGGTGCAGCTGGAGGGCACCGAAAACCGCATTTCGGTGGCGCGCGGCCGCTACGTGCAGGCGGTGCAGGCCTACAACGTGCTGGTGCGGCAATTCCCGGGCGTGATCACCGCCAAGATCTTCGGTTACGCGCCCAAGGCCAATTTCGGGGTCGCCGACGAGGCGGCCATCTCGCGTCCGCCGGAAATCCGTTTCAGCAATGATGCTTCTGCTCCCAAGCCCGCCCAGTAAACCGCCGGTGTCCTGGCTGCGCGGCGCCGGCGCCTGGCTGGCCGCCCTGCTGGTGCTGCTGGGCCTGTGGGCGTGGGCGCCGGCCATGGCCCAGCCGGCCGCGCCCGCGGCGGTGCCGGCCCTGCAGGCGCGCGTCACCGACACCACCGGCACGCTCGACCCCGCCCGGCGCCAGGCCCTGGAACAACGCCTGGCCGCGCTCGAGCAGCGCAAGGGCGCCCAGGTGGCGGTACTGATCGTGCCCACCACGGCGCCCGACACCATCGAGCAATACGCCACGCGCGTGTTCGACCAATGGAAGCTGGGCCGCCAGAACACCGACGACGGCGTGCTGCTGGTGGTGGCCAAGGATGACCACGCCCTGCGCATCGAGGTCGGTTATGGGCTGGAAGGCGCCATTCCCGATGCCATGGCCGGCCGCATCATCCGCGAACAAATCGTGCCGCGCTTTCAGGCGGGCGATTTCGGCGCCGGTGTCGAAGCCGGCGTGGCCGCCATCGAAAAGCGGGTCGATGGCGAACCGCTGCCGGCTCCCGCGCCCCAGGCCGCCGATAACGGCGGCCCCCAGGAAGACTGGCCGTTCTTCCTGATGCTGGGCGCCTTCATGCTGGGGCTGCCCGCCATCGTGGCCGGCCTGGCCGCGGGGGCGGCCTCGTGGATGATTTTCGGCACCTGGTGGGCGGCCGTCCTGGGCGCGGTGGGCGGTTTCGCCGTCAGCGGGCTGCTGGGCCTCATGGGCATCAAGCGCCGCCTGCTGAGTTCGGCGCGCCGCGGCGGCCGCACTCAGCAGGCGGCGCTTGATGCCCAAGAGGCCCAGCAGCTGTG
>WMBV01000066.1 GCA_017745595.1 Bordetella petrii
TCGTCGTCTTCGCATTCGCTTCGAACGTCGAGCCGACATTCACGAAGCGTTCCTAAAACTCGGCTGCTCTCTCGTCTGCTGGAACATCTTCAGGCGCGCTGAGCCGTCTTTTTGAAACAGTCTCTTAGTAAGGGAGGCAACGACCTGTAACGCTGAGTCAACTATGGGGCCCCTACGGTCTGTGCGGAACACGCAGCTGACCGGAACTGAGAGCTTCTGTGGCTCAAGCTCAAGGAATGTCACGCCTGGCCATCGAACATGTGCGACGGAAGCTGGCACCAATGTAGCGCCTATTCCGGCGGCAGTCAGTGCAAGGGCTGTAGTGACATCTTCGACCTCGGCTGCGATTTTTGGCTCCACTCCTTCCGTTCTAAATATGGAAACTACCTTGTCGGCGAAACTTGGTCGGTCGCCGCGTGGATAAAGAATGAGGGGCACATCGAGTAGGTCTACAACTGCACGGGCACGGGAAACGCGTGTGTCCCACGGATCGGCAGCGGCGACGTGAAGCGTCTCCGTCCCAATGTTCCAACTCGACACGCCTTCGGTCACCGGATAGAAGCGCCCGAATCCGATGTCCACCACCCCTGAAAGAAGAGACTCGAGCTGAGCTTCCTTGGTCATGTGAGACACGGCGACGGTGGCGTCGGGATACGTTGCGAGGAACGTTCTGACGAACGCCGGAACCGTCTCAAAGACAGGAGTCCCAAAGTAGACGAGCTTCAGCTCACCCGATTCGCCTCTAGCGGCAGCTTGCGATCGCCGCGAAGACCGCTGCACAAGCGCGAGCAACTGACGCGCGTCATCAAGAAACACCTTTCCGGCGGCGGTGAGTTCGACGCCCCGTGCCGTCCGCTCGAAAAGCTTTGCCCCAATATCGCGTTCCAAGGCCTGGATCTGACGAGTAAGCGGTGGCTGCGATATGTGCATCCTCTGTGCCGCTGTTCCGAAACCTCCCGCCTCCGCGACCGCGACGAAGTATTTCAACTGTCTTATTTCCATGTTCCGTCCCGTTGCGCTGCCTGTTACAAGGCGATTGTGAGCAAGCACCTGCGGTCTCGCAACTAGGGAAAGACATACCGAAACCGTATGGTCTAGGCGGAGAAAAGGTATTGGACGGTATGGGATTGCCGTCTCTATTATGACTGTGCGGGGCAATTGTCGCCCACGTGTTCATGTTTTCATGACGGAGGCAAAGTGAACAAAAGAGTCAAGGATGTTGTCGATGCGATCGTCGCGGCGGTACAGCGGGTGCTCGACCAGAAGGAGGTTACTGAGGCGGAATACCGAACTGCGGTTCATTACCTCATGCAAGTAGCCGAACAGCGTGAAACCGCTCTTCTTTGCGATGTTTTTTTCAATAGCACCGTGGCTGCGACGAAGGCTCGTATTAGCGAAGGTTCAACGCCTGCTATCGAGGGACCCTACTATCGCGACGACGCCCCTCTGGTCGATGACCGGCTCAAGACTTACGACACGGACGACCACAAGCCTTTGCTTATCCAGGGAACGGTCAAAGCGGTCGACGGGAGCGTTGTCGAGGACGTGACGATTGATGTCTGGCATTCGACGCCCGATGGGAAGTACAGCGGTTTCCATGACGACATCCCGACTGATTTTTATCGAGGGAAGCTCAGGGTGGGCACCGATGGCAGCTTCCGCGTGCGCACAACGATGCCGGTGCCGTATCAGATCCCGAATCAGGGTCCCACGGGCGCATTGCTCGAAACCATGGGTGGTCACTCGTGGCGTCCCGCTCATGTACATTTCAAGGTGAAGGCGCCGGGATATGAAACGTTGACCACGCAGTACTACTTCGAAGGTGGAGATTGGATCACGGACGACTGTTGCAACGGCGTCCAGTCTAGTCTGATTACTCCCGATATTGTGGAAGAGGGTGTCCGCCTGATGAACATCAACTTCGTTATCGAGCCCGCGCGTGCGCAGGCGGGGGCAAACCCGTGAAGATTGACGCGATTGAAGCAGTGATCGTGGATGTGCCGACCAAGCGGCCGATCCAGATGTCGATCACTACCGTGCACCAGCAGAGCTACGTTATCGTCCGGGTGTATTCGGAGGGGCTCGTTGGTGTCGGCGAGGGTGGAAGCGTTGGTGGTCCCGTCTGGAGCGCAGAGTGTGCGGAGACGATCAAGATCATCGTGGAACGGTATCTCGCGCCCCACCTCCTCGGAACTGATGCGTTCAACGTTTCAGGTGCACTGCAAACCATGGCGCGTGCCGTCACCGGAAACGCCTCTGCAAAGGCTGCGGTCGAGATGGCGTTACTGGATCTCAAAGCTCGAGCGTTAGGCGTATCGATCGCCGAGTTACTTGGCGGGCCGTTGCGCAGTGCGATTCCGATTGCCTGGACATTGGCGAGCGGAGATACGAAACGCGATCTCGATTCTGCCGTCGAGATGATTGAAAGACGACGACACAATCGCTTCAAAGTCAAGCTTGGCTTCCGGTCGCCCCAAGACGATCTCATCCATATGGAGGCTTTGTCAAATAGTCTCGGATCGAAGGCCTACCTTCGCGTTGACGTGAATCAGGCTTGGGACGAGCAAGTGGCGTCCGTCTACATTCCTGAACTGGAGGCGCTTGGCGTGGAACTCATCGAACAGCCGGTCGGCCGCGAAAATACGCAAGCGTTGAGGCGGCTCTCCGACAACAACCGCGTGGCCATCATGGCCGATGAGAGCCTGAGTACGTTGGCCTCGGCATTCGATCTCGCGCGCGACCGAAGTGTGGATGTCTTTTCGCTGAAGCTTTGCAACATGGGAGGGGTCTCGGCGACGCAAAAGATAGCAGCGGTCGCGGAAGCAAGCGGGATTGCATCGTATGGCGGAACAATGCTTGACTCGACGATCGGCACATCGGTTGCACTTCAGCTCTATTCTACGGTTCCATCGCTTCCGTTCGGTTGCGAACTGATCGGTCCCTTCGTGTTGGCAGACACGCTGAGCCACGAGCCACTCGAGATCCGGGATTACGAACTGCAGGTTCCCACTGGCGTAGGTCACGGCATGACGCTTGACGAGGACAAGGTGCGCCAATACGCACGCGTCAGCTAGGCAAAACGCGCAGCGCAGGCCGCGGCTGTGGATCGCCTCGAATGCAACTGCGCATGTGTAACTGGAGACTAAATATGTTATCAGACGGCGTTGAGATCACGTCGCGCTCGGGTGGTCGCTTTGGTGCCTACCTCGGAAAGCCGACGACGGACTCCGCACCCATCGTCGTGATCGCGCAGGAGATTTTCGGGATCACGCCTTTCATAAGAGAAACCGTGGAATGGCTCGTTGGTGCGGGCTTTGGTTGCGTGTGTCCGGATCTGTACTGGAGACAGGCGCCGAATATCGAGCTTGATGCAAACGTACCATCGGAACGGGAACAGGCGCTTGCGTTGTTTCGCGACTTTGACATGGAGGCAGGAGTCAATGACCTTTCATGCGCCATTGAATACGCTCGTGCGCTCCCTTTCTCGAACGGTCGTGTCGCTGTAGTCGGGTACTGCCTGGGAGGTGCGCTGGCGTTTGATGTGGCGGCGCGATCATTGGCCGATTGCTCAATCGGCTATTACGGCGTGGGACTTGAAAAAAAGGTCTCACTGGTGCCAGCTATTACACGACCGGCGATGTTCCACATGGGTACCAAAGATCACTATGTCACAGAAGAGGCCCGTAGCATTCTCGAAGAGCATTTCGGTCGAAACAAAAATCTGAGTCTGCACTGGTATCCAGTGGGGCATTCATTTGCACGGTCATCCAGCCCAAATTTCGATCAGGCGGCGACAACTGTGGCCAATGCTCGGACGCTCGAACTGCTTGCAATGTTGAAGGACCCTTCATGAAGAAGTTCACGCTTGACTACCTGAGCCCGAGGGTCGTCTTCGGGGCGGGCACTGCTTCTGCATTGCCAGATGAAATAGGACGCCTTGGCGCACGCCGGCCCTTGGTATTAAGCAGCCCGGAACAACGCGAGTTAGCGAAGGATATCGTCCGTCCGATAGGTGACAGGGTAGCTGGATATTTCGATGGCGCGACGATGCATGTTCCCGTCGACGTCATCCAGAAAGCCGAGCGGGCTTTTAACGATACTGACGCCGACTCAATCATCGCGATCGGGGGAGGATCGACCACCGGACTCGCAAAAATCCTTTCGATGAACCTTGACGTCCCAAGTCTGGTTATACCAACGACCTATGCCGGTAGTGAAATGACTACCATTTGGGGTGTCACGGAAGGCGGAATGAAGAGGACCGGCCGCGACCCCAAGGTGCTACCGAAGACCGTGATTTATGATCCATTGCTCACGGTCGATTTGCCGCTTGCTATCTCGGTGACGAGCGCCTTGAATGCGATCGCTCACGCCGCAGAAGGTCTGTACTCGGCCGACCTCAATCCCGTTCTCGAGACCATGTGTAAGCAGGGCATATGCGCCTTGTTCGATGCAATCCCGCGCCTGGTGGCAAAGCCGACTGACGCCGAAGCGCGTACGGATGCCCTTTTTGGGGCATGGATGTGTGGCACTGCACTGTGCCACTTGGGCATGGGGCTACATCACAAACTCTGCCACACGCTTGGGGGAACCCTTAATCTTCCCCACGCGGAGACACATGCAATCGTACTACCACACGCACTGGCATACAATCTGCCGTACGCCGCGCCAGCTGAGCGACTGCTTCAGGAAGTCACCGGCAGTAGTGACGTCCCGAGCGCGCTATATGATCTCGCCAGAAATGCTGGAGCACCACTCAGTCTCGCCGAAATCGGTATGCGGCCTGAAGATATTCCGAGGGTACGCGACCTCGCGCTAAGGGACCAATATCCGAATCCGCGTCCGCTGGAATCGGACGCATTGGAAACATTGTTAGTCAATGCGTTTCGTGGGCGAAGACCGGATTTCAAATAATGTGACCTGCACTCCGCGTTTAGTACGGTAGCGGTGAAGAGCCCGTTCCAAAGTCGACATCGGGTCTTCAAGCTAAAGCGAAGCACATGAATTTGCATCCACTGTTCCTTGTGGAGCATCGCCAGCCTTCGCGCGAAAAAGGCCGACTGTACTGGAGGTGGCTCGGATTTTCTTTGCGCGAAGTGGCTCATTTTTACTTTGCGCGCAACAAAGGCTCTTCAGCCTTACTATTCATCGCGCGTTAAAGACGGTGAAGTTTAAAAAATCGACTTGGCCGAACGCGAGATGAACAATCCCTGTTTCTTCTCACAAAGAGAGAGACATAACAATTGACGGAGGAAGACATGGCATTGACGATCGAAACCGACGTGCTGGTCGTTGGCACCGGGCCGGCGGGCGCTTCGGCGGGGGCACTGCTTGCGCGATACGGTGTCAGGACGATGCTCATTAACAAGTACAACTGGACGGCTCCGACGCCGCGTGCCCACATCACCAACCAACGCACAATGGAGATCCTGCGTGATCTCGGTCTCGAAGCTGAAGCCCGCCTCTACGCCGTGCCGAATGACCTAATGGGCGAGAACACCATCTGCGCCTCGTTGGCCGGCGAGGAGTTCGGTCGGATTCGCGCCTGGGGGACGGATGTTCGCCGGCGCGCCGATTACGACGAATGTTCGCCGACCTCCATGTGCGACCTGCCACAGAACTATCTCGAGCCGATTCTCGTCAAGTCGGCCGCACTCGACGGCTGCAAGGTGCGCTTCGACACAGAGTATCTTGGACACGAACAGGATGCTGACGGCGTGTCGTCGCGCTTGCGCGATCGTCTGAATGGCGAAGAGTTTACCGTCCGGTCGAAATATCTGATCGGCGCCGACGGCGCCAACAGCCGCGTCGTGTCAGACCTGGACCTGCCGCTCGAAGGTACCATGGGCAAGTCCGGTTCCATCAACTTGCTGTTCGAGGCTGATCTCGACCGCTACGTCGCGCATCGTCCATCGGTCCTTTACTGGGTCATCCAGCCCGGCTCCGATATCGGCGGTCTCGGCATCGGCGTGGTGCGCATGGTCCGGCCGTGGAACAAATGGCTGGCGATCTGGGGGTACGACGTCGAGCAGGGCCCGCCGGAGATCTCGGAATCCTTCGCCCGCCGCATCGTCCACAATCTGATCGGCGATGACAGCGTGCCGCTGAAAATTGAGGGCATCTCGACCTGGACGGTCAACGACATGTACGCGACCCGGTTGCAGCAAGGACGGGTCTTCTGCGCCGGCGACGCGGTCCACCGGCATCCGCCGACCAACGGACTCGGCTCAAACACCTCCATCCAGGACAGCTTCAATCTCGCCTGGAAGATCGCCATGGTGCTGAACGGCACGGCCGACGAGAGCCTGCTGGACACCTACACGATCGAGCGGGCGCCGATCGCGAAGCAGGTGGTCTGCAGGGCGAACAAGTCGCTTGAGGATTTCCCGCCGATCGCGATGGCTCTGGGGTTGCCGCAGGCCAAGAGCGCCGACGAGATGAAGAGCAACATGGCTCGCCGCAAGGAACCTGGGCCCGAGGCGCAAGCGCAGCGCACGCGGTTACGCGAGGCCATCGCCGGGACCAATTACGTTTACAACGCCCACGGCGTCGAAATGAATCAGCGTTACGACAGTCCCGCGATCGTGGCAGACAATTCGCCGGACGAAGTCTTCCGCGACGTCGAGCTCTATCACCAGGCGTCGACGCGGCCTGGAGCGCCCATGCCGCATGTCTGGGTCTATGCGAGTGGTGATGGACACCGTATCTCAACAAAGGATCTCTGCGGGAAGGGCAACTTCACTCTCTTTACCGGGATTGGCGGCGCAGCCTGGCAGGATGCCGCGGCGGCCGTGAGCCGGCAACTCGGGGTGGCAGTGACGGTGCGCATCATTGGGCCTGGCCAGGCCTACGAGGATCATTACGGCGACTTCGCGAGAATTTCCGAGATCATCGACACCGGCGCCATCCTGGTGCGGCCGGATTTCCACGTCGCCTATCGGGCGACGTCCTTGCCGGCCGATGCGGCAGGCGACCTCGTGTCCGCCATGAGGCGGATCCTCGGACGCCAGTCAGAGAGGTCGAGCGCGCTGCGCGTTACGTCTCGAGCTATATAAGGAGTGGCGTCGCGATCTATTCGAGGTGAGACGGAAGCGCTCACCTCGGGTTGCGGGAGGGGAAGCGTGATCTTGCGCAGCGTGAGATGGCGTGTGGCGACGCGGGAAGGTTGTCGCGCGATTAAGGCAAGGCGGTGCGCAACGACGTGACGTGTTTTCTGGACCGGACGTAACTGCAGATCATCTAATTTGGGAAGTTCGTACCGGTGTCGACCGCCTTGCTGATGATGCTATTAAGAGACTGTTTCAAAAAGACGGCTCAGCGCGCCTGAAGATGTTCCAGCAGACGAGAGAGCAGCCGAGTTTTAGGAACGCTTCGTGAATGTCGGCTCGACGTTCGAAGCGAATGCGAAGACGACGA
>WMBV01000067.1 GCA_017745595.1 Bordetella petrii
TACGGTCGCAGGCGCTTCGGCAGCGTGGCCGCGGGACATTCGGCGAGCGGTCGTTGTGACAGGCGCTGCTGTTTGGCGAAGGCCCCCTTGACCCAAGCCAGCGCCGCGAGCCACGGGTTGTCTGGGGCGCTTCGCGAATCAGCGCCGGAATATTGACTTGAACACCGTCAGCCGCCTCCGCGTTCGCGGCAGAGGCGATCCGTTCGATGTCCTCGTCGCGTTCGTTCGCCAGCAAGACCTTGCCGGCCGCCGACCTGCAGACTGGACGCAGGACGCCTGGCGGAAACCACAGCGCGTTGGTCTTCAAGCTCGGCAACAGCGACAGGATGAAGCGCACGTGAATGCCTTGGCGCAGTCCGACCATGACGCCGGCCTTCGTGCGCATCGCGAGGGCCTTCATGTCGGTCACGAAACTGTTCTTCGCGAAGAACGCCTCGTGCTGCCAGGCGCCCAGCAGCATGACGCGCAGCGTGGGACGGAAGAGGTGGTCTTTCTCGGAGAACGTGAGGTAGCCCATCGTCTCCAGGCTGCCAACCAGCATCGAGGTGCTGGATTGGGGATAGTCCAGCGCCGCCGCAATCTCGGTGATGGTGGCGCCCTTCTGCCTCGCGGCGAAGTACTCGAGGATCTCGATCGCCCGGAATGCCGACTTGACCGGCTTGGGCGATGAATCAAGGGTTTCTTCGCGCTTCGTCATCACATTCATGATGCCACTGGAAGGTGCTCGCCCTACGCTCAGCGCACGGTCCGCAAACGAAGGAGAACTAGACCATGTATCCCAAGAATTTCTGGTACGTCGGGGCGATGAAGCACGAGGTGGGGCGGCAGCTGCTGGCGAGAACCCTGCTGGAACAGCCCGTCGTCTTCTTCCGTCGCAATGACGGCAGTGTCGCCGCGCTGGCCGATCGTTGCAGCCACCGTCGCGTCTCGCTTTCCCTGGGGCGCCTGATCGGCGACGAAGTCCAGTGCGGCTATCACGGGTTGACCTTTGCCGGCGACGGTTCGTGCACGAGCATTCCCGGTCAGTCTCGCGTCCCACCGAGCGCCTGCGTGCGCTCCTATCCGGTGGTCGAGCGCGACGGATTCGTCTGGATCTGGCCGGGCGATCCGGCGCTCGCAAACGAAACGCTGGTGCCCGACTACGCGGAGATCTGCAGCTCCGGACGCTACGTCGGGCGGCCCGCCGAAGCCCTGCTCGTCGAGGCGCCCTTTTTGTTCAACATCGAGAACGTGCTGGACCTGTCGCATGTGACCTACGCCCATCCAGAGACCGTCGGCACGCCCGAAGTGGCGCTCACGCGCCCGACCGTCGACGTCAGCGAAGCCAAGGTCCAGGTGACACGCAACTGGGACAAGGCGTCCACCGGACCCTCGTTCAAGAACCTGTTCGGATGGGACTTCGTCAAGAACAGCCAACGCATCAGCTTCTGGCCCGGCGCCAACATGCTGCTGGAGATCGAGGTCGAACCGGTCGGCAACAACGACCCGACGCAGATCAAGCGGCTTCGGGTGCCGGGGCCCTGTACCCCCTCCACATCGACCACGCATTTCAAGTTCTCCGCGCTCTATCGCGACTTCCTGCCGGACAACGAGGCGCTGACCGTCGGCATGTTCGAGCAGTTCCGCAAGACCGTGATGGAAGACAAGGTGCTCATGGAGAACCAGCAGAGAAACTGGGCACTCGACGGCGTGGAAGTCATTCGCAGGATCGAGCCGTCCAGCAGCGGCGGAATGATGGATATCGCGGTGGATCACGCGCCGCTCGCCGCACGCCGTTGGCTTCAGCGGCTGGCGATGGCGGAACGGAGTGCGCCAGAAATCAAGGCCCCAGGCGTGTTGCAAGGCTAGGGTGCCTTTCCGTTGGGCCCGCCTGAATGCGCGGCGATGGTGAAGGCGGGCCACTGCCATCCGTCGGGGAGCGAGATCCAGGCGACCCGAACGGCCAGGCCCACGCGCAATCGCGCGGGATCGCAGTCGACCAGCCAGCTGAGGATTCGCGCGCCTTCGACCAGGTCGATCCATGCGTGCATGCGGGGGGCGTCGGCCGCCGCAGGGGTGTTCATGCGATCGACGGTCCAGCTTGCCAACACCCCGTCGCCGCTGACCTCGCGCCACGCCAGACGACGGCGCCCGGTGTAGACGCTGCCAGGCCGCGGATAGGCCTGCCACCGTCCTGTTTGCGTGCAGAACTGGACCAGCAGCCGGCGCTCGCGCGTGGCCGCCCAGAACGCCGCGGTGTCCATGTAGTGGCCGATGGCCACAGTCGAAGTTCGAAGACCGCTCATCGGTCCAGCACGAGCGCGCTGCTCATCATCCAGGCCCGGCCATAGGCGAGGCCGCCGATGCCCGTGACCAGCGCATTGCGCGGATCTTCGACCTGGGTTGCGCCGCCTTCGCCGAAGAGCTGGCGCACCGCCTCCACCAGGCCCAGTCCGCCGGCAGCCAAGCCTGGTTGACCCGCGGAGAGTTGGCCCCCGCCCGTGTTCAGCGGCAAGCCGCCGCTGAATCTTAGATCGGTCTTCTCGATGAAGGCGGCGCCCTCGCCCCGGCCGCAAAACCCCATGTGCTCCAGCTGCATCAGGACGGCGATGGTGAAGTCGTCGTACAGCTGCAGCATGTCGATCTCCTGCACGGTCAGGCCGGCCTGGCGCAGCGCGCGCGGACCGGCCTGGACGAAGCCCGACGCGAGCAGGTCGGGCGGCTGTTCCTGCACATCGTGGTTCGTGCGTTCGGCGTAGCCGGCCAGCCGCGCGCATTTGGACAATCCCATCGCGGACGCCGTCTCGGCCCGCATCATCAGGACGCCGTTCGCGCCGTCGCAGAACATCACGCTGTCGAGCAGGCGCAGCGGATCGGAGACCTTGCGCGACTTCAGGTAGTCGTCGAGGGCAAGCGGTCTTCGCAGCTTTTCGCATGCGCGCTCGTTCTCCAACGCGTGCCCGCGCTGTGTGAGCACGATCTTCCCCAGCGCGGCATCGAGCGCACCGTAGCGCTGTTCATAGGCGTTGTGCAGCAGCGCAAAGAAGCCGGGCGGGCGCGTCATGCCGGTCGGCGCGATGAACTCGTCGTGGTAGCCGCGGAACTCGGCGGCAAAGTGGGTGCTGGGAGCGTCGGCGCCCAGCACGAGCGCCACCTTGCAGTGCCCGTCGCGCAGCGCCGAAGCCGTTGCGGCCACGGCGGACAACATCGCGCAGCCGCCCGTGGTGCCGGTCGCCAGCCAGTCGAGCGCCAGTCCCAGCGCGTCCGACATGAAGGCCGCATGGAAGGGATTGCTGCCCTCGCTCAGCGCGGCCGTGACCGCCAGCCCGTCGATATCGGCGGGCGCGATGCCGTACTTGCGTGCGAGCTCGTCCAGGACGTCCGCCGCCAGGTCGTAGGCACTTCGACCCGACCCGAAGACAACGGGTGTTTCGGCATAGCCGCCGATGACGATGTCGGATGCCGCCATCCGGCCTACGCTGCCGCCGACGATGGCGCGATGCTGTCGATGTACTGCTGCTTGAGCTTGCGGCGCGCAATCTTGCCGCTGTCTTCGCGCGGCAGCACCGGCATGCTCAGCAAGAACCTGGGGCAACGCAGGCCTCCCAGTCTGTTCTTGAGCGTGGCCCGCATCGTTTCGAGGTCGACGCGCGCGCCGGCGTGCGGCTCGACCACGAGGACCAGGACTTCGCCGAGGTCCCGGTCGGCGATGCCGAAAGCGACGCAATCGCGCACCTCCGGCAACTTCATCGCTTCCTCTTCGAGTTCCGCCGGAAGTATGTTCACGCCGCCGGAGATCACCATGTCCTTCTTGCGATCGCTGATCCACAGGAAGCCGTCCGCATCCAGATGCCCGACGTCGCCGAGCGTGATCCACTCGCCGCGTCGAAGCTCCGTCAATGCCTCGGGCCGATTGTGGTAGGTCACCAGATCGGCAACGTCGGCGTGAACGAGGATCTCGCCCTTGTCGCCGATGGGCACCGGATGTCCTTCGTCATCGACGATGGCGATGCGGACGCCCTCGGGCGCCTTGCCGACGGTGCCTGGGTGCGACAGCCATTCCTCGGACGTGCAGGTCGCGATCACGCCGATCTCGGTGCCGGCGTAGTACTCGATGATGACCGGGCCCCACCAGTCGATCATGGCCTGCTTGACATCGCGCGGGCACATGGCCGCCCCATGCGTCACGGCGCTCAGCGTCGACGTATCGAAAGCGGCTCTGCGCGCCGGCGGGAGGTCGAGCAGCCGGCTGAACATCGTGGGCACCACATGCATGTGGCTCAGGCGATGGCGCTCGACCAGGTCGAGAAGATCATCCGCGTCGAAGCGCGGCTGAAGCACCAGGACTTCGCCGAAGCGCAAGCTGTTGAGCGCATAGACATAGGGTGCCGAGTGGTAGAGCGGCCCCGTCAGCACGGCCCGGATCGGCCGAATCTCTTGCCCGTGCGCCAGACGAACCCTCAGGCCGAACTTCGCCGCGAGCTCGGGCGTGCCGTTGGCGCGCTGCACGCCCTTCGGGCGGCCCGTCGTGCCGGAGGTATAGAGCAGACTGGCCGGCGCCGCGACCGGCAAGGCCGTCGAAGGCTCCGATGCCTGGAGCCAGCCTTCATAGTCGACCGTGCCCGGGTTCGCCGTGCACGACGCATCGGACAGCCGATAGGCCTGCCGGATCTCGGGCGGCGACGCGGCTTCCAGCACCTTGCAGGCCTCGGGCACCGCGGATGCAACGCCCTTGAGCAGATCGGTGTGCGCGACGAGCACACGCGCTTTGCAGTCCTCGAGGATGAAGGCGATCTCGTCCCGGTTCGCATGCCAGTTCAAAGGCACCGCAACGATGCCGGCGCGGTTCGCGGCCAGCGTCATTTCGAGCACCGGAAAGTCATTGCGCATGAGGATGGCGACGACATCACCGGGCCTCAATCCCCATGCCGCCAGGCCGCCCGCCGCTCGAAGGACGCGCTGCGCCAAGGTGTCGCCGTCCAGGCTACGGCTGCCGCTGATCAGGGTTGCGTACATCTTGTGGGGCCTTCGCGAAAAGGGCGTGCGCCATGGCGTGCGCTAGACGACGGCATCGTCCAGGGTGGTCGCCCGGCGCAGCTCACGCCTGGCCGAGATGTCGTACCTGCGTCCGCGGTGAAGAACGCAGCGGTTGTCCCACATCACCAGATCTCCCACGTTCCAGCGATGCCGGTACACGAATTCCCGCTGTGTCGCGTGCTCGAGAAGCTCCGCAAGCAGCATCCGGCCTTCGGCCACCGGAAGGCCTTCGACGTGGCTCGCGTGCGCGCCGATGAAGAGAAACTTGCGCCCGGAGCCGGCGTGGGTTCGAACCAGCGGCCAGCTGACCGGCGGCATGGCATTGCGTTGCGCTTCCGAATAGTCGGTGTCGCCGAGCAGGAAGCGGGAGTTCAGTGCGTAGTGCTCGGCACGCAGCCCTTCCAACTCGGATTGGAGGTCCCGAGGCAGCGCGTCGTATGCCGCACGCATGTCGCAGAACTCGGTGTCGCCGCCCGACGGCGGAACCACCACCGCGGAGAGCATCGAGTAGCGGGCAGCAGGTTGCTGAAAGGAGCTGTCGCTGTGCCAGAGCTGGTTCGCGTAGTTCCCGACCACCTCGCGCGCATCGCGTTGCGCGACCTTGCCGTCGAGACTGACGTTCGAGATGTCCGCCAACTCCGCGTACTTGAATCTCGAAGGTCTTTGATTGACCTTGATGAAACCGCCTTCGAGTGGCCCGAAATTGCGCGCGAAGGCGATCTGCTGATCCTGACTCAGGGGCTGCCCCCGGAACACCAGCACCGACTTCTCGTCCATTAGCCGTTCGATCTCTCGGACCTCGGTCGAACCCAAGGCCTCTCGAAGGTCGATGTCTTCGACCTCTGCGGCGAAAAGAGGATGAAGGGGATTTGCGACGACGCTCACTTTTTTGCTCCTTTTCTAAGAGACTGTTTCAAAAAGACGGCTCAGCGCGCCTGAAGATGTTCCAGCAGACGAGAGAGCAGCCGAGTTTTAGAGACCGTTTCAAAAAGAGCCCCGGGGGGCTGTTAACCTTTTCGGCAAGCTGTTAACCTTGGCCATCTGAACAACTGGAACCGAGGGGATGAGCGCGCCGATCATTGATGATGAACTGTGGGCACT
>WMBV01000068.1 GCA_017745595.1 Bordetella petrii
GGGTCTGTCGGGCCTAGCCAAAGAGATATCAAGCGCTTACATAGAAGTGAAGTACCAAGAATGTCAAACAGAGATGTTGAATCATTCGAGGAACCTCAATTCTTTGAGCGAAGTGCCATTGCTTCGGTGATGGTGCGCGAACATTACAGAGATTGAACTGAAGAGTTTGATCCTGGCTCAGATTGAACGCTAGCGGGATGCTTTACACATGCAAGTCGAACGGCAGCGCGGACTTCGGTCTGGCGGCGAGTGGCGAACGGGTGAGTAATGTATCGGAACGTGCCCAGTAGCGGGGGATAACTACGCGAAAGCGTGGCTAATACCGCATACGCCCTTTGGGGGAAAGCGGGGGACCTTCGGGCCTCGCACTATTGGAGCGGCCGATATCGGATTAGCTAGTTGGTGGGGTAAAGGCCTACCAAGGCGACGATCCGTAGCTGGTTTGAGAGGACGACCAGCCACACTGGGACTGAGACACGGCCCAGACTCCTACGGGAGGCAGCAGTGGGGAATTTTGGACAATGGGGGCAACCCTGATCCAGCCATCCCGCGTGTGCGATGAAGGCCTTCGGGTTGTAAAGCACTTTTGGCAGGAAAGAAACGGCTCTGGTTAATACCTGGGGCAACTGACGGTACCTGCAGAATAAGCACCGGCTAACTACGTGCCAGCAGCCGCGGTAATACGTAGGGTGCAAGCGTTAATCGGAATTACTGGGCGTAAAGCGTGCGCAGGCGGTTCGGAAAGAAAGATGTGAAATCCCAGGGCTTAACCTTGGAACTGCATTTTTAACTACCGGGCTAGAGTGTGTCAGAGGGAGGTGGAATTCCGCGTGTAGCAGTGAAATGCGTAGAGATGCGGAGGAACACCGATGGCGAAGGCAGCCTCCTGGGATAACACTGACGCTCATGCACGAAAGCGTGGGGAGCAAACAGGATTAGATACCCTGGTAGTCCACGCCCTAAACGATGTCAACTAGCTGTTGGGGACTTCGGTCCTTGGTAGCGCAGCTAACGCGTGAAGTTGACCGCCTGGGGAGTACGGTCGCAAGATTAAAACTCAAAGGAATTGACGGGGACCCGCACAAGCGGTGGATGATGTGGATTAATTCGATGCAACGCGAAAAACCTTACCTACCCTTGACATGTCTGGAATGCCGAAGAGATTTGGCAGTGCTCGCAAGAGAACCGGAACACAGGTGCTGCATGGCTGTCGTCAGCTCGTGTCGTGAGATGTTGGGTTAAGTCCCGCAACGAGCGCAACCCTTGTCATTAGTTGCTACGAAAGGGCACTCTAATGAGACTGCCGGTGACAAACCGGAGGAAGGTGGGGATGACGTCAAGTCCTCATGGCCCTTATGGGTAGGGCTTCACACGTCATACAATGGTCGGGACAGAGGGCTGCCAACCCGCAAGGGGGAGCCAATCCCAGAAACCCGATCGTAGTCCGGATCGCAGTCTGCAACTCGACTGCGTGAAGTCGGAATCGCTAGTAATCGCGGATCAGCATGTCGCGGTGAATACGTTCCCGGGTCTTGTACACACCGCCCGTCACACCATGGGAGTGGGTTTTACCAGAAGTAGTTAGCCTAACCGCAAGGAGGGCGATTACCACGGTAGGATTCATGACTGGGGTGAAGTCGTAACAAGGTAGCCGTATCGGAAGGTGCGGCTGGATCACCTCCTTTAAGAGCGAGTGCCGTGTTGTCTAAGCGTCCACGCTTATCGGTTGTTATATGTGTAGCTGGGATCGGTTGTGAGCGTGGGGTGAGGGGGAATCCTCCCTGAGCCGCAATCCTGACTGCTGATCCGAAGAGGGATTTTGGGTCTGTAGCTCAGTCGGTTAGAGCACCGTCTTGATAAGGCGGGGGTCGTTGGTTCGAATCCAACCAGACCCACCAGTATGCGCGGGCGTCTCCGAGGGTGTGGGGGTGGTCGTGGCGTAGGGGGTGTAGCTCAGCTGGGAGAGCGCCTGCTTTGCAAGCAGGATGTCATCGGTTCGATCCCGTTCACCTCCACCATTCGCTAGAGTTCAACGCCTAGGGTTGCGGCAGTCGCAGTCTTACGCGTTGGGTTTTACCCAATGAAGCTATACATCGTTCTTTAACAATTTGGAAGAAGCACAACGAATTGTGCTCATGCAGTAGTCGGTGTGAAAGCCGATGAAGATGGGCACGGGTTGTGATTGCATTAGATTTAGTTCCAAGTCTCAAGATCTCGGCCGGGTAGTAATGGTCGGGATAGCTTTGAAACTTATGAACGGCACAAACGCGAAACATATCAGCGTCCTATAAGACGGTAGTGTTATAGGATCAAGCGACTAAGTGCATATGGTGGATGCCTTGGCGATCACAGGCGAAGAAGGACGTGGTAGCCTGCGTAAAGCTGCGGGGAGCTGGCAAACAAGCTTTGATCCGCAGATATCCGAATGGGGAAACCCACCGCGCAAGCGGTATCCCTGGCTGAATACATAGGCCAGTGGAGGCGAACCGGGTGAACTGAAACATCTCAGTAGCTCGAGGAAAAGACATCAACCGAGATTCCGAAAGTAGTGGCGAGCGAAATCGGAGTAGCCTTTACGATTTAGCAGATCAGGTAGTCGAACGGAATGGAAAGTCCGGCCGTAGCAGGTGATAGCCCTGTAGACGAAATCTGGTTTGTGGAACTAGGCGTAAGAGAAGTAGGGCGGGACACGTGAAATCCTGTCTGAAGATGGGGGGACCATCCTCCAAGGCTAAATACTCGTGATCGACCGATAGTGAACCAGTACCGTGAGGGAAAGGCGAAAAGAACCCCGGAAGGGGAGTGAAATAGATCCTGAAACCGTATGCATACAAACAGTCGGAGCCCCTTCGTGGGGTGACGGCGTACCTTTTGTATAATGGGTCAGCGACTTACATTCAGTGGCGAGCTTAACCGAATAGGGAAGGCGTAGCGAAAGCGAGTCCGAATAGGGCGATTTTAGTCGCTGGGTGTAGACCCGAAACCAGATGATCTACCCATGGCCAGGTTGAAGGCACGGTAACACGTGCTGGAGGACCGAACCCACTAGTGTTGAAAAACTAGGGGATGAGCTGTGGATAGGGGTGAAAGGCTAAACAAATCTGGAAATAGCTGGTTCTCTCCGAAAACTATTTAGGTAGTGCCTCAAGTATGACTGCGGGGGGTAGAGCACTGTTATGGCTAGGGGGTCATGGCGACTTACCAAACCATGGCAAACTCCGAATACCCGCAAGTCCAGCTTGGGAGACAGAGCACCGGGTGCTAACGTCCGGACTCAAGAGGGAAACAACCCAGACCGCCAGCTAAGGTCCCGAATTATCGCTAAGTGGGAAACGAAGTGGGAAGGCATAGACAGTCAGGAGGTTGGCTTAGAAGCAGCCATCCTTTAAAGAAAGCGTAATAGCTCACTGATCGAGTCGTCCTGCGCGGAAGATGTAACGGGGCTCAAGCGATAAACCGAAGCTGCGGGTGTGTACTTTGTACACGCGGTAGGAGAGCGTTCTGTAAGCCTGCGAAGGTGGCTTGTAAAGGCTGCTGGAGGTATCAGAAGTGCGAATGCTGACATGAGTAGCGATAAAGGGGGTGAAAAGCCCCCTCGCCGTAAGTCCAAGGTTTCCTGCGCAACGTTCATCGGCGCAGGGTGAGTCGGCCCCTAAGGCGAGGCAGAGATGCGTAGCTGATGGGAAGCGGGTTAATATTCCCGCACCGTCGTACAGTGCGATGGGGGGACGGATCGCGGAAGGTCATCAGGGTGTTGGATGTCCCTGTTGCTGCATTGGAGAAGGCGCTTTAGGCAAATCCGGGCGCGAAATTCAAGGGTGTGGCACGAGCAGACAAGTTCTGCGAAGTGATTGGAAGTGGTTCCAAGAAAAGCCTCTAAGCTTCAGCTGTACGAGACCGTACCGCAAACCGACACAGGTGGACGGGATGAATATTCCAAGGCGCTTGAGAGAACTCAGGAGAAGGAACTCGGCAAATTGATACCGTAACTTCGGGAGAAGGTATGCCCTGGTAGGGTGAGGCGCCTGCGCGCCGAGCTCGAAGGGGCCGCAGAGAATCGGTGGCTGCGACTGTTTATTAAAAACACAGCACTCTGCCAAGACGAAAGTCGACGTATAGGGTGTGACGCCTGCCCGGTGCCGGAAGGTTAAGTGATGGGGTGCAAGCTCTTGATCGAAGCCCCGGTAAACGGCGGCCGTAACTATAACGGTCCTAAGGTAGCGAAATTCCTTGTCGGGTAAGTTCCGACCTGCACGAATGGCGTAACGATGGCCACACTGTCTCCTCCTGAGACTCAGCGAAGTTGAAGTGTTTGTGATGATGCAATCTACCCGCGGCTAGACGGAAAGACCCCATGAACCTTTACTGTAGCTTTGCATTGGATTGTGAACCGGCCTGTGTAGGATAGGTGGGAGGCGCAGAAACCGAGTCGCCAGATTCGGTGGAGCCAACCTTGAAATACCACCCTGGTTTGTTTGCGGTTCTAACCTTGGTCCGTTATCCGGATCGGGGACAGTGCATGGTAGGCAGTTTGACTGGGGCGGTCTCCTCCCAAAGCGTAACGGAGGAGTTCGAAGGTACGCTAGGTACGGTCGGAAATCGTGCTGATAGTGCAATGGCATAAGCGTGCTTGACTGTGAGACTGACAAGTCGAACAGGTGCGAAAGCAGGACATAGTGATCCGGTGGTTCTGAATGGAAGGGCCATCGCTCAACGGATAAAAGGTACTCTGGGGATAACAGGCTGATACCGCCCAAGAGTTCATATCGACGGCGGTGTTTGGCACCTCGATGTCGGCTCATCTCATCCTGGGGCTGTAGCCGGTCCCAAGGGTATGGCTGTTCGCCATTTAAAGAGGTACGTGAGCTGGGTTTAAAACGTCGTGAGACAGTTTGGTCCCTATCTGCCGTGGGCGTTGGATACTTGACGGAGCCTGCTCCTAGTACGAGAGGACCGGAGTGGACGTACCTCTGGTGTACCGGTTGTCATGCCAATGGCATTGCCGGGTAGCTAAGTACGGAAGAGATAACCGCTGAAGGCATCTAAGCGGGAAACTCGTCTGAAGATTAGGTATCCCGGGGACTCGATCCCCCTGAAGGGTCGTTCAAGACCAGAACGTTGATAGGTCGGGTGTGGAAGCGCAGTAATGCGTTGAGCTAACCGATACTAATTGCCCGTGCGGCTTGATCCTATAACTCTACGGGTTTTAATGGCCTGATATGAGCAAGTAGCGAACCCAAGTGCCGTTCAAATAAATACCCCCTCACAACCCCCCCTGTGCCACGCCCGCGCTGGACACCCCAGCGCGACGGCGGCCAGGCGATGTGCTTCTTCCAATGCCGGGCGAGCAGCCCCAAACGCTGCCCGCCCCACCGGTTACGCTTGACGACCATAGCAAGGTGGACCCACTCCTTCCCATCCCGAACAGGACAGTGAAACGCCTTCGCGCCGATGATAGTGGACTTCCCGTCTGTGAAAGTAGGTCATCGTCAGGCTCTTATCCC
>WMBV01000006.1 GCA_017745595.1 Bordetella petrii
GCACCGACGCCAACCTGATCGCCATCAGCTACCTGCTGTGCGCCAAGCTCAGGCATCTACCCCGCCATCCATGGCTGCATGCTTCCGCTCAGGCATGAGCCCTTTCCACAGGAATCGCGATTGAGCCCCTTTTTTCCAGTTTCGGGATGGATGCGGATGATAGGCTGAGCGACTGGCGGTTGGCGTTTGCGTACCTCGTTGTACTGGCCGATGTTGTGCTTGGCAATTGTCATATCGTGCACACACCAAAGATCGTCCAATAGTCGTTTCATTGATTCCGAGAGGCGCTCGTAAGCAAGATACATATTGCCGAACATGGTATCGCCTCCCAATGGTGGAATCTCCTCGCATCGCAGCAGCGACGCCTTTGGAGGGCACAGAGAATGCGACATGTCTGAATGCCATTGCGCGCCGACACGCAGACGCTTTTCCCCCGGGATGCTCAACACCGGCAGGATTTCGTGATGATCGGGATCGCGCAAGCGTTTGATGTCGTCGTGCTCGTCAAGCTTGCCGAACCGTGCGCTGAAACGAACATGCTGCTCGTTATTCAGCTTTTGCCCGCGAAAAAGTAGGATCACATTTTCCAACCAGCACTTCTCGATCTGAGCGAAAGTTTTTTCATCAATGTCCGCACTCAAGTCTACGCCGATGATTTCGGCCCCAATACCTGATGAAAGCCTGCGTATCTCAAATTCCATAGTGGCTCTTTCCTTGTTGGCCCGTGCGGCCAGCACCTATTTATTGGGATGACTGGGCTGTTTTGCCCGTTTACAAAAACGTTAACGCCGTCACGTTGATAAACTCGGCGCAAAAACCCTACTTGGTGAGAAAAGACTCTACCGAAATCCAAGAGCCATGGTCAAATTGATAATTAAAGCAAATTATTAGAGATAGGCTATGAACAAAAATATCGGCAATTCAAGGCGTTGCGCTGGCGGTGCCGTAGTCATCGTTCGGCAAGGCCGCCGAAGCTATGGCTGTCACACAACCCTCCTTCTCGGCACCCATTAAGGAGTTGGAAAAGGATATCGGAACTTTCCTTTTGACCGAAGCACTCATCGTTGTCGACTGACAGACGCGGGTGAGGTATTGCAACAGCAAATTCAAAGCTCGCTCGAACACAGCGAACAGGCTTACAGCAACGTACAAGATATTGTGCGGGATCAGCGCGGCAGGTTGTGCGTTGCGTCATTAACGTCTCTTTTGCTCGGTATTACAAGCCGCGCCGTAAGCGGCAATCACAGCAACTATCCGTAGCAGCACCTGACCTTGGACTCAATAGCCTGTTCGTGCATCCCGTTACATGTCAACCACTGTGCCCTAGCTATGGCCCGTAACGGAGTCCGTGTATCAGTAGTTCTTTCCCGTGTGCTTCTGAGTCCAACATGAAAGGATCGGTGGCACTTTCTATGTCGGGCAAAACCTCCACCGAACGATTGGGAGTAATACATCGCAAGACACAAATTCTGAGCCAAGCGGCACTCAATTTTATTGATGCGCTGCAACAAGCAGCTTAGCCCTCCCGTATCTGTCGTTCAGCATGTCGGTGCCATTGGAAACCCGTGCTGAATGATCGTGACGTATGGAAGGCCTCGTGAAAGAATCGCGCGACGGCCTGGAGAAGAATCCGATCGACCGACGCGAATTCTATCGCGATAACCCACTGTTCAATAGCATAAGTACCAGGGCAGCCGAGACCTGCGCACCATCGACGGCAACTGGCTATACATTTGTGCCGACATCAAAGGCTTCACGTCCTATGTCGCTTAATAAATCGGGAACAACGCTGAAAACTAAATCGGAAACAACGCTGAAAACGCGGTCTGCGTATTGCATGCTTATCAGCCCGAGCTGGAGCGAGTACTGCCTAAAGTTGGACAAGTACCAAATTCGCTTCGCCTGTGATTGTATGCATGGGATCTTTTGCGAGGAGACCGCCGTGGACACCAACGAGGAAAAGACAATCAGCACGCGCGCAAGGTACCCGCGCAGGGTGCCTATAGAACCGCCGGCGCCAGCATCCTGCCGCCCAAACAGAGATGTCGGAGGAGAAACTAATGCGATTGTTGCGCCGCACAAAGTCCATCTCTTGTCTTAATCGGATAGAGGCGACAAGATGCAGGAGTGCTGCAGTAATTTGCCAGGTTCGGTAGGTAAGCCTCGACATTTCAAGGTATGACCTATTTGAAGGATATGCTGATCCGCTCCCCGACTCAGAAAAACAACTAGCTCAACACGCTGTTGCCGCATCGCTGGTAGCCCGCTTCGTAAGGCTCGCCGGCGTCAGGCCGGGCGCTTACGAGCCAAGAAATTTGTGATTACTACACGCTTCGGGTTCAAACCCCGGAAAATGATTTCAATGCTACTGAAACGGTTGCTCATACACCCTACAAACGTCACATTTCACGCACCTTTTACTTCGCCTAAAATCTAAAAATGTCGAGCTTGTTACGCGAGGTGTTCCAGATCGCCTTTACATACACCTTACTATCAGTCATGAACCTTGAGGCCAGTAATCTTTACAAAATTTGCCCATCTTCCGATTTCAGCTCCTGAGAAGGACGAAAGTTCTTGCAAGTTTTGCGGCGGCGCAGGATCCATGCCCAATTGTTCGATTCGCAATTTGATATCGTTGACCGTCAGAGCCTCATCGGCACTCTGATGTAATTTTTCAAGGATAGAATCCGGTGTACTAGAGGGTGCAAATAGCGCGTACCATGCTTCGACTTCTAGTCCGGGAAAACCCGATTCAGCTAAAGTGGGGACATCAGGCATCCATTTAACCCTCTGCTTACCCGATACTGCCAGGGGCCGAAACTGGCCCGCCTCGATTTTCGAGCGCGCGCTTGCCAGGCCATCGAAAGTCATATCCACATGGCCGCCGAGCAACGCCTGCTCCACGGGCCCGCCACCACCAAACGGGACATCTATGATATCTACCTTGGCGCTTTTTTTAAGCAGGGCCATTGTTAATTGTGGTGTGGCTCCGATCCCAGTACTGCCATGTGATAATTTCCCTGGTTGCGCCTTAGCCGCTGCGATAACGTCCGAGAGACTCTTGTACGGTGCATCCGGCCGAACCACCAAGACATTACTCGCCGAGCCGATCAGCGCGAACATTTTCAAGTCCTTCGGCTGGTACGGTAGATTCTCTCGAATTGCTGGTTCGTATGCGTAGGCGCTAGAAGCTCCCATGAGTATGGTATATCCATCCCCGGCCGCTCTAGCAACGTCGGCCGTCCCGATTATTCCTGCTGCGCCAGTGCGATTTTCGACAACTACAGTCTGTCCCAAGCGCTGCGTAAGCTCGGCTGCCATAATCCTAGCCAATATATCTGTGGTTCCGCCCGGCGGATAGCCAACAACCATACGGATTGGACGAATAGGATAGGTTTCGGCACTGGCAGGCAAGGCACACGCAATGCACACCAAAAGACCAAAAAACAAAAACTTAGGCCCCGGAGGCCTCTTAAACATCGTCATATTGTCTTATATGGACGCCTCCCGTGTGGCAATCGAATTTTTGAAGTTTTTGGCTAGGTGAGAACAGTTGCAGTCTTATATCCGGCCTGTTTGTGCAGTAGCGGATAAACCGACTGCTGGCCCTGATGGGGTATATGCAGGGTCGGAGCTCATCTCCGTGGCGGACTTGGCATACGCCTCCGTGGCGGACTTGGCATACGCCTGTCCCAGACAAATATTCAGCTTTACCGACCCGCGGACCGACCACGTTTGCCATCACTTCATTAATTCGAGTTACGCACTCTTTGCGGCATCCTCTCCTTTAAGTGGGTAGTTATATTTTTAACGAATGCGCTTGCGCGAACCCGCCTTCCTGATACTCACGTCCATGGGCCACCAACGCCCAGGCCGTGCGTGCCATCTTGTTAGCGAGCGCCGCGACCACCACATTGAATGGTCGGCGCGCCAGCAATCTTTCCAACCACGCGCTCTTGCCCCCTGCATGGAAGATCACCGCACGAGCCCCGTGCATGAGCAGCGTTCTCAGATACGGATCGCCGCGCTTGCTCAAATGCCCTATCGCAACCTTGCCACCGGTGCCCCGGTGGCAAGGCACCAGACCCAGACACGCGGCAAACTCCCGAGCGCGGCGATAGCCCTTGGCATCCTCGCCCAGCACCGCCGCCAAGGCCGTCGCTCCGAGCAAACCGACACCGGGGATCTGGCGCACTCGACGGGCGCTATCGAGCTGTTACTCAACGCCTTTCAACTCGTCTTCAATCGCCGTGATGCGCTCCTCAATCTGCCTGAGCATCTGCAACTGCCCGTCAATCAGCCCGTGCATGAGCACCGGTACCTTCTCGTCAATGTCGGCGCGATGGGTCGTAATCCCCCTTACGCCAGCTTGGCGACCGCCCGGCAACAGCACACCAAACTCATACAGCAGCCCACGCAAGCCGTTGACCGTCTGCGTTCTGACTTTGATCCACTGCGCGCGCACCCGATGTAGCGACAGCACGGCTTGTTGCTGCTCGCTCTTTAACGGCACCCAACGTATCTCCGGTTGCTGCGCCACACTCCAGATCGCCTGCGCATCAGCCGCATCGTTCTTATTGCCTCGAACAAACGGTTTGACGTGACGCGCGTGAATCAACTGCACTTGGTGACCCAGCGCTGACAACGTGCGGCCCCAGTAATGACCGCTGCCGCAGGCTTCGAGCACGATGCGACAACTTATCTGACGGGCAAAGAATGGCGCCAGCTGCGAGCGCTTTAACGCCCGCTTGCCGACCTCTCCTGTCTGTCCGTCTACCCAGTGCACTTGCATCACGGTCTTCGAGATATCCAAGCCAAATGTCGTAATATTCATTTCGGGGCCTCGGTCTTTAAGTGGTTGACTACAGACTCCACTTTGGCACTAGATGCCGTTGATGACGAGGCCTCACCCCCATTCCTGCTTGCCCGACCCGCCATCACTAGTTGAGGTGGGAGGCGTCCATACCATCTCCGTTGATATTTATGGCGGGGCAACCTCGTGCTTGACCTCTTTAGCAGTTGGAACCGTCTGATTTTGGTTGGCTGGGTCAGTCCTGACACTACCTGTGCGGTATGGCGCGGGGTGAAGCACTGCCTGGGAGCTGCGTATTGACCCGCGTCTTGAACGTAGCATCTGTCACTTATAGTTCTTCTGTGGAAGAGACTATAGGAGAGCGTCTGATAACCGGTCAAATTGATAATTCATCGCAATTATTAGTTATTGACTAACCACCAGATTGAAAGATTTGCATGCGTGCGAATTTGGATGGAACCATTCGAAGGCCGTGCGCGCTCGCAGGGGGCGCCGACAACTTAATAGTTTTTTTCGCAGCGATGAGTTCGACGTGACGGTGGGGCCTATCCGGGATTTTGTGGGCAGGGCATATCATGAGGTCTCACGACCATGGATATGCCAATGAAGAAGAAACGTACTGCCACAACTCAGGCAGCGGCCCTCGGGCCGCTGCCTGAGCTGCCAGTCGAACTGATGGATCATCTGGTCAACGGTCCGATGACACCCAGCGAGGTTCAGGACCTAATGCTCGCGTTCAACAAGGCGGTGATCGAGCGGGCGATGGCTGCAGAGATGGACTTGCACCTAGGGTACAAGGCAAGCGATCCCAAGCCATCCGAGCACGCCAATGAGCGCAACGGCGCCAGCGGCAAGACGATCCATACCGAGCGCGGCCCAGTGCGTGTGACGCTGCCACGCGACCGCGATGGCAGCTTCGATCCAGTCCTGATCCCCAAGCATGAGCGGCGCTTTACGGGTTTCGACGAACGCATCAATACGAATCACTGCAAAACTTCTCGCAGCCAAGCCGCGCTCTGCGCAATCTGCGAGAGCGGCCACGCCACCGAAACAGTTGTGCCATTGCGCTGAAGTTCGATGTGGATCCGATCGTCAGACGGCACAGTGTGCTGCGCTATACGCTCGGGCATCGCCAGTTCAACAAATGCCGGCGAACACTGAATTTTTACTGGCGGGCGCTCCGTGCCAGCCAGCCCGGTCGACTCCGCACTTTCTTTGATCCAACGCCGCAACACGTTCGGATTCATGCCATGCGAAACCGCAACGGCCGCCGACGATATGCCAATCTGGCGGCATCGTTCTACCAACTCTGCTTTAAAGGACGCGCTGTACGTCCGCCGTGTCCTTCCGCGTTGTGCCTTGACCGACATAGTGTGCACGTGTGCTCTTGGATCCGTCGCGACCAGGGTAGATGGGTTGACCGGCCGCTTACCTACGACCATCTGGATAAGGTCTCGATACCCGCACTGTCGGCCAACACGGGGCTATTTATCACACCGTTGGACGTAGGCGACTATCTGGGGCGTACCGGCGGCGAAGGTCAGACAGTCGGACTGGTGGAATGCGACCGAAGTACAAGGTGTCAGCTTCACCGCCACTCCGGCCCAGCACTTCTCAGAGCGCAATCCGTTGTTCTCCAACCCCCACGCTATGGTCGTCTTGGGTCATCAGGTCCCAGCGGTATGGAATCCTCTTCAGCGGTGACACTGACTATTTCTCCGGCTTGAAGGAAATCGGAGAGCGCTTCGGACCATTCGACCTCACGCTGCTTGAAACAGGTGCATACGACCTGCAGTGGGAAGGCGTCCACATGCTTCCCGAACAGGTCATCCAAGCCCACAAGGAACTGCGAGGCGAGTGGCTCCTCCCGACCCACAATGGAACCTTCGACTTGGGATTTCACCCCTGGGACGAACCATTCGAGCGCCTCACGATGATTGCGCAGAAAGAGAATGTGCGCCTCGTCATTCCCAAGATGGGCGAGCTCGCCCAGATAGGGAAACTCCGGCCACAGGCGGCCTGGTGGCGGGAGCCGCGCTTGGGCGAGATGCACTGAAGTCCATCCAAGCACATCAGCCGACAGATGTCGCCGTTGGCCCGTTCTTCTGTTGTCGAGCATTCTTCGCTAAGGGGCCAGCAGCGAGAGATAGGGGTTACTTGGTGGCGTTTCCGCGAAAAGCAGCTGAGCGTCGTCCAGAAGGTATCCATGGAGACGGCGGGACTTTCTTGGGCCGGTGACTTCACAGGTCCAGATGTTCAGGCCGCTCGGTTGCTTTCGATGCAGTTGCAGCCGCTCGAAGCGTTTTTGCACCCACTGCCAATCTTGCAGGTTCTCCTGCTTGGCGAGCATGCCGACCTCTGGGTGTTCCTGCGCATAGCGTTGAAACACGCCCGGGCTGACGAGATAGGCCGTGTCGTTCACCGTATGCACCAGCGCCTTCGCGTCGTTGATGATGAGCCGGCGAGAGGCCACTCCCTGTTTCAGCCATGACGTGAAATGTTCGCCCGACGGCTGCGCTGCTTCTCGGGACAGCTCGGCCTGGCGCACCGTTGATTGGCAGGTCACGACAGCCGTCGCGGGTACGGATGGTTCGATGCGTTCCGAATGCACCGAGTCCGCGTTAGCCGTTGCTTCCGGCGCGGTGCCGGGCGTGTCGTTCATGCCCACCATGGCCAGCATGTCCTCCATCACGTCAAGCATGGGCCCGGCTATGAGGGGCGAAGCGATGACGACGGTGTTGCCCCCCTCCCATGGCGGCGTTTTCTGGCTTTCTGGGGCTGGCAGCATTCCAGTCGTAGGCTGCGTGGCCGGCGCACCGGGGTCGTTTTCTGCGGGTGTCGCATCGACCATTACCGTGCCAGCAAAGGACGCTGGCCGCTCGCCTGGCTCCCAGATCAGCGCGGGCGCAAGGCGCAACAGGGTGAACGAGTGGGACCAGCCGGTGGAACTGGTCACGGTCGCGCGCCAGACCGCTTTGCCGTCCGAGGTGGGCTGGAGCATGCCGTGGTCTTGCAGCACGTTGAACACAGCGGTGTTGTTCGCGGGAATGCCATCGATCCCCTGAGACAGGAGATGTGCGCGCAGCTTGTCGGAGACCGTCTTGCTCACCAGCCACAGACCATCCTCGGTGAGCCAGCCATCGGAGGCTTCCGGCTGGTTCAGCTTCAACTGTTCCTTGAGCAGGTACCGCAGCCCGTCGAGCAGCTTGCGTTGCAGCGCGTGCTTGGGCGCGGCCATGGCGCGAGTCGGATCGCCGCCCAGTTCCTGGGCCACGGAAGCGCGGTCGGCCTGCACGACCAGTTCGCCCAGCACACCGGCATGCTCGTACTGGCCGGCCAGGACGTAGAGCAGCGGTCCCCACAGGTCTGGATAGCCACTGAGCCAGTCCAGGAGTTGGGTGTCCAGCAGTTGGCGGTAGAGCAAGCCCGTCGCCGCGCTGTGCAGGCGGTATTCGCGATCCTCGCGGTAGCGGAAGCGGTACGGCTGGTGCAGCGGACCGTACCACGGGTGCCACAGCGAGCCATCGGCCAGTTCGACGTGCAGATCGACGGCGATCTTGCCGATGTCGTGCAACAACGCGGCATAGGCGACCGCAGCAGTCCAGGCTTCAGCCTGCGCAGCCTGGTCTTCGGGGCTGGCGCCGATGGGCAGTAGAAGGGACTGCCGCAGTTTCAGGCTGTAGGCGACGATTTCGAGGCCGTGGTCCAGCATGCCGCCCGAATAGGCATGGTGATGCGCCTCGGAGGCCGGGAAGGCCTGGACCAGCTCGGCGTAACGTTCGAGGGGCGCGCGGTACAGAGTGGCGAATTGCCTGCGCGACAGCGAGGTGCGCTGCCAGATGTACTCCAGCAGCTTCTGCCGGCGCGGGGTGGCCAGCAGCGATGCGGCCGACTCGGGCCGCAACAACCCTTTCGGGAGGTCGGTGGCGGGTGGTAGCGTCGGCGCGGCAGCGACCGGGGGCCGTTTTCGCTGGAACAGAGAAAGCATGCGGGTGTCCTGTTGGGGGCCGAACGGGAGGCCTTTTTGCCTTTTGGGGATAGAGCCTTTCCCCTTGCTCCCCCATTCCCTTGCCGTTTCGGCCCTTTGGCCTTTAACTGCTTCGGTATAGCGGGGCATGGGGTGCGGCTCCAGCGTCAATGGGGAACCCGCTGGAATGGATTGGACAGCGAGCCGGTGCCGGTCGCGGCTCTATGCTGCCTGGACGCCACTTCCGCCAGGCAGGTGCGTAAGGCGACAAAGTTGACAAACGCGACAAGGGAGACTAGAGTGAATCCTGTCTCAAACCTGCCTGGGAGATCACCATGCCCAATGCCATTGAATTCATTGCCGACCATCTGCCGCGCGTCACGGTGGAGGATGTGCGCCGCTTCGCGGATACCGTCGAAATCCGGGATGCCACGGCTTTCGCGGCCGAGTTGCAGGCGTTCGTCCACGAGCGTGTGGAGGCGGTGAAGCTGCCCGCCAGCCTGGAAGCGGAGACGGTGCAAGAGGCCCTGGCACGCAAAGCGGGCGCGCTGCGCGCCGAGACGCGCTGGGCGCCGAGTGAAACCGACGTCCAGCGTGGCCGCGCTGCGCTGCTGGAAACCTTCAACCAGCCGCACAACCTGGCGATCCCCGAGTACGCCAAGCTGGCGGACAAGTCGCGCCAGCAGATCTACAAGGACATCCTCGCGCGCCGGCTGCTGGCGCTGAATGTGGGGCCGCGCGGCCAGAAGCTGCCCGACTGGCAGCTCGACCCGGTGAAGCAGCAGTTGACCCAAACCGTGCTTCAGGAGGTCGAGGGCATCGACCACTGGACGATCTACCGCGCGCTGTCCGAACCGCTCGAAGGCTTGGGCGGACGCTCGCCGGTGGATACGGTGACGCATGGCACGATCGATGACGTGGCCGAAGCGGTGTTCAACGTGCTGGGCGTCCAGGTGCATTGAGGCAAGACTGCCATGAGCCGCGAACTGCCTTTGTTCCTGATCGATGCGGGTGAACTGCTCCAGCATGTGAGCCGCGTCGTCTATCGGGGCAGCCCGCTGTACTATGGCCGCAGCGGCACCAATCGCTACGACGACCCGGCGCGGACCTACGGCGTGCTCTACCTGGGCCGCGACCTGCCCACGGCGCTGATGGAGTCGGTGTTTCACAAGCACCAGTGGCTGGCGGATGAAAAGCGCTCGATCGCGCTGAAGGAAGTCGAGAGCCGGCTCTTGCGCGCCGTGGGCGTCCTGGACGACGTGCGGCTGGCCGATCTCACGGCCGAGGGTGTCATGGCGGGTTACTTCGGCCTGAACCTGGAACAGTTGGCCAGCCGCGACTACACGCACACGCAGCAGGTGTCCGCGCAGGTGCATGCGATGCTCGGAGACGACGGCCAGCCGCTGTTCGACGGGGTGCTCTATCCGTCGCGCAACAACTATCCCGCCAAGAGCATCGCCCTGTTCGAGCGTGCGGCAGCAAAGGTTGGCGTTGTCGATGACATCGACCTGGTGGACCATGTGGACTGGCCGCGCTTCGTTGCCACGTATCGCGTCGGCGTGGAACCCGACCCCGGCCCGGTGGAACCGGATGACGAAGCGTCCTGAAGCAGCAAGAGAGCACATTGAAGCCCCAAACAGAATGAAATGGACCAAACTGGAATAGGCCTCTGTAGCAGGAGACGACCATGAACACCACGACCCGCATCAGCACTGCAGAACGCCTCGGCCGCACCTTTGGCCGCGGATGGCGCGCCTACGCGCGCGGCGAACGTCGGGCGTCGAACTGGTTGGTGTCCAAGGGGGTGCCGGCGGCCGTTGCCACCGCGCTCGTGTGGGTGGTCAAGCTGTCTGTGGTGGGATTGCTGCTCTACGTTGCTTTTTGGTTCGCACTCGTGTTGTTGGGCGTCGTGGCGGCGGCGTGGGCTGCTGCTGCCAATACCTCTGACGAGGACGAGTGGCCTTTCACCGATCTCACAGAACTGCGCAAGACACCGGGCTACGATCCCAATCTGTACAACGATACGTCGCACGAGTTGTACACCGACGACTGACGGACTCCGGGCTACTTCAGCTTGCCTCCCGTGAGTGCCCCAGCCCCCTTGCCCCCGGCTTGGCCGGCGCTCTTGCTGCCGTCCGACAACCCCTGAATGGCATGTCCCGCCCGAATTCCAACCCAGGTCAGGCTTGCCAGCCAGAATCCTGGCAGCACCAGGAACATCGTGCCCGCGACGAACATCAAGAGCATGTCGCCGAACGCATTGTTCAGCCCCACCAGCGGGTCGAAGTTCGTGTGTGGCCGGTTCCAGCCAAAGCCCCAGCCATAGAGCGCATCGAGGATAGTGCTGTCGATCCAGCGAGCGAGCTGGAACCAGAAATCCACGAAGAACAGCGCGAATTGCACGACGCTGACCGTGACGACCGTCTTCAGGTCATAGGTGCCCACGACCAGCACGAGCGGGATGCAGATGACCAGCGCCATCTTGAGCAAGGCGAGGACCATGGGTAGAGACTGTCTCACGACGTCCATGGCGGGAAACGCGGCAATCGCGCCGACGGCCATCCCAACGTCTCCCGTGGCCCGTGTCACGATGTTCGGCAAGGTCTTGTCGATCTGGCCTCCGTAGTCCGTATAGACGCTGCCCTGGTTCAACTTCTGCTGCCGCGGTGACGCGATGGCTCGGATCACCGAGTCGTCCACCTCGGCCCGGCTCAGGAACCCGGCCCAGCCCGCCAGGCGACTCAACAGGCTCGGGTCCACCTGACCCAGCAGGCGTGCCCGCAGGCCGTTACTTCCATCGCTCCACCACTGGCGGCAGGTCGGGTAGCCGCCACCGCTGGCCACCTGCGCAAGCCCTGCGTCGCGGGTGCTGTCATAGGGCCAGTCCTCGCGTGGGGTGCTGGAACGGTATGTGTCGTAGTAGCCGTTCGTGTCGGTGAAGAACCGCGATCCGATCCAGGTCACGTCGTGCATCTGCTGCTCATCGAGCTGAGGGCGCTGCATGAACAATTTGGCCCGTGCAGGCCCATAGCAATCCCGCGAGAAATCCGCTACTTCCTGAGCCAGCACCGGGTCATCGATGCGCGTAGCGTCGATCTCCATGCGCATCTGCCGCAGGTCCGTGCCGCACGGGATCGCTGCCACCGAAGCGCCCGTGACGGCGCGCGAGAGCGCGTGCATGAACGCCCACCACACCGGCACCTTCGCCGACTGGTTGTTGATGGTGCTGAAGGACTGCGACCAGCCGGTATCCCCGGGCTGCGCCACGCTGACCTGGCACTGGGCCGAGCGCGAGCTGTCGTACTGGATGGTGTTCAGGTCCACGTCGATGAACGGAATGCCGGCGAACATCACCACCACGATGGCGACGAAGACCCGGTTCTCGATGCGGGCGGCGCTCAGCACGCCTTTGTTGCCCTCGTCGGCGCCTTCCGCACGGGCCTTCAACCACTCCTGCACGATGATGGCGACGAAAGGCAGCGCGAATACCCCGCTGGATACGAGGACCGCCCAGATGCCGTTGTTGACGATCCAGGACACGAGGGTTAGGTAGTACTCCAGGTAGTCGGTCGTGAAAAGCGTCATGGCCTCGATCCCCTCAAGCGGCCTGCATCAACAGGCTGGCTTCCAGCGCCACGATGGCAACAATGCCGGCGACCTCAGCGCGAATCAGCCGGCGTCGGGCCAGCGTGCTGTCCTCGCGCGCCAGCAGCCGCCGCCGCATCCAGACCCAGCCGCAGGCCGTCGCCCCGTACAGGAACAACCGCCACACGAAGAAGTAGCCCGATGCGGCCGCGAGCCACCGCTCCCAGCCGGCCACGCTGCCAACGAGATAGATGCCGGCGATGTTGGCGCCCACCGCAGCGGCGACGATCACGGCCGCCCACAGCAGTGCTTTCGCCGCACGCCGGCTGATGAGCCAGCGCAAGGGGCGCCAGGCCATGCGCTCCGCGCTCATGGCCGGCCTCCCGGATTGCCCTTCTGCAACTGGTCGAGGCGGTCGGGCACCGGATCGCCCTCATAGATGCCGCGCGAGCCTGCCGCGCGCGTGCCATGGCGCTGGATGATGGCCATCGGCGAGTTGTTCGCCAGCTCGCGCCGCAGTTCAAGTTCGGTCTTGAGGTTGCGGATCTCCCGGTCGAGCGTGTCGCTCTCGTGGTTCACGGCCTCGACTGCCAACTCGTTGGCTGCCACGTTGGGCTCTTTCTTGCCGGTGAGCAGCGTGCGCTGGAGCAGCAGTGCCTTCTCCAGCACCGACGAAAGCGCCACCTCGGACGCGAGGCGCCGCGCCAGCAGGTCCTGGTCCGGCTCGTCGCGCAGCGCCTCGATGACGCCGCGCGTGATCGGCAGCGACGTGCTGCCGGCCTCGCGCAAGTTCTCGAAGGTGGTGTTGCGCACGCCGGAAACCAGTTCCTGCAAGACTTCCAGCTTGGCTTCGTACTCCTCCTGGATCAGCGGCGTCAGCCCGACGCCGGGCACCGTCTCGGTCTTGGTGCAGGAATCGCACGTGCGCTGCACCTGTTCCCCGAGGACCCGGGTGGCCCATTCGGTCGCCTGCTGCGGCGACGTCCAGGTCTGGCAGGACAGGCTCGCGCAACTGGTGGACGCGATGGAGGATGTGTCCGTCACGCCGCGCCCGTTGACCAGGTTGTAGCCCGCGCGGGTGACGTCGCCGACCACGCGGATGGCGGACTGGCCTGCGCCACCGGCATTGCTGCCGCCCACCCAGGGAACGCCGTCGTTGCCGCGGCGCGTCTCGGCCTGCTCGACGGCCGACACGGCATCGTTGCTGCCAACCGCGTCACGCAAGGCCATGCCTTCGGCCATCTGGCTCCAGCCAAGCTGGCCACCCGCAGTCTCGGCCATCTTCTCCGCCATGGCGCGGCACGTCAGCTTGGAGCGGTCGAAGTCCAGCCGCGCCTGCAGCACGCCGTTGGTCAGCAGGTTGTACAGGCCCGGATCGGCGCGCTGAATGATCAGCGCCGGCAGCGATGCAACCGCGCTGGTCGCGCTCTGGATCACGTTGCTCATGATCTGCTGAAAGCCGTTCGTGATGCCGTTGAGCTGATTGCGCAGCGTGGTCTGGATGCTCATGTCGCCGCAGATCAGGTTGCTGTTCCACCCCACGCCGACCCCGATGGAGCGCATGCCGGCCGCGCGGCCCATGGACACCGCACTGCCACCGCCGATCGAGTACATGACGTCATCGCCGAGGAAGGGGCCGCTGTTCTGGTATCCGACCTGCGCCCACGCCAGGCCGCAGACCAGAGCGAGCGGGCCGGCCAGCGCCTTCGGGCGCAGCAGGCGGCACGCCTTGGCGGAAAGGTTCATCGATTCAGGACGCTTCATCGTGGCACCTCAGAGGAAATCGACGCTGCCCAGGAACACCTGCCCGCGGCGTTCGCAGCACGCATAGGGACGCCACAGCGCCCAGGCGTAGTCGCCTTGTTGGGCCTGGGTCAGCGTGCCGCTGTGCGGGAACACCACGCAGGTGTTGGACAGGCGCGGCGTCAGCTCCTGCCACTTGCCCGTAGAGGCATCACCCTCCATCAGCGCGCCGGCCGGCCAGTAGCCGTCGCGGGCGTTGGCAAGCAGCGGCTGGTACACGTGGATCTGCCCGCGGCGCGTGACGACATCACCGGCGCGCTGGGCCACGACGGCCCCGGATTTGTAGTCATCGGTCTGATGCAGGAAGCCGCCGCGCGGATAGACATTGCCCCAGAGGTTCATCGTGGTGCGCGCACCGACCTCGCGCATGCCCGGAATCAACGCCTCCGGGTAGGCCATTTCAGGCACGTTGTAGCGCCAAGCCAGCGTGTCCAGGGTGCTGAGTAGATACGGCATGAAGGCCGTGCCCGCGCCTTGGCAGAAATAGCCCGACGACGATGCGAACTGGTTGAATACCTCGCCGCCAGGATGGCCGATGACATCGCTGTTCTTGAATTTGGCGAGGTTGTTTTCGTGGTCTTCGTTCGTGGTCCCATCCCCACCTGCCTGTGCGGATGGGTTGGGCGTGCTCATCGCCTGCACCTCGACCCAGGGGTTCTCTCCGGTGTTGCTGTAGCTGGAGACGACCGCATCGGGCACGTAGTGCCGGACCTTGGTGGATGTGCGCACCGTGCAGCCCGTCCAGGTGCAGTAGAGCCAGTAGCAGATGCCCACCACCCGGTACTCCAGGCAGTCCGGCGACATGACGGAGGACACGATGGTGGCGGTGTTCAAGGCGTAGCTGCCCGTGGCGCTGATCAGCAGCAGCGAGGCCACGGCGACGCGCAGGCGGCGCAGCAGGTCGAATGGGCGATGGGTCACGGCTGCGTCCTCCGGTGTTGCTCGATGCGCGCGACGGCCCGGGCCACGTCCGGCTCGCCATAGACCACAAAGCGTTGATCCACCACGACGGCCGGGATGGTCGTGACATCCAAACTCCATGCGTCGGTGACGCCCTGGTAGGCGGTGCCGATGCGGCGCTGAAGATCGGTGCCGCCTTGCTTCAGGCGTTGCCGGACGATGGCTGCTGCCCGCTCAGGGTCGGCTGGAAGATTCGCGGAAAGCTCGGCCTCGATCCGGGGCGTTTCGCCCAACTCGATCAGTCGCTCGCCGCCCATGGTCTTGACCGGGTGGCGGCTGTCGGTGACGACCACCACGTCGGCGGCGAAGGTGGCCGGGCTGAACACCGCCAGAGACGTCGGCAGCGCCACGGCCATGCCAAGGGTTCGCCAGCCTGGTGCGAACCGGGTAAAAGCTGCTGGCATGTCATGTGCCCCGGAAGTTGATCAGGGCCATAGTCAAACGCCGAACCCCAGGCGGCCCCAACAAACAATGCGCATCGCGGCCACCCCGCATACCTGCTTGCGTCGCCGCAAAGAAAAAAGCGGAGGCCGAAGCCTCCGCGCTGATCAACGAAGCAGTGCAACCCTTACAGCAGGCCGGACTCCGCAAAGGAGAACGGGGCACCCTGGCCGACGATGATGTGGTCCAGTACCCGCACATCGATGAGCGCCAGCGCGGCCTGCAGTTGCTGGGTCAGCATGCGATCCGCGCTCGACGGCTCGGAAATGCCCGAGGGGTGCTGGTGCGCGAAGACCACCGCGGCGGCCTTCAACTCCAGCACACGCTGCACGACGACACGCGGATAGACCGAAGTCGAGTTGATCGTGCCCCTGAACAACGGCTCGTAGGCCAGCACCTGGTGCATGCTGTCCAGGAACACAGCGGCGAATATCTCATTGGGCTCGGCGACCAGCTTCACGCGCAGGTAGTCGCGCACGGCCGTGGGGTCGAGGAGTTTCGCACCCGCTTTGAAAACCCGCTTCTCCAGCAGTGCAATGGCTTGCTGGATGATCCAGTCCTCGTGTTGGGCAGCGATGGCGGAAAGCGACTCCAGGCAGGAGTCATTGACGACGAAAGACATGGCGAACCTCCAGACGGTGAGATCGGAGGGCGCGCGCCCTGGGAGGGCAAGCCCTCCTGGGGAACGAACAAGGTGCATCCATCACCGCGGCAGCGGTGATCGTTCGCGGCCAGGATGCGAGGCGAACGGGTTTCGGTCAGCGCAGTGGACTGCGCCGTAGCCTTGAAGACCGGGGCTACCTGGGCATGTCGCCGACGACGTCGGCAGGCATTTCCGATGTAGTAGGTGTGGCGGCGGGATCGCCGGCCGCGAGCATGTCCATGGCCGACAGCAAGGCATCGCCCTCGATCGGACCCTGCAGTAGGATCGCCTTGCCGGTTTCGCGATCGTGCAGCCGCAGCGACGGCGTGGCGGTCACGCCGCTGCTCGTGGCTTCCGCCGTCTGGGTGCGGATCGGCGCCTCGGGCCGTTCGCTCGCCAGACACTGCTCGATGGCTGGCGTAAGGTCGGGGTACCGCAGGTCCTCGGGCAAGCCCTGGCCGTCGCTGCGCGTGTGGGCATAGACCCACTCGACAGCCTGCCAGAAGGCGGCATGGCCGCCAGATTCGCCGGCGCACTCCGCCAGGCTCGCTTCGGCAGACGCGGCCGGCTCATGCGCGGCCAACGGGAGGTGGTGCCATTGCAAGGCCACGTCCGCGTTGCCGGCCACCCAACGCTTGAGCACTGGGAAATAGGATCGGCAGAACGGGCATTCGAGGTCCGCGTAGAGCGTCAGCGTGAAACGCCCTTCCGGATTTCCCATCTGCCACGGAGGCCCGGCCACCTGCGTCACGCTGACCGGCGTTGAAGTCTGGGGAGTGGACTTGCCAGAATAGCGGGACACGAGCCAGATCAGCAGCAGCGCTACCAGCACGGCGGCCAACACCCAGGGCCAGCTGAGCCTCCAGCGCCGACGGCGGAACGCCTGTACCTGCATCGGAATGGATGGGCGTTTCTGTTCCATGGCGTTCTCCGGTGTACGGCAGATTCAGGGCAGGTCCAGGGTCGGCGACTCGATGCCACGTGCCCGGTCGATCTTCTCAGCCACCTTGAAGGCGGCATCCAGCTCGCTGACGCCGTGCTGCTGCATGAGCTGGTAGCGTTCTGCCTTCTCCTCGGGCTCGGTTTGCGCGAGCGCGAGGTAGAGACTTGGCGGCACGGCGCGGAACAGCACTTCCATGCTCTTGGAGAGGATGACGCCCTCGGTGAACTTGCCCGCTTCCTTGCGTGCGGAGAGCATCAGCGCCTTCTGCGCCGGCGAGAGTTCGCGGAACCTGGCGATCTTCTCCACTTCGTCCGGCGGCATCGACAGGCACACCCACCACTCGATCATGTTGAGCATGGGCTCTGCGGCGCGCGGCAGATCGTCGATGTTTTGCGTCGCCAGCCAGAACCAGGCGCCCAACTTGCGCCACATTTTTGTAATTTTCACGACATAGGGCGCGAGCAGCGGGTTCTTGGTGATGATGTGACCTTCGTCGGTCACGTTGACGATCGGCCGGCCCAGGTACTGGTCGCGCTCGGCGATGTTGTTCACCGTGCTGATCAGGCTGATGTAGGCGATGGAGAGCTGCGCGTTGTAGCCCTCGCGGGCATAGGTCGCCAGATCGACCAGCGTGATGTCGGCCTCGGGCCACGGCGTGCCGTCACGGTCGAACATCTCGCCGTCCGTGCCTTGGCAGAACATGTCCATCGCGTCCGCCATCTCCAGCAGCCGCACGCGCCGCATCTCGGGCAGCGTCGGGTCCTGGCCACGGGCGCGCAGCGCGTTGCGCACGTCGCGCGTGAGCACGGTGCGCTTTTCGGCCACGCAATGTTCGGCGGCGTCGAGGATGCACTGGCGGATCAGCGAGCGGTCGGCCCGCGTCATCCGCGCTTCTTCCTTGTCTTCGCCGCCCGTGATCATCAGCCGCGCTGTGATCTCCAGTTCGCCCAGCACGTCGCGCTGCTCGTCCGCTTCCATGGCCGAGGCATCGGGGGGCAGGTCTTCGTCCAGCGCGTCGGCATCGAGCGTCTGTACGTCGCTGGGCGTTTCGATCAGCCGGCGTGCGTCGGCGAACGGCGCCAGGCTGATGCCCGATCCGGGGGCCAGCTTGACCCGGTTCACGGTCAGGCCCAGGCGCCTGGCGAAGTCGCTGAACAGGCCGAAGCTGTTGCCGGCTTCCACGATGAAAAGCCGCGGCCGGTAGATGGCCGTCACCTGGTTCAGCAGGTTGTTGAGCGTGGCGGACTTCCCCGAGCCGGTGGGGCCAAATAGAAACAGATGGGCATTCATCTGCCGATCCAACCTGTTCAAGGGGTCGAACGTAATCGGGCCGCCGCCGCGATTGAACATCGTGATGCCGGGATGCCCCGTGCCCTGGGCGCGGCCCCATACTGGCGACAGGTTCGCCGCGTGCTGGGCGAACATCAGTTGCGTGTACCACCGGCGCCGGTCCTTGCCGGGGTTGTAGCAGCACGGCAGCCAGCGCAGGTAGCTGTTGAGCGGCGCCACCTCGTCGTCCTCGCGCACCGGCTGCAGGCCGGCGTTGAGCATCACGTTCGCGAGGTCCAGGCCGCGCCGATCCAGTTCCGCCTCGTCGCGCCCGCGTAGGTAGAACGCCAGAGTGCCCCGGTAGAGCTTGTGCGCGCTGCCGATCAGGGAGCGGGCTTCATGCACGTCCTTGAGCGTCTGCTCCGACGCCAGCGTCTCGCCCACAGCTTTCTTCGCCAGATGGTTGAGGTCCGATTCGAGGACGTCCTGCGGCGTGGCCACCATGGTGAGACACATCAAGGTGTCCTCGGGCATCTGGTCGAACAGCGTGTTGATCGCGTCCCCCTTGCGGGTCTCGCCGGTCAGGTGCCCGGTGCCGGGCGGCATGCGCAGCCGGTCGGTGATCAGCACGCGGTGCGGCATGCCGTCGAAGTACCAGGCCCCTTGCGCCACGTCCGAGCGCGGCTGCCCAAAGAACAGCCGCTGGCTGAAATCCCGCCCGCTCGCCAGCTCGATCTCGCCGGCCTCGCTTTCCTCGGTACTGTCCGGATAGCGCGCCAACGCGTAGAAGCGCTCCCGGTCCTCCACCCCAGGCCCGAGCAGCGTGGGGCGCGGGTTGAACCACCGCAGCAGCCAGTCGTGGACGTCGGCCGCGACCATGCGCCGGGCCTGGATGCCGGCGTTCGCCAGGCCGCCGCACAGGCGGTCGCAGACGATGCCCAGCATCTGCTCGGGTGTCTGGCCGCGGCGGTTTGCCTGTCCCTGTCCGCTCGCGCGGCGGTACACCACCATGCGCACGCGCCGCGTCTGGCCGCGCCAGCGCAGCCGCGTGACCACCGTGTCCTCGAACAGGCCGCCGGGCTTGGCCACAGCGCGCAGGTGGTGGCCGAAGAAGCGCAGGTAGAACTCGGTGAACGCCGAGCCGCGCGCACGTGGCTGCACGTAATCGCGCAAGGTCTGCATGTACTGGTCGAAGCTCGGTTCGTCCTGGGCATAGAGCTGGAGCACCCACGGGTTCTCGTCCAGTTCATCGAAGCTGTCCTGAAGCGCGTTTTCCAGGGCGTCGCGGGCATGCGCGAGCCAGCCGGGTTCCCGGCCTTCGGTGCCCAGCGGCACCAGCTCGTAGAAGGCGGCCACCGATTGGCCGTCCTCCAGGAGCATCGATTTCGAGTCGGGCAAGAACTCCACCCAGGGCAGCAGTTCCACGAAGGACGGTGCGACGTCGTACAGCGCCTGCTCGTCGGCCACGGTCGCCGGCTTGCGGCCCTGGACCGCGGCGCCGGGTTCGGGGATGCCGGCTTGCTGCAAGGCCTCGACGTGGCGCTGCCAGCCGTCCGGCTGCTCGTCGGCGGCGGTGTCTTCGGCGCTGACGGCAGCCAGCTTCGGCCATGGAAGTTTCCACCGCATCAGTAGTCCTCCGTCCTCTCGCCAGGCATCGCGTACTGCACGCGCTGGTACAAGGGGAAAACCGTCGTGTAGCCCGGCACGGGAACGGGGTCGGTGCCGGCCAGGTGCGGGTACACGTACATCACGAGATCGGGATTGGGCAGACGCTGGAACTGGCGGTGGACCTCATTGCGCGCGGTGCGCGTGTAGCGCATCTGCTCAACAGGTGCGGCCTGCACGTCGGCGTCGGTCAGGGGCCGACGCAGGCTCTGGCGCGCATCGAGCAGCTGGCGGCCGGCGTTCCGCCCGGCTGCGCCACCGCCACCGCCGTCGCCGGCTTCCTGCTGCCAGATGTCCATCATCGTGCGGTCACCGTGGGTCAGCAGCTTTTCCTTGCTGGTGGCGCAGCCGCCAAGCACCGCGACGGCGAGGGCCAGTGCCAGGCCACGGGCCAGGTTAGTCAAGTTCGAGTGCATGGCTTTCTCCTGCGCGGTGATCGACCTTGCGGCCTTCGGGATCGAAGTCGATGGCGAGCGGCTTTTCGAGGTGGACGGCAACCTTGGCGCCGGGTTGGACATAGACGGCGGCGAAGGCTTGGCCGTAGAGCTTGTTGACCCAGGCCGACATGTCCCGGACACCGCCCGCGAGAATCTGGCCGACCGCTTCCTGGCCGGTGATGCCCACGGTGCCGATGGAGCCGTCCGAGCCGACATAGGACATGCGGCCGCTGTCACTCTCGATGAGCGAGGCCACACCGGCACCGGCCGCGGTGATCAGGGCCTGCGAGCCGAGGTATTGCTGGGCGTTGCTGCGCCGCTCGCCGCTGACGCAAGGAATGCCGTGGGGATCGCTGATCCAGCCCAAGCCGTCGCGCTGTTGGTTGTTCTGCTGGTTGCCCTCGCGGTCTTCGGGGATTGTGCGAATCGTGCCGTCGTTGAAGACGAACGTGATGCTGCGCACCTGACCGCGCACGCACGAGAGCGTCCAGTCGCCCGAGGCGGTGCCGCTGAACACGGCGCCGGCCACGTCGGGAATGTCGATGCCATTGGCGGTCAGGTTGTCCGGCCCGACCAGAACTTTGAACGGATAGGGATCGTTGACCGTGCCGTCGATCGGCACGCGGCCGATCAGCGCGGTCATGGCGACCGAACCCATGAGCGTGGAGTTGGTCGGCACGGTATAGACCGGCTTGGCACTCTTGCCCCCGGCGGCGCGGGCGCCCGCGTTGGCCACGGTTTCCGCGGTGGTTTCGAGCGTGCTCTGCGCCGGGCCGAAGCTCGTGGGGAAGCTCATGCCGCCGCTCGCGCCACGCCCCCCGTTGCGCCCCTCGGCGGGCTTTGCGTCGTCCGGCTCGACCCACCGCACGCCGCCCTCCATGCCTGCCTCGTCGCCGCCCTGCAGCCCCAGGCCCACGGGCAGGTCCGCATGGCCGCCGCCGCGCCCGCCGATGCTGTCCAGACGCCGCTGCAGGTCGGCGAGCAGCCCTTCGGTTTGCTGGCGCGCGCTGGCCGCCTGCTCTTGGTCGCGGCGCAGGTTGGACCGCTCGGATTCGAGCGCCGAGTTGATGCGCTGGTCGATGGAGTTCTCGCGCTGGCGCAGTCGCTGGTTCTCTTCACGCTGCGACTTGTTGTCCGAGAGCGCGGTCTGAAGTTCGGTGCGCAACTGCTTGACCTGCGCAACCAGCGTTGCCACGGTGTCGCGCGGGGTATCGCCCTCGATGCCCAGCGCCTTCATTTCATCGGGCGTGAGCTGGGCGCCGTTGTCCGCCGCGGGTGGCGCCGTGCTGCCTCCACCCGAGAACAGCCGGATACCGACGAACAGCACCAGGATGGCGACAGGGATCATCAGCCACTTGAGTAGGCCGTTACTGCGCATGGCGGGCCTTCTTGGCGTTCTCGTCGCCGTCCGGCTGCGGCAGATGCACGGCAGGGTCGAAGCGGTGAATCGCCGGCAGCAGCGACTGCGCGAGGCCGCGGCCGCGCGTGACCAGGTACAGGACGGTCGTGTCCTCGGGCGTGCCGCGCGGGCCCAGCGCCTCGTGCTGGAAGGTGGCGGTGAGGAAATCGCCTTGCAGCACGCGCGGGTCGAGCGTGATCCAGCCGCCGCTGCCGTTGGTCAGGCGCACGGCAGTGACCCACTGGTCCTCCAGCCGCCACGACGCGAGCGCGACCGCGCGCACGGGCAGCGTTGGCATCAGTGTGTCCAGGTCGAGGTCGCGGGGCAGGTTGACCCGCATGACGCCCGGCAGCGGCTCCACGGTGCGCAACGGCGCGTAGAGGTGCTGCGCGGCGAAGCGCGTCAGGACGACAGGGACCGGGGTTTCGCGCCGCGCGGTCCGCGCACCTGCCTGGCCCTGGGCGCGTGCCGGGGCCTCGGCACTGTCGGCCTGCTCGCCATAGCGTCCCGGTGCGCTGTCACCCTCGACGATGCGCACCGGCTCCAGCTCGGCTTCCCCGTCCTTGGGTGGTTCGGCTGCGATGTCCAGCAGGATCAGCGCGCCCGTGTCGGCGTCCTGCAGTTGCAACCGCGTGGGCTCGATCGGCTCGCTGGCGCGCAGGTACACCGCGCCGCCCGCACTCTGCACGCGCAGGCGTTCGCCCACGCCCGCGGGCACGCCCACGCGCACGTTCCGGTCAATGAACACGATGCGTTCCTGACCGACCTTCAGCGGCACTGCCAGTGGCATGCGTTCCCAGCGCAGGATCTCCACTGCATGGGCGATGGGTGCCGCGGCCACGGCCAGTAGCCCCAGCAGCGCGAATACAGGATGCTTCATGGGGTGTTTCCTCCTTGAGGCGCTTGCGGAGACAGGCCACTCGGCGCCGGGCGCGTCGGCTCCGGTGCACTGATGCGCTGGGGCGCGCCGTCGTAGCAGTCCAGCGCCAGGCCGAACGGGTTGCGGGCGGGATCGACGTCCACCCGCGTGACCTTGATCGGATAGCGCACCAGGGCGCGCTTGACCTGCTCGGCGCCGTAGTACTCGTCCGCCGTGATGTCCAGCGTCACCACCCAGTCGCGATCGGACACGGTGCGCACGCGCGCCGTGGGGTCGTCGCCATAGCCGCGGCCGGGAATCTCGTAGATGCCGCGCACGCGCTGACGCAGCTCGCCCGTGGAGCGGCGGTAGTCATAGTCCGCCCGCAGGAAGGCCTGGCAGGACGGGGTGAGGTACGGCGAGAGCGTGTGGAGGTTGCGCGAGTAGTCTTCTTCGCCATTGGTTGGCCAGCGGTTGAGGGTCTGGAACACGTAGAACGTGAACGCATAGACCGATTCGGGCGGCACTTCCCACCACTTGCGGGTACTGCCGGAGCGCAGGTCGGGCGGGACGTGGATGGTCAGGTCGCGCGGCGCGCTCCACCAGCCGCCGCCCATGACCAGGGCGACGACGACCAGCGCGCCCGCGCCCAGGCGCAAGGTCTTGATGTGCGCCTGCAGATGGGTAATCTCGTTTTTGAAGCGGCTCATCGCATGCTCCTGCGGGTGGACCAGAAGCCCGAGCGCGAGATCAGCACATGGCCACCGACCCAGCCTGCCATCAGCGGATGGCGCGTGGCGATGCGCCATTGCAGTTGCCGATACAGCCAGGTGTCGGGACGCCCACGCTTGAGGCGGCGCAGGATGCCGCCGCCGATGAAGACGCCGAGCGCCACGCCCAGGACGACGAACGTCGGCGCCAGCGCGATCGTGCGGAACACCCAGGACAGCGGCGCGCCGACCAGCAGGCCGGCGGCGCCGGACAGGCCGCAGCAAATCCAGAGTTCGTCAGCGGTGAGGCCGCGCACCACAACGGGATGGCGGTTGAGCCGGTGCGGAAGGAAGGTGACCGTTCCGTCCGCACGGACGTGCTGCTGCTCGGACATACCGGCCTCGCTTACAGGATGCCGGTGGCTTCGGTGAGCAGCCAGATGCCGATCACGAGCAGCACGGCGCCGATGGCGACCGTGAGGCCGAACTGGCCCCACGTCTTGCGGCCGGTGTGGATCTCCGCGTAGGTCCCGTAGGCGTGGTAGCAGACGCCGATGAACATCGACGCCACCACCAGCAGGGCCACGAGCATGATGATGTCGTAGCCGTAGTTGCGGATGGTCTCCATGATGCCGTTGCCGGTGCCGCGCGTGGGGTTCTCCAATTGCGGCAGACCTTGCGCGAACGACAGCGCGGGCAGCGCGGCGGCGCCCAGGGCCACGGCGGCGCGCTGGGCAAAACGGGAAGTGAGGTTGCGGTTGTGCATGGTCGGGCCTTTCAGGTCAGGACAGAAGGAAGAAACTCAGAACGAGGTACATCGCGACGAAGCGAATGCAGACGCCGAGGAACTGGCGCTGGTTGAGGCGGCTCTCGGACCACCCCACGTAGGCCGTTCGGATGGCCCAGACGCCCCACACGAGCAGGACCGCGAGCACGACGCCGACCAGGACGGTCGCCATCGCGGAAGGCGCGATACCGCTGTTGGCTTGAAATGCCGAGACCTGGGCGCCGTTCATTGCTTGCCCCCCGCAGTCGTCGCCGGCAGCGGCTCGGCCGCCCGCTCGGTGCGGTAGTCGCCGGCCAGTTCGGAGGGGTCGCGCGGCTGAGCGCGCGATGGCGTCAGGTGAAACTGGATGCCGGCGCGAACGCGCGCCAGGTCAGCCAGCAGCCGCGGGTAGTCGAAGTGGTAGCGCTCGCCCGGCTGGATGGGGGCATGCGCGGCGCTGTCCGCGACGGTGCGCTCCAGCGCGTCGAGCTGGCGCAGTGCGGCGACCAGCTCCTGGCGCTGTGCCGGGGACTCGGCCAAGGCCATCTGGGACTGACCCAGCAGGAGGGCCGTCACGAGAAAAGTGGGCACGCCGCGATGCGCGGCGCGCAGCCAGATCGAAGCCACCATCGCGCCATTCCTGTGTGATCAGCAATGGGGTGATCGTGGAGATCAGGGCTGTTTTAGGCCGCAAACAATAGGAACTGGCGGACGACCGGATTGGGCATACCGCGAGCGAACCTACAAAAGCCCGGGTTGAGTTTCGATTATTGCGTTTTTCGAGTGTTTCGAATATGATCGGCTCTGCAACCGTTTTCGCTTAGGAGCTACCCATGACCACCGCCACTGCCCAATCCAAGATGACCCTTCCCGCCGCGGGAGAGGTTAAGGCAGCCGTCCAGGGTCAACGTGCCTTGGCGGCTTACCTCGCAACCCAGTTCGAGACGCAGCACATCCAGATCTTTGATGACCACAAACAGGCTCATCAGGTGGAACTGCCTACCTCGGCTTTACGCCTGCTGGTCGACATCCTGGCCGAGTTGGCCGATGGCAATGCAGTAAAGGTGGTGCCCGTCCATGCAGAGCTGACGACCCAAGAGGCGGCGGACTTGCTCAACGTGTCCCGTCCCCATTTCGTCAAGCTGCTAGAAGATGGGGTGTTGGCATTTCATCGCACCGGCAAGCACCGCAGGGTGAGGTTCGCCGATCTGATGCAGTACAAGGAAGCGCGCGAGCGCGCCAGTGAGCAGGCGATGGCCGAACTCGCTCAGCAGTCGCAAGAGTTGGGAATGGGATACGAATGAGGCATTCCCCATTCACCGCCGTCTACGACGCGTGCGTTCTATATCCCGCGCCACTGCGGGATTTCCTGATGTGGCTCGGCCTGTCTGGCCGCTTCCGGGCGCGGTGGAGCCAAGCCATTCATGAGGAGTGGAAACGCAACCTGTTGATCAACCGCCCCGATCTCACCCGGGTTCAGGTCGACAGGACGTCGGATCTCATGGACAGGGCCATTCCGGACGGCTTGGTGGAGGGCTACGAAGCGCTCGTGGCAGGCCTGACATTACCCGATCCGAATGATCGGCACGTCCTGGCTGCGGCGATTCGCTGCGGTGCGAGCGTGATTGTGACGTTCAACGAACGTGATTTCCCGAACGATCTGCTGGCTCCGTACGGCATCGAATCGCAGCACCCCGATGAGTTTGTGGACAACCTGCTGGATCTGGATGCGGCCGCCGTAGTGTCGGCTGCGCAGCGCCAGCGTGCCCAACTCAAGCATCCGCCGATCGATGTGGACCGCTATCTCGAAATCCTGCTGCGCCAAGGCCTTGTGCAAACGACCAAGGTGCTGGCGACCTATCGCACCATTCTCTGACCCGCCGAGAGCCACGGATGACCAAGAATCCTTCATCAGACGCCACTTTGCCGAAAGGCATCCATCGAAGCTGGAAGCTGCCGGATAAGTCGCTGGGTGACTTGTGGGATTCGATCGTGATGGACGAAGCCATCAAAAAACAGTTGCTGTCACAAGCGATCGTCAACTTCACGGTGCGCCCCAAGGTGGAGCGCACGGTACTCCCCCTGCACGGCGTGATCTTGTTGGTCGGCCCGCCGGGGACTGGGAAGACCTCCTTGGCACGGGGCTTGGCGCATCGTGTGGCCGAATCTTTTTCTTCTGCGAAGTTTCGATTGCTGGAAGTGGAGCCTCACACGCTGACGAGCTCTGCAATGGGAAAGACTCAACGCGCCGTGGCAGACCTGTTCTCGCAATCGATCGCAGAATCCGCAGCGGCGGGCCCGACGATCGTCCTTCTGGACGAGGTCGAAACGCTTGCGGCTGATCGAGCGAAGCTCAGCCTGGAAGCCAACCCGGTTGATGTGCACCGGGCCACCGACGCGGTGTTGGTGCAGTTGGACATGTTGGCCGAACGCAACCCGCATCTGCTGTTCGTGGCCACCAGCAACTTCCCACAGGCCGTCGACAGTGCCTTCCTATCTCGTTGCGACATGGTGATGGAGGTGCCACTGCCCGGCAAGGATGCCTGCAAGCAGATCCTAGTGGACTGCCTGAATGGCCTGGCAAAGACATTTCCGGGGATTGGCAAGCTTTCCTCGGCTCACCAGTTCGACGTGTGCGCTGGCGAGTGCGTCGGATTGGATGGTCGGGCCATTCGCAAGGTCGTAGCCAACGCCCTCGCGGCCGACCCGCAAGTGGCTATCGATCCGAACAAGCTTTCCGTAGAGCACCTGCGCAGTGCGATACGACAGGCAAAGCAAATGCGCCTTCAAGGAGGGAAGCAAAAATGACCACCGTTGTCAGCCGGACGTTTCGCAGCTCGCCGCACCGCGATGCGTTGCAGACATGGGATGCCATTGTCGAACTGCTCACTCAGGGCAAGGACGGCACGGCTCGCTCTGAACTCAGGGCCGTGACGGGCGTGGCCGCCAGCTTGATCGCCGACCAGGCACCCAAGAGCGCGCCCATCGTTGCGACATGCGATGGACCACGGACCAGGATCTACTGCCTCTTCGACGAAGACGCGATCGATGGTGATGATGCCAACGAAGAAGTCTTGGGGTTCGAGCCGTTGAAGGGAGACTGGGGAGTCTCGCTGCCGTGTCCGAAGGAGCAGCTCGGCTGGGTGCAAAGCGCGCTCAAAAAGCACAGTTCTCGCATCATTGCACGGGACTTGAGCCAAGGAATTGCCACGCAGGCGCAGGCCGATGCTGGGCAAGCGCTGTCGCTCGACCTCGGAGGTTTCCTCAAGTCATGAGCACCGTCGCCACCTACTCGTACACGCACTCGGTTACCTATGTGACCGACAACATCCTCAAGAGCTTGAAAGACATCATCCTGCTCAGTGGGCTGGACCCTGAGCACTTTGCGGATCGCTGGGAGAGCAATACCCGAGCCATCAAGACGTGGCTCGGGACCGGTGATCTGCGCAAGGTGATTCTGGAGATCTACAACCCGGCAACCGACAAGCTCGTGACCCGATGGGATATCGACATCGTGTATGGGTGGTCCGATGGCGACGGCAGCTTCTGGACAGATACCGAGCAGTTGAAGTACGCGATCAAGAAAGCTGGGCTGCTGCCATCGCAGGCCAAGTACAAGTTAATGCTCGATACAAAGCCAGGGCGACCTGATGTGGAGGGATGGAGCAAAGGAAGTTATCGCTCGACGGATGGAATGGTCAAGCAGAGCCTAGGCTCGACTGTCGAACACAGCGGCCTGGCGGGTCAGGCCGGATATTGGAGGCAACGCTGATGCTGTCGATCGATGAAGCTTTTCGCAAGTTCAAGTCGCGTCTGGAACTCAACGAACGCGAACAGAAGAATGCCTCGCAACGCCAGAACGAAGTGCGGGACTACCTGCAGACCAAGTTCGGCATTGCGCGCAGCTTCCTGACCGGTTCCTATGCTCGATACACGAAGACGAAGCCGCTCAAGGATATCGACATCTTCTTCGTGCTGAAGGACTCGGAGAAGCATTACCACGGCAAGGCCGCATCGGTAGTGCTGGATGATTTCCACTCTGCATTGGTGGAGAAATACGGTTCGGCGGCCGTGCGCAAACAGGCGCGCTCGATCAACGTGGATTTCGGTGTTCACATCGACGCGGAGGACAACACGGACTACCGGGTGGTCAGCGTGGATGCGGTGCCCGCATTCGACACCGGCGACCAGTATGAGATCCCCGATACGGCGTCCGGAAAGTGGATCAAGACGGACCCGGAGATCCATAAGGACAAGGCGACCGCAGCGCACCAAGCCTATGCCAATGAGTGGAAAGGTCTCGTGCGCATGGTGAAGTACTGGAACAACAATCCCAAGCACGGCGATCTGAAGCCGGTGAAGCCCTCGTTCCTGATCGAGGTAATGGCCCTTGAGTGTCTTTACGGCGGCTGGGGAGGATCGTTCGATCGCGAGATCCAGTCGTTCTTTGCCACGCTTGCCGATCGAGTTCATGACGAGTGGCCGGATCCCGCCGGACTTGGCCCGGCGATCAGCAACGATATGGATGCCGCGCGCAAGCAGCGCGCGCAGCAGCTGCTGTTCCAGGCGAGCCAGGACGCAAGCATCGCCATCGACCACGCGCGTCGTGGTCGCAATATCGAAGCGCTTCGCGCCTGGCGCGCACTGTTTGGCCCCAAGTTCCCACTGTCCTGATTCCATCGGCTTCCATACACGTCCCATCGAGGTACAGCATGTCCCAGTGGTCGCTTTCCCAGCTCCTGTCGTCCCTGCATGAGGACATCCAGCAGCGCTTGTCCGTAGTACGCAAGACCTTCGGTCACCCGGGTACGAAGGGGGATGCGAGCGAGAACGTCTGGATCGACATGCTGGATACCTATCTGCCCAAACGGTACCAGGCGGCCAAGGCGCATGTGGTGGACAGCCTGGGGAACTTCAGCCAGCAGATCGATGTGGTGGTGTTTGATCGGCAATATTCGCCTTTTATCTTCACCTACGAGAACGAGACGATCATTCCAGCCGAAAGCGTGTACGCCGTTTTCGAGGCCAAGCAGACGGCTGACGCGGGGCTTGTGGCCTATGCCCAGGAGAAGGTCGCCAGTGTGCGCAGGCTGCACCGCACGAGCCTGCCGATCCCGCACGCTGGCGGGACCTACCCAGCGAAGCCGTTGATTCCGATTCTGGGTGGCTTGCTCACCTTCGAGAGCGAATGGAGTCCTGCATTGGGTCCATCCATGGACAAGGCGCTGAACGCAAACCTCACCGAGGGGCGTCTGGACATCGGATGCGTTGCCGCCCACGGGCACTTTTTCTATGACCAAGCCAGCGGCGCGTACAGCTACACCAACGAAAACAAGCCGGCGACCGCGTTTCTTTTCAAGCTGATCGCGCAGCTTCAGTTCAGTGGAACGGTCCCCATGATCGATGTGGAGGCTTACGGTCAGTGGTTGACCAAGTGAGGGGGCGCTGTGGCAAGCATACGTTCGGAGTACCACCGGTTCCTGGCGCACTTGGCGCAGCGGCACGTGCACGACGACGTGCGCCGGCTGGCGCACCTGGTGCTCGATCACCTGCAGCCACTGGCCGAGGTCGGTGCTGCACGCCGGGGGCGCTCCACGCGCTTGGCGCCGCTGGCCATCGCGCATCTGGCGCAAATGCCTGTCGCCTACGACGGGGACGCGCGCGGCCCCGAAAACGGGCCGGCGCTCGGGCGACTGCACCAGCTCGAAGTCGGGCCGTTTCGAGGATTCATGCGGCAGGAGACGTTCGACCTCAGCCATGACATCACCTTGGTCTACGGTGCCAACGGCACCGGCAAGAGCAGCTTCTGCGAAGCCTTGGAAGTGGCGATGCTCGGTTCGATCAGCGAAGCGCAGGCCAAGCGGGTCGACCAGCGGACGTACTGCAACAACGCTCGCCTGCGCCGCCACGTCGCGCCAGTCCTGTCGTCTACGGCGGCGGGCGAAGCGCAGGCCGTCCAGCCCGACGAAGCTGAGTATCGCTTCTGCTTCATCGAGAAGAACCGCCTCGACGATTTCGCCCGAATCGCCGCGCGGACCCCGAGCGATCAGCGCCAGCTCATCGCCACCCTGTTCGGCGTGGACCAGTTCAGCGAGTTCGTGCGCGGCTTCAACCCCTCGCTCGATCAGGACCTGATGCTTGCCGGCGTGCAGGCGGCGCAGCTGGCGCAGCGTCGCCTGCGGTTGGCGAGCTCCGAACAGACCATCGCCGCCTACCCGCAGAAGATCGCAGCGGTCGAGGGCCTGGAACAAGCTTTGGCGCAGCGCATGTCACCTGGCGCGACCTATCAAGCCTGCGTGGACTGGCTGCTGGGTACGCCGCAGCAGCAAGGACGGCTACCGTATGTCCAGGCTCAGCTGGACGCCAACCCGCCTGCCATTCACGAGGTGACCCAGGCCCGCCTGCAAGCGTTGCTGGCAGAGGCCTACCGCGTCCAGGGACTGTGGCAAGCGTCTTCCGCGCAACTCGCGGCCCGCGCGGGCGAGGTGTCGTACGCGAAGCTCTACGAGGCCGTGCAAGCGTTGGCGGACGGGGCGACCGCGTGTCCGGCATGTGGAACCGGACTGGCCGCTGTGGCACAGGACCCGTTCGCCAGGGCGCGAATGGGCCTGGAGCAGCTCGCGCAACTGGCCGTCCTGCAGCAGCAAGAGGCCGGGCATCGGACGCAGTTGAGCGAGGCGGTCCGAGCGCTGTGGGACGAAATGCGCCGCGTGGTGGCGGCGGCTGGGGTCGCTTGTCCTGCCGAATCGCAGGCCGCGGGCCTGCCACTGCTGCCTCCCACGTCGGCGGGCAATTGGCTCGGCGGCTGGGTGAATGGGGACCAGCGCGCCTGGCAAGCCCTCTTACGGATCGCACAGATCATCGAAGGCTTCGACGCGCAGGCGCGCGACGTGCATGCCCAGCGCGGCGCGATGGCCCAGGAGCGCGACCGCCTGCAACAGCATCAGCTGGAGATCGAACGGCTGCGGACCATGCGCACGACTGCGGATCAGGAGCTGGCGGCCGCCCGCCAAACCGTGGCCCAATTCGACGACGCGAACCGCGGCCTGATCCAGGCGGCCACGGACGAAATGCCGGTGGTGGTGCACCATCAGCGGGTCAAGGCCGCCTACGACGGCTTCCTACCCGAGATTCAGGCATACCTGACCGCTCTGCCGGGGGTTCTGCTACAGGGGCTGGGAGACCAAGCCCGCCATCTCTACAACGCATTCAACCGGGCCGATCCGCCCGGCGATCTGCTGCACGCGCTGTGGTTGCCCGTGGCCGAGAACGGCAAGATCGAGGTGGAGTTCGCCGGCGAGCCGGGCGTGCGCTACGACGCGTTGATCGTCTTCAGCGAAGGGCACATCAAATGCTTGGGTCTGGCGATTCTGCTTGCCAAGAACCTCGCGCAGGGCTGCCCCGTGGTCATCTTCGATGACGTCGTCAATGCGATAGACGACGACCATCGCGATGGCATCTGGCGTACCTTCTTCGAGGACGGTTTGCTCCACGGCAAGCAGGTTATCCTCACCTCGCACGCAGAGGAGTTCCTGCACCGCATCCAGCAGGAGTTGGGCGTGCGCCGCGCCGCGGCCATCAAGCGCTACAAGTTTCTCCCGCATCAGGGAGAGCACGAACTGCGGGTCGACAGCGACCCGCCAGCGAAGAACTATGTTCTTCTGGCCCAGCAGGCGTTGGCGGCTGACGAGAAACGCGAGGCACTGCGCCAGGCCCGGCCGGCGCTGGAGAGTCTGACGGACCGCCTGTGGACGTGGCTGGGTCGGCGGGCGGACGGCCGGATCGACATCAAGCTGAGCGGGCCCCGCGCGCCTTGGGAGCTGAACAATAAATGCACCAAGTTGCGGTCGGCCGTCGAGCGTATCGCGGCGCAACATGCGGGTGCGCCGGATGCCGTAGGGGCGTTGGTCAGGCTGCTCAATGTCAGCGGTACGAGTATTGAATGGGGTTACCTCAATAGCGGTGTGCACGACGCTCAGCGCGATCATGAGTTCGATCGGGCGACGGTAAGAACGGTCGTCGAGGCGGTTACGGCGTTGGATGCTGCTCTTGATACCCTGCAGAACCGATGAACGGCACACGGCTTTGCAGAGCAGTGCCGCCCGTGTCACCTCATAAGTACTTCTTGAAGCTGCCTGCGGTCAGGCTGACTGCCATCCCCAGCATCGCCGCGCTGGGCAGCAGGATGACCAGAGGATGCACCGATATGGGCAGAGCGAGATAGGTGACCCAAGGCAGCACGGCCAACGGCATCAGGCTGGCCTTCGCGCGGTGGTAGATGAAGCCGGATTCGCGGCCCGCGCCGAACCGGCGCACATCCCGTCGCACCAGGCCGTCAATCAGGCCGACGAATGCCGCCGTGAGGATCAGCGGCAGCGTGAGCACCAGGACCAGCAGGCGCACCAGGAAGGTGAGCGTCGTGAAGGCCGCAGCGATCAGGTAGCTTTCGGCCCAGACATAGACCTGGCTGATGTAGTAGCGGAAGTTGCGGCTCTGCCCGTGGCTGGGCGCGCGGACGCGCTCGGCGGTCTGGCTCATGCGCTCCAGCAACCCCGAGCGCACGAACACCCACTCGTACCCGGTATCCACCAGCTCGTGCGCCGTGCGCCCGGGCTCCTGCACCACCACGCTGCGCGTGAAGTGGTTGGACAGGTGCCCGAGTTCGTACTGCAGCATCTGCTGGGAGTGGCGCCAGCCCTGGTCCTTCCAGAACAGGTGCATGCCGACGCACTCCACCACGATCGAGAACAGCAGCGAGCCAATGAGCACCCCGAGCAGCCGGAACGGTAAGGTGATGGTGCCGACGATCAAGCCTTGGCGTTGGTTCTGCTCCCGCTGCGCGGTCGAGGTGGCATCCTTCATGGCACGGCCTCGTTGCCCGAGCCATCGTCGGCGCCAGTGGCCACCGCGCCGGGCTCGGCCGCAGCGGCATCGTCCAGCAGGTCGTCGGGCAAGGCCGCATCCTGCAAGGCCGGCGAGCTGGTGAACTCCCACCACTGCGTGGCCTCGCTGTAGCTCTGGCGCATGTACCCGGCCAGTTGCTGCAGGTCCGCCGGCATCACTTCATCCGGGTCCGGCGCCGGCAGCGGCATGCGTACCTTCCAAAGCTGGCCGCCCTGCAGCAGCGCGAAGCACTGGCCCTTGGGCAGACCGACGACGTGTGACGGCTCGATCATCGGCACGCTGGACATGCTGATGCGGTCCTGGGTGTTCGACGTGAAGTCCGTCGCGCCGCGGATGTCTGAGCTGTCCGTCGCGCCCGAGACGATGGTGGTCGTATAGACCTCGACCTTCGGCAACTGCCTCGTCAGCAGTTCCGCGGTGGCCGTCTCGCGCACGCGCAACATGAATAAATTGTTGAAATTCCCGATCACTTGGCCGGCCTTCGCGCGATTTCCGATGCGGGCCTCGATGTCCGAGAGCGTCTGCGTGTACGCCGTGACTTGCAGGCCGGCACCGCCGCCCTTGTTGATGAGCGGGATGAATTCATCGCCCATCAGTTCATTGAATTCGTCGGCATGAACGTTGATCGGCACGCGAGCGCCAGCCACTGCGCCGGGCAGGCCATCGTCGATTCCGTGCTTGTAGATGTGTCCGGCCACCGAAACCAGGTCAGAGAACATCGAATTGCCGACCGCTGCGGCGACCTCGGCGTCAGACAACGCATCCAGACCCACATAGACGATGGCCCGCTTTCGGATGACCTGCATCCAGTCGAAGATCGGGCGCGGGTCGGCCAGGTCGGAGTAGTTCGGCGCCAGGAGCTGGGCGATCTTGCCGCTCGTGAGCTTTTCCAGCAGCGGCAGCAGCGATGCAACGATCTTGTCGAAGTAGGTCTTGTCGTAGCGCACCGCCGAGCGCAGGCCATCGAGCACAGGGTCGTAGTTGCGCGCCTGGGAGAGGTATTGCTCCAGCGCCACCACACGCTTCTCGCGCCCGATCATGTTCCTTGGGATGTTCTTCTCGTTGAGCTTGGCCTCGATCTGGACGATCACCTCCCAGGCCTTGGGCTCCGTCTTGGCAAAGTAGTGCTGGGCGTACTCAATGAACAGCGCGTCGATGTTGATGACGTGGCGCTGGATCAGCATGTAGTCCGGGCGCTGCCCCAGTTCCACCAGGGCGCGGGCGATGATGTTCACGAAGCGCCATGCGAACTCGCGGAACGCCGCGCTGTTGCCTTCGCCGGAGAGCTGCCCCGCGATGCGTGTCGCCACTTCCGAGATCCGACCGAAGCGGCCCACGGCGTTGTAGCGGGCGCTGATTTCCGGCCAGCCCAAGTGGAAGATGTAGAACTCGCCTTCGCGGCCAGCGCGCTGGGCTTCGACGTACATCCGTTTCAAGAGATCGGCATCCCCCTTGGGGTCGATGACGATGACGACCTCATGCTCGCCGGCAGCATTCCTGCGGCGGATGTCCTGCGTGACGAACAATTCGGCCAGGCGCGTCTTGCCCACCCGCGTGGTGCCCAGCACCAGCGAGTGCCCGACGCGCTCGCCCAGCGGCAGGCTGACGTCCACTTCGTCGGGCTCGATGCCGTGCAGCCTTGGCAGGCCGCCGACAGGCGGCAACGGGCGCACGGGGTTGAAAGGCACGTCCCAGCCGGTGAGCTTCGGCAGGCGAGAGAGCGGCAATGGCGCGAACTCCAGCCGTTCCTCCAGGCGCCTGGCCAGCCGGTAGGCCGGCGTCGGCTCGACGTAGCGGCGGAACTCGGGCCGGTACGTCTGCATCAGCCGATGCGTGTGCTTCTGCTCCCAGAGAAAGCCGCGCCCCACGAATAGGCGCTGCTGGCTGACCGGCACGTCCTTGCTGGTCATCACGTAACGCGGCAGACGGCGGATGTTGCGCCGGTAGCGCAGGATGATGCGGGCATCGCGGTAGCGGATCGCGCCGTAGGCGCCGAACGCCAAGGCGCTGCCGATGCCCATGGCCGGGCTCAGCGCGAGCGACCATGGGGCCACCAGGCACAGAAACGCGGCGCCTGCACACGCCGCGACGGTGTATAGCTCCACCGCTGGGCGTAGCAGAACCTCGACCGGCTGTTTGCCTGACATGGCTTCATTGCTCGATGCCGGTGGCCGTGATCAGCGCCGGGTAGTGCCGCAGGCCCAGGCGATCGGCCAGGTCGTCGCCGGCCACGGGCGCGAGCGGTACGCCAGGCACCAGAGCGCGCAGCCGTGCCAGGCTCTGCGCGGTCTCGACGTTGACCACCAGGCCGACCGCGCCGCGTTCACGCAAAGCGGCGGCGCGGCGCTGCAACCAGACCCGGGAAGCCTCGTCGTCGCCGATGACCGCGAACGGCCGCAGGCCGGGCGCTTCGATCACGCGCCGCGCGACGGTACCGGGCGTGAGCTTGCTGCTGCGCACCGGCAGCATCGCGGCTTCGTCCGCTGGCGTGGCGGGAACCCGGGGCGTCGGGATGGGGGGGCGGGCCGGCGCGTTGGCGCGCGGCTGGAGGTTCAGGGCTTCGTAGTACGGCAATGCCGACGTGCCGCCACGGTCCTCGACCACGATCAGCGGCTCGCCAGCACGCGAGGCCAGCGGCAGGCCTGACAGCAGCATGAGCAGGCCCGTGAGCGCGAGTTGGACCGGATGGGGTTTCGTCATGGGGAGGTCTCCTGGCGCGCGGCGAAGACCGCGGCGGTTGGGCGCGTGCCCTGCACGCGGGCAAGGTGGCGGGACACGCTGCGCCGATAGCGGACGGCGGGCTCGCCGCCAGCGGGGCGGTGGTAGCGGCCGATCGCCAGCAGCCAGTCCTCGCCGGGGGTGTGCTGCTCCTTCAGGATCTCGGCGGCAACGGCGAGGTTGCGGTACGGGTCCAGCAGATCGCACGCGCCGGTGAAGCGGTGCTTGTGGTAGCCAAGGTTGATCTGGCCCAGGCCCGCGTCGATGCGCGTGTGCGGCGTGGCGCGCATCGCCTGCTGCAGGCCAGCGCAGGCGTCGGCGCGCGTGGCGAAGCGGCGCGATTGGCCGGCGACGTTGAGGGACCACGGCCATGGGACGATGCGCCCGTTGCGCCGGATGCCGCTCTCCTGCAAGGCCACGGCGTAGAGCACCGTCGAAGGGATGCCCGCGCGCTGGGCGGCAAGCTGGTAGGCCGGTGGCGGGACCTCCTGGGCATGGGGGGTGCTGGCATACACGCCTGCAGAGAGCACCAGTGCGCGCAAGAACTGCGATACGGGGGCAGCTACGGCTGGCGCTGCCATTGGCCGTTCACCTCGCGCACGGCTGCGGGCAAATCACCGGGCAGGCCCAGCGACAGCCAGCGGCCGCCATCGTGGTTGAGCGTGATGCTGCCGGCGCGCACGCGCGCCGGGTCGATCTGCGCGCGCTTGGCCCAGTCGCGGATGCGCGCGTCGTCCTGGCGGCTTCCGACCATGTACAGGTCGAAATCGGCGCCTGAGGATTGCAGACGCTGTACGAGCTGCCCGCAGGCAGCGCAGCCATCCTTGACGAACACCGCGGTGCGGCCTCTACCACGCACGGGACCGGCGCCGGGCTTGTCGTCGGGCAGGTTCACGCGCTGCATGCCGGGGTTCAGGCGCTGCCAGGCTTCGTCGTAGGCGCGCTGGTAGGCGAGCAGCTTCTCGACGCGGCGCGCTTCGACCTGCACCTGCAGCTCTGCGTAGCGCCGCCGCTCTTCGTCAGTGCGTGCCTCGATGCCCAGGGCGGACAGCGGGTCCAGGTTGGGCGAGTAGATGCCCAGCGGCCCGTCCATCAGCTCGCGATAGCGAGTCCACTCCTGCGGTTGCAGGCCCCATTCACTGGCCGCCCGATCGTCCAGCACGCGGGCGGCCAGCGGGCGCTCCTGGCTTTGCGCATTGCGCGCCGGGGCCGTTGCGGGCTGCTGCGCCCAGATGGGCCACTGCACCGACGCCAACACGAGCGCGGAAAGGAGGATCGACGGCTTCATGGGGTGCTCCGGTCAGGGAATCGCCACACGGCGGGTCTGGTTGCCGGCCTGGAACACTGCGGTGTTGCCCTCGATCGCCTGCAGGCGCCACGGGCCGACCGCATCCCCGGGCAGCAGCACCTGAAGTTGGGCGGGCATGAAGTCCCCGGTGCTCGGCGCGACGGACACGCTGCGCTGGCCAGCGCGCAGTTCGGCGCCGACGACGCGGAACGGCAGCGGCGGCGGTTCGGCCTTGGAGGCGGCGGCCGGGCGTGATGCGCGCGGCTGGGCGGGGGCTGCGGCACGCGCGGCGGTCTGGCGCGTCTTGATCTGCTCGATTTCGGCGCGTAGCGCCTGAAGGTCATCAGCGGCGGCATAGCCGCTCAGCGACTTCTCGACCTGGGCAGCGCGTGCTTCCAGGACTTGGCGGGTGTCCTTGAGGTCAGCGGCCGTTGCGACGGCTGGGCGCTGCTGGATGGCCTCGATGGTCTCGGCCAGGCCAGTCGCCTGCGCTTCCAGGCGCTGCAGGCGGGAATCCAGCCGATCCTGGTCGGTTTGATCGCGCATCGCCAGGTAGCCCAGCGCCACGATGACACTGAGGCCGATCAGCCAAAGCCAGAACAGGCTCTGTATGACAACCGCCGCGGTTGAGCGTTGGGCGGGATGCGAGGCATTCATGGCTGGCCTCCCGAAACCGCAGGCGCCAGCGGGAACGTCTGCACCGTCTCGGTGGCGAGTGGCCCGGATGGGGACTCGGCGACTGCACGGTCGCCGGGCCGATCGAAGCAGATTTGCCGTGCGCGGTCATCCGCGTGCAGTTCCCAGGACGGCCCAGCCAGCGTGAGCAGCGCATGGCGCAAGGTCATGGGGCCGAGATGCAGATGTGCCGCCGGCAGCGGCAGCGCGTACAGTTCGATCACGGCATGCGCGGTCTCGCAAAGGCCGTAGCCGCTGCGCTTGAGCACATGCCGCATCCCGTCGCCGACCGTGGCGCGGGCATCCTCGGGCATGGACACGTCGATGGTCTGCAACAGCAGGTCGCGCTGCGCTGCCGTGGGTGCCAACTCGACCAGCGTGTAGCGGCCGTAGCGCACGACCGGGATGTACTCGGGCGCCTCGGGTTCGGGCGCGGCCGAGACTTCCTCGATGGCATCGGGTGCGAGCGGCGCCGTGGTGGTCGCGCAGCCACTGGCCAGGGCTGCGGCCAGGAGGCCGGCGCCGACCAAGTGCCGGGATACATGGATTGCGGGCATGGCATCGGCTCTTCTGTTGCGATGCCGATACCTTGGCCGCGCGCGGCGGCGCGGTCAGTCAGGAATGCGAACTGGGAGCTACCCGCTTTTGCAGTCCAACACATAGCGCAACCCGCAAACCCAACTGTGGTTTGCACATTGATTCAATAATTGTTGTATTATCGAACCATGCAAGAAGATCAAGCCATTTCCGCCTTAAACGCCCTGGCTCACACCCAGCGCCTGCGCGTGTTCCGCGCCTTGGTCGTTGCTGGCCCGGGCGGACTGACGCCAAGCACGCTAGCCGACCAGCTCGACGTGGCCCGCAACACCTTGTCCTTCCACTTGAAGGAGCTGGCCCATGCCGGCCTCGTCACCATCGAGCAGCAGGGTCGCAACCTGATCTATCGGGCCGAGTACGGCCACATGAACGGCCTCATCGGCTACCTGACCGAGCATTGCTGCCAAGGTGGCGTATGCGAGGTTTCTCCATCCAAGACCTGCTGCTGACCATGACCGATACCACTTACAACGCCTTGTTCATCTGTACGGGCAATTCGGCCCGCTCCATCCTCGCCGAAGGCATCCTCAACGACATGGGCCAGGGGCGGTTTCACGCCTGGTCGGCAGGTAGCCATCCGAAAGGCGAAGTTCACCCGCTGGCGCTCGCCACGCTGGAGCGGCTGCACCTTCCGACAACGGGCTACCGCAGCAAGAGCTGGGACGAGTTCGTGAAGCCCGATGCGCCGGTGTTCGATTTCATCTTCACCGTCTGCGACAACGCAGCCGGCGAGGCTTGTCCTCTATGGCCGGGCAAGCCGGTGTCGGCGCATTGGGGCGTGCCTGACCCGGCTGCCGTGGAAGGCTCCTTGGAACGACAAAGCAAGGCGTTCTTCGATACCGCCATGACGCTGCGCCGACGCATCGAGTTGTTCCTGTCGCTGCCGATCAAGAGTCTAGATGCCATGTCGTTGCAGCGCGAACTGCGCGACATCGGCCGCCAGTGAGGCCTGAACCGATGAGCGCAACCGATACCGCCGGCCCCGCGCCAGCAAACTCCGCCATGAGCGGCTTTGAGCGTTACCTGACGCTATGGGTGGCGGTGTGCATCATCGCGGGTATCGCTCTGGGCCAGTTCGCGCCCGCCGCATTCCAGGCCATCGGCCGCATGGAGATCGCTCAAGTCAACCTGCCGGTGGGCTTGCTGATCTGGGTGATGATCATCCCTATGCTGCTGAAGGTGGACTTCGCCGCGCTCGGCCAGGTGCGCCAGCATTGGCGAGGCATGGGGATCACGCTGTTCATCAATTGGGCCGTCAAGCCGTTCTCAATGGCACTTCTGGCGTGGATCTTCATCCGCCACGCTTTTGCTGATTGGCTGCCCGCCGACCAACTCGACAGCTACATCGCCGGCCTGATCCTGCTGGCTGCCGCACCGTGCACCGCAATGGTTTTCGTTTGGAGCCGACTGACTGGCGGCGATCCGGCATTTACGCTGTCGCAAGTGGCCTTGAACGACACCATCATGGTGCTCGCCTTCGCACCCATCGTCGGCCTGCTGCTGGGCCTGTCCTCGATCACGGTGCCTTGGGACACCTTGCTGGTGTCGGTGGGTTTGTACATCGTCATTCCGGTCATCCTGGCCCAGCTTTGGCGCCGGGCGCTGCTGCGCAAGGGACAGGCCGCGTTCGACAGGGCACTGGAACGCATCGGCCCGTTGTCCATCGCCGCGCTGTTGCTGACGCTGGTGCTGCTGTTCGCCTTCCAAGGCGAGGCCATCATCCGGCAGCCGCTGGTGATCGCCATGCTCGCGGTGCCGATCCTGATCCAGGTGTTCTTCAATTCCGGGCTGGCGTACTGGCTCAACCGCCAGGCGGGCGAAAAGCACTGCGTCGCTGGGCCATCCGCGTTGATTGGTGCCAGCAACTTCTTCGAGCTGGCCGTGGCCGCCGCCATCAGCCTATTCGGCTTCCATTCCGGTGCGGCACTCGCAACAGTGGTCGGCGTGCTCATCGAGGTGCCGGTCATGCTGCTGGTGGTGCGGGTGGTCAACCGCTCACGCGGCTGGTACGAACGCCGCGCGACCACTTCGTAATCTCCAAGAGGCATCCATGAGCACCATCACGATCTACCACAACCCAGCCTGCGGCACATCGCGCAACGTGCTGGGCCTGATCCGCAACAGCGGCGAGGAACCGACCATCATCGAGTACCTGAAGACGCCGCCCGGCCGCGACACGCTCCAGGCGCTGATCGCGGCGATGGGCGTGCCGGTGCGGGACATACTGCGCGAGAAAGGTACGCCCTATGCCGAACTCGACCTGGGCAACCCGAAGTGGAGCGACGACGACCTGATCGGTTTCATGCTCCAGCATCCCATTCTCATCAACCGGCCGATCGTGGTCACGCCGCTGGGTGTGCGCCTGTGCCGGCCATCGGAAGCCGTGCTCGACCTTCTGCCGCAACCGCAGCGCGGCGCGTTCAACAAGGAAGACGGCGAGCCGCTGGTTGATGAGAAAGGCCGTCGTGTCTGAAGCCCGCCTCGACCTGCCAAACATCGACGCGGCGCTGTTCCAGCAACCAGACGCCGAACACCTGTTCGCGCCGGCACGGACCACCCACGCGCCGCGCTTCCTGCTGCTCTACGGCTCGCTGCGCGAACGCTCGTTCAGCCGCCTCGCAGCCGAAGAAGCCGCCCGCATCCTGCGGGCGCTGGGCGGTGAAACCCGATTGTTCAATCCGTCCGGCCTGCCGCTGGTGGACGATGCACCCGCTGATCACCCCAAGGTCAAGGAACTGCACGAACTGGTGCAATGGGCCGAAGGCATGGTGTGGAGTTCGCCGGAGCGCCACGGCGCGATGACCGGCCTGATGAAGACGCAGATCGACTGGATTCCGCTGTCGGTCGGCGCGGTGCGCCCGACCCAGGGCAAGACGCTGGCGGTGATGCAGGTGTCGGGCGGCTCGCAGTCCTTCAACGCGGTCAACCAGATGCGCGTGCTCGGCCGCTGGATGCGGATGCTGACCATCCCGAACCAGTCCTCGGTCGCCAAGGCATACCAGGAGTTCGACGAGGTCGGGCGCATGAAGCCCTCGGCCTATTACGACCGCATCGTGGACGTGATGGAAGAACTGATGAAGTTCACGCTGCTCACGCGCGACGCGGTCCCGTATCTGGTGGATCGGTACAGCGAGCGCAAAGAGGGCGCTGAATCACTGTCCAAGCGTGTACGGCAAGGTGCAATTTGACGATGCAAGGCACTGAAAAAAAGCCGACGACCTCTCGGTCGTCGGCATTGTGTGAAGTTCAGGCGGCGACCAATTGCCGGGCCAGTGCGACCTCGACGGAATCACCATCCTGGTTCAGAACATCGAGCCCGGATTCAGGCACGTCGCCCGAGGTGGACTGCGAGACCATGATCTTCTTGGCCATCAGCTCCAGGCAGGTCATCTGCGAAGAACCGGCATAGCCAAGGTAGATCACGCGCACGGGCTGCTTTTGCCCGATGCGCCAGGAGCGGCGTGCCGCCTGCTGGAGCGAGTACACGTTGTAGCCCGACTGCATGAACACGATCGTCGGGAACTCCAACAGGTCCAGCCCCGTCTTGACCAGCTCGGGGTTAGTGATGAGCACGTCGATGCCACGGTCCAGTTGCTCGGCGATCCAGTCTTCGCGGCGGCTGGCGTCCACGCTCGCGCGCAGCACCGCCACTTTGAAGCCCTCCTGCTCCAGCAGCACCTTCAGGCGCGACGTGGTGTCGCGCGTGCCGGTATAGACCGTGTAGGCCAGGACCTTGCGACCCTGTGCCTTCTCCTCTTTGCAGATGTCGATCAGCTCGCGCTCTTTCGGTGTCACCTCGAACTCGTTGAACTGAGCCGGGACGAACGCCAAGGTGTTGCGCGTGCGCGGATGCACCACGGTCTCCGACCGGAAGCAGCAATCCGGCCAGGCCAGCAGCACGTTGAGAACCACGCCCAGCAAGGTCGTATCGCGTCGCGCCAGAGCCTGTTTCAGCTCGGCGGTCAGCCGACCCGCCAGATCGCGGTAGGCCGCGGCTTGTGCCGTGTCCATCGCGACTTCACGGAACTCCTCGTCATAAGGCGGCAGGACGTTGCCGCCGATGTCCTTGAGCTTGAGGAAGATCGTGAACGGCAGGATGCAGCGCAAGACGCCCTTGGGGCCGAAGCCCGGGGCCTTGACCGTGCGCACCGATACCTTGGTGCCCTTGGCCGTCTTGTGCGCCGTGCCGGTGCTCTCGGAGTAGATGTCCTTCAAGACCCCGTGATCGCGCATGAACGCCATCGCAGCCGAGGTCATGCTGCCGCTCGTGGTCGGGCGGTAGCCGTCTTCGATCATCCGCCCAGGCAGGGCTCGGAACAGCAGATAGAACAGGTCGTCCCCATAGCCGCCCATCAGCGTGCCAGTCAGCAGCAAGGTCTTGCGAGCCTTCGCCGCCAGCACGCCCATGGCCTGGCCTTGGGCACTGCCGCCGTTCTTGTACTCATGGGCCTCGTCGGCGATCAGCAGGTCGAACGTGCCTTGCGGCAGGTACCTCTTGATGAACTCGGACGGTTGGTAGCCGCCCTCGCCGAAGCCGAACTCCATGTTGGCCATCGCACGTTCCATGCGCGTGGCCTGACGGTCAGAAAACACCAGCTCGCCGTTGCCGTCCATCAAGTTGATGAACTCGTGGATGTTGTCGCCGAGCATCGATGCCAGGAACCCGTCCCCGAACTTCTGCATCAGCTTCTGCGCGGTGACTTCCCCGATCGTCGGAATGCGCTTCAAGGCTTTGAGCACGGCCGAGGATTGATCGCTGCCGGACAGGCTGCGCGGGCGGATCAGCGTCCACAGGGGCGCGGCGCAATGGCTGCACTTCCTGCGGTACTCATCGGCTTGGAGAGCGACCGGGTTGACCGGCTCGCCGTCGAGGTCGGTGATAACCGTGCCGCAGTCCGGGCAAGCCGCCACGTCGCCGTGGCGGGTGCGTCGCGTGGTGAAGACAGGCTTCCAGTGGAAACCCATCCGCATCCTGACGCGCCCCAGGACGAAGAACTCCTGGCCCGTGGGCTGCACACCCAACTGCTCACGCAGCTTGATGAGTTTGACGAGCGTATCCGGCCCATTGAGCACCCATACCTTGGCGCCGGCCACCGTCTCCTGGATCTCCCGCCGCCACTTGTAAACCAGGTGCGGTGGCGACAGGACCAGAGTGCGGCGGTAGCCTTCGGCGTTGAGCACGGCGGCCGCGGCGATGCCGACGGTCGTCTTACCGCAGCCCATCTCGCCATTGACGATCGCGGCGCGTTCGCCACGGTCGATCAGCAGCTCGGCGGCGGCGTGGACGACTTCGGCCTGTGCTGGGAACAGCTTGCGCTTGAGGCTGGCGACGACGAGTTGCCGGTGCGCCTGCGGTTGGCCGGTATAGACCGGCGGGTTGGCGCTGTTGAGGGCGTCGAGCAGTTCGTCGCCGAACTCGCCGACGAAATCCTGAAGGCTCAGGGTCAGAGGGTTGGATTCCGCGTCCAGCAGTTCGCCCTGCACGGGCGTGGCTTCAGCGGCAGTGGTTTCGAGATCGAGGGACATGGTGATGCTCCAAAGAAAAATGGGGCATGCACCACCCCCAGCGGGGCAATGGCATGCCCCGTGGTGGGAGGAGAATCGGCGCGTGGCCGAAGGTGGTTGAAGATGCTGGCCTGGGTGGCCCGCGGGTGAACCGTGCTCAGTTCTCGGACGGCAGCACGATGGCGGTGATGCTGCGCCCCGTATCGGTGATGATGCGAATGGCGAGTCCCGGGTGGATCACGTAGTGCGATTCCAGCGGCGCGCCTGATTGAAGCGCAGAGCTGTTGGCCTCCCCCATTGCTGGGCGGTGACGTCGCCCCAGTCGCCGCGGGCGTGCCGTCTGAAGTACGGAATCGGGTCCAGGCGACCCGCGTTGAACAGGCGGTTGATACCTCTGCTGAAGATGAGCGCCCCAATGGGGAACGTCAGCCTGTGGCAGTAGGTTTCGATACGATGCGATGCCATGGGCTCCTCCTTGATGGTTCATTGGGCCACGACACCCCTGCCGGAGTGAAGTGGCTCCGTCAGGTGGATGAAGATGACGATGTGGGGCCTCAGATCAGGTCCCGCTCTTCGGGAAGCTGGACCACCGTGGTCTGGTGGTCTTCGCTGGTCTTGACGATCAGCGCCAGGTCCGGCGTGATCCTGAACTGCGAAATCATCAGGTTGTCCTGTTGGATCGCCACGTCGTTCGCTTGGCGGGTGGCCTCATCGATCTCGCCCCAGTCCCCGCGCACATGGCGCTGGACATAGGCCAAGGGGTCAATCAGGCCTCGCCGGGCCAGCCAATGCACCTTCTCGCTCAACTTCAACGTACTCGGTGTGAACAACGGTTGCTTGTGCGGCGCAGGCCGCTTGAACGGATTGGGGATCATGGTGTTTCTCCTTCGAGTTGGTACAGCAGGACGGCAGCGCGTCCGGTGGATCAGCGAATGGTCAACACCTCGCCCCGTGTCGGGGAGCCAGGCGTCATGTCCCACGCGCGGATGACAGGCACGAACTTGTCGGTGAGGATGCGTGTCTCGGCGATGGAGCCGTCTTCGCGTTCGGTGAATTCCCGCTGGAGCGTCTTGTCCTTGTGGGTGTCACCTTTGACGACGAGCACGCGCCCCGTCTGGGAGCGCACGACGCCGGAGATCGCGCCCGCGGCCAGAGCCAGGGCGAGATGCCAGTGGGACAAGGCCCGCGCCGGTGGACGCAGCGACTGCTGCGCGGTCCCCAAGTGCGTGTCCAGCGACGGCCAAAGGCCTTGCAGCCGGCCAACCTCGTCGGCGAACTGTTCGGGCTCCATCGTCACGCGGAAGAAATGCTCCGGCTCGGCCGGACTGGCGGGGACGATGTACGGCAGGAACGGCCATTCGCTCGGCAGTTCCTCGGCTTCGACTTCGCCAAGCCCAACCTGCAGCAGCAGATTGCGCACGGCCTTGACGCCATCGGGTGCCAGCTCCCGCTGACGGACCCGGCGGCCGAAGATCACCACCTGCTTGAACTGCGTTTCCACCGCTCGGTAGATACGCAGATCGGTGTAGTGGCGCGTCAACCAGCCGACCAGCTCCGCGTCGAGCACGTAGCCGGGGACGATGAAGACCAGCACGCCGCCGTATTGCAACAGCGACAGCGAACGCTGATAGAACAGCTTTTCGAGGCGGGCACGGCCCTGGCCCTGATAGCCGATGTTGCCGTTGACGTCCTTGGACAGGTCGCCATACGGTGGATTCAGCCACAGTAGTCCGAAGGACTGCTTGGAGATCATCGTGTCCATCAGGTCCGCGTGCAGGCAGTGATCGACCAGGCCGCGGGCATGGCGCGCCCGCTCGGCGTCGAATTCGACGGCGAACGCCTTGGCCTGTTCGCGCCCGAGGGCATGAGAGGCTTCGGCGATTGCCACGCCTTCACCGGCGCAGGGATCGAGGATGCACATCGGCCCGTCGCTGGGCATCAGTGCGTTGAGGGCTCTTTCGAGCGTGGGTTCGTCGGTCGGGTAGTACCCATTTTTGGCGAAATTGCGGGCGAGCCGCGGGAACATGAGAGCCATGGAAGTCTCCTGGTTGGCGGGGATGAATGACGGAAGCACGCCAAGGCGTGCCTCCGAGGGTGGGTCAAGCCGCTACCGCTTCCGGCGTCCAAATCTTGGCCGGATAGGGATAGGCGGTGAGCGCGTCACTGCGGATCAGGGAGCCCAGCGCCAAGCTCAGCGCCGGCACGTCGATGGCGAGCCGATGGCCTTCCAGCGGCCCGAGGGCGAACGGAAGGCGGGCCAGCATCTCGCGGCTTTGCAGCAGTTCCAGCACGGTCTCGCGCCAGTGGTCGAGTAGCGGTAACGGGCAGGTATCCCGCACCAACGTCCACAAGCGGTCGAGCCGGTGGGCGCTGTCGCGTGGCAGCAGTGCCAATGCGCTGGCGTTGGCCCTATCGGGCTTGACGCAGCGCCGGTCGAACAGCCACACGTTGGACAGCGAACCGAACAGCGTGCGTCGGTAAGCGCGCGTGATGCGCTTCTCCAGACGATCGACGTTGCCGATGAACACCGGGACGCTGCCGCCCTCGTCGGTGATGATGTGGAACTGGTCCAGTCCCTGCTCGTCGCGCCCGAGGGTCAGGCGGGCAAGGAACTGCTGGACGGCGGTGTCGCGCGCCCAGATGGACAGGAAGATCAGGTTGCCCTGGTCATCGCCGACGCAAGCGTCGGCCATAACGTCCGGGCATTCGTCGATGTGGAACAGCGTGGTGGATGAAGTGTGTGCGTGCATGGTGGTGTCCTCGATGAAATGAGGGGCAGCACCGCCCGCAGGGGCAGCGAATGCCCCGTTAGGGATGAAGGAATGCGGATAAGGTGTTCGATCCGCTTGGGCGTTCAGAACGTCTGTTCGGTGAACGAGCCGTCGGCCTGATGCTTGACTACACGGTTGCCAACGTTGCCCTCGCAGTCCTGTTGGACTTCGGTGAACATGCTTTCGGGCACGTCGATGTGGAAATGGCGCAGGACCACTCGGTAGTAGTCCAGGTAGTGGTTGAACGGGTCGCTCTCGTGCAGGTTGCTGTACAAGAAGTCGTCGCTCTCGACCTTCGCGGTATCGTCGATCAGCTCGGCCGGCTTTTCGATGAATAGGAAGAAGTAATTTGCCGGCCGGTCCCAGCCCAGTACGACGGTGATGGGAAAGCCCTTGTGAACGGTGTCGAAGTAGTGCCGACTCATGGTGATGTCCTCGGTGAATCGGAAACAGCACCGCCCCTGAGGCAGGTGCTGCCCCAAGGGGTGGAGAAAAGCCGCGCAAGCGGCGATGACGTGTGCCGGACCTCAATAGTCCGAATCGCAACCGGACGGGCAATAACCCAGTTCGATTCCGTGCGAGCAGTAGCCGTTTTCGGCGTTCCAGTCCTGGGTTTCCTGCCTTTCGGCCGGTGTGGCGTAGCCCCATTCCTGTGCGATCTGCAGCGCCTGTGCGCGTTGCTCTTCCGGCAATCGACTGGCTTGCGCGTCGATCTCCGAACTGAAAAGCGTGACCCAGTGGTCCCAGGACAGGCCACAACCACGCTGGGCGTGCTCGGCGGCTGTCTTGCAAACAGCTCGCCACGCGGGTTCACCCAGCGAAGAACGGGGTGTATCGCAATCGATGGTGGACATGATGGAGACCTCCAGAAGAAAGCCGGGGGCCTCCCCGCATAGGGAAAGAGCCCCGGCGGGTGGATGAAGAACACCGCGCATGCGGTGTCTGCGATCACGCAGGTTGCAGTTCGGCCTGGCGGCTCCACTCCTGCGTTTTGAAGTCCAGCGCGTAGCCCAGATCGCCCAGGCGGGCGATCTGCGCGCGCAGGGCGCGGCGGTCGATGGTCGAATCCAATTTCACGGAATCGCCCAGCGGCCAGAGCAAGCCGAACAAAGCAACGTCGCCCTCTTCGGTGCTGCCAGGGGCAGCCGCCGCAGCGGGCGTCGGTGCATCCACACCGAAGGGCGTGGTATCGACCAGCGGGTCCGCCGAGGCCTGCACGGGTGCGGGCTTGGCGGGTCTGGAGGCCTTGGCGGGCTTGGCCGGCGTTTCCGCAGGCTGCGTCCCCAGCTCTTCATCGAGTGGATCGACTTCCTGGGTGGCGAAGCTGCGGGCCTCATCACGACTCAGTTTGTCGATGCCGTTGAGCGTCATGCCGTCGAGGTTTGCGCGCACTTCAAACCGCGCGCCGCCCGCGACCGGATAGGACTTCGCGAAGATGTAGCGAATGACGAAATCCCCGTCGTACTTTCCTTCGGGGTACTGCTCCAACTCCGCGTCTTTAACCGCGAACTCGCCGATGGGGGTAGAAAGGCGCCCAACCGTGAACGGGCCGTTCTTGCCCCGGATGGTCCGCAACGTGAGCTGGCCCGGGACGACGATGGGTAGGGCTGATCTCGTAGGTGCCGATGTGGCTGCCATGATGGTTCTCCTTGGACGAATAGGAAAAAGGCAAGGCCCCGTGAGGGGCCGTGCCGGATCAGAACGAAGCAGCCAATGCCGGCTCCTGCTCCTCGACTGCACATTCGGGCTCGCGCTCGGCGGGCTCGGCAGATTGGTAGGAAACGGCGTCGGCGGCAGTGTCGATGGCGTTGGCGGCTTCGGACGCGGGTGCGTCCTCCGCTGGCGCTGCCTCGGCATGCGCCTGGCTCGTCGGATAGACCTGGGTGCCGTCGATCTTGATCAGACCGATGTGGACCAGCGTCGATTCCAGGCTTGCGGCCGGTTCCCCAGCGTGCTCGCCCTTGGTGCGGATGTACGGATCGATCTTCATGTCGTTCAGACGAAAGGCGATCAGCACCTTGCGATCCCCTTCGATGGCCTGCACGCATCGGCGAACCAGATGCTCGGCTTCAGGGGTGGCGACGATCGTGTCGAAGTACCGATATTCCGGTTCATCGACAGGTCCGGCCAGCGCGGCGATGGAGCACGACAGGAACGGGTCACCATCCTTGGGGGTGACGTCCTTCGGACGGTTGAGGTAGCCGATGCCACGGGTGATCAACTCGTGCTGCTCGATCGAAGCCAGTTCGGCCCGCTCGATCAGCTCGGCCTTGAGCAGTCGCGCCTTGAGGGATGCGGCGGCCTGGCCTTTCTGTTCGCCCTTGTCGCGGATGTAGGCATCGCCCCAGAGGTCGCCGAGGCGAAAGCGCACCAGCGGTCGCTGCTTGGAATCGTCAACGCCGATGTAGCGCTGAACGAGCTTCTTGGCCTCGGCACCCGAGACCTTGACGTCGAAGTAGCGGTAGCTCGGGTCCCTGGCGGGGCCGACCAGCGCGGCGATGGTGCAGGCCAGGAAGGGCTGCGCACGGCGGCCGCCCCTGACGGGCACCTCACGGACACGCTGGAGGTAGCCGATGCCCGAGGTGTGGAGGTCGAAATACGATTTCTCGTTGGAAGTGGTGTTCATGGTGAATCTCCATAGGGAAAAGCGGAGACACACCGAGCCCACGCATGCGGGGAAAGGTGCGTAACCCCGCGGTGGGTTGATAAGGCGAAAGCATCCGCCACCAGGGACTGGTGGCCGCTCGCGGATGGATGCGGTGCGAGCTGGCTCGGTCACGCAGTGGAAACTGCGCCGCAACCTCGAAGACCGATGGTTGCCTGGCATGTCGCTGACAGCGTCAGCAGGCATGGGGTCAGCATGGCCGGGCCTCGCGCGCGCGACAGCAATCAATTGGCATCCGCGCGTTTCCCTTTGTCCACGCAGCCCGGCTCAGCGCAAAAGAAAGCCCCCGGTGTGGGGGGCTGCGAGAGTCGAGTGGCGGTTGCCGCGCTATGCGGGAGGCACCACCTCCAGCGACAGATGTGTGGCGGTGGCCGACAGCATCAGGTCGTCTTCGGTGTGCAGGATGCGCGTGAATACGCCGTCCTTCGGGTCGAAGTACTCCCCGAAGTCGTCGCCGCCCAGTTCGGCGCGCGCCAGTTCCCACCAGTCGTCGAACGGGTCGGTATCCGGGTTGCAGCCGACGGCATAGGCCAGCAGCTTCACACGCCCATCCGGGCGGCGCTCTCCCTGCTCGGCGAGGAAGTACACGCCCTGGTCCTTGACCAGGATGACGCGGCATTGGCTGGCGATGGCCTCGGTCAGCACGGGGCGCAGGTCGGAGCCTTTGAATCGCAGTGACATGGTTGAAATCTCCTATGTGGAATAGAGAAAAGGCCCTCCATCCGCATGGATGGAGGGCCTGTGGGCACATGGCCCATGGGCGAAACTTCGTGGCGGGACCCACGGGTCAGCCGTAGAACCGGCAGGATTCAGTTTCCGGCGTCATGCCGGCACCGCCTGGCGCTGCCGGGTAGCCTTGGCGTCGATCACGCTCACATCGATCAGGCGCCAACGTCCGTCGTCGATGAGTCGCTCCAGCACTTCGCCGAGCATGTCGAAATACACCTCGTCATGCCGATCGACCAATTCGCCGTCGCGATGCAGCTCCACCACGTAGGTGTCGCCGCCTCGGTCGTACAGCACCGTCACCCGGCCCTCGAACTTCGCGGTCGAGACCGTGAAGCTGATCGCCGGAGGCGTCTCGATGATCTTGGACGGCGTCGGATCGACCCAGGTGAAATCCCGGGCACCCGCATCGACCAGCATGTGGGTGATGCGCCGGAAGCCATCGGGCGCCGGCATTTCCTCCAACTGCTGGATGAGCTGACCCAGCTCCATGCACTGCGGCTCGGGAATGGGCAGCTTGGCCGGCGCGGAGCCGAGGATGTGCGTCTTGACGGTGTAGGGAATGCCGTCGGACGTCATCTCGGTGCGCTCTTCCGGCGTGTCCGCCCGCAGCCCATCGAAACGGCGCCGTGCGTAGGGTTGGACATGCACCTTGGCGCCTTCGTCGGGGACGGTGGTCACCAGCTTGGAATCGAGCACAGCGAACTCGCTCGGCTTGAGCTTGACGACGATGGCATCGTCGGTGATGGCGACTACCTTCCCGTCGAAGGGCTGGGGGTCGACGGCGAAGCCCAATGTCGAAGATTGCGGCTGATCGTCGAACACGCGGTACTTGAACGACCGCACGTTGCGGGGCACGTGGCCTGCGACTAGCGAAGGCATCATGGATTTGATGAGGGAACGGTCCATGGGAATCTCCTTGAGGAAGAAACAAGGGATTCCCCGCCCGCAAGGGAGAGGTCCCTTGTGGGTGGTGTGGATGGACGCGGTACGTCCGTGGAAAACATCGACCAGCACGGCTTCCCGTGCTTGCAGCCTTGAAGGTCTTGGCTGCCTGGGCATGTGTCGGCAACGCCGACGAACATGGGGCAAGAATGGCCCGGGAGTAAGCGGCCCGCTTGCAGGAAACGGCACCCCATCGCACCCGCTTTCCAGCGCTGCGGGCGAGAAAAAGCCCCTCGAAAGGGGCTTGGGGGTCAGGCTTCGTACACGAAGTAGTGTTCTCGCTGACGCGGGAAGAACACGTGCTTCCACGTGTCGCCGCTTGTGTTGCCACCGTCGAATACGACCATTTCGTAGTCGTCAATGTCGGTGTCCACCAGATCGGCGCTGTCGATATGGCGCATGTGCAGCGTACCGCTCATGCGCTCGAACACCAGGATCTGGCCGATGGCGTCGTCCTGGCTCATGGCGTTGACGCAGGCTCCAAGCTGATTCTCGAAGTCGGGCGTGGGCAAGATGAGATCGGGGAACATGAGATTGCTCCTATGGAATTGAACCAGCCCGGCTCCTGGTGGGAGGCGGGCTGGCATATGGGGGATAAAGGGGAAGGCTTGCGCGTCGCGTGTCTGCTAGGTCTCGGCCAGTGGCAAGCCCAGTAGCGCGGGTGCGTCGGCATCGAGGATGAGGATGCGCACATCTGCCTGGCCGGCCAGTTCAAGGATGTTCGCCAGGTCGTCAGGCATGCCCTTGTCGCGGTGCTCCTGTCGAAGCTGCTCAGCACTGATGCCCTCGGCATATTCCAGGTTCTTGTCTGTCCAGGGCGTGGAGATCAGCTTGACGCCAATCGCCGGGCTGTACGGAACCCGAAAGGCGATGAACAGAAAAGCCTCCGGCGTGGCGAGGTCTGCCAGGTTGGCGAGGTACTGGCCGGTTTCCTGGCAGATGTGCGCGCTGCTGACTTCCCAGCACCGGCTGTAATAGCCGGTCTCGAAACTCAACCGCTGCACCACGTCTCGCGCGGCTTCGGCCGAATAGGTATCACCGACATGGACCGGGCGGCCGTCGAGGTCGTCGCCATGGATGGCATAGACCACGGCGCCCACCACGCCTTCGCCGTTGATGCCTTCAACAGCATCACATTCAGCAATCAGCTCGTCGCTGATGGCGTCAGTGCCGCTTTTGATCAACGCGAAGTCGCTGGTGACGATGCAAGGCGATGAGATCAGGTCGTTGTCGGAAAGATGCGCTTGGCTCGTGTGGATGGATCGCCAGACATGCGGGCTTCCGTCCCCGTAGCAGATGCACAGCGTTCGGACGACTCTCAGATTCCAGTAGCCGCGTACAAAGGGATTGGGATTCTGGGTCATGGAATTTCTCCAGATTGAATAATGGAGCCAATTCCCGCCACCGGGAATTGAACCCCGGTGGGTTGAAAGTGGAAAAAGCGTCAGGCGGCACTGATCGAGGGCTTTGGGCCAATCGGCGCAGGCTGACGGAAGAAAAATCGAGGGACATGGCCGCGTGGACGCATGTCCCTCATGGGCAGTGAACAAAAAGACGGTGGTATGCCGCAGACCGGCTCACCAACCGCTGTAGTTCACCAACAGATCGGCGATGACCTTGCGGCGTTGCAGATCGAGACCATCGAAGTCCGACAGTCCTTGGAAGTGGCAGCGCTTGAGCATGGCACCGCCCTCGCGCGCGTTGTAGAAGCTGAACATGGCGGACAGGAACATGCGTTCCCCGCTGCTCAGGACGCCGAGTGCGTCGTTGGCACGCAGCATGTCGGGACGCAGATCCCACTTGCTCTTTGCCTGGTTCAGGCCTTCGCGCGTGCCGTCGCCAAACCATTGCGGGCCTGCGATCTCGACGCCGCGCTTCCAGACCTCGAAGAAGGCTTGGGGCGCGGCGGCGAAATGCTGCTCTTCCCGCATGATCTGATCGACGACTTCCTGGGGCAAAAGCTGGTTCATGACGTGGTTCCTCCAGTTGGATCAGGGTGTGGCGAGCTGGGACCAGCCGCCTCTTTCGAGGGCACGTTGAGCCGCGGCATAGCTGCGGAAGTACTGGCAGGATTCCCGCGAAACGGGACCTTCTGTATCGCGCGTGCCGATGTAGTGGCCGGCGGCGCTATGCAGGATTTCGAGCGGCAGGAACTTGCCGCAATGGATCAAGGCCAACTGGCCGAAAGAGGCTTGCTGGGACATGGACGGGCTCCTTGGAAAAAGCGGGGCCTCGTCCCTCACGGGATGGCAGCTCCCGCACGCGGTTGAGAAAAAAGCATCGGCGTCACGGGTGACGCGCGTCCGCAGACTCGATGCGATGGCGGACTGGCGGGTAGCGCGGAAAGAATCCGCGGCAGCCTGGAAACTCTGGCTGCTGGCATGGTGCTGACGAATCAGCGACACATGCGGGCAGCTTCATGCGCGAGGCGAGCCGCGTCAGCCGGAAATCGGCATTTGCAACAGCCCCGATTGGCGAACGCGGAAAAAAGAAAGCCCCGCAATAAGTGCGGGGCTGTCAGGAGGATGAGGCGAAACTGGGTCAGCGAGGCCTGTCGCCCAGTACATGCTGCTTCCACAGGGCGAATGCCTCGTCCGGTCCCAGCTCTGCGAGGATGACGATGGGCTGGCCCCGACGGGCACGCAGCGATGCGAAATACGCTGGCCGGTCGGCGATGGCGTTGAGCTTGATGCCCTTTAGGAACAGCAACTGGCGGGGGCGAACTTTGGTGGTAACGCAGGCATGATTGCGCTTGTTTGGGGCAAAAGGGCCAGCGAAGCGGGCGGACACGGCCAGAAAACCGCGACGAACTACTTGTACTTGCCAGGCGAGGCGAACGGGTGACATCAGCATATCGCTATGCGGTAAAGAAGACCGTCCTAAAGCTTGCAGGATCCCGGCATAGCTTCATCATCACCTCTCCGTGACGGCTCATTGGAACGAAAAAGGCCAGCATCGCCGTGATGGACTTTCATAATTGCCAGGTCAACTGGCTTGCGTGCTGTTTATTCACAGCAAGGCATTGCGACGTCGTTGCAGCAATCGCCGCCATCGCAACAGGGCGTTGCAGCAAAAGCGGCGGTGGGCGCTAGCATGAGGGCCAAGCCGCGGCCGCTCATGCTGGGGGCCGTTCTCTTCAGATTGGTGTCCTGCACCGTGTGCATTGCGAATTTCCGGATCGTCCCAATGTCACTGGGACTCCTTTGTGGCGGCCGGGTTCTCCACGCTCATGAACGACTGGGCCACCAGCGCGATCGCCCCGCCCACGATGGCCATGTCAGCGATGTTGAAGGCGGGCCAGTGCCAGCCGTGCAGGTGAAAGTCGATGTAGTCGATAACGTGCCCGCGCGTGGCGCGGTCGAACGCGTTGCCCAATGCGCCGCCCAGAATGAGGCTGTACGAAAGGCCTTCCGTTTTGCGCAGCGGCCGGGAGAGCAGCCATGCGAGCCATGCCGATATTGCGAACGCGATCGCCAGAAAAAACCACCGCTGCCAGCCGCCCGCGCCAGCAAGGAAGCTGAACGCCGCGCCGGGATTGAGAGCGTGAACTAGGTTGAAGAATGACGCCACCTCGTGCGACCAACCCAAGGGAGTTGTCGCGTCAATGTAGCTCTTAGCTGCCTGATCGCCGGCGAATATAACGATCGCGAGTGAGTACCACTGCGTCTTGCGAAGAGATGGTTCATCCATTGTTCATGCCGCCTTGAACTTCAGGAGGCGCAGCCCATTGACGACAACCAAAAGACTTGCCCCCATGTCAGCGAACACAGCCATCCACATGGTGGCATGCCCTGTGAACGTCAACGCAAGGAACACCGCCTTGATGCCAAGGGCCAGAACGATGTTCTGCGTGAGGATCGCCGCAGTGCTACGCGACAGCCGGATGAAGGCGGGGATCTTGCGCAGGTCGTCGTCCATCAGGGCGACGTCGGCTGTTTCGATCGCGGTGTCGGTGCCGGCCGCGCCCATGGCGAAGCCGATGTCGGCACGGGCGAGCGCGGGCGAATCGTTGATGCCGTCGCCCACCATGCCCACCTGGCCCTCGCCGCCGACCAGGCTTTCGATGGTCTTGAGCTTGTCTTCGGGCAGTTGGTCACCACGGGCTTCAGAGATTCCGACCTGGGCAGCGATGGCCGCGGCCGTGTGCTGGTTGTCCCCCGTCAGCATCAGCGTGCGCACACCCAGCGCCTGCAGGTCGGCCACCGCCTCACGGCTGGTTTCCTTCACGGTGTCGGCCACTGCAAAAATGCCGAGCACGGTCGCATCGTCCATCAGCAGGATCGCTGTCTTGCCTTGGCGCTCCAGGGTCTCCAGCCGAGCCTGGAGCGTCGCTTCGCTCAGGCCCAGCTCCTGGGCGAGCCTGTGGTTGCCCATGTGCAACATGCGCCCGGCGACGCGGCCGCGCACGCCGCGGCCAGGCAGCGCCGCGAAGTCGTCGACCTCGTGCAGCGCGATGCCGTCACGGTTCGCCTTGCGGGCGATGGCCTGAGACACAGGATGGTCCGAGCGTGCCGCGAGGCTTGCGGCCCAGGCGGCAACTTCCTGCGCCTCGCCGATCAGCGGCACGAAGTCGGTCTGCTCGGGCTTGCCATGTGTGAGTGTGCCGGTCTTGTCCAGGGCCAACGCCTTGAGCTTGCGCCCGCCCTCCAGGTAGACGCCACCCTTGATCAGGATGCCGCGTCGGGCGGCAGCGGCCAAGCCGCTGACGATGGTGACCGGCGTGGAGATGACCAGAGCGCAGGGGCAGGCGATCACCAGCAGTACCAGGGCCTTGTAGACCCAGTCAAACCATGCGCCGCCGAAGGCGAGCGGCGGCACGACGGCAACCAGCACGGACACCGCGAACACCGCCGGCGTGTAGACGCGGGCGAACTGGTCGACGAAGCGCTGCGTGGGCGCACGGCTGCCCTGCGCGGACTCCACGGCATGGATGATGCGCGCGAGCGTCGAGTCGCTGGCGCCTGCGGTCACCTTGTATTCGAAAGAGCCGGTCTCATTGATGGTTCCGGCGAAGACCTGGTCACCTTCGGCCTTCTCGACGGGCAGGCTCTCGCCGGTGATGGGCGCCTGGTTGATGGCCGATCGACCCGAGGTGATCAGGCCGTCCAGTGCGATGCGCTCGCCAGGACGCACGCGGACCACCGCGCCCTTTGCGACCTCCTTGGCCGGCAGCTCTGTCCATGAGCCATCGGCCTGCCGCACGGTCGCGGTCTCGGGCGCCAAGTCCATCAGCCCCCGAATGGCGTTGCGGGCGCGGTCCAGCGACTTCGCCTCGATCACTTCCGCCAACGCGAACAGGAACATGACCATGGCGGCCTCCGGCCAGTGGCCGATCGCCATGCCGCCGGTGACCGCGATGGCCATCAGGGCGTTCATGTTCAGGTTGAGGTTCTTCAGCGCGATCCAGCCCTTCTTGTAGGTGCTGAGGCCGCCGGTGAAGATCGAAACCAGTGCCAGCACGATCACGGCCCAATGATTGCCGTCGTTGACCCAGTACACGCCTTCGGCGGCCACCGCCGCAACGCCCGAAACCGCCATCGGCCACCAATTGGTCTTGTGCGCGGCCACCGGGGCATCGCGCGGCTCATCAGTCCTCTGGACCTCGGCTTCCATGCCCAGCGATTCGATGGCTTCGACTGCCGGCTTGATCGCGTCGGGTGTGTGCCGAACCGTGAGCGTGCGCTGCATCAGGTTGAAATCCATTCCCTGCACGCCCGGCATGCCTTGCAGCTTGCCGCGGATCAGACTTTCCTCGGTCGGACAGTCCATCTTCGCGATGCGAAGTACCGTGGTGGCTGTCTGCATGTCCTGCCGCGCAGCCTGCATTCCAATGGAAGCAAGCGCCTTCTCGATCGGCGCTGAGGTCGCCAGCGTGTGCTGGACTCCCAGCACACGCTGCATCAGATTGAAGTCGAGCGCGGTCACACCCGGCAGCTTGCCCAGCCGGTCGCGGATCAGCGCTTCTTCCGTCGGGCAATCCATGTTCTCGATCCGGTACGTCACCCGCTCGCCGATCGGCGGCGCGGAAACGGCAGCGGTTGGTTGCTGCTGCAGGGCCGAGGATGGGATCACAGCCGCGGCTTCGATCGGCCCCGTGTGGCCGAAGGTCTGCTCCTTGGCGCGCATGCCGATCGAGGCCAGGACCTGCTCCATCTGCGCGCGTGCCTGAGCGAGGTGTTTCACCGACAGGGTGCGCTCAGCGAGGTCGAAGTCGAGGTCCTGAATTCCCTCGACTGCCCCGAGGTGCGAGCGGATGAGTTTCTCCTCGCTCGGGCAGTCCATGTTCTCGATGCGGTAGGTGGTCGACACGGCGGCGTCTCGGACAGCCTGAGCCTTCATGCCCACCGAATTCAGCGCTTGCTCCAAGGCATCGGCCGAGACTTCGCGGTGCGAAATGGTCAACAAACGCTGCGGAAGATCGAACAGGAGCCGCTCGACACCGGGCATGCCCTCCAGCGTTCGCCGCACCAGTGCTTCCTCATTGCGGCAATCCATGTTGCTCACGTGGAAAACGGTGGTTTCAGTGCTGGCCTGCTCACTGGCGCACGCCGTCTGTTGGCCATTGCCGCCGGAGCAGGCGCATGGGCTGGAAGGTTCTTTGTTCATAGATCGCTCTTCATTGACAAGGTTTTCCCCGGATGCCATCATTAGAAAACCTCTAGTAGATATAGAGTCAAGTTTTTTATAGGAAGCAACCATGATGCGGATCGGTGAACTGGGCAAGAAGGCAGATTGCTTGGTGCAGACCGTGCGCTTTTACGAGTCAGAAGGCTTGCTGCCCGAGCCTGCACGTAGCGAGGGCAACTTCAGGCTCTATGACGAAGTCCATTTGCAGCGCTTGCTGTTCATCCGCCGCTGCCGGGCGAAGGACATGACGCTGGATGAGATCCGTCAACTGCTGAACTTACGGGATCGGCCAGAGTTGGGCTGCGGCGAGGTGAACGCGCTGGTCGACGCTCATATCGCGCAAGTGCGGACCAAGATGAAGGAATTGCGCGCCTTGGAGCGCGAGTTAATGGATCTGCGACGCTCCTGCGATAGCGCCCGAACCTCGCGCGAGTGCGGCATTCTCAACAGCTTGGCCGAGCCCGCCTGAAGCTCGAGCGTGTCATCGGTGCTGGAAGTGATCGGGTCCAGTTCTGAGAGCCACGTGCCGCGCTCCATCATGCGAAAGCGCGCGGTTCTGACGTTTTGAGACGGCGTGCGACCGAGGGCGTGGCCCACAGGAGCCAGCGCGAGCCGGACGACCTGCGCGCCGCAATCTCCGCCACCTTACGGGTTCTCCAGGCCAGACCGAGCATCGCGGCGTGGCTGCGCAGGTGCAGGTGCAGGTGCAGGCCAAGGTAGCAGTGCGCCACGACGCGGCCCGACTCATGGGCACGCCACGCAACTCGCGATCGCTTCGCAAGAAGCCGCAAGGCCCGACTCGCGCAAGAATGCGACGTGGGCAAGATCGTATAGCCAGCAGCGCAAGCGTTTGCCGCTGCTGGCCGGCTCCGGAAGGGATAGACAAGCTGCGGGCCGTAGTCCATTGGAAAGTCCATCTTTCTTGAGTGTCACTCTTTGGCGCCCAGCGTGTGCTTTTGCGACCGGAAAGCGCTGAACAAGTGGCCCCCGGGCATCCAGAAATCGCCGTAGTTGACTTGGGCGTCTTCGTGCTCACGCTTGTGATGCCAGCGATGGGCTTCAGCCACCCCGATCAACAATCCCAACGGCCCGACCCGGTATCCCAGATTGGAGTGCTGGAAGGCCAGATGCACGACCAAGAAGCCGAGCCATGCGCCGACGGCCAACCACAGCTTGGAACGCCGCTACTGGCTCAACGGGGAGTGGAAAGGCCGCCCGCCCTCTAGCAAGGCGGCACAAGCGAGCGCGACGATCACTGTGAGTAGCTCCGTCGGAAAAGACGGCCGGCCGGTCGCGAGCTCGCCGAAGAGCACAACCGCAGTGGCGCCACGGATCAGTGGATAGCAGCCATACCGGATGACAGTCGCAATGAAGGGGGCGCATTGGTGCTCATCTGTTCTGTCCTAAAGCTCTGACTGGATTGGAAAACCTTCTAGCTACGGTAGAGTCAAGGGCGTCCGGGAAGACCCTGTGGCAAGTTCGTTGCATCTGCGCCTTGACTCTCCAGCCGCTACAGGCTTCAGCATCCATCGATTTGGAAGGAACAATGCATGGCTGAAAACCACAGAAATCACGAAAACGACGAGTTGGGCCGCCTAGATGCGAGCGATGCGAAGGACCGAAAGATTCTTCTGACTGTGTTGCTGATCAACCTGACGCAGTCCGCCGCCGGCATTGCCCTTGGCATCTGGGCTGGCTCTACGGCGCTGATGGGCGCCGGGTTGGACAACCTCGCCGATGCGTCGGTCTATGCGGTTAGCCTGTATGCCGTCGGTCGTGCGGCAACGGTCAAGGTGGGCGCGGCCCGCTTGTCGGGTTTCTTGCTAATCGGCCTGGCCGCGCTGCTGCTGTTGGAAGTCCTACGCCGCTTCGCTGGAGGGGAAGAGCCTGTCGGCCCAGCCATGATGGCCATGGCCGCGCTGAACGCGGCTTTGAACCTAGTGTGCCTCAGACTACTGCGCCGCCATCGCGGGGAAGATGTGAACTTCAAGGCGTCAGCGATCTTTACCAGCAACGACTCCATCGTCAATGGTGCGATTGTGCTGTCCGGGGTGCTGGTGATGGGGTTCGGGTCGAACATCCCGGATCTGGTGCTGGGCGTCATCGTGGCCGCAATCGCAGCGAATGGGGGGCGGGAAATCCTGCGCGAAGCATCGGAAACAGCTCGCCGTAAGGCGGGCACATAAGGCATGTTTTCGCCCAGTTCATCCCGAGGTTTACCTCTGCAAAAGAGGTAGTCCAGCCTTTGGGCTACGGCCTCGGCTGCAGCCGAGCGTACCATTGGCGATGGCCGCGCGATAGGCGGGCATGCCGTTCTCGACCTCCGTCTGCCGTACAGCAGCGGTGCGCAAGGTTGAGGGTGCATGTCGTCTCTCCTGTTCGTGTGGCCCAGGCCAATGGCCGGGCCGGGACGTTGATGGGCAGGAGAATGGCGCCGAAGGCCCAACGGCCTTCGGCTCGGGAGAAAAGAGGAACCACCCGTGGGCTGATTGGCAGGCCCGGTCGTCGCTAGAACCGTCTGCTCATCAAGCAATCACACCCGGCCCATGTCGTGGCTGGGGCCGGCATCGTCTGGCGCACATCCGCGCACAAAGGGAGCCCGTTTTTGCACCGGCGGGCACCGGCACCGATTACCGCTGACCACGAAGGGTCTCCCGGTGGCTCGTGCAGCCTGGCAAGCCACCGGGAGACCCTTCGCAGAGGGCGGAAGAAACGCAGATCAACAGAACGCGCGTGGTGCGGCTCGCAGAGAAGCTACCTTCAGGTCCCGCGGCCGGGGACGGCTGGGCGGGACGCGCACACGGATCAAGAAGGCGTTGCGCGCTGGGCGTCCCGCAGGGCATGCGGCGGAGTGCGGGACAGGGGCCACGCCGCCGAAGGCGGGCACGGCTCACGGGGAACGGGGGCGGTCAGGAGCCTTTGCGGCCGCTACGGCGCGGGCGCGAGGCGCCGCGCTTGGAGCTGCCGGATTCGACTGGCAGCGTGCCTTTGCAGTCCGGGTAGCGGCTGCACGACCAGAACGGGCCGCTCTTGCCGCTGCGCTGGCGCGTGGGTGCGCCGCACTGCGGGCATGCCGGCCCTTGGGGAACCTTGATGGACAGGGAGGCGCTGCCGTACTGCGCAATCAACTGCGAAATCCACGCGGCCTGCTTGCCGATGAACACGTCCAGGGTGAGCTGTCCGGCCTCGATCATGTCGAGCGCCTGTTCCCAGACGGCGGTGGTGCCAGGGTCGGCAATCGCCGCAGGCACGGCATCGATCAAAGTGAAAGCCGCATCCGAGGCGCGGATGGCGCGCCCCTTCTTCACGAGGTAGCCGCGAGCGATCAGGCCGCCGATGATGTTGGCCCGCGTCGCTTCGGTGCCGATGCCAACCGTATCCTTGAGCTTCTGCTTCAGGCGGGGATCGGACACCAGCTTGGCGACGCCTTTCATGGACTTGACCAACTCGCCTTGCGTGTACGGTTTGGGCGGCAGCGTCTTGAGTGCCTTGAGATCGACGTCGGCCACCTGGCATGCCAGGCCCTCATACAGTTTCGGCAGCGCGGGCAGCACCTGGGCGCGGACCGCAGTATCGCCCTCGCCATCACCGTCTTCGGCCTGCGGCTCGGCGAGCACCTGGCGCCAACCCGGGATGACAACCTGCTTGCCCGTGGCCGCCAGGTTCTGCCCCCCGCACGAAAACTTGGCCACAGTGCGGTCGAACTCGTGGTGAGGGAGGAACTGCGCCAGGTAATGCGACCGGATGAGCCTGTACACGGCCAGTTCCTTCTCGCTCATGGCGGAGAGCTTCGCCGGTTCGAGCGTCGGGATGATGCCGTGGTGCGCCGTGACCTTGCCATCGTTCCAGGCGCGCGAGCGCTGCGAGCGGTCGAGCTGGCCCATGATCGAGCGCAGCGAGGGATCGGTCTTGAGCAGGCTGTCGAGAACGGTGGGCACTTCGGCAAACATGCTCTCGGGCAGGTAGCCGGAGTCCGAGCGGGGGTACGTCGTGGCCTTGTGCGTCTCGTACAGGGCTTGGGCAATCTCCAAGGTTTCCTGCACGTCCAGCCCAAGCTGCTTGGAACACACTTCCTGCAAGGTGCCCAGGTCGAACGGCAGCGGCGGGCCTTCGCGGACACGCTCAGTCTCCACCGACACGACGTGGGCACTGCCCGCAGCGCGGATCTGCTGCATGGTCTGCTGTGCGACCGGCTGCCGCAGGCAGCGGCCTGCGTCGTCGGTGCACGCATCGGGTGGAACCCATTGCGCGGCGAAAGTCGAACCGCCTGCGAACAGGGACACGGCGATGGCCCAGTATGGTACGGACACGAAGCGCGCGATCTCGCGGTCGCGGTCCACAACGAGCTTGAGCGTCGGGGTCTGTACGCGGCCGACCGACAGCACGCCGTCGTAACCCGCCTGTCGCCCCAGCACCGTGAACAGCCGGCTCAGGTTCATGCCCACGAGCCAATCCGCACGGGAGCGCGCCAGCGCCGAGTGGTACATCGAAAGCGTCTCGGCCGAAGGCCGCAGCTTGCCCAGTGCCGCCCGAATGGACGCATCGTTGAGCGCCGACAGCCACAGGCGTTCGATGGGGCCGCGGTAGCCGCAAAGCTCCACGATCTCGCGGGCGATCAATTCGCCCTCGCGGTCGGCATCGGTGGCGATAACCAGGTGAGTCGCCTTCGCCAAGAGCGCCTTGACGACCTTGAATTGCGTGGCGGTCTTCGGTTTGACCTCGACCCGCCAGTGCTGGGGAATGATGGGCAACTGCTCAACGGACCATCGTTTGAGCTGCTCGTCGTAGGCCTCGGGCGGCGCCGCCTCCACGAGATGGCCGATGCACCAGGTGACCGTGACGCCGGAACCGTTGAGGCAGCCTTCACCGCGCTGCGTGGCGCCGAGAATCCGGCCAATGTCTTTGCCCTGGGAGGGCTTCTCGCACAAGAACAGCCGCATATCCGTCCATCCCGATTCCTGTTGTTCATGGAGTTGCTGGGATCGAGGATGCCGAGCGCAGCCCCTGGCAGCAGCAAACAAGCCGCATGCGGCAGCGACCGCTTTCACGCCGATGAAATGGCGAGTGCGGGGAAGGTGCGTGGCCGGAAGTGTGCGGGCCGAGAGCCGCGATTTCCGGGAGCGCGCGTGGAACTCGGTGGACGTTGGTGGAGCTATCCCCTGGGGATAATTCGCAGCGCATGGAGGGCGGCGAAGCACTGCGGCAGCCGCCCTCCATGCCCGATCACTTCCTGCGCTTGGTCTCTTTCGGCGCCGTCGATTCCTGGGTGGCCTGGGGCTTCGGCTCTGCCTCCTGTGGCTTCGGGCTGAGGGCCACAGACTCGATGCGGTACGGCAGGATGCCGACACTGCGCGCGTTGACCTGCCAAGTCTCACGCGGCTGATCTTCGTTGTCCGTCCAGGGGTCGCGCTCCATGCGGCCGACGACCAGCACCCGCATGCCCTTCTGGTAGAGCTGCTGCCAGCGGTCGGCGTCGTGGTGCCAGAGTTCCACCGGCGCCCAGAAGCCGCCGCGGTCCTCGAACTCGCCGCCCTTGGTGGGGACGGGGTTGTCGAAGTACACGTTCAGCCGGAGCAACCGGCGAGGATCGTCGTTGCCATTGGGGAATTCGCGGTACTCGGGAGGCGATCCGATGTTGCCCTCGCCGATGAATTGTGTGCTCATGTTGGAATCTCCGTGGTGGTTGAAATACCCGTGCCTCGTTGGGCTCGGGCGCGTGCTCGGATGGCAGGCGCAATCACCGATCGCGCACTGCGGCAGGAACGGACGCGAGCCGGCGCAGGTAGGTGTTGTCCGCCTGCGCGGCCTTGCTGGCGCATTCCTGTGCTTGCCTGCCCAGGGTGTGCAGCAGGCTGATCTGCATGTTCAGCATGACGCGCTGCAGTTCGATCTCGTGCAGGTCGTGCAGCAGGTTGACCGGCGTGCTGGGGCTCGCCATCAGCTCCTGCCACAACGCCACGCCCATGGCCGATCGATCGTGCTTGCGCCAGCGAAGAAAGGTCGTGCCTGCGCCAGTGGTCTGCTGGGCCAGCTCGACGGGAAGCAGGTGGAAGGGATGCCCGCACGCCTGTGGCAGCACCTGTCGCTGCGCCAGGGCAATCAACTCGTCGCGCATGGCGAAGCACTGGCTGGCCCAGGCCTCGAAGTCCCCTTTACCTTTAAAAGGCTTTAAAAGGCCTTTTAGAGAGGCCGCGTGTTCCAGCCGCATGAAGGCTGGCTGTTCCAGACGACGGAAGTAGCGCGGTTCGCGGTTCGGGTCGCTCATGCCGGTTCGTCCTCGCCGGCGGCTGTGGACTTGGCCTCGGCCGAATCGGCGGCAGCGCCTTCGTCGGTGGGAGATGCGGCTGCGGCAGCGCTATCACCACGCTGTTGCAGACCACGGCGCACGACGGGCGGCGCAAACTTCGAGCGGCGCATGCCTTCGAGCACGTCCTGCGGCAGTTCGCCGAACTTCTCCAATGCTGCCCGAGCTGCGGCGTTCTTGGCCGCGAAGTCGTCGCGGGTGCAGCCCGAGTAGCGGTATTGCTGGGCCAGGCTGAACAGGCTGCGCAGCGCGTGGGCACCTTCGTTGAGCCAGCGCTCCAACGTCGAGCGATCGATCAGCGCGGTGTGGTGGGCGAGGATCAGCTTGCGCGCGATGTCGTCGTAGTCGGCCAGGAGATAGACGGCGGCAAAGCCCAACTGCGCATTGACGAACAGCGGAAGCTTGACGGGCTGCACGTTGAGGTTCTCGCCCAGGGTCAACGCGGCGGGCACGCCGGCCAGGGCCTGGTCCACCTGGTCGCGCAGCGTCTGCAGCGTGGTCCTGGTCTGGTCGAGCTTGTCTTCGATGCGAAGCATCCACCAGTCGCTGTATGGGTCGTCCTGCTCCGAGCCGCGCTTCATCTTGTTCATGACGGCGATGTAGCCGTTCAGGCCGACGATGCCCGGTCGCCCCTCGGCGGCGGCGCGGCCATGCCAGATGCGCGAGGCGTGGTGGGTGTGCAGCGTCAGCGACATCGCGCTGCGCAGGGAGCCGAGGTTGAGTTGCAATGGTTCGTTGCTGGTTGCCATGGTGATCGCTCGCTGGTGGACAGGGAGCCGCCAGCATCCGCATGCAGCGGAAGGCAGTCAGTCAACAAACCGAAATGAGCCGACCCCCGGTTCTGTGCGCGCTGGCGGCGCAGCGCGCAACGGTCCCCTGGGGACCGCTCCGCAGATGGGCACTCACATCGGCGTTCCCGTCCTCGGTTGTTGACGGTATGCGTGCTGCACCGCACGTCGCGCTGCCGTTCGACACGATCCTTCGCCGCGCAGCCGTCCCCAGGGGACCGTTCCGTTGAGCGCCATGGAGGTCTGCTTCATGGTCTTGCATGCGCTCTACTCAGGTTTTGCGCAGCATGTCGCGCCGTCGCCCGGCGCTTCACCGCACAGCCGTCCCCAGGGGACCGTTTCTGCCGACCGCCATGGAGATCTACTTCACGGCTTTGACAAGCCCTGTGCTCAGGATTTGCGCAGCAGATCGCGCAGGCGCTCGATGTGCTGCCGGGCCACCTCGGGCGGCACGACGTTGCGCGGCGGCTCGGTTGGTGGCGCTCGCGCCGCCGATGGTGTTGGCGGTGCCGGGCCGGTCTGCTTGGCCCAGGCATTGAACTCGCCGCGCATGGCGCGCTGGATGATGCCGAACAGATAACCGGCGGGGTTGCGGATGCCATGCTTGCCGCACCGTGCGGCCCATTCGTCCAGCACGGCCTGCCGCAGGGCAGCGTCCACCTGCTGCAACGCCATCTTGGCTCCGGCCTGCTGTTCCGCCTTCAGTTCCGCGAAGCGCTTGGGCCATTGCAGGTCGCCCAGCGCACGCGCCTGCGCGGTAGTACGTACTTCATCAATACGACTACTACGTACTGTACGGTCCTGCTTCGGATTCCGAAGAGCGCCGTCTGGCGCGGGTTTCGGCCCTGCTTCGGATTCCGAAGATGGGCGATCGCCATTCCGAAGAAGGCTCGCGGGCCCTTCTTCGGAATCGTGGACCGCATCCTCCTGTGGATAACTTTCGGAGGCGGTGATGCCCTGGTCGGCCAGGCGCTCGGCGAGCACTTGCAGCCGCGACGGCAAGGTGCGTCCGGACAGCATCGGGTCGTCCGCGATCTCCTGGAGGGTGTTGAGTCCCACCACCTGGACGGCCTTGGCCGAATGCCCCAGCGACTGGCTGACCAGGGCCAGGTAGTCGGCGTCGAGTTGCATCGCCTCGAACGGCGTCAGCGGTTCGTCGTGCAGGACGTAGAGGTTGCCGAGGATGCGACCGGTCTTGGGGTCGCGCCGTCGTCGCACGAGGCTCAGCCAGCGCGTCAGGCGCAGCAGCGTCAGCGCCCGCGCCACGGTCTCATGGGAGGCCTGGCCTGCGCAGGGCATCGACGCCAGCCAGGGGCGCAACTGCTCATAGGTGGGAAATGCCGTGACGCCATCGTCGTTGAGCATCAATCGGAACACCTGCCAGGCGTTGCGCTCCAGCGGTGTCAGGCGGCGGTCGAGGAACAGCCGCCGCGGCACGCTCTCGTGCCGATTGCCACTGAACAGGAAGGCGTCGCCGGACGTAGGAGGCGTGGGCGTTGGAGCAGGCAGGGACGCGGGAGCGCCAGAGCTGGACTTGGGCGCGAGGTCCTTCAGCGCAGCGTCGAACAGGTCGGCGAGTGCGATGGGGCCAGGGCGCTGGGCTCGTGGGGCGGTGTCGTCCACGGCCATGGCCTAGCCCAATCCCTGATCGACCCAGTTCCTGATCGCGGCCCAGACCACCGAGAGCGGCAGCGACATGCCCTCGGCCAGGTCCATGGCCGCATCGAGAATCGAGGTCTCGTCCTCCAGATCGACGTTCCTGCTGCTGGTCACGGCTTTCCATTGCCGCCACAGTTCGGTGTCCTGGGTCTCGTCCAGGACGGGGTGGCGCCCCTTGCGCTTGGGCAGGCCGAGGATCTCCCGCCGCAGGGCGACTTCCTGATGGGTCAGGCCATAGAAGCGGCTGACCATCTCCGTGCTGGCCCCCAGCCGCAGCATGCGATCGACCGTGGCGATTTCCTTCTCCACGTCCTGTGCCTGGTTGAGCAGGCGCTGCAGCACTTCGCGGTTGACCGTGACCGAGCACCACGAGACGCTGGCGTTGGCCAGCACGCTGATCAGCGCGGGGTGCTTGAGCGCATCCAGCTCGGCCTCGCCGAAGCCCATGGCCTTGCAGCGGCGCAGTTGGCCGTTGCGAAGGTCATACAGCGCCTGGGCAATCACGGCCTGGTTGAGCGGATGCGATGTGGACATGCGGCCTCCCTCGCTCACGTCCCGGGCGCCGTGGTGCCGGCTTCCAGGTCCAGCAGACGCCGGGCGAGGCGCAGCAGCCGAAAGAGCTTGACCAACGCCGTGTCGCTCAAGCGCCTTGCGCCGCTGCCATGGCCTTGGCTCTGGCCGTGCAACAGGGTCGGCAGGTCGGCGGCGAGCTGCGCGCCGTCCAGGCCCGCTTCGGCGACGGGCTGACCCGTCAGGGAAGTGAGCAGCGTCAGCACCGCGCGGCCGAGCGGCGACGGGGCTTGGCCGCGGGCGCGGCACGCAAACCCGATGCCATCGGCGCGATCCTCGATGCACTCGTCCAGGTCTGCCTCCCCGGCGATCTCGCGCGCGAACTGCGCGATGTGGATGCGCAGCCGATCGGGCGTGTCCAGGCCGGCGTCGATGTACCAGACGTCGGAGATCGGATAGAGTCCGCCGGCTTGCACCGGGATGGACTGCAGCACGCTCGCCGAGAAGTCGGGCGGCAGCGCATCGCCCAACTGGTCGGCGACCATGCGCTGGATCGATTGGAGCCGTTCTGTCGTCGGTGCTGGCGAGACGATGTGCTCGCGAAGCAGATCGCCCGGTGCGGCCGGCTGGCTTCCCGTGGCCGCTTCGCCAACCGCCGTGTCGTCGTGGCGCAAGGTGGGCTCGGACGCCGGAGGGCTGGCGGGTGGAGGACTGGCCGCCGCTGCAGGCTTGGCGATGGACGATGCTACGCCCGGGGGAGGCGGCGTGCCGGCGGTGGGCGAAGGCAACGCCGGCGGCGCCGCAGGTGGCGTCGGGTCACTGACCAGCGCCCGGTGGCGGCTTTCCGATTCGGTCAGGTCCAGCGCCAACACGTCGTAGCCGATGCCCAGCAGCTCGGACATCTGGCCGATCAGCTCGTCCTGCACGCGCTGCGTCGCGAACTCGTCGCCCTGCGTGTCGAACTGCGCCAGCACCTCCTGAAAGAAGCTGTCGAAGTCCAGCGGCAGCGTGCGGTCCTTGGCATAGTGCTCCCAGGTGCGCTTGCAGGCCGTCCGCATGACCGACAGCCGCTCGACCTGGTGGCGCCCCAGGCCGCCATAGAGCACAGTGGGAATGGCGGGCAGCAGGTAGCGCACCGCGTCGGCCATGCGGGTGATGTGCGACCGCTGGACGGGGAACCCATCGGCCGCCAGGCGGCGGGCCAGTTCCGACTGGCTCAGGGCGGCGCTACTCTCCTGCTCGTAGAACTCGCGTGCTTTCTCGACGCCGAGCGCGCGCTCGATGAACGTGAGGCCACCGCGCAGTTCGTTCTCGGCAAGATGCCCGGTCAGCGCGACGATTTCACCGCGCTCCGGCCATGGCCGAAACAGGCACGATATGCGGAAGAAGCGTTCGTCCTTGGTCTCCGACCAGAGTTCGCGCAGGATCGCCAGCCGCGTGTTGCCGCCGTTGCGGATGATGTAGTGGTCCTCGCCGGGCCGGCGGGTGATGGCTGGCGCCGCGTCCAGGCCGCGCTCGCGGATGGACGCCTTGATTTCCTCGTAGGCGGGGTTGCGCTTCATGCGCGGGTCATGGTCGTAGGGCCGCAGCTGGTCCAGCGTCACGACCATGGGCGTGTCCGCGATCGGGTCGCTCAAGGCCGTAGCCGCTGGGCCGCTGCGCTCGAAGCCGGCCGCGAGCAGCTTGCCGGCCATGTCCTGCGAGGTCATGTCAGCCATGGCCGCACCCCTCGCAGTCCCCACGACCGCCGGCCGGCGCCATGCGGGCCTCTCGCTCGGCGCGGCGGATCTGCGCACGGGCGTTCAATTCGGCCCGGTGGTCGCTCGCGGTCGAACTGGTGTAGATCGCCGCGCAGCCGGCCTTGGTGAACTTGAGGTGCCCGCCCGGCGTGCGCTTGACGTGCCAGCCTTCACCGACCGCGAACTCGATCAGCGCGCGCAGCCGCTTGTGGCCGCGGGCCAGTTCATGTGCGTTCGCCATGGGACCTCCCGGCATCAAGAGGACGTGGCGGGCGACCGGACATTGCGGCAAATCTGTCCTGCCATTGCGGGAACAGCTCGCTCGCGAGCGCGCGCATCGTGTCGAGCGAGGCCGGCGCGACCCTGCCGGGCGGCTGGCGGTGCTCGACCCGATGCACCGGCAGGCCGCGCGTCGCGGCGCGCGGATAGGCTTCGATGGCTGGCACGTCGGTGGCGAGCACGCGGATGCCGGCATGGTCTTGGAACAGGTCGCGCAGGGCCTGCTGGATCAGTCGGGCGTTCGCCGACACCGGGTGGACGCGGTTGATGAGCAGGTGCAGCGGCGGCGGTTCGATGCCCAGGTGCCGGTACGGCGCGATGTCTTCGAGCAACTGCATGGTGCCGCGTCGAAGCTCCCGGGCCGCGAGGATTTCCGGCGTGACGGGCGACAGCGCAAGGTCGGAGGCGAGCACCGCCATCTCCAGCAGCACGGAACGCGCGCCCTGGGTGTCGATCAGCACCAGGTCGTAGAGGGGAGCAAGTGCTGGCAGCAGATGCCGCAGCCGCAGGCGGCCATCCGGCGCATGCAGCAATAAGGTGTTCAGCTCGCCCCGGTGGTCGTTGGACAGCACCAGGTCCAGGCCCGCGATGATCGTGCGGGACACGAGCTGGCCAAGGTCGCGCTCGTTGAAGGCCAACAGCTCATAGATGCCGCCAGGCGCGCGCTGGGTCAGTTCGTAGTAGGAGGACAAGGTGGGCTGCACGTCGAGATCGAGCAGCAGCACGCGCAGGCCCGCGTCCGCGGCGAGCCCGCCCAGGTTGGCGGCCGTCGTGGTCTTGCCGACGCCGCCCTTCGTTGAAATGATGGACACGACCTGCATGGCGCTCTCCGGCTGGGAATGGGAAGTCCGCGGGAGAGCGGGTCAGGTCCGGTGGTTGAGGCGCTCGGCGATCCACTGGTCGATTTCGATCGAATCCCAGCCGACAGCGCGCACGCCCAGGCGCAGCGCCTGAGGGAACTGGCGCTTCTTCATCAGGTTGTAGATGTGGGCGCGTTTGAAGCCGGACTTCGCTTCGACTTCATCGAGCCGCAGGATGCGGCGCTCGTTCGGCGGGAGTACAGGGGTCTGCGACATGGCGGTCACTCCTGAACGCTCGGTGGCGTTTGTTGGCGTGACCTCTATTCAATAGACCTGGCTGCGGAAAGACATTGCAAATGCAATCTCCGCGATTGCACATACAAGCTGGATAACCTCATGCGCTTGCGCTACGAACGTACCTCTTAGCGTTGGCGAACTTTCCGTTTAAGGTGCGCTCAGTGATGCCCATGGTGCCGCCGTAGTGGGCGACCAATGCAGAGACAAGGGCCTCCTGCGTTTTGAAGCTGGAATAGGGCACGCCTGAAGGCGACTGGCTCAGCATCAGCGTCAACATCCCTCCAATGATGTTGAGATAGGTCGTTTCCGCCCGTTCGCTGATCTCGCATTGCTTGGATGCCAACAGCACCGAGGATTGCTTGAGTAGCGTGTCGTGCTGCTCCTGCAGTTCTCGCATCTCACGTCGGGCTTGTTCAAGCGCGGCCTGAAGGGCCAGCCGCTCCACGAGGATCGCCTGTCCTGTTTCCATGGTGATGAAAGGATGCGCCATGCGTTCGCCACGGCTGAACAGAAATCCTGGCCGGTGCTCGGGATAGTGGGTGCGCATCCAGCGTTTTAGATCGACATGGCGAACAGTCAGATCCAGAGAATTGAGCAGGTTCGGATCATTGAGCGTGATCCCGTTCTTGCCGTAGGGCAGCTCTCCGTTGAGGATGCCGTCATAGATACGTTCCGAGTGCAGCCGGCACTCATTCCATCGAGGGCAGTTCAGCGACCGAGGCAGGACACGCGGTGACGCGATCGTGGCCAGGATCATCGGGAGATACCGCAGCAACCCAGCCCATCGGATGGCCGCCTCGATGGGACGATAGAACACCTTTGATGTTGAAATGTCCTTGTGCATGTCTTCGTCTCCTTTCGGGTGCGCTACATCACCGGCTCCTTTCTTGCCCAAGGGCTGTTGTGTCGTTATGGCCTGCGACGGACGCTTGAGGCGATGCCCTAAGCGAAGGCGGAGGAGGCCATTGGCGTCCGCCGCAGGTGGCCTTGTCTTGCTTGATATGCAAGAATCGATCAGTTGCCGGCCCATCGAGCGATGAGGACGCAAGCTCGATATTGGCGCTCACGGTACCAGCGTCATAGGTGGCGCAAAGCCCATCAAGACCGATTTGGTATGGTCTGATATCCAGACGGTTCAAGACCAGCGAGTTGAAGCGTTCGACGCCCCTACGTCCAGTTGGGGACTGGAAATCAGCGGTTAGTGATGCATCGCTCCACATGCTGATATATCGACAAAGTATCTGCCGCAGTACCAGTGACCCTGCCAGGTTGCCCCAGCACATAGGAGACGGAGATGGCTGAACATTCCCATGAACATCAACATCACACATCCGGTCAGATGGGTAAGCACGGCCGACCATACGCCAAGTTCTGGGTGAACATGGTGTTGGGCCTCGTCGTCATGTACTTCGTAATGTTCAGCATGATCGACGGCGCCAGGGACTTCAGAAACAATCTCAACATGCTCTACATGGCGGTCACTATGTGGGCGCCAATGGGCATCTTCATGCTAGCGACAATGCCCGGCATGTTTCCAAACCGGCGGCTCAATCTCGTGCTGTACGGCTTGTTTGCCGTTCTCACACTCGGTTCTTTTGCCGCTACCCGTGCTCAAACCGGAATCGGCGATCGACAGTTCATCGCGTCTATGGTCCCGCACCATTCGGGAGCGATCCTCATGTGCCGCGAGGCGCAGCTCTCAGATCCGGAACTCGTCAACCTATGCCAAGCGATTTCCGATGGCCAGCGCGCGGAGATCGAGCAGATGAACCGGATTGCTGCACGCCTTCGTTGAGGCTGGCTGCCACTACACTGGCGCCGCGTTGCGCTCCGGCGAAGTTAGCCGCAGCGATGTAAAGATGAGTACTTGCGGTGTTCCGATGCCGGCGGTTGTGTCCTACAGCCGTCCAGGTGCCAGGTAGTCCACGCGACACCACCCCGCGCTGCCTGCGGAGCGAGCGCAAGTCATGATCGTCGCAAGTTGGAGTTCGATAGCGAACCCGCTCAGCAGCTGGACGCATCAGGCGTAACGACGGGTGGATGGATCATCCTTGGACGCTGGTGGAAGTGGTTGGATGAACTTTGTTGCCGAGGGCGAAAAACAAGGCTATAATTGAGTTCTTCGCTGATCACCACAGTGGAGAAAGTGATTGGGAAACAGAGACTTAGCGCTCTAGTGCATGACTCGTTTCCCGCTCCAGAATTTGATTTTTCGTGTTGCACCCAAACCCGGGTAATACAGAAAAAACGACGAAAAAACGCGAAAAATCGTTGATCGAAGGGGCGGAATCGCAAGATTCGCCCCTTTTTCTTTTGCGCTCGATTTCTGCAACTAATAGATGGTCACGCCGCTGTCGACGGAAATGATCTGGCCCGTCGTATGACGCGACTCGTCCGATGCCAGGTACACGGCCATGTGCGCCATATCAATAGGTTCGCATACGCCCAGCAGGCATTGGTCCGCCAATTTCCGCAGCTCGGCGCGCTGGTCGATGAGGCCGCGCACGCGATCGGATAGCGTCAGCCCCGGCGCGATGGCATTCACGCGTATCCGGTCGGGCGCGTATTCCGGCGCCATTGAACGGGTCAAGGCATGAACCCCGCCCTTTGCCGCCGTATAGCAATCACGTTCGGTCAGCGCCATCACCGCCACCATCGACGAAAAGTTGATGACGGAGCCGCCGCCGGCTTTCTGCAGATAGGGAATGCCGTGCTTGCATACGAGAAACGTGCCATACAGGTCGAGGCGGATAGCGCGCCAGAACTCTTCATCGGCAACCTCGGTGACGCGGCCATCCTGGGGCGTCGATCCGCCGGCGGCGTTGCATAGCACGTCGATCCGGCCGAAGGCCTGGGCCGCGTGCTCGAGGCCGGCGCGAACGCTCGCGGGATCGGTCACATCCACGACCCAGGGAATGATGTTTTCGCCGCCGCTTGCCCGCGCGGCGGCTTCGGCGGTGCCGAGATGTATGTCGCCCGCCAGCACCATGGCGCCTTCGGCGCAGAACTGCTTGCAGATCTCCGTTCCAATGCCGCCGCCGGCCCCCGTGACGAATGCAACCTTGCCGTTTAATCTGTTCATGGATGTCTCTTCCGGATTAATTGTTAGTCAATGACTCGATGAATCTTGCCGCGAGATGCCCTTCTCGAATGGCCGGCTGGATATCCCGCGCCGACAAGGCATCGCCCACGATATGCAGTTGCGGCACGCGCCCGCGCAGCGCCTGCCAGATCTCGCTCTGTGATTGCCGGTAGCCGATCAGCACCACGGTATCGGCCGGAATGGCCTCGGCCGCCGTTCCGAAAATCGGCCGGATCCGGGCCGAGCCTTTTTCGATGGATACCACCGCCGACTGGGTATGAAGCCGGAATTTCCCCGCGCGATGAAAGCGCTGCAGCGCGGCCTGGGTCCGGCCGGTGGCCTCCATGGCGGGGGCAAACATGAGATGGCGGGTAACGTAGGTGACCTCGACGCCAAGATCGATCAAGGCCTCGCAGCAGCCGATGGCTTCGTAATGCCCCACGTCGTCGAACACCATCGCGGTCCGGCCGTAATCCCGCTGGCCGCCCATCGCGATGTCGAGCGACGTCAGCACGCGCGCATCCGGCGCAATCGGAATCCGGCAGGCCGGATCGGCGGTCTGCGTGAAATCCTGGACCTCTACGGGCTGGGATCCGGTCGCCACGATAACGACGTCCGGATTCTCGGCCAGCACCTCGTCGGCGCCCACGTAGGTCGACAGCCTGACATCGGCGTTCAGCCGATAGATTTCATGCTCGAGCCAGACCGCGATATCGCCGATGGCGTGCGACTTGGGCATGCGCCGGGCGTAGTTCAAAAGGCCGCCCAGATCGGACGCGGCCTCGACCAGCGTGACGCGATGCCCTTGCAGCAGCGCAACGCGGGCGGCCTCCATGCCCGCGACGCCGCCCCCCACCACCAGCACCTTGCGCGGATTCTCCGTCTTGACTATTTTTTCTTCGGACAGCTCTGCTTCGTGGCCCACCACGGGGTTCACCGCGCAACCCATGCGGCCGCTGAATACGCCGCCGATGCAACCCTGGTTACATCCTATGCAAGGCCGCACCTCGGTGCCGCGGCCTTCCCGCGCCTTCACGACCAGGCGCGGATCGGCGATCATCCCCCGCACCATATTGACCATATCCGCCTGGCCGGCCTTCAAGGCTTGTTCCGCGTCGTCCAGCGTGGCATACCGGCCCACGATCATCCGCGGCACGGACACGCCCTGGCTCATGCGGTCACTGAAGGGAAGCTGGTAGCCCACCGGCTGGTCCATGCCCGCATATCTTTCGACGTGGAAATAGTAGTCGCCGTGAGTGATATTCACGAAATCGATCAACCCTTCCGACTGCGCGCGCAAGATGATTGCGTTGACGTCTTCCGCGCAGAGTATGCGCGGATCCGAACTATCGCCGATGCGTATGCCCAGCGCGAAACCCGAAGAGGTCGCGGCGCGGATGGCGCGCAGGGTATCCAGCAGCAGCCGGATCCGGTTTTCGAAATTGCCGCCGTACCGGTCGGTTCGCTGGTTCAGAACAGGGGAAAAGAACTGCGAAAAGAGATAGCCATTTCCCGCCAGGATTTCGGCCCCCTGCATGCCCGACTCTTCGACCCGCGCGGCGCCTTGCGCATAGGCCGGCACCAGGGCTTCGACCTGGTCAGTGGTCATGGGAATGGGCGGCGCCACCGAGTACCGGCCAGGCAAGGCCGACACCGCCCACGGCAGCCCTCCCGTCGCCGACGGGTCCGTGTAGCCGCCGTGCCAGAGCTGCTGGAAGAGCTTCATCCCCGTCGGCGCGATGGCCTTGACCATCCGCTTCATGGGCGCGATGGCGCCATCGTCGCGTATGCTCAGCGCGAACGTGGACGACGCGTGCACCGAGGCGCCCTCGACGATAGAAAGGCCCGCGCCCCCCTTGGCGCGTTCCAGGTGATAGGCGATCAGGTCGTCATTGATATAAGCGCGGGAAAAGGCCGTCGCATGGGCGGTCCGCACAATGCGGTTCGGAATTTCTACCGATCCTATCCTGATCGGCGACAGCACACGCTCATACATCGCCACTCCTCGTCTGGAAAATGGTCGGTCAGGCGACGGAACGCTTGGACGTTATCCCCCCGTCCACGGTGACTATCGTCCCGGTCGTGTAGGCGGAGCGCGGCGACGCCAGGTAGACGAAGAGATCGGCCACCTCTTCCACGGTAGCGGTGCGCCCGAGCGGATACTTCGCCAGCAGCTCGGTAGAGCGGCTCTCATCCCCGAACAGATGGGTCGCGTGGCTCTTGAGCACCTTGACAATGCGCTCGGTCGCCACCGGGCCGGGATTGACCCCCACCACGCGGATACCGTCCTCGAGGCTGCGGCCGCCCAGCGCGCAGGTAAATGCCATGAGCGCCGCATTGCCGGTACTGCCCGCGATGTAATTGAAATCGAAATTCTGGCCGCCATTGCCGATGTTGTTGAGAATGACGCCCCGCCCGCGCTTTTTCATTTCGGTGTACATCTCGCGGGTCAGGTTGATGTAGCCGAATACCTTCAATTCCCAGCCTTGGCGCCATGCGGTTTCATCGACGTCCCACAGCGTCCCGCCGGGAATGGCGCCCGCGTTGTTGACCAGGATATCGGCGCTGCCCGCGAACTCGATGATCTTGGCGATGGCTCCGGGCTGGGTCATGTCGAGCGGCAGCACATCCACGCGCACGCCATGCGCGGCGCGAAGCTCGCCGGCCAGCGCCTCGAGCTTCTCGGCCGACCGCGCAACCAGCGAGACCCGGCATCGCTCTTTGGCGAAGGCCCGGGCAAGGCCCGCGCCTATGCCCTGCGAAGCGCCTGTTATCAGTACGTGCTGGTCTTCGAGCATCAGATCCATGCTTTTCTCCCTTTTCCTTTAAGGCCGCGCCCGTGCGCGGCCGGCAATCACATTCCCATGTAGGCGCGCTGCAGGCTTGCATCGCTGGCCAGGTCCCGGGCTTGGCCTTGCCGCACCACGCTGCCTCGTTCAAGCACATAGGCATAGTCGGCCATATCGAGCGCCATCTCGGCATTCTGCTCGACCAGCAGGACGTCCACGCCCGTGTCGCGCACCGTGCGCAGCACCTCGGCGATCTTGTCCACCACGACCGGCGCCAGGCCTATCGTCGGCTCATCCAGCAACAAGACCCTGGGAGCGCTCATCAATGCCCGTCCCACCGCCACCATCTGCTGCTGCCCGCCGCTCAATGTATGGGCCGGCACGTCCAGCTTGGCCACGAGGTCCGGGAAGTACGACATGACGTTGTCGAAATCTTTCGCGATAGCGGCCTTGTCCTTGCGGCAATAAGCGCCAAGATCGAGGTTGTCGCGCACCGACATCTCGCCAAAAAGCCTCCTGCCCTCCGGAACCAGGCTCAGGCCGCATTTCACGATGGCATCCGGCGATGCGCCCGATACGTCTTGGTCGCGCAAGCGCAGGCGCCGCGCCGTAGACGGATGCAGGCCGGCAATACACTTCATCAAGGTAGATTTCCCGGCGCCATTGGCGCCGATCAAGGTCACGATTTCGCCTCTGCGCACGTCGAGACTGACCTCGTGCAACGCCGGCACAATACCGTAGCTCGCGCTGAGCCCGTCCACGGCCAGCACCACGTCATCATTTCGCATGTTTCGCCCCCAGATAGGCGTCGATGACGCTTTGGTCATTGCGCACGTTTTCGGGTGTTCCCGTGGCCAGCATGCGTCCGTGGTGCAGGACCACGATGCGGTCGCATAGCTGCATGACGGCCTTCATATTGTGCTCGACCAGCAAGACCGAACTGCCGAACTCGTCCCGGAAGCGGCGGAATACATCCAGCGTCGTCATGACTTCGGTCTGGTTCAGCCCTGTCAGGGGCTCGTCCAGGCACAACAGAACGGGGCGGTGGGCAAACGCAATGGCGATGCTGACCAGGCGCTGCAAGCCGTGGGGCAAGTTGCCGGCCACCTCATCCAGCTTGTCTTCCAGGCCCAGCAATTCGGCCGTCTCCCGGACGCGGACCAGGCGCTGCGCCTGGCCCCCGCGGGGCAATGCGCCCATGGCTCCGATCAGGATATTGTCCAGCACCGTCATGGAACGCATCAGGCTACCGTGCTGAAACGTGCGCACCAGGCCATGACGGCTGATGTATTCGGGCGATTTCCCGGTCACGTCCTGGCCCGACAGCGTCAAGCGGCCCCGCGTGGGCCTGGTAAACCCGCTGATCAGATTGAACGTGGTGCTCTTGCCGGCTCCGTTAGGGCCGATCAGGCCAAGAATTTCATTTCGCCGGACCTCGAAATCCAGATCGGACACGGCGACCAGGCCACCGAAGACCCGTGTCAGGCCCTGTACTTTCAACAGCTGATCCATCTTATGCCCCTTTTGTGGATCTCCAGGCTATCGGACACCCTGCCCGTCGCCGGTCTTGGCATGGCCCGGCAGCAAGCCGAGCACCCCCTTCGGCAAGACCAGCAACGCAAGCACGATCGACGCGCCGTAGAAGATCGGTTCACTGCCGCCCATGCTCATGGACCAGCTGCCAAGCAATATCAGCAGCACCGCCCCCGCCACGGGCCCCAGCGGATGGTCTTCTCCGCCGACTTTCAAATAGGCCAGAATGAACGTCGACAGCAGAAACCCGAAATCGAGCGGACTGATGACGTTGTTGACGTAGGCGCTCAAGCCGCCGGCCAGTCCGGCGGCGAAACACGCGATGGCCAGGCAGGCTATCTTGATCCAGTGCACCGGAAGGCCCACGGCGCGCACCACGCTCTCGTTGTCGCGTACCGCCCTGAGCAGCTTGCCGAACTGCGACGACTCGAGCAGATACAGCGCCAGGATCACGATGCCCGCGAACAGCACCACAAAAACCGGGAAATGAGCGTCGAAGATTTCCGGGGGAAATATGCCGACCATGCCGGAGTTGCCACCGAGCCAATCCGACTTGGTGTAGATGATCCGCATGACCTCGGTGAACGCGAAGCCCACCAGCAGAAAATACGGGCCCCGGGTTTGCAGCGTGCAGAATCCGAACACGACGCTCACGGCGCCCGCGAGCAGCCCGGAAAGCAGCAGCGTCACGGCGAACGGCAACTCGAGCAGGGTGGCGCCGACCCCGGCCGCATAGGCACCTATGCCGTAGAACGCCGCGACCGCGAAGTTCAGTTCGCCGATCAGCATGACGAACCGCAGGCTGGACGCGCCCACGGCGGCAATGGCGATCCACATCGCCAGGCTGCCCGAATAGCCGGTGCCGAGCACCATCGTGGCGGCGCTTGCGGCGACGATGGCCGCGATGGCATAAAAGAAATGGATCTTAGGCACGGCCCAGCACTCCTTGCGGCTTGATCAGCAACACCAGCATGACGAGCACGAAGATCGCCAGGCTGGCACTGGACGGATCCAGGTAGAAGCCGACGAAAGTCTCGAGGAAAGCAATGAACAAGCTGCCCAGGATGGCTCCCGGAACGCTGCCCAGCCCGCCGATGATCACCGCGATGAACCCCTTGATCAGATAGCTGTCGCCGAAGACCGGCGTCACCGTGGAGATCGGCGCGATAAGCGCTCCGGCGACGGCGCCGATCGCCGTGGCGATTACGAACCCCCGAAACGCGATGCTCCGGTAGGCAATGCCTTGCAGCATCGCCGACTCGTAGTCGATCGACACCGCCCGCATGGCCTTCCCCAGCCGCGTGGTCGACAGCATCCAGACGAGTGCCACCGCCAGGACGACCGCAAGCGCGCACAGCAGCAGGCGCTGCGAGGACAGGGACATGCCAAGAAAGCTCACGTTGCCCCCGAGCAGCGGAGGAACCGTCCGCACTCCGCCGCCGAACAGGTTCTGGTTGATGCCCTCGAACAGCAGCACCAGGCCTACCGAAAGGACGAACGATCCCGTCATGTCCCGCTGGAATCGGCGGAACGCGAGCTGGTACGAAATCGCGCCCAAGAGCGTGGCGCACGCGATGCCGATGATGCAACCCAGCACATAGGCTAGCGTGATGGAGAACCCATGCGAGATGAGCCATGGAATCGCCACGGACACGATCAATGCAGAGATCGTAAAGAATTGCCCGTGCGCGAAATTGACGATGCGCAGCACCCCGAAGATCAGCGTCAGTCCCAGCGCGAACAACACGTAGACGGAACTGATCTGCACCCCGATCAGAACAAGTTGAACTATCGTTTCCATGGCATTTCCCGCAGGGTTCCGGGCATTACTGCCCGGCCTTGCCCTTGAGCTCTTCCGGCATCAGGCGCGAAAGCTCGACCAGTTTTCCGTTCTTGATCTGCGTGACGATCACAGGCTCAAGCATCTGCTGCGGCGAACCATACTCGCTTTTGCCGCCAAACGCGGATGTCTCGCCGTAGAACGACTTGAACGTGATGGTCGGCAGCGTCTTGGCCACCACCTTGGGATCGACGCTCTGCGCTTTTTCCATGGCGGCCTTGAGGGCCATCACCGCATCGTAGAAGCCGACTTGTATGGCGTTGAGCGAATCACCGCTCACCTTGTGCACCCCGGCATCCAAGGCACGCTGGTGCTCGGTGGCCGTCGGGCCATCGAAGGTAATGGCGGCCCCCAGGTAGGTATTCTCGACCGCGGTTCCGCCGGTGGCAATAAGGCCGCCGGCTCCCGTACCCACCTCGACCACCTGCACTCCCTTCCACCCCAGCGCGGCCAGCTCTTTCAAGATCAGGCCGGCGTCGGCCGGGGGGCTGGAACACAGGTCGACCGCGTCGGGCTTCAAGGCCGCGATCTTGGCGGCCAGCGGCTGGAATTCCGTCGTACCGCGCTCGTACCGGTCCGTGGACACCACGGAAAGGCCCGTGGACTTCCAGGCCTGGTTGGCCACGGACTCGGTTTCCTCTCCGGTCGCATCGTTCGGATTAACCAGCGCCACCGTCTTGATCTGCGGGTTGGCCTGCTTGATGTACTGGACCAGGGGCTTGGAGATTTCAAGGGGCGTGTTCATCTCGGTGAACGTCAGGGGATACTTCGGCCCCTTCATGCTCTTGCCCCAGGCCGTGGTGAAGTGCAGCACGCCCTGCCGCTCGGTCATGGATTGCAATGCGCGCGCCGGCGCGGTGCCCAGGCTGCCGCCTATGAATTTCACACCGTCTTCGGTAAGCAGGCGCCGCGCGACTTTGGCGCCTTCCGCCGCGTTGTACTTGTTGTCATAGGCAATGCATTCGAAGTTGTACGTCTTGCCCTCGACCTTGACCCCGCCGCCGGCCTTGACCTCTTCGGCCGCCTGTTGGCACATGTACTCGCTGCCCTTGCCCCAGCCCGCGCCGGCGCCGGACAACGGAACCGACAATCCGAGCTTGATGATTTCCGCTTCAGCCGCGTGGGCGGGGACAGCCGTCGCCGCAACCGCGACCGCGGCGCCCGCCGCCAGGCCCTTCAGTATGCTATGCATGATTTGTCTCCTTGCTCTTTAAATGGATTATTGCTTTACAGCGCCTGCATGGGTGGTCAGAACGAACGCGGAAGCTTTAGCGTGTGTTCCGCGATATGGCTCAGGATCATGTTGGTGGAAATGGGAGCCACTTGGTAAAGACGTGTTTCGCGGAACTTGCGCTCCACGTCGTATTCGCAGGCAAAACCGAAACCGCCGTGCGTCTGCAGACAGGCATTGGCGGCTTCCCAGCTGGCCTTGGCGGCCAGATACTTGGCCATGTTCGCTTCGGTACCGGCATTCTGGCGGGCATCGATCTTCTCGCAGGCCCGCCAGCGCATCAGGCTGGCGGCCTCGAGTTCGATGAAATTCTCGGCCAGCGGAAACTGGATGCCCTGGTTCTGGCCTATGGCGCGGCCGAACACCTTGCGGTCGTTGGCGTAGTTGCAGGCCTTTTCCAGAAACCAGTAACCGTCGCCGATACACTCAGAGGCGATCAGCGTGCGCTCGGCATTCAGGCCCTCGAAGATCACCTTCAAGCCCTTGCCCTCGGCTCCCAGCAACGCATCTTCGGGGACTTCGAGGTTGTCGAAGAACAACTCGTTGGTCTCGTGATTGACCATATTGAGAATGGGCTTGACCGTCAGCCCCTTGCCGATGGCCTTGTCCAGCTCGATGATGAAGCACGACAGGCCGTCGCTCTTTTTCTGGACCTGGTCCAACGGCGTGGTGCGCGCGAGCAGAATCAGCAGATCGCTATGCTGCACGCGCGAGATCCACACCTTCTGGCCGTTGATGACCCAGCGGCCGTCTTTCTTGACCGCCGTGGTCTTGAGCTTGGTCGTGTCGCTGCCCGTCGTCGGCTCGGTGACGCCCATCGATTGCACCCGCAGTTCGCCCGCGGCAATCTTGGGCAGATAATGCGTTTTCTGCTGCTGGGTGCCGCTGAACACGATGGTGTTCATCACATACATCTGTCCGTGGCAGGCCCCGGAGTTGCCGCCCGAACGGTTGATCTCTTCCATGATGACCGCCGCCTCGGCCATCGAAAGGCCGGGGCCGCCGTATTCTTCCGGAATCAGCGCGGCGAGCCAGCCCGCCTTGGTCAGGGCATTGACGAACTCTTCCGGATAACCGCGCGCCTCGTCGATCTTGCGATGGTATTCGGGGGGGAACTGATTGCACAGGCTGCGCACTGCGTCGCGGATTTCCTGGTACTGGTCAGGAGCGGAGAATAGGCTCATGTAGGCATTTCCTGGATCGGTATGGTTGTGGCGGGCAGGATCAAACGACCTGGCATTCTCGCAGCCTGGAAATAGTGCCGGCATCCATGCCGAGCTCGGCGAGAATTTCGTCGGTATGCTCGCCCGTCAGGGGCGGGCGCTGGCGAATTTCGGGAGGCGTGCGCGACAGCGACACGGGCGTGGCGAAAATGGGCACCTTCTTGGGAGCACCCGGGTAGTCCATCCAGTGAATCAGGTCGGCGGCCCGGACGGTTTCGTCCTGCAGCACCTGGCGCGGCGAGTTGACGGGGCTGGCCGGAATGCGCGCCTGCTCCAGCGCGGCCAGCGCCTCGGCCAGCGTTTTTTCCTTGCACCACGCGCTCATTACATTGCTCAGGAATTCGCCGTTCCGGCCTCGCAAGGTATCGTCCGCGAATCGCGGGTCGTCGAGCAATTCGGGGCGCCCCACGAGCTGGGTCCAGCGCTTGAACATGGGCCGGCTGATCACCTGGGTAATGAACCAGCCATCCGTGGCCTTGAAGATATCGGACGGCGCATAGCTGGACGCGCGGTTGAGCGTGGCCTGGCGGTCCAGTCCCAGCAGGGCTTCTTCGATCAGCGCGCCGCTGGCCATATTCAGGCCGGTGCACAGCAGCGATGCCCCCACCTCTTGGCCCAGGCCGCTGCGCTGGCGTTCGTACAGGGCCAGCATGACGCCCAGGGCGCAGGCGAACGCGGTAGAGAAGTCCACCACGGGCACCATGGCCTTTTGCGGCTGTTCGGGGGTGCCGGCGATATGCACGGCGCCGCTGAGCGCCTGGCCCACGCCGTCGAAACCCACGCGGTCGCGCACGGCGGCGGCATCGCCGAACGCATTGGAGGCGACCAGAATGATGTCGGGCTTGATCCGGCACAGCGCCGCGTAGTCCAGGCCCAGGCTCTGCAGGGTGCGCGGCGGCATGTTGGCGACGACCACGTCGGTGCCGAGCACCAGCTTGCGCACGATTTCACGCCCTTCGGGACTGTTCACGTCCAGGGTCATCGAGCGCTTGTTGCGATTGATCTGCAGGAAAAGAGCGCCATCGCCCTGTTCCGTCACGGGGACGATATAGCGGTCCTCCCCGCCTCCCACCCGGTCGATGCGAATGACGTCGGCGCCATAATCGGCCAACAAGGCCGCGCAGAATGGTCCGGCGATGAAACGGCCAAAATCCAGAACCTTTATGCCTTCGAGTACTTTCATTGATCTGTGCACTTAAGAATCTCAGTCGTCCACGTGACTGATCGCCGTGAATTCGTTCTGCAGCGCCCGGCCCATGGCCACTAGCCGGGGGCCCAGCGCCCGTTCCACGCGCGCGCGGGTCATGACCTGGCTGGCTCCGATACAGGCGAGCACGAAGGGGGATGCCCCTTCCAGCAGCACGGGCGTGGCAACGATGCCCAAATCGGGTTCCCATTCGCCGATCGCCGTGCAATACCCTTTTTCGCCGACCTGGGCGATGCCCTCGCTGACCCGCCGGCGCGTCCGGGACCAATCCTTGGACATGCGCTGCTCCACGTTTTTCAGCAGATAGGCGCGTTCGAGTTCCGGCAAGGCGGCGAGCAGCGACCAGCCCATGGGCGAGAACGCGATGCCCACCCGCATGCCCACGTACAGCGGCAAGGCCAGCGGAGACTCGAGGCTGCGCCGGCACTCGAGCACGGCCAGTTCGAGCCGGTCGCGCGTGGCCAGGCAGACGTGCACTTTGTGTTCCGCGGCGAAGGCCGCCATATGCTCGCCCGCCAACCCTTGAATCGCCGAATGCGCGATGGCCGCATAGCCCAGCCCGAGCACGGCGGCCGAAAGGCGGTACTTCCGTTCCTCGGCGTCATGCAGCAGATAGCCCAATTGCGTCAGCGTCTGCGCGATGCGCGTGACCGTAGAAGGCGGCAAGCCCGTGCGCTGCGCGAGCTGGCCGTTGCTCAGCCAGCGCTCATGCGGTTCGAATACCGCCAGGAGCGCCAACGCGCGAACCAGCGGCCTGACTACCGTGAAGCCCGATTTAGGATGCATACAGTCGGTCATGTTAGCCAGCGCGATTCGCGCGGTGTTTCGGGTCCTGGCGGTGGATAGGCCGCCACCCATGCTGTTGCTGGAAGTCCGCCCGAATGGAACTGAGACCCTCTCGAGGGGCGTCGAACGCAGTGAGGATTGAAGCCAGGTCATGTCACCCTCCCGCGGAATCCGAGGCCGCCGCGCGCACCTCGTCGATCGAGGCGGGATTATCCAGCGACGACAGGTCGCCCGGCGGCATTCCGCTATAAACGTTGCGGATCACGCGGCGCATGATCTTCGAACTGCGTGTCTTGGGCAATTGCTCGACCACGTGCACCTTGCCGGGACGGAACGGCCGCCCCAGGCGCTTGTCCACGTGGCCGACCACGGCGGCCTGCAGCGCCGCCGGCGCGGCATCGACATCGGGTTTCGGCACGACGAAGACCACCAGTTTCTGTCCCTTCTCGGAGTCGTTGACGCCAATGGCGGCGGCCTCGGCCAGCTGGGGAAGTTCAAGCACCACCTCTTCGACTTCTGCCGGGCCCAGCCGCTTGCCCGCCACCTTCAGGGTGTCGTCAGAGCGCCCCATCATGAAGAAGTTTCCTTCGGGTGTGCGCAGCGCCAGGTCGCCATGTACCCAGATACCGGGAATGGCGTGCCAGTAGGTTTCGAGATAACGCGGGTCGTCGCGCCAGAACGAGTGCGTCATCCCCACGAAGGGCGCGCGAATCGCGAGTTCGCCGACTTCGTCGGTCACGCTGTTGCCTTCGGGGTCGACCACGTCCGCCGCCACCCCGGGCGAAATGGTATTGAAGCCGCTGGGCGGGATCGGACGGATGGGAACGCTCGCCAGCAGCGCGCCCGAGACCTCGGTGCCGCCCGTGTAGTTGATCAAGGGCGCCGTGCCGTCGCCGAACCGCTGCAGGAACCAATTGAAGTGTTCGGGCGCGATACCCTCGCCCGCCGTGATCAGCAGGCGCACCGAGGACCGGTCTCCCGCCAGCGCCAGCGCCTCGTGGCTGGCCATGCCGCGGATCAGCGTGGGGGCCGAGCCGAAATGGGTGACCTTGTACCGCTCTACCAGCCGGGACATCCGCGACCAATCGGGGTAATCGGGCGCGCCGTCATAGCAGACCAGCGTGGCGCCGCGCAGCAGCGCGCAACCCAGCACCAGCGTGCCCGCGATCCAGCCCATGTCGGCGGGCCAGCAGTAGACATCGCCGGGATTGACATCGAAATGAACAAGCGAATCGTGGGCGATCTTGATGGGGAAACTGCCGTGCGTATGCACGACGCCTTTGGGCTTGCCCGTGGTACCCGAGGTGTAGATCACCATGAAAGGCGTATCGGGGGTCACGATCACGGCATCGAGCCCGGCACCCTTGGCGGCGGAGGCCACCTGGTGCCAATCCAGGTCGCGCGCGTCTTGGTCCGTTTCGCCCTCGGCGCGCTTCCAGACCACGCGCTCGAGCAACGGCAACTGCCGCCAGGCTTCGCGCAGCGGGCCCTGCACATCTACCCGTTTGGCGCGGCGCGAGAAACCGGTGGAAGCGATGACCAACTTCGCCTCGGCGGCCGATAGCCGGGCCGTGATGGCATCGACGCCGAAGCCGCTGAACAGGGGCACGACCAGCGCACCCAGGTGAATGATGGCCAGCAGCGAGACCGTTGCCTCGACACCGTTTTCCATCAGCAGGCCGACACGATCGCCCTGCTTGACGCCGTGCCCGGCCAGGCCCGCCGCGAAATCCCGTACGCGCGCCTCGAGTTCGGCGTAGGTCAGCGAGGTCACGCTGCCATCTTCGCGCTCGCCGACGACGGCGGGCCGGCCGGCGGTGGCGGGCGCCCGGGACCAGTGATAGATCGTATTGACCCAGTTGAGCCTGCCCCCGGGAAACCAATTGGGAAACTCCGGGCCGCGCGCAAGATCGACATAGCCCGCGGGAGCCTTGTCCCAGGCGATGTCGCACTCGCGCATCACCGTATTCCAATAGCGTTCCGGCTCGGACACGGAAACACGCATCAACTCTTCATACGAAGATGCGCCCAGGGCGCGCATGAGATGCGAAACACCGGAATGCTGCAATTCCCGCTGGCCGGGCTGCCAGACGAGAGAAGGATCGATGTTGATCATGAAGGTTCTGTCTCCCCCGTCTTTGTTCTCAAGCGCGCTCGAAGATCATGGCGATGCCCTGCCCCCCGCCGATGCACATGGTTTCCAGGCCGTAGCGAGCCTGGCGGCGCTGCATCTCGTGAAGCAGCGTGCTCATGATGCGCACGCCCGTGGCGCCCACGGGATGCCCCAGCGAGATGCCCGAGCCATTGACATTGAGCTTGTCTTCCAGCGCCTGCATGGAACTTCCCCATCCCTTCACGCACGAGAGCGCCTGGCATGCGAAGGCTTCATTGAGTTCGATCAGATCCATCTGGTCGAACGCCAGCCCCGTGCGCTCCAGCACCTTGCGCACGGCAGGTACGGGGCCGATACCCATGCGCGCCGGATCGCAGCCCGCGGCGGCCCAGCCGACCAGCCAGCCCAGGGGTTCCAGGCCCAGCGCATCGAGCTTGTCTTCGGCCACGATCAGGCAGGCGGCGGCGGCATCGTTCTGCTGGCAGGCATTGCCCGCGGTGACGGTTCCCTCTTTCATGATGGTGCGCAGCTTGGCCAGGCTCTCCGCCGTGGTCTCGCCACGCACCCCTTCGTCGCGCTCGACGATGAGCGGGTCGCCCTTGCGCTGCGGCACGGATACCGAAACGATCTCGGCATCGAACTTGCCCGCGGCCTGGGCCGCCGCGGCGCGCTGGTGGCTGCGCGCGGCGAAACGGTCGGCCTCTTCGCGGGAAATTTCGTATTCGCGCGCCAGATTCTCGGCGGTTTCTATCATGCCGCTGATCCGGCCGAATCGGCTTTCCGGCTGTGAACGCTCGCGTCCCCGGTCCAGTCTGTCGTGCAACTTGACCGAACCCGCGCGCTTGCCCCACCGCATATCGGTGGTGTAGTACTCGACGTTGCTCATGCTCTCGACGCCGCCGGCCATGACCACGTCGGCCACGCCGGTCTGCACCATCATCGCCGCCGTGGCCAGGGCCTGGACGCCGCCACCGCAGCGGCGGTCCAGCTGCATGCCCGCGACCTCGATGGGAAAATCCGCCTGCAGGGCCACCCAGCGCCCCGTGCAAGGGGTCTCGCCATTGGTATAGCTCTGGGCGAAGACAACATCGTCGATGCGCGCGGGGTCGAGCCCCGTGCGCTGCACAATCGCCCGCGCCACGGTGGCGCCCAGTTCTTCGACGGGAACTCCCTTCAATGCTCCGCCGTACGCACCCACGGGAGTGCGCAGCGGAGAGACTATGGCTGCTCGTTTCATTGTGTTGCCTCTGAATGTTTTACGTGAATCAACCGTAGCGTCCGCCCGTCACATGCAGCACTTCGCCACTGATAAAGCTCGCGCGTTCGCTGGCAAGAAAAGCCACGGCGTCGGCGACATCGTCGGGATGTCCGGCGCGCTTGATGGGCTGTGCCGCCACGGCGCGCTCTTTGATGGTTTCGCAGGTGGACAGGGCCTGCACCATTTCCGTGTCCATGAAGCCGGGCGCCACGCAGTTCACCGTAATGCCGTAGCGCCCCTCTTCTTGCGCCAGGGCCTTGGCCATTCCGATCAGGCCGGCCTTGGCCGCCAGGAACGCGCCCTTGAGCATCACGGCCAGCGGATCGCTCCCCATCCCCAACCCCAGCGCGTAGAGTCGGGTATCGCGCTGGGTATATGCATGCTCCAAGACCGGAAACGAGCGCGCGAGCAAGTGACGAGGATCAACGGGCATGACAGACTCGATGTAGCGAAGGACAAGCCGTACGATGACGCCGCATGCTCGCCCAGGTCAACGGATGAAGAATCTTTGTTCCATACATTGGAATGTTCATAAATTCCGAATCCGCCCTTTCACCGCGATAAAGTGCCTAGGCGTATTTCCGACAATCGGAACGATATTATGTAGCCGCTTATGCTTTCAGTAATGGGGACATAAGTATTTCGCTTGGGTATTCCCGAGATTTGGCATAGGCTTCGATAACCCGCCTGTCCAGTCAGGCCGATGATGGCGTCGAAGAGAACTATGAACATATCCCGAGACAGCGATACATCCGACCAAGCCACACTGATGACCGTGGAACGGGGCCTGCAAGTACTGCGCTCGTTCCGCTCGAATCGCGCGCCCCTGAGCAACGCCGAACTGGTCAAGCGCACGGGCCTGCCCAAGGCCACCATATCGCGCCTTACCTCGACGCTGCTGCAGGTGGGTTTTTTGCGCCGCGTTCCAGGCAAGCGCGAATTCGAGCTGGCCGCCGGCGCCCTGGGCATCGGCCACGCCTATCTCGCGACCAGCGAACTGCTGCAATCCGCCCAGCCGCTGATGCAAGAGCTTGCGGATCGGCTCGATGTATCGGTCGCGCTGGGCGTCCAGGACGGCATCGACATTCTCTACGCGGGCTATTGCGTCAGCCGCAAGGTCGCCACGTTGCGCCTGGGCGTCGGCTCGGTGCTGCCCATGGCCACTACCTCGATCGGCAGAGCCTATCTTTGGGGGCTGCCCCCGGAACTTCGCCGTCCGTTGATCATGGCGCAAAAGCGCCTTGCCGGAGAAAAAGGCGATGCGCTGGAACGCGACATCCGTTCGTCGTTTTCCGAACTCGAAACGCTGGGCACATGCGCCGTGCTGGGTGGATACCAGCGCGGCACCTATGGCGTGGCGCTGCCCGTGCGCCTGGGCCGGCAGGGCACGCTGATGAGCCTGAGCTGCGGCAAAGCCGACGTGGCGCTGGACCTGCAGTCCGAACGCGAGCGCATCGCGCCCGCGCTCAAGGAAACCGCCGAACGGCTTCAAGAACTGTCGGCGCGGTCTTGTGTCCGGCTGTAGCGTCGCGCCCTTACGCCTGGGGAACTCTGGCCGAAGGAAAATCCGGCTGGCGCTTTTCGCGCAAGGCCGCCAGGCCTTCCCTGACATCGGGCCCCAGGAAGCAAAGCATTTCCATGGCCAGCGAATTGTCGAACACCGGCCCGGCCATGCGCATCCAGTTGTTGAGCGATTTCTTGGTCGCGCGTATGGCATCCTGGCTGCCCCGCGCGAGCTTGGCCGCAACGGCCAGCGACCGGGCCAGCACCTCGGCGCGCGGCGAGCAGAAAGTGACCAGGCCGATACGCTCGGCCTCTTTGCCGTCGACGAAATCGGCCGTCATCAGGTAGTACTTGGCCTTGGACATGCCGCACAGAAGCGGCCAGACGATGGCCGCATGGTCTCCCGCCGACACGCCCAGGCGCGCGTGGCCATCGGTAAGCTTCGCATCTTCGGCCATCACGCTGACGTCGGCCAGCAGCGCCACGGCCAGCCCCGCGCCGACGGCCGTTCCGTTGATCGCGGAAATAATGGGCTTGTCGCAGGCCAGCATGTTGTAGACGATGTCGGAGGCTTCCTTCATTACCCGCAAGGTGGCTTCCTGGCTGTTGGCCATTTCTTCCACCATGTCCAGGTCGCCCCCCGCGGAAAAGGCCCGTTCGCCCGCGCCGGTGACCACGATGGCCTTGACCCCCGGGTCTTTGCCGGCCACGTCCCAGAGCTGGGTCAGTTCCCAGTGCATCCGGGCATTCGTGGCGTTCATCACTTCCGGACGGTTGAGCGTGGCGAGCAGCACGCCATCCGGCTGGCGATCGAACAGAATGAACTGAAAGTCTTCGTAGCGCATGGGGCAACCTCGAAAAATAGGAAGTATTCACGCAGCATTGGGCCAGCAGGCCGGCGACAAGGCAACGCCTGCAGTTTAAGTGTTCCGTACTTCGCGGCGAGCCAAAGCACGGAACATACGTCGGCGGCGGATTGACGTATCCTTGCATGCTACGCAAGCTGACGAGACTTGGCATGGGGGCATCCGGCTACATGGCGCACGCAACAACACTTGAACTGGCAAAGCACATCCGTCCCGGCGACACGCTGGTATTCGGGCAGGCCGACGCTAACCCGCGAACCCTGTTGCGCGCGCTCGTCGAGCAGCGCCGCCAAATCGGAAAAGTACGGCTGTTCCTGGGCATCGGCCAGGGCCTGGACGACTTGCTGCGGCCCGAGTACGCCGACGATTTCACCTATCTTTCCTATTGCGGCGGCGGCTCGAACCGCGCCCTGGCCAAGGCGGGCGTGCTGGACATCGTCGTAGAAAACTACTCCCTGCTTCCCTCGCTGCTCAGCCGCGGCCCGCTGAAAATAGACGTCGCACTGCTGCAGGTTTCCCCGCCCGACGAACAGGGCAGATACAGCCTGGGCATGGCGCGCGAATATCTGGTCCCCGCGCTGCAAGGCGCGCGCACCATCATTGCCGAGGTATGTCCTTCCGTTCCCTGGACTTTCGGCGGCCCCACCCTGCGCGCCGACGACATCGACCTGCTGGTAGAGACCGACAGCGACGACCCCGGGTCGGACGCCGCCGAGCCGGGGCCGATAGAACAGGCCATCGGCCGCAATGTCGCATCTCTGGTTCAAGATGGCGCGACCCTCCAGACCGGCATCGGCACCATACCGAATGCCGTCCTGGCGGCCCTGACGAACCACCGCGACATCGGCCTGCACTCCGGCAGCCTGGGCGAAGGCATCGTCGCGCTGGCCGAATCGGGCGCGCTGACGAACCGCCGCAAAAGCATCGACGCCGGCCTGACTATCGGCGGCGTGCTCATGGGCGGCCCGCGCCTCAGGCGCTTCGCGCACCGCAATGCGCAACTGGAACTGCGCGGCACCGAATACACCCACGACGCGCGGGTACTGGCCAGCCTCGACCACTTCACCGCCATCAATTCCGCGGTCGAAATCGACCTGACCGGCCAGATCAATTCCGAAGTGGCCGGGGGCACCTATGTGGGCGCCATCGGCGGCATCGTCGATTTCCTGCGCGGCGCGCAGGCCAGCAAGAACGGCGTGCCCATCATTACCTTGCCGTCGATGGCCCGCAACCAGAGCCGCATCGTGGCTACGCTGGCCGGCCCCGTCACGGTGCCGCGCAGTTGTTCGTGCGTGATCGTGACCGAATACGGCATCGCGGACCTCAGGGGGCTGACGCTCAGCCAGCGTGTCGACAAGATGATCGGCATCGCCCACCCCGACCAGCGCGACGCGCTCGAACGCGAATTCGCCGCCCTGCGCCCGCAAGGCTGGAAAACACGCTGAAGCCCGCCGATTCTTGTGGCGCCTGGGCGGCGCTTCAGGCCATGGCCCTGCCCATCCATTGGGCCGTGCGGAACAGCGCGGCCCGGGCGGCGTCGGACAACGCCGCCATGCGGAAGAATCCATGAATCAGCCCCGGGTGGCGCCATAGCGTCACCGGCACGCCGTCGTCCAGCAGGCGGTGGGCAAACCGCTCGCCTTCGTCGCGCAGCGGATCGAATTCCGCGGTCAGCAGCAAAGTCGGGGGCAAACCCGACAGATCAGGCGCCCGCAGCGGCGACGCGTGGGGATGCGCCGCTTCGCTTTCGTGGGCCAGGTATTCATCCCAGAAACGGATCATCGCGGCCCGGGTCAAGGAATAGCCAGACTGGTTCTCGATATACGACGGCGTGGCCGGCGTGTGATAGTCGGTAACCGGATACACCAGCACCTGGGCGCGCACGGCCGCGCCCCCTTCGTCCCGCAGCCTCAACGCGGTCACGGCCGCCAGGGCCGCCCCGGCGCTGTCGCCCGCCAGCACCAGGCGGGACGGGTCGATGTCCAGGCTTCCTGATTGCCCGGCCGCCCAGCGCACCGCCCGCAGGCAATCATCCGGCGCGGCCGGAAACTTGTGTTCGGGGGCCAGCCGGTAATCGACCGAAAGCACCGCGGCGCCGCTGTGCGCGCACAAATCGCGGCAGACGTGGTCGTGCGTCTCGAGACTGCCGATGACGAACCCGCCGCCATGGAAGAACACGGTCAGGCCGGAATACTTCTGCTCTATGGGCCGGTACAGCCTGGCCCGGATGGCGTGCGTCGCGCAGGCGATCTCGACATCGCGCACCTGGGCGACCGCCGTGCGCTGTTCCAGGGGCGGATAGCGCATGCTGGCCCGCAGCGCGTCGAGCGGCATGGTCTCCATCGGCGCCATGCCCTCGAGCAGGCTCAGCACCGCGGCGATCTGGGGGTCCAGTGGCATGGCTGCTCCTTCGTTCGCGCTAGCGCCGCGGCGTACTTATGCGAGCTCTCGCGTGGCTTTCTTGTGTGCCGTGGGCGAACCCGACGACCCCGCGGCATCCGCTGCGCGGCTGAGGACAAAGCCTTCATAGCCGGCCGCGGCCACATCGTCGCATTTCTTGCGGTAATTGCCGTGCCCTCCCAGGTAAGGCAAGAACACCTGGGGTTTTCCTGGCACATTGGCGCCCAGGTACCAGGAGTTGGCCTTCAGATACAGCGTACGCGAGACCACTTCCTGGACATGCTCCATCCAGTCGTGCTCGGCCTGGGGGTCGGCGTCGATGCGGTCGATGCCATGGTCGCGCAGGTAAACCATGCAGCGGGTAATCCATTCGACGTGCTGCTCGATGCTCATCGACATGTTGGCCAAGGGGCCGGGGCTGCCCGGACCCGTCACGGTGAACAGATTGGGAAAGCTGCTGGTCACCAGGCCCAGGTAGGCCTTGGCGCCGCCTTCCCATTTGTCGTTCAGTTTGCGTCCATTCAGGCCGCGGACGTCGATGCTCGTCAGGGCGCCCGTCAGCGCATCGTAGCCCGTGGCATAGACCAGGCAATCGAGCTCATGCATGCCTTCGGTGGTGACGACGCCGTTCGCCACGATGCGCTCGATCGGCGTATCTTTCAAGGCCACCAGGGTGACATCGTCGCGGTTGAACAAATCATAGTAGGTGTCGCCCAGGCAAGGCCGCTTGGTACCGAACGGAAACCCGTAGGGCAGCAGTTTCTGCGCGGTCTCGGGGTCTTTCACGGTTTCCCGGATCTTGCCGCGGATGAACTCGGCCACCGTTTCATTGGCTTCCTGGTTGGAAAGAATGTCGCCGAAACACATGCGAAAGCCCAACAGCTGGCTGTTTTCCCATGCATTTTCGTACTTCTTCTGGCGCTCTTGCTGCGTGGCGTCCAACGCGGAATCGCTCGGCATCGGCACCGCGATGCCGAATCGGGTCAGGCGGCTGATGATCCGCCGCTCGTCATAGGTGGCACGCACGCGTGCGCGCATCTCGGGCGTCATCGGATGGTTTTTCGCCGGCACGACGAATACCGGGGTGCGCTGGAATACGGTCAGGTGCTTGACCTTTCCGGCCAGCGCCTGGATGACCTGCACACCCGACGAGCCGGTTCCGATCACGCCCACGCGCTTATCGCTGAGATCCACCGGCTGGTGAGGCCAGCGTCCGGTATGGAAGCTTGCTCCCTGGAAGTCCTTCAATCCCGGAATCTCGGGCGGCTTCGGCACGGACAGCACGCCGGTAGCCGGCACGAAGAAGCGCGACCGCACGGTGGCGCCGTCCGAAGTGTGGATATCCCACACGGACTCCTTTTCGTCGAAACTTGCCGACACCACCTTGACCTTGAACTTGATGTGCCGCTTCAAGTCGTATCGCTCGGCCACATGATTCAAGTACTTCATCAGCTCGGCGGACGTGGGATAGCGTTCTGGCCAGTCCCACTCGTCCTGAAGCTTCGGATCGAACGAGTACGAGTAATCCCAGCATTCCAGGTCCACCCGCGCGCCGGGATAGCGATTCCAGTACCACGTCCCGCCGACGCCGTCGCCCGCCTCGAAAGCCTGTACCCGGAAACCGGCATCGCGCAGCGACTTGATTGCGTACAAACCGCCGAACCCGGCGCCTACTACGACCGCATCCAGGATGCCATTGCTTTGATTCATGTCCGATCCATCTTAAACAGAATTCAGTTGTCAACGAAACGCCCGGCCCGCGTCCTCGGCCAATTTGCGCAACGATCCGCAGATATGGCGCACACCTTCGCGGCTGCCGGGCAATACGCCGTTCATCATCAAGAACCCGTGCATCTGCCCGGCGGCGCAGTGATGCTGTACGGCGACACCGGCCTGGCGCAGCCGGTCGGCATACTCCTGCCCCTCATCGCGCAACACATCGTGCTCGGCCGTCAGCACAATGGCGGGCGGCAAACCCGACAGATCGGGTTCGCGGCAAGGCGCGGCCAGGCCGGACTGCCGGTCTGAGGCCTGCGGCGCGTACTGCTGCCAGTACCACTTCATGACGTCGCTATTGGTCAGCAGTTGATTATCGGGGTCGAGATACGAGGCGCGGTCGAAGCGGCAATCGGTAACCGGGTAGATCAGCAGCTGGCCGGACAGATCGACACCGCCCTCGCGGCGCGCCAGCATGGTGGTTCCGATGGCCAGATTGGCGCCCGCGCTGTCGCCGCCGACCATCAATGGCAGCGACGCGTCCAGCAGTTCGCGCTGGCGCGCGGCGATCCATTGCGTCGCTTGCCACGCATCGCGCAGCGGAACAGGAAAAGGATGCTCCGGCGCCTTGCGATACTCGACCGAAATGACCGCGACGCCAGCGCCGGCGGCGAGTTCGCGGCATAAGGGATCAAATGCCGCCAGCCCGCCCACCACCCAGCCGCCGCCATGAAAATAGACGAGCAAGGCGCCGGCCTTTTCAACAGGCACATACAGCCGCGCGGGCAACTCGCCGCCAGCCACGGGGACGGCCAGCGGTGCCACACGCGCCATCTCGGGCCCCGGGGCAAGAATCGCCGTGATCCGGCCAAATGCCTCGCGCGCTTGCGCCGGCGTCATGAGGTGGCGCGGCGTGGACGCCGCCGCCGCGGCTTTCTGCACAAACGCGCGGGTTTCGGCATCGAGGCTCATGTCTTTACCCCCCTGGAAATGCGCAGGCAGCGTATGCGGCTTCCGTCAAACGCGTGTGAGCCTGAGGCATCGATTCCAAACACCCGATTGTCTCCCGGTTCTTTTATTGACTACGGCCCTATTGAATGCTTGCCGCACGCCAGGGGCAATAGCGCGGCGCGAAGTATTCCGTACTGTGGAAGTCTGTACTGCAACTTATGCCCAGGCACAGCATTGCCCGGTATTTTCAAAGTACGGGACAATATTCCAGACCTCGTTGACGGCACGGTGCAGTGAGCCGCAGCATGTGCGCTCGCTTTTTCACGTTGCCCTTGCCATGATCCGAGACCAGGAAACGCTCAACATCCTTCTTGACAACATCTCGCGCTTCGTTCGTGAACGATTGATTCCCAACGAAGAACGGGTAGCGGAAACCGACGAAATTCCCGACGACATCGTCCAGGACATGAAAACCCTGGGGCTGTTCGGGCTGACCATTCCGGAAGAGTACGGCGGCCTGCAGCTGACCATGGAAGAAGAAGTGCTGGCGATGCTGGAACTCGGGCAGGCGTCGCCCGCGTTCCGCTCGCTGTTGGGAACCACCGTGGGCATCGGGTCGCAGGGCATTCTGTTCGACGGCACGCCCGCGCAAAAGCAGAAATACCTGGCCCGCATGGCGACGGGCGAAGTGATCGCCTCTTTTGCCCTGACCGAGCCCGGCTCGGGGTCGGACGCGGCATCGCTGCGCACGACCGCCCTGCGCGATGGCGACCACTACGTGGTGAACGGCACCAAGCGCTTCATTACCAACGCCCCGCAGGCAGGCATCTTCACTCTGATGGCCCGCACCGATCCCAGCGAGAAAGGGGCGAAGGGCATCTCGGCCTTCATCGTCGACGCCCATACGCCGGGCATCACCCTGGGCAAGCGCGACAAGAAGATGGGGCAGAAAGGCGCCCACACCTGCGACGTGATCTTCGAGAATTGCCGGGTTCCGGCCGAGAACCTGATCGGCGGCGTCGAAGGCCGCGGTTTCAAGACCGCCATGAAAGTGCTGGACAAGGGCCGCATCCATATTGCCTCGATCTGCGTAGCGGTAGCCGAGCGCATGCTGGCCGATGCCCTGCGCTATGCGGCCGAACGGCGCCAGTTCGGGCAGCCCATCGGGGAATTCCAGTTGGTGCAAGCCATGCTTGCGGACAGCAAGGCGGAGATCTATGCCGCGAGAAGCATGGTAATCGACGCCGCGCGGCGCCGCGACGATGGCATGCCCGTCAGCACCGAAGCCTCTTGCGCCAAGCTGTTCGCTTCCGAGATGTGCGGCCGGGTGGCCGACCGCGCGGTGCAGATCTTCGGTGGCGCCGGCTACATGAGCGAGTACGGTATCGAGCGCTTCTACCGCGACGTCCGCCTGTTCCGCATCTACGAAGGCACGACGCAGATCCAGCAATTGGTGATCGCCCGCAATATGCTGCGCGAGCTTCGCTGACATTCCGCAAAACATGCTGGAACGGATTCAGCCTAGTCCCACAAGATGCCGCCATCGACGTTGATCGATTGGCCGGTCACGTTGTCGGCCAGGCTGGAGCACAGATAGACCACCGCGTCGGCGATATGGTGCGGCGTGCTCATGCGTCCGAGCGACGAGTCCCTGATCATGTTGGCAATAATATCCGGGGTCGCGGCTGCCAGGCGGTCCATGAGTTCGGTCCGGGTGGGGCCCGGGCAAACGGCGTTGACGTTGATGCCGAACTCGCCGAGCTCGGTGGCGGCGACCCGCGCCGTAATCAGCGCGGTCGCTTTCGATGCCGCGTAACAGGCGTTCGAGGTCCCTTTTGCGCCCTTGGCCGCGATCGACGCAATATTGACGATCTTGCCGCCGCCGCGCCCCTTCATGTGGGCGGCGACGCGCTGCATGCAAAAGAACATGCCTTTGCTGTTGATGGATTGAATCCAGTCCCAGTCGGCCTCGGTGATATCGAGTATGCCGATCCGCTTCGACACGCCCGCGTTATTGGCCAGACAATCGACATGGCCCAGGATCTCGATCGACCGGGCGACCAGATTGTCGATGGAGTTCAGGTCGGCCGCATCGAATTCAACGAAATGGGCCTGGCCGCCTTCTTGGCGCAGGGCGGCTTCGAGCGCCCTGCCGCGCTCGACGTCGCGGTCGGCAATAACAACGTTCGCGCCCTCAGCGACGAAACGCTCGCTGATGCCCTTGCCTATTCCCGCCGCGGCGCCCGTGACCACCGCATTCTTGTTCTTCAAAAGCACGTCGCGTCTCCCGTTGACGACATCCATGGGCGGCACGCCCGAATTGACGACTACCGTTGCGAGAACTCCGCGATCTGCGGCGCGCGGGAATTGCCGAGCGTGAACATCAGTCCGGCCGTCTGGAAGCCGCCGTCGACGTTGAGCGTGTGCCCGGTCACGTAACTGGACTCGTCGGAGGCCAGAAAGATCGCCGCTTCCGCCACCTCTTCCGGCCGCCCGAGCCTGCGCTGCGGTATCGTGTAGACATAGGCTCTGCGCTGGTCCTGATCGAGCAGGGGTTCGGCGAGCGGCGTCACGATCGGGCCGGGCGCGATGCTGTTGATCGTGATGCCGCTGGCGGCAAGCTCCGCGGACATGGATTTCGTCAGGGCATCGAGGCCGCCTTTCGACGCCCCGTAAGCCGCCCGCCCGACCCCGCCGCACTGGCCCGAAATCGAAGAAACATTGATGATGCGGCCATAGCGGTTCTGCTCCATGAAGCGAACCGCCGACTGCGCGCAGAAAAATGCCCCGACGAGATTGATCGAGAGAATGCGGTTGAGTTCGGCCCGCGTCGTCTCGGTGAACGGCTTGATCAGCGAGATGCCGGCATTGTTGAACAGGATGTCGATGCGCCCGAAGCGTTCGACCGTTGCCTCGGGCAGCCTCTCGGCATCGCCTTCCCGGGCAAGATCGATCTGCATCCATGCCACCTGCGCCCCGGCATCTTGAAGCGATTTGCCGACTTTGGCCACGGCCTCGCCATTGATGTCGGCCAGCATCAGCCGCGCGCCTTCGCGGGCGAAAGCGCGCGCGGTCGCGGCCCCGATCCCGCTGCCGGCGCCGGTCACCGCGGCAACCTTGTCTAATAGCCTCATGGGCTTCTCCCTACCGCGTCTTATCAAGAGCCGATGTTGCCCTTTTCGATCATGTATTTTCTATTGCATATCATGTCGGCGAACTTCACATTCTGTTCCGCGATAAGCATGGCCACGCCGCGCTCCAGCAATCGGCGCAATGCGTCGACCAGGCGCAGAACGATGATGGGAGCCAGACCCTCGGTCGGCTCGTCGAGCAGCAGCAGCTTGGGCTTGAGCAGCATCGCGCGCCCCATCGCCACCATCTGGCGCTCGCCGCCCGACAGCTTGCCGGCATTGCGTTCGCGCAGTTTCTCCAGTTCGGGAAAAAGTTCGAACACCGGCAATAGATCGCTTTCGGTGGGCTTCGGCAGACCGATAGCCAGATTCTCGGAAACGGTCAGGTTCTTGAAAAGCCGGCCGCCACTGGGAACGATCGCGATACCGCCCTGCACGCGACGATGCGCCGGAAGATTGGAGAATTCCTGGCCATCGAGCAAGATGGAGCCCTTCGTGTTGCTGATCAAGCCGGCAATGGATGAGATGAACGTGGTCTTGCCCGCGCCATTCCTGCCCACCAGACCCACCACTTCGCCGCTGCCGACATAGAGGCTGGCATCGCGCACTACCGTCACGATGCCGTAGCCGGCATCGAGCCCGCTGACCTGGAACATCGGCTCAGAGATTTTCACCAAAGTAGACCTCGCGAACTCGCTCATTAGCCCTGACTTCGGCCGGGCTGCCGTTTACGATGACCTCGCCCGCCGCCAGCACGACGATGCGGGTGGCGAAGCTGAAGACGATACTCATGTCATGCTCGACGAAAAGAATGGGAATATCGTTCTTCTGTGTAATTGCGCTGATATGCGCCAGGCATTCTTCCGATTCCGCGACACCCATGCCTGCCGTCGGCTCGTCCAGCAAAAGGATTTTCGGGCTGGACGACAAGGCAACCGCCAGTTCAAGCGACCGCTGGTCGCCATGGGATAGCTGGCCGGCGGGAAGATCCATGCGATCGGCAAGGCCCACTTCTTCGAGCAGCGCAACAGCGCGATCGCGGTGCCGCCGCACGGCAAGGCCGAACGGCTGCCAGGCCTGGCGCTGCGCGAGCGCAATGCCGATCTGGACGTTCTCGAGCGTGCTGAGGGTCTTGAAGACACTGCTGACTTGAAACGAGCGGGCCAGGCCCAGGCGCACGCGGCGCCAGGGCGGCATTTTGGTGACGTCCTTGCCGAATATGCTGACCGTGCCGCTGTCCGGCGTTTTCCGGCCGGTGAGCAGATCGAAAAAGGTCGTTTTGCCGGCACCATTGGGGCCGATAATGGCCACGACCTCACCGCGATGGACGTTGACCGAGGCGCCGCGCACCGCCGTAAAGGTGCCGAACGACTTCGTCAGATTGTCGGCGGACAGGACGGTCTGGGTAGACGTCGTAGTCATGCGCGCACCTCATTGCTGGCAAGCCGCCGTGAAGCCTGGAATTTGGCGAAGAACGAGCGCACTGAGGCCCCGATCCCTTCCGGTAGAAGAATCGCGCAGCCGATGACGATAAGGCCCACGGCCAGATCGGCATGATCCGAATAGCGCTGGATATTGGAACGGGCCAGTTCAAGCAGGACGGCGCCCGCGATCGGGCCAAGAAAGGTCGACCGCCCCCCCAAGGCCACCATGACGAGCAATTCGGTTCCGGTTGTCCACGAGATGATGTGCGGATCGACCGACCGGTTGATCGCCGCGGCCACGATACCCAGCAAGGCCCCGATCACGCCGGTAATGACGAAGGCGCTGAACTCGTAAAGCTTGGGATTGCCCCCGAGCGAAGCCACCCGGTCGGCGTTGTCGCGCACGGCACGCAAGGTCGCGCCGAACGGAGAAGCCAGAAGCACCAGGAGCACCAGGCAAATGGCCGTCGTGCTGCACACGACGAGCAGGTATTGCGCGGCGTCGCTTTCGAGCCATTGGGGCACCAGGATGCCGACCAGGCCGTCATCGCCGCCCGTCAGGTCGTAGTTGCGGGCCGCCAGCACATAGAAGACCTGCGCGATGGCCAAGGTAAGCAGCGCGAAAAACAGCGACCGCGCCCGTAAAGCCACCGCCCCGACAAAACATGCCACCACGATCGCGATCGGGACGGCAAGCAAGGCGCCTTCCGCGAAGGAAAGATCGTATTTGATGTTCGCGATCGCGACCGTGTAGGCGCCCACGCCGAGAAACATGCCCTGGCAGGTAGAGATCAGTCCCGCATTGCCTATGAGCAGGTTCAGGGCCATTGCCGCGCCGGCGAAAAGCGCGACGCGGGCGAGCGAATGCAGCCGTACCTCGGGTACCACCCACACCAGGGCGGCGCTGAGCGCGCCTATGGCGAGGATAAGGGCGACCTGCCGGATTGAAAGACGTTCCACAGCGCGATCCTCAGTGCTGAATGATTGTGCGAAGCCCGGAAGGCCTGACAAAGAGAACGATCACCATGAGCGCGAAGATGACGACTTCGCTTCCCTGGTCTATGAAGATCGTCGACACGGCTTCCGCGACGCCGACAACGACGGCGGCGGTCAGCGCTCCCCACACCGAACCGAGCCCGCCGATGACGATGATCGCGAAGGCGATCACCACCATCTGGACATCGAGCGTGGCATTGACGGCCCCCCGGGGAGCGGCGACCACGCCGGCGATGCCCGCGAGCAGCGCCGAAATCGCCATTACCCGGGTGCGCAGCACTTTCACGTCGACCCCGACCGCGCCCAGCATTGCCGGGTCATCGACCGCGGCTCTTATCAGCCGGCCCGTGCGGCTCTTGGACAGCAGGTACCAGAGGCCGACGGACACGATGGCCGTCACCACGACCACGGCAACCTGGTACTGGGCAATGCGGATACCGCCGATTTCGATAAAGCCGCGCAGCAGGTCGGGCGCCTCGGCCGAGCGGGGCAACGAGCCGAAGACCGACCTGGTGAGATTGTTGATGACCAGAACGAGGCCGAACGTCAGCAGCAGTTGTCCCCAGATGCCGCTTTCGTACACCCGCCGAAAGAGCGATACCTCGAGCACGACGCTCAGCACCATGATGAGCAGGGGCACGACGATCAGGGCAACCGGCAGGCCCAGGTTCGCGCCGAGCTGCATGATGATCGTGGTAGCCGAGAAAGCCGCCACCATGAAGAACGAACCGTGAGCCAGATTGACCACCCCCAGGGCGCCCCATACTAAAGTCAGGCCCGAGGCAACCAGGAAGTACAGCGCCCCGGTTGCGATCCCGGTCAGGACTTGCGCGAAGAACAATTGCGTAAGCATCTGTCATCAACCTCATTCAGCCGTGATCACTTGCCACGCATGGACCGCAAGTCTTCTTCGGACGGACGAACCGTTTTTCCAGGAATGATGTCCGTGATGTTCAGAACAGGCTGGCCAAAGGCCTGGTCCTGGGCAACCGTGCCGATATAGATGGGAACTTCGGCCTGGTGGTCGAACTCGCCGATACGGAAGGGGCCGCGAACCGATTGGAACTCGCCGCCGCCGATAACGCCGACGACGTCTTTCGGTTCAACCGATTTGGCCTTCGTGGCGGCCTGCGCCCAGGTCATCACGCAATCGTAGGCCAGCGTCGTCCAGTCGGAGGGATAGAAACCGTACTCTTTCTTGAAGCCTTCGACGTAAGCCTTGCTTTCGGGCGACAGGGTAAGCAGAAGATTGGCGGGTGCCCGCTGGAACCCCTCGGTGCCGACGGCGGCATCGCCTCCCAGGGCCTTCAGGGTATTGCCGTCGTAGAGCGCGATGAACTTGTTGTCGATCTGCTTGAAGAAGCCCAGCGCATTCGCCTGCTTCGTGAACGTGATGAGGTCGGAGCCGAACAGGAACGTCCACACGTAGTCTGGCTTCGCCGCCAGGATCTTGTTCAGGGACGCGGAGTAATCCGTTGCGCCGAACTTGGGATATTCTTCTACGACGATTTCGGCTTTCGGGTTGAGCTCTTTTATGAACTGCTTGAAGCGGTTCGCGCCCGAACGCCCGCCGGCATAGTCGGCGGACACGACGGCATAGCGCACATAGGGCTTCTTCGCCAGGCGCGCGGCAAGCGCGCGCGCTTCCATGTAGGAACTGGCTCCTATCTGGAACACATAAGGATGGTAGCCCTTGATGGTGATGTCGTCCGAGTTCGCCGAATTGGCGCACATCGGCACCTTGAACCGCGCCGCCACCGCCTTGCTCACGGCAATGGCGCTGGCGGACGATTGAGGCGAGGACAAGAATTTGGCGCCGTCTCGCACGAGGTTGGTCGCCTGGTCGACCGCCCGCTGCGGGTTGGTGCCGTTATCCTGGTAACGCAGGTCCAGCTTCTTGCCCAGCACCCCGCCGCGCTCATTGAGCACCTTGACCGCGTACTGAGTTCCGTTGAGAACATCGCGCCCCACGTCCGCCGCGGCACCGCTCAAGTCGAACGACCCGGCGATCGGGATCGTCTCTTCTGCGCGTACCGAATTCGAAGCTGCAAGCCCTCCAATCGCCACCAACATCGTGGCACATGCCATGCGCATCATGCTCATCTTGTCCCCCTTTCTATTCGTTCAAGCTTTCGTGCCCAACAGGGTGCACGGCGGCGCCGGACTATCGCTTTTCCCGGCCAGTTCTCATTGCGTAGAACGGATCAAATGAAAACGCCGGGCTGAACCCATTACATAGATGAAGCTGGCACACAACAACACGTTTTCTCAAATGTTCCGTGCTGCGGAAAGGCGCTCGCCGCGCCTGTCCAGCCGATATCGCCGCTATGAATCGGCGGCCCCGGATGCCGGGGACCGGACTTCGGCGCCCCCTTGTTCCTCGATCAACTTGAGAATCGTGGAAAAATCCTGGTCACCCCAGCCTTTCCGCGCGGCCGCGTCCCAGATATCGGCGGCCGCCTGCATGACCTTCGCGGGCACACCCAGCGCCGCCGCCTCGTCAAGGCCGAGATGGACGTCTTTCTCGACGATCGACAGGCGGGCACCGAAGTCGAAGCTGCCCGACAGGCCCACGCGGCCCAGGATGTCGCCCGCCGACGCACTGTGGCCCGTTCCCGCGCGCAGCACATCGAGCATGACCGCCGCGTCGAGGCCGGCCTTGGCTCCCATGACCAGGCCTTCGGAAGCCGCCACGAGATTCGTGGCCATGAGAATGTTATTGACCAGCTTCATGACCTGCGCCTGGCCCGCCTTGTCGCCCAGCACGTAGACCTGCCTGCCGATCCGCAAGAGCCAGGGCCTGACCTGGGCAACGGCTTGCGCGGGGCCGGACATCATCATGGCGAGCCTGCCTTCGCGCGCTGCCGGAGGCCCACCGCTGATGGGGGCATCGACGGCCTGAATCCCCTTCGCGGCAAGGCCCTGGGCGATCGACTCGATGCAAGTCCTGCCGATGGTCGACATCTCGACGTAGACGCCGACCTTGCCGCCATGGCAGACGCCGTCCGGCCCCAAGGCAACCGCCGCACTGACCTCGCGGCTCGGCAGGCAGGCGAATACGATAGTGGCGGCGTCCGCGACCTGGCGCGGCGAACCGTGCGGCGTCGCGCCGCGGGACACAAACCGCTCCATCGCCGCCGCAGAGGGATCGTAGACATGCAGTTCGATATCGTCGGCAATAAGGCGCTCAGCCATGGAGCCCCCCATTTGGCCGAGTCCGATGAAACCAAGCACTGTTTTATTAGGCATGGGAATCCTGATTCAGGTATGACGGCGAACGGGTAGAAACGGTGCGATTCGAACCGTATTCATGCAAAGCGTTGTGCAGCAATCACGACATCGTCACGCCGCTGTCGACCGGCAGAATATGGCCCGTCGTCCGTCGCGACTCATCGCTGGCCAGGTACAGGATCGCGTAGGCGACGTCGATCGGGTCGACGAGACCCAGCAGATAGCGCTCGGCAATCTTGGCCGTGACGCCGTCCTGCTCGAATATCCGTTTCGCCCGTTCGGTCAGCGTGGCAGCGGGGGCTACCGCGTTTACCCTGATGTTATGCTGCGCGAACTCGACGGCCATGGACATCGTCAGCGCGGTGACCGCGCCCTTGGCCGCGGTATAGGAATCCTTCATCGGCGTGCCCATCAGCGCGCACATCGACGAGGCATTGACGATGGATCCGCCGCCGCGCTTGATCATGTGCGGAACCGCAAAACGGCAGCCGAGCCACGTACCGAAAAGGTCGATTTCGATCTTTTTACGGAATTCTTCGAAGGGCGCCGTCGTGACCGGCCCGTCGTTGATCGTCGAGCCGCCCACGTTGTTGTAGAGGATGTCCAGTCCGCCAAAGGTGGACACGCAGTTTTCGATGGCCGCCCGGACGTCATCGGGCTGCGTGACATCCGTCTTGCAGAAAACGGCTTGCCCGCCTTGGGCATTGATGTCCGCCGCCGCCGTGCTGCCCGTTTTCTCGTCGAACTCGGCGATAAGAACTTTCGCCCCTTCCTTCGCGAACAGCACGGCGGTTTCTCGACCGATTCCCGCGCCCGCGCCGGTTATCAAGGCAATCTTGTTCTGCAGTCTCACTCTGTCTCTCCCTTTTCGGCCGCCGCGATTTCATCTTGATCGCAGCGGCATCATGAGTTCGCGCAATTGACGTATCAGCAGGCCGATATCGGAACCCAGCCCGATCATGCCGAAGCCTTCTTGCAGGCGCCGCTGGATGTCCTGGGGACCGGTGCCGATCATCCCGGTGCAGATGCCGCGATCGGCCGCGAGCCGCTGCATCCGCAGGATCTCTTCGGCAATGCCCGGGCCTTCCCAAACCGCGAGATGGCCGAAGCTTTGCGACAGGTCCGCCGAGCCGAAGAAAATCGCCTCCAGCCCGGGCACGGCCAGGATTTCCGCGATGTTCGCCGCGGCTTCGGTGGTTTCGATCACCGGAATGATCATGGTTTCTTGATTGGCGACAGCGACATAGCGTTCTATGTCCATGCCCCACCGCAAGGCGCGCTCGTGGCCCAGTCCGCGCCTGCCGACCAGCGGATAGCGGGCATGGCTGAAGGCCTCGGCCAGCTCGGCCGCGTCGCGGATCAGTGGCAGCAACACACCATGGGCGCCGAGATCGAGCGCCCGCTTGATCGTGTCGACCGCGGCGGTGGGCACGCGCACGATCACGGCGAGGTCGCTGCCCTTCGCCGCGCGCAGGTGGTCGACGACATCGCGGTATCCCAGGCTGCCATGTTCCATGTCGATGCAGACCCAGTCGAGACCGAGCTCGGCGGCGACTTCGGTTACGGTCGCGCTTTCGAGCGTGACCCAAAGGCCGAACGTGGCATCGCCGGACTGGAGCTTCCTGCGCAGGGGGTTCGAAAATGGCGGCGATGGCATTGCGGTCTTCGGTCCACTCTATCTGACTGCAGGTCCGGCCACGGGACGAGGCCGTCTGCTGCGTGCATGGTAGGAAGGCACCATGCCACGGTCAAGATGGTGGTTCTTTTCATTCCGTACAATGACAATGGGTATTTGCATCGAGCGCGTGTTGCCGCCTGCTTGCCGGCGGGTAACACCCGGCCTGAATGGCTGTGCCTGCTCTAGCGGGAAAATCTCGAAAACCCAATGTACGGAACTGGACGCGCCGGCCTCGCCATGCGCCTCGCCGGGGCGCTACAGTCTGGACAGCTGTGCCCGACACCGCCGAGCCGCGATCACTCGGCGGGCAGGATGCGGCGGCTGTCTTTGCGCCAGATACGCCAGTTGCCGTCCTCGTAAACGAGATCGTCGACTGAGTCCCGTATCCCCAGCAATTGGGGCGCGGTAACACCTGGCCGGGTTTCGTACGCCGTCATGTAAAAGCGTACACGGGCCCGGCCCTGGTCGACGCTTTCGACTCGCAAGTTACTGACCAAGTGCGCCGTAGCGCGCTGCGGGTCGCGCTGCTCTAGTGCCTTGAGCACTGCGTCCCGGCCCACCAGCTCCACGCCCTGGCGTACCCAAGTGCCTTCCCGCGCCATAAGCGCCGCCGCCTGCTCGTGGTTGCGCGTGTCAAGCGCGCTGAAAAACTGGCAAACCACCGAAGCCAGAACATTCGTGTCGGGAGAATTCATGCTTGCTTCCTTTACAGTGGAACGTCAATCCATGCGTCGCCAGCCCGGCACTGCCAGCCTGGACACCTTTTCGAGCGGAGTTTTCAGGTCCGCCAGCCCATCAAGGTCGAGCCTCGTACCGTCGGCGATCTGCCGCCGCAAGAACCGCAGATCGCGCGGCGCGTTGATACTCAGGCCGAACTGCAGCCGCCCGTCATCGTTCAGCGCCATATGCGTCTGGCGATGATCGTCGTGCGCGCGCACCACCCAGTTGCGGGCGCCGGCCGAATCACCGGCCAACTGTATCAACACGTCGTACTGATTCGACCAAAAAAAAGGCTGCGGATCATAATGCCGAGGCTTGCCAAGAATGGAGTGCGCCACCGCCATGCCCTGATCTTGGGCATTCTGCCACGACTCGAGCCGCCGCAAAGACCCATCGGGCCGGCGCAGCAGCGCCACGTCGCCGGCGGCATAGATGGCCCGATCCGAGCTACGGCCGTACGTGTCGACCAGTATGCCTCTGCCGCACTCCAGCCCGGCCGCCGCGGCCAGTTCATCGTTGGGTTTTAGCCCGGCGCCTACCACGACCAGGTCGGCGGGTAGTTCGCTGCCATCGGCGAAAACCGCCACGCAGCCTCCCTGCCCGGCCGCGCGCAAGGCCGTGACGCTGGCGCCCAGGCGCACCCGCACGCCGCGCGCCTGGTGCAGGCCCAGCAGGTAGGCCGACAACGCCGCAGGGCCGCTGCGTGAACATAGCCGGTCGGCCATTTCCGCCAAGGTAACATTGCAGCCGGCGGCGCGCGCGGCGGCCGCCACTTCCAGGCCGATCCAGCCGCCCCCGACCACCAGAACCCGGGCGCCGGCCTTGAGGCCGTCGCGCAAGCGGCGCGCATCCGCCAAGGTACGCAAGGTATGTACGCAGTCGAGTTCAAACCCCGGCACGGGCGGAAGGTACGCCCGCCCCCCGGTAGCCAGCACCAGCGCGTCGTAGCTCAGCCGCGCGCCCGATGCCAATTCCACCGTGCGCGTGCCGCGCTCAATGCACGTTGCCGCATCGCCGGGCTTCCAGTCGATATTCAGTTCCGCGAATTCCGCGGGCGTAATCAAATAGGACATCGCCGGCGCCTCGGGCTGGAGCTGTTCTTTAGACAGCGGCGGCCGTTCGTAGGGCGGTTCCTGTTCGTCGCCGCACAGGGCGATGTAGCCGTCGTAACCTTCAGTGCGCAGCGTACGCGCCACCCAGGCCCCTGCCTGGCCTCCACCTATGATCAACACGGATTGCATCATTGTTTTCCTTCGATCTGCAACGTACCGTCCGCCGCGTTCTAGAAGCCCCCGCGCACGTCCAGCAAGGCGCCCGTCACATAAGAGGCCTCGGACGACGCCAGCCACAGCACCGCGTTCGCGATTTCGTCGACACTAGCCATGCGCCCCATCGGAATGGCCGCGGTCATCCGGGCCAGTTGCCCGGGGTCGCGCCCCGCCTGGATTTCGGTGCCGACCAGACCTGGGCGCACGGCATTGACACGAATGCCTTCGGCCGCAACCTCTTTGGACAGTCCAATGGTCATGGTGTCGATCGCGCCCTTGCTGGCCGCGTAATGCACCCAGCTGTTGGGCGACCCCAGCACCGATGCGCCGGACGACACGTTGATAATCGAACCGCCCGGCCCGCCCTGGGCGGTAGACATCCGGCGTACTGCTTCGCGGGCGGCGATGAATGCCCCCACTACGTTTACCTGCATCACGCCAGCCACCGCGCTGGCGGTGATGTCGCGCACCCGGGACAGCCCGCCCGTGATGCCGGCGTTGTTGACCAGCACCCCGATCGTGCCCAGCGCATCGATCTGTGCAAACGCGTCGACCACGGACGCCTCGTTGCCCACATCGCACCGGATCGCCCTGGCGGCTCCGCCATCGCGCTCAATGCGGTTGAGCACGCGGCGGGCCTCGCCGTCGTTCGAACGGTACAAGATCACTACCGGATACCGGCGCGCTGCCTGCAATGCAATGGCGGCGCCTATTCCGCGGCTGCCGCCCGTTACGACGAATATAGGGCCGTTGAACATGGCTAGACGCTCAAATGGGTACTGAGCACTTCTTCATTGCTGCGCAGCGCGGCGCTGGTACCCGTAAAGCAGATTTCGCCCTTGGAAAGTACATAGTGGATATCGCCTACGTCGAGGGCGGCGCTGAGATTTTGCTCTACCAGCAGCACGGCCAGCCCTTCGGACTTGAGTTGATGGAGGATGGCCACGATCTCGTCCACGATCATGGGCGCCAGCCCTTCCGACGGCTCATCCAGGATCATCACCGAGGGATTCAGCATCAGCGCCCGGGCGATCGACACCATTTGCTGTTCGCCGCCCGAAAGCTGAAAGCCGCGATTACTGCGGCGCTCTTTCAGGCGCGGAAACAGTTCGTAGATGCGCTCGCACGTCCACTTTCCGTCGCGGCCGGGGCGCGCGGCCACCGTTAGGTTCTCTTCGACCGTCAGGCTGGGAAACACGCCGCGCTCTTGCGGCACGAAGCCCAGGCCCATCCGGGATATACGGTGCGATGCCATGCCGACCAGGCCGGTACCGTTATAGCTGATCGACCCCGTACGCGGCTTCAGGTACCCCATGATGCTCAGTACCGTGGTGGTCTTCCCGGCGCCGTTGCGGCCCAGTATGGACGTTACCCGGCCGGGCTGCGCCTGCAGCGAAATGCCGCGTAGCGCATGGCTTTGGCCGTAATAGGTATGTATGTTGTCAACGACCAGCATTTAGTGCTTGCCTCCCAGGTACACCTCGCGCACGCGCTGGTTGGCCTGTATTTCCCGCGGTGTCCCGCTGGCCAGGATTTCACCGTAGTACAACACGGTGATCGTATGTGCCAGCGACAGCACGACCTTCATGTCGTGCTCGATGATCAGCAACCCCAGATGTTCGGGCAGGCTTTGCACCAGGGCGATCATCCGGCTGGTTTCAGCGGGCGACATGCCCGACGTCGGCTCATCCAGCAACAGCAGCTCGGGCTCCGCCGCCAGGGCGATAGCGATCTCGAGCTGGCGCTGCTCGCCGTACGACAGGCTGGCCACCGGCCGCCTGGGGCAGTCGTCCAGGTGTACCTGGGCCAGCAGTTCCTCGGTGCGTTTCCATTGGTCGCGCCGCGAAGCCACGCCGCGCAAGGTCTCGTACCAACCGCCCTGCTTGGCCTGCACAGCCAGGCGCACGTTTTCTTCTACCGTCAAGGAGCGAAACAGGGTGTTCTTCTGAAAAGTACGTCCTACGCCCAGCTGGCAGATTCTTTCGGGAGCCGCCCCGGTAATATCACGCCCCTTGAACAGGATGCGTCCCGACGTCGGCTGCAGCGTGCCCGTCAATTGATGCACCAGGCTGGTCTTGCCAGCGCCGTTGGGCCCGATAATGATATGCCGCTCGCCCACCTTCACAGTCAGGTCTACGTTACGCGTGACCTGGAGGCTGCCGAACGCCTTGCACAGCTTTTCAGTCTGCAGCAACATCATTTACTGTCTCCGAGGGCTTTTTCCATGGCCGGCGGCGCTACTGCCGTCGAAGCGGACGCGGGCTCACGCGGCGCCTTGCCGCGCAGTCTGGCGACCAGGAACCCCCAGACCCCTTCGCGCATGAACATGACGCAGAAAATAAAAGCGATGCCGATCCAGAACGCCCAGTAATCGTTGTACGAGCTCAGGAAATTTTTCATCAACAGGAACAGCGCGGCTCCTACCGCCGGGCCGAACAGGGTGCCGCTGCCGCCCAGTATTACCATCAGCATGGCGTCGCCAGACAGATGCCAATGCAGAATGTCGGTGGACACATAGCCGTTGAACAAGGCATACAGCGCACCGCCCACGCCCGCCAACGCGCCGGCCAGGGTGAAAGCGATCAGCTTGAAACGCTGCACCGGGTATCCGATGGAACGCATGCGCTGCTCGTTATCGCGGATACCGATGAAGATCGAACCCAGGGGCGACTTGACCAGGCACGCCAGAAAACTCAGCACCAGCAAGAACCCGATCACAACGACCACATACCGGGCCAGCGGATGGGCGCCCAGGTTATAGCCAAACAGGTCGGGCGGCATGAAACCGACCAGGCCGTCGGTGCCTCCGGTCGCCGAGCGCCACTTCAGCGCGGTGGCGAACAGCAGCTGCGAAAACGCCATGGTCAGCATCAAGAACGGAATGCCGCTGACACGGATACAGGCCAGGCCGATCAGCGCGGCCAGCCCCGTGGACACCAGGATGCCGGCGAGCGCGCCTATCCAGCCTGAAATGCCCAGATGCACGCCCAGGCCGATCACCACATAGGTAGACACCCCGAAGAACGCCGCGTGTCCGAACGACAGCAAACCGGTATAGCCGACCAGCAGATTCAGACTCATGGCGAATATCGCGAAGATCAGGATCTCGGAAGTGATTCCGAGCAGGTAGTTGCCGCCAAAGGGCACCGCCACCAGCAGCCCGCACAGCAGCAGCCCACCCAATACAGAAGAGTTCGTTTTCATTGTTCAGGCCTTTGCCACGCCAAACAGGCCCTGGGGTCGTGTCAGCAACACCACCACCATGAGCAGGTAGATCATGAACAGCGCGTAATCGGGGAAATAAGCCTTGCCAAAGGTATCGATCAGGCCGACCAGCAGGCTGGCGGCCAGCGCGCCGCGCAGGCTGCCCATGCCTCCCACCACCGTAACGATGAACGCGGGAATCAGTATTTCGATGTCCATGCCCAGGTAGGTGCCCAGGACAGGACCCGCCACGATGCCCCCCACGGCCGCCAATGCCGCCCCCAGCGCGAAGATGCCACCGAACAACAGCGGCACATTGATACCTATGCCCGCCGCCGTGGCCGCATCGTCGACACCCGCGCGCACCATGGCGCCCACCCGGCTGCGCTCCAGAAACCACCACAGCATGCCGGCCACCAGTGCGCCAAACACCACCAGGAACACGCGATACTTGGGCAGCATGGTTTCGCCCAGCGTAAAGGCCCCGGCCAACACTTCCGGCGGCGCGATGTTGCGAATGTCCGGCCCCCAGAAATACTTGCAGATATCCCCTAAGACGAAAATGAAGCCGAATGTCAGCAGTACCTGATCCAAGTGCGGACGGCCATACATCGGGCGGATGAACACCCGTTCCATCACGACGGCGGCGGCTACCGCCGGCACCCATCCCACCGCAAGCGCGAACCAGAAGTTTCCTGACCATTGCGCCAACGTGAAGGCGGTGAACGAACCGATCATGAAGAATGATCCGTGTGCCAGGTTGACCACATTCATCAACCCGAACGTCAGCGACAGGCCGGCCGACATCATGAACAGCAGCATGCCGAACACGAGGCTGTTCAATAGTTGTGCAATAAGAAAATCCATAGTGCCTTCGAGTACAAACGAGACGCCCCCGAATGGGGCCGGCGGGCATCGGTGATCGGTCAGGCAGGACGCTCGGCCGGATCAGTAATGTTGTTCACGGTATGAATCACCTTATTGGTAATACGGCCGTCGATCTCCGCCACTTCGCGGATATAGATGTTGTGAATGGGCCCCTGGCTTCTCGGGTTGAAGCTGAAGGGGCCGCGCGGCGCTTCCAGCTTGACTTCGAGCATGGCCCTGCGCAACTTATCTTTGTCGGACGTATCGCCGTCAATGGCTTCCAGCGCCGCATGGATGACGCGAGCCGCCACATAGCCATATTCGGAATAGACGCTGGGGTATTCGTTGTGGGCGGCACGGTATCCCGCAACGAACTTCTTGTTGGCCTCGTTATCCAGCGAGTCGGCATAATGCAGCGCATTGCGCACGCCCAGGGCCGACGCGCCTTGCGCGGGCAGCGTGTCGCTCTCTAGCATAAAGCCGGACCCTGTCATGGGAACCGCCTTCTTCAGGCCGTACTCGTCATACTGCTTGACGAAGCGCACCGCGTCGGTGCCGGCGTAGAAGCTGAACGTGGCGGGCGGATCGATATTGCGGATGTCGGCCAGGTAGGGACTGAAGTCGTTGTTGCCCAGGGGCGGGTAGATCTCTTTGATGATCTTGCCGCCACGCCCCCCGAAACCGGCCTTGAACTCTTTGAGCGATCCGCGGCCGCCGGCAAAATCCGATGCACTGATCACGATTTCTTTGGTGACGTGGTCGTATACCCACTCGCCCATGGTCGAATGCAGGGGAAACGTGTCAACGGAACAGCGGAAAAAATAGGGCAAGCCGGTAAACGCCAGGTCGACCAGGCCAGCCCCCGAGCACAGCATGAAGGCGCCGCTCTGGCGCAGGTATTGCACGGCCGCCATGGCGACGTTGCTGGCCTGAATGCCTGTAATGAGATCGCAGTTATCGCCTTGCACCAGCTTGCGCAGCTTCTGTAATCCCACTTGCGGATTGATCTCGTCGTCTTCGCGGATGACTTCGATCTTGCGGCCCGCAATGGTATTGCCGATTTCGCTGAAATACAGATTCATGCCGCGCACGTTGGCATTGCCCAGCGCGGCAAACACCTTCGAGTAGGAGTTCAGCGCGCCGATTTTCAGCGGCTGCCTGGACTGCGCCAACACCGCCGGCGCGACGCCGCCGAACAGCCCGGCCGCCCCTACCGCGCTGACGCCCTTGATAAATCCGCGCCGCGTCAGGCCCGATTGCTTGTTTCTTTGATTTTCCATGTCTCCGTCCTGGCGATCAGTAATTGACTGAATGGTCGTCTATTAGCTTGACGAGTTGTTTCCCCGTGTTCTGGCCCGAAAGCAGGCCAATGCAGGCGCCGGGTGCCGCCGCGATCCCGTGGGCAATACTGTCCTGGTAGCGCCACCTGCCCTCGCTCAGCAGCGAGCCCAGCTGTTTTGTTCCATCACAATCCCATGGCGGCGCGATAGTGCTTGTAGAACGCGCGTATCAGCACCTCGGTCACCATGTGGTCCTGTTTCTCGACATCTTTGCCGCCCATCTCGACCACCGCTTCCCGATGCCCGTAATGGTGCGTGCCCAGCTGCGACTCGCTCAGCACCTCGCCGTCTTCCATGGCGACAAACCCCGCCGGCCCGTACAGGTTGGCGTGGCGCACGCGCAGCCGCGTCATTTCGTCGTCGTCGTCTTCGTAGCCGAAGAAGGTCCAGGCCAGCTCGAATGAGTCCGTGCCCTTGGGGATGACGTGGCGCATGCCGAACGTGTTGGCCTGCTGGTGAACCACCACGGTGGGGAAGTGGGTAATCGCCACCACCTTGCCATCTTCGAATTCCGCGCGCGGCGTGACGGTATCGCGGTCGTGCAACTCCAGCTCGTCTTTGAACCGGGCGATCTCGGCGGCGGCTTCGGTTCGTTTTTTGCCCACGTTGCGCGACACCATGATGCTGTGCCCGGAATCGGTGGGAATGCTTTCGGACTGCGTATCGGCCCGCCACAGGCCGAACGTGATCAGGAACGAGTGCAGCAGCGTCGCGTGGTAAGGATCTTTCAGGTTCTCGAAATAAAGTTTCCAGTTGCTTGGAATGCGTTGGCGGTTGTAGCCCAGCAGCTTGAGTTTCTTGCCGGGGAACTGGCGGCGCAGGCAGGCCAGGACTTCTTCTCCGCAATAATCTTCGAAAGGAATAGGGTTTTCGTCGAAGCTGGCCCAGATCGACCCGCCTTCGCTATGCACGCGTAACTGCCGCAAGCCGTGGCTGGCATTGTCGAAATCCGCCGGCATGCCGCCCTTGCGCAGCACGCCGCGCTTGAGCGGTACACCCTGCAATTGGCCATCGAGGGCGAAGTTCCATTGATGGTAGGGGCAGGTAAAGGATTCTTCCTTGCCCTTGTTCTTCCAGCAAACCCTCGAGCCGCGGTGCGCGCAGCGGTTTTCCCAGACGTGGATCTGGTCGTTTTCGCCGCGCACTACCACGACCTGGCGTTCGCCGATCCAGCTGCGCTTGTACGAGCCTTTTTCGGGAATTTCGCATTCCAGGGCCACGTAGTTCCAGCCCGGACCATAGAAAAAAGTCTCGAGCTCGCGCTGATAGATATCCGGGTCGGTGTAAATCCAGAACGGCACGCGGGTCCAGCCGGCCTCGGGCCAGCGGCGGTCGGCCGGCATGGCGGTACTTACCTGTTGCATGTCGATCTCCTTGGCTTATACGGGCACGATCAGCGACCGATTGACGTGATGGTTGTCGAACACCGCCAGGCGCTGCTTGAATTTCAACCCCTGCTCGCCGTTCGCCAGGATGTCCAGGTATTCGCCTACCAGGAATATGGTCGGGTCGGTGTCGGACATCGCCTCGGTGATCAGGAAATTGGCGCGGACATGGATCTGGCCCCGCTCGACCGCCGTCACCCGGACCCCGCTGATGAAATGCCGCCACACCCGGGGTACGTACACCTGTGTTTCACGCAGCGCGGTCACGCGGTCTCGCACCATGCCTATGCCATCGCAATAGATGGCCGCCTGCGGCAGGCCTTCGGCATAGTTCTCGCGCGAAACGACCTGGTAAAGGCAGTCTTCGACGAAGTGCCCGGGGAAGCTTTCTACGTCGTCCTGGTCAATCTGCGCGGCCACCAGATCGTAGAAACGGCGGATCTGGTTCTCGAGCACCAACAGTTCGTTGCCGGACGGGATGCTTCCGTCTAAGGGCGGTATACGATCTCGCATGGGTCTCTCAGCCTGCGACGGCTGCCAGATTGGTCTGCACGCCCGATTCAGAGCCCAGCTTCAGAATCGGCGACTTCAAGGTCTCTTGCCAAAGCAGCGACTCCATGGCGATATGCAGCGGATGGTCTTGGATGGTGAGGGCCATGAAACCCTCTTCGCGCGAGGCGTGGTTGTGCACCGACCAGCCCGGCGCCGAAAAATGCAAGTCGCCTTCTTGCCACTGGATGCGCTCGCCGTTCACCGCGCTCTTGCCGTGGCCCCACATGATGTAATTGATGGCGGCCGAAGTGTGCCGGTGCGGCATGTCTACCTTGCCGGGAGGCAGCTTGGCAATAGTGGCGAAGAAACTGTGCGACGTACCGATGCGCCGTTCGGTGGCCGGGTTGTACAACACGTACAGATGGCGTCCGGTGTAGCGCAAGTCCATGCCATACACCATGTCCAGATGGGGCGCCACGTCTTTCCAGGGCCAGTGCAGCATGCGGGAATCGACTTTGTCGATATCCACCAGCCATTCGTAACCCAGCATCTGAGCGCCATCGGAACCAATGACGATAGGCTTGGCGGCGTCGCGCGCGCTATGGACCTGGGCGCCGGCGCTTGCGCCTTCGGCTTGCGGCCGCGGAGTGCGCGCGGATCCGTCATCGACGTAGTGCACCTCAAGGCGCTCAAGCAACGGAGCATTGCTGTACGACAGGCGCACGAACAAGTCCTTGCCATCGTTGCGGTAGGTAACGGGCTGCATGGCCGGCGTATTCCAGACGTCGTATTTCTCGACCTGGAACTGTTTTCCGCCGCTTTCGACCGTGCCGGTGCCCCGTATGCACATATCGACGTGGCTGGAGTTGCGCAGCGTCGCCACTGTCTGTTCGCCGGGCTTCAGCACCACGATATGAACGTCTATGCCGGGGGCAAAAGCGGGAATGGGCCCCTTGTTCTGTGGATGGTTGACCGCCGCGGCACGCCGGCCGTCGGCGGGTCGGCCGATATCGGCCAGCCGCTCGATCTCTTGGTCGATGCGCGCCTTGGGCAGCACTACCGTCGGCCAGAGCTCTTGCTGGCGCGGTTTCTGGCCACTGACGTCGACGAGTGTAATCGCGGACTCCATGTTCATCTCCTCATCTGGCTTAGTTTGCTTCAGCAGCCTGGCTGCTGGACCACCGCAGCTTGGCGCCGGTGGTCAGGGGAATCTCTTTGCCGAGGCCGGCGGCCTGGGCGCGCCGATACGCCAGCGCGGCAACCGACAGGTCGGAAATGCCCATTCCCATCGACTTGAACAGCGTAATGTCGGCATCGTGCGGGCGGCGCTCGCCCGTGGCGATGAGTTCGCCCAGCGGCCGCACCCGGCTCCAGTCGCCATCGCCGAACTGGTCGATAAACTCGCGCGATGCCTTGCGCGTATTGGCCACGTCATCCACGGCGATCATGCCCGCACGCTCGAAGACGTCTTGGTGGAACTCGGCGTTGGCCGGCAGGATCGCGCCCACGGCGTTCAGATGAGCCCCCTTGGCCAGCATGTTGGCGTGCAAGAACGGCGTCCGGGCCCGCGTCACGGTGGTCACCAGCGGCGCCTCGCGCAGCGCCTCTTCGAGCGTCGGGGCTTCGACGATTTCGGCCGGAAAATGCTGGCGGGCCTGTACGCAAAAGGCGCGCCGCTTTTCCTCGGTGGGGCTCCAGACACGCAGCCGCTTCAGCGGCCGCACCAGATTCACCGCGGCGATCTGGGCCAGCGCCTGCCGCCCCGAACCTATTATGGCCATGTCGTCGACGTCGCCGGGCGACATCCATTTGGTGCCTAGCCCGGTCATGGCCGAAGTCCGCAGCTGGCCCAGCACGTTGGCTTCCATGAAGGCCAGCAACCGGCCTTCGTGCGAATCGAACAACACGAATAGGGCCTTGGCGCCGCGTGGAGTGTTGATCCAGTTCTTGTAGCCGCATACGCGCGCGCCGGTCAGCGCCGAACCCAATGAATGCATGGACGACGCGGCGTCTATCGTGCCAAGCGCCTTAGGGATGTTGAACCCCTTTTCTTCGCCCAGCGCCCGCATGCCGAACTCGAGCTCGCCAATGATGTCGTCCAGGCTTACCAGCGCGGCAACATCTTGTTCACTAAGCCAGATGGCAGATTGATGCATGAATAGCCCTCTATCAGGTGGCTTGCGCCACAGAATTGCGCAGCACGCCGACGCGCGAGATGTCGACTTCGAAGACGTCGCCGGGCCGCAAGTAACGAGGCGGCTTACGAGTGAACCCTACGCCGGCCGGGGTACCTGTGGCGATGATGTCGCCCGGAACCAGCTCGGTAAACGTAGACAGATAGGCAATGATCTGCGGAACCGTAAAAATCATGTTCTTGCCCAGGTCATTCTGCATTTGTTCGCCGTTCAGCCGCCCGACGATGCGCATCTGCTCGACCGGCCCGGCCTCGTCGGCCGTGACCAGGTATGGGCCCAGCGCGCCGGAACTCATGAAATTCTTCCCAGGCGTGGCCTGATTCGAGTGGCGCTGCCAGTCGCGTATCGAGTTTTCGGCCATGCAGGTGTAGCCGGCCACATAATCCATCGCCCGCTTTTCGTCTACCTGGTAGGCACGCCGCCCGATAACCACCGCCAGCTCGGCTTCGTAGTCGAACTGCTCGGATACTTTCGGACGCAGAACGGGCTGCTCATGACCCGTAAACGAAGAGCCGAAACGTACGAATATGGACGGCCGCTCGGGCACCGCCATGCCTGCTTCCTCGGCATGCAGAAAATAGTTCAAGCCCACGCAAAGGACTTTGCCCGGATCCGGAATGGGCGACAGCAGCCGTACCACGCTCGGCGCCGTCCCGCCATCGGAGTCCAGGGCGGCGCGCGCCCGTTGCGTCAGGGCGTCCAGCCCTTCAACGGAAAGCGCCTCGCGCAGCGTGGGCGACTGGACAGTCGTAAGACGGCAGATACGACTATCGGCCACCACACCGTAATCAACGGCCCCGCCGGCATCGTGCGACGCCTGATAACTGACGAATTTCAATGTTGTCTCCAGGATGCGGGCGAGTTCTGGTCGACCCGCTATTCGTATATGTGTAGCGCGACTTCAGTATGTAGCCGCCCCGGCGCGCGAACAACGGGGCAACTGGAACAACAATTGTTCCGTTCCGTTTAACGGATCAGCTCAGTCCTACGGAAATCCGCCCGTCAACCAGCTTTACCGGGTAGGTGCGCACATCGGACGTCAGCGGCGCGCACAGCGCCCGGCCGTCGCGGATGTCGAACCGGCCCTGGTGCAACGGACATTCGATTTCGTGGCCTTCCAGATAGCCGTCGCAGAGACGGGCATTGCCATGCGTACAGAAGTTGTCAGTGGCGTAGATAGCATCGCCAACTCGATACAGCGCTATTTCTTTACCCGCCACCACGGCCGACGCCGGATATTCTTCAGTGACGCCTTCGATAGGGCCTGCGTCCAGCCATTGCTCACTCATCGGGCCTGGTCTCCTGGAATAAATTTTTGTGCCGCTATATTGGCCCGCGGTATTCAGATGGACAAGGCATGGGGCGTAACAACAGCTGTTCCGTACGGAATAAGGCAGGCACGCGCGGCGATAGGATAATTCACGCCAAACGACACCGCCTGCCCCCAGCTGCGCAGACACAAGGAGACAAATGGCCAGCCCGAGAATGCACCCGGTTACCCGGGCCGCGGCATGGATGGGCGGCGCCCTCGTCGCACTGGCCGCAATGGCGGTCGCGTCGCGCGAACTGGCCGCCCACCTGAGTGTTTTCCAGATACTGTTCTTCCGCAGCGCCTGTGGACTATTGGTCGTCTGCCTGATTCTTTGGCGCTCCGGCTGGAGCCAGGTACGCACCACCCAACTGGGCGGCCACATCATCCGCAATGCCAGCCATTTTTGCGCGCAGTACGGCTGGGTCTACGGGATGTTCTTCATGCCCATGGCGGCTGTCATCGCAATCGAATTCACCGCGCCTGTCTGGACCATTCTGCTGGCCGCCATCATCGTCAAAGAGCGGATCACGTCACCCCGGATGGTTTCGGTGGCGTTGGGCCTGGCGGGCGTATGGTTGATCGTGCGGCCGGGCAGCTCGGCCATGCACCCGGCCGCGTTGGCGGTGCTGGGCAGCGCGGTGGCTTTCGCGCTGACCTACGTCATGACCAAGAAACTGATGCCCACGGAAACGCCGCTTTGTATTCTGTTCTATATGAGCGCGGTACAGTTGGCCCTGGCGATCGTCCCGTCCACGCTCGATTGGAAGCCGATTCCGCAGCAGGCCCTGCATTGGATCGCGGTGGTGGGCCTGGCTTCTCTGGTTACGCATTACTGCCTGGCCCGCGCGATGAAGCTGGCGGACGCCACGATCGTGGTGCCGCTCGACTTCCTGCGGCTGCCGTTCATCGCCATGATCGGAGCCTGGCTGTACGGCGAAACCGTGCAGGCTACGCTGTTCATGGGCGCGGGCCTGATTCTGTCGGGCAATTTATACAGCGTGATTTCCGAAAAGAACCGGTCGCGCTAGCTACAACGAAGCGGGCCGTAGTTCAGTGCCCAAGGGGTCGCTGGAATGATGATCGGACAGGCAGGACTTGAGAAAGTCGAGGCCGACCTGAATTTTCACGGACCCCGCCGCCCGGTTCAGCAAGACTGCGTACACGGCCCGGTTGCGCGGCACGTAGTCTTGCAGTACTTCGACCAGCCGCCCTGTCCGCAGGTCTGCGTCAAGCAGCCATCGGGGCGCCATCATGATCCCTACGCCTTCCAGGCACGCATAGCGCACGGCCTCGCCATTGTCGGCCAGCAGGTTTCCCTTGACACTTACGTGCGTGATTTCGTCGTTCTGCTTGACCGGCCAGCGCGAGGTCATCGTCAGACCTTTGGTGATCAGGCAATTGTGATTCATCAGGTCGGAAGGCACCAGCGGGGTGCCGTGCCGCCGCAGATATTCCGGCGACGCGCAGAAGGCGCGCACATAGGGAGCCAGCTTCACCGCCACCAACCCGGCGTCGATCGTATCGGCGATACGCACGGCGATATCCATGCGCGCTTCGTATAGATCGACCTTTTCCATGGAAAAGTTCACCTCTACCGAAAGCTGAGGGTAAGCTTTCAATAACCGGGGCAACCGCGGGGCAATGAAGGCGCGGCCCAGCATGGCCGGCACCGTCAGGCGCAGACAGCCGCTGGGCGTGTCTTGCATGTTGGCCAGTTCTTCGGCCGCCTGGTCAAGTTCGACCAGCGCGCGCATGCAATGCGCGTAAAGCCGCTCTCCCGCTTCGGTCACTACCAGGCGCCGGGTGTCGCGGTTCAACAGCCGCTGGCCGATCTCGCTTTCTAGCGTGGCGATACGCTTGCTTACCATGGCCGGTGTCACGTCGATGCGACGCGCCACTTCCGAAAAGCTGCCGATCTCGACCGTACGCACGAAAATGCGCAACGTGGTCAAGTCTTTGAAAATGGCCGAGTGCATTATCTGCGACCCGGAAAATCGTGCCGAACCATTAGCCATGCAGCCCTCCACGTACATTGCGGCTCAGCCCCATTTGCAGCCGGCGCGCAGGCAGCTGATCAAGCAGGCATAATAGTACGATCAAGCATCCCCCACCGCCCGCGGGCATGGAAGGTTCGCTTCCGTGGATATCGGCGCCACATGAAAAAGGGGCCGAAGCCCCTTTTTCATTTCCGGTCATGCGCCAGCGTGTTCGGCCATGGCTTCGGGCACCAGCCCCGTATGCACATCGCCCCGGCGAAAAGCCTCGTTGCGCAGCAGCAGCCTCAGCGCGTCCAGATTGGTTTTCACCCCGTCGATCTCGAATTCGTCCAGGGCCGCCAACAGCTTGTCGATGGCCTGGGCGCGAGTATCGGCATGCGCGATCAGCTTGGCCAGCATCGGGTCGTAGAACGGCGTGACCCGCTGCCCTTCGGCGTAGCCGGTCTCGACGCGCAGGCTCTTCGGTGGACGATACACTCGCAGCAATCCCGACGACGGCAAGAAGCGCCGGGAATCTTCCGCGTAGACCCGCGCCTCGATGGCATGGCCGCGGGCCGGGATGTCGGCGGGCAAGATGTCGTCCAGCGCCAGGCCGGCCGCGCTCTGCACCTGCGCGCATACCAGGTCGATACCGGTGATCGCTTCCGTCACGCCATGCTCGACCTGCAGGCGGGTATTCATCTCGAGAAAATGAAAGTCGCCTTGCGGACTCATCAGTGTTTCGACCGTGCCGATGTTGTCGTAGCCTAGACGGGAAAACGTCTCTGCCAGGCGTTGCGCCAGCGCGTCGATTTTGCCGCGGTCGGCGGCTGGCGCGCGGGCTTCTTCGATGATCTTCTGGTGACGCCGCTGCAGCGAACAGTCGCGATCGAACAGATGCCGCACGCGGCCGTTCCGGTCGCCCAGCAGCTGGAATTCGATGTGCCGCGGGCGCTGCAGGTAGTGTTCAAGATAGACCTCGGCGTTAGAGAACCCACGCATGGCCAGCGACCGGGCTTTCTCGGCCATGGCGGCGAGTTCGTCGGGATGGTTGGCTACCAGCATGCCGATACCGCCGCCGCCGGCCGCGGGCTTGATCAGCACCGGATAGCCGATTTCTTGCGCGTATTGCCGCATCAGGGCGTCGTCGCCCGACAGGATCGGCGAGCCCTTGCCCACCGGCAATCCGTGCCGGGCGGCCAGCTCGCGGGCGCGGGTCTTGTGTCCCATGGCGTCGATCCAGTCGGCGGACGGCCCGATGAACACCGCCCCGTTATCCCGAACGCGGCGGGCAAAGGCCGCGTTTTCCGACAGGAACCCATAACCGGGGTGCAGGCCGTCGGCGCCGGTGCGCTTGATCAGGTCGATCAGGGTGTCCTGATTCAGGTAGCTGTCGCGCGCCGCCGCGGGACCGATCGCGTGCGCTTCGTCGGCCTGCTGCAAATAGGGTGCGCCGGCATCCGCCTCGGAATACACGGCAACCGACCGCACGCCCATTTCGCGCAAGGCGCGGATGACGCGGCCGGCGATGGCGCCGCGATTGGCAACAATCACTTTGTGAAACATGCCTTTTCCTTTGTGGGGACGATGGATCATGCGGTGGGCGCGGGTTCGGCATGCACCACGCCGGCCTGGATCAATGCCTGGATTTCATCCGGCGCATAACCGGCGATCTCGGCCATGACCTGGCGCGTATCGCGGCCCACCGCGCCACCGGCACGACGCAACGTACCGGGCGTGTCCGACAGCTTGGGCACCACGCCGGCGACCTTCACCGAGCCGAGTTGGTCATGCGGCAGGTCCACCAACATGCCGCGCGCCCGGAAGTGCGCGTCGCCGAAAATATCCGCCATGGTGAAAATGCGCGTGGCCGGCACATCGGCGCGGGCCAACTCGGCCTCGAGCTGCGCCAGGGTCAGCGTTCCGGTCCAGTCGGCGATCAGGCCGTCCAGGTCGGCATCGTGGGCGGCACGCGCACGGGCATCGGCGAAGCGCGGGTCGTCGGCCAGCCCGGGCTGGCCCATGGCGCCGAGCAACCGGAGGAATACCGCGTCGGCCATGGCCGTGATGTGGATGTAGTCGCCATCGCGAGTGGGATACAGGTTATTGGGCGTGCTGTCCGGCAGCCGCGAACCCGCGCGCTGGGCAATCGCGCCCAGCTTGTCGAAGGCCGGCACGTGCGGTTCCATGATACTGAAGGCGCATTCGTACAGCGCGGCGTCGATGTACTGGCCGCGGCCGGTAGCCTGGCGCGCCAGCACCGCCATCAAGATGCCGAAAGCGGCGTACAGACCGGTCAGGCAGTCGGTCAGCGAGACCGCCGCGCGCGTCGGAGGACGATCGGCGTCGCCCGTGACATGACGCAGCCCGCTGACGGCTTCGCCGATCACGCCGTAGCCGGGACGCTGGCTATAGGGGCCGTCCTGGCCGAAGCCGCTGATGCGCGCCATGATGATCCGCGGATTGAGGGCGGACAGGGCGTCATACCCCAGGTTCCATTTTTCCAGCCCGCCCGGCCGGAAGTTTTCGATCACGACGTCGCACTGGCGGACCAGGCGCCGCACGATGTCTTGTCCGGCGGGCGAACGCAGGTCAATGGAGACCAGCGTCTTGTTGCGCAGGATGCTGGCCGCATACAGCGACTGGCTTTCGAACTGCTTGCCCATGGTGCGCACCGGGTCGCCCGCCAGCGGTTCGACCTTGATGACCTCGGCCCCGAAGTCCGCCAGCAGGCGGCCGCAAAACGGGCCCGCCACGGTGGAACCCAGCTCGAGCACGCGGTAGCCGCTCAAGGGCCCGCCGTTCTTGCTGGGGTCTGGTTGGTTGCTATCCGACATGTACGTATTCCTGAGCTTGAAAAAGGGAACCCGGCGAACCTGCCCGCACCTCACAGCAATTAGTCTACTATTTAGATAACTAAAAAGCATCATGACAATTTTTTATTAGCTTATAAATAGCAAACTAAATAGTTGATAGATGTGGAAAAGCGGACTACCATGCCTGGACAAAGAACAGCCATCGGAGACAAACCATGCTCTATCGTGCGCGCATCCTGGCAGCCGCCCTCGCGGCCGCCTGCACCTGGGCGGGCCCCGCGTCCGCCCAGGGGTTCCCCGACAAACCCGTGAAAATGTATGTGGGCTTTTCGCCCGGAAGCGCCACCGACATCGTCGCCCGCGTCGTGGCCGACGCGTTGGGCAAGCGACTGGGCCAGCCCATCGTGGTCGAGAACAAAGTAGGCGCGGGCGGCTCACTGGCGGCACAGGAAACCGTGCGCTCGCCGGCCGACGGCTACACACTGCTGACCGTGTCCAGCGCCATTGCCGTCAACCCGGCGGTGTACAAGAACGCGGCCGAGGTCGCCGGCCAGTTGCAGCCTATCGGGCTGATCGGCTACCTGCCCACGGTGCTGATGGTTTCCAAAGAGTCCGGCATCAAGACCCTGCAAGACCTGATCGAGCGGGCCCGGTCCCGGCCGGGCGACATCAACTTCGGCAGTTCGGGCATCGGCGGGTCCACCCACATGTCGATGGAAGCTTTCAGTTCGTACACCGGCGCCAAGATGACCCACGTGCCCTACAAGGGCAACGGCCAGGCCAGCACGGCGCTGATGGGAGGCGAGATCGACGCCCTGATGGACACCCTGTTGCTGGCCGCGCCGGTCATATCGAGCGGCCGGGCCGTGGGGCTGGCCGTCACCGGCCAGCAGCGCTCGACGCTCATTCCCAATGTGCCGACATTCGCGCAGGCGGGTGTGCCCGAGTACGACCGCAGCCTGTTCTTCGGAATCATGGGCCCGAAGAACATGCCGCCGGCGGTGGTCGAAAAGCTCAACCACGAACTGAACCAGGTGCTGAAAGAGCCCGCCGTCAAAGAAAAACTGGTCAAGGGCGGCGGCCTGACCCTGGCCGATCTCAGCGCGGCCGACTTCCAGAAGACATTTCAGGAAGAACTGGCTACCTGGAAAACGGTCGGCGCAACCGCCGGCATCCAGCCGCAATAGCGTCCATGGGCGCTACGCGTTGTCATTTTCTCCCCAAGGAAAACTCATGAGTGTGGAAGTCAAATCAGAGGTGGTCGGAACGGTCTGGAAAATCCTGTGCCAAGCCGGCCAGCACGTGCGCGAGGGCGACGAGCTCATCACCCTTGAATCCATGAAAATGGAGATCCCGGTTGAAGCCCGGGTATCGGGTGTCGTCGGCGCGATCCTGGCCCAGGAAGGCCAGCCGGTCGAAGAAGGCCAGGTCATTGCCACCATCGAACAGGAGTAATGATGAACGCGCCCGCAGAATCTCTTGTACCCGGCATCGACGAACTGCAGTTCCGCCGCGAGCTGGCGCAGCGCATGGGCGGCGAAGCCGCCGTCGAACGGCATCACAACGCCGGCAAGCTGACCGTGCGCGAACGCATCGGCTCGCTGTGCGACCACGGCAGCTTCCAGGAAGTCGGCGGCCTGGCGGGCACGGGCCGCTACGATGAACAAGGCCGCCTGCAAGGCATGACCCCGGCTCCGTACGTCATGGGCCTGGCCGAAATCGATGGCCGCCCCGTCGCGATAGGCGGCGAAGACTACACCGTGCGCGGCGGCGCCAGCTGGAGCGGCGACCGGAAGAAAGGCGGCCAGGGGGGCTTTGTCGAAGACCTGGCGTTGAGCTACAAGATTCCGCTGGTCAACCTGTGCGACGGCGTGGGGGGCAGCGTGACTTCGGCCGAGCGGCGCGGGCATACTGTATTTCCGGGCGTCCATGGCTTTGAAACAGCCACCGCCCTGCTGGGCCAGGTACCGGTCATCTGCGCCGTCATGGGCACCGCGGCCGGCGGGCCCGCGGGGCGCGCCATCCTGGCCCACTGGTCGCTGATGGTCAAGGGCAACAGCCAGGTCTTCGCCGCCGGCCCGCCGGTGGTGAAACGCTCGCTGGGCCAGGACATCGAGAAAGACGACCTGGGCGGCAGCAAAGTGGCCGTCGACGTGGCCGGCACCATACACGATGCCTACGCCAGCGAAGCGGAATGCTTTGCGCAGATCCGCCGCTTCCTGTCGTACATGCCGCAGAATGTCTGGGAATTGCCGCCGCGCGTGTCTGCCGGCGACCCGATCGACCGGCGCGACGAAGGGCTGGCCACCATCGTGCCCCAGGACCGGCGCAAGGCATACAACATGCGCCGTCTCATCGGCATGGTGTTCGACCGCGATTCGATGTTCGAGATCCAGCCCACCTACGGCAAGGCCGTCATCACGGCACTGGCCCGGCTGGACGGTTATGTCGTGGGAGTGATCGCCAACAACCCCATGTTCTACGGGGGGGCCATCGACGCGGCCGGCGCCCGCAAGCAGACGCACTTTATCGAAATGTGCGACACCTTCCATATCCCGCTGGTATTTCTGGTGGACGTGCCGGGCTTCATGGTGGGCCGCGACGCCGAAGCCCAGGGTACCTTGCGTGACGGCATGCGCAGCGTCTTCGTCAGTCTGCAGGCCACCGTGCCGATGGCGACGGTAGTGGTGCGCAAATGCTACGGCATGGCCGGCATGGCGGCCACCGACAAGGTCGGCATCGGCCTGAAACTGGCGTGGCCCACGGCCGAATGGGGCTCTCTACCGGTCGAAGGCGGGGTCGCGGCCGCGTTCCGCCGCGAAATCGAGGCCGCCAGCGATCCCAAGCAGAAAGAGGCCGAAATCGAAGAAAAGCTGCGCCGTTTCGGCTCGCCCTTCCGCACGGCCGAGGCATTCGGCGTGGAAGACGTCATCGATCCGCGCGAGACGCGGCATTATCTGGCGCGCTTTCTCAAGGCGGCCCAAGGGTCCATGAAAATCAGCCTGGGCCCCAAGCGCAACATGGGCGTGCGTCCCTGACGGGCGGCCCCGCGCCGCGGCCGCGGCGCGGGGCGGGGCTCGATTGACGGTGGATGAGGCCGGCTAATACACTCGCCCCCTGTACTGTTTGCTTCCCTCTGCCATGGCCACTACTCCTTCGCCCCGCAAGCGGGCCACGCCGCCAGCCGACGCCGGCGCGGCTCCCGCGCGCAAGGGAAGCCGTACGGCAGGCGCCGATCTGTCGCGCGTCCTGCGCGACCGCATCGCCAAAGGCGACCTGCCGCCCGGCTCGAAACTGAACGAATACGATCTGGCGGCGGAATTCGGTATCCCGCGCACGCGCGTGCGCGATGCATTGGTGGAACTCGAACAGCGCGGACTGATCGAACGCACGCCAAATCGGGGCGCCATGGTGGCCAAGCTGGGACCCGAGCAAGTCTTCCGCATCTACGACATCCGCGAAGTGCTCGAAGGCCTGTGCGTGAGGCTGGCCACCCTGAACACCGACCCCAGCCAATGGAAAGAACTGTACGAACACTTCCTGGGACCGGTATCGCAGGCGGTGCACGACGGCAACTTCGAGCTGTACACCGACAAGGTCAGCGCTTTCCGCGCCAAGTGCATCGAAGCCGCCGACAACCCCGAACTGACCCGCGCGCTGGACAACATCAATGAAAAAACCCAGGTGCTGATCCGGCGTATCGTCATACTGCCGGGCCGGGCCGAGGCCGGGGTGCGCCAGCAATGCGAAATCTTGAGGGCCATGTGCGAAGGCGATGCCGATCGCGCCGAAGCCATGCGCCGCGAGAACATCCGCGACGCCAAGGCCTGCCTGAAGCAATACCTGAAATACATTCTTTGAACCGGGCCGCGGCTCAGGGCGCCTTGAGCTGAGCGAATATCTCTCGCACCGAATCGACCAGCGCGCCGGCGGCCGGCGCCAACGAACGATCGCGGCGCCGGTAGATGCCCAGGGTACGGCTGAGCGCCGGCTGCACCAGGGGCCGCGCCACCAGCGTCGGATGGGCGCGCACCGGCAACGCAATGCGCGGCAGCACCGCCACGCCGAAGCCCGCTTCCAGCAGGCCGTGCACGGTCGATAAATGGGACACCGCGGTCGACCGGCCGGGACGCGCGTGGCTGCGCGCCAGTTCGGCACGCACCATGCGATGGGTGCCGCTGGAAGTCGAGAGCTCGATCAGGTTTTCGCCATCGAGCGCTTTCCAGGGCACCTGACGGCGCGCGGCCAGGGGATGCCCACGCTCGCACACCAGATAGAACGGGTCTTCGAACAAGGCCTCGAACAGCATGCCCTCGCCTACCGCGGACGGCTCGATGGTCAGCGCGAAATCGGCCTGCCCCGTACGCACCTGTTCGAGCACCTGCGTGGCCACATCGTCGCGGATGCCGACTTCGACGCCGGGATAGCGCGCGGTGCAATGCAGAATGGCCTGGGGCATGACTCGCCCGGCGATCGACGAAACACACGACACCACCACGCGCCCGCGCCGCGAACGCGCCGCGTCGCCGACCTCTTGCACCAGATGATCGAAATCGGCCAGCAGCCGCGCGGCGCCCTCGACGAAAAAATGCCCCAGCTCGGTGGGCGCCACGGACCGGGAGTTGCGATCGAACAGCACCACGCCCAGCGCCGACTCCAGTTCGTGAATGGCCAGCGACAGCGCCGGCTGCGATACATGCAGATCTTCGGCGGCGCGCCGAAAACTGCGGCGCTGGGCCACCGCCTGGGCAGCGCGCAAATGGCGCAGAGTCACATGCATAAGAAATCCGAATCAATGGATAAGAACAATAAAATTGTCTTGATCATAGACCGCCCGTACGCTACCTGCACTATCACCACGAGCCGCGCTCTCTCTCGGGAGCGCCCGGCAGGCAACAGGAGCGAAATCCCCATGCATTACCCAGACACGGCCGCCGACGCGCGCAGGGCCTTCGACGCACTGCAACGAGGCGGCATCGCCATCTTTCCGGTGGACGTCGGCTATACCATCGCGGGCGGCTCGGCCGAGTCGCTGGCGCGCATCTTCCGCGCCAAGGGACGCGCGCCCACCAAGCTGAACGCCATGGTGGGCGACATGGAAATCCACCGGCAATTGCACGTGCTGGGCGAACGGGAACGCGAGATGGTGCGCTGCATTACGGAAGGCTACGACTTGCCGCTGGGCGCCATCGCGCCCTACCGCGACGATCACCCGCTGATCCGCCGGCTGGATCCGGCGGCGCTGGTGGGTAGTACCAAAGACGGCACCGTGGCGATGCTGCTCAATGCCGGCCCGTTCCACCGCGAGATCTGCCGGCTGAGCCGCGAAGAAAATCATCCGATTTTCGGATCGTCGGCCAACCTGACCAATACCGGCACCAAGTTCCGGGTGGAGGATATCCCGCGCGAACTATTGGATCTTGCCGACGTCGTGGTGGATTACGGCTTGCGCAAATACCATCATTACCGGCGCTCGGCCACCTTGATCAACTTCGCCACGCTGGAAGTCGTGCGTGTCGGGTCTTGTTATGAACTGATCGCCGACGTGCTGGCACGCCACTTCGACGTGCGACTGCCGGCAGCCGACTGAAAACGGCGCCCGCCATCCGGCCCGGGGCCGCCCGTGCCGGCACATCCCCAGCCCCACCCGCCAAGAGGGCACACTGGAGACAACCATGCACTATCCCTCCTGCCTGTCGTCATTGCTGTCCACCGTCGTTTCGACGGCCTTGCTGATCGTCGCCCCGTCCGCGACGGCAGCCGACGCGTTTCCGTCCAAGCCAGTGCGGCTGATCGTGCCGTTCTCGGCCGGCGGCGGAACCGACATCCTGGCGCGGGATGTCGCGCCGCGACTGGCCGAGGCGCTGGGCCAGCCCGTCGTGGTCGACAACCGGGGCGGAGCCGGCGGCAATATCGGTTCAGAGGCCGTGGCACGGGCCGAGCCGGACGGCTACACCATTCTGTTCGGCTCGAACACGCTGGCCATCAACGCCTCGCTGTACAAGAATCTGTCGTTCGACCCCCAAAAATCCTTTGCGCCCATCGGCATGGTGGCCAGCGCGCCACTGGTGCTGGTCACCAATGCCAAGCTGCCGATCAAGTCCGTGCAAGACCTGATCGCACAGGCCCGCGCCCAACCCGGAAAGCTGAACTGGAGCGCGCCGGGCAGCGGCACGCCCCATCATCTGGCCAGCGAAATCTTCAATCGCATGACGGACGTGGACATCACCCATATCCAGTACAAAGGCGGCGGCCCGGCCATCAATGACTTGCTGGGCGGACATACGCAGGTCAGTATCCTGACCCTCTCGTCGGTCAAGCCCTTTATTGAAGAAGGCCGGCTGCGCGCGCTGGGCGTGGCCACGCCGGAGCGCAGCGCCTTGATGCCCGACCTGCCCACCATCGCGCAAGCCGGGGTGCCGGGCTACCACGTCGAGCTTTGGTATGGCCTGTTCGCCCCGGCCGGCACGCCGGAACCGGTGGTGGCCGCCCTGAACACCGCGCTCAACAAGACCCTGGCCGACCCCGCGCTGATCCAGCGTTTTCAGGACCAGGGCTACGAGCCTCGCCAGAGTTCGCCGGCGCAATTGGCCGAACAGTTGGCGCAAGATGTCGCCCAAAGTGCCAAGGCCATCCAGGAAGCCCACATCACCGTCAATTGAGCGGGTGCGCCAGACACAAACACGTGGTTTCCTGTACAATGGCGGGCTTGGCAGTTGCTGCCCTGGCGCAATGGCAGAGTGGTTATGCAGCGGATTGCAAATCCGTGTACGTCGGTTCGATTCCGGCTTGCGCCTCCAAGAACAAGGCTCTCATCGAGAGCCTTTTTCTTTGTCAGGGCTCAACGTAGTTCGTCACCGGCCCATAGCTGGCGCTGCTGGGCGCCGCGGCGACCGACGTATTCTGGCGCCGGTCGGAAACCGGCTTGGCCGTCGCCGGGCACGTATGGCCCGTGGCTTCCCAGGCCAGCCGGTTTTCTTCTTCGCCGAAGCAGAAAAACCGCATGTCGGCCACCTCTTTATAGCCCAGCTTGTAGGCGGTAGCCGTGTCTTCGCGCGCATTACACGCCGAGCTCTCGGTGGCCACCGATCCCCCTATGCCGAACCCCGTTACGCCCACGCCCATCGTATTGCTTTGTCCGCAATTGTTGGCGCCGCCGAACATGCTGGGGGCCACGTAGACGTTGGGCGTCGTGGACAGGCTCTGGTGCTCGCGCTGGGAAGAGCCTTCGAAGGTGATGTTGCCCATCCCCATCTGGGCCGATACCCCTACCTGCGCCGTGCCGGACTGCGAATTGGAACTGGCATTGCCGGTTGCCGTGGAACCCGCCTGGGCTCCCGAGCTTATCGTCGTCTGGCCGTAGGCGCTGAACGTGCATAAGGCCAATGTCAAAAGTACTAGGCGTTTCATGATTCTTCTCCTGGAATGAAGCCACCCTATGCTGTCAGCAGGAATACCCCGCCAGATAATCATTTTTTGACCAAAATCTCGTAACAAGCAGAATACGGTGAGTTCATTTTATGGTTACATCGATTTATTTTTTTGCCACTTTGTGAGGTTTTTTATTTTTATTGAAAAAATAAAATCCAATGGCTTATTCCAAGAAAACAACGGCTCTTATGACAGCGGCCGCATTCCGGTGATTTTCAATCCAGGCAAGCCGCGGCCCTTCTGCACATATCTGCGGCCTGTCATTTCTCGTCGTCCATCGGCGGCCCGTTCTGCTTGCTGCGGATCCTCAGCTCGAGCATGGCCTCGCCATAAGCCTGCTGCAGGGCCTTGATCTGCTTTTCATAAAATTCCTTAACATTCAACGGGTTGGATCTCAGTGCATTCTCCAGCCCGCGCTTGCCCTCGTCTACCCAGCGCTCGATCTCCGACGCCGGCAAGTCAAACGATTCGCTGGCCTCGCGCACGCTGGTCCTGCCCTGGATAATATCCATGACCAGCACGCTCTTGCGCCTGACTGTCCACCGCTTGATTTCTTCGTCAAGTTTCTCGTCCATCACCAGCGCTCCTCATATAGCCTAGTGTGCCCGGCGGCATATAAACCGGCCGGGCATGTAACTGATTAAGCTTGGTTGATTATTTATTTATTTATTCTGTAGTAACTATCCAGCGTGGCTGCATAGCCTTCGGGCTCAACCCCAGAAGCAATCAATACCCTGCCTGGCGGCTGAATTCGAGCCATTGCCAGCCCAGCGGCAACAGCACGGGATAGGCCGTGGCGGGGTAAGTGGGCAATAGCCGCGCGCGAACCAGCCAGTAATCGCGGAGCCGGTGATCGTCTTCGATCGGCACTTGGGCGAAGCTTTTGAACCTGCCGCCGGCCTCGGGCCGGCAATCCGGAAAACCGCCTCGAGCCAGGGAAAACTCCTGCTCGGCCGGCGACATGGCCGGAAACGACGTGGCGAACGGCTGCGTGCGCGCATCGACGGCCGGCGCGCAAATCGCCGTCAGCTCAGTCCCCGCCGCGGAATCGGCGGCCCATGCCCCCTGGAACGGCAGCACAACGGCCGCCAGCCAAATCAAGATCGACCCGAGCACAGATTTCATGAGAGTTCTCCTGCGTGCGGGGAAGCAAATCTTCCCCGCACGACGGGGATCGGCTTTGGCAGACGGCTTACCAGCTCCAGCCGCCGAAACCGATATTGCCGACGTTGCCGCCAGCGCCGCTGGTGTAGTCGCTTCCGGCCGAGCCCGAGGTTCCGCCGATGGCGAATCCATTCGTGAAGCCGCCACCCACCGAGGTATTGACAGCGCCGCCGTTGGCGTAGGTGGTGGTGCCCTGCGGCGACAGCGCCACGCCGGAGTTCGCGCTGGTGGAGCTGGTGGCCGTGGTGCCCTGCACCGCTACGCCCGGTCCCATCGAGCCGCTGCCGCTGCTGGCCATCGAGCCGCCCTGCGTTCCCGAGTTGGCCGAACCGGCTCCGATAAAGCCGCCGATCGCGAAACCGGCCGCATGCGCCATACCAATAGAGCTTACGGCCAGGGCCGCTGCCAAAAGTGCTTTCTTCATGATGTATGCCTCCTAATAACTCGAGAATCCGTCTCGAGGCGGTCCAACCCGGTTATCCGGATGCGTGCGGGCGCTTGAATATCATTTGGTGCCGCAACGATCTGGAAAATCTTTTCTCACCTGAAACTCATTTCCTGCTTATGAAATATTTAACGGCGGCCGGCTTGATGCTTATTCCAGATTTTGGGCAAACACTCTCCCTGCCTGGCTGTGTAAAGCCAGGATCGGTATCGGCAACACTGATTTAAATTCGGCCCTTACCGGGGGTATACCCGGCCTTCTGCCCATCTACTACCAACGGCCTATTTAATACTTCCTATGTCCGCCGCATAATCCAGCCGTGAAAACCGGAGCTGCAATTTTTTGACTGATTCTTGCAATTTCAACGCCTCCCGGACGTTTATTCGAAATTGCCCTCCCACTCCCATCCGCCTTGTTTGCACGGTTTTCATTCTAGGCAGTTCCGACTCACAAAATTTACAGTTTGTGATCTTTCAAAATTTTTTTTCGAGATATTGGCGATGTCGATCCAGCAACAGCGGATTTTCGGAGCGGGCGCTGGCCGTCCAGCGAAAAAAGGACTCTTATGGACCCTCGTATTCAGTACTGCATCACGCAGATCGAACAAAAAATCTTGCACGATTCGACCGAGCATTGCGTGCATGACGCGCTCATACAAGAGCTGGCGCAGCAGATCCAGGTCAGCCGGTTTCACTTGACCCGGCTATTCCTTAAGGATTTCCAGCATTCGCCGCGCGACTACATTCATCGCAATTTGATGGGGCGTTGCGCCCTGATGGTGGCGCACACCCGGCAACCGCCCTTTTCGATCGCCATCGACATGGGCTTTTCGAGCCAGCAGGCCTTCACCCGGGCCTTTACGCGCTATTGGGGCATTTCTCCCGGCCAGTTCCGGCAGGCGCATGCGCTGTATATCGCCAAGCTGAATGAGTCGGCCGCACAGGCCGCCAGCACCTGGGACGTGCCGGGCCACAACGCCAAGATCACCATCCGCGAACTGCCACCGGCACGCTTCTGGGCGGTGCGCTACGAAGGCATGTCCAGCCAGAAATATGCATGCTGGAACGACTTTCGCCGGCTCTTCACGAATTTGCGCTCCGATATGCTGGCGGGGCCGTTTTTCGGCCTGACCTACGACACGCCGATGTTCGTGCCCACGCCGTTCATGCGCTATTACTGCGGCGTGCAGGTCCCGCCCGGGTTCGGGCCGAAGCCCAAGGACGCTTTCGAAATCACATTGCCGGGCGGCCGCATCGCGACCTGCGAGGCGCCCTGCACCGCCCATAGCGTCTCGGCGTTGTACGCGAACTTGCTGGACAAGTGGCTGCCCCGGTCCGGCTACAGCTTGCGGGCCTCGTGCTTTGCCGAGCGGTTCGAAACGTTCCCTGTCAACTGGGAAACGAAAAGCCAATCCGTGCAATTGAACTGCTGGATTCAGTAATCATCCGAGATCGTTAGCATGTTTCAAAAACAAATGTCTTGCTATTTTTGGTATCTGGCATTAACTTTTTTCACACTTCGGCCGGGCTAAGCCCCACCGATGCTGCGAGTCGGCACAGGCAGGCAGCCTCTGCCTGTTGCCGATTATTTCTTTCCTCGTCACCGCTTCTGGCGTGCCTCCTGCGACAACAAAAAACAGGAATAGGGATCACCAAGGGAGAAGCAACCGTGTCGACCGTTATCGTTATCGAATCCCAACCGGGATTGCAGCAGGCCCTTGTTCAGGCCGCCGCCGCGGCGGTGCCGGGCTGGCGCATCGACCACGCCGTCCATGTGGGCCTGTCCACCACCTCGCCGGCAGCCCAGGAATACGAATTGATGCTCTTGTCGGTGCGCTGCCTGGATGACATCTACGAAACCGTCATCCTGGCCAAGCTGACTTACCTGCCCAAAGCGATCTTGCTGCTGTTCAATAGCAAGGGCCTGGCGCCCTGGGCCCAAGGGCTGCCGCCCGGCGTGGTGGGCTGCGTGCCCACCGACGCGCCGGCCGAGATGCTGCAGGCGGCGATCAGGCTGGTGCTGGCCGGCGGCATGTTCTTTACGGCGCAGGTCGTCACCAGGCCCACCGAAGACCCTGACCAGGCCGTTCATTTGCTGGCCGGCGCCGCCGCGGATTGCCCCTTGCCGCTGCCGTTATCGTGCCCGCACGAAGAAAGCGCCGCCCTGGGACTGACGCCGCGCCAATACGAGGTGCTGGTGCTGCTGGCGCGCGGCTATACCTTGAAGGCGATCGGGCGCCATTTGAATATTGCCGTAGCGACGGCCAAGGTCCATGCGGAAACCCTGTACCAGCGCCTGCAGGTACACAATCGCAACGAGGCCGTGTATACCGCCATTTCGCGCGGCGCGACGCTGGGCTGGCCGTCCAAGGCGCGCGTGGCAGCCTAGCGGCCACCAGCGCATGGTCCGCGCCGTGGGCGCGCGTTCTGGTTAAATAGGCCCTGGAACGCGGGCCCATTGCCCGCGCGCAGCCCGGACCCGCATGGATTCTTCCGTCAAAGCAGCATTGGCCAGATGGCCCGACGTGCCAGCCGTATACGGCTGGCTGTCGCTGGACGAGCGCGGGCGCTGGCGCCTGCATCCGCTGGGCGACGCCGCCGATGACGGGCCCGGCGAATCCATCACGAATACGCAAATCGTCGAATTCATCGGCCGCAATTACGCGGCCGACGGCGAGGGCCGCTGGTACTTCCAGAACGGTCCCCAGCGCGTGTACGTGCGCCTGGACGCGGCGCCGTACCTGCTGCGCCGCGCCGACGACGGCATCGGACTGGCCACCCATACGGGCCTGCCGGTACGGGCCGTCACGGCCTGGTGGCTGGACGACAGCGGCCGCCTATATGCCCAGGCCGACGCCGGCCCCGCCATGGTCGAGGGCCGCGAATTGCCGGCGCTGCTCGAGCAATTGCATGGCGAGCAGGGCCAGCCGCTGGCCGACCTGCTGGAAGCGGCCGGCGCGGCCGTGCGAGTGGCCCATCCGGCTTTGGCCGCCGCGGCGCCGCTGCACCGCGATGTGGCACGGGCCGAGATCCCGGCTCGGCTCGGCTTCGCGGCGCGCCCGCGGCCCTGATCCCGGCGCCACGCGGAAGCCGACTGCCGTTAGAATCGACGCCATGACCGCCCAACCGCCTCCAAAGTACTTTCCTGCCCCGCGTCGCGCCCGGTTCTGCAGCCAATGCGGCACGCCGATCACGCGCCGCGTGCCCGATGGCGACAACCGCGAGCGCGACGTCTGCGAGCACTGCGGCGCCATCCATTACCAGAACCCGCGCCTGGTGGTGGGCACGGTGCCGGTCTGGCAAGACCGCATCCTGCTGTGCCGGCGCGCCATCGAACCGCGCTACGACACCTGGACGCTGCCCGCGGGTTTCATGGAACTGAACGAAAGCACCGCGCAGGGCGCGGCCCGCGAAACCCTCGAAGAATCGGGCGCGCGCATCGAGCTGGGCCAATTGTTCACCGTCATCGACGTGCCGCAAATCGACCAGGTGCATGTGTTTTACCTGGCGCAGGCGCTGGGGCCCGAACTCGATCCCGGCCCCGAAAGCCTGGAAGCGCGCTACTACGACGAGGCCGATATTCCCTGGGACGACCTGTCGTTCCGCACCGTGGCGACCACCCTGAAGCAGTTCCTGGAAGACCGCCGGCGCGGCAGCTTCGGCACTCATCATTTCGCGCTCGAATCGCACCGCTGACCTTGAAGCTGCCCTGGTTATCGCACGACACGCCGTTTCCGCCCGTCGAGCATGCCTTGTCCGACCCCGCCGGCCTGCTGGCGGCGGGGGCCGACCTGTCGCTCGAGCGGCTGGCCGCGGCTTATTCAAGCGGTATTTTTCCGTGGTACGGCGAAGGCGAACCCATTCTTTGGTGGAGTCCCGATCCGCGCATGGTGCTGGCCTGTGCCGATTTCGCGCCCTCGCATTCGCTGCGCAAGCTGCTGCGCCAGGCGGCGCGCGACGAAGCCGGCCTGCTGCCGCGCCTGCAAGTGCGGGTCGACACCGATTTCGCGGCCGTGATGGCCCAGTGCGCCGCGCCGCGCGGCGGCCAGGCCGGCACCTGGATCACCGCGGCCATGCAGCAGGCCTATCGGGCATGGCATGCGGCGGGCGTGGCGCACAGCGTCGAAACCTGGATCGACGGCGAGCTGGCGGGCGGCCTGTACGGCATCAGCCTGGGCCGCATGTTCTTCGGCGAATCGATGTTCACCCGCGTGCCCGATGCCTCGAAAGTGGCCCTGGCCTACCTGGTGGCGTTCTTGCGCCATGCCGGCGTCGAATGGATCGACTGCCAGCAGCAGACGCGCCACCTGGCCAGCCTGGGCGCCCGGCCGGTGCCGCGCGCGCGTTTCGTCGAACATGTACGGCGCGCTGTGGCGGGGCCCGCGCCCGCCTGGCGGCCGGGCCGCCTGGACAGCCAGGGCAGGCTGCATCCCCTGCCCGCGTCGCGATTATTGTCCTGAACCGCTTCGGCGTTAAGATGTACCCATGCCTGCCGGGCCTCGACACCCGGGCGGGCACCCCATGAGCCAGCTCAAAGAACTTCCTTTCGCCGCCCTGCAGTTCTATTCCACTGCGCCGTATCCGTGCAGCTACCTGCCCGGGCAACAGGCGCGCTCGCAGGTGGCCGCGCCCGGCCACCTGATCAACGCGGGCGCGTATTCGCAGCTAGTCGAACAGGGCTTCCGGCGCAGCGGGCTGTTCACCTACCGCCCCCATTGCGACACCTGCCGGGCCTGCGTGCCGGTACGCGTGGACACCGCCCATTTCGCCCCCAACCGCAGCCAGCGCCGCGCCTGGCGCGGCCATCAGGACCTGCGCGCCTTCGTGGCCGAACTGGCCTGGTCGCCCGAACACTACGATCTGTACACCCGCTACCAGCAGGGGCGCCATCCGGGCGGCGGCATGGACGACGACAGCCGCACCCAATATGCGCAGTTCCTGCTGACCAGCCGCGTCAACACGCGCCTGGTCGAGTTCCGCGACGCCGAGGGCGCGCTGGCGATGGTATCGATCATCGACGTGCTCGACGACGGCCTGTCTTCGGTCTATACCTTCTACGACCCGCAGGCGCGCGGCAGCCTGGGCACCTATAACGTGCTGTGGCAGATCGAACAGTGCCGCACCCTGAACCTGCCGTGGCTGTACCTGGGCTACTGGATCCGCGACAGCCGCAAAATGGCCTATAAGTCGGGCTTTCGCCCCCTGCAGATGCACCTGGACGGAACCTGGCAAGAGCCGCCCCCCGAAATGCTCTGACGCCACCCGCGCCACGGCGCAAACTGGCTACAATTGCGCCCCATGTCCATCCTGTTCCAAGCCTATCCCCTGGCGCGTCCGGCCCTGTTCGCCATGGACGCGGAAACCGCCCATGAGGTCACGCTGGCCGGGCTGCAGCGCGCCTACGATTGCGGCGCCACCCGCCGCCTGCTGCGCGCCCGCCCACAGGCGCCGACCACCCTGATGGGCCTGGCGGTGGACAATCCCGTGGGGCTGGCCGCCGGCCTGGACAAAAACGGCGCCTACATCGATGCGCTGGGCAACCTGGGTTTCGGCTTCGTGGAAGTAGGCACGGTCACGCCACGCGCCCAGCCGGGCAATCCCAAGCCGCGCATGTTCCGCCTGCCGCGCTCGCAGGCGCTCATCAACCGGCTGGGCTTCAACAACCAGGGGCTGGACGCCTTCATCGCCAATGTGCAGCGCAGCCAATGGCGCGCACAGGGCGGCGTGCTGGGGCTGAACATCGGCAAGAACGCCGATACGCCCATCGAACGCGCGGCCGACGACTACCTGCTGGGACTGGAAGGCGTGTATCCGCATGCCGATTACGTCACGGTGAATATTTCGTCGCCCAATACGCAAAACCTGCGCGCCCTGCAAGGCGGCGACGAACTGTCGGCGCTGCTGGCGCAACTGCGCGACAAGCGCGCCGAGCTGGCCGACCGCCACCAGCGCCACGTGCCCCTGGCCGTGAAAATCGCCCCCGACCTGACCGACGCGCAGATCGATGCCATTGCCGACATCCTGCCCCACTATGGCGTGGATGGGGTCATCGCCACCAATACCACGCTGTCGCGCGACGCGGTGGCCGGCCAGCCCCACGCCAACGAAGCCGGCGGCCTGTCGGGCGCGCCGGTGCATGCGCTGTCGCTGGCCGTCATTGCCCGCCTGCGCCAGCGCATGGGGCCCGATGCGGCCATTATCGGGGTGGGCGGCATTCTGTCGGGCGGCCAGGCGCGCGAGAAAATCGACGCCGGCGCCAATGCCGTACAGCTGTATACCGGGCTGATCTACCGCGGCCCCGCCCTGGTGGGCGAATGCGTCCGGGCCCTCGGCGCCGCCCGCGTATAAAAAAAAGCCACCCCGGGGGGTGGCTAATTCCAGCTCTGCTCTGTCACTCAACAGTACTACAGTCTGACCGGCTGCGACACCCCTTGCGGGCGATCAGGCGGCGGCGCGGCGGCCGCGAGTCGACTTAGTGGCGGCCTCGGCGGCGTCGGTGGCGGCCTTGAACGTGGCATTGGCGGCGGCGTTCAGGTTCGATTCGGCCACTTCGGCGGCCTGCTTGGCGGCCTTGGTCAGCGATTCATAGGCGCCATTGGCGGTAGCCAGCGACGACTTCAGCAGGGCCACGGCGCTTTCCGAGCCGGTGGGAGCATTTTTCGAGAACTGCTCGACGGCCTCGGCCACTTGCTGCTGGCCTTCGGCGATCTGTACTTCGGCCAGCTTGGCCAGTTCGCCCTGCACGCCGGCGACGATGTCATAGACATGCTTGCCGTAGGCCAGGGCCTTTTCGGCGCCCGGCTGCACCAGGCCGCTGGCGAACGCGGCGGCTTCTTGCGGGTCTTTGACGGTGAAAGCCTGCTGCGAGGTCTGGGCGACTTCGTCCAGCGTCGCCTTGACGACCTTCAGGTTCAGGTCGACCAGTTTTTCAAAGCCGGCAAACAAAGTGGCCTGGGTGGCGACCAGGGTGTTCAGGGCGGATTTCTGGCGGTCCAGAACTTGTTGCGGAATGGCGGTCATGGGGGGTCTCCGGAGGAATAGCCGGGAACGTGCCGGCAGATAACGATGCGTTACGACGGATAAAAACAACATGCGCGGGAACCGATGCTGCACTATCGCCGGCGCCATTGTTGCACTGCACAATGGCTATTGTACGGGTCCCCGCCCGTGTGTCAAGCATTTTTGACGCGTCGCAACAATCAGGAGCTTGCGCCGCCGCAGACTCGGGGGAAATACCCGGTGACGACATCCGCATTGTTTTCTACACTGACGACCGGCCGATGACGCTCCAAGAAAGCACAGTCGGCCCCAGTGCAAAACACCGCCGTGCACCCCACGGCACAGGAGACCTCATGACATTCATCCCCCGTACGCTTTCGGCATTGCTGGCCGCCGGCGCTCTGTTCGCAGCGGGCGCCGCCCAGGCTGAATTCCCGGAACGGGCCATCAACATGGTCGTGCCCTTCTCGGCGGGCGGCCCCACCGACAACGTCGCGCGCTCGCTGGCCGAAGCCATGCGGCCCACGCTGGGCCAGTCCGTCGTGGTTGAAAACAAGACCGGCGCGGGCGGCACCATCGGCACCTCGTTCGTGGCTCGCGCCGAGCCCGACGGCTACACCGTGCTGCTGATGCACCTGGGATTCACCACCGCGCCGTCGCTGTACAAAGACCCCGGCTACGATCCCGCGAAAAGCTTCGAGCCGATCGGCCTGGTGGTCGACGTGCCCATGACCGTCATCGCCCGTTCCGATTTCCCGCCCAACAACATCAAGGAACTGGTCGACTACGTCAAGGCCAACAAAGACAAGGTCTCGCTGGCCAACGCCGGCATCGGCGCCGCCAGCCACCTGTGCGGCACGATGCTGGTCGATGCCCTGGGTGTCGACCTGCTGACCGTTCCCTACAAGGGCACGGGCCCGGCCATGAACGACCTGCTGGGCAAGCAGGTCGACATGCTGTGCGACCAGACCACCAATACCACCCAGTACATCCTCAGCAAGAAAGTGAAGGCCTACGCCGTCACCAGCCTGAAGCGCGTGCCCACCCTGCCCGACCTGCCCACCATGGACGAATCGGGCTTCAAGGGCTTCCAAGTAGGTATCTGGCACGGCATGTGGGTACCGAAGGGTACGCCCCAGCCGGTGGTCGACAAGCTGGTCAAGGCCCTGCAGGCCGGCTTGGCCGATCCGAAGTTCAAGGAACGCATGGCTGGCCTGGGCGCCGAAGTGCTGAACGACGACGCCAATCCGAAGGCGCTCGAAGCCAAGGTGCAGCAGCAAGTGCCGCAGTGGGCCGACCTGTTCAAGAAGGCCGGCGTACCGAAACAATAAAACCAATAATACAGGCCTTCGGGCCCCTGCAACCCCTGGTTTTGCCAGGGGTTTTTTATTTTGGGCGGGCGCCGGGGGCAATGAAGCCGGTGTCTGACTCCCGCAGGGTGTCAGACACCGAGGAATGGCCGGACCGTCGCTATAAATCGGTGTCTGACACCCTGGCGGGAGTCAGACACCTGGGCCGAGCCGGCTCCGCCCCCTTGAGGGGGAAGCGCGCAGCGCTTCGGGGGTGGGACCCTTACACGCGAACCGCATGCGGCGCCAGGCCTTTGCCGGCGCCGTTGGTGGCGACCGTGGGCTCGTAGCCCAGGGCTTCGGAAATATTGCGGGCGGCCTCGACCAGGGCCTGGATCCATTCGTCTTGCAGCCGTTCGGACGGCGCCGAGATCGACAGCCCGGCCACCAGCTTGCCGGTATCGTCGAAAATGCCGGCCGCGATACAGCGCACGCCCAGTTCGAGTTCTTCGTTGTCGCGCGCGTAACCGTGGCGCCGCACCAGGGCCAGCTCGCGCTCGAGGCGTTCGAGCTCGGTGAGGCTGTTGCGGGTATGCCCGGCCAGGCCGGTGCGCATGGCGTAGGCGCGCACCTGGCGGCTGTCGATGGTGGACAGGAACAGCTTGCCGGTAGAGGTAAGGTGCAGCGGCGCCCGGCCGCCGATGGCGCGCACCACCTGCATGCCCGACCGCTCGCTCCAGGCCCGGTCGATGTAGACGATTTCGTCGCCCTGCTGCACCGACAGGTTGATGGTCTGGCCGGTGAGCTTGTGCAGCGAGCGCATGGCCGAAATCGCGGCCTCGCGCACGTTCAGCCGGCCCTTGACCAGCGAACCGAGCTCGAGCAGACGCATGCCCAGCTGATACAGGCCGTTGTCGACCCGTTCGACATAGCGGCCCACAACCAGGTCGTTCAGGATGCGATGTGCCGTGGACGCGTGCAGCCCGGTGGTGGCGGACAGCTCTTTCAGCGTGACCGGGTCGGAATGAGCGGCCAAGGCATCGAGCAGGCGCATGGCCCGCTCGATGACCTGGATGGCAATAGGAGAATGAGCCGGGGCATGCTCGCCGTCCGAGCCCGGCACAATAGCTGACATGGTGGAAGTCACGATGATCGATGGACGCCAGGAAGAGGCCGCCCCCGGCGGACGGCGGATGCCGCGGCGCACCAGGGACGAATTTCCCGTATTGTGAAATCTTGAGGCCGATTTGGCAACCCGGTTCTACCCCAAGGGGGCGAGATTCGGGCACGGGATTCCTGTAGCTTACGGTGTCGGGCACCTTCGGAGCCCGACACCTGCCCAAGTAAGTCAGGTGTCTGACTCCCGCAGGGTGTCAGACACCGAAAGAGAATCGGGGGCCTGAATCCTGCCGGCCACGGTGTCAGGCACCTCCGGAGCCTGACACCCCAGCTGGATAGGCGAATCAGGGAGCCAGCCGGCCGCCCAGGCGCAGGGCCTCTTGTTGCAGGAAGGCCAGGGCTTGCGCGGCCTGGTCGGGTTCGCCCTTGACGCCCAGTTCGATATGGGGCGCCCCGCCGGCCTCGCCCACGCTGGGCAGGCTGAAGGCGCGCACGCCGCTCCAGCGTTGCTCGATGGCCCGCATCACGGGGGCCACGCGCGACTCGGGGATGCCGAACACCAGGAACGAGTGCTCGCTGCGCGCCACCTGATGATGCAGCGCAGCGTAGCGGGTATCGAGGGTCCATTCGAGCATGGGCCAGGCCATGACCGGAAACCCGGGCACGAAGGTGTGATCGCGGATGAAGAAACCGGGGATGCGGTTGTAGGGGTTGGGCACGATCTCGCTGCCGGCCGGAAACACGCCCATTTGCAGGCGCTGCTGGTTCTCGGCGGCCGACATGTCGGCCGTGCCCTGCCCCTTGGCCGCCATTTCGGCCACCCGCAGCGCGATGGCCTGTTCGGCCTCGGGGTGCAGCTGCAGCGGCACGTCCAGCGCCGCGGCGGCCGCCTGGCGGGTGTGGTCGTCGGGCGTGGCGCCGATGCCGCCGCACACCAGCACGATATCGCCCAACGCGAAGCTACGGCGCAAGGCAGCCGCCAGCACCTCGCGGTCATCGGGCAGGGTCTCGGCGCGCGCCAGTTGCAGGCCGCGCGCGCCCAGCAGTTCGACGACCTTGGCAAAGTGCTTGTCCTGGCGGCGGCCCGACAGGATTTCGTCGCCGACGATGATCAGGCCGATACGGCGGGAAACAGGGGTGGCAGCCATGAGTGTGCGCTTTTGAGAGTGGATGTGGCGGGACGACGCTTTCAGCCTTCGATGACGCGTTCCTGGCGCAGGCGCCGCAGCGCCTCGAGCCCGTAGTGGGCGTATACCAGGCCCGAATACACCGGCAGGATGATCCAGGCCGGCGGCAGCAGGTTCAGCAGGGAACAGATCAGGCCGATGATCCAGAAACCGGTATTGTGGCGCTCGAGCAAGATGCGCCGTTCGGCCGGACTGGCGTGCTCGACGATGGCATCGACGCGCAGCATGCGCGAGAACGCGAAGGCCCACCAGAAAATCGACAGCAGCACCGCCATGGGCGGAATCAGCCAGAACGGCAAGGTCAGCACCCAGCCCAGCGCGAAGATCACGCTGACCCAGATAGCGTTCCAGACGCTGTAGGCCGTGGCATTGCGGCCCTGCCGCGACACGCCCAGGTATTCGCGCGCGCCCACGTGGCGCAGCACCAGCGGCATGACGAACACGGCCGCGATGGCCAGCCCCAGGATGCCGGAGACGGGCAGCAGGATGGCGGCGGCGATGACGGGAATGAAATACAGCTTGATGGAAAACAGGCCGATGCCCACCAGCCAGGCATCGAAGTTGTTGACCACCTGCCATTGCGAGGCCTGCACGTTCAGCCAGTCGGTCAGCGGCGTCCAGAACAGCCATAGCAGCAGCAGCGCGCCCAGCAGCGCGATGACGAACGGCAGCAGTACCGCCAGCAGCATGTTGGGATGGAACTGCGACACCAGGGCGCGCTTGAACGCCTGGGCGACGCCGGCGGCACCCAGCGCGGCGGCACGGGCGGACGCGGGCGTCGCGCCATCGGGGCGGGGAGGAATCATGGGGCAAACCCGTAGAGAGACATGCCGGGTATCATAGTCTCAAACACGCTGCGATTTGATGCCATGCCCTTGCTCGTTCCCGGACCCGATACCCCCGCGCTGCGCGCCGCCCTGCCCGCCGGCGGCGCCGACACCTGGCTGGTGGCCTGCTTTTGCGCGGCCTGGTGCGATACCTGCGGGCTGTATCGTCCCCGGCTGGCGGCGCTGGCCGAGGCCCAGCCGCAACGGGTGTATGCATGGATAGACATCGAAGACCACCCCGACCTGCTGGGCGACGAAGACGTCGAGAATTTCCCGACGCTGCTGGTGCAGATAGGGCCGCGCGTGGTGTTCTACGGCCCGATGCTGCCGCACATCGGCCACCTTGAGCGGCTGCTCGACAGCCTGGGGCCCGACAGCCCGCCGGTCGCCACCGGCCTGCCCGACCTGCCCGCGCTGCTGGCGCGATAGCCGGCCCGGCTAAGGCTTGCGGTTGCCGCCCAGCAGCACCGCCACTTGGCGCTTGGGCGTGCCAGAGCGCGATTCGGACTGGGGCTCGGCCTTGTCGGGGGCCGGGGTCGAGGGCTCGTAAGGCTTGTAGAAGAAATCGTCGACCGGCTGGCGCGGCGCGCCGTAGGCCGCCGACGAGCCGCGGCGGTCGCGCTCGCGGCCGCGGCCGCGGGACTCGCGGGGTTCGCGCGTGTGGCTGCGCGCCACCAGATCTTGCGGAACGTCGAGCGTGCCGCGCGGCACGGGCCGCTTGGTCAGCTTTTCGATGTCTTGCAGATAGCGGGCTTCGTCGGCCGTGAACAGCGCGATGGCCTCGCCCGAGGCTCCGGCCCGGCCGGTGCGGCCGATGCGGTGCACGTAGTCTTCGGCGTTGTGCGGAAGATCGTAGTTGATGACGCAAGGCACGCCGGCCACGTCCAGGCCGCGAGCGGCCACGTCGGTGGCTACCAGCACTTCGAGTTCGCCCGCCTTGAAGGCGTCGAGCGCCTTCATGCGGTCGGCCTGGCTTTTGTCGCCGTGGATGGACTCGGCCCGCACGCCGTCGCGTTCGAGTTCGCGCGCCAGGCGCGCCGTGCCGATCTTGGTGTTCGAAAACACGATCACCTGCTTCAGGCCGCGCGACTTCACCAGGTGCACCACCGCGGCGCGCTTGGCATCGCTGGGCATCTGGTAGGCGATCTGCGTTACCGTGTCGGCCGTGGCGTTGCGCGCGGCGACTTCGATCTCGACCGGCTGGTTCAGGTACGAACGGCCCAGCTTGCGGATTTCGTTGCTGAAAGTGGCCGAGAACAGCAGCCCCTGGCGCTGCGCCGGCAACAGCCGGACGATGCGGTCGAGGTCGGGCAGGAAGCCCATGTCGAGCATGCGGTCGGCTTCGTCCAGCACCAGGATGCCCACCTGGCCCAGATTGACGGTTTTCTGTTCGACGTGGTCGAGCAGCCGGCCCGGCGTGGCCACCAGGATCTCGCAGCCGCGCCGCAGCGCGTCTTTCTGGGGCCCGATGTCGACCCCGCCGAACACCACGGCCGAGCGCAGCGGCGTATGCTTGCTGTAGCGCTTGACGCTTTCGTAGACCTGGTCGGCCAGTTCGCGCGTGGGGGTGAGGATCAGCGTGCGCACCGGATGCCGCGCCGGCGACGCGCTGGTATTGGCCAGCGGCATCAGGCGATGCAAGATGGGCAGCGTGAAGGCCGCCGTCTTGCCGGTGCCGGTTTGCGCCGCCCCCATGACATCGCGCCCGGCCATGACCGCCGGCAAGGCTTGGGCCTGGATGGGCGTGGGCGTGGTGTATCCGGTGTCGGCCACCGACTGGAGCAATTGCGGGTGCAGTCCGAAGTCGGCGAAAGTCGGGGTGGGCGCGTCGGTGCTGGGGGCTGCGGAAGTGTTAGAGTCAGTCATCAGGATGGGCAGATGCCGGGGCAGTGAAAAAGAACAAAACGAGTATGCTGCCAAGCCCGGATTGCTGTGGATAACTTTATTTTAGCGCAGCCGGCCGGCCGCTTAGCCGGCCAGCCAGCGCAGGGCCCACAAGACCGCCATGCCCACCACGATGACCAGCACCGCGCTGCGGGTGCGCAGGAACACCACCACCGCCACCGTGGCGGCGATCAGGCGGTAGTCGAACGCCGGGCCGGCGCCGGCTTTCCAGGGCAGCAGGTCGGGCACGATGATGGCCGTCAGGGCCGCGGCCGGGGCGTAGCGCAGCGCGCGGCGCACCCCGTCGGGCAGCGGCACGTAGTCGCCGAACACCATGAAGCCGGCGCGGGTCAGCACGCTGCACAGCGCCAGCAGCAGGATGGCGGAATAAACGTAGATTTCCGAGGGCCAGAAGGTCATGGGCGCCCCGCCTTATGGAAATACCGTTCGGCGCCGATGCCGGCCAGGATGCCGGCGATGACGGCGGCGGCCAGGCCCAGCCGCAGGGGCAGCAGTTGGCCCACCCAGGCGGTCAGCCCGGCGGCCAGCATGGAAATCAGCATGGGCCTGGAATTGGCCAGCGGCACCGTGATGGCCAGCAGCGCCAGCACCGCCGCGAAATCGAGCGACCAGGCCGCGGGCACCAGCGTGCCCAGGTAGATGCCGGCAATCGAAGCCGTCTGCCACACCACCCAGCCCGGCGCGATGGTGCCCAGGAAGTACCACAGCTGCTCGCGCGTGCCCCGCTCGGCGGCGTCGCCGAACCGCGGCATGAACAGCACGAAGCCCATGTCGGTGGTGAAATAGCCCAGGCCCAGGCGGCGCGGCCAGGACAAATGGCGAAAGTACGGATGCAGCGCGGCGCCGAAAATGATGAAGCGCAGGTTGACCACGCAGCCGGCCATGAACACCAGCCACAGCGGCGCGCCACTGGCAATGAGAGGCAGCGAGGTCAGCTGGGCCGACCCGGCATACAGCAGCAGGGTCATGGCCAGCGCCATGGATTCGGTCAGGCCCGACTTGACCATGGCCACGCCGGTGACCAGGCCCCAGGTGCCGGTGGCGATCAGGGCCGGCACGATGGCATGCACGCCCTGCCGAAACGCCGCGATGCGTTCCTGGCGCACCTGCCGCGGGTCTTCGGACAAGACGTCAGCGGGCACCGGGGGCCCCCTGGCAAATGGAACTGGACGGCATGGAGTTCATCAAAGAAGGCACATACACGCACGCCAGTTCGACCGGCGCGGCGCCATCGCCGGGCACGGCCCTGGCGTTGGCGCTGAAAGAGCGGCATTGTACCCTTGCTGCTTGATACAATAGGCGCCTCTTTCAAGGGGGAAAACATCATGTCGATGGCGGACCGCGACGGCTATATCTGGTACGACGGCAAGCTGGTGCCGTGGCGCGAGGCCACCACGCATGTCCTGACCCATTCCCTGCACTACGGCCTGTCGGTTTTCGAAGGCGTGCGCGCCTACAAAACCGCCGCCGGCACGGCTCTTTTCCGCCTGCAAGACCACACCCGGCGGCTGTGCAATTCGGCGCACATCTACCAGATACCCGTGCCCTTCGACCCCGACACCCTCAACGCCGCGCAGTGCGAAGTGGTGCGGGCCAACCAGCTCGAATCGTGCTACCTGCGCCCGCTGGTGTTCTACGGGTCCGAAAAAATGGGCGTCTCGCCCAAGGGCGCCAAGGTGCACGTGGCCATCGCCGCCTGGCCCTGGGGCGCCTACCTGGGCGAAGAAGCGCTGGCGCAGGGCATCCGCGTGAAGGTGTCGTCGTTTGCCCGCCAGCACGTCAACGTCACCATGCCGCGCGCCAAGGTGGCCACGACCTACGCCAATTCCATCATTGCCAACGCCGAGGCCCTGCAAGACGGCTACGACGAGGCCCTGCTGCTCGACACCGAGGGCTTCGTGGCCGAAGGCGCGGGCGAAAACGTCTTCATCGTCAAAGACGGGGTGCTGTACGAACCCGAAATCGCGTCGGCCCTGACCGGCATCACGCGCTCGACCGTGCACGCGCTGGCGGCCGACCTGGGCATCCCCCTGGTCACCCGGCGCCTGACGCGCGACGACATTTATATCGCCGACGAAGCTTTCTTCACCGGCACGGCGGCCGAAGTCACGCCCATCCGCGAAGTCGACAACCGCAAGATCGGCGCCGGGCGCCGCGGACCGGTCACCGAAAAACTGCAAACGGCGTTCTTCGACCTGGTCAACGGGCGCAATACCAAGTATGCACACTGGCTCACCCCGGTCTGACCGCCGTATTCTTTCACCTACGCTTTTTCCAGGAACCCCCATGACCGCCGCCGCCCCCGCCGCCGCGCCCACGCACGAAACCATCGAAGTCGGCGCCGAAGACCTGCCCGTGTACTGCCCGGGCCCCAAGGCGCCCCTCTGGAGCATGCACCCCCGCGTGTTCCTCGACGTCACCCGCACCGGGTCGGCGCGCTGCGCCTATTGCGGCGCCGAATACCGCCTGAAGCCCGGCACCGTCGTCCACGGCCATTGATCCATGTTCGCCACGCCTGAAGAAGCCGAACAAGCGTTCTACGAAGCGCTCGAACAAGCCGACACCGACCGCCTGATGCAGATCTGGGCCGACGACGAAGAAATCGTCTGCATCCACCCGGGCGGGCTGCGCGTGATCGGCCATACGGCCGTCCAGGAATCGTGGCAGCAAACCTTGGCGGCCGGGCCGCTGCACATCCGGCCGGTGCGGCCGCTGATCATGCAAAGCATGATGTGCTCGGTGCACACCCTGGTCGAACAGGTGGCCGTGCGCGCGCGCGGCGGCACCCAGTACGCCCACTGCTACGCCACCAACATCTATCACAAGGGGCCCACGGGATGGCGCATGGTCTTGCACCATGCATCGCCGGCGCCCGCCGACGCCGGGGTACTCGACTTGCACGACGTCCCCGACCGGCTGCACTGACCCGGGTGGATCGCTTGGCCATCGCCCGACTCGATACCTCGCCCTGTCCCGTTCCCGCCTGGCTGCCCGATCGCCATAGCCAGACGATCTATGCCGCCTTCGTGGCCCAGCACCATCACATTGCGTTCGTGCGCCAGCGCGTCGACACGCCCGATACCGATTTCATCGACATCGACTGGACCGGACCCGGGCTGTTCCCGCACAAAAGCGCCGACGGCCACCCCATCGACCACACCACGCCGGTGGTGGCAGGCAAGACCGCGGCCGCGCGCTGGATCACCGATGCCGACTGGCTATCGCTGCCGCAAACGCCCGACACGCCCGCCCTGCTGCTGCTGCACGGGCTGGAAGGCGGCAGCACCAGCCGCTATGCGCAGTCCATCGCGCACCATTTCCGCGCGCGCGGCTGGATCGTGGCGGTGGCCCATTTCCGGGGCTGTTCGGGCGCGCCCAACCGCCTGGCCCGCGCCTACTATTCGGGCGATTCCACCGAAGTGGGGTTCATGCTCGACACCGTGCGCGCCCGCATTCCGCATGCGCGCTGGCACGCGGTGGGCGTGTCGCTGGGCGGCAACGCGCTGCTGAAGTTCCTGGGCGAACAAGGCGAACAGGCCTCGTGGCTGGCGGCGTGCGCGGGCGTGTCGGTGCCGCTCGACCTGGTGGCCGGCGGCAACACCCTGTCGCGCGGCTTCTTCAACCGCCGGTTCTACAGCGCGCATTTCCTGAAAACCATGAAGCACAAAGTGCTGGAAAAAGCGCGCCGCTTTCCGGGTTCGATCGACGTCATGCGCATCGCGCATGCGCGCGACCTGCGCGACTTCGACGACGCCTACACGGCCCCCATGCATGGTTTTCGCAATGCGCTCGATTACTGGACGCGCGCGTCCAGCAAGCCCTGGCTGGCCAGCATCGCCGTCCCTACCCTGGTGCTGAACGCGCGCAACGATCCGTTCCTGCCCGCCAGCGCGCTGCCCGTGCCGCGCGACTGCTCGAGCCACGTACTGCTGCACCAGCCGGCCGAAGGCGGCCATGCCGGCTTTCCCACCGGACCCTTCCCGGCCCACCTGGGCTGGCTGCCGCAGCGGCTGGGACGGTTTTTCGAAACGGGGCGGTAGAGGCCCCCCCCCCCGAAGCGCTGCGCGCGCCCACCTCGCGGCTGGCAGGCCGGCGGAGCCGGATTGTCGCTTGCCAGGTGTCTGACTCCCGCAAGGGTGTCAGACACCGCTGCGGGCTGGGACTGTTTCTCTGTTCTTCGGTGTCTGACACCCTTGCGGGAGTCAGACACCTGGCGCCATACCTGGCGCCCGCGGACCTGGCCGGCCCATGCGGACGGCGCCGGCTCAGCCCTTGAAGCGTTCCAGCAGGTCGCGTTCGGCGGCGAGCTTGTCTTTGACTTCGCGGATTTGCACATCGATCTGCGACTGTTCGTAGAAGTCTTGGGACAGGTTGCGAGCCTGTTGCAGCTGCGATTCGGCGGCGGCGTAGGCGCCGGTCAGTACGTAATAGCGCGCCATGTCGCGGCGCGCCTGCACCGGCTGGCCGTTGCGGTCTTCGCTTTGCGCCAGCATCTGGTACAGGCCGGGTTCGTCGTCGCCCCACTGCTTGATGCGTTCGCGCAAGTACGCCTGCGCATCGACGTGTCGGCCGGCGCCTTGCAGGGCCTGGGCATAGGCAATGCCCAGCGCGCGCTGCTGGGGCCAGCGCTTGATGGCCGCCGACGCCAGTTCCAGCGCCTGGGCGGAATCTTTGCGGGCGGCCGCCAGGTCGACACCCAGCCGCGCCAGTTGCGGGCTGCTGTGCCCGGCACTGGCCTGGTCGAGGTAGCGCTGGGCCTCGTCGAGGCTGTTGCGCTGGAACGCCTGCAGCGCCAGGCCGTAATAGGCCGCCGACTGGCGCACGCCGGTCAGGGCGCGCGCGTCGTCTTGCAGCTGCTGGCCGGCCGTACGCAGGCTGACCGCATCGCGCCCCTGGATGACGCGCATCTTGGCGCGCAGGTACCAGAAATCGTCGCTGTCGACGTGCCGTTCGGCCGGCAGGCTGCGGCTGCGGTTCTGGATGTCGGACATCCGCTCGATGGACAGCGGGTGAGTGCTGGCCCACGCGCCGCCGCCCATGCCCTCGTTCAGGCGCGAAGCGTTCATCAGGCGCGAGAACATGCGCACCATGCCGCCGGGGTCGTAGCCGGCCTTGGTCAGCATCTGGAACCCGGCGCGGTCGGCCTCGCGTTCGGCATCGCGCGAAAACCCCAGCTGCCGGTTGATGGCGGCGGCCTGGCCGAACGCCGCCACACCCATGGCCAGATTGCCGCCCCCGCCGGCCAGCGCCGCCAGCAGGGCGGCCGCCATGCTGGCCATCATGACCACGCTGTTCTGGTTCTGCTGGGTCATGCCCCGGGCTATGTGGCGCTGTACGACGTGGCCGATTTCGTGCGCCAGCACCGAGGCCAGCTCGGATTCGCTGGTAGACGAGACGATCAGGCCGCTGTTGACGCCAATGAAGCCGCCGGGCATGGCAAAGGCGTTGATTTCGGGATCGCGCACGCCGAACATCTCGACCTCGGGCGCCGTGCCGGGCGCATAGGCGGCCAGCTTGCGCCCCATGGTGGTGAGGTACTGCGAGAGCTCGGGATCGTTGATATAGGTGGGGTCGCGCCGACCCTGGGCCATGATGGCCTCGCCCAATTGGCGCTCGAGCGCCGGCGGCAGGTCGGCCGACGAGGCGGCGCCCATCGAGGGCAGGCCCACCGGCTGGGCCAGGGCCGGCGCGGCGGGCAGCGCCAGGGCCAGGCCCAGCACGCCGGCCAGCCCGCGCCTGAGCAAAGGAATGGGATACCTGAATATCGTATGCCTGCGGTTCATGGCACTATGATAGCGACCGCCGCAAAAAGTTTGGCAGTCCCGTCAATTTTTATACCCGAGGTCTTCATGCGCCCAATCCGCAAAGCCGTTTTTCCTGTCGCAGGAATGGGCACTCGCTTCCTGCCGGCCACCAAGGCCATGCCCAAAGAGATGCTGCCGGTGGTCGACAAGCCGCTGATCCAGTACGCGGTAGAAGAAGCCGTGGCGTCCGGCATCACCGATCTGGTCTTCGTTACCGGGCGCAACAAGCGCGCCATCGAAGACCACTTCGATTCGGCGCCCGAACTCGAGGCCGACCTCGAAAGCAAAGGCAAGTACGAACTGCTGGCCCTGGTACGCGACATTCTGCCGGCGCACGTCAATTGCCTGTATATCCGCCAGGCCGCCCCGCTGGGGCTGGGCCACGCCGTGCTCACGGCCGCGCCGGCGGTGGGCAACGAGCCCTTCGCCGTGCTGCTGGCCGACGACCTGATCGACGCCGACACGCCGGTGCTGAAGCAGCTGATCGATGCCGCCTACGCGCACGACGCCAGCGTGCTGGGCGTGCAAGACGTGCCGCGCGAAGATACGCGCAAATACGGCATCGTGGCGGCGCAGCCGGTCGATCCGCGCACCGCCCGCGTCACGCATATCGTGGAAAAACCGGCACCCGAAGACGCGCCCTCTACCCTGGCGGTGGTGGGCCGCTACGTGTTGGAACCCGAGATCTTCGACCACCTGCGCGCCACCCAGGCCGGGGCGGGCAATGAAATCCAGCTGACCGACGGCATCGCCGCCCTGATGGGCAAGCGCACCGTCTTTGCGCACCGCTATGCGGGGCAGCGCTACGACTGCGGCAGCAAGGCGGGCATGTTCCAGGCCACCGTGGCCCTGGGCCGCAAGTACCACGGGCTGGCGGCGTAGGGCCGCGTCAGGGGCTGGCGGGCGCCCGGCCGGCAGCGGCCTCGGCTTCGGCCTGCTCGCGCGCCCGGATGCGGGCCCGCGCCTGGCGGTCTTCGGGCCGCAGCCGCCCTTTGCCCGACAGGCGCATCAGGGTGGCCAGCGCCACCATCAGGCCAAAGACTTCCACCATGGCGGCGGGAATCCACATGGTCAGACCGCCGATGGTCTGGTCGGTTTGGGCCGACATGGCGATGGCGCGGCCGCACAGTTCGAACAACGGGTAGATGTCGGATTCGGTGAAGGCGATGACGGCCCCCGCCACCATTTGCGGGGCCATCGTCAGCACCGGCGACAGCACCCGGCCGCCCGGGCTCATGGCGGCCGGCGGACTGGGCCGCCGGTCGAGGATGAGGTTCCAGTACATGAAACCGCTGATCACCACCGACCAATTCATCAGCCGGTACAGGCGCCAGTCGAGCATGGAATAGAACTGCACCGACGGGATCAGCCATACCAGCACCAGGAAGACGAACAGGGCCGGCACGAAATACTTGTTGGTCAGCACGGCCACCAGGCCGCGGCCGCCGGGCGTGCGCAGGAAATCGCGCAGGCGTATCCGCCAGGCCATGGGCAGCCCCGCCCGCATGACCGAGCCCGGGAACGCCCCCATGACCAGCAGCGGCCCCAGATGGTGCAGCACCAGGTGCTGGATGCGGTGGATGAAGAACATGCGCTCGGCGTAGTAGTCGAGCCGGGTGTGCAGCGACAAGTACAGCAACACCAGCCCGACCCAGAACAGCACCTGGCGCGCTTTGTTGACGCGGTGCACGCGCTGGCCGCGGACGAACAGCACGATGGCTGCCACAAAAGCAGCTACCAGGGCCGGGGAGAATTCCCACGGGACGAGCCAGCCGAGCCGATCCATGCCGAAAAATCCGAAAAACCTGAGGAAATGCGGGCAACGTGCCCGAATGGCATTGTAATTGAGCCGCGCCCCCGCCGGCGCGGCCCAGGCGGGGGGGGTCAGGCGGCGGCGCGGGCCGAAGTGCCGAAATGCACGTGGCGCACGGCCGGATTGGCACGCAGGCGGCGTGCCTGCGACATGAGCTCGGGCCGCATTCCGGGCGGGCAATTGACAGTGATGCAGGCCGAGGCGAAATCGGCATCATGGCCGGAATCGATTTGAAACTGCGCCACATCGAGGCCGGCGGCGCCGAAATCCAGGCATATTTGCTTGCGAACGGCACCCAGGGCATCGCGCGGACACTCGATGGTCAGGCGCGAGGTACCCGGGCGGCGGTCGAGCGCGGCGCGGTCCACGCCGGCGCGGCGCATGAACAGGTCGAATAAACGCATGGCAACCTCCCTGAAGCAAGGAAGCGCTCGGCGAATGCGCGCGCCTTCACAGCGGCACGCGGCGGCGCGCTAGGCGCGCGCAGCAACGCGGGCTGCGAGGACACAGCAACGGTTCTGGCGGTTTTGCGGGAGTATGGCAGCAAGACCTTGCCGCCACGTACCGCACCCTGCGCTGGCAGGATGCGGCAGAAGGAGTTTCTGCGTGGATCCTGTCAGGCAGCGACGTCGATGCAAGATCGACTACTGTCGCCGGAATCGGTATTCACAGAGCAACTCCGTATGATGTAAACGTATTGATTTTACGCGCTTTATTGCGGAATAACAAGGGTTTTCCCGGCATTGTCTCTTTTTGGGGGACTGTTGGCGGAAGGCGGACACCCGAGGGAATGCCGAGGGTCGTCTCGATACTACGGTGTCTGACACCCTGCGGGAGTCAGGCACCTGCCCTGCCCCCCAGGCACCTGGCCCGCTCCCTGACACCTGGCCCGTCGCCCGCGCCTCAGCGCGTGAAATGCCAACCCAGGTACAGCGCGAACAGGCCATAAAAGCCCCCCACGGTGGACAGCGCGGGCACGCTCATGCTGGCGCGGCGGAAGCGCAGCCACAGCAGCCAGATCGACAGCAATGTGAACAGGCCGGCCGCTATCAGCGGAGCGTCGAGCAGCCAGGGAGTCATGAAAATGCCCAGGGCGCTGGGAATGGTGGCCTGGATCATCATGGCGCCGGAGATATTCGCCAGCGCCAGGCGCTCTTTGCCCTGCCGCACCCAGATCAGGGCGTTCATGATCTCGGGCAGCTCGGTGGCCACGGGCGCCAGCAGCAGCGCCGCGATATGGGGCGAGGCGCCCATGGCGATGCCCAGCAGTTCGATCTGCTGCACGAACACATGCGATGCGCCGCCGATCACCAGCAGCGCCAGCAGCGTCTGGATACAGGCCCAGGCCATCGTGGGGTCGGGGTCGCGCGGGCGCAGTTTCAGGGGTTCGAGGTCGTCGCAGTCCAGACAGGCCTCGTCGCGCGCCAGTTCGCGCTTGACGTACAGGCCATAGACGCCCAGGAAGAGCAGGCCCAGCCAGGGTTTCCAGGCGAACGCCAGCAGCCCCAGGCCGATCTTGACCACGAACACGCCCATGAACCAGGCCTGGTCGCGGGCCAGCCGCCGCTGGTCGGCATTGATGCGGGCCGCGCTGCGGCCGCCCCGCCACAGCGCCAGGCCCACGACGGCATAGGCCAGCGTGGCCAGTACCAGCGGCCCGCCCATGGCGGCGCCCACGCCGATGTCTTTTTGTTCGGGGGTGGTGCCGAACACCACGGCCATGAAGGTCACCGCGCTTTCGGGCAGGGCCGTGCCGAAGGCGGCCAGGACGGTTCCGGTGGCGGTGGCGCCCAGCTTCAGGCGATGCCCGACCCATTCAATGCCATTGACGAAGTATTCGCAGGCAAAGTAGATGACCAGCGCGGACAGGAAAAACAGGAACAGGGTAAGAGGCATGACGCGCAGCCGGACGAGCGGAAACCATGGCGCAACGACGCGGCTCGCCCGGCTGGCGTAAACGCGTCGCGGCCAAAGGTCTCGCCTGGCTGGCCCGGGCGGCGGGCAAAGGCCGCCGCATGGGTGCCGTCAGCGCCATGGGGTACGAAACCGCCAAGTCTGTTGACGCTGACTCCTTTGGGGACTCAAAGGATGGCTACTCCCCAATGACAGAGGCGCGCATTGTAGCAGGCGCAAGGCTGTCCAGCCAGGGCGCGGCGCGGTACAGTAGGCCCATGAGCCTGCCCGCCACCGACATCGCCCCTTTCGCCGACCGGCGCCGCCGCGTCATGGAACAACTGCGCGCGGCCGGCGGCGGCATTGCCGTGCTGGCCACCGCGCCGCATGCGGTGCGCAACCGCGACACCGAATACCCCTATCGCCACGACAGCGACTTCTATTACCTGACCGGCTTCACCGAGCCCGATGCCTGGCTGGTGCTGATCGCGGGCGCCGCCGACCGTTCCATTCTGTTCTGCCGGGCGCGGCACCCCGAACAAGAAACCTGGGAAGGCTACCGCTGCGGCCCGGAAGCCGCGGCGCAACGCTATGGGCTCGACGAAGCCTATGCCGTGGACGAACTCGACACCCTGATCCCCGCCCTGCTACTGGACCAGCCCGCGCTGTACCGGCCGTTTGCCGCCAACGGGCCCATGCCGCGCAAGCTGCGCCGCTGGCTGGCCGAGGCCGAGCTCCAGGGCCGCGGGCGGCGCCAGCCGCCGGCGCGCATCCAAGACCTGCGGCCGCTGCTGGCCGAAATGCGCCTGGTGAAAGACGCCAGCGAGATCGCGGCCATGCGCCGGGCCGCGCGGATTTCCGCCGGCGCCCACGCGCGCGCCATGCGCGCCGCGCGGGCCGGGCTGCACGAGTACGAACTCGAAGCCGAATTGCTGTATGAATTCCGCCGCCACGGCGCACAGGCGCCGGCCTACCCCAGTATCGTGGCCGCCGGCGCCAACGCCTGCGTGCTGCATTACGCGGCGGGCGACACCGTGCTGCGCGATGGGCAGCTGGTACTGATCGACGCGGGCTGCGAAGTCGACAGCTACGCGTCGGACATCACGCGCACGTTTCCGGTCAATGGCCATTTCAGCGGGCCGCAGCGGGCGCTGTACGACCTGGTCGCGGCGGCCCAGGCGGCCGCCGTGGCCGCCACGGCGCCGGGCCGCGGCTGCAACGACGCCCACGACGCCGCGGTACGCGTGCTGGCGCAGGGCATGCTCGATACCGGCCTGCTGCAGGGCTCGCTGGACGGCGCGATCGAGTCGGGCGCCTATACCCGTTTCTACATGCACCGCACCGGGCATTGGCTGGGGCTGGACGTACACGACGCGGGCGATTACCGCGGCGACGCGCCCGCGGGCGACGAACGGCCGTGGCGCCCATTGGCCCCGGGCATGCTGCTGACCATCGAACCCGGCATTTACGTGCGCGCCGCCGATGACGTGCCGCGCGAGTTCTGGGATATCGGCATCCGCATCGAAGACGACGCACTGATCACCGATGAAGGCTGCGAGCTGATCACCCGCGGCGTGCCGGTGGATGCGCGCGAAATCGAGGCGCTGATGCGCGAATGACGAAGGCGGCGACGGCTAGAACACGTAGCCGTCCAGCCAGCCCAGGGCGGTCCAGGTATACACCACCACCATGGCGATGCCGAACATGCCCGCGATGGCCCCCACCAGCGTGCCCATGATAGCCACCAGCACCGGCCCCCAGCCAGTGTGCGTGATGCGCCCGTGGGCCGGGTTGTACAGGCGGTCGAACTTCTCGTCCGGCATCAGGCTGAACACCACGCCCTCGATGAAACCGTCGATCAGGGGGATGAACGCCAGGAAAAACGCCGGGTTGTCGTACCACACCGGAAACTGCGACGCCGCCGCCAGGCAGGCCACCGCGGCCAGCGTCACCAGCCAGGCATGGCGCCGTCCCAGGTACCACCAATGCGCCCCCAGCCAGCCGAACAGGCAGGCCAGCAGGCCCAGCACGAGCTTGCTGCGCGGACGGGAGGCGGATACGGACAAGGACGGAGCGGGCGGCATGGCGGAATAGGAAGCGCGGTGGAACGGAAGCGGGGCCGGGTAGCTGATGTAGCGGCGTTACCATCTGTCGGTGTCTGACACCCTGCGGGAGTCAAACACCTGGCGATGCAGCGGTGTTGCCCTCTGCCGGTGTCAGGCACCCTTCGGGAGCCTGACACCTGGAAGATCGCCCGGGAAAATCCGGAAGCAGCATCTCGACTGCCCGCGATTGTAGTGGACGGTAGAATTCCGGGATGACTCAGTCCGCCTACGATATCGCCATTCTGGGCGCCGGCCCGGTCGGCCGTGTGCTGGCTTTGCTGCTGGCCCGCCAGGCCGCGCGGCCGGAACGCATTGCCCTGCTGGCCGGCACCGCGCCCGCGCCGGGGGCGGCGGCCGCGATACCGGCCGCCGATCCGCGCGTGCTGGCGCTGAACCACGGTAGCCGCGTCCTGCTCGAATCGCTGCACGCGTGGCCGGGGCGCGTGGCCGACATCCGTACCGTACACGTGTCGCAGCGCGGCCGGCTGGGCAGCACACTGATCCAGTGCGGCGACTTCCAGGTGCCGCGGCTGGGCAGCACGGTGGCCTATGCCGACTTGCACGCCATGCTGCACGAGCGCGTGCAGGCCAGCGGCGTCACGGTATTGCACGGGCCGCCGGCGCGCGTGGGCGAGCAAGACGGCCAGCACATCAGCGTGCGCCAGGGCGACACCGAACTGCGCTGCGGGCTGGCGGTGCTGTCCGACGGCAGCGGCGGCAACGACTTGCGCCGCGAATACGGCCAGCATGCCGTCATCACCAGCGCCCACGCCACCCTGCCCCGCCCCGGCTGGGCCTGGGAACGCTTCACCCGCGAGGGCCCGCTGGCCCTGCTGCCGCATCCGCACCAGCCGCAGGCCTATTCGGTGGTGTGGTGCAGCGCCCCCGCGCGCGCCGCCGAGCTGGCGCAGCTGGACAACGCCGCTTTCTCGGCGGCCCTCGGCGCGGCGTTCGGCACGCGCCTGGGCCGCCTGTCCAGCCAGGCGCCGCGGCACGTCTTCCCGCTGGCGCTCAGCGCGCGGCGCACGCTGACCCAGGGCCGCCTGGCGGCCATCGGCAATGCCGCGCAGACGCTGCATCCCGTTGCCGGCCAGGGCCTGAACCTGGGGCTGCGCGACGCGGCCCGCCTGGCGCAGGGGCTGTCGGACTGGCTGGCCAAGCCGGCCGCCGATCCGCGCGCCGCCCTGGCCGCCTTCGCCCAGGCGCGCCGCGCCGACCGCTGGATCACCGCCGGCCTGACCGACCTGATGCCGCGCGCCTTCGCCACCGGCCTGGCGCCGGTCGAACACGCCTGCGGGCTGGGCCTGCTGGCGCTGGACCTGGCGGCCCCGCTGCGCGCGCCCCTGGCGCGCCACCTGCTGCAGGGACTGCGCGCCTAGCCGGGCTGCCCGGAACGGCCAAGCGACCGGCTCCCGCAGGAACGGCCAGGTGTCTGACTCCCGCAAGGGTGTCAGACACCGAACCCGGTCATAACCTCTGCACACATCGGTGTCAGGCACCTGCGGAGCCTGACACCTGCGACCGCAGTGAAGGCGGGTAAAATCCGTCCATGCGCATCGGCCCCTGGACCCTACCCAACAACGTGCTGGTCGCCCCCATGGCGGGGGTGACCGACCGGCCTTTCCGCCAGCTGTGCAAGCGGCTGGGGGCGGGCCATGCCGTGTCCGAAATGGCCGCCAGCAACCCGCGCCTGTGGGACAGCGTCAAGACGTCGCGCCGCCTGAACCACGACGGCGAAATCGCGCCGGTGGCGGTCCAGATCGCCGGCGCCGACCCCGCCATGATGGCCGAGGCCGCCGCGTTCAACGCCGCGCGCGGCGCGCGCATCATCGACATCAACATGGGCTGCCCCGTCAAGAAAGTGTGCAACCTGGCGTCGGGTTCGGCGCTGTTGCGCGACGAAGACCTGGTGGCCCGCATTCTCGACGCCGTGGTGGCGGCCTGCGCTCCGCTGGGCGTGCCCGTCACCCTGAAAACCCGCACCGGCTGGGACCGCGAGCATCGCAATGCGCTGCGCGTGGCGCGCCGGGCCCAGGAAGCCGGCATCGCCGCCCTGGCCCTGCACGGCCGCACCCGCGCCGACCTGTACACCGGCGAGGCCGAATACGACACCATCCGCGCGGTCAAGGCCGAACTGTCCATCCCCGTCATCGCCAACGGCGACATCGATACGCCCGAGAAGGCGCGCCGGGTCCTGGATTACACTGGCGCCGACGCGGTCATGATCGGCCGGGCGGCCCAGGGCCGTCCGTGGATATTCCGCGAAATCGATCACTACCTGCGCACGGGCGACATGCTGGCGCCCCCTTCCTGCGAAGAAATGCGCGACCTGCTGCTCGAGCACCTCGACGACCATTACCGCTTCTACGGCGAGCACACGGGCGTGCGCTCGGCGCGCAAGCACATCGGCTGGTACATAGAAGGCTTGCCGGACGCGGATACGTTCCGCGACCGCATGAACCTCATCGACAACACCCGCGACCAATGGCGCGCCGTGTCCGAGTGGTTCGACCACCTTGTCCGCGGCGGCCCGGCATCCCCGGCCGCCGGCGAGCAACCCCTGCTGGCGGCGTGATCCGCCACCCACCTCAAACTATAAAATCTGTACACATGAGCAAGAAAGATGTCCTGGAAGACTGCGTGCGCGCCAGCCTGGAGCGCTATTTCGAAGACTTGGGCGAATCCGAGCCCCACGACATGTGGGACATGGTGATGCGGTGCGTCGAACGTCCGGTGCTCGAAGTCGCCCTGGAACGTTCCGGCGGCAATCAGTCGCGGGCATCTGAAATGCTGGGCATCACGCGCAACACGCTGCGCAAGAAGCTCCAGGCCCACAACATCCAGCCCTGAGCGCGCGCCGCGCTCCCGACCGCTTTTCTTTCTTTCAGCCGCCCCTTTATGAAAATCGAAACCGCCCTGCTCTCGGTGTCCGACAAGACCGGCATCGTCGAATTCGCCCGCGCGCTGGCCGCGCGGGGCGTGCGCCTGCTTTCCACCGGAGGCACCGCGCGCCTGCTGGCCGACGCCGGCCTGGCCGTGACCGAAGTCGCCGCCCATACCGGCTCGCCCGAGATCCTCGACGGCCGCGTCAAGACGCTGCATCCCAAGATCCACGGCGGCCTGCTGGCGCGCCGCGACAGCGCCGAGCACCTGGACACCATCGCCCGGCATGGCATCGACCGCATCGACATGCTGGTGGTGAACCTGTATCCCTTCCGCGAAACCATCGCCAAGCCGGGCTGCACGTTCGCCGACGCGGTCGAGAACATCGACATCGGCGGGCCGGCCATGCTGCGGGCGGCCGCCAAGAACCACGGCACCGATGCCGGCGGCGTCACCGTCGTGATCGACCCGGCCGATTATTCCCGCGTGCTGGCCGAAATGGACCAGAACGGTTCCACCTCGTATGCGCTGCGCCTGGAACTGGCCGCCAAAACCTACTCGCATACGGCCGCCTACGACGGCGCCATCGCCGGCTACCTGACCAGCCTGGCCGAGCCGGCCCCGGCGCAAGACGCCGCGCCCGCGCGCCACGGCTGGCCCGGCACGCTGACGCTGCAAGTGCGCCAGGCACAAGCCCTGCGCTACGGCGAAAACCCACACCAGCAGGCCGCTTTCTATGTCGACGCGCAGCGTCCGGCCGGCCTGCTGGGCAATTACCGCCAGTTGCAGGGCAAAGAACTTTCGTACAACAACATCGCCGATGCCGACGCCGCCTGGGAATGCGTGCGCAGCTTCGACACGCCCGCCTGCGTCATCGTCAAGCATGCCAACCCGTGCGGCGTGGCCGTGGCGGCCGATACCCTGCAGGCCTACCAGCAGGCCTTCAAGACCGATCCCACCTCGGCGTTCGGTGGCATCATCGCCTTCAACCGCCCGGTCGACGCGGCCACGGCCGAAGCGGTCAGCGGCCAGTTCCTCGAAGTGCTGCTGGCGCCGGCCTACGACGGCGCGGCCCTGGCCGTGCTGGCGGCCAAGAAAAACGTGCGCGTGCTGGAAATTCCCGCGGGCACCGGCCACAACGATTTCGACATCAAGCGCGTGGGCGGCGGCTGGCTGGTCCAGACGCCCGATTCCTACAACGTGCCGCGCGACGCGCTCAAGGTCGTGACCAAGCGCCAGCCCACCGACCAGGAAATGAACGACCTGACCTTCGCCTGGAAAGTGGCCAAGTACGTCAAGTCCAATGCCATCGTGTTCACCGGCGGCGGCATGACGCTGGGCGTGGGCGCCGGCCAGATGAGCCGCGTCGATTCGGCCCGCATCGCCGCCATCAAGGCCGAAAACGCCGGGCTGACGCTGCAGGGCTCGGCCGTGGCGTCGGATGCGTTCTTCCCGTTCCGCGACGGCCTGGACGTGGTGGTGGCGGCCGGCGCCACCTGCGTGATCCAGCCCGGCGGCAGCGTGCGCGACGACGAAGTCATCGCCGCGGCCGACGAGCACGGCATCGCCATGGTGCTGACCGGCACTCGCCACTTCCGGCACTGATGCGCGTCCTGGGCATCGATCCCGGCCTGCGCCGCACCGGCTTCGGTGTGATCGACGCCGAAGGCATGCGCCTGCGCTACGTGGCCAGCGGCACCATCGTGGTGCCGCCGGCGCTGGCGCTGCCGGAACGCCTGAAGGTCATCCTGGACAACCTGCGCCAGGTGGCGCGCGATACCCGTCCCGACGTGGCCGCGCTGGAAATCGTTTTTCTCAATACCAATCCGGCCTCGACGCTGTTGCTGGGGCAGGCTCGCGGCGCGGCGCTGTGCGCGCTGGCCGACAGCCAGCTGGCGGTACACGAATACACCGCGCTGCAAATCAAGAAGGCCGTGGTGGGCACTGGCCGCGCCGCCAAAGAGCAAGTGCAAATGATGGTGCAGCGCCTGCTGTCGCTCGATGGCACGCCGGCGCCCGACTCGGCCGACGCGCTGGCCTGTGCCATCTGCCATGCGCACGTGGGCCCGCTGCAGGCCCGGCTGGGCACCTTGTCGGCCAATGCCGGCCTGGGCGGCGGCGCGCGCCTGCGCGGCGGCCGCCTGGTGGGTTGAGCACCCGCGCGGCACACCGTTTAGAATGCCGGCAGGCGCGCGCGGCGCGCTCCACTTTCATTTGCTGGCACCCGCACCATGATCGGACGCATCACCGGAACCCTGATCGAGAAATTGCCGCCCACCATCTGCGTGGACGTCAACGGCCTGGGCTATGACATCGAGGTGCCCATGAGCACCCTGTACGCCCTGCCCGACACCGGCGCGCGGGTCACGCTGCATACGCACCTGACGGTGCGCGAAGACGCGCATATCTTGTATGGCTTCGCCACCGCCGCCGAACGCGGCGCCTTCCGCGAACTGATCAAGGTCAGCGGCATCGGCGCGCGCACCGCGCTGGCCGTACTGTCGGGCCTGTCGGTGGCCGACCTGGCGCAGGCCATCACCCTGCAGGAATCGGGCCGCCTGACGCGCGTACCGGGCATCGGCAAGAAAACCGCCGAGCGCCTGCTGCTGGAAATGCGCGGCAAGCTGGGGGCCGACATCGGCGCCAGCGCGCACGCCGTGCCGGACAGCCAGACCGATATCCTGAACGCCTTGCTGGCGCTGGGGTATTCGGACAAGGAATCGCAGGCGGCACTGAAGAAGCTGCCCGAAGGCACCGGCGTGTCGGAGGGCATCCGGTTGGCCCTGAAGGCGCTGGTGCGCTGAGGCTTCAACGGTGTTGCCGCGGTGTCCGACACCCTTCGGGAGTCAGACACCTTTTTCCTCGCCCTACCCCGCCTCGTTCTTCAGATACCCCGGCACGACCGCTTCCATGCTGATGGGCACGATGCCCAGTTCGGGCGCGATGGGCCCGGAGCAGACGTTGTCGACGCTGAGCGACGCCAGGTTGTCGCGCGAGATGATGGGATCGCCGGGCAGGCATTCGAAAAACAAGGCCTGCAGGCGGCCCAGGCCCATGGGCATGGCGCAGACGGGGCGCGGGTGGCCGGACCACGTGGCGCACAGGCGCACGATGTCGCCCAGGGTGTGCACCTGCGGCCCGCCGAGTTCGTAGGTGCGGCCGGCGACGTGGGGCTGGGTAAGCGCTGTCTCGATGGCGATAGCGACGTCGCCGACGCTGACGGGCTGCATGCGCGCCGCGGCGCCGGCCAGCGGAATGACCGGCAGCCAGCGCGCCAGGCGGGCGAACAGGGTGGTCAGGTGGTCGTCGGGGCCGAACACGACCGAGGGCCGGAAAATGGTGCAGGCGCCTTCGGGCCAGGCGGCGTAGATTTCGTGCAGGGCTGCCTCGCCGTCGCCCTTGGAACGCAGATACATGCTGGGGCCGGCCGAGTCGGCGCCCAGCGCGCTGACGTGCACCAGGCGCCGCACCCCGTGGCGGCGGCAGGCCTGGGCCAGCCGCTGCGGCAGCTGGACGTGCACGCGCGCGAACCCGGCGCCATAGGGTTCGCCGCGGCCCCCGTGCAGGATGCCCGCCAGGTTGATGACGGCATCGCATTCGGACAGCAGGCGGTCGAGCACGGTGTCGTCGTGGACGTCGGCTTCGACCAGGGTGAGCGTGGGCAGCAGTTGCAGATCGCGCCCGCGGCTATAGAGACGGGTGGGCACGATGAGAACATGGCCGCGGCCGGCCAACCGCGCCGCCACGTGCCGGCCCAGAAAACCGGTACCGCCGATGAGCAGAATACGCATTGCGCTGCCCCTGTACAGACAAACCAGTAAGGCCATTCTGCCCTGCGGCGCCGCCGGCCGCAAGAGCGCCGATCAAGCCGCGAGCAGGCGCGCGTAGTGGGCCAGATCGACGTTGCCGCCGCTGATGATGATCCCCACCCGCTTGCCCGGCACGGCCACCGCCTGGTGCAGCACCGCCGCCGAGGACAGGCAGCCGGTGGGCTCGACCACGATTTTCATGCGCTCGGCGAAGAATTTCATGGTGTCGACCAATTGCGCGTCGGTCACGGTGACGATGTCTTTGACGTGCCGCTGGATGACGGGAAACGTCAGTTGCCCCAGATGCGTGGTGACCGCGCCGTCGGCCAGCGACTTCGGCGTGGCGATGCGCACGATCTCGCCCTTGCGCAGCGACTGCTGCCCATCGTTGCCGGCCTCGGGCTCGACGCCGTATACGGCGCACTGGGGGCTGAGCGCGCCGGCCGACAGGGCCGAGCCGGCCAGCAGGCCGCCCCCGCCCAGGCAGACGAACAAGGCGTCCAGCGGGCCGACCTCTTCGAACAGTTCTTTGGCGGCCGTGCCCTGGCCGGCAATGACGTCGGCGTGGTCATACGGCGGGATCAGGGTCGCGCCGCTTTCGGCCTGGATGCGCCGCGCGACGGCCTCGCGGTCGTCCGTGTAGCGATCGTAGGTGACGACCTGGCCGCCGTAGCCTTCGGTGGCGGCGCGCTTGGCGGCCGGCGCGTCGTGCGGCATGATGATGGTGGCGCGCACGCCCAGCAAGCGCGAGGCCAGCGCGATGGCTTGCGCATGGTTGCCCGACGAAAACGTCACCACGCCGGCCTGGCGCTGCGACGGGGTCAGGCGGGCGATGGCGTTGTAGCCGCCCCGGAACTTGAAGGCGCCCATGCGCTGGAAGTTTTCGCACTTGAAAAACAACTGCGCGCCGGTGCGCGCGTCGGCGGTGGAAGAGGTCAGCACGGGCGTGCGATGGGCGACACCGGCCAGGGTTTCGCTGGCGCGTACGACGTCTTCGTAAGTGGGCAGTGTGGCGGACATGAATATCCTTCGGGGCGAAATGGCGAACCGCTGCATGATATCGCCTGTTGCGGCGGGCGTGCTGGGCCGTGTCTAACCAGTTATCGGTGTCTGACACCCCGTGGGAGTCAGGCATCTGGTCAGGTGCTTCATATTGCCAGGTGTCGGGCTCCCGTCAGGGTGCCAGACACCGTTTTGTGCAGCGAGTCCAGGCGTCGGTGTCTGACACCCTGCGGGAGTCAGACACCTGGACCCGTTTGCATGGGCGCAGTCCCGCGGTGTTCGGGCGTACGCCGCCTCCGCCCGCCCGAACACCGCGGGACGGGGCCAGCACGAGAACCGCGCCGCCACGAGCCAGAAACAGGCCTGGGACGACAGCTCTGGTGTACGATGCTTGCGCTGGCTTCCGTTTCCTCTTGCCTTGCCGCCAGCCTTGTTTTCCCACTATGGCCATCCAGTCCGACTCGCTTTCCTCTCTGCCCGACGCTCCCCGGCTGGTGACGCCGCAACCGGTGTCGCCCAACGAAGAATCCATCGAACGCGCCCTGCGTCCCAAGGCGCTGCAGGAATACGTCGGCCAGCAGCGCGCCCGTGAACAACTCGAGATCTTCATCGCCGCCGCCCGCAAGCGCGGCGAAGCGCTCGACCACGTGCTGCTGTTCGGCCCCCCGGGGCTGGGCAAGACCACCCTGGCCCACATCATTGCCCACGAAATGGGCGTGCAACTGCGGCAGACCTCGGGGCCCGTGCTCGAACGCCCGGGCGACCTGGCGGCGCTCTTGACCAACCTGGAAAAGAACGACGTCCTGTTCATCGACGAAATCCACCGCCTGTCGCCGGTCGTGGAAGAAATTCTTTATCCCGCGCTGGAAGACTTCCAGATCGACATCCTGATCGGCGAAGGCCCGGCCGCGCGCAGCGTCAAGCTCGACCTGCAGCCCTTCACCCTGGTGGGCGCCACCACGCGCGCCGGCATGCTGACCAACCCCTTGCGCGACCGCTTCGGCATCGTGTCGCGCCTGGAGTTCTACAACGCCGACGACCTGGGGCGCATCGTCACGCGCAGCGCCGGCCTGCTCAACGTCGAGATCACGCCCGACGGCGCATCCGAAGTGGCGCGCCGTTCGCGCGGCACGCCGCGCATCGCCAACCGCCTGCTGCGGCGCGTGCGCGACTACGCCCAGGTGAAGTCGCACGGCACCATCGACGCCGATTCCGCCGGCCGCGCGCTGGCCATGCTGGAAGTCGACCCCCAGGGCCTGGACCTGATGGACCGCAAGCTGCTCGAAGCCATCATCCACAAATTCGACGGCGGCCCGGTGGGGGTGGACAGCCTGGCGGCCGCCATCGGCGAAGAACGCGACACCATCGAAGACGTGATCGAGCCCTACCTGATCCAGCACGGCTACCTGCAGCGCACCCCGCGCGGCCGCATGGCCACCCAGACCACCTGGCGACACCTGGGCCTGGCGCCGCCGTCGGGCAGCGGGGAATTGTTCAATAAATAACGGGCCGCGCATTGCCTGGTGGCGCCAGGTTTCTGGTTCCGCAGGTGCCTGACACCGCTGTGCGCGGAGAATCTCGGTCACGCTTCGGTGTCCGACACCCTGCGGGGGTCAGACACCTGAAGAGGCTCCGCAGGCGCCTGGCACCTGGCGCCCTTTCACCGGATCACGCCACCAGCCGCAGGATGTCATCGCCGTAGGCTTCCAGCTTGCGGGTGCCCACGCCGTTGATGTGCCCCAGTTCGTCCATCGAGGCCGGCCGGGCCATGGCGATTTCGCGCAGCGTGGCGTCGTGGAAAATGACATAAGCCGGCACGCCGTGGCTCTTGGCGACTTCGCCGCGCCAATTGCGCAGCGCGTCGAACAAAGGCTGGGCGTCGGGCGGCAGTTCGATGGCCGCGGCGCGCGCCCGGCCGCCCGACTTGCCGGCGCGCCCCTTCTTTTCGGACTCGCGCCGCAACATCAGCTGGCGTTCGCCCTTGAGCACGGCGCGGCTGCCTTCGGTAAGCGCCAGCGTGCCGTAGCCTTCGTGATCCACCGCCAGCAGGCCTTGCGCCAGCAATTGCCGCAACACGCCGCGCCAGGCGTTTTCCGACAGATCGGCGCCCACGCCGAACACACTGAGCGTTTCATGCCCATGCTGGCGGGTGCGCTCGGTATCTTTGCCGCGCAGGATGTCGATGATGTGGCCCGCGCCGTAGCGCTGGCCGCGCTCTTTCCATAGCCGGTACACCGCTGACAGCACTTTTTGCGCCGCCACGGTGCCGTCCCAGGACTGGGGCGGTTCGAGGCAGACGTCGCAGTTGCCGCAGGCGGTGATGGTCTGCCCGAAATACGCCAGCAGGCGCACGCGCCGGCACTCCACCGTTTCGCACAGGCCCAGCATGGCATCCAGCTGCTGGCCCAGTCGGCGGCGATAGATTTCGTCGCCCGGCGATTCGTCGATCATGCGGCGCTGCTGCACGACGTCTTGCAGGCCGTACGCCAGCCAGGCCGTGGCGGGCAGGCCGTCGCGGCCGGCGCGGCCGGTTTCCTGGTAATAGCCCTCGACCGACTTGGGCAGGTCGATGTGCGCCACGAAGCGCACGTCGGGCTTGTCGATGCCCATGCCGAAGGCGATGGTGGCCACCATGACGACGCCGTCTTCGCGCAGGAAGCGCGATTGGTTGCCGGCCCGCACCGCCGCGCTCAGCCCGGCGTGATACGGCAAGGCATTGACGCCGTTCTGGCACAGGAAATCGGCGGTTTCTTCGACGCGGGCGCGCGACAGGCAATACACCACGCCCGAATCGCCTTCGTGCTCGGCGCGGATCAGGTCCAGCAGCTGGCGCCGCACTTCGTTTTTCTCGACGATGCGGTAGCGGATATTGGGCCGGTCGAAGCTGGCCACGAAATGGCGGGCCTGGTCCAGGGCCAGCCGCTGCGCGATCTCGACGCGCGTGGCGGCGGTGGCCGTGGCGGTGAGCGCGATGCGCGGCACGTCGGGCCAGCGCTCGTGCAGCATCGACAGGCCCAGGTATTCGGGCCGGAAATCATGGCCCCATTGCGACACGCAGTGCGCCTCGTCGATGGCGAACAGCGCGATGCGGCCGCGCTCGAGCAGTTGCAGGCAGCGGTCGGTGAGCAGCCGCTCGGGGGCCACATACAGCAGGTCGAGCTGGCCGTCCAGAAAGGCCTGTTCGACCTCGCGCGCAACGCGCCAGTCTTGCGTGGAATTCAGGTAGGCCGCGCGCACGCCGAGCTCGGTCAGGGCGTCGACCTGGTCCTGCATCAGGGCGATAAGAGGCGACACCACCACGCCGGTGCCTTCGCGCACCAGCGCCGGCACCTGATAGCACAGCGACTTGCCGCCGCCGGTGGGCATCAGCACCAGCGCGTCGCCGCCGCCGATGACGTGCTCGACAATGGCCTGCTGGTCGCCGCGGAAGGATTCGTAACCGAAAACGCGCTGCAGGACGCCCTGGGCGCGCGGGTCAGACATGGGAAGTAGCGGAAAGCGTCATGGCGGCGATTTTAAGCCTTAGCGGGACGGGCGGGGGCGGCCGGACGCGCAAACCGCCCTACCAGGGCAGCCAGCGGCCGCGCACGAAGGCATCGACGGGCATGGTAAGGCCGGCGCGCATCAGGTAGTCGCCGGTCACCACGTCGCGGTCGGCCCCCACCGCCAGGCGCACGCTGGGCGCCACCAGCATGCTGTGCTGCAGCCCGAAGCGCTGCTCGATGGGCTCGCCGGCTTCGCGCAGGCCGGTGTAAGTGCCGGTCAGGGTGCCCCAGCCATCGATCGGCACGCCGGCCGCCAGCGTATTGCGCATGCGGTGGGCCGCCACGGCGCCATCGCGGTATTGCGACAGGTCGCCGAAGCCGGTGCCGATTTGCTCGTTGGTGACCGCCAGGCTGAGCGATTCGAGCAGGTTGACGTTGTAGCCGAAGCGATAGCGCCACGCGTTGACGTTGTCGAAGTTGCTTTGCGTGGCGCCCACCTGGAAGGTGCCCAGCTCGCCCGCGGAATAGGTGGTGCCCAGGCCGTGCGTGGACAGCGCCGGCGCGCTCTGCATCTGGCTTTCGAGGGTCAGGCTGGGCGTCAGGCCATAGCGCAGCGTGCCGCTGCCCGCGGTGACGCCGTAGTCGATGGCTCCCGAGGTGGCCGCGGCATCGGTGTAGTTCAACACGCCCACCGCCGAGGAATACGCCAGCCGTCCGGCGGGCACGACTTGCGTGCCGCCCGCCCAGTCCGATACCTGCAGCCCCCCGATGGGCGCCGCGCTGCCCCAGATCGGCGCATTGGACGTCAGGTTGCCCAGCGATACGGCCGGGCCGGCGGTATCGCGGTAGGTCCAGTGGCCGCCGCTATACGAAAAACCCTGCTGCTGGCTGCCGACGGCCGAAAACCACGGGCTGGCGGATTGCCCCACGCCAGTCACGACCATGATCGCCCCCTGCGGCACCGGGTCTTGGGTTTCGAGGCCGAAGGCGTAATGCTGCGGCGGCACCGCCGGCACGTCGGGGAACAGATTGGCGCATTGCACGGGCAGCGGCGCCGCTTCCGGGGCGGCGTCGGGCGGCGCATCGGCGGTGCCGGTGGGGTCCGGCCCGCGCGGCCGCGGCGCGGCGCCGGCCGGGCCGTCGGCCGGCTGCAGGGACGCGTCGGTCAGGCCTTCGGCGGGCGTCAGCTGGCACGGCATGGGGTCGAGATCGAGCGCGCGCGATTCGGACAGGGTGGCGGGCGCCACCGGCAGCGGCTGCGCGGGGGCCAGTATCGAAATACCGACGCGCGCGGCCCGCTCGATGTCGTTCCGGTAAGAACGGGGCTGCGGCGCCGGCGAAGCCGCCGCGGCGGGCGGCGTGGCTGCGCCGGGCTCGTGCCGCGCCGAGGCGTCGGCGCCATCGGGCTGCGGGCCGTCGAGGGGCGCGCACGCGCCCAGCGCCATATTGCAGGCCAGCAGACCCACGAACAGGGGGCGGGACGCCCGCCGGCGAGGCAGCCCGCGCAGGGCCATGGCACCGGCCAGGGCAAGGGCCGAAAGGCGGAACATCTGTAAACGTTGTTAAACAGGCGCAAAGGTTCAACCGGTATTTTAGTGACACCGCTGGCGCCCGCCAGCGGTCACGGTATATTTCAATCCATTTCTTGCCCCTTGCCCGGCGCCTGAACCCCGGCCACTATGGCACCCATGGATACCCCACATACCAAGCTGCTGGTCGTCGACGACGACCCCGCCTTGCGGCAATTGCTGGCCGACTACCTGAACCGGCACGGCTACGACACCCTGCTGGCGCCCGACGCCAGCGACCTGGCCGCCCGCATCGCGCGCTACGCGCCCGATCTGCTGGTGCTCGACCGCATGCTGCCGGGCGGCGACGGCGCCGATGCCTGCCGCCGCCTGCGCGAGCAGGGCGAAGACATCCCCGTCATTCTGCTGACCGCCCGCGACGAGGCGGTCGACCGCATCATCGGCCTGGAGGCCGGCGCCGACGACTACCTGGGCAAGCCTTTCGATCCGCGCGAACTGCTGGCCCGCATCGAGGCGGTGCTGCGCCGCAAGCGCGGCCCGTCGGCCCTGACCAAAGACGCGCCGGTCAGCTTCGGCCCGTTCGTGTTCGACCCCGCCATGCGGCAACTGCTGCGCGAAGGCGAGCCGGTGAAGCTGACCGGCGGCGAGATCAACCTGCTGGAAGCGCTGGTGCGCAACGCCGGCAAGCCCTTGTCGCGCGAACGCCTGCTGGCGCTGGCGCGCGACGACGACGGCGGCGAACGCAACGACCGCGCCATCGACATCGCCATCCTGCGCCTGCGGCGCGCCATCGAAGACGATCCGAAGCAGCCGCGCTGGATCCAGACCGTCTGGGGAATCGGTTACCGGTTCTCGCCCTGACACGCCTTTGCGCCGCATGAATCCGTTTACCCGCTACCTGCTGCCGCGTTCGCTGCGCGCGCGCCTGATCCTGCTGGTGCTGGCCGCGGTGCTGCTGGCACAGGCCGCGACCCTGCTCACGGCGTCGTACTACCGCCAGCGCTTCCTCGAAGACGTGGCCATCGGCTACATCGCCACTACCATCCGCACCCTGCGCGCGGCGCTGTCGCAAGTTCCCGCCGAAGAACGCGCCGACTTCGTGCGCAATGCCTCGCAGAACCAATGGCGGCTGTGGTCGCGCACGCTGCCCGCCGAGGCCCGGCTGCAGCGCCTCAACCGCCCGTCCCCGCCAGCGCCGCCCGGCCAGGGCCCGCGGCGCGGCGACGCCCAGCCCGACAGCGGCGCCCAACGCCACCGTTTTCACGGCATGCACGGCGAGCAGCCCGACGACATCCGGCGCGACTTGCGCGGCCCCATCCGCGAACTGAACGACCGGCTCAACGACGGCACCCGGGTGGCGCTATCGCACGGGCCGGACCCCGAATTGTTCATTTCGCTGGCGCGCAACCCCGACAGCGAAGAAGCGCCGCGCCTGCGCGAATGGCTGGTCATTCCGCTGGAACGGCTGGACCCGCCGGTGGCCACGCCGATGATCGCCGTGTGGCTGGGGGGCCTGGGACTGGTGCTGCTGCTGGCCGCGGGCTTTTCCTGGCACATTACGCGGCCGCTGACGCGCCTGGCCGAGGCGGCCGACCGCCTGGCCGCCGGGCAGCCGCAGCGCGTGCAGCCATCGGGGCCGCACGAGACCCGCGCCCTGGGCCAACGCTTCAACGCCATGCTCGACGCGCTGGCCGAATCGGATTCGGTGCGCCGCACGCTGCTGTCGGGCCTGCCGCACGACCTGAAAGGCCCGTTGTCGCGCATGTGGCTGCGCATCGAAATGGCCGACGACCCCGCCCTGAAAGAAGGCCTGCGCAAAGACCTGCAAGACATGCAGCACATGGTCGACCAGTTCATCGGCTTCGTGCGCGGCACCGACCCGGCCGGCTACCGCTACACCCCGCTGGCCCTGCCCGAATGGCTGGCCGACCGGGTGGGCGGCTGGCAAAGCACCGGCACGGCGGTCAGCCTGGACGTGCCCGACGAAAACATGACCGTGCAGGGCGATGCCGTGGCGCTGAGCCGGCTGCTGGACAACCTGATCGGCAACGCGCTGCATCACGGCGAGCCGCCGGTGGACATCCGCCTGCGCCGCGAAGGCGCCACGGCCGTGCTGGACGTGGCCGACCACGGCCCCGGCATCGCCGCCGAGCGGCGCCAAGAGGCGCTGCGCCCGTTCGCGCGGCTGGACGATGCCCGCACCCGCACCGGCAATGTCGGGCTGGGACTGGCCCTGGCCGAGGCCATCGCGCGCGCGCACGGCGGCACCCTGGCGCTGCTGCAGGCCGGCAGCGGCGGCCTGCTGGTGCGCGTCACCCTGCCCCTGGCTGCCGGGTGAAAGCGTGATGCGGAATGGTGTGATGCGGGCAGGTGTCTCGGGGCAGGTGCCTCGGGGCAGGTGTCTGACTCCCGCAGGGTGTCAGACACCTGGAACTGACCAATCAGACACCTGGGGATGACCTGGGAATGGACCGCACGGCAGCCCGCCTCAGCCGGCGCGGCGTTCTTTGCCGAACACCGAGCGGTACGCCAGCAGGTTGAAGATCAATACCACCGGCACCCCGATCACGGCGCCGGCCAGCACCAGCCGCATCGACGCGATCGAGGCCGTGCCGTCCCACAGGGTCATGTCGTCCAGGATCAGGTACGGAAACAGGCTGTAGGCCAGGCCGGCCAGCATCAGCAGATACAGCACCACGCACAGCACGAACGGCAGCCAGCTGTGCTGCTCGCCCCGGCCCGGCACGCGGGCCAGCCGCAGCTCGGCGCTGGAAAAGCACAGCAGCATCAGCACCCACACCAGCACGGCCACCACCAGGCCGCCCGGATTGCTCCATTTATAGAAAATGCCGGCATTGGCCAGGCCCAACATGACCGAGACGGCCACCATGCCCACCGCCGTCCAGCGGATGGAATGGCGCGCCCAGCGCGCGGCGCGGCGCTGCAGTTCGCCGTCGACCCGCATCACCAGCCAGGCGGCGCCCAGCAAGACATAGGCGGCCACCGCGCACAGGCCCATCAGCACGGCGAACCAGCCATAGCCGGCGGCCGTCTGGTAGCCGGTGGCGATGCGCCCCAGGATCATGCCCTGCCCGAACGCGGTGGCGACCGAGCCCAGCCAGAACCCCAGCACCCAGCGCGGCTTGAGTTCGGCGCGGGCGCGGATGCGGAACTCGAACGACACGCTGCGCAGCATCAGGCCCAGCGCCATCAGCGCCAGCGGGCCGTACAGCTTGCCGAACACCACGCCCCAGGCCAGCGGGAACGCCGAGGCGAACAGGCCGATGCCCAGCAATGGCCAGAATTCGTTGGCGTCGCGCCAGGGGCTGAGCAGCGTCATCATGCGCCCGCGTTCGTCGGCCGGCGCCAGCGGCAGCAGCATGCCCACCCCCAGGTCGAAGCCGTCGAGCACGATGCCCGCCGCGATCAGCAGGACCAGCAGCCCCATGAACACCAGCGGCATCCAGAAGGTCGGATCATTGGCATTGACGCCCAGCGAAGCGGCCAGCATCTCGATCATTGGGGCGACCCTCCGGGTTTGCGCACCGGCACCACGCCGTAGCGGGCGGCATGGAACAGCATGCCGTTGAACGCGGCCACCAGCGTGGCGTACAGAATCAGGTAGCCGGCCAGGCTGGCCCCCAGTACCGCGGTGCTGGCGGTACCCAGCACTTCGGACTGGGTGATGGTGGCATTGACGGCGTAGGGCTGCATGCCCGCCAGCGAGAACACGCCCCCCGCCAGCACCGCCAGGCCGCCGGCATACAGCGTGGCGACGATCACGCGCAGCCACCAGGGCGGCAGCAGCGAAGGGTCGAGGCCGCGCCGCGCGGTCAGCGCCAGCGTCAGGCACGACACCAGCAGCATCGCTGCTCCCAGCAGCAGCACCACGCGCAGCGCCCAGAATGTCAGCGGCACGGGCGGCTGCATGCCCGAGAACTTGTCCAGTCCCTGGTACACGCCCTGCGGATCGCGGCCCAGCCATTCGCCGCCTACCCCGGGCAGCGCCAGCGCGGCCCGGTTGGCCTGGGCCTTGGCATCGGGCCAGCCGAACAGGACCCAGCCCGGCGCCGTGCCGCTGTGCCAATAGCCCGCGGCGGCGGCCGCCTTGGCGGGCTGGTGTTCGGCCATGACCCGCCCGGCGCCGTCGAGCACCGGCATTTGCAGCAGCGCGGCCGCCACCGCGACCACCAGGGCCGTCTTGAAGGCGCAGCGCTCGCCGTCGTCGAGCCGGCGCCGCAGCGCCTGCAGCGCGGTCACGCCCAGGATCAGGAAGGCGGCCGCCAGGGCCGACCACAGCGCCATCAGCCCCAGATTCCAGGCCAGCGAGGGGTTGAAGATGACGGCATGCCAGTCGTAGACCTGGTAGCGCGCGTCGATGAGCGTGGCGCCGGCCGGGGTCTGCACCCATGATTGCAGCGCCAGCACCCAGAACAGCGTCGCCGCCTGCCCCACCGCCACCATGAACACGGCCAGCGTGTGGACGCGGGCGGACACGCGCCGCTGGCCGAACAGCATGACCCCGAGGAAGCAGGATTTCAGGATGAAGACCGACAGCACGCCGAAGCCGATGAGCGGGCCGGCCACATTGCCGATCTTGTCCATCAGGCCGGGCCAGAGGCTGCCCAGCTGGATCAGCACGGGCAGCGCGGCCGCCAGGCTCAGCACGAACGACAGGGCGAAAAACCGCACCCAGAACCGGTAGGCGGCCGTCCACCCCGGCAGGCCGGTACGGTGCGCGCGCAGCTTGAAAAACAGCAGCAGCCAGGACAGGGCCAGCGCCAGGGCCATGAACAAGGCCAGGAAACTGAGGCTGGCGGTGAACTGGATGCGGGCCAGTAGCAGGGGGACAATATCCATGATGGCCGGTAGTGTAGAGCCTGTTTTGCGATGACGGGGACGGGTTCGCAAAGGCATTGGGGTGCGAACGTGGCAAAATTGACGCTTTGCCGCTGCTTTTTTCCCATTCCTCGAGCATGACCACCGCCCCGACGCCGCCTGCCGCTACCAATTTCCTGCGCAATATCATCGAAGATGACCTGCAGGCCGACCGCTTCCAGGGCAAGCGCTGGGCGGGCTCTCCCGGCCCGGCGTCGCTGCAGTCCCAGGGCGCGCCCGATCCGGCGCGCATCCGCACGCGCTTCCCGCCCGAGCCCAACGGCTATCTGCACATCGGCCATGCCAAGAGCATCTGCGTGAACTTCGGCCTGGCGCGCGAATATGGCGGCGTGTGCCACCTGCGCTTCGACGACACCAACCCCGAGAAAGAAGACCAGGAATACGTCGACGCCATCATCGACGCCGTGCATTGGCTGGGCTTCGACTGGAAGGCCGACGGCAACGACAACCTGTACTTCGCCAGCGACTACTTCGGCTACATGTACGAGTTCGCCCAGGCGCTGGTGCAGGCCGGCCACGCCTACGTCGACGAACAATCGCCCGAGCAGATCCGCGCCAACCGCGGCACCCTGACCGAACCCGGGGTGGCCTCGCCCTGGCGCGAGCGCCCGGCCGCCGAGTCGCTGGCGCTGCTGGCCGAAATGCGCGACGGCAAGCATCCCGACGGCAGCCTGGTGCTGCGCGCCAAGATCGACATGGCCTCGCCCAACATCAACCTGCGGGACCCGGTCATGTACCGGGTGCGCCACGCCACGCACCACCGCACCGGCAACGAGTGGTGCATCTATCCCATGTACAGCTGGGCGCATCCGGTCGAAGACGCGCTGGAAGGCATCACGCACAGCATCTGCACCCTCGAGTTCGAAGACCAGCGCCCCTTCTACGACTGGATCCTGGCGCGCCTGGCCGAACTGGGCAAGCTGGCCCGGCCGCTGCCGCGCCAGTACGAATTCGCCCGCCTGAACCTCACCTATGTGGTCACCAGCAAGCGCAAGCTGCTGCAACTGGTGCGCGAAGGCTACGTCGACGGCTGGGACGACCCGCGCATGCCCACCCTGTTCGGCATGCGCCGCCGCGGCTATACCCCGTCGGCCATCCGGCTGTTCTGCGACCGCACGGCGGTGTCCAAGTCCGATTCGCGCATCGACTACAGCCTGCTCGAACAGGCCGTGCGCGACGACCTGGACCCCCGCGCGGCGCGTTCGGTGGCGGTGCTGGACCCGCTGAAGCTGGTCATCACCAATTATCCCGCCGGCCAGGAAGAAGCCTGCTCGGCGCCGCGCAACCCGCACGATCCGGACGCGGGATCGCGCCAGTTTCCCTTCACGCGCGAACTCTGGATCGAGCGCGACGACTTCCGCGAAGAAGCGCCCAAGAAATACTTCCGCCTGTTCCCGGGCAACACGGTGCGCCTGAAATACGGTTACGTCGTGCGCTGCACCGGCTTTACCAAAGACGAGTCCGGCCGGGTCACCGAGGTGCAGGCCGAATACCTGCCCGACACCAAAAGCGGCACCCCGGGCGCCGACAGCGTCAAGGTCAAGGGCAACATCACCTGGGTCAGCGCCGCCCATGCCGTGCCGGCCCGCGTGCACCTGTACGACCGCCTGTTCTCCGATCCGCACCCCGATGCCGGCGACAAAGATTTCCTGGCCTGCCTGAACCCGAATTCGCGCCACACCATCGACGCCTGGCTGGAGCCCGGCACCGTGGCCGAACCGGGCGCCACCTGGCAATTCGAGCGGCTGGGCTATTTCACGGTAGACAGCAAAGATTCCACGCCCGAGGCGCCGGTGCTCAACCGCATCGTCACGCTGCGCGATTCCTGGGCCACGGCCTGATTTCCGTCCGACCATGACTACTGATTCTCTCGCCCTGGATTTCAAGAGCGCCACGCTGTATGCCATACGCGTGGTCTTGCACAGCGCCGATCTCGGCCGCCTGACCGCCGCGCTGGACCGGCGCATGGCCGACGCCGGCAGCTTCTTCGAAAACGAGCCCGTGGTCATCGACGCCAGCCGCGTCGACACGCCGGTCGACTGGCCCGCCCTGCTGGCGGCCCTGCGCGGCCACAACCTGCCGCCCATCGGGGTGGTGGCCGAAGGCGCCAACCTGCAGGCGGCCCAGGCCGCCGGCCTGGCGGCGGTGGAATTGTCCACGCCCCCGGCGCGCCCCGCCCCCACGGTGGAAACCGCGCCGCCCAACGACATGGCCACTCCGGTGCCCGCCGTGCCGGCCGCCGCCCTGGAAACCGGCGGCGCGGCCGCCGACGACAGCGCCGAGCCGGTCCCGGCCGAAGCCGCCGCCGAAGCCGCCGAGGCCGCCCCGCCCGGCAAACCGGGCAAACCGGGCAAATCGGCCGCCAAATCGGCCGAGCCCGCCGCCCAGCCCGCTGCGCCGGCGCCGGCGCAGCCCCCCGCCTCGGCGCTGGTCATCACGAAACCGCTGCGCTCGGGCCAGCGCGTGTACGCGCGCCATACCGACCTGGTGGTCATCGGCATGGTCAGCCAGGGCGCCGAGGTCATCGCCGACGGCAATGTGCACGTATACGGGCCGCTGCGCGGCAAGGCCATGGCGGGCGCGCGCGGCGACACGTCGGCGCGCATCTTCACCACCCAGCTCGATGCCGAGCTGCTGGCCGTGGCCGGCGTCTACCGCGTGGTGGAAGCCAGGCTCGACAGCACGCTGCACAACCAGCCCGCGCTGGTGCACCTGGACGGCGAGACGCTGCGCATCGAGGCCTTGAAAAAATAAGCGCCTCCGGCGCGCCGGCACGTCTACATCTTGTAAGAAGCCTTACAGAGGCTTTTTGCTTTACGATAACGCGATTTATTCGAACATAAGGGTTAAATGGTCATGACACGTATTGTTGTGGTGACTTCCGGCAAGGGCGGGGTGGGCAAGACCACCAGCAGCGCCAGCTTTTCGGCCGGTCTGGCCATGCGCGGCCACAAGACGGCCGTCATCGATTTCGACGTCGGCCTGCGCAACCTGGATCTCATCATGGGCTGCGAGCGCCGCGTCGTGTATGACTTCGTCAACGTGATCCAGGGCGAAGCTTCGCTCAAGCAAGCGCTGATCAAAGACAAGCAGCTCGAAAACCTGTTCATCCTGCCGGCTTCGCAAACCCGCGACAAAGACGCCCTTACTCAGGAAGGCGTGGCCAAGGTCATCGAAGACCTGAAAGAAATGGGCTTCGAATACATCGTCTGCGATTCGCCGGCCGGCATCGAAACGGGCGCGCTCATGGCCGCCTACTTCGCCGACGACGCGCTGGTGGTCACCAACCCCGAAGTCTCGTCGGTGCGCGACTCCGACCGCATCCTGGGCATCCTGGCCGCCAAGTCGCGCCGCGCCATCGAAGGCGACGAGCCCGTCAAGGAATTCCTGCTGCTCACGCGCTACAGCCCCAAGCGCGTCAACGACGGCGAAATGCTGTCGCTGACCGACATCGAAGACATCCTACGCATCAAGCTGATCGGCGTGATTCCCGAATCCGAAGCCGTGCTGCAGGCCTCGAACCAGGGCCTGCCCGCCATCCACCTGCGCGACACCGACGTGGCCGAAGCCTACAAAGACGTGGTGGCCCGCTACCTGGGCGAAGAAAAGCCGCTGCGCTTCGTCGACTACGAAAAACCCGGCCTGTTCAAGCGCCTGTTCGGAGGGAAGTAAGCAATGTCCTTCCTGTCGTTTCTGCTCGGCCAGAAAAAAACCTCGGCGGTCGTCGCCAAAGAGCGCCTGCAAATCATCCTAGCCCACGAACGCTCGGGCCGCGGCGCGTCGCCCGACTACCTGCCGCAACTGCAGCAAGAACTGGTCGCCGTCATCTCCAAGTACGTGAACATCAATCCCGACGACATCAAGGTCCACCTGGAACGCCAGGAAACCCTTGAAGTGCTGGAAGTCAAGATCGAAATGCCGCAGAAGGAAGCCTGACCCGGGCTGGCGGTATCCAAGCGCCCCGGCGGGCCACTGCCCGCCGGGGCGCTTTGCCGGCTGCAAGCCGGGTCAGTACTTCAGCGTGATGCCGCCGTCGACCACCAGTTCGATGCCGGTCACGTACCGGGATTCGTCCGAAGCCAGGTACAGCGCGGCGTGCGCCACGTCCCAGGCGTCGCCCATGTGCCCCATGGGCACCTGGCTATCGCGCTCGCGCCACATGCCCTCGACATCGCCCCCGGCATATTCCGCCGCCAGGCCGGCCGCGTGCTCGACCATCGGCGTCTTCATCAGGCCCGGCAGAATCGCGTTCACGCGCACCTTGTCCCTGGCGTATTCCACGGCCGTGGTCCGCGTCATGTGGTTCATGGCGGCCTTGGTGGTGGAATAGGTCACGTACGGCACGCCGGTATAGCGCAGCGACGCCACCGACGAGATATTGATGATCGATCCGCCGCCCTGGTCGCGCATGGCCGGGATGAACTGCTTCATCGCCAGGAAGCAGCTTTTCAGGTTGATGGCATAGACGCGGTCCCATTCGCTTTCTTCGGTCTGCACCACGCCGCCGACACTGACAATGCCGACGTTGTTGTTCAGGATATCCACCTTGCCGAACGCGGCCAGCGCCTGCTGCTGCACGGCCGCGATGTCGGCCAGCCGCGTGACGTCGGCCCGCAACGCCATCGCCCGCCCGCCTTCTCCCTGGATGAGGCGAGCGGTTTCGTGGGCGGCCTCGAGGTTGATGTCGGCGCACACCACGCTGGCCCCCTCGCGCGCGAACAGCACGGCGGCCGCCTTGCCGTTGCCCCAGCCCGCGCCGGCCGAGCCGGCCCCCATCACCACCGCCGTCTTGCCTTGCAGCCGTCCCGCCATGTCAGTGCTCCTGTTAGTGCCGGCGCGTTCACTTGCCGAGCATGTTGTCCGGCAGCCACGTGACGATGACCGGAAAGAAGAAGAGGATCAGCGTGGTGACGATTTCCATCATCACGAACCACCACGCGCCGCGGAATATCTGCGTCAGCGACGTGCCGCGGTCGATGCCGGCGATGACGTACACGTTCAAGCCCATGGGCGGCGTGATCAGGCCGATTTCGCACATTTTCACCGCCAGGATGCCGAACCAGATGGGGTCGTAGCCCAGCGACACGACGGTCGGGAACATGATGGGCAAGGTGATGACCAGCATCGAAAAGGCATCCAGGAACATGCCTAGCGGAAAGTACACGGCCAGCAGCAGGAAGACCACGGCCAGCGGCGGCACGTCGGCTTCGACCACGGCGCCGGCGATCAGCTGCGGAATCTGCGCCAGGCTCAGGAAGTAGCTGAATATGCCGGCCCCGATCATGGTGAACAGGATCATCACCGTGGTCGTGATCGACGAGCGGCAGCTTTCCATCAGCCGGGCCTTCAGGAACGGCCGCGCCTGGCGCGAGGCCAGCAGCATCACGAAGGCGGCGAAGGCGCCGACCGCGCCGGCCTCGGTGGGCGTGACGAACCCCAGGTAAATGCCGCCCAGCACCACGACGAACAGCAGCAGCACCTGCCACGCGTCGGCCAGCGAAGCGATGCGCCGGCCCCAGCTTTCGGCGGGCACGGTGGCGCCGGCGGTAGCCGTGGCGCGGCTGATGATCCAGATGCCGGCCATGAAGACCAGGGTGGACAGAATGCCCGGGATCACGCCGGCGACCAGCATCTTGCCGGCCGACACCTCGGTCAGCGCGGCGTAGAAGATCAGCAGCACGCTGGGCGGGATCAGCACCCCCAGCACGCCGCCGGCCGCGACCGCGCCGGCCGACAGCCGGGGGTCGTACCCGGCCTTGCGCATCTCGGGAATGGCCACCGAGCCCACCGTGGCCGCCGTGGCCACGCTGGAGCCCGACGTGGCGGCAAAGCCCGCGCAGGTCAGGATGCTGGCCATGGCCAGGCCGCCCGGGCGGTGGCCCACCCACTTGCGCGCCACGCCGAACAGCTTCTGCCCCACCCCGGCATGGTGGGCAAAGGCCCCCATCAAGATGAACAATGGCACCACGGTCAGCAGGTACGAGGCCGACTGGTGATAAGAAAATGCCTTGAGGCGGTTCAGCACGAAGGCCAGGTCCTCGATCATGACGATGCCGGCCACGCCGGCCAGCCCCAGGGCGGCGAAGACGGGAGTGCCGATCGCCATCAAGACGAAGATCAGGCAGGTGGCGACCGTGGTCGCGACTACGAAGTCATCCATGGTGGTTTCCCCAGGCGCCGCTCAGGGCTCGATCGGGGCGCAGGAGTCCGTCCCGGCCGGGGCGGATGCCTGCGCGGGCGCGCGGGGCTGTCCCCGCACGGCCACGTACAGCGTGTGAAAGGCGAGCTGCAGGAAGCCGAACCACAGGCCTGCCGCCAGCACGATCTTGGCCCACCAGATGGGGAACTCGATGTAACCCCACCGGAATTCGCGGATGGCGAACGAGTGCGCCGCATCCTGCGTGGACGGCACCGCCAGGATCAGCAGCAGCAGCGCGGCGAAGCCCCACGACAGCGTTTCGGCGACGCGGGCGGCCCACGGCGGCATGCGCTCGACCAGCAGGGTGACGCGGATGTGCGCGTTGTCCAGCATGGTCCAGCCCAGGCCCAGGAACACCACCATCACCATGCTGAGTTCGGCCAGTTCGAACACGCCGGAGATCGGCCGCCCCCATATGCCCCGGGCCGCCGCGTCGAGCGTGGTGCCCAGCATCAGGAACATCAGGAACACCAGCGAAGCCATGCCGAACGCATTCGATACCGCTTTGAAGAAATTCTCGAGTTGCCGCATGCGGCCCTCCTATCGAGGTTGCGTCCGCGCCGGGCCGGCGCCACGCGCCGCGCGGCGCGCGGCGTGGGCCCGGCCCGCGACGGACGGCGGTCAGCCCTGCTGCGCGATTTCCGAAGGGCGCAGCAGCGTGCCCTTGGCATCGTGCCTGGCGATCGCCTGGTCGATCAGCGCCTGCATGCGCTTGCCGTCGATGCCGGCGGGCTTGGCCACGGTGTCGACCCAGTGGTTCACCTGCGCCGGCTGGATCAACGCCTTCGCCGATTGCTTCTGCGCGTCGTCCAGCACATGGAACTTGACGCCCTCGCTTACGGCTTTCTTCACGTAATCGTGCAGCACCTTGTTCATGATGGTGGAATACTGGCCGCCGTAGATTTCTGCGACGATTTCGTTGCAGGTGGACTGCACGCCGGCCGGAAACGCATTCCAGGTATCGATGTTGATGACGGTTGCGGCCGGCGCGTGCGGGCCGTCGCCGATATCGGTGAAGTGCGGGGCGATTTCGTGCAGCTTGTAGGCCACCGCCGTGATGAAGTCGAAGCCGTACACGCCGTCGAGAACGCCGCGTTCCAGCGCCGTGTAGACCTCGGGCGCGGCCATGGGCACCGCGGTGCCGCCCAGGCGCTCGATCACGTCCGTGGCCACGCCGTAGCCGCGGATCCGCTTGCCCTTGATGTCGTCCAGCGACTTGATCGGCGTGCGCATGATCAGCGGCGCGTAGTTCCAGTTGGTCCAGTACATCACCTTGGCGCGATGGCGTTTTTCCCATTCGTCGCGCAGCGGCTCGAATTCGCCGTAGACATCGCGGCATACCTGCAGCAGCGCATCGGCGCGATTCATGCGGAAGTACCATTCGAGGCCGCGCGTGACGGGCAGGTCGGCCTGGTAGTATCCCGGGGAAATCAGGCTCATTTCCGAGGTGTTGTCGCGCACGGCCGATAGGTGCTCGCCCACTTTGTTCAACGAGGCGGCCCAGTAGCGGCGCACCTTGACCGCGCCCCCGGAACGCTTTTCCAGTTCGCTCAGGAACCACCGGTCCAGCCACGACGGCCCGGCCGTCTCGGACACGTAGCTGTCGAACTTGAACGTGATCTTGTCCTTGGCGTACACCGCCCCGGGCAGGCCGCCCAGCGCGCCGGCGCCGGCCAGCAGACCGCCGGCCTTGATGAATTCACGACGTTTCATGACTCCTCCTGGTTATGGGCGCGTCTCTTGCGCCTTGTATGACCCGCGACCGGGTTAAACCGCCAAGGCGTCGCCCGGCTTCGCGCGCGCCCGTAATTCCGTCTTGAGTATCTTTCCGTAGCTGTTCTTGGGCAGGTCGGCGCAGAACACATAGCGCCGCGGCTTCTTGAACGAGGCCATCTCGGCGCGGCACCAGGCCTCCAGCACGGCCGCGTCCAGGTGCCCGCCGCCCGGGCGGGCCACCACGAACGCCACGACTTCCTCGCCCCATTCCGGGTGCGGCGCGCCGACCACCGCCACCTCGAAGACATCGGGATGGCCGGCGATCACTTCTTCGACCTCGCGGGGATAGATATTCGTGCCGCCGGAAATGATCACGTCCTTGGAGCGGTCGGTCAGCGTCAGGAAGCCGTCGTCGCTCAGGAAGCCGATATCGCCGGTGCGCAGCCAGCCGCCGGCCAGCGCCTGCCGGGTGGCCGCCTCGTTGCGCCAATACCCGCTCATTACCGCCGGACCGCGCGCCACGACTTCGCCGCACTCGCCGGGCGGCAGGTCGTTGAATGCCGCGTCGACCACCCGCACCTCCATGCAGCACTGCGCGGTGCCGACCGAGGCGATGCGCGCGTCCCAGCGCGGCTGGGCGCGGTCGGCGATGGCGTCCTTGCGCATCGCGGTGATGGTCATGGGGCTTTCGCCCTGGCCGTAGATGTGCGCCAGGATGGGGCCGAGCGTGTCCAGCGCCTGGACCATGTCGGCCGCGTACATGGGCGCCCCGCCGCACACGATGGTGCGCAGGCCTTCGGCGCGGGGCGGTGCCTCGCGCACCATGCGCTTGACCATGGTGGGCGCGGCGAACAGGCAGACCTCGCCCAGCTGGCGGGCCAGGCCGAAGATCTCGGTGCTGTCGAAGCCGCGCGAGGCCGGCACCACATGGCGCGCCCCGGCGCGCACGAACATGAAGTTGTACAGCCCCGCGCCGTGCGACATGGGCGCCGCGTAGAGCCAGGCGTCGGCGGCGGACACGCTGTCGACGTCGTAGGGGTAGCACAACGCCATGGCCACCAGGTTGTCGTGGCTGAGCATGACGCCCTTGGGCCGGCCGGTGGTGCCGGACGTATAGAACAGCCACGCCAGCGCCCCCGGCTCGACGGGCAGCGGCGCGCCGAACGCATCGGCCGCCTGCATGGCGGACTGGAACGCGGCGGTATCCACGCCCAGCTCGCGGCAGCCGGCCGGCAGCAGGCCTGGCGGCAACGCGCTGCCGGTATCGGTAAGCAGCAATGCGGCCTGGGCATCGGCGGCGATCCAGGCCGCTTCTTTGGCGTGCAGCTTGTAGTTGATCGGCACGATGACCGCGCCGATCCACCAGGCCGCGTACATGGCCACCAGGTATTCGACGCGGTTGGGCATGTACAGGGCGATGCGGTCGCCCGGGCGCGCCCCGTGGCCGCCCGCCATGGCGGCGGCCAGCGCCGCGGCGCGCGCGGCGAATTGCCGGTAATCGGCGCGGCATTCCGCGCCGCTGAACAGGGCCGGGGCCGCCGGCGTCTGCAAGGCTCGCGCATGGAGCCAGTTGGCGACGTTCATGGATTTACGCCCGTTTTGCTTCGAGAACGGATGCGTAATTGGCCACGGCCGCGCCTCCCATGTTGAACACCAGGCCCAGCGACGGGCCATCGACCTGCATATCGCCCGCCCGGCCGGTGAGCTGGCGGAAAGCCAGCGCATGCATGGACACGCCCGTGGCGCCCACCGGATGCCCCTTGGCCTTCAGGCCGCCCGACAGGTTCACCGGCAGCGCGCCGCCGCGCATGACGGTGCCATCGTCCAGCACGCGATGCCCCTGGCCCGCCGGCGCCAGTCCCATGGCTTCGTAGATGAGCAGTTCGGCGATGGTGAAGCAATCGTGCACTTCGGCGAAATCGAGGTCGTGGACCTGCGCGCCCGCTCGGCGCAGCGCATCGCCGATGGCCTTGCGCGGCCCTTCGAAGGCCAGGAAATCGCGCGACGACATGGGCAGCAGGTCGCTGACGTGCGCCATGCCGCGCAAGACCACCTCGCGGTTGAACTCGCGCGCCCGCTCGGCGCTGGCCAGGATCACGGCCGCCGCGCCGTCGGTGACCAGCGAGCAGTCGGTCAGCCGCAGCGGCGGCGCGATCAAGGGGTTGCGGTCCGAGACGGTATTGCAGGCGTCGACGTCGAGCGCGCGGTGCATCTGCGCCAGCGGGTTGCGCAGGGCATTGCCGTGGTTCTTGGACGCGATGGCGGCCATGGCGGGCAGCGGGTCTTGGTAGCGGCGGCGGTATTCCTGCGCGGCCAGCGCGAATACCTGCGGAAAGCTGAGCGCGGCCTCGCCGGCATCGTTCTGGTAGCCGGCGCCCGCCAGCGCCCGCGTGACGTCGGCCGTGGTGTTGTGCGTCATTTTCTCGGCGCCCACCACCAGCACGATCTCGGCCTGCCCGGCCTGGATGGCGGCCACGCCGGCGGCAATGGCGGCCGCGCCGGAGGCGCAGGCGTTCTCGCAGCGCGCGGCCGGCGTGAACCGCAGGTCGGGCGAGGCCTGGTGGATCAGGGACGAGGCAAAGCCGTCGCTGACCAGGCCGGAATTGAAATGCCCGAGAAACACCGCGTCGACCTCGCTGGCCGGCACGCCGGCGTCGTCCAGCGCTTCGCGCGCCGCGTTGACGATCAGGTCTTCAAGCCGCAGCGCGTCGAGCCGGCCGAACGGGGTGTGCCCGCTGCCCACCAGCGAAACCGTGGGAATGTTCATGTGCTCCTCCTCGAATGGGATCTTTTGACATATGATGGTCACTCGCCATACGTACGTCTATAAGTGCACACACGTACCTACATACGTAGTTCTACGCATATGACCGAAACCCAACTGGAAGAACTGGCGTTCCGCGAATCGCCCTCGCCGCTGATCATGACCGAGCACCGGCGCATCCTGCGCTGCAATAAGGCGTTCGCGTCGCTGTTCGGCTATTCCGTCGAAGCGCTGACGGGCGAACTGATCCTGAAGCTCTATCCCTGCAGCGCCGACTACTATGCAATCGGCGAACGCTGCCTGAACGCGCTGCGCCACAACACCGCGTATGAAGACGAGCGCTTCATGCAGCATCGCAGCAAAGAGATCTTCTGGGCCCGCGCGCGCGGCGTCACCCTGACGCCGCAAGACCCGTTCAGCCTGATGATCTGGAACTTCGACCGCATCCAGCACCGGCCCAGCAAGACGGCCTCGCTGACACCGCGCGAGCAGGAAATCGCCGGCTTCATCGTCAACGGCCTCACCTGCAAGGAAACGGCCGCCGAACTGGGCATCTCGCACCGCACGGTGGAAGTCCACCGCGGCCGGCTGATGCGCAAGCTCAATGCCAAGAACACGGCCGAACTGGTGTCCCGGATCATTCTGGTCACCAACGGCGAATGATTCCGCGACGCCCATAAAAAATGTCCGCTGTCAAGTCTTTGGCGCAGGGATGCATCGGCGCGAAAGGTCTTATGGGGCAACAGGTTAGGCCAGATTTCGGCCATCGCGTACGCTTGTCTCTTTTCGAGCTAGGTGCCGGATAGGCGCTTCGCGGCGGCAAACCCAGGGGCGGCACAGCGGGCAAGGTCGCATCGTCATCATAGCCCTAGCGTGTCACAAACCACCTCTCAAAGCGAAAGCGCAGCCCTCGGGCTGCGCTTTCATCGTGCGCGTATGGCGGATGCGTCTGCATCGTCAACCAGGCTTAGGGGCTGCGGCCTTGCCCACACTTCCCTTCCTGAATCCTCGATCCCCCGCCATAAAGGCTTCGAGCATGTGCGGGATCAGCGTGGCCGCATCAACCGCTTCGCCATACGCCTGCGCGTGCAGCGCGGCGTAGGCATCGAGGTCGGCTTTCAGGCTGGCCGGGCAGGAGAAGGTCAGCTTCATGACTTCATGGCGAGGCAGAGGGCCAAGCCGCAATTTCCTGGTCGTGCTCATCGTGAAGTTCCCTTGTTGAAAAAGAGCGGCTGATAGGCACGCAACACCAGATCGCGCGCCACGATGATCCGCACCGGCAAGCCGGGCCGGCTGGTCAAGGTCGGCTGGATGTTGAGGTTGCGCCGGGTCATCTCCTGGCCGACCTGATTGATGCTGTCCTGCGCGCTGTCGCGCCCGGCGATGATGATGCGATCGCCGTCCTGCCGGTTCTCCGGCGCGGCCAGCTCGGCGCCGATGCCTAGCAGCGTGGTCAGCGCCGCGCCGGCAAAGATGCGATCCCAATGCCAATCCACATCGTCTTCCAGGCCGGCATAGCCGGCCGGGTCGGTGCCGGCCAGGTTGTCGAGCGTGAGCGATGACGTGTCCGGCAGGATGATCCGGTTCCACACCACCTGCACCCGGCTCTGCCCGTAGCTGACCTGGCTGTTGTAGCGGCCCAAAATGCGCGAACCCTGCGGGATCAGCAGGAAGCGCCCGGTCGCCGTGTCATAGACCGGCTCCGTCACCGTGGCGATCACGTCGCCCGGCAAGTCCGACTTGATGCCGGTTACCAAGGCACCTGCGATCACCGTTCCGGCCATGACCTGGTACGGCGAAGCCGGCAGGGTCAGGTTGCCGGAATTGCGGGTTTCCGTAGAACCACCTTTCAGAAAAGCCTCTTTCTGGTCTTGCCGGTTCTGCACGGCGGTCGGGTCGGCAGGCAGGGCCGCCGTCGAAGCCGGCCCTGCGGCCATCGGGTCGAAGGCCGCATTGGCGGCGAAGCCCGGCGCGGCGGCGACCTGCGACTGCGCGACCGGCGCAGCCGCCTGCGCACCCGAACGGAAGAACACGGACGAAGCCGCGGCCGCTTCGGCTTCCTTGCGCAGCGCGTCGTTCGGATCGTGGCCGGGGGCCGCATAGGCGGCCGTCACCGGCTGCTGCGACTTCACGATGGCCGGGCCGAGATCGCCCGGCAGCGGCGGCCCCAATTCGGGAACGGCGGGCGGCAGCTTCGAGTAATCCGCCGGCAGCGCATCCAGCCCTTCCGACTTCGAGACGCGATCGACGTTGTAAAGCTCGGCCTGCTCGCTGGCTCCGCGCCTCTGCGGTTGCAGCGACCACATCAGCGCGCCGAGCACGGCGACCGCGAGGCCGCCGGCAAGGATGGCCAGGGTGCGCCGGTTCAGGCGCGTGACCGGGCGCGGCTGCGCGCGCAGCGCCACCGCCTCGGGCGCGATCTTGTCCGCCGCCTGCGGCGTGGCGAGGTCGGGAGTGTCGTCCTGGCTCATGGTCAGTTCCTCCGCGCCACGCCATCGGTGCGCTCGATGCGTACCACGTCGCCGCCATCGCCGCCCAGGCGCAGTTCAGCCGCGCCGAACAGCCGATCCACGATGTAGTACGGCGAGCGGAAGCGGTAGTTCACCAGTTGCCCGTCGCCCTGCGCACCAATGACGAATAAGGGCGGCAATTCGCCTTGCGCGATGCCGGGCGGGAACTGGATATAGACCTTCTCGCCGTCGTCGAAGGCGCGCAGCGGCTTCCACGGCGGATTGCTACCGCTGACCGCGTAGCGGAAACGGATCTTCTCCAGCGACAAGCCAGTATCGACCGGCGCGGCGGCGCTGGCCGCCTGCGACTGGCGCTGCAAGGCCAGCATCCGGTCTTTCGGATAGTCCCAGGACACCGAGGCCATCCACGCCTTTTCCGTCGAGGTCAGTTCCAGCAGGTAGGTGCGTCGGCTGGTGGTGATGACCAGATTGGTTTTCAGGCCCGAGCGGATGGGCTTGACCAGCACATTGACGCGCAGCGCTTCGCCGCTGCCGCTGGACGTATCGCCCACGATCCAGCGCACGGTATCGCCAGCGGCGACCGTCATCAGTTCCTCGCCGGGCTGCAAGGAAACCACGGTCACGCGCCCCGGCGCGGCATAGACCTGATAGAGCGCGCCGTCCGTGAAGGGCCACACCTGAATCGCATTGACGTAGCCCTCGCGGGTCGGCGCGATGCGCGCCTCGGCGTTGGCGCGCGAAACGCGCACCTTCTCGTCGGCTGGCTCCGGCGCAGCCGGGGCCATATCGACCTCCGGCAGCGGCTTCAACTGCGCGGGCAGCGCCAGCGGCTCGGGGACGGCCACGACTTCGACCGGCTTGGGCGGCTCGGGCAGCGGTTGCGCCTGCACCGGCCCATCGAGCGAAATGACCGGAGGCGGCTTGCCCTGCGAGGCGCAGCCCGCAAGGGCAAGCAGGATCGACGGCAAAGCGTAAAAGCGGAAAGGCAGGTTCATGGCTTGGCTCCTTCGGAAGAATCCAGTTCGCGGCTCCACGCCAGGCCATTGACGTAGATGCCCAAGGGATTGCGGCGCAGGCGTTCTTCGGTGCGCGGGGTTTGCAGGACGATGGACACCACGGCCGTCCACCGCTCCAGCCCGGCGGCCGCGCCGTTGACATAGCGGCGTTCCGTCCAGCGCACGTTGAATGACGTGTCGCTTGCGCGGACGACACTGGTGATCTGCACCGTCACCGACTCCTTGCCGATGCGCGCGAACGGGTCATTGGTGCGGGCGTAATCGTTGAGCGCGGCCGCGCCTTTGTCGGTCGTGTAGTCGTAGGCGTCGAGCCAGTTCTGCCGCACGACGATGGGATCGACGGACAGCGAGCGAACCATCGTCACAAAGCGCGCCAAGTGGTGTGCGATCTGCGCATCGCCTGGCCGGTACGGCGTGGCGGCTTCGCCTACGGCGCGCACCTGGCCGGCTTCATCCACCTCGATGACATAGGGCGTGACGATGGACTGCGCCGAGCGCCACACCAGGCCACCGGCCATCAGCAGTGCCAGCACTAGACAACCGAACGCCATGAGACGCCAGTTCTTCGCCTGTACGCGGGCCGAGCCGATACGGTCGTCCCAAACTTGGGCGGCGGATTGGTATGGGGTGGCAGGCTGCGGCGTGTCGGCATAGCGCACCTGCGGTCGCTTGAATCGCATGGGTTTCTCCTTGAAGGTCAGGTATCGGAATCGCGCAGGCTCGGGCCTTGCCCGGAGCCGCCGCCGTCGCCCCCGCGAAGCGTGTGGGCGGCGGTGGTCGCGGCATGGGTGATTTGCTGGCGGCGGTGCATCCGCTTGGCCCAGGCGGGTTGTTCCTGCTTGGGCGAGCCGGCAGCACCGTCTGCTGCTTCGCCAGCGGCGGCCTGGCCTGCGCCAGCAGCGCCAGCGCCTGTGCCGTTCCAGCCGGCGCGGAATGAATCGGCCACCTTCTGCCCGGCAGCGGAAGCGCCAGACGCGGCGCGGCGGCCCGCCGCCTGTGCGCCCGTCTTGGCGACATTGCCTCGGCCAGCCGCTGCACCCCTGGCCCCGCCGCCAGCAGCGGCGGAACCGGCCTGGAACGCCGAGCGGGCGCTACCAGCCGCCGAGGTCGCGGCACGCGCACCCGCGCCGGCCAGCTTGGCGGCGGCCGGGGCCATACGCGCCCCGGCCATGACCGCACCGCCCACACCAGTCGCGGCGGCGCCAATGGCAACGCCCGTGCCAACAGCGCCGACAGCGGCACCGGCCATCGCGCCCGCGCCAAGCTGCGGCGCACCGGACACAAGGCCCGTGGCGATGCCTGGCCCGAAGATTCCCAGCGCCAGCAGCGCAAGCGAGGCCAGCATCACGACCAGGGCATGGTCGATGGACGGCTCATCCGGCACGGTCTGGAACTCGGCGAACAGGCCCGAACCGATGCCGACGATGACGGCCAGCACCAGTACCTTGACGCCAGACGACACCACGTTGCCGAGCACCTTTTCCGCGAGGAACGAGGTCTTGTTCCAGAGCGCGAACGGCACCAGCACGAAGCCGGCGAGCGTGGTCAGCTTGAACTCGATCAACGTGATGAAAAGCTGCACCGCCAGCACGAAGAAGCAGAGGATCACCACCAGCCAGGCGAGAAACATCACCACGATGGGGTCGATGTTCACGAACACCTCGGGGAAGCCGGCCATGTCGCCGATCTGTTCCAGAATCGGCGCACCCGCGTCGATGCCGGTCTTCGCCAGCCGCCCCGGTTGCAGGAAGTTCTCCATCGTGATGGCCGAGCCGGTGGCCGTCAGGCCCAGGCCGGCGAACGAGCGGAACACGATGCCAGCCAGCCAATTGAAGTTGCCGATGATGTAGGCGAAGGCACCGACGTAGAGCACCTTGCGCAGCAGCTTGGCGATCACGTCTTCGCCCTGGCCGGTGGCGTGGCTCATGGCCCAATACAGGCCGGCGATGGTCATGTCGATGACGATGAGCGTGGCGGTCAGGAACGTCACTTCGCCTTGCAGCAGCCCGAAGCCGGAGTCGATGTAGCGCGAGAACGTGTCGAGGAAGCGGTCGATGATGGTCACGTCGTTCATGGCGCGTCCTCCACGGCTGGCTCATCGAAGCTGGGGGGAATCGGCGGCAGGTCTGCCAGCGTCCGGTACTCGTCCGGCCCGGTATGGCCGGCGAAGAAGCGCCGCCGGAACGCTTCGGCTGCGGCCCGGCAGGCGTCCTCGCCCACGGCTTGCCGGTCGGCCGCGCATTGCGCGCGCAGTGCCTTGAGCCGCACGGGATCGGTGGTCAAGGTGTCGGCCAGGTCTTCGGCCTGCTGCTGGCCGCACGCGGTCAGCAGCAGGGCCAGCAGCGAAGCCGACAGGGCGAGGACGCATCGCATGGCTGTCTCCCGTCAGTTGGAATAGAAATCCACGCGCTGCGGCGTGTACGGCGTGCCGGTGCCCAGGAAGCGCCGCCGCACTTCGCGGGCGCGCTCGGTGGCCGCCGCCTGCCTCGCCAGTTCCAGCGAGGCCGCCCGGTCTTGCGTGATCTGGAGCTGCTGCGCCTGGATGGACTGCTTGGCCTGCAAGGCAAGGAGCTGGTTCGTCGCCTGCATCGCTTGCAGCGCGCCGGTGGCGGACTGGCTCTGGCTGACCAGATCAGCCAGCGCGCTTTCGTCATGGGTCAGGTTCTGCGACACCTGGGCTTGCATCCGCATCGCGGTGTGCAGGCCGTTGAGCGTGTTTTTCCAACGCTCCTGCGCATCGCGGAACATCTGATCGCCACTGACGGTTGCGGCGTATTGCTCGGGATACAGGCGTGCGAACTCCCGATCCATGTTCGTCACGTCGTAGGCCAGCCCCTGCGCTTCGGCGATCAGGCGCTCGGTGGTGGCGAGCGTCGAGCGCAGCCGGTTGACGATGTTGAAGTCCAGATTCGCTAGATTGCGCGCCTGGTTCATCAGCATCTGGGCTTCGTTCTGGAGCTGGTGGATCTGGTTGTTGATCTGCTCCATCGTGCGAATCGCGGTCAGCGTGTTCTGCACGAGGTTCGTGGGATCGACCACGACCCATTGCGCCTGAACGCTGGAAGCAATGCAGAACATGGCCGCGACAGCGGCGGCGAGAAAGCGCTTCTTCATGGCAGGTTCTCCTGTGGTTGGGAAAGGACAAAAGCGGCCGCTGGTGCGGACGGCAGCAGGTCGGCGGCCCAATCAAGGCCGCGATGGCGCAGCCACGCGCCGGCGAAGCCAGGTGCGCCGGCTTGCGTCAGCACGCGGTCGATGTCGCGTTGGTCTTGCGGTGTGGATGCGCCCGCGAACGCGAGCGCGGCCGGCCCCAGGTCGAGGTCGAATAGGCGATTGCCGAGACGGGATTGGTAGTAGTAGTCGCGCTTAGGCTGCGCGGTGGCGACGATTTCGATCTGCCGCCTGTTGAGGCCGAAGCCCTCGTAGATCGTGCGAATCTGCGGCTCGGTCGCCTGCGGGTTGGCGAGGAAAATCCGACTCGCGCAGCTCTCGATGATCGCGGGCGCGATGCTCGAATCCTTGATGTCGGCGAGGCTCTGCGTGGCGAAGATGACGCTGACGTTCTTCTTGCGCAGTGTCTTGAGCCACTGGCGGATACGCGCGGCAAACACGAGGTCATCGAGGAACAGCCACGCTTCATCGAGGATCAGCAGCGTGGGCGCCCCGTCGAAGCGCTCATCGAAACGCGCAAAGAGGTAGTGCAGCACGGCCATGACGGCGGCCTTGCTGTGCATCAGCTCCTCCATCTCGAAGCACTGCACGTCGGCCATGCCCAGCCGGTCGTGATCGGCGTCCAGCAGCTTGCCGTGGGCGCCACCCAGCACATAGGGCGCGAGCGCTTGGCGTAGCGCGTTGGATTGCAAGAGCACCGACAGGCCGGTCATGGTGCGCTGCTCCACCGGCGCACCGGCGAGGCTCCCCAGCGCCGACCAGATGGCGGCCTTCTCGTCCGGGCCGACCGTCACGCCTTCGTGCAGCAAGCGGCCTTCGATCCATTCGGCGGCCCAGGTTCGGTAGCCCTCGCGGTCGATGCGCGCCAGCGGCTGGAACGCGATGCCGCCGTCGGTGCCCAGGTCGTAGTGCTTGCCACCAAGGCCCAAGGTGGAGGCACGCAACGAGCGCCCCATGTCGAACGCGAAGATGCGCGAGCCGGGGTAACGGCGGAACTGCATCGCCAGCGTGGCGAGCAAGACCGATTTGCCCATGCCTGTCGGCCCGGCGACCAGCGTGTGGCCCACGTCGCCGATGTGCGTCACCAGCCGAAACGGCGTGGCGCCGTCCGTGCGCGTGACGATCAACGGCGGGCCGTCAAGGTGGTCGTTTTTCTCCGGCCCCGCCCACACTGCCGACACCGGCATCATGTGGGCCAAATTCAAGGTCGATACGATCGGCTGCCGGACATTCGCATAGGCATTGCCGGGGATCGAGGACAGCCAAGCATCCACGGCATTGAGCGTTTCGGGGATGGTCACGAAGCCCCGGCCCTGAATGACGCGCTCCACCATGCGCAGCTTCTCGTCGGCTGCGCCGGCGTCCTCGTCCATGACGGTGACGGTCGCCGTCAGGTAGCCGAAGGCGACTTGATCGCTGCCCAGCTCCTGCAAGGCGGCGTCCGCATCGGCGGCCTTGTTGCTGGCGTCGGTATCGACCAGCGGGCTTTCTTGCTGGAAGATCGTTTCGCGCAGCAGCGCGATGACGTTCTTACGTTTCGCAAACCACTGCCGGCGCAAGCGCCCCAACTCCCGTTCCGCCTCGGATTTGTCGAGGCACAAGAATCGCGTACTCCAGCGATACCCAAATCCAAGGCGGTTGAGGTCGTCCAGAATCCCCGGCCAGGTCGAGGTCGGGAAGCCGCGCACCGACACCACGCGCAGGTGCCGGTCGCCCAACATGGGCGCAAGGCCACCGACCAGCGGCGAATCGGTCAGCAGCGCGTCGATGTGGAACGGCACTTCGGGCACGCCCACGCGATAGCGTTGCGTCGAGATGGTCGAGTGCAGATAGGTCAGCGTCTGGCTGTCGCCCAGCCAGGAGACTTCCGGCATCACGCCATCGAGCAGGTCAAAGACCCGATCCGTTTCCGCAACGAAGGATTGCAGCCGCTCGCGCCAGTCCACGCCATTCGTCGGCGTGTTCTCGTAGAGCATCTTGGCGGCTCGGGCGCGCGACTCCTCTGGCGGCAGGTATTGCAGCGTGAAGTGGTAGATGCTCTCGAAATGGCTGTCCGACTCCTCGAACGCCGCACGTCGTTCCTCGTCCACCAGCCACGACAGCGGCTCGGGAAACGAGGACTGCGGATAGCGCGATGCCCGCATCCGCTCGGCGTCGATATAGAAGGCCCAGCCAGAGCCGGTGCGGCGAAGCGCGTTGTTCTGCCGCGCCGCCGTGGCGATCAATTCGCCCTGCGTCGCACTATCCAAGTCGGGGCCGCGGAACTGGAACGATCGTTGAAACGAGCCGTCCTTGTTCAGTACCACGCCCGGCGCGACCAGCCCGGCCCAGGGCAGCCAGTCGGCAAGCAAGGCCGGGCGCTGGCGGTATTCGGCGAGGTTCAGCATGGCGGCATCCCCTCACACGTCCAGCAGCGGGCGGTGCTTGATGTGCCGGGCGAACACGGCCATGAACTGCGGATCGACGCGCGCACCCCACACCGCCAGCGAATGGCCGACGATCCAGAGCACCACGCCAGGAATCCACAGTTGCAGGCCCAGCCCGACGGCGGCGGCCAGCGTGCCGTTGGCAATCGCCACGGTGCGCGGTGCGCCTCCCAGCAAGATCGGCTCGGTCAGCGAGCGATGCAAAGGCACCTCGAACCCGGCAGCGAAGGTATCCGGGGCGCTCATACGACAGCCCCGCCGGAGAAGCTGAAGAACGACAGGAAGAAGCTCGAAGCCGCGAACGCGATGGACAGGCCGAACACGATCTGGATCAGCTTGCGAAAGCCGCCCGACGTGTCGCCGAACGCAAGCGCGAGGCCTGTGGCGATGATGATGATGACCGCGACGATGCGCGCCACCGGCCCCTGGATGGATTCGAGGATGGATTGCAGCGGGCCTTCCCACGGCATCGAGGAACCGGCGGCCTGCGCGGTTCCGGCCAGGAACAGCAGCAGCGCGGCCAGCAGCAGCCCTTGCCCCGCAGGGCGGCCCAGGCAGCGCAGCCGCGCGAGGATGGACAGGTGCGAAGGCGGATTTACGGAAACACGGAAAGCATGGACGTGCGTCATGGCAGTTCTCCAGAGGGATTGAGGGACGGGAATGAGGCAGTCGCCGCAGCGGATGCGGCATCGGGAACCGGCGACAGCTCGGGAAACGGCGTATCCATCGCATCCGCCAGTTGGTAGCCAACGCCGTCGAAGCCGACGACGCGGGCAATGCTCTCGATGCGGCGCTTGCGTCCGCGTCCGGCGATGTGGATCACCACGTTGACCGCCTCGGCGATCAGCGCACGCGGCGGGTTCACCGCGACTTCGAGAATCAACTGTTCGAGGCGCAGCAATGCGCCCAGCGCGGAACCAGCGTGGATGGTGGCGATGCCGCCGGGGTGTCCCGTTCCCCACACTTTGATGAGGTCGAGGGCTTCGCCGCCGCGTACTTCGCCGACGATCACGCGGTCGGGGCGCAAGCGCATCGTGGCGCGCACCAGCTCGGTCATCGACACGACGCCGGCGCGGGTGCGCAGCGGTACATGGTCGCGGGCCGCGCATTGCAGCTCGATGGTGTCTTCGAGCACCAGCACGCGGTCGCCCGTGGCGGCGATCTCGGCCAGCAGCGCATTCGCCAGCGTGGTCTTGCCGCTGCTCGTGGCTCCGGCGATCAAGATATTCTGGCGCTCGCGCACGGCGCGGCGCAGGAAGTCCGCTTGGCTTGCGGTCAGGATGCCGTCGCTGACGTAGCGATCCAAGCCGATGATGCTCACGGCCCGCTTGCGCAGCGCGAAGGCCGGGCCAGGCGCGGCCGGCGGCAAGATGCCCTCGAACCGCTCGCCGGTTTCGGGTAACTCGGCGGTCAAGAGCGGTTGGCCGCGATGCACTTCCGCGCCGACGTGCGCGGCCACCAGGCGAATGATGCGTTCGCCATCGGCTTCGGGCAGTTCGACGCCCAGCGGCGTGCGGCCAGACGACAACCGATCCACCCATAGGGTGCGGTCGGGGTTGAGCATGATTTCCACCACGTCCGGGTCTTCCAGCGCGGCGGCGATCAGCGGCCCCATTGCCGTGCGCAGCATCTGGATGCGGCGATCCAGCGAGGTCGCGGCCGATGAACGGGGTTCGGGCGGGATCTGCGGGACGGCGCTCATGAGGCACGCTCCGCAGCACGTTCATGGGCTTCGGCCTGCGCCGCCGCGTCATCCATCCGCATTGGGTCGGGGTGCAGTTCCTCCACCACATCGCGCACCAGGCTGCGCCCGCGCAGCAGGTGGCGGCCCAACTGTTCAACGAACTGCTCGAAACGGGCCTTGCCCTGCGCGCGGGCCGCGTCCTGATGCGCTTCGGGCACCGGCGTGCTGACGGTCAGGTAGTAGCGGATGAAAAGCGCCAGCGTCTCGATGGCGATGTTCTGGTCGCGCTCCATGCGCTCGGCCTGGCGCGAAAGGCGATCCAGCCGCTTGGCGATGGCCGCCTCGCGCTGGTCGGCGGCATCGGGCGATAGCCACGATGCGAGCGCCGCCGCGACGATGGACGACTTGGACACGCCTTTCTTGGCGGCCAGCTCATCGAGCCGCTTGGCGTGCTCCGGCTGGATGAACAGGTTGAGGCGGTAGTGGCTCATAGCTCGATTCCGTCGTTGGGGTCGAGGGAAGCCAGCCGGGCCGTGCGCTGCATGGCTGGATCAAGCTGGCGAGGAAGGGGAAGCGGCAGGTCGTCGTCGTCATCGAGCAGCGCGAGGTCGGCTGCGAGCACGTCCAGCTCGGGTGCGTAGGCGACGGTTTCGGAAAGCTCGGGTTGACGGCGCGGGCCACCGTCGTCGGCGGACAAGCTCCCCAAGCCATCCGCGGATGCGGTGGCCGGTGCGGCAGGCGTTGGCGGAATCGCCAGCCCGCTCCAGTCGTCGGGGCGCAGCGGCGGTGCGTCGGCGTACTGTCCGCCCGCAAGCGCGGGCGGCGGCAGCACGCGGCGCTTGAAATTGGCGTCCGCGTAGTAGCGCAGCTTCTTCGCCTTGATCGGCGCGACGCTGGACACCATCACCACCGCCTCGTCAGGCGGAAGCTGCATCACCTCGCCCGGCGTCAGCAGCGGGCGCGCCGTTTCCTGCCGCGACACCATCAGATGCCCGAGCCACGGCGCGAGCCGGTGGCCTGCGTAGTTGCGCTGGGCGCGCAGCTCGGTGGCCGTTCCCAGCGTCTCGGAGATCCGTTTGGCGGTGCGCTCGTCGTTGGTGGCGAACGTCACGCGAACGTGGCAGTTATCGAGGATGGAATGGTTCTGCCCATACGCCTTGTCGATCTGGTTCAGGCTTTGGGCGATGAGGAAGCTGCGGATGCCGTAGCCGGCCATGAAGGCAAGCGCCGTCTCGAAGAAGTCCAGGCGCCCCAGCGCCGGGAACTCATCGAGCATCAGCAGCAGCTTGTGGCGGCGCTCGATGCCGTCGGAGCCATCGAGCGATTCGGTCAGGCGCCGCCCGATCTGGTTGAGGATCAGGCGAATGAGGGGCTTTGTCCGCGAAATGTCCGAAGGCGGCACCACCAGATACAGCGACACCGGATGCTCCGCAGCGATCAGGTCGGCAATGCGCCAATCACAACGCGACGTGACTTCGGCCACCGTGGGATCGCGGTAAAGGCCGAGGAACGACATGGCCGTGGACAGCACGCCCGAGCGTTCGTTGTCGCTCTTGTTGAGGACTTCACGCGCCGCCGATGCGACGACCGGATGCAGCCCATCGCCGAGGTGCGGCGTGGTCATCATCCGGTGCAAGGTCAGCTCGAAGGGGCTGGCCGGGTCGGACAGGAAGTTGGCGACGCCGCGCAGCGTCTTGTCTTCGCCTGCGTAGAGCACATGCAGGATGGCCCCGACCAGCAGCGCGTGGCTGGTCTTTTCCCAATGGTTGCGCTTCTCCAGCGCACCTTCGGGATCGACCAGAATGTCCGCGATGTTCTGCACGTCGCGCACTTCATGCGCGCCGCGCCGCACTTCCAGCAGCGGGTTGTAGGCCGCCGACTTCGCATCGGTCGGGTTGAACAGCAGGCAGTGGCTGAATCGGCTGCGCCAGCCGGCGGTGATCTGCCAGTTCTCGCCCTTGATGTCGTGGATGACGGCCGAGGCTGGCCAGGACAGCAGCGTCGGCACCACCAGGCCGACACCCTTGCCCGAGCGCGTGGGCGCGAAGGTCAGGACGTGTTCCGGGCCTTCGTGACGCAGGTACTGGCGATCGTGCTGGCCGAGGAACACACCGGCCGGTTGCGTCAGGCCCGCCTTGCGAATGTCATCCGCGTTCGCCCAGCGGGCCGAGCCGTAAGTCGTGACCAAGCGCGACTGCCGCGAGCGCCAGATCGACATGCCGATGGCGACGACCACCGCGAGTAACCCACTGCCGCCCGCGATGGCACCGCCGGTATCGAACACGCGCGGCGCGTAAGCATCGAAAACGAACCACCACTCAAACAGCTTCCACGGGTGGTAGATCGGCGTGCCAAGAAAATCGAACCAGGGCGAGCCAAGGCGTACTTGATAACCAAGGGCGGCTGCTGTCCATTGTGTGGCGCCCCACACGCCGGCGATCACGATGCCGAATACCACGGCAATCTGACCGAACAGCACGTTCGTCCCTTGCATGACCTGGCCTCCGATTTCCCCTGCGCTGATTCCTCATGGAAGAAGCGGCACAAAGGCGTGCCGCAGGCGTCAGGATCGGTGCCGGGTCAGTGCCGGTCAAAGACCGTTTAGAGCAGAAAGGTCGAGGAAAAAGAAAGAATGAGTGCGGTGGCGAGCCAAAGAAAAACGCCGCAAGCGCGGGCGCATTGCGGCGTGTCGAGAAAAAAAGTGAAGGCGAATCGGCGAGCGACCAACAATCAGAACTTTGGCGACTCTTTCGGCGGTGTATAGGGTGTTTCGCCGTCGCCATAGAATCGCTTGCGCGTGGCTTCGGCCACCCGGTTGCACAGCATGTCGCCCAGCTTGGGACGATCCGTCTTGCATTGTTGGCGCAGTTCTCTAAGCCGGTCAGGGTTGGCCGCCAGTTCTTCCACCGTCGGAATATTTGTCTCCGAATCGGCGGCCTTCTGAGGTGCCTCGGATTGGCCGCAAGCGGACAAGGCAGTCACGAGCAAGAACGGAATGATTTTCTTCATGGCATCAATTCCTCCGGTGGATCAGAACTGTGGCCTCGGATGGGCCTGGGAGTCTCCGGTGTTTCAATTGTCTGTACCCGTTCGATGAACCGTGCAAGTTCGTCGGACGGATCACCGTCAAGACGAAGCAAGTAAGTCGTCAGCGGAGGTACACGCGACGCAAGTGGCCGCGCTACCACTCCCGGTTCACGGCTGGCGGAAATATGTGCAGCGCCCGCCAGCCCGAGCGCGAAGCCGGCCGATACCAGCGCCATCATCAGATCGCATGTAGCAACTCGCTCTGCGATCAACGGTTCCATGTCGGCACGACGCAGCACTCGTTCTACGTGTTTGGCATGGCCTTCACACACTTGCGGATCGCACAAAACCAGCGGATAGCGCAGCAGTTCGTCCAAGGGGATACGCTTGTGAACCAGTAGAGGATGGCGAGCGGGGACCGCCACCATTAGCGCATCACTCCAAGCTGGCAACGCCACGATGCCATCGCCCACCTCGTCGGACTGAGCAAACCCCACGTCGTATAGATCATCGTGCAACCCTTTGATCTGCTGCGACAGCGGCACCTCGAAGAAGCGGATTTCGACCTCGGGTTCTTCCTGACGACATAACGCCAACAAGGTCGGCAAGCGCGACGGTGTAATGCCGTCCGACAAGGCCACTCGCAATTGTCCATGAAAGCCATTCGCTGCCGCTTTCACGCTATCACGCGCTTGTTCCAAGGCGGCAAACACACGACGCACATGCTCCAAGAACAATGTTCCGGCATGGGTTAGCCGCGTACTGCGCGTGGTACGGGCAAACAGCGCCACACCGAGTTCTTCCTCCAGTTCCTTGATGGCCCGCGACAGCGGCGATTGTTCAATATGCAGCTTCTCCGCCGCACGAGCGAAACGGAGTTCTTCGGCCACGGCCAGGAAGTATCGAAGGTGACGAAGCTCCATGGCGATCCACATCCCATTTCGCAAAGAGAACTATCAGTCTTTTCTTTGGCTGTCGGTTGATCCTGCTTTCAAATCCTTGACAAACTGATATAGCTGCGGCAGGAATGAAGATAGAAGCGGGTTGTCTTTGTTCGCCAGGATGGCTCCGCCAAACAGTTTCAGACCAACCGCAAATGCCGCCGCATCTGCTTGGCTGCTGAAATCACCTCTGCTGCGAATCCACGTCACGACAGAAATGATGTCGTCATGATTCCCAACCTCAAATTGCAGAGGCTTGCGTTCAGTGGGGACGCCATGTGAATCCGTCAATTGCTCCAGAGTTACGCGATAAAGGTATTGCCTCATTTGTGTGGCTCCTCATGTTGGAGTGATGACCTAATCACCGATGCGGATCTTCGGCGTTACGGACATACCGACGCGCAGATTCGCCGCATCAGGCTGGCCGGGGTCGATGCGAATACGCACAGGCAGGCGTTGGACGATCTTGGTGAAGTTGCCTGTGGCGTTGTGTGGCGCGACGGCCGAGTAGCTGACGCCACTGGCCGGCCCCAGGCTTTCCACGGTTCCCTTCAACTCGATACCCGGCAAGGCATCCACCTTGATGTCCACCGGCTGCCCGGCCTGCACGCGCGCCAACTGCGTTTCGCGGAAGTTGGCTGTGATGTAGACCGCATCTAGCGGAACGACGGCCACCAATGGTTTGCCGGCATTCACGAACGATCCGACGCGCACTGACTTCTGGCCGATCATGCCACTGATGGGCGCCGTGATTTGGGTATAGGAGAGCTTCAACTCCGCTGCGGCCTGTGCGGCTTGCGCTTGAGAAAGCGCAGCCTTGGCCTTTTCAAGATCGGCTTTCAGGATGTCCGTCTGCTGCCGTGCCGCTTGCAGGCCGGCGCGGTTCTTGTCCCGGCTAGCCAGCCGAATGGCCAACTGCGCTTCGGCCTGTTGTTGCGCCTGGATCGAACCTGATCCATCGGAGGCCAGGTTCCGGTAGCGCTTCTGGTTTGCCTCCGCCAATTTGAGTTCTGCATCGTCCACCGCAACGGCCGCCTGCGCCTGGCGGATCGCGGTTTCCTGCTGCGCCACGCGCGCGGAAAGTCCCTCGACACTGGCCTGGGCAGCGGCGACCTGTGCCTTTGCCGCATCCACCGCAACGATGAAGTCCCGGTCGTCAATTGCGGCGAGTAGATCCCCAGCCTCCACTGGCTGGTTTTCTTCGACCAACACCTTTCCGATCACGCCGGACACCTGCGGCGCGACGAGGGTGAAATCGGCCTGGACGTAGGCATCGTCCGTGGATTGGGTCGATGCGCTGGACTCGGGACGATTCAGATAAATGACGCAGCCCACTGCGACTGCGAGCAGCAGCAGAGCACTGGTGATCTTGGCTTTCTTCGGCATGGCCATGGTGAAACTATCCTTGGGGCAAAGGTTGGGATTGGGGAGCGCCGGCCTGCAAGTCGGGGGCGGGAACGTAGGTCAGCCGCAATACGAAGGGGACCATCACCAGCGCCAGAACGCAGAGCACGCGATAGGCATCCGCGACCGACAGCACCAGTGCCTGCTGGCCGATGATTCCCATCAGTTGAGCGGGCTCCGGAACAAGCGGGACGGAGTTGCCTACCAATGCGGCGTGGTCCAGCAGCATTTCCGCGTGGAACCGCTGTCTCACGGTCACGAGTTGCCCCACCACCGCGCCCCCGAGTACCGACCCCAGGGCGCGCAGCGTGTTGATATTCCCCGACACATACGGGCCTTCACTGGGGTGTACGACGCTGGTACACAGGAACAGCATCGAGACGACAGCCATGGGCTGGCCAAAGGCTTGGAGTGCCTGCGTCATCAAGAACTGGTCGCGGTTCCAGTCGGAGGTCAGTTGCGCGCCGGAGAAACACGCCAGGGCGATCAGCAGCAGGCCGCCCGCGAACACGAATCGGGCATCGACCCATTTCCGGTACAGGAAAAGCGCCACCACGGAACCCAGGACCAGTTGAGGCAGTGCGACGATCAGACCGATCGGCGCCATCTGAAGCGGTCGGTAGCTTTGGAGCGGCCCGAGAAAGGTCATCGGCAACATCACGCCGGAGGTCAGCACGACCAGAAGGCAGACGAACAAGGTGAAGCCCAACGCCAGGTTGCGGCGGCTGAGCATCTGCAATTTGATGAACGGCGACGGGTGATACCACTCCGTCAGCAGATAGGCCACCAGCAGCGTCAGCCCGGCCACCAGCGAGACGACGATGAGGGGGGAGTTGAACCAGTCCAGCCGCACGCCCTGATCCAGGGCGACGGTTATCAGGGCAAATGCCGGCACGCCGAAAGCCATGCCCGGCCAGTTGGCTTGCGAAAAGCGGTCTGTCTGGATCGGGTCTTTCGGCAGGCCCCATCCGATCAACAAGGCGGCAATGGCCGCGAGCGGAAGGATTTGCCAGTACACCCAGCGCCAATCGAACAGGCCATCCGTCCATTGCCCCGCCAGCCAGATCGAGAGGTTGGGGGCGAAGGTGGCCGTCAGTGCATACAGCGCCAGTCCGTGCAGCCGTATGTGGGGTGGCAGGAACTTCAACGCCGCCATCATCAGCACGGGAATCATCGTGCCGCTGGCGATGCCTTGCAGGAAGCGCATGGCCAGCAGCAGATCGAGGTCATGGATGAAGGGGATGCATACCGCCAGCAAGGTGCATGCGCCGATCATCCACAGCTCGAAGCGGCGCACTGAGAGCGTGATGGCGAACCATGCCGCAAACGGCATGGCGATCACTTCGCCGGCGCTATAGACGGTCGTGAGCCAGGAGGCGTCGTCCAGGCTGTAGCCCAGCGCGCCACGCACGTCCGCCAGCGCCAACGCGCCCACGCGGTTGTTCAGTCCGGCCATCATGGCCGCGATGAGGATGCCGACCAGCCCGGCGATCGCCCGCTTCGGAGGGGCTGCCGCAGCAGCGGGTGCGGGCGGCGCCGCTGTCGGCTGCAACGCTGCGGCACTCATGGGTCAACCTTTGATGGCGAGGTGGCCGATGACGCGGTGGTCGTCAGGGGCGCATCGCCGCCGGCCTGCCGCCCGGATGTGAGTGCGTCGGGGTCCCAGCCGCCGCCCAGCGACTTGTAGAGATTGACCAGGGTGAGCGCAGCGTTGGTGGCGCTGGCATTGAGGCTGGTCTGGCTGGCTAGGACGCCGCGCTGCGCGGCCAGGACATTCAGGTAGTCGGCCGCGCCTTCCTGATAGCCGCGCTCGGCAGCATGCAGCGCCTGCTTGTTCTGTTCATACGAAACCAGCAATTCGGCATGTCGGTTCTGCTGGGCTGCCCAGGCGTCCAGGGCGTTGTCCACTTCATGCCAGGCTTGCAGCACCGTCTGCCGGTAGGCGATGGCGGCTGTTCTTTGCCGTGCCTCGTTCAGCGCCAGGCGCTGCTTCAAACGACCGCCCTGAAAGATGGGGAGATAGACCGTCGGGCCGACGGAGAAGAACCGGGAATCCCAACTGTCGAGGTCGTTGAACTCGAAGGCTTCGACGCCGACTCTTCCCCGCAAGCCGATCCGCGGGTAGAAATCGGCCTTGGCGACGCCGATGGCCGCCGTCGCGACATGGAGTTGGGCTTCGGCGCGCTGTATGTCCGGCCGCCTGTGCGCCAATTCGGAGGGCAGGCCCACCGGCACGTTGGAAGGGAGCGAAGGCAAGGGCATCGCTTCAAGCAACTGCGCATCGAGGGCGCGCGGCTGCTCCCCCAGCAGCAGTGCCAAGGCATTCATCAGCGTGTTGCGGCGCTGCACCAGTTCGGGCACCAGCGCCTCGACCGTTGCCCGCTGCGCGCGCGCCGAAGCGGTTTCGAAGCGCGTGGCGACGCCGTTGCGCTCACGGCTTTCGGCAAGGCGCAGGGTGCGATCGGCGACCTCCAGGTTCTGCCGGGTGATGTCCAGTTGCGCCTGCGTTCCTCGCAATTGGAGGTAGGTGCGGGCCACTTCGGCGGACAAGGCCACCCGTGCCGCCTCGCGCTCATACACCGTGGCCTCGAAGGTGGCTGCGGCGCCTTCGCGCGATCGCCGCGCGCGGCCCCACAGATCGAGTTCCCAACTGGCGTCGAATCCCAACTGCCAGAAGTCGCTCGCGCTCGTCGGTGCACCCAACGCGGCAAACTTGCCGTGCTCGCTGAGGGCCTCGCGGGAATAGCCTGCCGAGGCGCCCACGCTGGGCAGCAGCAGCGAGGAAGCAATCCCCAACTGCGCCCGGCTTTGCTCAATGCGCTCGGAAGCGATCTGCAGGTTCAGGTTGCCCGCCTGCGCACGGGCTTGCAGATCCGCCAACACGTCATCGTTGAACAGCGTCCACCATGACGATGGGAAGCTCGCAGCGGATGTTTCCTGAGCCTGCGCGTAATCCGCCCTGGGCGACAGTTGAACGGCTGCAAGCCTGTCGTCGGGTTTCACGAAGTCAGGACCCACCGCACAGCCGACCAGTGAGATCGTGCAGAGCGCCGTGCCTGCTTGTCGCAGCAGTTGTGAGAGCAGCGGTTGTGACGTCATGAAGGTTTATCCAATGTGCGAATAGTACCGAACCGCTCGGTTTGATTTTACGATAAAAATTAAGCCGACGACTCACAGGAAATCCAAGACATCTGTTTAGGTGCAGATGCCTGTGAGACGAATGGCTAGGTTGATGCGTACCGAGCGGTTTTGTACTATATCGAATCCTGGCCCCCGTGTCAAAACTTCCGACCCAAGCAGATGCGACGAACCAACCAAGTCATGACCGCCCCGCCGCCGAGCAGCGGCGAGCTGAACGCCAAGGCTCTCACCGTTCTGCGCGCTGCGCGAAACGTCTTCCTGACCCAGGGGTTCAGCGCGGCAACAACCGACATGATCCAGCGCGAGGCTGGCGTGTCCAAGTCCACGGTTTACGCGCACTACGCGAACAAGGAAGCACTCTTCACTGCGGTAATCGAAGCCGAATGTGCAGCGTTCACGAACACGGTGCAGGGCATCGAGTTCCGCCCGGGGAAGCTGCGAGAAACGTTGACCCTGTTGGCTCGGGCCTACTTGAACATCGTGCTGTCTCCGGGCGGGCTGGCTGTCTTCCGCGTCGTGATCGCCGAAGGCCCACGCTTTCCCCAGCTCGCACGGACGTTCTATCTGGCCGGCCCGCAGGTCATGACGGCGATGGTGGCCGAGCAACTGGCCAATGCGGCAGCATCCGGCGAGGTCGATCTTGGCGAGATTGGCCGCGAGACGGCCGCCAGTCTGTTCATCAACCTGGTTCGGGGTGAACCCCAGCTTCAGTGCCTGACTCATCCGGATGCCGCGCCTTCCTCGGCGCAGATTGACCAGTGGGCGAATGCAGCCGTAATGACATTCATGCGTGCCTATGGTTGCGGCGAGGACTCGCCCAATAAGCGTTCCCGATCATGATGCCGAATGGGTCAATCGGTACGGAGAAATCAGACGACGCCCTTCGGGTGATGGAGCTTTCTACGGCCATCACGCGGCTTTGCACAGCAAGGAATCAAGTGCTGAATCGCGTGGCTGCTCCGTTCGGTTTGACCGCTGTGCAGGTAATGGCGCTACACCATATTTCAGCCACTCCAGCATGTGCGCCTAGCACTTTGGCCCGCAGTCTGGCAGTCGATTCAGCCTCTGTGACAAGGCTATTGGACCGTCTTGAAAACAAGGGCATGCTCCAAAGAGCGGCACAAGAGCGCATGGATCGCACGCATGACCGCAGAGTTGTCGAGATTATTCTGACTGAACATGGATGCAACGCGATACGTGAGTTGAAGTCGCATTGGCAGTCCGCTCGCTCGGAATTGACCGAGGCTTTCAAACAAAGCGAAATACATGGGCTGGCACTAGCTGATTGACGGCCCACGCTGCCGCCCAATCTCCCACGACACCCCGCCGCCGCGCACCGTGGCGGCAAGTTGCTGCCCCAAGCGTTGTTCGATCACGGGTTTCCACGGCACCAGTGAGAACCCCATGCCGTCATCGAGCATCGCGTAGCGGCCGCTGGCGAGCATGATGCTGCGCCGGTAGATACCGGCCACGCGCTGCCCATCAGCCATTGAACGATGCTCCAGGCCAGTTTCGGCGGCAATGTCTTTGGCGGCCTGCGCCAGTTCGCGGTTGCGCAGCGTGCCCAGCAGGTTGCGCGCGAGGATCACGCGCTGCCCGCGACGCTCGGCAAGCCCCTGTTCGGCCAAGAAGTCGGCGCGCTGCTGCATCGCCTGCTTGGCCTCGCCGCCAAAGCCCAGGTCGCCCAGGCCCGAGCCGCCGCCGATCAACTGCTGGTCGAGCCAGGTGGCACCGATCACGCGGGCCTGCCGCTCGATGGGCAGGTGCGATTTCAGTTCCACGGCCACGCCGCCCAGGCGCTGTGCGTCATAGCGGCGGCCCTGTTCGGCCAGGTCGTCCGGCACCTTCCATAGCCCCTCGGCCACGCGCTCCACGATGCCTGCGCGGCGCAGGGCTTCCAGCCGGCGGACGTGGGCCGCGACGACTTCCTGCGGATCGCGGCCGGGCACGGCTTGACCCTGCGCGACGGCCAGGTGATGGTCGGTGCGGTATAGGCCGCCGCTCGCCAGTGCGGTGATGTTCTTGTCGGCGGCGCGCACGTCAGCCGATCCCTTCACCTCCACCACGGCGCCGGTCGGATAGTTCGCCAGCTCGTCGCGGGCGTTGAGCGCGACGTAGTGGGCCTTGCCATCCACCCCGTCGATGACCAGATAGCCCCGGTCGCGCAGCTCGTCGGCCAGCCCCTTCGCGGCCACGCGGCCGAGGATGGTTCGGCCATCGTCGCCCGGCTCGAACACCGCCAGTTCGCGCGGCTGGCCGCTCATGGCCCGCTGCATGGTGCGGATGATGTCGCCACGCTCGCCCAGGGCGCGCAGGGTCTTTTCCGCATCGGCATGGACGGCCCAGGTGCCCGGCTGCGCCTCGTCGGCCAGGCCCAGGCGCTGCAAACGTTGCAGGCGGCCGATCAGCAGCAGGCGCTGGCGTTGCAGCCGGGGTTCGTTGAAGCGTTCGACATGCACCAGGCCATCGTCGCTGGCCTCGCGCTTCAAGGTGCGATCCAGGCTCGTCCACCGCTCCTGATCCACCTCGCGCCGCAAGGTCTGCTGGATCTCCAGCTCGGTGCGCGGCCCCAGCCATTCGGTCGCCAGCTCGGTGGCACGATGGCGGAACCCATCGGCGATGTAGTCGCCCGCGATGATGAGGTCTTTGCCGGTGTCGTTGCGTCCGCGCACGATCAGGTGGGTGTGCGGGTTGTCGGTGTTCCAGTGATCGACGGCCACCCACTCCAGCCGCGTGCCCAGGTCGGCTTCCATCCGGTTTATCAGATGCCGCGTGTAGGTGCGCAGGTCGTCCAGTTCGGCCCCGTCCTCGGGTGAGACGATGAAGCGGAAATGGTGCCGGTCGTCGGCGCAGCGTTCCTTGAAGGCGTCGAGGTCGGCAGTATCGGTCTGCGGCCCGTAGGCTTGGCCCGGCTCGCCATCACGGCCCACACCGTCGCGCTCGATGTAGCGCAGGTGCTTGGCGAGCGACTGCGGGCTGGCCCGCTGGTGATTGACCAGAAGGGTCTTGATGGTCACGCGCCGGGACATGGGCGTGAGCTTCGCGCCGGCGAAGCGCGCTGCCGTATGGCCGCGCCCCAGACGCGAGCCGGGCCGCTGGCCGGTGCCCTTGCCACTGCCGCCAGCGCGACGCATCGAGGACTTGCCGCTGCTGGCCTTACCAGCCTGCTTGAGCACCTTGGAAACGAAGCTCTGGCCCTTGCCCCGGTTCTTCGGGGCGCTGGGGCGCACACGGAAATCGTCGTCGCGGCGGTCGGTCATGGCTGTGCCCCCTGCAAGCTCCGGCGTGTCCGGTCGCGCGAAGCACGCGGACATGCCTGTATCGGCGCGGGCCTCGCGCCACAAGCGGCACGGCGGCGAAGCCGCTGCGTGCCGCACCACCCCCATGTGCAGACTGGCTTTCGACGCGGCCGGGTGCCGCGTCCTTTTGTCTTGCCTTCCGCCTTTGCCCCTCGCTGGCGCTCCGGGCAGCGGCGGCCCGGCGGCGCTGCTGCACGAGCAGCCAGCGCGCCGGCGAACGCGGCGACGGCCATAGGCCGGGCGCGTTCGAGGCAAGACGCCTGCACATGGGATGGCTGCGCCGAAGGCAGCGCGAAGTGCGGCGCGGATGCGCTCGCACTGCACGCGCGACGACACGCGGAAGGCCACCGGATCGGCACGCCCGATGACACGATGAGATGCACGGCGACGTGCAGCGAATCGACGGCCTTCATGGGCGGGATTCCAGCCAGACCGGATGCGCGACGCCGATTACGGCGGATGCGCTGACCGGCCCGAAATACCGGCTGTCGAACGATGCCGGGCTGGTCACACTGAGCAGGAACAATTCGCCGGGTTCAAGGCGGCGGCATTGCTGCCAGGATGGCAGCGGCCGGCCCCAGCGGTCAGCAGGCAGCACGGCGGCCGAAGGCACGCCGTCGATGCGGACGACGCGGCCAGTGATGCACACCTCCTGCGGTGCGACGGCGCCCACGCGCTTGAGCAGCGGCACGCGCGCCGGCAGGTAGCCGCGCTGCGCGGCCAGCGTGGCGGCGTCTGGCGGCAGCGCGGTCAGAACGATGCTGCCCACGGACAGAGGACGTGGCAGCGAGCCGGTATCGTGGCCCAGCGGATCGACGCGATACCAGCCGACCGCCACACTGTCGGACGGGTTGTAGATCAGGCGCGGCAGCGGATGCACGAAGGACGCCCAGGCCAGCGCAGCGAGGCCGCAGGCGGACAGGCCCGCCAGCACGAGGCGAGCGCGCAAACGTGCGCGGGGCGAGCGAGGATGCGGCGTGGTGCCGGTAGTCGAAACGGCGGTCATGGCAGCGCCCTCCCGGTCAGCCAGGCGGCGTGCCGCTCGGCGGTGTATTCGGGCAGCGGCAGGCGGGCAGCGAGCCGGTTGGCGAGCGTGCGCCAGTACGCCGGCGAGACGCTGACGGGCGCGATGCCCAGCGCCTCGATGGCGTCGATGCGCTCCAGCACTGCGCGCACCTGGTTCTCGCCTTCGGCGTGGAGTAGCAGGCGCGCGCCGGGCCGCACGCCTGGGATGCGCTGTGCCGCATCGAGCGGCGTGCAAGCCTGCATCACCATGAGCTGCCAACGAACGGTGCCGTAGTCGTTGGCCTGCCAGCGGACGCGGCAGAACATGGCGCCCGGTAGGAACACCGCGCAGCGCCGCCAACGGTCGAGCTGGTGCGTGCGCGCAGGTTCACCGAAGCGCAGGTAGAGCTTGAAGCGCGGTTCGATGTAGGCCAGTGCCACGCGCGTCAGCGGCGCGCTGGCTGGCTGGCCGGTAGGTGCTGTGAGCGCAGCCGTGGCCGCGCCAGCGGCCGGCGAAGCGGATATGTTCATGGGGTGCTCTCCCTGCGGCTCTCTGGAAACTCGCGCTCCAGCAGGCCGCGCAGCAGGTCGGCCACGGTCACGCCTTGCGTGAAGGCCGACACCTTGATGCGCGCCCGCATGGCGGGCGTGATGTCGAGAGTGAGGCGAGCCGTGTAGAGGTCGCCCTTGCCCAGCGCATCGGCATCACCTTGGCGAATCCACGCCTCGGCGTGTGGATTCGCGGGCGGACGCGCGCCGATGCCGACACGCTTGGCGCGTGGTGGCGGCTTCGCTGTCATGACGGCCACCGCAGCAGTTCATCGACCAGCGCGGTGATTTCACGCGCGGCCGCGCTGTCCGGCGCCGTCTCGCGTGCAAGCCGACCAGCGGCCACGCTGTCGGCGAACACGACGCGCTGATGCACTTCCGCGCGCAGCGCAGGAAGCGGCTGGTCGGCAAGCGCCTGGCGCGCTTCGCGCCCGATCACGGTGGTACTGACACGCCGATTGATGATGAAGGCCGCGCGCAGCGCAGGCCGGAACACCTGCGCCTCGCGGATCAGCGCCACCATCTCGGCGCTGGCCCACAGGTCGTAGGGACTCGGCTGCACCGGGATCAGCACGCGCTCGGCCGCCAGCAGCGCGGAGCGCGCCAAGGCGGCGATGCGCGGCGGGCCGTCGATGACGACGTGATCTGCTCGCCTGGCGAGTTCTGGTGCCTCTTGGTGCAGCGTTTCGCGTGCGAGGCCCACGGCGCTGAACAGCCGTGGCAAGCCTTGCTGGCTTCTGCGCTGCGTCCAGTCCAGTGAGGAACCCTGCGGGTCGGCATCCAGCAGCACGACGTGCTGGCCGCGCATCGCCAGCTCGCCGGCGATGTGCGTGGCGAGCGTGGTCTTGCCTACGCCGCCTTTCTGATTGAGAAGCGCGACGATCATGGCGCGGCCCTCCCTGCCGGAAAGCCGGCCTGGCCGTGCCGCTGGGTGGTTTTCCACCGAAACGGCGCGCTTCTACTAAAAGTTATGTATTTCTTGTTAGGTAAGTTAGAGGGGGCGCAAACCCGCGCCGTTATTGGCTTTACGGCGTTTTCGTACTCCTGATAGCACGATAGGCGTACTCCTGATAGCACGATACCCGGTACTCCTGATAGCACGAGGCCGTCCACAAGTTTTCCCCGAGTTATCCCCGTGCCGTATGCAGCACTGGCCGGAAGGTCAGCAGTTCCGTTCCATCGTCCGGCATCCGCTCGATGTCCAGGACGTAGCCGGGCAGCGACTGCCGCGCCACCAGGGCGCGCAAGTCGTAGGCAAAATCGGAGAAGCGCGCCGCGCTGCCCGATTTGCGGTAGAGGTGCCGGAAATCGAATTGCCAGCCGTGTTCCTGCCGTCCGCCGTGCTTGCGCACCAGGCGATACAGCCAGCGTTCGATGCCGCCCTTCAAGCGGAAATAGGCCGGGTCGATGGTCAGCACCAAGGCGGCATCGAGCACGCCCGCATAGAACCAATCGGGCAAGATCAGCTCGATGCCCAGCGGCACGCCGCTGGCGTCGGCCAGTTCCTTCCACTCGTTGATCCACGAGAAGCGATGCAAGCGCCTTCCCGTGGTTTCGCGGATGGACGTGGCCACCGTGGTCGATTGCAAGCGATCCAGCGCGGCTTTCAGGCGCTGGTAGTCGTTGAGCGATGTGCCGCGCCCGATGAAGCGCAGGATTTCGTAGGGCGTGGCGCGTATCCAGCGCGACGGGCGGATGCCCGCGTCGCGCGCCTCCGCGATCTGCGAAGCGGCCCATATCAGCACGTCGGCATCCCATATCGTTGCGATGCCGTGCTCCTGCGTGCCCTCCACGCGGATGGTGATGCCGCCTGCGCGAAAGTCGATCGGCGCGGTGCGCCGCGACTTCGCCAGCGAGAAGAACGGAAAGGCCATCAAGTCCTGGCTGTCGCGTGGTGCCATGTCGCCCGGCAGCGCCCGGAACAGGTCGAGCTGTTCGCGCTGCTGCAAGGCTTGCCCTGGCGGGCTGGACATGGCAAAGGCCACCCACGCACCGGCGTTCAGCGGCCATCACGGTAGTCACCCGCGTGGCGTTGGGCATATTCCGGGTCGGAAGTCGCCTCGTAGCTGCGCTGGTCGGCCCAGGCATCGAGGTCGCTTACCGCGTACATGACGCGGCGGCCGAACTTGCGGAACTTCGGCCCTCCGCCGATCACGCGCTGTTTCTCCAGCGTGCGCGGCGACAGCCGCAGGTATTCGGCGGCTTCGTCGTTGGTCAGGTAGCGTTGGGGCTGCGCGGGCGCAGCGACAGCAGCGGCGGCAGGCCGCAAGGGAGCGGGTCGCATGGGGTGTACCTCCATCAAGCCCGGCCACACCACGCGGCCGGATAGAGGCACTTTCAAGAAAGCAAGGCTTCTTGCTAAGGGACGTTCTTCAAGGGACGCGAAACGTCCCCCCTAGTGCAACGGTGGCGGAAGCTGTGCCAGGCGGCGGTAGCCGCCGCGCATCAGCGCATCGCCACGGCGCACCAGCCGCCGCACGCGAGCACGCAAGGCGCTGTCTTTGTGCCAGTCGGCTGCGACGGCATCCGCGCCGAACAGCCCTTCGGCCACCTCGCGCAAGGACGCGCCCGAGAGGGTCGCGTCGAGCGCCTGCAAGGTGTGCAGTTCCAGCACCGCGGCGGGCGTGGGCCGGGATCGAGCCGCCGCCGCAGGCGTGGCCACGGTCGCGGCGGACAGCGCATCCAGTTCGGCCGCGAGCGTGCGATAGCGCGTGCAGGGCGTGGCGCAGGCGCGGGTGGCGTAGAGGTAGGCCATGCCGTCTTCCAGGCCGGGCGCGAGTGCCAGCCGCACGCAGCAACCCGGCCAGTGCGACACCAGCACCAGGCGCTTGCCGTCGTGGATCAGTTGCTTGCGGCCAGGCACGCGCCAGAACTCGAAGGCGTCGGCATCCGGCGGCGGGTCGTCGTCTGGATAGAGCTGGATCACGCCATCGTGATCGGGGAACCAGGCTGGATGCGCATCGCGCGCATCCAGGGCCGGGTCTTCCAGCAGGCGCAAGCCCCATCGATGCGCCGTATCCGGTCGGCGGCGACGGCGCAACCAGTCGAGCCGGTAATCGGGGTTTCTACGCAGGTATTCCCAGGCCAGCGCGGGGCCGTCGAGGTGCAGCGTGTAGAGATACGCGGCGGTTGGATACCAATGCTCGGCGTTCAGATCAGCCATAACGCAACCTCCTGTCGATCAGCAGGAACGTCGCTACGGATTCCGCCGTGCGGGAGCTATCGAAACGCCATCAAGTCGTCATCGAATCAAGGTAAGCTGTAACTGCTGGTGTCAAGACAGATTCGCTCCGGAGCATTGCTGAAATCGTCTGAATGCGACGGCTGCGCCGCCGTAAAAATGGTGCGCAGCATTGAGCAACGTGCCGCATCCAGCGCCCGGCATCATGACTGTTTGCATCTGGATCGCACCGCTTCGGCGCAAGCGTGCGGATTCAGACTTGTCCGGTCTTGAACAAGACTGAAATAGTCACAATGCGTCCCGTTTGGCCCTGCTGCGCTGGCCGGTATCAGTCCGGGATCGAACCGTCTTCCTGCGCCAGCCGGACATACTCCGACAGCCTCCGCGTCGGCTGAAAGTAGCGATCGCGCATCACCGGCCGCTGACGCGGGCCGACGATGGACGCGAGATCGGACAGCCTCACCGTGCCCAGAGCGGGCATTCCGATCCCCAAGTCGATCAGGCCGTAGGCCGTATCGCCATCGGCAGGATCGAGCGAGGCCAGCAGCCATGTTGCATGCGCGTCCGGGGTGAACAGCCGCACGGCCGGCAACGGGTCGATATCCTGCCCGGCGGCGCGGGCTTGGCCGTGGGCCAGCAGCCGCGTCCGTTCTTCCTCGGTCGCAAGCGGGATCACGGCCGCGTGCCTTCCACGAATGCACGGAACCGCCGAAGCGCCTCTGTGCTTGCGCACGAATCCATAGAAGCGTAGAGGCACGAAAGCGCATTGCCGGAAGTCAGGAAAGACACGGATGCGGTTCCCTGGGTTTGAAGAAATCCGCAGATACGGATTTCCGTAAAGGCACGAAAGAGGAAAGCAGTAGCACAAAATGAACACTATAGATTGTAGCCCTATAGAGCGCAATGGGCTGTCATCTTGGTTTTTGGGGGGAAACCATAGGTGGCAGCGAAGAACTCATTGGCAGCGGCGATACGGACGGTCAGGAAAGCGCGTGGCTTGAGCCAGGAAGCGTTCTCTGACGTGTCCAGCCGCACCTACATGAGTTCGCTGGAACGCGACCTGAAAAGCCCGACCATCCACAAGCTGGCCGAGCTGTGCGAGGTCATGGACGTGCATCCGCTCACGCTGCTGACGCTGGCCTACGTCGGCGACAGCGCGCACCAGGCCGACGAGCTGCTGGCGCGCGTGCGCCAGGAGCTTGAGGCCGTGCTGAAGGAGTCGGATACGCCGTAGCGCGTCGGCGCGTAGTGCCGGATCTCCGCAAGCGAAGCGCGCAGCGCCGCAGGCGCGAAGGCGTGAGGGATTGAAGCCGATTGGCCGTGACGGCGTAGCCGGCACGGGGCGCAGCCCGAAAGCCCGGCGGCGCTTCCAGCGCCGACACGCCATCTTGTGCCTGCGGCTGCCAAGGGTTGCGAACCCTCCAGTCAGCACCCATGCGATACCGGCCCTGGTGGACGTACCCAGCGCGGAGCGACTGCCGAAACCCTATGCGTGCGGTGATGCGATGAGCAGCACAGTGCCCCGCCGCAATGGGCGGGGCGCTGTGGGCGGCCGTCAGGCCGCCTTGGGCTTGTTGCGCGACCAGATCAGGTCGTGCGTGCCGTTCTCGCCTTCGATCAGGCGGGCATAAACGGTGGCTGGGAACGAAGGATCGTCCAGGGTCACGGACACATAGGGCCGTCCGGCCTCGCTGGTCTTCTTCCACGCCGCGCCGATGTCATGACTTGCCGCTTGCAGGCGGTAGTCGGGGGCGTTCTCGTTGTCGCCCTTGTCGTTGGGAACCAGCTTGACTTTGACGTTGAGCGTCAGGGTGCGGAGCGTGCCGGTGAAGCCGTCTTTCTCTGCGGTGAAGGTGCCGATGTTTGCCATGATGATTTCTCCTTTCGGGTTGAACAAGGTCGCGCCAGTGCGTCCTTGTTGTGATCCGTCCGGCGGGGATGGGCTGGCCGCACCGCTTGCGGTCGGAACGAAGTGGAGAACCTGGAAGCAAAAATAATTTGTCCCGCGAGGAATGCGCGCAGCGCAGGGGAAATTATTTTTGCTGGAAGGTTGCGGCCATGAAGCCCAAGGCGCAGCCGCGCCACCGCCAGGATTCACAACAAGACAAGGACGTACAGGCCGACCGCTCCCGAATGGAGACATGGCCGACTCGGCATCCCCGCGTGACGGCTTCACCGGCTTGCGCCCTGACGCGGGCCAGGTCAATGCCCCGACGACAAGGCCGGAGCGCCCCTGCCGCAGCTCGCGGCACATGCTTGAGGCGTGGCGTGGAGGCTCCATCGGGCGAGGCCGGGCGGTGTGTCGGTGAACCGTCCTTCGTGACATACAGGCAACGAACCGCCAGCGTCGAGGACGGCACGCTTTCGCACAACCTGCCGCAGCAAGCCGGGGCGTAGCCCCACAAGCCCCGCCCATTGCGGCGGGGCGCAGTCCAAACACCGGCGGCGGGGTGCGCCGCCGCACTTGTGGGCTTCGTGGTTTCTCGCGCACAAGGCCGCTTGTGCGCGGCCCCTTCGCCGCCCGCCCGAAGGCGGCGAAGGGGCGTTTTGGTTTTGGGCCTTGAAACCGGGCGCGGCCACCGCCGCGCCCGGATTTTTGACCACCAGCCCCAGGGCGGAACGGACTGGGGCTGGCGTGAATGATGGGTTAGTCCTTGGTTTCGATAATCCACCACACGGCACGCGGCAAGGCGCGGCCCGTGATGGGGTGAAAGTCGGTCAGGTCGGCTCGGGCTGTCCAGCCGCGAGGCGGACGGTAGCCGCGCACGTCGCCTTCGCCGTGCCAGCGGCGGGCGCGTACCGTACCGGGGGCATAGGTCGCCGCCATGCGTGGGCGGCTGGTCGTGGTGCGGGTCATTGGGGTTTCTCCTTGCAGCGAAGCGCCCCGGTCGAGGCCGGGGCGCTTGCCTTCCGTGCGGGTCAAGCGGCCAGTGCTTCGGCGGGTTCATCCGCCATTGCCTCGGCATCCTCCGGGGCGTTTTGCTCCGGGCCTTCTTCCTGCACGGCATCCTGCGGGCCTGCGGCCTTGAAGATGGCGGGCATCCAGCCCGTGCCATCGGCCAGCCGCTCGGCCTCGCTGGCAATGTCGGCCTTCTTCAACTTCGCCAGCCGGGTTACAGAATCCGGTGCAAACACGGCCACGGCATCCAGAATCACGGCCTTGGAAACATGCTTGAAGTAGCCTTCTGCGGTCGGCTTCCACCATGCGGCCATGTCGAGGCCCACGGCCTGCGCCAGTTCTGCGCCGCGCTGGTGCGGCGTGGCGCGGGGTGTCACCACGTCCACCGTGGAAGCCACGCACACGGCCAGCAGCCGCACCAGTTCATCTTGCGGCTTCGCCAGCAGCACGGCGAACAGTTCGGCGCTGTCCTCCGGCAAGGCTTCGCCCGCCACCTGTTGCAGTTCGCGCAGCGCCACGGCGGCGGGCGATTCGGGCAAGTCCGGGGCCATGCCTTCCAGCCGGTCTTGCACTTTGAGGCTTACGCCCAGCGGCAAGTCGTGGCCGTAGTGGCTGCCCTGCAAAACGGTCTGCACCATGCCATGCACCACGGCGGCCAGCGCGGCTTGCGGATGCCGGGCGACTTCGATTTGCAGCGCGGCGGTGCGGTGGGCGCTCAACTTCTGCGCCAGCCGGTCGGACATGGCGGCGGCCTTGGGCTGCCTGTCGTCGTCTCCGTCCTCGCCTTCCTCGTCGTTCGCGGCTTCGCCTTCGCCGCCGAAACCCTGCCGAATCCTTTCCAGTGTGCGCAGCGCCTTGGCTTCGGCTTCGCGCATCAGGCCGCGATGAATGACGGCCTCGCCGTTGCGGTCGATGGTGACGATGGCTCCGGCTGCGGCCTTCACGTTCGCGCCGTAGTCTTGCAAGCCATCTTCTAGCGCTTGCAACTGCTCGCCCACGGCTTCGCCTTCCTCCTGCAAGGCATCGGCCTTTTCCTCGTCGTCGGCGTCCAATGCGGCATCCACGGCTTCGGCCAGTTCGTGCATCCGGGCTTGCAGCTTCTCGATGCGTGCGGCTTCGCGCTTGTTCGGTTCGCGGCGCTCCCTCGGGGCGCGTTGGAAGGTGTGCAGGTCGGCATGGGTCGCGCCCGGCGTGGCATCCACCCACGCCCAACCTTCGGCGCGAACATTGGCGGCAATGCCTGCCAGCCGGGTTTGCGCCAGTCGTTCCAGCAGCGCGGCATCGGTCAGATACACGCCCGCATCGCCTTCCGCAAACAGGTCGCGGCGGATGCCACCGCCTGCGGCTTCGTAGGTGTCCAGCCCTACGAACCGCACCAGCGGATGCCGGTAGGCGTCGATTTCGCGCTCGGTCAGGCGTTCGCGCAAGTGGGACGGATGCCGCTGCCACTGCGGGGCATCGTAGAACGCGGCTTCCTGTGCGGCGTGGTCATCGGTGATGGCAAGCGCCATCAACTGATCGAGCGTGACGGCATCGGCGCGATAGTCGGCCATCAGGCGCGGCGACACGTTCGCCAGCTTCAAGCGGCGTTGCACCACCAGCGGCGTGACGCTGAAATCCGCCGCAATGTCCTCGATGGGCCGGCCTTCGGCCACCAGCGCGGCGAATGCCTCGAACTGGTCGGCGGGGTGCATGGCTTCGCGCTGTACGTTCTCGGTGAGGCTGGCCGTGCGGGCGGTGCCATCGGCTACCAGCAGGCAAGGAACCTCCCATTCCTTGCTGATGCGGTGCTTTTTCGCCAGCAGCTTCAACGCGGCGAGGCGACGGCCACCGGCGACGACTTCGTAATGCTCGCCATCGGCGGATGCAATCACGATCAGGTTTTGCAGCAGGCCGACACGCTGGATGGATGCGGCGAGTTCGGGGATGGACATGCGCGGGGTCTTGCGCACGTTGCGGCCCGTGGGGCGCAACACCAGCCGCGACAGCGGAACCAGAATCAGGTTCTTGGTCGGGTCGGCAGCTTCCAGCGCGGGGGCTTGGATGGCGCGGGCTTCGGTAGTGGTAACGGCGTTCATGGTGTATCTCCAATCAAGTGAAACAAGGGAATGGAGGGGAACCGCCCCTCCGGCGGGTAAAAGATCGGAAGGGTTCAGGCTTTCAACTGGCGCAGGCCATCGGCCAGCATCCAGAGGGCGCGATTGAGGCGCACATCGGAATCAATGCCTTGCACCGGGCGGGTCTGCTGGCGGCGCCCGTTGGCGCTGCGGCCATGCAATCCGCCTTTGGTCAGGTTTTCTTGGGTGCGGTTGAACACGCTCCACAAGTCCGGGCGGCGGTCGTCGAACCGGCGCGGCATCAGGATTTGCGATTCGGTGATGGGCGCTGGCTTGTTGTCGGTGGGGTCGTACTTGAGGGCCAGCGCGGAACGGGCGAACACTTCGGCCTCGCCTTCGTCCAGCGTGATCGCGCGCATGGCATCGCGGGATTCCTTCACCCGCTCGAAGCCGCTCAACACCTCGAAAGCGCCTTCGATGACGGAGCCGGCTACGTCGCCTTTGTGGGGCACGCGCACGTCCGCCACGGTGTCGCCGCAGACAAGACCATTGCTGCACACGAACCGGAACATGCCGGCCAGCATCTGATAGCTGCTGGTGCCGTCATGCGAGTTCAGCAGCACGATTTCGTTAGCCTCCGCGCCGTTGATCTGGCTGGCGTGGCGCAGGCGAATCATGTGTTTCGTGTGCTCGCGCTTGCCTTCATCGCGCACGCGGGTCTGCGTCACCATGAAGGGCTGGAAGCCTTCTTTCCGAAGCTCGGTCAGCACGGCGGCGGTGGGGATGTAGGCGTACCGCTGCGAACGGCTCTCATGCGGGGCGTCCGCGAAGATGGACGGCGCGACACGGTGAATCTGGTCATCGGTCAGCGGGTATTCGCTGCGCAGTGCCGGGGAACGGGAAGCGAAACGGGATGCGAGTTGCATGGTCTTTCTCCTGACAAAAAGAGGTTTGCTGTTCACACCGCACACCGGATTCCTAGATTCGGAGCCCAGCCTTTCAGCTGTTCGGTGCGGTCGGCACGAGGAACCCGGTTAGCCCTGTTGCCACCGTCTTTCCTGAGTTCATCGCCCGCGACGGTCAGGAGCGCGCGAACGGGTGCCGTCAAGGAGGCAAGCGCAGGGTTGGTGCGGCCCGCAGGCGCAGCCGAGGACACGGCCCTGCGTGCCTTGACGGCACACGGGCGCGGGCTACAGTCGCAGACAAGGTGATGAGGTCAGGGAAGACGGCTGGACATGGCAACGGCCATCCCTATGTGCCGAACCGCACGGCAAGCGAAGCGCGCAGGCCCGGATCTAGAAGCCGGGCCGGAGGCGTCAGCCGAGCGGAGCGAGGGAACGATGGAAGCCCGTCAGGGGCGAGACGCCGCAGGCGGCTCGATGCGCAACGCGCACGACAGCGCGACCGGCCATGTCTTCTTGGCCGGGGACGCCCTGACTTCGATGCTCGATGAACATCACGCCCAGGACAGCCCTCATGCACAAGGCATCGAGAAATTGCTTCTGCTGCTGGGACTGCGATTGGCTTCTGGCCGATCCGGCGCAGCCGGTTCGGCGGTCTTCCAGGGGCGCCAAGCATCGCGCGGCGGGGATAGCCCGCAGGGCTTTCCCCTGGAGGCAAGCGAAGCGCCGCGGGCGCGAAGGCATCGGCATCGGGCGCAGCAAAAAGAATGGCGCGTCGCCCGAAAGGACGACGCGCCGGGTTGTTAGCGCGATCAGCTCGTCGCCGGCGACACCATCGCTTCAAGCTGCTCTATGACGCCCGGCTTAACGAAGACGCAAGGCTGGTTGGCCTCGATCGGCACGTTGAACACCTTGGCGAACACATGATGCTTCAGGTGCGCCAGCCGGCCCGTGCGATAAGCCTGCTCGGGCTTCAGGCGGCCACCCGGCGAGCCGCTGCGCTGCGGGTCGCATTCGACTAGCGCGACGAAACCATCGTCGGCCAGCTTCTGGTGCTCGGGGCATAGGCCCCAGCCCGTCTTCGTATGGTGCTCCATGCTTGCACGCAGGCGCTTGTCGAGCAGGATGGTGCCGGTATCGAACGCTTTGCCGCAGACCAGGCAAACGTGCTGTTCGAGGGAAACATGTGATTTATCGTTCATGACGATCTCCGGTTACACAGGCGGAATTGCCCGGAACCGTCACCAGCACGGCGCAGCGCAAGCGGTCAGGGGTCAAGGACGGCCGGGAGGCCGCAAGCGTGCTTGCACGCGCAGCCCTTGACGGCGAGAACGCCGTGATACGGTGAAGGGAACAGCAAGACCGCCTCACACCACCACCTACGCACACCTGTCTTCAGCAAGCGCAGGCCCGCGAGGGCCGTAGCTGCGCCACCGGGCGCAGCAAAAAAGGGGCCGCAGCCCCCCTGTGTCAGATCAGGCCACGCTCAGCGAATGACGTAGTGGCCTCGCCGCCGACGACGATGTGATCCAGCGTGCGCACGTCCACCAGCGCCAGGGCTTCCTTGAGGCGTTGGGTCAGCAGCTTGTCCGCCTGGCTCGGCTCGGAATTGCCGCTCGGATGATTGTGCGAAAAGATCACGGCCGCTGCGTTGTGTTGCAGTGCCGTTTTCACGACTTCGCGCGGATACACCGATGCCTGGTCGATGGTGCCGCGAAACATCTCCACGTATTCGATCAGACGGTTCTGGCTGTCGAGGAACAGCGTAGCGAAAACCTCATGCTCGAAGTTGGCCAGCTTGGTGCGCAGGTAGTCCTTGACCAGCGCCGGCGAAGTGAACAGCGTCCCGCGCGGAGTTTTCTGGTCGATAACGTACCGCGCAGCTTCCAGAATTTGGTCGGCAGTCGCCGGCAGATAGCGCCCCTGGTCGTCACGCACCAGCAGCGAGGAATCGAGAGACAGAGAAAGTTGCGACATGATCATGCTCCGGTTGCTCGGGCGGAATTGCCCGGAACCGGCCTCAGCACGGCGCAGCGCAAGCGGTCAGGGGTCAGCGACGGCCGCCAGGACGCAAGCGCGCAAGGCGCGCGCAGCCCTTGACGGCGAGAACGCCGTGATACGGTGAAGGGAACAGCAAGACCGCCCACACCCCGCCCGCAGAGACGACGGATGGGCAAGCGCAGCGCGCAGGCCCACAGGGCCGGAGGCGTCAGGGATCAAAGCCGGATGGCCATGACTCGGTACGAGGCATGGGGCGTAGCCCGCGAGCCCGACGGCGGAACGCCGGGACGCTCTTTTGTCGCTAAGTTCCTATGAAATGTGGAGCTTCAACTCGCGATCTATAGGTAACGACGTGACCACACGCATTTAGAGCATCGTCAGCAGGTTGGAGATGAAAATTGCTTTGTCCATAGAGCCGTCGATTCAGTCAAGAACCGCTGTTGCGCAGTCAGCGCTTCCCTCAAATCATTGCCCAAATCGTGGTGCCCCTGACTCAATAGTTCTGCCATCACGGACTCGGCGATTTGCGAACCCCGGGGGAATGCCAAAAGCGTGCCTTCGGCCAGTACAGGCGGGAACTCCATGTTCGAACCAGAACCTACCAAGCTCTTCACAGTCCATAGCATCTGTCCGGCCAAATCCTTGGGGAGCAATACCAGATGAAATCCATCGAGCAGCCATTGCACAGTCAAATGGTTGAGCTGGTAGAGATAGAGTTTCGAGGCGAGGTGAATGCGCGCGCCAATGCGCTTAGCGACATGCACGGCGCCCGCAAGATGGTGAGATCCGCCACTGTTGTCAAGGAACAAACGGCCATCCCAAGCTCGCACGCTAAACGTGTCGGAGCCACGTCCGTGCAGTAGCCGAATTTCGCCATGAGAACAAAGCTCTTTTAAGCTCGCATCATCCAGTCCGAGCGGGGGCTTTCCTTTTCTGGCATATCGATTCTGCTCATCAATATAGTAGGCACCAAAGACATCCACACTTTCGTGTGGCATATCTGCCGACTTGCTTGCGGAGATGCCCTCTATATCGCTTGCGTCGCATTCAAAGTGAGGCACCATCGTCACTTGCACTAGCGATCCATGAGGACTTTGGAAAGCCTCCTTAGCGCCCGAGGCTAAGCCCGAAAATCGGCTCCGCAAAGTAAAGTTGCTGCGATTAAGATTGTCCAGGATGTCCCATCGACGGCGTGAGTCATCAAAAATCTTCGATTTTGCGGTGTTGAGGAGCACATTTTTTCCTGCCGACTCCTTGAGCCCCAATAGCTCACGCCAAGCTTCACACCGCTTCCGTACAAGCGCCGGCGGTCGATTCCAAAATCTTCGCCACCACGGCCATGTGTGGAGTTCAAGCACAGAAATTGGAAACTCAGAGAGCGACATCGCATGCATAGGTTGCAAGTACCTGGTAGTTAGGCAAGCGCAGGCCCGCAAGGCCGGAGGCGTCAGGAATCAAAGCCGGGTGGCCGCGACTCGGCATGAGGCGCGGGGCGCAGCCCGCGAGTCCGACGGCGGAACGCCGGGACGCTCATAACGTAGGCGGCAGAAAGCCAATGAACAGCACGTCACGCTCAAACTGCCCGCTCAACTCTCTTGCTCTTCGGGGTACTCTGCTTGAGGAATTGATACCCAGCCATCGCGGGTAATGCCCGCCCCAATGCGGAGATTCTTGCTTTCGGTTGCCGCCCAGTGCCCACCCCGGTGCAATACAGCGCGAATTACGGACTTCCGCGGGTGATCCTCATCGGCTTTGGCAGAACTGCAAATGGCATTCCAGGTATGCTTGTCCGGCATGCTGTCCAATCGTGGACCAACCAGTTGATCCAGAATTTCAGTCGAGACATTGTGTCGCCCGCCATGATGAGGCACCTGGAAATACCGAATGCCTGGCAACGCGAGTCCGGCAAAAGGCGCGTAGTCAATAACCTCTTGCAGCGCTTCACGCCCGGCATCGCCAGTAAGCATGACACGATGACCGTTCAGAACAGCCGACTGGACCACACTCATTTCATTTTCACGGCTGGTAGGCTCCGGCGGAAAATATTCCTCGCCCCACAGGGACTTGATGTAGGCGGTCGCGGCCTTCACCACCCGGAATATGCTGCTCAGCGCGCTATCCAAAGCACTTTCTTCAACAGCTTCCGGTGTCTTCGCGGAGTCCACGATCAGGTCGAAGTAGCGATCTAGTGTGGGTGCCATCACCATGAAGGGACCGATGTTCTGCCCCTGAAGAGGGGCATGGATTGGAATTCCCTTCTCAACCGCAAGATCCTCAAGAATTGCCGTGGCATCGTAGATGGAGCGCAATTTCCGTCTCAGTGCTTCAACTGATTCATAGGTCTCGAATCGATCAATCAACTGATCTGCATAGATCCACGGCCTGTTGATCCAGAGATTTTTGACTGTGCATTGCTCCAGGACTTTTCGCAGCCCATTGGCGTGATCGCGATCGGGGTGTGTGAGGATCACATGGTCGATGACTGTTGTTCCATAGTACGTCTTCAGGTGCTCGACGAGCTGATCTCCCGTATCCAGATACCCACCGTCAACGACGTGCACGCCCTCTGTGCCATTCACCGAATAGCGTAGCGTGATTGCATCCCCGCTTTTCGCTGTTTCGACGCCAAGAAAATCGATCTCGAAGTAGTCAGCCATACATCCCTTTCGTTTTATGCCAAGAAAGTGCCGGCGGCTTTGCCTTTACCAGCGATCCACCGCACACCTGAGTCCTGTCGGAGTCCATACCAACGACACGGCGGGAAGGCCGCCAGCATCCTCGGCGATGCCGCGCAACGTATTTCGGTCTATGCCCGAATGTGCGCCGCCTTTCGGGTGGCTATGCCAAGTGCCGATGAAGGCCAGATACCCCAAAGAGGTTCCATTCGCTGTGCGCAAATTTTGAACAAGCCCATTCGTCCCAAGGACGAAGCGGGCGGCCTCCCGAATGCTGTCAGGCGGCGCATCCACGAGGCCAGCAATGGTGATGGTTCGATTCTCAAACGAGATACGACCGACCAAGGCTCCACCTGTTTCCAGAGCGCCCCAGCGCAGCGCATCAGCATGGATCGCTTGCACGACAGGGTGCAGAATCCGAATGTTCCAGCCACCATCGTCTGCTACGTTGAGCACAGTGGTCGGGCCGAGGCTGGTGCTGGTCCATGCCATGCCGAGGCCTTCGGTATCCGAGACCCCGGCGCAAAGCGTCGCCTCCTTCGGGAGTCCGCCAACGAGCCAGCGTTCCAGTTGCAGGCCAGCTAATGAAGCAGAACGCGAAACAACGGCATCGGACATTGGCATCGTCAGTGAACGGCAGTTGTCGCCCACAAAAATACGCGTCGGCTCAGACGTATCGCCAGCAATCGACGCCCGCAGTTCCGGCACAAACCGACAGCACTCGAACAAGAATGCCGTAAGATCGTCAACCCGACCGGCGCGACCAGGCCCTTCAAGCAAAACCGCGACACAGCGCCCCTGGCCATACATGACGATCCGTGCCAACCGCGCAGGGGATTGGTTCAGCGCCGTTGATTGCGTTTCTGCGGCCAACACCTGAAGTGAGGCTGTCGCATCCACGATGAGGGCCGCATCCTGCGGAACGGTTGCAGCAAACTGCGCAGCATCGACCAAGAGAGTCACTGCGTCGGTGTCGAACGCTTGCGATTGAAGATGCGACAGCGACTCAAAGGCCGTCTTCATCAGCGCCGACTTCCGAGGTGGGACCAGCACCGATGCCCGCTCAATGAGTGCATGCCGGGCCGCGTTGTGAGGCGACATGGACTCGTTATCGACGAAGGTCATTGAGCCGAAACCCGCTCGCCCCAGTTGCATCGCGATTTTCGACCCCACGCTTCCGCAGCCGAGCAAGACCAGCGGCTGCGATGTGGCCGCAGATGGAATGCCGGACGTTCTTGCCAGCAGTTCGGGAGACAACGCATGTGCGTGAAAAGCCGGGTGAACCGTGGCGTTTCGCTCCAGGAGCGATTGAGCGTTGAGTTCATAGCGCACCACGTAGGGCAATACCTCGATACTTCTCCCCGGTGAGCCCACAAGCGACGCTGGCCTTTGAACAGTCAGAATCACAATCGCATACAAGCCATGCGTCCAGCCACGCGAGTCTTGCTGCATATCCAGAATCGAACGTCCATAGTAGCCGTCCAAGCCTTGAGCCAAAGCGTCACGATCGACGCCGAGTTCCGCTGCTCGATCAAGCAACGTCGCGAGATCGACAACCGTCTCGGGTTGATAGTGGCCGACCACATGCGGGTTGCCGTCGGTTATTGGAGCCCGCGCAATGAAGGCTGCGGTATGGCCATTTCCCCATTTACCCAACTTGTCGTTGTGAACCTCCTGATAGAACACAGGATCGACTTGAGCAGTCAGTTCGGCATTGACGATGGCGTATAGCCCGCCATCAATCGTCACGTAGCCTGCGGGAACCACCAAAATCGTGCCGTCAGCGGGAGCGGCGGCCGCGACATTCTCGGCACTGAATACAAGGGTCGAAGGACAACTGTCTCGACGAGTCGGCTCCCACCCCTGTTCAAGGTCCAGCAACGTCCCGGCTGCGGCCTTGTGCAACCAAACGATCAACTGATCGACGATGGCGTCCAGACCAAACCGATGCAGCAGCTCGTCCAACGATCCCTCGAACAGACAAGGCGAGACCAACTCGCCTTCGCGATGAGGATTGATGTGCGGCAAGTTGAGTGGGAAGTCCGCACGCAAGAAAGGCTTGGGTGCAGACATGGGCCAGTCACTGCCGAATACCAGAACGCATGTCTCGACCGAGCGCACTCCGGTCCCGGATACGCCATTGCGCCGAGACCTGCTCGGCAATTCAACAGCAACATCGACTTCAATCTGCGTCGATTCACCACTTTTCCTTGGCTCGCCAACGCGGACAAGGCCCCTGTGCCGCTGAAGTTGATGCAGTGCGTCCGCGATGGTGCCCGTCATGATGCCCCGTGTGGCATGGGCGCGCGCGCGGAGGTGATCACGGCGGCGGCCTTCGATCCGGCTTCCTTCTTCGAGGGAGGCTGCACACCCTGAGCGGTGACGGTGAAAACGAGGGGCTCCACGGATTTTTCGCTCGGATATTCGCCCGTGCAGTAAAAGTCGCCTTTTACTTCGTCCACGATTGCTACGTATTCACGCTTTGCGCGGATGCAGGGCGGATCGCTGTCGTCGTCTGCGATCGGCTTGCAACTGGCGACGATGACGGCACCGTTGCGGGTCTGCGAAAGCGCCTTGCGAGCGTCGGCATCAAGTTTGGCCTTTTCGCGGTAGTCCGACCAACTGTCATAGGACAGCGAATGCCAGGAACAGTGATGTGGCGCCTGCATGATGTCGTACTCAAGCACATCGGCTTCGGCCTTGTGGCGCTGCCACTGGCGGTTCCAGATAAATACTTCGGCATCGCCACCAGTAAGGAATTTTGCGCCATCCGGCGTCTGAGCATCAGCGGCCAATGTGAAGTTCAAGATCACGCTGGACTGGTTCTTGACCAGGCACTCTTCCTCTTCTTCGTCGTCCTGGGCGTCCAAGGGTGCCAGAAGAATCGCGGAGAAGAATGCGGAACTCTTGCCATTGATCGTCGAGAAGCGCGTGTCCACCTTCCGCACAATCGAGGTGAGATCATCGGTTTTTCCGTCGATGTCCTCGCCCATGATCTGAATGCGGTCGCCGTTCCCGACGACGAAATTCTTGTCGCGGTTCAGCTGTACGCGCCGACGCGCCTCCGTGTTGAATGCCTTGGCGTCGTCACTCAAGGTGTGCGTCTTGCTGGCGCGTCGAAACACGATCGGAGACGACCATATCTCGCGGATCACGATCTTCTTGTCCTTGTCGTCCTTCTTGTCATCCGGATACTTGTCCAGCGGCCCCAGGTGGAAGTGCCGCGTCAGGCCTCGGCAATGGTCCTGGTCCGGGTGGCTCAGCAGGAACGCATCGACATACGGCCTGCCGTTCTCATCTTTCTTCAGTCGGTCGCGCAGATCCTTGGCGACATCGCGCGCCTCACCGTCAGGGTCGTCGGCGTCTTGCCTGATGTTTACGTCGATCAGCAGGGTGGTTGCGTCGAGGTCGCCGAACTTGATGAGGGTCATGTCCCCGTTGTCGACGGGAAAAAACGTGATGGTTGTGGGCATTGGGGCTCCGGGTAGACGACCGAAGGATGATCGCGTATAGTTAATGTACGACTATTTTTTATATCCGTCTACTTTTTAGGCGCAACTGATGCAAGAGCCCTCTGTCACTGCCGCCAATCCTGCTGAGCCCAAAGGGCTAAGTTGGGGGTTGGAAAGCAGACTTCAATTCATCGATTTCCGTTTGCGCTGGGAACGGCACATTAATCGAATGGATCTCACTGAGCACTTCGGCATATCGGTTCCCCAGGCGTCACTGGACATTGCCAAGTACACGGAGTTGGCGCCGAGCAACCTAACTTACGACCGCAGTTCCAAGACCTACACGGCAGCGCCGAGTTTTCACCCGCTTTACCAACGAAGTTCGGCGCAACACTATCTAGCGGAGCTGCTGGCCACCAAGATGGGAGTCATCGAGCCTGCGGCCAGCTTTATCGGCTCAGCACTTGAGGCAGATTGGGCGCCGTCCCCCTGGCGCACGATCAATGAACAGACCGTCGAAGCAGTGGTCCGGGCAATTCGGCAGCAGGAAGCCATTTGGGTGAGCTACCAGTCCATGACGTCCATGGACGAATCGGTTCGTCTGCTGTCTCCCCACGCCCTTGGTAATGACGGTTTTCGCTGGCACATGCGCGCGTTTTGCCACAAACGCCAGCGCTTCAGTGATTTCGTCCTCGCCCGAATCCTGCGCATCGACGGCTTCGAAGCGAGCCAAGTGGACGCCAGCCAAGATTCGCACTGGCAAACTCTCTTGACGCTGGTGCTTGCACCGCACCCCGATTTGCCCGCTGCCAAGAAACGAGTCCTGGAGTTGGACTATGGAATGGAAGACGGACAGGTCAAACTTCCATGCCGCCAAGCGTTTTTGTATTACACGCTGAGGCGTTTGGGCTTGCATACCAAGGAAGCACCCGACCCTCTCGCGCAGCAGATCACTTTAAAGAACCGCGATGAAATTCAACCCTATATTGATGCCTTGTCGGCCCAAAGCTGAACGCCCATGACAACTATTTTTGAACTGGTCAAAGACCCCTATGAGCGCAAGGCGCGCGTAATCCCAGGACTTCTTGTAGCGTTACCGCTGCTCGTTCCTTTGTTGTGCGTCTACGGCGCAAAGCACCCGGTACTTACAGGCGTGATCGGCTTGCTTGGTGGCTGCGGTGCCATTTATGCGCTTGCGAGCGTAGCTCGCGGGCGCGGGAAGAAGCTTGAAGAGATCCTGGTTGCAAGGTGGGGCGGTATGCCGACAACCATCGCGTTACGCCATCGCGACAAGTTTCTCGATGGTGTCAGCAAGCAGCGCTACCACACGGCGATCACGGCCAAGCTGGGCATCGCCATGCCAACGGCAGAAGAAGAATCAGCAAGCCCTGACAAGGCAGACGACATCTACGTTGGCGCCACAAAGCGGCTTCGCGAACTCACGCGTTCCAACAAGCAGCTCTTGCTGAAAGAGAACATCGCCTACGGATTTCACCGCAATATGCTGGCAATGAAGCCTGCCGGCATCGTGTCGTGCCTCCTGGGCATCGTCTACGGATTGCTGATTGCAAAGATTCTGCAGGTAGTACCTCCTCATTTTAACCTAGAGCACCTTGCCGATCCGGGGCTTGCCGCAGGCTTGACACTGCTCATTTCGCTGGCATTACTTGCCGCTTGGCTGCTGTATTTCGATCAGGGCGCGGTCAGACGGATGGGGTTCGTCTATGCAGAACGCTTGTTTGAGTGCTTGCCGTCTTTGCCTTCTTCGGCCCCGCGGAAAAGAGCCTCAAAACCGACTACGGACTGAGATTCAATGCTCTTTGCAAATAGGCGCGTAACTCCGCAGGAATGCTTGCCTATCGGCTGACTTCCGACGGGGGATGGTCACGCCTCTTGGCTGGCAGCCGCGTGATTGCGATGCAGGTCCGAAACCACCGCGATCAATCTGTTGATCGGTTCAGCCAGCCGCTTCGGCAAGACGCGATGCTGGGTATGGGTTTTCAAGTCGGCGATCCAGCGATGCGCAACCCACACGTCTTCTTCAGGGTGGTGGTTGTCTACGCCGTTGCAATACTTGTAGCCAACGAGCGAATCAGTGTGCGACAGCAGGATGCGCGCCATCGTCATGTGGAAGCGATGGGCCTGGAGATCCGCCGGGCCTTTGGGACGCGGCAGGGTCAGTCGTAGGCATCGCTGGCCGTTGAACTCGCTCCAGTCGGGGCCAACGACTTGTCCCGCGCGTTCCAGCATCTTGCGCGACTGTTCGTTCTTGCCATTGACCAAGGCAACGGCGACCGTACCCTTCGGGTACTCCAGCTTTTCGGCGAGCAGGTTCATCCAGCGCACCAACTTGTTCAGGGTCTCATCGTCGGCAAACACAAGGAACTGATGGCGCTGCTCGTCGTCCAGAAACGCCGGCAATTGCGCGTAGAGGGGGTACAGCAGGTCGTGGAGATAGATGTAGGTCTGCCGGCGTCCTTGCTCGTGGCTCCGCGTGGTCGCAGTCAATACCTGCCGTGCCCACTCGGGCGTGAGTTCGTCCAGCGTCATCTCGGTGATGTCGATGGAGATGAGCGGGAATCCGAGCGACTTCCCGATAAGAGCCTTGCGCCCGTCGAAGGCGTGGCCGAGTTCGATTTCAACGCCGCCCAGCACCATCGGTTCAGCCTGGACCGGGGGGCCGAGCACGGCAACGTCGAGCCGGAATTTGCTGCCGAATGGCGTCTCCAGGGGATGCTCGGTTGCCACCTGGTCGGCGCCGAGCAACAAGTTGCCTTCCAGCGGATAGTCCGACGCATCCATATCCTTGAACGCCCACGGCATCGCAAGCCCGGCATTCAAACGTCGTGAGAGTTCGGCCGCGACAAGTTCTTTCGCCCGCCGGTGTTCAGGACTTTCCTGCACGGCGCGCCATCGGCTGGCTTCTTCATCGTCGAAGTGCGCTTTGGGGTTAAAGGTGTGCTGGGCAGGAAGTACGCGGAAATGGGATCGCCGACGCAGCTTCCCGCTTTCAAAGGAGGGGCTGACCCATGTCACCATCTGGCGCTCTGCGCCTGGAGACACCAAGGGCCACAGCTTGCGCGCATGTTCCCGGCTGCGAACGTCGCGCGCGGCAATCGTGGTCTGGAAAATCCCTTTTCGAGAGAAGACAACGATCGCCTCGTCCATTCCTGTCTCTCACTTACGGCGATACGGCCGCTAATTTCGTGGTGCCATCCAGCTTGCGGTGAATCAGCGATACCAGCGTCAGGATGTCCAGTGCGTCCTGTTCGGACATGGGCCAATTCGTCTTGGGCGCATGGGCCAGCGGATTGCGCACGGCGCCAAATAAGCCGATCAGCAGGTTGGCAAAGCCTTTCTGCTCGCTCTTTTCGGACTCGGTGGTGAGCGGTCCCAAGGCGAGAACGGGTTGCTGGCCTGCGAATGCCTTGTTCACCAAGTCCGCGCCGTCGCCGTTCAGGCCCGACAGCAGGCGAATCCGCTCCGCAACACCTTTCGTTGCCTCGAACACGGCATGGAAGTAGTTTTCCTCCAGCAACTCGGCGCGGCAGTAGTTCAGCACTTCCGCATGGACGACGCGGCTTTCCAGTGCGGCCTTGAGTCGTCCCGCGCGGGCGCGGGCGGCATCAAGCGTCGTGGCCTTATCGGCGTGAGCAACCTTGCCGTCATCGCGCACGTAGAAACCGGAGAAGGCAAGGACGACATTGAGTTCGTCGCGCCGCCAAGCGAACGTCGCGGGATCGCGGGCGTAGTTCACCGGGTTCATCGCGCGGTTGATGAACATGATGAGATGGTTGCCGATCTGGTGGTGGTTCTGCGCACCGGCCAGCGCATTGAACAACCGCTTCCACTTTGTCATGCCGGGCGACGTGTCGGCAACCTCGATTTCCTGCAGCAGCCGCTCGATCTGTGTACCGCTCAGACCGCGTTCGGTATCGGCGAGCACGCGGCAGGCGGCTTCAAGATGCTGTGAGTTGAAAGGGGTAATTCGCGTCGCCAATGCCTGTCTCCCTCGTCAGGCATCAGATGATGGCCTGCAGGCCCTTGTCGGCGATGACGTTGAGCAGTTTGAGCGCTGGCCCCGTGGGATGGGTTTCGCCTTGTTCCCACTTGCGCACGGTCGAGGCCGACGTGTGTAGATGAAGAGCGAACACCGGCTGGCTAAACTTCAAGGCTTCACGCAGCCGCTTGATATCGAAAGCACTGAACTCCCGCACCGGCGGCGGGCAGATTGCGTCGAACTCGCGCATCGTTACCTTGCCGATCGCTCCCGCTTCGTGGAGCGCGGCCAGATCGCCACGCAGGGATTCAATGATCTTGCTCACAATGCACCTCCAATAACACGCCTGACTGCAACGCCTTCGACAATGCTTCGGCGGACAGTTCCAGGAACACCTTGCCGGCGAATTGCAGTGCCTTCTTCTCGTCCTGCGTAATGTTCGCCTTGTCGCTCTTGGGGAACCCATGCAGGAACACATAGCGGCTGCCGATCCGGGCCGACAATAACGTGCGGTAGCCGCCACTCTTGCCACCACCAGGGCGGGCAACCCGTTTCTTGTAAAGGAAGCCGCCCAAGTCCGCGTCAATCAGACCGCTTTCCATCTCCTGAACCGCTTTGCACAAGGCGGCATCGGACAGCTTTTCGCCCGCCTGCCACCGCGCAAAATCCTTTCGTTTGAGGATGCGCGTCATCTTGACCTTCAAACTATACCCGAAACGGGCACACTTTTCCAGTGCTTAGTACGATACGCAGGCGGTGATGGCCACTGAGCCAATTGTCGTAGCGGTGATACGACAATTGGGGCGGCAAGGTGGATTGCTGGCCTCTGATCATGCGGTCACCTCTTTCGGTTCTTGATGCATGCTGACGACCGACTTGCGTCGATTCGCCACCAGTTCGGCGGCTTCCCGCACGGGCTTGTCCTCGGTGTGGACGTAGCGCATGAACATCACCACGGTCTTGTGCGCCGTCAGGGCCATGCCGACCTTGACCGGGATACCCGAATTGGCAATGTCGGTCGCCGAGCGGTGGCGGATGCCGTGCGTCCCCACATGCGTTGCCCCCGCCGCTTTGAGCGCACGGCTCCAGCCGCCGTAATACTCGCCCGTGGTCAGGTGTTGCCCTGGATGGCGCGGCGACGGCAGGACGTAAGGATTGCCTTCCTGCCTCGGCGCCGTCGAAAGCAGCCGGTAGGCTTCCTCGCTGATGGGCTTGGACATACCGCCGGTCTTGCTGTCAGGCCAGACGACGCGGCGGTTTTCCAGATCGATCCATTCCCATTCGAGCGAGACGATTTCGCCACGGCGGCCGGCAAACTCGAATTGCAGGCGGATCGCCAACGGGATGACGTAGTTCTCCAGCCCCTCGGCCTCGATCTTGTCGAGCTGCCGGAAAAGTTTTCCCATGTCCTCGTCGCTGATAAGGTGGGTGGACTTGCCGGCAGGGAACATTGGGACATGGCGGCAGGGATTGGTGCCGTCAGGCCGATAGCCCCACACCTCAGCCAAATTGAACATCTTGCGCAGGATGCTGAACGCCTTGTTCGCCTCGGTCTGCTTGTAGGAAAGCTTTTCCATCAGTCCGGCAATGTCAGGCCGCTTCACGTCGTGGACCTTCTTGCGGCCCAACAACGGGATGATGCAGCGGTCGATGACACCTTGATAGCCGACTCGGGTGCTGGGCTTGTTGCGCTTCTTGGAGTGGTCCTCCATGAACTTCTTGCACAACTCTTCGACGGTGGGCGCTTTGCGTGCTTCCGTCTTGGCTGCGCCGGGATCACCACCCCGGCGTACCTGGGCCAGCCATTCTTGCGCGAGCGAACGGGCCTGTTCGACGGTCAGTTCCCCGTACTGACCCAAGGCGGGCTTGCGGCGCTCGCCAGCGTTCGTCCGGTACTGGAGCATGAACACCTTGCGGCCCGACGGGGTAATCTTGCACAAGAAGCCGGGAACCAACGTATCCCGGAGTTCGACGGCCTGCGCCTGGGGGTGTGCCGCATCGACAGCGGACTTGGTGAGTTTGATTTTTGCCATGATGACTCCTTGGAAAGACCCGGTTCCCAGGAGCCTTCTAGGGGCCAGTAGAGGGAAAGTCAGGTCAAGTTTCGGAAAGCACCGGCATATGATGAACTCGCCTAAGTCATTGATAAACCTGCTGTATCAAGCCTTGGCGTAGTCCAGCGCAGTACCGGGCTGGAGTCATGGTGAAATAAAAAAAGCCTGAACCGGTTCGACACCGGTTCAGGCTCGGGAGGTTGGTTTGCCTGCGCGCGGCAGGCGCCGGCTTACTTGCCGACCTGGTCGCCGATGATGCCGCCCAGCGCGGCGCCGCCCACCGTGCCCAGCACGCCGCCGCCGCTGATCACCGCGCCGGCCACGCCGCCGATGGCTGCGCCGCCCACGGTGCTTTTCTGGCGGTGGCTCATGTTGTCCCAGGACGAGCAACCTGCCATGGAGGCGGCCAGCACGGCCGCGATGCCGAGTTTCGAGAGAGTTCCGATTTTCATCATGATGAGGCTCCTATTGTTGTGCCCGGGGCGGCGCACTGGAATCAGGCGAGGCCAGACATTCAGGCACTGCGGCGTCCCCTAAAAAACTTTGCGCCTTCAGAATCGCAAAAAGCGCTGCCGGGAGCTGTTATGGATGCCCATAAATTGTATCCATGGGTAGGCGGGACACGGATGCGGGCAAGCAGATGTTGCCCGGCCCGGCAATCATTTCACCAAACGTAACACGTCGCGGAAACGCGGGTGATCGCAGGTTTCCATCCATTCGAACAAGGCCATTTCGGCCGTGATCACCGTGGCGCCCTCGGCGCGCATGCGACGCATGCCCGCGTGCTGGTCGGACGGCCGCCGCGACCCTACTGCATCGGACACCAGGACGGCGTGATAGTTCAGTTCGCGCAGCCCCACGAGGGTCTGCAACACGCATACATGGGCCTCCCAGCCCGCCACCAGCACGGTATGCCGCGCGGGCGGCAGCCAGGCTTCGAAGCCGGGCTCGCGCACCGCCGAAAAATGGCGTTTCTGGAACACCGCCTGCACCGAGTCGCGCAGCGGCGCGATGGTGGGGCCCAGCCCGGCGCGGTTCTGTTCGGTGGCGACCACCGGCACGCCCAGCAGGCGCGCGCCCTGCGCCAGCTTGCAGGCGGTTTCCGCCAGTTGGGCGCCCTGCGCGATGGCCGGCATCAGGCGTTCTTGCATATCGACAATCAGCAGGGTCGAATCAGCGGCTTGCAACAGCATGGCGGGCCTCGCGGTAAGCGGTTGAACGGCGGCGGGCGCGGCGGGTGCCTGGCTTCCGCGCCCCCGACAGGTGTCTGACTCCCGCAGGGTGTCAGACACTGAACCGCCCCGGGTTTGCCGGAGTCTCCTTGTTGTGAGTCAGGCCGCAAGGGCGAGACTCTGGATTTTCGTATAGTAGGCCTGTTCTGCCTCAGCCGGAGGGATGTGGCCCAGCGGCGCCATCAATCTTCGGTTGTTGTACCAGTCGACCCACTGCAGCGTCGCCCATTCGACCTCTTCACGGTGGCGCCAGGACGCCCGCCGGTGGATCACCTCGGCTTTGTACAGCCCGTTGATGGTCT
>WMBV01000007.1 GCA_017745595.1 Bordetella petrii
GCCCGCCCCCGTCCTGCGCCAGCACCTTCCGGCCCTGTTCGCCGCCCGCCATCCCGACGCCCATAAAGGCACCTTCGGCACCGTGGCCGTGGTGGGCGGCGGGGCCGGCATGGCCGGCGCCGTGCTGCTGGCCGCGCGGGCGGCCCTGAAAACCGGGGCCGGCAAGGTACTGGTGGGCTACGCCCAGGCCGCCTGCCCCCTGGCGTGCGACCCGCTGCAGCCCGAGCTGATGCTGCGCGACGCCGCCGGCCTGTTCCAGGCCGGCTTGCCGGTCGACGCCTGGGTGGCGGGCTGCGGCCTGGGCACCGACGCCACGGCCCAGGCCGTGCTGGCCCGCCTGTTCGCCCTGCGCGGCACGGCGCCGCTGGTACTGGACGCCGACGGCCTGAACCTGTTGGCCGGCGGCGCGCTGCCGCCCTGGGGCCCGGGGCCGGTGATCCTGACCCCGCATCCGGCGGAAGCCGCGCGCTTGCTGGGCTGCGCGACGCAGGCCGTGCAGGCCGACCGCCCGGCCGCCGCCCGCCAGCTGGCCAGCCGTCACGGCGCCTGGGTGGTGCTGAAGGGGGCCGGCACGCTGGTGTGCCGCCCCGACGGCCATTGCCGCCGCAACGTCACGGGCAATCCGGGCCTGGCCACCGCCGGCACCGGCGACGTGCTGGCCGGCATGCTGGGCAGCCTGATCGCCCAGGGCATCGAACTCGACCAGGCCGTGGCCGGCGCCGTGTGGCTGCACGGCGCGGCGGCCGACCGCTGCGTGGCCGCGGGCCTGGGCCCGATCGGCCTGACGGCCGGCGAGCTGGCCGACGCCGCGCGGCAGTTGCGCAATGGCCACGGATAGTCGCCGTTACAACTTATCCACAGATTTATGTTGCATTGCACATAGGGTTATCCCTATAATGGTTTACCCCATGACGAAACGGACTGGAGATACACCATGAGCGAACTGACCCTGAACACCAATGCCCGCCTGACCGATGCGCTGGAACGCGACCTGCTTCGCGGCGCAATGGAAAGCCAACCGAATGCCCAACCGCTGGTTCTGCTGAAGAGCGCCGGCGCGAAAATCGCCCACGCCATCGGCGCCTTCTCGGACTATGTCGTCGAAGTGAACGACGCCATGAACCGCGCCCGCGCCGCCAGCGCCCGCTACGCCGGTTCGCAGTGGTAATCGCCCGCAGGCTTGCCGCCCGCCCCTGAAAAAGGGCCGGGCGGCACTGCCGCACACGCCCCGCGCGTGCCCAAGGCGCCGCACCCCGAAGCGGGGCGCGGCGCCTTGTTGTTTGGGCGTCGGCACCCAATAGGCCGGACGCAATGGCGGTCTTCGCGCATTGACAACGCGCGAATCAGCTTCCGATAATCGGCCCCTCGTCACGATTGATTGCATCTGGCGGCATCCCGTCGCCGGCCGAGCAATCCATCCCGTCGACTCGGAGTTTTCATGAAATTGCGTCATTCCCTGGCCCTGCTGGCGGCCAGCGCCGGCCTGGCCGCCACCCCCGCGGCCCTGGCCCAGTCCCTTACCATCGCGCTGTCGTCCGAACCGACCTCCGCCGACCCCCATTACCACAAGCAAACGCAGAATGACGCGTTCGCCGCCCACGTCTATGACTCGCTGATCTACCGCAGCGCCGACATGGAACTGAAGCCGGGCCTGGCCACGTCGTGGAAGAACCTGGACGACCTGACCTGGGAACTGAAGCTGCGCGAAGGGGTGAAGTTCTCGAACGGCCAGCCGTTCACCTCGCAGGACGTGCTGTTTTCGGTGTGCCGCACGCTGAACAACGAAACCAACATCTCGCAGTCGTACATGACGGTCACCAAGCTGCTGACCGACGTGCAGACGCCCGACGACCACACCGTCATCCTGAAAACCGCCGAACCCTTCCCCCTGATGCCGGCCGAACTGGCCCGGCAGCTGCCCATCATCTGGAACGGCATCGTCGAACACGGCCCGCTGAAGTTCGCGCCGAAAGAAGGCTGCGGCGTGACCGGCGCGTGGCCCACGGTGGCCGATTTCAATAACGGCAAAGACGCGATCGGCACCGGCCCCTACAAGCTGAAATCGTACGTGAAGGGCACCGGCATCGAGCTCGAACGCAATGACGGCTACTGGGGCGACAAGCCGCACTGGAAAACCGTGAAGTTCGTGCCGGTGCCCAATGCCGGCCCGCGCCTGACCGGCCTGCTGTCGGGCGACTTCGACGTCATCGAGAACCCGGCCGCGCGAGACCTGCCGCGCCTGAAAGACAACGGCAACTTCGGCTATGTGGCCAAGCCGTCGACCCGCCTGGTGTTCTTCCAGCCCGACGTAGGCCGCAACCCCAGCCCGTTCGTCAAGAGCCACGACGGCAAGAACCCGCTGCAAGACCTGCGCGTGCGCCAGGCCATCAACATGGCCATCGACCGCAAGACCATCAACGCGCGCATCATGGACGGCCTGGCCACGCCGGCCAACCAGTACATGCCCGACGGCATGTTCGGTGCCCTGCCCAAGGCGCCCGAGATCAAGTACGACCCGGAAGGCGCCAAGAAGCTGCTGGCCGAGGCCGGCTATCCCGACGGCTTCGAGCTGACCCTGTCGTCGACCAACAATCGCTACGTGAACGACGGCCAGGTCACACAGGCGGTGGCCCAGTACCTGTCGCGCATCGGCATCAAGACCCACGTCGACGCGATGACCGCTTCCATCTACTTCCCCAAGCGCGCCAAGCGCGAGTTCAGCTTCGCCATGGGCGGCTGGCCGGCCGAAACCGGCGAGGCCTCGGCGCTGTTCCAGCTGTGGGTGGCGTCGACCGATTCGGCGCGTAGCCTGGGCACCAGCAACTACGGCGGCTTCTCGAACGCCGAGTTCGACAAGGTGTACGAACAGGCCATCGTGACGGTGGACCCTGACAAGCGCAAGAAGCTGCTGGAGCAGTCGACCCAGATCGCCCTGGACAACCTGCCGCTGATCCCCCTGCACTTCGAAAGCAGCATCTGGGCCTTCCGCAAGGGCCTGACGTACGAAGGCCGGCGCGACCAGTACACCCTGGCGATGTCGGTACACCCGAAGTAAGCGGGGCTCCCGCCCCAGGTGTCTGACTCCCACAGGGTGTCAGACACCGAAGCGGGCAGAGACTATCTCAACAAAACGGTGTCTGGCACCCTTCGGGAGCCAGACACCTGCCTGGACACTAGACGCCCGCCGCGGCCTCGACCTCGTCGATGCGCGCCTTCAGGTGTTCGATGAAGCGCGCGACGCCGGGCGGCAGCAGCCGCCCTTCCATGGTCTGGATCTGCAGGTTGCGCGACTGCAATTCCGCGTTGGCCACGGGCCGGGCCACCAGGCCGTCCTGTTTCAGGCGCCAGGCCACCGAGATATAGCCCGCGAACATCACCGCGTTGGAATTGCGCACGAACCCGTGCAGCGCCGGCGAATAGTTGGAAATCAGCGCCGCCTGCAATTGCATGTCTTCCAGCGCGCAGGTGCGGTTGAGCAGGCGCCGGGCCGTGCTTTTGTCGTCGGTCAGCGCCAGCGGATAGGCCAGCACGTCTTCCAGATGCAGCGGGCCGCGCCCGGCCAGCGGGTGGGATTCCGCCATGACGGCATAGACGGGCGCGCGCCACGAATGCGCCACCGCCACGCCCTGCGCCGGCTCGACATTGAAAGACACTGCCACGTCGATATCGCCGCCGGCGATCTGGCGCATCGCCTCGGGCGGCGTCAGCACCTGCAGCGCAAACCGCGTGCGCGGATACCGTTGCCGGAAATCCACCATGGCCACCGGCAGAAAGCCCTGCGCGGGCCCTTCCGAGGCGCCCACCCGGATCTCGTCGTGCGGCGTGCCCTGCAGGCCGGCGATCTGGCGCAACACTTCGTCCGATTCCAACTGGGTGCGCCGCGCGTGGGCCAGCAGCAGGCGGCCGGCCTCGCTCAGCGCCATGCCGCGGGGGGCGCGCTCGAACAAGGGCGCGCCCACCTCTTCTTCCAGGCGGGCGATCTGGCGGCTGATGGCCGACACCGCCACGTGCAGCTGCTTGGACGCGCCGCTCAGGCTGCCGGCCTGCGCCACGGCCACGAAGTACTTCAGGGAAATCCCGTGCATGGACAATGATCCTTGGGGGCGGCCCCCCGAATAGCGGGCGCCGCGCGAGTTGCTTTGCCAAAAAAGCAAATAGTGTCTCAAATATTCTAATTGTCGAGAAAGCTCGGCCGCTCCTAGAATCTGCCCAAGATAAGAAACGGCACCCCGCCAGCCTGGCGCCGGCGGGCCGGCCAGGGGAAAACGTGTTCCCGGCAGCGACCTGCCCGCCCGACGGTCGGGTATCGCCGCGCCGCGCGCACTTTTCATGCATGCCGGCCGGCATGCGCCGCCGGGCACTGCCGATACGACAGTTACTTGGAGTTTCCATGGCTACGCCTGATGCCGCGGCACCGCTGCGCCCCTTTGAACTTGCCTGTCCGGACCTGTCGGCCGAGCGCCTGGGCAATACCGATACCCCCGGGGTATGGCATTTCGATTCGGGCGCGCCCGGCAAGTGCGTGATGCTGACCGCGCTGATCCACGGCAACGAACTGTGCGGCGCCTGGGCGCTGAAAGCGCTGCTGGCCAGCGGCCTGCGGCCGCGGCAAGGCACCTTGACGCTGGCATTCTGCAATCTGGCCGCGTTCGACCGCTTCGATGCCGCCAACTACCTGCCGGCGCGCTTCGTCGACGAGGACATGAACCGGGTCTGGAGCGACGACAAGCTGGCCGACCCCTCGACCCAGGAACGCCGCCGCGCCGCCGCGCTGCGGCCCTGGGTGGATCAGGCCGACTGGCTGATGGACTTCCATTCGATGAGCAATTCCGACGTGCCGCTGCAGCTGACCGGCCTGCAGCCGCGCAACATCGAACTGGCGCTGCAATTGGGCAATCCGGCCGACATCATCGCCGACGCCGGCCATGCCGCCGGCGTGCGCATGCGCGACTACGGCCGCTTCGGCGAAGACGGCGACAACGGCACGCGCTCGCTGCTGATCGAATGCGGCTTCCATGGCGCGCCGCAGGCGCGCGACGTGGCCGTCGACCAGATGGCCCGTTTTTTGGTGGCGGCCGGCGCGTTCCAGCGGGCCGACCTGCCCGCCGGCTGGTACATGCCCGACGCTTCCCGCCAGCAGGCGCTGCGCGTCACGCATGCCATCGCCGCGCAGAGCGCCGACGTGCGCTTCGCGCAACCCTGGCGCGGCCTGGAACGGCTGCCGCGGGCGGGTACCCTGCTGGGCTGGAACGACGGCGTGGCCTTCGCCACCCCTTACGACGATTGCGTGCTGATCATGCCGTCGCTGGCCAACGTGCGCCCGGGCGTGACCGTGCTGCGCCTGGCGCAACCCATCGCCTGACGCCGCCGCCGGCGGCCCGGATACCGATAACAACAGATCTGCCCCCGAGGAGAACACATCCATGTACGCTTCCCGCATTCGCATGGCCGCCCTGGCCGCGCTGTTCGGCCTGGCCGGCGGCGCGCACGCCCAGTCGCTGAAAATCGCGCTGGCTTCAGAGCCCACCGCCATGGACCCGCACTACCACCAGGCCACGCCGAACAACGCGATGTCGTCGCAGATTTTCGAAACCCTGGTCGCGCAGGACGCCAAGATGAGCCTGATCCCGGGCCTGGCCACGTCGTGGAAAACCCTGGACGACACCACCTGGGAATTTAAGCTGCGCGAGGGCGTGAAGTTCTCGAACGGCCAGCCGTTGACGCCGCAGGACGTGATCTTTACCTTCTGCCGCGCGATGAACAACGAAGAATCCATCGCCGGCTCGTACGCCGCCGTGGTGCAGAAATTCGCCGACGTGCAGGCGGTCGACGCGCACACCCTGCGCATCAAGACGCTCAAGCCCTATCCCTTGCTGGCCAATGACCTGACCCGCACCGGCATCTTGTGGAGCGGCATCGTCGAGCACGGCCCCATCACCTTCGACCTGGACAAGAAGTGCGGCGTGACGGGCGCCTGGCCCAGGGTGGCCGATTTCAACAACGGCAAGAACACCATCGGCACCGGCCCGTACAAGTTCAAATCGTACGTCAAGGGCACGGGCATCGAGCTCGAACGCAATGAGAACTACTGGGGCGAAAAGCCCGAATGGCGCGATGTCACCTTCGTGCCGGTGCCCAGCGCCGGCCCGCGCCTGACTGGCCTGCTGGCCGGCGATTTCGACGTGATCGAAAGCCCCGCCGCCCGCGACGTACAGCGCATCAAGAGCACCCCGGGCTTCGGCTACGTGGTCACGCCGTCGGTGCGCGTGGTGTATTTCCAGTTCGACGTCGGCCGCGACGCCACCCCGCTGGTGAAGGCGCCCAACGGCAAGAACCCGCTGCAGGACGTGCGCGTGCGGCGCGCCATCAGCATGGCGATCGACCGCCAGACCATCGTGGACCGCATCATGGACGGCATGGCCACGCCGGCCAACCAATTCCTGCCCGACGGCATGTTCGGCACGCTGCCCCATCCGCCGGAACTGAAGTACGACCCGGAAGGCGCCAAGAAGCTGCTGGCCGAGGCCGGCTATCCCGACGGCTTCGAAATGACGCTGTCGTCCACCAACGACCGCTATATCAACGACGGCCAGATCACCCAGGCCGTGGCGCAGTATCTGTCGCGCGTGGGCATCAAGGCGCACGTCGACGCCATGACCCGCTCGGTATACTTCCCCAAGCGCGCCAAGCGCGAGTTCAGCTTCGCCATGGGCGGCTGGTCATCCGAAACCGGCGAGGCCTCGTCGTTCCTGCAGTACTGGGTAACCTCGTACGCTCCCGAGCTGGGCATGGGCACCAGCAACTACGGGCGTTATTCCAACCCCGAACTCGACAAGATCTTCCGCCAGGCCGTCACCACGGTCGACGACGCACAGCGGGAAAAACTGTTGCAGCAGGCCCTGACCATCGCCCTGGCCGACCTGCCCAGCATTCCCCTGCATTTCGAAAGCAGCATCTGGGCGTTCCGCAAGGGGCTGACCTACGAAGGCCGCGCCGACCAGTACACTCTGGCCTCATCGGTCAAGCCGGCGCCGTAAGGCCGGTTGTTTTCCCGCAAGACCCCAAGGAACACATAACGTGGTTTTGTTTACCCTGCGCAGGCTGATCCAGAGCCTGTTCGTGCTGCTGGCCGTTTCGGTCGTGGTGTTTTTCGCGGTGTATGCCGTGGGCGACCCCATCGAACTGCTGGTCAGCCCCGAGGCGACAATGGAAGCCCGCGCGGCCACCATCGCCCGCCTGGGGCTGGACCAGCCCATCTGGCAGCAATACTTCACCTTCCTGTGGCGCGCCCTGCACGGCGACCTGGGCAATTCGTTCGTGCACGGCATTCCGGCCATCGAGCTCATCGTGCAGCGCATGCCCGCCACGTTCGAGCTGGTGGTGGTGGCCATCAGCCTGACCTGCCTGATCGGCATTCCGCTCGGGCTGGTGGCCGGCCTGTACCGCGACCGCCTGCTGGGCCGCGGCATCATGGCCAGTTCGGTGCTGGGCTTTTCGCTGCCCAACTTCTGGCAGGGCATGATGCTGATCCTGCTGTTCGCCGTCTGGCTGGGCTGGCTGCCCGCCTCGGGCCGCGGCGACACCGTCAGCGTGCTGGGCGTGCCGCTGTCCATCCTGACCGCCAATGGCTGGTCGCACGTGATCATGCCGGCCATCAACCTGGCGCTGGCCAACATCGCCCTGGTGCTGCGCCTGACCGCCACCGGCGTGGCCGAGGCCCAGTCGCAGGAATACGTGAAGTTCGCGCGCGCCAAGGGCGTGCGCCCGGGGCGCATCGTGCGCCGCCACATCCTGCGCAATATCCTGATTCCGGTGGTGACGGTGGTGGGCATGGAATTCGGCAGCCTGATCGCGTATTCCACCATCACCGAAACCGTGTTCGCCTGGCCCGGCATGGGCAAGCTGCTGATCGACAGCGTCTACCAGCTGGACCGTCCGGTGGTCGTGGCCTACGTGATGCTGGTGACGCTGATCTTCGTGATCGTCAACTTCATCGTCGATATTCTCTATGCCGCGCTCGATCCGCGCGTGCAGCTCGTCGCTCCCGCACAATAACGCCATGGCTCATTCATCTTCCACCGGCCGCACGCGCACCATCCAGCCCCTGGCAGAAACCCCGCGCCGCGCCGCCATCCTGAAGAAACTGCGCAGCCGCCCCACCGTGGTGGGCTCGGCCATCGCGCTGATCCTGCTGATGGTGGTGGTGCTGGCCGCGCCCTATTTCGCGCCGCAAAACCCGTACGACCTGGCCAGCCTGAACCTGCTCGACGGGCGCCTGCCGCCCGGCGCCACTTCGATGGACGGCCAGGTATACCTGCTGGGCACCGACGACCAGGGCCGCGACATGTTCAGTGCCATTCTGTACGGCCTGCGCATCAGCCTGATCGTGGGCCTGTCGGCGGTGGCGCTGGCCACCGCCATCGGCAGCATGGCCGGCCTGGTCGCCGCCTACGTGGGCGGCTTCGTCGACACCATGCTGATGCGGCTCGTCGATTTCATCCTCGGTTTTCCCACCATTCTGGTGGCGCTGGTGCTGCTGGCCATGATGGGCCGGGGCGTGGACAAGGTGATCCTGGCGCTGGTGGTGGTGCAATGGGCGCACTATGCGCGCATCATGCGCGGCCGCGCCCTGCAAGAGCGCCGCAAGGAATATGTCGAGGCGGCCGCCAACCTGGGCTTCCCGGCCTGGCGCATCATGATCTTCCACCTGCTGCCCAATTGCCTGGGGCCGGTCATGGTGTTCGCCACCATCCAGATCGCCACCGCCATCGCCCTGGAAGCCACCCTGTCGTTCCTGGGCGTGGGCGTGCCCATTACCGAACCGTCGCTGGGCCTGCTGATCGCCAACGGCTTCCAGTACCTGCTGTCGGGCGACTACTGGATCAGCATGTTCCCGGGCGTGGCCCTGTTGCTGCTGATCCTGATCATCAACATCGTGGGCGACCGCCTGCGCGAAGCCCTGGACCCGCGACGAGCATGAGCGACGTGATTCTGCAGGTGCGCGGACTGCGCACCGCCTTCCATACCGAAGCCGGCGCCTGGCCGGCGGTCGACGGCGTCGACCTGACCGTGCGCCGCGGCGAAATACTGGGCCTGGTCGGCGAATCGGGTTCCGGCAAATCGGTGACCGGCTTTTCGCTGCTGCGCCTGATCGACCCGCCCGGCGAAGTGGTCTCGGGCGAGGTCCTGTTCAAAGGGCAAGACCTGCGCAAGCTCGACGAAGAAAGCATGCGCCGCCTGCGCGGCAACCGCATCGCCATGATCTTCCAGGACCCCCTGATGACGCTGAACCCGGTGCTGCGCATCGGCGAACAGATGGTCGAGGCCATTCTCACGCACGAGAACGTGCCGCTCGCACAGGCGCGCGAGCGCTGCCGCGAGGCGCTGGCCATGGTCGGCATTCCCGCGCCCGAAAAACGCCTGGACAGCTATCCGCACGAGTTCTCGGGCGGCATGCGCCAACGGGTGGCCATCGCCATCGCCATGCTGAACAAGCCCGACCTGATCATCTGCGACGAGCCCACCACGGCGCTGGACGTGACCATCCAGGGGCAGATCTTGTATCGCATGCAAGAGATCTGCCGCACGCACGACACCGCCCTGATCTGGATCACCCACGACCTGGGCGTGGTGGCCGAACTGGCCGACCATGTCGCGGTGATGTACGCCGGGCGCATCGTCGAGGCGGGCCCGGTCGAACAGGTGCTCGACGCGCCGCGCCATCCGTACACCCGCGGGCTGCTCGACTCGATGCCGGCCAACACCGCGCCCGGCGCGCGCCTGCACCAGATCGACGGCATGGCGCCCAGCCTGGCGGGCCGGCCCGCCGGCTGTGCGTTCCGCCCGCGCTGCCCCAACGCCATCACGCGCTGCGCCGAACAGGCGCCCGCCGCCATCCAAGAAGGGCCGCGCAGCTTCCGCTGCTACGTGCCGATCGCCCGCGAGACCTCCGCCGCATGACCCCGCAAGACACGCCCGTTATCGAGCTGCGCAACGTCCACAAACGTTTCGAGCACCGTCCCGACCTGGCCCAGCGCCTGCTGGCGCTGGCCGGCAAGCCCATCGACCGGCGCACCGTGCATGCCGTCAATGGCGTGGACCTGACCGTGCAGCGCGGCGAAGTGCTGGGCCTGGTCGGCGAATCCGGCTGCGGCAAGTCCACACTGGGGCGCGTGGTGGCCGGCCTGCACCGCCAGACCGAAGGCGAACTGCTGTACCAGGGCCGCTCTACCGCCGCCCTGCACGGCGCGGATCTGCTGGCCTACACGCTGGGCGTGCAGATGATCTTCCAGGATCCGCAGGCCTCGCTGAACCCCCGCCAGCGGCTGCGCCAGATCCTGGGCGAGGCGCTGAAGGTGCACAAGCTGGCGCCGCCCGCCGAGATTCCCGCGCGCATCGACCGCGCCCTGTCCGAAGTGGGCCTCGACCGCGAATACCGCGACCGCTTTCCGCACCAGATATCCGGCGGCCAGCGCCAGCGCATCGGCATCGCCCGCGCGCTGATGGTGTCGCCCAAATTCCTGGTGTGCGACGAACCGGTGGCCGCCCTAGACGTATCGATCCAGGCGCAGGTGATCAACCTGTTCATGGATCTGCGCGAACAGCATGGCTTCACGTACTTGTTCATCAGCCACGACCTGGGCGTGGTCAAGCACATTTCCGACCGCGTAGCCATCATGTACCTGGGCAAGATCGTCGAACGCGCCCCGGCCGCCGAGATCTTCGCCCGCGCCAATCATCCCTATACCCAGGCCCTGCTGGCCGAGGTGCCCGACGTGGGCCGGCGCGGCCGCAAGTTCACGCCGATCCAGGGCGAGATCCCGTCGCCGCTGAATCCGCCTTCGGGCTGCACGTTCCACCCGCGCTGCCCGCACGCCATGCCGCGCTGCCGCGAGCAAGCGCCCGCCTTGCAAGAAATCGCGCCCGGCCACTGGTCGGCCTGCCACCTCAACCCCTAGACCGCCCGCCATGAAAGCTGAGATGTCCAACGCCGACCGCATCGCCCAGGAACTGGGCCATGCCGGCCGCAACGCCATTGTCTATGTCGACGACGACCGCAATGCCGACCGTCCGTTCACGCTGCAGACCTACCGCCCTTACGGCTACACGCCCGACCGCCCCGTGGTGATGGTGCAGCACGGCGTGCTGCGCAACGGCGACGACTACCGCGACTTCTGGATTCCCGCGGCCGACAAGCACAATGTGCTGATCGTGGCGCCCACGTTCTCGAACGACATCTGGCCCGGCGTCGACAGCTATAACAACGGCCGCGTCTTCAGCCCCGGCGGCAACCCGCGCCACGTCGACGGCTGGACCTACGCCCTGGTGGCCAAGGTGTTCGCCGACTTGCGCGCGGCCGGCGTCACCGAGGCCGAGCAGGCCCACCTGTTCGGCCACTCGGCCGGCGGCCAGTTCGTGCACCGCCTGATGAGCAGCCAGCCGCACGCGTCCTTTTGCGCCGTGGCGGCCGCCAATCCGGGCTGGTACACGCTGCCCACTTTCGATCACCGCTTCCCCGAAGGCCTGGACGGCGTGGGGCTGACCGAAGACCACCTGGTGCGCCTGCTGGCCTATCCCATGACCATCCTGGCGGGCGACCAGGACATCGCCACCAACGATCCCAATCTGCCGTCCGACCCGCCCGCCATCCGCCAGGGACCGCACCGGTACGCGCGCGCCCGCCATTATTTCGAGGCCGGCCAGCGCGAGGCGCAGCGCCGCGGCGTGCCGTTTGGCTGGACGCTGCAGGTGGTGCCCGGCATCGGCCACGATGGCCGCGCCATGTCGGCGGCCTGCGCCAGCCTCTGGTTCGAAGGCAAGCTGCCCAGCGATGCCGAACTGGCCGCGCTGGCCGGCCAGCAGGTCGCCTGATTCTTTTCGCCCACCGCCCACTGGAACGCCCAGCATGTCTACCCTGCCCACTACTGAAGAACTCGTCGCCGGCATCCAATCGTGGGTGCGCTGCGAATCGCCGTCGAACTCGCCGGAAGGCGTGGCCGCCATGGCCGCGCTGGTACAGGAACACGCACGCGCGGCCGGCCTGACGGTCGAAGTCACGCCGCTGGGGCCCGCCACCGGGCCGCTGCTGTACGCCACCAACCGCGCGGCCGGCGACACGCGGCCCGGCATCCTGGTGCTGGCGCACCTGGACACCGTGCACCCCATCGGCACGCTGCAGGACAACCCGTGCCGCATCGAAGGCGACCGCCTGTACGGCCCCGGCAGCTACGACATGAAGGGCGGCATCTACCTGGCCCTGGCCGCGCTGGCCACCCTGGCCCAGCCGGGTGCCACCCGCCTGCCGGTGGATTTCCTGATGGTGCCCGACGAAGAAACCGGCAGCCACGCCTCGCGCGCCTCGATCGAGCGCTATGCGGCCAACGCCAGGTACGGCCTGGTATGCGAGCCGGCCCGCCCCAATGGCGGCAAGTGCGTCACGGCGCGCAAGGGCACCGGCATGCTGCGCCTGAACGTCAAGGGCCGCCCGGCCCACGCCGGCATGCAGCACGAAAAGGGCCGCAGCGCCATCCGCGAAATGGCGCACCAGGTACTGGCGCTGGAAGCCATGACCGACTACGAGCGCGGCGTCACCGTCAGCGTGGGCACCATTGCCGGCGGCACGGTCACCAACACGGTGCCGGCGCAATGCCGCTGCGTGGTGGATTTCCGCGTGCCCGACATGGGCGCGGCCGAAGACGTGCTGCGCCGCATGCGCAACCTGTGCACGGTAGGGCCCGACGTGGAACTGGACATCGACGTCGAACTCAACCGCCCTCCCATGGTGCGCACCGATGCCGCGGCGGCGTTGCTGTCCACCGCGCAAACCTACGCCCGCGAGGCCGGCTTCGCCCTCGAAGAAGCACCCATGACCGGCGGCGGCAGCGACGCCAACTTCACCTCGGCGATGGGCGTGCCCACGCTCGACGGCCTGGGCGCCGACGGCGATGGCGCGCACACGCTGCACGAGTACATCCTGGTGTCCACGCTGCAGACCCGCGCGAAGTTCTGGCAATTGCTGCTGCGCGAACTGGCGTAAGGCGGGCCCGCCGCGCGCGGCCGCTCCGGGTGCTGCCCCAGGTGTCTGACACCCTGCGGGAGTCAGACACCAAAACAGGCATACCTCTTTGTCTGGTGTCTGACTCCCGCAGGGTGTCAGACACCGAACCAGGCCATATCCTCGCCCGCATCGGTGTCAGGCACCTGCGGAGCCTGACACCTGGCCCGCGATGCCCGCCGCGCGCGGGCATTATTTCTTCAGCAGCGCCTTCAGCATGCCCAGGCGCTCTTTCGGGCTCATGGCGCGGGTGGCGTCGTCTTCTTGCACCGGCACCTCGCCCAGGCCCATTTCGTCGATGAAGCGCGACGGCTGGCAGACGATGTCTTCGCGGGCGCGCCGGCGCTTCTTGCACCAGCTCAGGTTCAGGCTGCGCTGCGCGCGCGTGATGCCCACGTACATCAGCCGCCGCTCTTCCTGGATGCGCGTGGCCAGGTTCTCGGCCGCGCGCGCCGGGTCGCCGTCTTCGTCGTCTTTGCCCAGGTGCGGCAGCAGGCCCTCTTCCACGCCCACCAGGTACACGTGGGGGTACTCCAGGCCCTTGGACGCGTGCAGGGTCGACAGTTTCACCGCGTCGGGCTCTTCTTCTTCGCCGCGCTCGAGCATGGTGATCAGCGCCACGTGCTGCACCAGGTCGAACAACGACATGCCGTCTTCGTCGGCCTTGCGCTTGAGCCAGCCGGTCAGTTCCAGCACGTTTTCCCAGCGCGTCTGGGCCGGTTTTTCTTCCAGCGTGTCATACAGATAGCGTTCGTACTGGATGGCGCCCACCATGTCGTCCAGGATGGCGCCGGCGGGTTCGGCCGCGCCGCTGCCGTCGGTGCGGCCGCGGCCGGCGCGCCATTGAATGCGGCGGATGAATTCGGCAAAGGTGCGCAGCGCTTCAAGCTGGCGCGGCTGCAGCAGGCTTTCCAGGCCGGATTCGGCCACCGCCGCCAGCAGCGAGACCTCGCGCTGCGCCGCGTACTGGCCCAGCACCTGCAAGGTGGCCTGGCCGATGCCGCGCTTGGGCGTGGTGGCCGCGCGGATGAACGCCGGGTCGTCGTCGTCGTTGGCGATCAGGCGCAGGTAGGCCAGAATATCGCGCACTTCGGCCTTGTCGAAAAAGCTCTGGCCGCCCGCGATGGTGTACGGAACTTTCAGGTTGCGCAGCGCCTGTTCCAGGATGCGCGACTGGTGGTTGCCGCGATACAAGATCGCGAAATCCTTCCATTGCGCCTGCCGCTCGAAGCGCGCCGCCGATATCTTCATGGCCACCGACTGGGACTCGTGCTCGTCGTTTTCCATCGGCGACACGACGATGGGCTCGCCCACGCCCAGGTCCGACCACAGCTTCTTGTCGAACAGCTTGGGGTTTTTCTCGATGACCGTATTGGCCGCGGCCAGGATGCGCTGCACCGAGCGGTAGTTCTGTTCCAGCTTGATCAGCTTGAGCTGCGGATAGTCGGTGGTGAGCTTGGCCAGGTTCTCGATGGTGGCGCCGCGCCACGCGTAAATGGCCTGGTCGTCGTCGCCCACCGCGGTGAACATCGCGCGGTCGCCGCACAGCAACTGCACCAGCCGGTACTGGCACACGTTGGTGTCCTGGTATTCGTCTACCAGCAGGTAGCGCACGCGGTTCTGCCAGCGCGTGCGCACCGCTTCATTGCTTTCCAGCAGCTGCGCCGGGATGCGGATCAGGTCGTCGAAATCCACCGCCTGATAAGCCGCGAGCGTGGCGCTGTAGCTGCGGTACACGTGGGCGGCCTCGACTTCGGCCGGGGTGGCCGCCACGCGGGCGGCGTCGTCGGGGCCGAGCAGGCCGTTCTTCCATAGCGAAATCATCGACTGCACGGCGCGCAGCCGGCCGCGGTCGGTGGTGGCCAGCAGTTCCTGGATGATGGCCACGGCGTCGTCGGCATCCAGAATGGAAAATTGCGGCTTCAAGCCGGCGTGGCGCGCCTCTTCGCGCAACAGCTTGACGCCCAGCGAGTGGAAGGTGCTGATGGTGAGGCCCTTGGCCAGCTTGCGGTCGACCAGCGTCTTCACGCGCTCGTCCATTTCGCGCGCCGCCTTGTTGGTGAAGGTCAGCGCCACCACGTTGCGGCCCATGTAGCCGCATTCGCGCAGCAGGTAGGCGATTTTCTGGGTAATGACCCGCGTCTTGCCGCTGCCCGCGCCGGCCAGCACCAGGCATGGGCCGTCCAGGTACAGCACCGCCTCTTTCTGGGCGGGGTTCAGGCCGTGGCCTATGGGTGCGCTGTCGGACATGGATCAGATTTCGAGAGGGTCGACTTCCAGTTGCCAGCGCACGCGCGCTTCGGCGGCAAGGGCCGGCAGGTACCCCGACCATGCCCCCAGGAAAGCCTGCAGGGCGGGCCGGCTGGTGCTTTCCAACAGCAACTGCGCGCGCTCGATGTTGGCCACCCGCACCACGCGCAGCGGCACCGGATCGTACAGGGTCAATGAGGCAATGCCGGGAAAATCGCCGCCGTCGGCCAATTCGCGCGCCTGCTGCAGAAACGCCAGCGCCTGCGCCAGTTCGCGCGCCTCGGAGGTCAGCAGGGCCTGGTAGGCGTAGGGCGGCAGGCCGGTGGTTTCGCGCTCTTCGAGCGCATGGCGCGCGAAGCCGGCGTAGTCGTGGCGCAGCAGCGCCTGGTAGACCGGCTGTTCGGGGTAGCCGGTCTGGATCAGGACTTCGCCGCCGCCGCCATGGCGGCCGGCGCGCCCCGCCACCTGCATCAGCTGCGCGAACAGGCGCTCGGGCGCGCGGAAATCGTGCGCGAACAACATCGAATCGGCATTGAGCACGCCCACCAGGCCCAGCCGCGCGAAATCGTGCCCCTTGGCCACCATCTGGGTGCCGACCAGGATGTCGACCTCGCCCGCGTGCACGGCCGCGAACAGCGTCTGCGCGCTGCCCTTGCGGCGCGTGCTGTCGGCATCGATGCGCGAGATGCGCGCCTGGGGAAACAATTCGGCCAGGTGTTCTTCGACCCGTTGCGTGCCCCGCCCCATGGGTTCGAGGTCTTGGTCGCCGCACTCGGGGCAGGCGCGCGGCACGGGCGCCTGATAGCCGCAATGGTGGCAGTGCAGCCGGTGGCCGCGGCCGGTGGTCCGATGCAGCACCGTGAACGCCGTGCAGCGCGGGCAATGGCTGACCCAGGCGCAAGAGGCGCAATGCAGCACCGGCGCATAGCCCCGGCGGTTCAGGAATACCAGCGATTGTTCGCCGCGCTCGAGCCGCTGGCCGATGGCGTCGGTCAGCTGCGGCGACAAGCCCTGGCGCAGGGCCAGCCGGCGCGTGTCGACCAGGCGGATCGCCGGCAGATCGCTGGCGCGCGCGCGCCCCGGCAGCGCCAGGCGCAGATAATGCCCGCGCGCGGCGTGATGCCAGCTTTCCAGCGACGGCGTGGCCGAGCCCAGCAGCACGGGGATGTCCAGGTCGTGCGCCCGCCACACCGCCAGGTCGCGCGCCGAATAGCGCAGGCCTTCTTGTTGCTTGTACGAGGCATCGTGCTCTTCGTCGACCACGATCAGGCCCAGTTCGGCCAGCGGCGCGAAAATGGCCATGCGCGTGCCCAGCAGCATGCGCGCCTGGCCGCGTTGCGCCCGGGCCCAGGCCTGCAGGCGCTCGCCATCGGACAGGCCGCTATGCATGACCGCCAGCCCATCCGGGCCCAGCACCGATTCCAGCCGCGCCCGCAAGGCGGCTTCCAGCTGCGGGGTCAGGTTGATTTCGGGCACCAGCAGCAGCACCTGCCGGCCCGCCGCCAGCACGCGCTGCGCGGCGTGCAAGTAGACCTCGGTCTTGCCGCTGCCGGTCACCCCGTGCAGCAACACCGGCTTGAAGCAGGCCAGCGCCGCCACGGCCTCGACCGCCGCCTGCTGGTCGGCATTCAGCGCCGGGGCCTGGTCGGGCGGCGTGGGCGCCGCGGGGGCCTTGGCCTTGCGCGCATCCAGCCGCGCCACCGGCCCCTGCCCCGACCGCTTGCCCTGGTAGGCCGACGGCTTGCGCAAGGGCGGCGGCATGGACGGCAGCATCACTTCACCCAGCGGCCGCTGGTAGTAGTCGGCGGCAAAGCGGGCCAGGCGCAGCCAGTCGGCCGGCAAAGGCGGCAAGTCGTGCAAGACCTGCTCGACGTCGCGCACCTGGGCGGCCGCGACCGAGGGCTGGTCGGGGTTGTCTACCACCACGCCCACCAGCTTGCGGCGCCCGAACGGCACGATGACGCGCGTGCCCACGGGTATGGTTTCCGCGGCGCGGTAATCGAATGGGCCCGGCAGGGGCACATCGAGCGCCACGCGCACCCAGGTGTCGGGGCGCAAGCCGATACCGTCTTGCGCGTCAGACATGGGTGGCTGGGGCGGAAAGCATGGCAACGAGCGTGTACAAGTTAAAGTGAATTCTTGGTTTTGCCGCTAACAGATTGTCAGGCCGAAGTGAAATGCGGAATGCACAGCGCCCTGTGGATAACTTTGGGGAAAAACATCCAACAACCTTGCCGGATGTCAAGGCGAAAGGTGCCCTTACGCACGCGTGTTCGCCCGACCATCGTTATTTTCTTTTTATATTCATAAACTTATAAACGTTTTCCAGAATCGCTGCCAGCTTTTCGGGGTTATCCCGACTTGCCGCGCCGCTGTGCACAAGTCTGTTCAAAAAGAGCGCGGGGCGCGGCCTGGCCGCGATAGCGGACACTTACCTAGCGGTGCAGGGCCCGGCTGTACGCGTGCACTTCGTCGACCAGATCGGTCACGGCTTCGGGCGGCGTGTACTGGGAAATACCGTGCCCCAGGTTGAACACATGCCCGCCCTGGCCGACCGGGCCGAAGGCGTCCAGCGTGCGGCGCGCCTCGGCCCGGATGGCCGGGCCGCCGCCGAACAGGGTCATGGGATCCAGGTTGCCCTGCAGGGCCACGGCGTCGCCGGTGCGCTGGCGCGCCTGGCCCAGGTTCACGGTCCAGTCCAGGCCCACGGCATCGCAGCCACAGCCGGCGATGGCTTCCAGCCATTGCCCGCCCCCCTTGGTGAACACGATGACGGGCACGCGGCGGCCCTGGTGTTCGCGCGTCAGGCCGGCCACCACCTTGCGGGTATAGGCCAGCGAGAATTGCTGGAACAGGCCGTCGGCCAATACGCCGCCCCAGCTGTCGAACAGCATGACCGCCTGGGCGCCCGCCTGGATTTGCGCGTTCAGGTATTGCAGCGTAGCTTGGGCGTTGATTTCCAGGATGCGATGCAGCAGGTCGGGCCGTGCATACAGCATGGTCTTGATCTGGCGGTAGTCGTCGCTGCCGCGGCCTTCGACCATGTAGCAGGCGATGGTCCAGGGGCTGCCGGCAAAGCCGATGAGCGGCACCTTGCCATCGAGTTCGCGCCGGATGACGGCCACGGCGTCGAACACATAGCGCAGCGATTCCATGTCGGGCACCGCCAGGCGGGCCACGTCGTCTTCGGTGCGCACCGGCCGGGCAAAGCGGGGGCCTTCGCCCGGCGCGAAGTCCAGGCCCAGGCCCATGGCGTGCGGCACGGTAAGAATGTCAGAGAACAGAATGGCCGCGTCCAGGTCGTAGCGCGCCAGGGGCTGCAGCGTGACTTCGGCGGCGTAGTCGGGGTTTTGCGCCAGCCCCATGAACGAGCCCGCCCGCGCGCGCGTGGCGTTGTATTCGGGCAGGTAACGGCCCGCCTGGCGCATCAGCCAGATGGGAGTGTAGGGGACGGGTTCGCGCAACAAGGCACGCAGGAACACGTCGTTTTTCAAGGGAGCAGCGGACACGACTATCCTTCGACAACGGAAGCCGTGATTTTACCCTTCATGGGATGCGCCGGCCGCGACGCAGGACAAGCGCCGCGCGGGCGCGCCGGCCGCCGGCTATTGCGGTGCCCGCGGATGGCCTTCGGCGGCACTGCGGTACGGCGTGGCGTCGATGCGGTGCTTGCGCATCAGGGCCCAGAAGGCCCGCCGATGCTTGCTGGACGCGCGCGCCGCCTGGGCCACGTTGCCGGCATGGCGCGACAGGGCCCGGCGCAGGTATTCGCGTTCGAAGCCATCGACCACGCGCGCCTTGGCTTGCCGGAAAGGTTCTTCGGATTGGGTGGCTTCCTGGGCCTGCAGCGCGGCCAGCGCGGATTCGAGGCGGGCCCGCGTGGCGGCCCGCCGCGCGCCGGGGCGATGGCCGTATGACGGCACCGGTTCGCGCACGGCGCACGGCATGCCGGCCGCGCCGCCGGGCGGGCGCGGCGACATCGACGGGGGGCCGGCCCGGCACAGGCGCACCAGGCGGGCGCGCAGTTCGTCGGCACAGGCCGGTGCCCGCATGAAGTCGGCCGCGCCCAGCGCCAGCAGGTCGAGAATGGCGGGCGCCGTGATGTCGAACACCAGCGCCACCAGCGGCGTGCGGGGCTCGGAGCCCGCATTGGCCAGCACCGTGCGCACCCACGGCAGCGAAGCCGGGGCCACCGGCACCACGCAGCCATCGAAGCGCCGCAGCGCCAGCCGCGCACGCGCCAGCAGCCGGGTGTCGGGCGCCCCGGGCGCCAGGGTGGAGATTTCCTGCGCATACAGCCGCAGGCGGCCCCGCCCGTGATGGCTGTGGACCCAGTCGTGGACCCAGGCCTCGTGGCCGGGCGTCATGAGGACGGCGCAATCGAGAGTTTCCCGCAAGATGGACTCCTTGACACATACGCAAAGAAAGAAAGCGTACGCGCCAGGGATATCACGACGATAGTCGCAATTGCCACGCTGCGGGTTATACGTATATGACGCGCCAACAAGTTGACACTGGCGCACAATTTGCCCAAACAAGCATCAGCGGCGTGCGCTCCGGCCGGCCGCGCAAAAACAAGAAGGGCGGCCGGGGCCGCCCTTCTTGCCTGGAACACGCCGCGCAAGGCGCGGCGTGCCAAGTACCGAAAGTCAGTGCGTGTTGCGGGTCTGGCGCAGCTTGCGGGCCGCCACCGCCTGCGCGGCCAGCATGGCCAGCTCGGCTTCGACGACCGCGATGTCCGCCTTGTCTTTGGCGTTGCGCAGGGCCTCTTCGGCCTTTTCGCGCGCCGCCACGGCACGGGCTTCGTCCAGGTCGGCGGCACGGATGGCCGTATCGGCCAGCACCGTGACCATGCCCGGCTGCACTTCCAGGATGCCCCCGGCGACGAAGATGTTCTCCTCGCCTCCATCGGCACGGACGATCTTGACGGTACCGGGGCGTATGCGCGAAATCAGCGGGGTGTGCCCGGGCAGGATGCCCAGCTCGCCCGCCTCGCCAGGCAGCGTCACGAAGTTCGCCTCACCGGCGAAGATCGCTTCTTCCGCGCTGACGACATCCACTTGCAGGGTAGCCATGTGAGCTCCTTATTGCAGTTTCTTGGCCTTCTCGAAGGCTTCGTCGATGGTGCCGACCATGTAGAACGCCTGCTCGGGCAGCGCGTCGCACTCGCCTTCGACGATCATCTTGAAACCGCGGATGGTCTCGGCCAGCGGCACGTACTTGCCGGGCGAACCCGTGAACACTTCGGCCACGTGGAACGGCTGCGACAGGAAGCGCTGGATCTTGCGCGCGCGGGCCACGGCCTGCTTGTCGTCGGGCGACAGTTCGTCCATGCCCAGAATGGCGATGATGTCGCGCAGTTCTTTGTAGCGCTGCAGCGTCTGCTGCACGCCGCGGGCCACCGCGTAGTGCTCTTCGCCCACGACTTGCGGGTCGAGCTGGCGGCTGGACGAATCCAGCGGGTCGACGGCGGGGTAGATACCCAGCGCGGCGATGTCGCGCGACAGCACCACGGTGGAGTCCAAGTGCTGGAAGGTGGTGGCGGGCGACGGGTCGGTCAAGTCGTCGGCGGGCACGTACACGGCCTGGATCGACGTGATGGAGCCGGTCTTGGTGGACGTGATGCGCTCTTGCAGCACGCCCATTTCTTCGGCCAGCGTGGGCTGGTAGCCCACGGCCGACGGCATGCGGCCCAGCAGCGCCGAGACTTCGGTGCCGGCCAGGGTGTAGCGGTAGATGTTGTCGACGAAGAACAGGATGTCGCGGCCTTCGTCGCGGAACTTCTCGGCCATGGTCAGGCCGGTCAGGGCCACGCGCAGGCGGTTGCCCGGGGGTTCGTTCATCTGGCCGAACACCATGGCGACCTTGTCCAGCACCTTCGACTCTTCCATTTCGTGGTAGAAGTCGTTGCCTTCGCGGGTACGTTCACCCACGCCGGCAAACACCGACAGGCCGCTGTGCTGCTTGGCGATGTTGTTGATCAGTTCCATCATGTTGACGGTCTTGCCCACGCCGGCGCCGCCGAACAGGCCGACCTTGCCGCCCTTGGCGAACGGGCACACCAGGTCAATAACCTTGATGCCGGTTTCCAGCAGTTCCACCGAGGGCGACAGTTCGTCGAAACGGGGAGCGGTCTGGTGGATGGCGCGCTTTTCATCGGACTGGATGGGGCCGGCTTCGTCGATGGGGCGACCCAGCACGTCCATGATGCGGCCCAGCGTGCCGTGGCCCACGGGCACCGAGATCGGCGCGCCGGTGCCCACGACTTTCATGCCGCGGCGCAGGCCGTCGCTGGAGCCCAGCGCGATGGTACGCACCACGCCGTCGCCCAGCTGCTGCTGCACTTCCAGCGTCAGGCCCTTTTCGGCGAACGGCGAGCTGTCGTCGGCCAGGGTAAGGGCTTCGTAGATCTTGGGCATGTGATCGCGGGGGAACTGAATATCCACCACGGCGCCGATGCACTGAACGATGGTTCCGTTGCTCATGTCGATTCCTTGCTTGATAGCTTTTTGACGGGATGCAGGCAGCTCAGACGGCGGCCGCGCCCCCTACGATTTCCGAAATTTCCTTGGTGATCGCCGCTTGGCGGGTCTTGTTGTAGACCAGCTGCAAGTCGCCGATGACCTTCTTGGCGTTGTCCGATGCTGCCTTCATGGCGACCATCCGGGCCGATTGCTCGGAAGCCATGTTCTCGGCCACGGCCTGATACAGCAAGCCTTCGACGTAACGCTGCAACAGGTCGTCGATCACGCTCTTGGCATCGGGCTCGTAGATGTAGTCCCAGCTGTAGTTCGACTTGACCTCGGCGGTTTCGGCCAGGGTGTCGGCACCCGTCTGGAAGGGATCATCCAAACCGCTGGCGAGCGGCAGCAGACGCAGGAACACCGGCTCTTGCTTCATGGTGTTCACGAAGCGGGTGGCCGCCACGTACAGCGCGTCGATTTCGCCGTTGAGGTAGGCGTCGAGCTGCACCTTGATGGCGCCCAGCAGGCGGTCGAGGTCGGGCTTGTCGCCCAGCTGCACTTCGTTCGATACCAGATTGGCGCCGATACGGGTCAGCAAGCCCAGGCCCTTGTTGCCGAAGGCGGTGGCCTGCACGCGGATGCCGCGCTGATCGAATTCTTTCAGCTTGGCCAGCGTGACGCGGCTGATGTTGGTGTTGAGACCCCCGCACAGACCCTTGTCGGTGGTAACCAGCACCACGCCCACCGCCTTGATCTCGCGTTCGACCAGGTACGGATGGCTGTATTCGGGATTGGCCTGCATCAGGTGCGCGGCAATTTCGCGCACCTTGTTGGCGTACGGACGACCCGCGCGCATCCGTTCCTGCGCCTTGCGCATTTTGGATGCAGCGACCATTTCCATCGCCTTGGTGATCTTGCGCGTGTTTTGCACGCTCTTGATCTTGGTTCGGATTTCCTTGATTCCGGGCATTGCGCTTTCCTGTTGTAACGGCTTGGCGGGATGCGGCCGGGGCTCGCCCCGCCCTACCGTAGGGCGGGCCCAGGGCCCGCCGCTACGCCAGACATTGCCTTAAAAAGCACCGTGCTTCTTGAAATCCTGGATGGCGGCAGCCAGTTCGGCTTCGTCGTCCTTGGACAGTTCCTTGGTGTCTTCGACACGCTGGATCAGCCCGGCGTGCTTCGCCTTGAGCTGGTCTTTCAGCGATTTTTCGAAGGCCAGGACCTGCGCCACGTCCACGTCGTCCAGGTAGCCATTGTTGACCGTGTACAGCGTGACGGCCAGTTCCCACACTTGCAGGGGCTGGTATTGCGGCTGCTTCAGCAGTTCGACCACGCGCTTGCCGCGTTCGAGCTGGCGACGGGTGGCGTCGTCGAGGTCGGAGGCGAATTGCGCGAAGGCGGCCAGTTCACGGTACTGCGCCAGGTCGGTACGGATGCCGCCGGACAGCTTCTTGATGACCTTGGTCTGGGCGGCGCCACCCACGCGCGACACCGAAATACCGGCGTTGATGGCGGGACGCACGCCGGCGTTGAACAGGTCGGTTTCCAGGAAGATCTGGCCGTCGGTGATCGAGATCACGTTGGTCGGCACGAATGCCGACACGTCGCCCGCCTGGGTTTCGATGATCGGCAGCGCGGTCAGCGAGCCGGTCTTGCCCTTGACGGCGCCGTTGGTGAACTTCTCGACGTATTCTTCGTTGACGCGCGCGGCGCGTTCGAGCAGGCGCGAGTGCAGGTAGAACACGTCGCCCGGGTAGGCTTCGCGGCCCGGCGGACGGCGCAGCAGCAGCGAGACCTGGCGATAGGCCCAGGCTTGCTTGGTAAGGTCGTCGTAAATGATCAGGGCGTCTTCGCCGCGGTCGCGGAAGTACTCGCCCATGGTGCAGCCGGCGTAGGCGGCCAGGTACTGCATGGCGGCCGAGTCGGACGCCGAGGCGGCCACGACGATGGTGTATTCCATGGCGCCGTGCTCTTCGAGCTTGCGCACCACGTTGTTGATGGTCGACGCCTTCTGGCCGATGGCGACGTACACGCAGGTGACACCCTTGCCCTTCTGGCTGATGATGGTGTCGACCGCGACGGCGGTTTTACCGGTCTGGCGGTCGCCGATGATCAGTTCGCGCTGGCCGCGGCCGATAGGCACCATCGAGTCGATGGCCTTGATGCCGGTTTGCAGCGGCTGCGACACCGAGCGGCGGGCGATCACGCCGGGCGCCACTTTTTCGATGATGTCGGTTTCTTTGGTGTCGATGGGGCCCTTGCCGTCGATGGGCACGCCCAGCGTGTTGACCACGCGGCCCTTCAGTTCGGGGCCGACCGGCACTTCAAGGATGCGGCCGGTGGTCTTGACCTGGTTGCCTTCGGACACGCCGGTGTAGTCGCCCAGAATCACGGCGCCGACGGAGTCGCGCTCGAGGTTCAGCGCCACGCCGAAAACGTTGTTGGGGAATTCGAGCATTTCGCCCTGCATCACGTCGGACAGGCCGTGGATGCGGGTAATGCCGTCGGTTACGGACACGACGGTGCCCTGGGTGCGAATGTCAGCCGAAGTGCCCAGGCCCTCGATGCGGCTCTTGAGCAGTTCGCTGATCTCGGAGGGATTGAGTTGCATATTGACTCCTGGAATCCTGTTTGTCTGGCCGTGCGCGCGTCAGGCGGCCAGCGTATCCCGCAAGCGGGCCAATTGGGCTTGTACGGAAGTATCGAGCACCTGGTCGCCAACCGCCACGCGCACGCCGCCGATGAGCGACTTGTCGACCGTGACGCTGGGATTGAGCTTGAGACCGAACTTGGTTTCGAGCGCGTCGACCAGTTCTTTGACCTGGGCGTCGCTGAGCTCGAACGCACTGATGATTTCCGCCTGCGCCGTACCTTCGTGGCGATTCTTCAGCGCGACGAATTGCTGGGCGATGCTGGGCAGCAGCAGCAGCCGGTCGTTGGCAACCAGCAGTTCGATGAAATTGCGAGCGGCCTGCGGCAGTTCGGCCTTGATCAGGCCGGTGAACAGCTCGATGCGCTGCGTATCACCCAGGCGCGGATCGGACATCGCTTCACGCACGTCGGGGTGGTCGGCCAGCTGGGCCAGTTCGCCGATCAGGTTGGCCCAGGCCGGCAAGCCGGCCTTGTCATCGCGCGCCGCGCCAAAAAGCGCCTCGGCGTACGGCCTGGCGACAGTGGAAAGTTCAGCCATGGCGGTCCCGGTTTAGAGCTGCGCCTTGAGCTGGTCGAGCAGCTCGGCGTGGGCGCGGGCGTCGACCTCGCGCTTGAGGATCTGTTCAGCACCCTTGATGGCCAGCGCGGCGACGTCGTCGCGCAGCACATCGCGGGCCCGCTGGACTTCCTGCGCGGCATCTTGCGCCGCCTGGGCGACGATGCGGGCGCGTTCAGCCTCGGCTTCGCGGCGAGCCTGCTCGATCAGCGAGGCGGCCTGCTTTTCGGCCTCGATGATGCGGGCGTGGTTCTCGGATTTGGCAGAAGCCTCGATCAGACTGACGCGCGCTTGGGCTTGGGCCAGGTCGGCCTTGCCCTTCTCGGCGGCGGCCAGGCCGTCGGCGATTTTTTGGCGGCGCTCGTCCATCGCCTTCGTCAGGGGCGGCCACACGAATTTCATCGTGAACCAGCCCAGAACGAAGAACACGAGCATCTGGAAAAAGATCGTCGCGTTCAGATTCACGGTCGTTCCTTTAACACCTTGCGGCCCCGGACGCGTGAAAGGCGTCGCGGAGCACTCGATACTTGGCCGGCATGCAGCGAAAGGCTTTCGCTGCCGCCGGCGTCAAGCCCGCCATTGCGCCGGCGGGCGTTGCCATGAACCGCCGGGCTTAGCCTACGAACGGGTTGGCGAAGGCGAACAGCATGGCGATACCCACGCCGATCAGGAATGCCGCGTCGATCAGGCCAGCCAGCAGGAACATCTTGGTTTGCAGCGCATTCATCAGTTCAGGCTGACGAGCCGAAGCTTCCAGGTATTTGCCGCCCATCAGTGCGATGCCGATGCAAGCGCCGATAGCGCCCAGACCGATGATAAGACCGCAAGCGAGAGCAACGAAAGCAACGTTGGTCATGACAACTCCTTGGTTAGAAATCTGAAGTCAAATTGTAAGAAAATGGTACTGCTTGGAATGCAAGAAAACCTTGCGCCCCGGACGCGGGCGGCTTGCCCGCGCCAGGAATAGGGGTCAGTGCCCTTCGTGTGCCTGGCCGATGTACACCAGCGTCAGCATCATGAAGATGAAAGCCTGCAACAGCACGATCAGGATGTGGAAGATGGCCCACACCGAACCGGCCAGTACGTGGCCGAGGCCCAGGCCGACGCTGGCCGCGTTCAGGCCCGTCCAGGCGCCGCCCAGCAGGGCGATCAGCATGAAAATGAGTTCGCCGGCGAACATGTTGCCGAACAACCGCATGCCCAGCGACACCGACTTGGCGGCGTATTCGATCAGGTTGAGCAGCAGGTTGGCGGGAGCCAGCACCAGCGCGCCGATGCCATGGGCATGGAAGGGAGCGGTGAAGAGTTCTTTGACGAAGCCGCCCGGGTGCTTGATCTTGATGCCGTAGTAGAACATCAGCAGCAGCACGCCCAGCGACATGCCCATGGGCACGTTCAGGTCGGCGGTGGGAAGAATGCGGTGGTAGTAGAGCGGATCGCCATGGTGCGCGCCCAGGCCGGTCCAGCGCCAGATGGTGGGCATCAGGTCGACCGGGATCAGGTCGAGCGCGTTCATCAGGATGATCCAGAGGAACACGGTCAGGGCCAGCGGGGCCACGAACAGGCGGCTTTTGGCGTTGGTGACGATGCCCTTGGCCTGTTCGTCGACCATGTCGACGATCATTTCGACGAAGGCCTGGAAACGGCCCGGCACACCGGCGGAGGCGCGGCGCGCGGCCAGCCACAGGAACAGCACCACGATCAGGCCGGTGAGGGCGGACCAGAACACCGAGTCATAGTTGATGACGTTGAACTGGGCGATGACGGACTGCTTTTCGCCAATATTGTTCAAGTGCACCAGGTGGTGCTGAATATACGCGGACTGAGGCGATACGTCGCTGGCAGCAGCCATTTGAACCCTACCCTGTTTGCTGAGTGCCCGGATCTTGCGAACCGGCCGTTTGCATGATTTTTAAACAGCTAAGACAACTTGCGGAACATCAACAGCAGGAGATAGCCCTTGAGCGTGAAGATCAGTCCGAGCAGCACCGCCGGCCATACCAGCCAGTTTTGCGCCACACGCGACAGCAGCCACAACAGCAATGCCGTCATGAGCAGCTTGACCATCTCGCCGAGGAAAAAAGTAACGGGACTGGCTTGACCAGACTTGAGCACGTTGATGAGCAGGCGCAATGCAAACAACGCATTGGGTATGAAATACGCCACCGCCCCCGCCAACGCCGACAACCCTGCCGCCGCACCCGCAATGATCCCTGCAATCGCTGCCGCCGCGAGCCCCATGGCACCCTGCGCCGCCAATGCCCACAAGAGCCCCCGGCAAGCCTGAGCATCGAGTGCCGCGCGATCGGCATCGGTAAGCACCGGATTCTGTTCCACCAGGCTTTGCATCAAGCTTCCCCGCCCTTGCGTCAAAGACATGCGCGGCGGGCTCGCCACGTGTTTTTATCCCGCAAGCGTCAAACCCGTAGAGTATAGCGTGATTCGTTTTGGTCGAGCAAATGAAGAAACGGCGCCGAAGTGATTCGGCGCCGCTCGCGGGGCGCGGCGCGGGACGGCCCGCCAGGGGATCAGTCTTCCTGGACGGGCGGCGGTGCCCACTGGCCATCGAGGGCGATGTCTTTGGGCCAGTACAACCGCATGTTGAGCGTGAAGTTGCCCTGGTCGGGCGCGGGCAGCCAGTTTTGCGACTTGCGGGGGCCCGGGTCGTCGCGCTGGATGTAGAGGTCGAGCGAGCCGTCGGCGTTGTATTGCAGGGGATCGGTACTGCGCAGCGCGTAGCGGCCGATGCGGTTGGCGGCCAGCCCGTTCTGGGCGTTATACAGAATCAAAGACCACGACGCATTGACCGGCGGCAACTGCCCCTTATCGAAATGCAGAACGTATTCTTTATCGCTGCGCAGCAAATCGCCGTCGTCGTCGATGCTGGTCACCGGATACAGGGCATCCTGCGGCGTGGTGGCGCCCAGGCCCGCATACGCCACGGAGGCGCGCCGCGCGTAGTCGGTGCCATACGAACCGATGCCGTACAGCACGGTGTTCCAGCCATTCATCGGCATGCCCAATTGCGCCACGCCATCGGCAATGCGGCGGCCGGCCACCGGCCGGGCGTCGGCCAGCGCCTGCTGCACGGCGGGGTCGAGCCGGCTGTACGAGAACGGCTGCGGGCCCGCCAGGCCGATGCGGCGCATGCGCATCAGCATGGCGTTGTCGTTGGCGTGCGGCGGGTTGGCGGCCAGTAGTTCCGAGAACACGGTGAAGAAGGTGGCCGGGTCCATGGTGGCCACCTGCTCGCCCGGCGTGCCCTGGGCGTTCCAGGTGACCGACGACGCGGGCAGCGGCGGCGGCATCGCCGGGGCGGCCCCCATCGGGGTGTAGCCGGGGCTGGCGGGGCTTTGCGGCCACACCGCCGGCTTGGCGGCGCCGCGGCGCGGCGGCGCGGCCGGCACCGGCGGCGGCACGGCCATCGGCGCGGCCGTCATGCCGGCCTGGAACTGGTTCACCGCCCCGTATTCGCCGGCGCCGCCCGTCTGGATGCGGGCAATCAGCCAGCCCATGTTGGTGGGGCTGCGCACGACCTCGACGCCGATCGGCGGGGTGCCCTGCCAGTGCGGGCCGACGATGGCGAAGGACTGCTCGCCGTTGCCGGTGGTGCGGGTGCCCAGCGACGCGAATTCGTCGGTCCACATGTCCAGCAGCGACATCGCGTAGTAGCGGCCGCCCGACGCGGGCACGCGCACGATCAGCGGCTGGCGGGATACGTCGTACCACAGGCTGGAATACAGCATGTCGGTACTGGGCCAGGCCACGTCGGTGGCGCCCGGGCCGGGAAACACGGTGCGGTGGCCGAACTGGTTCATGGGCGCCTTGCCCGCCAGGGCCGTCTGGACCTGGGTCGAGGCCCGGCGCGTCGCCTCCATCAGCACCATCGGATAGGCATACAGATAGGCATCGACCGCGATATCCCGCAGTTCTTCGGCGCTCATGGCCGGGCCGGGCGCGGCCATGGGGGTTTCGGACACCAGCCGCATCGAGGGCTGCGGATACTGGGCCTGGGCCGGCGCGGCGCAGGCAAAGCAGGCGCCCAGCGCGCCGGCCAGGACGGCGCGGGGCCAGCGGCGGGCAGAGACAAACGGACGACTATGCATGAGGGCTCCTTGTTCGTTATTGGCAAACGAGCCGGCCGCACGCCCATAGGGACGCGCGGCCATTTTCAACATAACGCCGTTCCAGGATAGGCGCGGAACCTGCAACAAGGCTGGGTCCAAAGGTTACAGCGCGCAACCGTGTGCGCCCGCGCCCGGGCGGTTTACTTGTGGCGGAAGACCGGCGGGCGCTTTTCCACGAAGGCGGCCATGCCCTCTTTCTGGTCTTCGGTGGCGAACAGCGAATGGAAGACGCGGCGTTCGAACAGCAGCCCTTCGTTGAGCGACGATTCGAAGGCGCGGTTGACGCATTCTTTGGCCATCATGGCCGAAGGCAGCGACATCGAGGCAATGACGGTGGCGGCCTCGAGGGCCTCGTCCATCAGCTTGCCGGCCGGCACCACGCGCGACACCAGGCCGGCCCGCTCGGCTTCTTCGGCGCCCATCATGCGGGCGGTCAGGGCCAGGTCCATGGCCTTGGCCTTGCCCACCGCGCGGGGCAGGCGCTGCGTGCCGCCCGCGCCGGGAATGACGCCCAGCTTGATTTCCGGCTGGCCGAACTTGGCGGTGTCGGCGGCGATGATGATGTCGCACATCATGGCCAGCTCGCAGCCGCCGCCCAGGGCGTAGCCGGACACGGCCGCGATGACGGGCTTGCGGATGCGTTTCAGGGTTTCCCAGTTGCGGGTGATGTACTCGCTGCCATAGACGTCCATGTACGACCAGTCTTTCATGGCGCCGATGTCGGCCCCGGCCGCGAACGCCTTTTCGCTGCCCGTGATGACCACGGCCCCGATGCCGTCGTCGGCCTCGAAGGCCAGCAGCGCGGCCCCCAGCTCGTCCATGAGCTGATCATTGAGCGCGTTGAGCGCCTTGGGACGGTTCAGCGTCAGCAAGCCGACGCGGCCGCGGGTTTCGACCAGCACAAAGGTTTCGCTCATGGGTGTCTCCTGAAGTAAGTCCGGGAACGGGGAAGTAAGATAGCGCAATGGACAAACCCGTAATTTACCGCCTGGAACCCCACGACCCCGCCGGCCATCGCTACCGTATCACCTTGACGGTACCCGAGCCCGACCCCGCCGGCCAGCGCCTGGCTCTGCCGGCCTGGATTCCCGGCAGCTACCTGATCCGCGATTTCTCGCGCCAGATCGAGACCCTGCAGGCGCGGGCCGGCGGCCGGGCGGTCGCCGTGACCAAGCTCGACAACCATACCTGGCAGGCCGCGCCCTGCGACGGCCCCTTGCAGGTCGACTACACCGTGTACGCCTGGGATCTGTCGGTGCGCGGCGCGCACCTGGACGAGACGCACGGGTTTTTCAATGGCACCAGCGTGTTCCTGCGCGTGGAGGGCCGCGAAACGGCGCCCTGCCTGCTGGACCTGGCGCCGCCGCGCGGCATCGCCGGCTGGAAGGTCTACACCAGCCTGCCCGAGGCGCGCGGCCACGCCGGCGCGGCCCGGCGCCACGGTTTCGGCCTTTACCTGGCGCCCGATTACGACGCCCTGATCGACCACCCCGTCGAGATGGGCACGCCCCAGGTGGCGCGCTTTACGGCGCACGGGGCCGAACACGAACTGGTGTTCACGGGCGTGGCGCCGCGCCTGGACCTGGCGCGCATCGCCGCCGACGCGCGCCGCATCTGCGAAACCCAGATCGCGTTTTTCGAGCCGCGCGGCAAGCGCGCGCCATTCCTGGACAGCAGCGACCGCTATGTGTTCATGACCATGGTGGTGGGCGATGGCCACGGCGGCCTGGAACACCGCGCCAGCACCGCGCTGATGGCCTCGCGCAAAGACTTGCCGGTGCTGGGCCAGCAAGGCCAGGGCGAGGGCTACCGCGGCTTCCTGGGGTTGCTCAGCCACGAATATTTCCATACGTGGAACGTCAAGCGCATCAAGCCGGCCGCCTTTGCGCCCTACCACCTGCAACAGCCCGACCTGACCCGGCTGCTGTGGGTGTTCGAAGGGTTCACGTCGTATTACGACGACCTGATGCTGCTGCGCGCGGGCGCCATCGGCCTGACCGACTACCTGCGCCTGCTGGCCAAGACCATCACCGGCGTGGCGCGCACGCCGGGACGGCGCAAGCAGTCGGTGGCCGACAGTTCGTTCGACGCCTGGACCCGCTATTACAAGCAGGACGAGAACTCGCCCAACGCCCTGGTCAGCTATTACACCAAGGGCGCGCTGGTGGCGCTGGGCCTGGACCTGACCATCCGCCGCGATAGCAGCGGCACGCGCTCGCTGGACGACGTGATGCGCCTGCTATGGCAGCGCTACGGCCGCGACTTTTATCGCGGCAAGGCGCAGGGCCTGCCCGAAGATGCCCTGCCGGGGCTGGTGCGCGAAGCCACGGGCGTGGATGTGCGGCGCTTCGTGGCGCGCCACGCCTACGGCACGGCCGACGTGCCCCTGGCCGAACTGCTGGCGCCGCACGGCATCGGCATGCAATGGAAGCCGTCCGTCAACATCCCGTCGCTGGACGTGCGCACCCGCAAGCAGGGCGACGCGCTGGCGCTGGCCACCGTGCTCGAAGGCGGCGCGGCCCACAAGGGCGGCCTGGCGGCCGGCGACGTGCTGGTGGCGGTGGACGGCTTGCGCGTGGACGCGCCGGCCGGGCTGGAACAATTGCTGGCGCAGTACCGTGCCGGCGAGCGGGTGACGGTGCATGTTTTCCGGCGCGACGAACTGCGCGCCTTCACCGTCCGCCTGGCGCCGCCGGCGGCGCTGGACTGCGTGCTGTCGGCGAAATAGCGGCGCACACCCCCGCGGGTGTCTGACACCCTGCGGGAGTCAGACACCTGAAACTAAACTCCGGAAAGATGCGGCTCGATCGGGGACGCTGCGGATCCGGCTTCGAGACAGGTGTCAGGCTCCGCAGGTGCCTGACACCGTGGGGAATGGATGATCTCGCGCTTCGGTGTCCGACACCCTGCGGGAGTCAGACACCTGGCACTAGCGGTCCGGCGCCGCCTTCCCAGCGCCGCTGGATGGCCTTGGCGGCCACGACGCCATCGGCGAGCGAGGTCACCACGCAGGGATGCATGCGGTGCGCGACTTCGCCGATGGCATAGACGCCGGGCAGGCTGGCTTCGGCAGTGGCGGGGTCGGTGCGGATATAGCCGCGCTCATCGCGCTGCAAGTCCAGGCTGTCGGCGAAGGCGGCCTGCGGTTCCCAGCCATAGAACACCAGGATCAGGTCGTAGGAATGCCCATCGACCGTGCGCGCGGCCGGATCGACCCGATAGGGGCCCACGCGCACGCCCTGTGTGCCCGCGCGCGCCACCCACTGCTGCTGGGCGCGCACGCTGCGGGCGTACAAATGCACGCTGCGCGCGCCGCGATTGCGCACGTAGACGAAATTTTCGTAGGCGTTGTCGCCGCCCCCCAATACCGCCACCGACAGGCCCGTGTAGTCATGCGCCATGATGGACGACCCCGGCCCCACGAACACGCCCGGCCATGACGCGTCGGCCGGATGGCCGGGCAGGCCCCGCGCGCGCACGCCCGGGGCAATGACCAGGGCTCGCCCCCGCACGGTCGTGGCCGTGCCGCCGGTATCCAGGTCGAGTTCGAACCCCGCCCCGGCGCGCCGGGCCCGCCGCGCGGCGGTGCCCAGGCGGGCGGGCACGCCGGCGGCCTGCACGCTGCGGGCGATGTTGGCGGCGACCTGCTGGCCGGTCACGCCGGGCAGCACGGCGATCCAGTCGTCGGCGAAGGGGTTGTCGTGACTGAGCCCGCCGGGCTGCGCGCCGGCCTCGACCAGCAGCGGCGCCAGGCCGAGCCGCGCCAGCCAGATGGCGCACGAAGCGCCGGCCGGACCGCCGCCCACGATCAGTGCGTCGTATTGCTGCATAGATGCGATATTTCCGTAAGGCAGTGCTGCGCCCCCAAGGGCGCATCAGCCGGATTGTAGCCAGGGGCGCCGCGCGCCTTACAATTCCGGTTCTCTCTTTCAGGTATTCATCATGCCTACACGCCGCATCATTCTTTCCGGGCTGGCGCTGGATGCCCGCATCGGCATTCTCGAACACGAACGCCGGGCCACCCAGCCGCTGCACATCGATGCCGAGTTCGACGTAGACATCACCCGCAATGTCGACGACCACGATATCCACAGCGTGCTCGACTACCGGCAGCTGCGCGAGGCCATCGTCGAAGAATGCACCCAGGCCCACGTGAACCTGATCGAAACACTGACCGAGCGTGTCGCGGCGCGCCTGCTGCGCGACTTCACCGAAGTGCGCGCGCTGCGGCTGCGCATCAGCAAGCCCATGGCTTTCTCGGACTGCGCCGCCGTGGGCGTGGAAATCCAGCTCAATCGCTAGGCATTCGTCATGCAAGACCTCATCGACATCCCCGTGGCCGCGCACACGCCGGCCGAACAGAAAGCCCGCCACGAAGGCAACAAGCTGGCCAAGCGGCTGGCGCGCGAAACCACCCGCGCCATCGCCGACTACAACATGATCGAAGCCGGCGACCGCGTCATGGTCTGCCTGTCGGGCGGCAAAGACTCATACGCCCTGCTCGATATCTTGCTCAGCCTGCGCAAGCGCGCGCCGTTCTCGTTCGACATCGTGGCGGTCAACCTGGACCAGAAGCAGCCCGGCTTCCCGCCCGACGTGCTGCCCGGCTACCTGAGTTCGCTGGGCGTGCCTTTTCATATCGAAACGCAGGATACCTATTCGATCGTGACCCGGGTGATTCCCGAGGGCAAGACCATGTGCTCGCTGTGTTCGCGGCTGCGGCGCGGCATCTTGTACCGTGTGGCCGGCGAGCTGGGCGCCACCAAGATCGCGCTGGGCCACCACCGCGACGACATCCTGGCCACCTTCTTTCTGAACCTGTTCTACGGCGGCAAGGCCAAGGCCATGCCGCCCAAGCTGGTGTCCGACGACGGCCGCCACACCGTGATCCGGCCGTTGGCCTATGTGCCCGAAAGCGACCTGGTGGCGTATGCCCGGTTCAAGCAGTTCCCCATCATTCCGTGCAACCTGTGCGGGTCGCAGGACAACCTGAAGCGCCAGGAAGTGGGCGCCATGATCCGCGAGTGGGACCGCAAGCATCCGGGGCGTTCCTGGAATGTTTTCAACGCGCTGTCGCGCATCGTGCCTTCGCACCTGATGGACCGCGATCTGTTCGACTTCGTGGGGCTGAAGCCCACGGGCGTGGCCGACGCCAACGGCGACACGGCGTTCGATCCGGTAGACCCGGAAGATCCGCGGGCCGCGCAAGGCGGCTGCGGCGACGACCATGCAGAGGCTGGCCCGGGCATGGCGGAACAGAAGGTCGTGTTCGCGCGGTTCTAGCCGTATGCGTTCGCCGTGGTTCGGTGTCTGACACCCTTGCGGGAGTCAGACACCTGCGCCGAACTCGCCAGGTGTCAGGCTCCGCAGGTGCCTGACACCGATCAGGGACAACAACGTTACTCGGCGCCACGCACGGCCTGGCGCTGCTCGCCCAGCCCGCCGATTCCCAGCGTGACGATATCGCCGGCTGCCAGGTAGCGCGGCGGCTTCATGCCCATGCCCACGCCGGGCGGCGTGCCGGTGGCGATAAGGTCGCCGGGCATCAGCGTCATGAAATGGCTGATGTAGCTGACCAGATACGCCACGCTGAAAATCATGGTGCGCGTATTGCCCGACTGGCAGCGCTGGCCGTTGACGTCCAGCCACATCGACAGGTCTTGCGGATCGGCGACCTCGTCGGCCGTGACCAGCCAGGGCCCGACGGGGCCGAAGGTGTCGCAGCCCTTGCCCTTGTCCCATTGGCCGCCGCTGCGCTCGATCTGGTAGGCACGCTCGGACACATCGTTGACGACGCAATAGCCGGCCACGTGCGCCAGGGCCGAGCGTTCATCGACCCGGCTTGCGCGCGTGCCAATGACAACGCCCAGCTCGACTTCCCAGTCGGTCTTGGCGGAACCGGGCGGCAGCACGATGTCGTCGCACGGCCCATTGAGGCAGCTGATGGCCTTGCTGAACAAGATCGGCTCCGCCGGAGCGGCCATGCCCGCCTCGGCGGCATGATCGGAATAGTTCAGGCCCACGGCGATGAACTTGCCGATGCCGGCCCAGGGCACCCCCACGCGCGGCTCGCCCTGCACCCGCGGCAAGCGGGCCGGATCGACGGCGGCCAGGCCGCGCAAGCCTTCGGGCGACAACACGCGGGCATCGACATCGGGCAACAGCCCCGACAGATCCCGCGGCTGCCCTTGTGCGTCGAGTATCGCGGGCCGTTCCTGGCCGGGCGGGCCGTAGCGCAACAATTTCATGCAAGATCTCCTTCGAAAGAGTGAACGCCGGGCTTCAGCGCTGCACGCTGATGTGCGTGACCTGCGCAATATGCTTCCAGCGGGCCGCGTCCTGCGCGATGTAGGCGGCGAAGTCCTGTGAGGCCATGGCTCGCACCACGCTGCCTTCACTGGTCAGCTTGCCACGGATATCCGGTTTGCGCATGATCTGCAGCAGCGCCGCTTCGAGCTTGGCGACGACCGGCGCGGGCGTGCCCGCCGGGGCGAGCAGCCCGGTCCAGAAACTGATCACCATATCGGGCTGACCCTGCGATGCCAGGGTGGGAACCTGCGGCAACGCCGGCAACGGGCTTTGGGTCGTCACGGCCAAGGGGCGGATTTTGCTGCTTTTGAGATACGGCTGAACAGGCAATACGTTACTCAGCATGACCTGTACGTGTCCAGCCAGCAGGTCCGCCACCGCCGGCGCGCCGCCCTGGTAGGGAATATGCACCCATTGCAGCCCGGCGGATTTACACAGCAGTTCGGTCGCCAGATGCTGCGGCGACCCCGCCCCCGTCGAGGCATAGTTGATTTCGCCGCCATGCTGCCGGGAATACGCCATCAACTCCGCGAAATCGCGTACCGGCAACCCCGCGTTGACCGCCAGCACGAACGGGGATTCGGACAATAGCGCCACCGGCACGAAATCCCGGCTGGGGTCGAAGCGGGTCTGGGGATCGATGGCGGGGCTGATCGTGACATTCGAAGTGCCCATCAGCAGCGTGTAGCCGTCGGGCTTGGCGCGCGCCGCGGCCTCGGTGCCGATGGCCCCCGATGCACCGCCGCGATTCACCACCAGTACCGGCTGCTTCAAGACCTGGGCCAATTGCTCGGCCACGAGCCGGGTCAAGATGTCGGTGCCGCCCCCCGGCGGATAGGCCACGATGATCTCGAGAGGCCGCGAGGGATAGGCATCGGCCGGCGGCGCCGCGCTGGCGCAGCGCATACCCAGCATCAAGGCCAGCGCACAAGCCGGAAGCATTGTCACATAACGGATCATCGCCATCGTCTTCCCCTTATTCGATATGTATGCCGGACTGCTGGACGATGCCCGTCCACTTGTCGACTTCCTTGCGCTGGAAGGCGGCGAAGTCGCCCGCCGAACTGCCGACGGGATCCATGTACAGCGCGCGCAGCTTTTGCTGTACGTCGGGCAAGGTCACGGCCTGCATGCAGGCTTGCGCAATGGCATCCACCACCGGCCGGGGCGTGCCGGCCGGCGCGAACAGGCCGTACCAGCCCACTTGCGTAAGCTGGGGCATGCCCAGTTCATTGAAGGTGGGCACCTCGGGCAGCGTGGCCATGCGTTCGGGCGAGTTCACCGCCAACGCGCGCACCCGGCCGTCTTTGATGAAAGGCATCACGGCCGCGGACGTCACCACCATCGAAGTCAGCCGCCCGCCGATCAAATCGTTCAGGGCGGGGCTGCTGCCCTTATAAGGCACGTGCTCCATCTGCACGCCCGCGATCTGCGCCAGGCGGAAACCCAGCAAGTGTTGCGGCAGGCCGATGCCGGGCGAGCCGTACGTTACCGACTTCGGCTGGGCCTTGGCACGGGCCAGCAAGTCGGCCACCGACCGGATCGGCGAATCGGCCGGCACCACCAGGATTTCCGGCGCGGTGGCGATCAAGCTGATGGGCACGAAATCGGCAATGGCATCATAGGGCTTGGGCCGATACACCGCGGGCACGATGGCGTGCGTGGCCGAATGGCCCATAATCAACGTGTACCCGTCGGCCGCCGACTTCAACACATGGCGCGTGCCTATCAGGCCCGAAGCGCCGGCGCGGTTTTCCACGACCACGGGCTCGTCCCATTGCGCCGTGAGTTTCTCAGCGACCAGCCGGGCCAGGAAATCCGTGCCTCCCGATGGAGCGCCCGCCACCACGATGGTGACCGGCTTGTCGGGATAGGCGGCCAAGCCGGTCGCGGGCACGGCCATGCAGGCCATCAGCAGCAACCGGCGCAGCATGCCGGACAGGCAAACGTTGTTCATGCGTCTCTCCTTGAAGCGGCGTCTGGGACGCTCTATGTAGAATGAAAGGCGCGCCGGTCGACGCGCCCGCGCGACAGCAGACTGTGGCTACGGCATCGAACCGCGCGCGGCGTAGAGCCGTGTGTGCAAGATGTGCCGGCGCAAAGCCGCAATATCGATTTCGGGCCAGTAGTTCGCCGGCAGTTCGATGGCGCCCTGCCGGAACGGCAAAGGCTCGGTGAAGAGGCTCTGCTTCACCTTGAGAAAGCCGTTCATTTCGCCGGCATTGGCGACGGCGCGCGCGCCTACGCATGCCTCCATCCAGCACGCCAGCTCCAGTGCGACGCCATCGCCCAACACCGGCGTCATGCCCAATTCGCCAATGCGCTCCAGCGCCCGGCGCAACATCGCCACGCTGCCCACTTTCTTCAGCTTGAGTTTTACGAATCCGACGTTTGCGACGGTGGCGGCGCGTTCGATTTCCTCTAGCCCGTAGATGGATTCGTCGAGCATGACAGGCACGGCCGACACCTCTGCCACCCGCGCGTTGCCCTCCCAGTCGTCGCTGCCGCACGGCTGTTCGAACAGTTCTATACCCCGCGGGTCCAGGTCGCGCGCGAAGCGCGCGCCGTCGCCCGGTGTAAAGCCGCGATTGGCGTCCAGGCGCAGCGTGGCGCGCCCCGCCGCCGCGTCCTGCACCCAGCCTACCCGTTCGAGATCGGCCTTCCAGTCATAGCCGACCTTTACCTTCAGCGTCCTGAATCCCTGGCCCACCAGCGCGTCGACTTCGTCCCGGATGGCCGCCCGCACATGGGCCTGGCAAGGCGCAAGCAAGGGCATGCGCACCGCGCGGTTCGCGCACAGCAAGGGGTCGGCCCGCAGCATGTCGAGAGCGGCCAGCAAGGCACTGGCCACGCCGGGGTTGGGAACCAGCCATTCGCCAGCCATCGAGGCCGCTTCGGCGCAGGTGCGCTCGACGACGCGCTCGGCCAGCATGCAGGCCACTTGCCAGCTGCCCTCTACCGACTCATGGGTGTAGCCGGGAATGATCAAGGCTTCGCCCCAGCCCGTGCGGCACTCGGCGTCGCGCAATTCGATCAAGATGGGGTCGAACGCCGTCAGGTCGCCGGACGACAGCCGATACGGTTCGGTCAGCGGATACGAGACCCGATAAACGCAGGCATGGACGATCCGGCCGCCGGCCGCGCTCATGCGCGTGCCGCCGTTACCGGTTCGCCCGCGATCTGCGTGCGGTACATGAGCCGGCGCGACGAGGCATCGAAGGCATCGCGGCGATGCATGGTGCAGCGGTTGTCCCACATGATGATGTCGCCCAGTTGCCAGACCTGCGTCCAGACGAAACGCCGTTGCGTGGCATGTGCCCACAGTTGATCAAGCAGGGCCTCGCTTTCGGGCACGGGTAGACCCGCCAGGTACGCATTGCGGCGCCGGCCCAGGAACAGGCACGGCCGCCCGGTCACCGGGTGCTCGCGCACCACCGGATGTGTCGCGCCCACGGTCGTGCTCGGGTCCGGACTGTCGACAAACCCCTTGCGCAATTCGCCCGCGCTATTGCGGCTGGCATCATGCACGCAGCGCAGCGTGCCCGCCCGGCGCTTCAGGTCGGCGGGCAAGGTGTCATAGGCTTCGTACATGTTGATGAATTCGGTATTCCCGCCTTCAGGGGGAATCTCCACCGCGTACAGGCAACTGCCCTTGGGCGGCTTTTCGTTGTAGGTCATGTCGCTGTGCCATACCGCTTCGGACGACCCCAGGTCGCCCACCGGCTTGCCGTTGGCGGTGACGTTCGAGATGACAGTGAGCTCGGGGTGCTGCCACCGAAAGTCGTCGCCCATGCGCGTGCTGGCGACCGGCGCCGCGTCGAGTTCGCCGAAATGGCGGGAAAAGGCGGCCAGCCGTTCCAGCGGCAAACCTTGATGGCCACGAAAGCGCAGCACCAGATGGGCGGCCCAGGCCCGGCTGATTTGCTCGATCTGCGCCGGCGTGACTTCGCCGGCCAGGTCCAGGCCGACCACGTCGGCCCCCAGCAGCCGATCGGACGGGACAATCCGCAGGCTTTGCGCGGCGGTCATGGCGGTCATGGGTGCTCTCCTTTCTGTGTGCTGCGTTGGCATGGAGGCACCTTATGATCGGCCTATTTATCTGTCCAATCTCTTTATTTGATATTTTTATCCATCAGATTTATATATGAACCATGCGCCTACCTATTTCCCTGCGCCAGATGGAAGCCTTCCGAGCCGTGGCCACCACCCTGAGCTTCAGCGTGGCCGCACGCCAGGTACACCTGTCGCAGCCGGCGCTCAGCGCCGCCATCCGGAAACTGGAAGATCTGCTCGAAGCCCCGCTGTTCGACCGCAGCACACGCCACGTCACCCTGACGCCGGTGGGCCGGGAACTGCTGGCGGCCGTCGAATCGGTATTCGGCAACGTCGACGCGGCCCTGGGAAACGTAGCGGACTTCGTGGCGGGCAAACGCGGGCGCTTGAGCGTGGCGGCCACGCCGTCCCTGGCCGCCGCTTTCCTTCCTGAAGTGGTGGCCGCTTTCGAAGCGCGGCACCCAGGAATAGGATTGCAGGTGCACGACGTATTATCGGATCAGGCCATCGCCATGGTGAGCGAGGGCCGGGCCGACCTGGCCCTGGCGCCGCAAAGCGCGGCCGACGATACCTTGACGCAGACCCCGCTGTTCGAAGACACGCTGATGTTGCTGTGCCGCAGCGATCATCCGCTGGCCGCGGCCCGCAGCACGACCTGGCGCAAAGTACTGCCGCACCGGATGATAGGCGTGAAAGGCAACAGCAGCGTACGGCAATTGCTGGACGCGGCTTACCTGGAACAGGGCGTGCCCCTGCGTCCCGCGTTCGAGGTGGAAAACGCCAGCACAGTGATCGGATTCGTGGCCAATGGCCTGGGCGTGGGCGTGCTGCCCCTGTCTTTGCTGCCGTTGGTACGGGTCGGCCAGGTCACGTATCGGCGCATTACGCAGCCCGAACTGCACCGCACGATCTGCCTGATTACCGCGCGGGGCCGGGCGCCGTCGCCGTCGGCGCAGGCATTCGTCGAGTTGTGCGTGGGCACCGCCGCGAACCGCTCGCCGCAGCCGCAGCAGCGGCCCGGCCCGGGCGCGGCTTAGGCGTTCAGCACCCGCACCGGCTTTCCGTCCATCCAGCCCCGCACCGCCGCCAGCGCATTGCGGTAGAAGTCGGTGAAGTTTTCCGGGCTGACATAGCCCAGGTGCGGCGTGAGCACCACGTTGTCGAGGGCGCGCAAGGTATCGGTGGGCGGCAGCGGCTCTTCGGCGAAGACGTCCAGGCCGGCGCCGGCAAGGCGGCCCTTGCGCAGGGCGTCGAGCAGCGCCGCCTGGTCTACCAGGCCCGCGCGCGAGGTATTCACCAGGAAAGCCGTGGGCTTCATGGCGGCCAGCGCGGCGGCGTCCACCACGTGGCGCGTGCGCTCGCTCAGTATCAGGTGCAGGCTGACGACGTCGGCATTGGCGAACAATTCGTGCTTGGGCACGTATTCCACGCCCACGGCCTGGGCGCGTTCGGCCGTCAGGTTGGCGCTCCAGGCCTGCACCTGCATGCCGAAGGCCTTGCCCACCTGGGCCACGGCGGTACCCAGCTTGCCCAGGCCCACGACGCCCAGGCACTTGCCGGCCAGCGGCCGCGGCATGCCGGTTTGCCACAGGCCCCGGCGCATGTTGGCGTCTTCGGTGGTCAGGTTCTTGAACAGCGCCAGGATGTGCGCCCAGGCCAGTTCGGCCGTGGCGGTATTGGCGTCGGCGCTGCCGGGCGCGGCGCAGACGACGATGCCCTGCCGCGTGCAGGCGTCCATGTCGATGGCCAGGTTGCGCACGCCGGTGGTGACCAGCAGGCGCAGCTGCGGCAAGGCTTCGACCAGCGACGCGGGAAACGGCGTGCGCTCGCGCATGGCGACGATGGCATCGAACGGCCGCAGCGCCTCGGCCCGCTCGGCTGCGGGCAGGTAATCGCGAAACGTCTGGACCTGGACCCGCGGGCCCAGCGTGGACCAGTCGGCGTAGCGTTCGGCCACGCCATGGTAATCGTCGAGCAACGCAACCTTGATGACATCGGTATTCACGGGAAGCCTCCGGTCATTGGCCCAGGCGGGCCTGGATCATTTCGAGCGGGGCGGCGCCATTCAGGCGGGTGCCGTCCTGGAAGAAAATCGCGGGGGTACCGCGCACCATCAGCTTCTGCCCCAGGGCCAGCACCTGCTGGATGGGCGCGTCGCATTCGGCGGTGGCCGGCGTCTTGCCGCGCACCATCCAGTCTTGCCACGCCTGGGCGGGATCTTGCGCGCACCAGATATCGCGCGATTTGGTGGTGGAATCGGGCGCCAGGATGGGATACAGGAAGGTGTAGATGGTGAGATTGTCTTCGTTTTGCAGCGTCTTGTGCAGCTGCTTGCAGTAGCCGCAGTTGGGGTCTTCGAACACGGCCATCTGGCGCGAGCCGTCGCCGCGCACCTGCTTCACGGCCAGCTCCAGCGGCAACTGGTCGAACGACACCGAACCCAGTTTTTCCTGGCGTTCGCGCGTGACGTCGCGGCGCGTCATGGCATCGATAAGCGGCCCTTCCATGACCCAGGTGACTTTCTCGTCGGTGTAGACCAGGTCGCTGCCCAGCTGCACTTCGAAAATGCCGTAGGGCGTGCGGCGCACCGCCGTCACGCTGAGTTCGGTAAAGCGCTGCGCGAAGCGTTCTTTGACGGCCTGCGCGGCCGGGTCGCCGACGGACTCGGTGGACTGCGACTTGCCGGCCGGCGCCTGCGAGCCCGCCGCCGTGGAATAAACCTGGTCGCGGCTATCGGTAGATTGCTGGGCCCAGGCGTTGCCGGCCAGGACCAGCCCCGCCGCGCACAACACGCGGGTCAATACGGCGGAAAAGCGGAAGTTCATCGGTGCTCCTTGGGGCGCTCAGTTGCGCGAGGCCCCTTCGATCAAGTGGCGTTTCAGGAAGGACGACGCGTCGACCCATTGCATGCCGGCGTTGCGCAGCCAGGCCAGCGGCGCGGCGCGCGCGCCGAACAGACGATACAGGCCATCGGTGGCCAGGCGCATGGCGTACACCGATTCGGCGCGGGCCCGCTGGTAGCGCCGCAGCACGCGGGGATCGCCGGCCGGGCGGTAGGGTTCGCGCTCGGCGACGACGCGCGCCAGGGCCTCGACGTCGCCCAGGCCCAGGTTCAGGCCCTGCCCGGCCAGGGGATGCACGCGATGCGCGGCGTCGCCGGCCAGCGCGATACCGGGGGCCGTCATGCGGGACTGGTCGAGCGTCAGCGGAAAACCGTGCACCTTGCTGCGCAGGCGCAGGCGGCCCAGGCGTCCCTGGGCGGCGTGCGCCAGCATTTGCTCGAGTTGCGCCGCCTGGGCCTCGGGCGCCAGGGCCTGCAGGGGCCGGGCCTGCTCGTTGTGCATGGACCAGACCATCGACACCTGCGGGCCGGCCGACGTATCGGGCAAGGGCAGCAGGGCCAGCACGCCGTCGTCGCGGAACCACTGGAAGGCGGTGCCGTGATGGGGGCGTTCGGTATCCAGGTGCGCGACCAGGCCGGTGTCTTCGTAAGGCACCGAGGTATGCGGCATGCCGGCGGCGGTGCGCAGCGGCGAGGCCGCGCCGTCGGCCCCGACGAACAGTTCGGCACGCAGCCATTCGCCCGAACTGGTCTGGACCGCGCCGTCGCGGTAATCGACGCAGCGCTCGGGCAGCCACGGAATGGCGAACATGCGCACAGCCTGCGTCAGCACGCGTTCTATTTCGCCCGATTCGACGATCCAGGCCAGTTGCGGCTGGGCCGCCTGCCAGGCATTGAGTTCGACCCGCCCGTCGGCATCGCCGTGGATTTCCATGGCCTGCACCGGCATGATGCGGGCCGCCGGCAGGGCGTCCCAGATGCCCTGCGCGGCCAGGAAGCGCTGGCTGGCCGGCGAAATGGCATAGACCCGCGGATGATAGGCATCGGGGTCGGCCGCCGGCACTGTAGTAGCCGGCGCCAGCAGCGCCACGCGCTGGCCGCGCCGCGCCAGGGCCAGCGCGCTGGCCAGCCCCACGATGCCGGCCCCGCATACGACAATGTGGTGAGTCATCGCGCGCTGGGCTCCCCGGCCTGCTTGGGCCACAGCACCCACATCTGGCCGCGCTGCTTCATGCGGCCGGCCTGCGCGCCGGCGTCGTCGCCGAAGCCCCAATAGAAGTCGGCGCGGGCGGCGCCCCGGATGGCCGTGCCCGTGTCCTGGGCGAACACCAGGCGCTGCAGCGGCCGCTCGGACGCCGGCCAGGTGGTGGCCAGGTACACCGGCGCGCCCAGCGGCACGAAACCGGTATCGACGGCAATAGAGCGGCCCGGCGCCAATGGAATGCCATAGGCTCCCTTGGGGCCCAGTTCGGGGTCGACCACGGCCTCTTCGCGGAAGAACACCACCGCGGGATTGGCATTGAGCATTTCGGGCACGCGCTGCGGATTGCGCTGCGCCCACGCGCGGATGTTCTGCATAGAGGCCTGGTCGGCGCGCAGTTCGCCCTGCGCCACCAGCCAGCGGCCGATCGAGGCATAAGGCTGGCCGTTGTGGTCGGCATAGGCCAGGCGGATGGTGGTGCCCGCATCGGGGCCGTCGGTCAGCAGCACGCGCCCCGAGCCCTGCACCTGCAGGAAGAAATTGTCGACGGGATCGTCGATCCAGACGATGGCCGGCGGCCGGTTGCTGGAAGACTCGATGCCGGCGCGCGTGTCGTAGGGCACCACGCGCTTGCCCACCAGCTTGCCGCGCACCCGCTTGCCGGCCAGATCGGGGTATACCGCCCCCAGATCGACGGTGAGCAGGTCGTCGGGCACCGCGTACAAAGGCCATTGATAGGCCCCGCCCTGCCGCCGCGAGCCGCGCACCAGGGGTTCGTAGTAGCCCGTGACGGTGTTCGATGCCGGCCGGTTGTCGGCGCCGTTCAGGCGCCACGGCTGCAGGTGGGCCTGCAGGAACTGGCGCACCGCGGCGGCATCGGTGGGCGCGTGGGCCGCGTCGGCGGCGGCCGCGCACACGGGCTGCCAGGCGCGCGGCGTGGCGCGCGCCGGCGCCGCCAGATTGCCGCTGGTGGGCCGCATCAGGCCTTTGCAGTTGCGCACGAACAGGGTCCAGAATTGCGAGAGGTCGTCGTTGGACCAGCCCGGCAAATCGGCCCAGTTGGCGCGCTGGAAGCGCCCGCCCAGGGTGCGCGCCGGGGTATCGCGCAACGCCGACAGCGGCGGCACCACCAGCGGCCCGGTGAGCGAGGGCGCGCCGGCGCCGGGCTGGCCCGGCTGCCCGGCCGGACCGGACTCGGGCGGAACTTGCGACAGGCTGCATGCCGCCAACAACGGCGGCAGGCACAACAGGCTGAGAAAACGCTTCATGGACGATAAGGAAAAAGAGGCGGCATCAGTGCAGCGTGCGCGGCATGGCCAGCAGGAATTCGGCGATGGGCACTTCGAACGGAATGCCGTTCTCGCCCACGCAATGATAGGTACCGCGCATGGTGCCCACCGGCGTATTCAGCGGACAGCCGCTGGTGTATTCGAAGGTTTCGCCCGGCGCCAGCAAGGGCTGCTGGCCTACCACCCCCAGGCCGCGCACTTCCTGGACGCGCTGGTTGCCGTCGGTGATGATCCAGTGACGGCTGATGACTTGGGCCGGGTGCTCACCCGTATTGGTGATACGCACGGTATAGGCGAACACATACTGCTGTTCGGCGGGATCGGACTGCTCGGGCACGAAGGACGGAGCAACAGTGACGGTCAGGTCGTAGGGTTTCACGGGCCTTTCCCGGTAAGCGCTGGAGGGTTGGAGCGGTATGCCGCGCGGCCGGCGGGGCCGGGCCAGGCGACATTCAGGTGCGGCAAACTACAATAATGGCACATTATGCCCGCGGAAACCCCCATCATCATGTCCACTGCGTCCCCGGCCGCCACCCGCATCGCTCCCAGTATCTTGTCCGCAGACTTCGCCCGCCTGGGCGAAGAAGTGCGCAACGTCGTCGCCGCCGGCGCCGACTGGATCCACTTCGACGTCATGGACAACCATTACGTTCCCAACCTGACCATCGGGCCGATGGTATGCGCGGCGATCCGCCCGCACGTGCAGGTGCCCATCGACGTGCACCTGATGGTGGAGCCGGTCGATGAGCTGGTGCCGCAGTTCGCCAAGGCGGGCGCCGACATCATTACCTTCCACCCCGAGGCCTCGCGCCACGTGCACCGCACCCTGTCGCTGATCCGCGACCACGGCTGCAAGGCGGGGCTGGTGTTCAACCCGGCCAGCCCGCTGGACGCCATGGACCACGTCATGGATCTGCTCGACATCGTGCTGCTGATGTCGGTGAACCCGGGATTCGGCGGCCAGAGCTTCATTCCGACCACGCTGCACAAGCTGCGCGACGCCCGCGCGCGCATCGACCGCTGGACCCAGGCGGGCGGCCAGCCCATCCTGCTCGAAGTCGACGGCGGGGTCAAAATCGACAATATCGCGCAAATCCGCGCGGCCGGCGCCGATACCTTCGTGGCCGGCTCGGCCATTTTCGGCAAGCCCGACTACGCGGGCGTCATCCAGGCCTTGCGCGGCGAAATCGCCAAGGCCGGCACACTATCCGCCTGAGGCCGCCATGACGACTTTCCGCGCCGTACTGCTCGATCTCGACGGCACCCTGCTCGATTCCGTGCCCGACCTGGCCCTGGCCGCCAATGCCATGCGCATCGAGCTGGGCATGCCGGCGCTGCGCGAAGATGTAATCGCCACCTTCGTGGGCAAGGGAGTCGACAACCTGGTGCGCCGCGCCCTGACCGGCTCGCTGCAAGACGCCGACCCGGACCCGGCCCTGTTCGACCAGGGCCGCGCCTCGTTCTACCGGCACTATCACCTGGTCAATGGCGACAAGGCCGCGGTGTTCGACGGCGTGATCGAGGGCCTGAAGGCCATGCGCGACCAGGGCCTGAAGCTGGCCGTGGTCACCAACAAACCCACCGAATTCACCCTGCCCCTGCTGCAGCGCACCGGCCTGGCCGGCTTTTTCCAGGAAGTGGTGTGCGGCGACACCTGCGCGCGCCGCAAGCCCGACCCCGACCCGATGCTGTTTGCCTGCGAGCGCCTGGGCGTGACCGCGGCGCAGGCGGTGGCTATCGGGGATTCGATCAACGATGCCCAGGCCGGGCGCGCCGCCGGCATGCACGTGCTGGCCGTGCCTTACGGTTACAACGAAGGCCAGGACGTGCGCGGACTGGATGTGGATGGTATAGTTGCCAACATTGTCGAAGCCGCCCAGTGGATCGCCCTCTGGAACGCCGACCGGAAGCAGGGCCAGCCCGGGGGTTTACCCGCCGCGCCCGCCACCGGCACGGCGAACTGATTCCGGCGCAACGGCCCCCTTACTTGCATACCCGCTATACATGAACGCTTACCCGTCGAACCAAATGCGCAACGCCTCGTGGCGTTGGTGGCGTTTGTCTTCCGGGTGGCGATGATTCCCTTCCCGGCCCTAGACGCACCTGCCGCCTAGTGCCGAAGCTGTAAAAACAGCGCCTCAGCCCGGAACCGTAACTGGACCGGGCTTTTTTGTTGTGTGCCCGGTCCGTAGACTCTAAAAACCTGCGAGACCCCACATGACCGAAATCGAATTCCAAGCATTGGCCGCCCAGGGCTACAACCGCATCCCCCTGGTGGCCGACACCTACGCCGACCTGGACACCCCCCTGGCCATTTACCTGAAACTGGCCCACAGCGGCCCGCAAGGCGGCCGCATGAGCTGCCTGATGGAATCGGTGGTGGGCGGCGAGCGCTTCGGCCGGTATTCGTTCATCGGCCTGCCCGCCCGCACCGTGATCCGGGCCAGCGGCACCACCACCGAAGTCCTGCGCGACGGGCAGGTCGTGGAAACCCACCAGGGCGACCCGCTGGACTTCATCGAGCAATACCAGGCGCGCTTCAAAGTGGCGCTGCGGCCCGGCATGCCGCGCTTCTGCGGCGGCCTGGCGGGCTACTTCGGCTACGACACCGTGCGCCACATCGAGCCCCGCCTGGGCCCGGCGGTCAAGCCCTTCCCGGCCGGCATGGACGGCGGCACGCCCGACATCATGCTGATGCACGTCGACGAACTGGTCATCGTCGACAACCTGGCCGGTCGCACCTACCTGATGGTCTACGCCGACCCCACCCAGCCCGAAGCCTACAGCCGCGCGCAACACCGCCTGCTGGACCTGCGCGGCCGCCTGCGCCGTCCGGTGGAAATTCCGTACAGCCACGCCAGCATGCAGACCGACGAACGGCGCGACTTCAACAAGGCGGACTACCTGGCCGCCGTGCGCCGGGCCAAGGAATACATCGCCGCCGGCGACCTGATGCAAGTACAGGTGGGCCAGGTGATCGCCAAGCCGTTCCGCGACGCGCCGCTGTCGCTGTACCGCGCGCTGCGGTCGCTGAACCCCTCGCCCTATATGTATTTCTGGAATTTCGGCGATTTCCAGGTGGTGGGCTCGTCGCCCGAAATCCTGGTGCGCCAGGAACAGGTCAATGACAACGGCACGGCGAAGTCGCAAGTCACCATCCGCCCGCTGGCCGGCACCCGCAAGCGCGGCGCCACGCCCGAGCAAGACCTGGCGCTGGCCGAAGAACTGCGCGCCGACCCCAAGGAAATCGCCGAGCACGTCATGCTGATCGACCTGGCCCGCAACGACGTGGGCCGGGTGGCGGAAGTGGGCTCGGTGAAGCTGACCGACACCATGACCATCGAACGCTATTCGCACGTCATGCATTTGGTGTCGAACGTGGCCGGCACGCTGAACCCGGGCATGAGCAGCATGGACGTGCTGCGCGCCGCGTTCCCGGCCGGCACGCTGACCGGCGCGCCCAAGGTGCGCGCCATGGAAATCATCGACGAACTCGAACCGGTGCGCCGCGGCATCTACGGCGGCGCGGCCGGCTACCTGAGCTACGGCGGCGAGATGGACGTGGCCATCGCGATCCGCACCGGCGTGATCAAGAACGGCATGCTGTACGTGCAGGCGGCCGCCGGCATCGTGGCCGACTCGGACCCCGAACTGGAATGGGCCGAGACCGAAGCCAAGGCGCGCGCCGTGCTGCGCGCCGCCGAACAGGTACAGCACGGACTCGACGAACCGATCTGAAGCCGCCCCCATCCCCCTTTCGAGCTGCCTCGCCAAACGCGCAATTCCTTCCGCAGGTGCCCCATGCTATTGATGCTAGATAACTACGATTCCTTTACCTACAACCTGGTGCAGTATTTCGGCGAACTGGGCGAAGACGTGCGGGTGGTCCGCAACGACCAGATCACCCTGGACGAGATCGCCGCCCTGCGGCCCGACCGCATCTGCGTGTCGCCGGGGCCGTGCTCGCCGGCCGAGGCCGGCGTGTCGGTGTCCCTGATCCAGCGCTTTGCCGGGCAGGTGCCCATCCTGGGCGTGTGCCTGGGCCACCAGGCCATCGGCGCGGCCTATGGCGGCGACATCGTGCGCGCCCCCCGGATCATGCACGGCAAGACCGTACAGGTGGCGCACCGCGGCACCGACATCTTCGCCGGCCTGCCCACGCCCTACACGGTGATCCGCTACAACTCGCTGACCATCGCGCCCGATACGCTGCCCGACTGCCTGGAAGTCACCGCTACCGCGCCCGACGGCGACATCATGGGCGTGCGCCACAAAACACTGCCCCTGTACGGGGTACAGTTCCATCCCGAGTCCGTGCTGAGCGAGCATGGGCATGACTTGCTGCGCAACTTCCTGAACATCCGATAAAAGGGGACAACACCATGACCATCTCGCCCACCGAAGCCCTGACGCGCTGCATCGAACACCGCGAAATTTTCCATGACGAAATGCTGCACCTGATGCGCATGCTGATGCGCGGCGAAATGTCGCCGCAGCTCGCCAGCGCGCTGATCCTGGGGCTGCGCGTCAAGAAAGAAACCGTGGGCGAGATCACCGCGGCCGCGCAGGTCATGCGCGAATTCGCGACCCCGGTCGTCACGCCGAACCCGCAAGAGCTGCTGGACATGTGCGGCACCGGCGGCGACGGCAGCCACACCTTCAATATCTCGACCACCGCCATGTTCGTGGCCGCCGCCGCCGGCGTGCCCATCGCCAAGCACGGCGGACGCAGCGCCTCGTCGTCGTCGGGCAGCGCCGACGTGCTGGAAGCCCTGGGCGCCAACCTGGCGCTCGAGCCCGCGCAAGTGGCCGAGTGCATCCAGGCCACGGGCATCGGCTTCATGTTCGCCCCCGCGCACCACAGCGCCATGAAGAACGTGGCGCCGGTGCGCAAAGAACTGGGCGTGCGCACCATTTTCAATATCCTGGGGCCGCTGACCAACCCGGCCAATGCCGCCAACCAGTTGATGGGCGTGTTCCACCCCGACCTGGTCGGCATCCAGGTACGCGTCTTGCAGCGCCTGGGCTCGCGCCATGTCCTGATCGTGCACGGCAAAGACGGCATGGACGAGGCGTCCCTGGGCGGCGCCACGATGGTGGGCGAACTGAAAGACGGAGAAATCCGCGAATATGAGATCCATCCTGAAGACTACGGCCTCTCGATGGTGTCTAATCGGGGCATCAAGGTGGCCAATCGCGAAGAATCGCGCGAACTTGTCATCCAGGCACTCGACAATGTCGAAGGCGTCGCCCGCGACATCGTCGCCCTGAATGCGGGGCTGGCCATTTACGCTGGCAACAAGGCCGACTCCATCGGCCAGGCCCTGTCGCTGGCCTTTGAAACGATTTCTAACGGCTCGGCCCGCGCCAAGCTGGAAGAGTTCTGCGCATATACCCGGAAATTCCAGAAATGAACGATATTCTTGCGAAGATCCTCGCCGTCAAGGCCGAGGAAGTCGCCACCGCGCGTCAATTGCGCAGCGAAGCCGAGCTGCTGCGCGAAGCCCAGGCCCGGCAAGACGTGCGCGGGTTCGCCCAGGCGATCGAAGACAAGATCGCCCAGGGCAAGGCCGGGGTCATTGCCGAAATCAAGAAGGCCTCGCCCTCGAAGGGCGTGCTGCGCGAAAACTTCGACCCCGCCGCCATTGCCGCCACCTATGCGGTCCATGGGGCGGCCTGCCTGTCGGTGCTGACCGACGTACAGTTCTTCCAGGGCTCGCACGACAACCTGCGCCGCGCCCGCGCGGCCTGCCCGCTGCCGGTGCTGCGCAAAGACTTCGTCATCGACCCCTACCAGGTGATCTCGGCGCGCGCCATGGGCGCCGACTGCGTGCTGCTGATCGTGGCGGCGCTGTCGCCCGCCCATTTGCGCGAACTGGAAGACCTGGCCATCGAGCTGGGCATGGACGTGCTGGTGGAAGTGCACGATGCCAAAGAACTCGACGTGGCCCTCAGCCTGCAGACCCCCCTGCTGGGCATCAACAACCGCAACCTGCGCACCTTCGAAACCCGCCTGCAGAACACGCTGGACCTGCTGCCCATGATTCCGCCCGGCAAGCGCGTGGTCACCGAAAGCGGCATCCTGGCCCCCGAAGACGTCCAGCTGATGCGCAGCCACAAAGTGGATGCCTTCCTGGTGGGCGAAGCGTTCATGCGCGCGGAAGACCCGGGCGTGGAACTGGCCCGCGTCATGGGCTGAGGCCGCGCCTGCCCGGAGACCCTCATGAAACCACGACTGCCCCTGTCGCTGATCGCCGCCGCGCTGCTGCTCGCCGGCTGTGCCGGCGGCCCTTCCCAGCCCGGCCCCCCGCACCCGGGCGCCGTCAACCCGTACAGCACGGGCGGCTTCCACGACCCGGGGCCGAACTACCCGAATACGGGACTCTGAAGGTCGGCCAAGGCGACCAGGTGTCTGACTGAGGCCAGGTGTCTGACTCCCGCAGGGTGTCAGACATCGAAGCAGGCGCACGGCGTTCGTACACATCGGTGTCTGACACCCTGCGGGAGTCAGACACCTGGCACCGCTATTTCCCGCCGGACACCTCGATGAACGACCCGGTGGTATAGCCGGCCTCGTCCGAGAAAAACCACATCACCGCGCCGGCCACTTCTTGCACGGTGCCGCCGCGCTGCAGCGGAATGGCGCCGGCCAGGCGGTCGACGCGGCCCGGCTCGCCGCCGCTGGCATGCATGTCGGTGTAAATGGTGCCGGGCCGCACCGCATTGACGCGGATGCCATCGCCCGCCACTTCTTTCGCCAGGCCGAGGGTCAGGGTGTCGAGCGCGCCCTTGGATGCGGCGTAGTCTACATATTCGCCGGGCGAGCCCAGCCGCGCCGCCACCGACGACACATTGACGATGGCGCCGCCGCGCCCGCCGTGGCGCGGCGCCATGCGCCGCACGGCCTCGCGGCAACACACCAGCGCGCCCACCACATTGGTGGCCAGGATGCGCGACACGCGCGCGGCATCCATGTCTTCGACGCGCATCTGGGTTTCCAACACGCCGGCGTTGTTCACCAGCGCATCGACACGGCCGAGTTCGCGGTCCACCGCCTGGAACAGCCGCACGATCTGGGCCTCGTCGGCCACGTCGGCGGCCACAGCGATGGCCCGGCCGCCGTCGGCCTGGATGGCCCGCACCACGTCGTCGGCGGCATCGCGCCGCTGGCGGTAGTTGACGCATACGGCATAGCCCCGGCGAGCGGCCAGCCGGGCAACGGCGGCCCCGATACCGCGGCTGCCGCCCGTGACGATCATGACTTTATCCGTGGACATGGTCCCCCCAACGGCGACGCCGGCCCTAGGCCTGCGCGGCGGGGCCGCGCGCGGCCCATTGCAGCGCGTCTTCCAGGCGGTCGTTGCCCCAGAACATTTCGCGGCCCACCATCAGGCTGGGCGCGCCGAAAATGCCCAGTTCGCGCGCGCGGTCGACCTGCCGGCGCAGGGCTTCCTTGGTGCTTTCCTGGCGCGCCTGAACCACCAGCGCCTGTCCATCGAGCTGCAGGCCGTCGAGCAGCGCCCCCACCACGGCTTCGTCCTGGATGTCCTGGTCGTCGACGAAATTGGCGTGGAACGCCGCCAGGCAGAAGTCGCGGCCCCAGGGCTGGTCTTGCCCCAGCAGCGCCACGCGCGCCGACAGCACGCTCATGCGGGGAAACTGGCTGGGCCGCTGGTAGCCGATGCCGTATTTGTCGGCCAGGCGGGCGATGTCGCGCATCATGTAAGCCCCCTTGCCGGGAAACAGCCGGAACGGGCTGTCGTTCCAGCCCTGCGCCTGGAAAATCGGCCCCAGCAAAAAGGGACGCAGCACCACCTCGACGCCGGCCTGGCGCGCCAGCGGCTCGAGCCGCGCCATGGCCAGGTAGCTATAGGGACTGGCGAAATCGAACCACATTTCGCAGGACGGGGCAGAGGCATTCATATGGCAGGCTCCAGGATGAGGGCGACCCGCGCATCGGGCAGGCCGCTCAGGACAATATCGCGATGGCCACGCAACTGCACGGCATCGCCGGCGCCGAGCACGTGGTCTACGCGGCAACGGTATTCGGATATCCATACCGCGCCGGATTCGCACAGGATACGCAGACCGCCCGTCCGCCTCAAGCGCACGGCGGCGCGGCCCGATAGGGCCATTGACATTCCCGTGATGCAATATAGCTGGATCGGGTCGCGGGCCATGGCGGCTCCTGGCTGCGGCGCGGGCCGGCCGTCAGGCGCCGCTCGCGTAGCAATAGTTTCGTCTGGCCTAATTGAACGCCCGGCGGCTATGATTGTTCAACCGATTTCCTCGTCGCAATCGCATGCGCCACCGGAATGCCATACCCGTTATCCAAACTGCCGCCCCTGGACCTGGTTCGCGGATTCGTGGCCGTGGGGCGGCGCATGAGCATCACCGCCGCGGCGCAAGACCTGCACCTGACGCAATCGGCGGTCAGCCGCCAGGTCCGCGCCCTTGAAGCGCATCTGGGGGTGCCGCTGCTGTCGCGCGGCTTCCGCTCGGTGGCGTTCACCTCGGAAGGCGCGCAACTGTTCCGCATGGCGGATCCCTGGCTGACGCAACTGGGCGAACTGGCCGGGCAATGGCGCGCCCCCGAACGCCGCACGCCGGTCACCGTGACCACCACGATCGGCGTGGCCTCACTCTGGCTGCTGCCGCGGCTGGGCGAATTCCAGGCGGCGCACCCCACCGTCGACGTGCGCGTGGCCGCCGACAACCGGGTGCTGGACATCGACCGCGACGGGGTCGACATCGCCATCCGCTATAGCCCGCGCGAGGCGGCGCCTGACGGCGCGCTGTGGCTGTTCGGCGAAGCCGTCGTGCCGGTGGCGCACCCGTCGCTGGGCATCGCCCGGCTCGATGCCGCCGCGCTGGCCAAGCTGGTGCTGCTGGAATTCGACGACCCCACCCGTCCGTGGCTGCAATGGCCGGAATGGCTGCAGGCCCACCAATTGGGCCACGCCAGGCCCAAGGGCATGCTGCGCTTCAACCAGTACGACCAGATCGTGCACGCGGCGCTGGCCGGCCATGGCGTCGCGTTGGGCCGGCGCGCCCTGGTCGAGCCGCTGCTGGCGCAGCAGCGCCTGGCCGCCGTGGGCGACGCCCTGCAAAGCGCCGCCCGCCATGCGTATTGGATGATCCGCGGCACCCAGCCGCGTTCGGCCGAAGTCGGCCTCGTGGCCGACTGGCTGGCCGGGCAGGCGCGCGCCACCGCGCGCATGCTGCGGTGATTCGCGCTATCCTCGACGCACATTCGCCTGGCTACACGGAGCTTTCTCTCATGCGTTTTCCGGTCTGCTTTCCGCCGCGCCGCATCCTGGGCGCGCTCAGTCTGTCCGCCGCGGCCCTGCTCGCCTGTGGCGCGGCGCCCGCACTGGCCACCGCGCCCCTGCAGACCGCGCAGGCCCCCGGGTTCTACCGCATGGCGCTGGGCGACTTCGTCGTCACCGCCCTGTACGACGGCTATGTCGACCTGGACCCGGCCATCCTCAGCGGCGCCAGCGCCTCCGACATCCAGGAGCTGCTGGCCGCCATGTTCGTGCCCACCGACCCGGGCGTGCAGACCGCGGTCAACGCCTATGTCATCCAGAACGGCAAACAGGTCGTGCTGGTGGATACGGGCGCCGGGCCCTGCCTGGGCCCCACCGCCGGCGGGCTGGCCGACAGCTTGCGCGCCGCGGGCTTCCAGCCCGAGCAGCTCGACGCGGTGCTGCTCACCCACCTGCACCCCGACCATGCCTGCGGGCTGCTGACCCCCCAGGGCACGCCGCGCTTTCCCAACGCCGACGTCTACGCCGCCCGCCCCGAGGCCGATTTCTGGCTGAGCACCACCGTGGCGGCGCAGGCGCCGGCCGAGGCGCAGCCGTTTTTCAAGATGTCGCGCGATTCGGCCGCGCCATACCAGGCGGCCGGCAAATTCCTCACCTACCAGCCCGGCGAAACGCTGCTGCCCGGCGTGCAGGCCGTGCCCAGCCCCGGCCACACGCCGGGCCACACCTCGTACCTATTCACTTCCGGGCGACAAAGCCTGCTGGTCTGGGGCGATATCGTGCACAGCCATGCCGTGCAGTTCGCCCGCCCCGAAGTGGTCATCGAATTCGACGTGGACAGCGCCCAGGCGATCGCCAGCCGCAAGAAAATCTTCGCCCAGGCCGCCGGCAACCAGCTATGGGTAGCCGGCGCGCACCTGCCGTTTCCCGGCCTGGGCCACGTGCGCACCGACGGCCAGGGCTATGCCTGGGTGCCGGTGGAATACGCGCCGCTGCGGCAGGGCGTCACCAAACCGTAGCGGCGCCCGGCGCCTACCCGCCGTAGCGCTCGAACCAGTCGAGCATGCGGCGCCAGGCGTCCTGGGCGGCTTCCGGGCGATAGCTGGGCCGGTAATCGGCGTGAAAGCCATGCGGAGCGTCTTTATATAGGCGGATCTGCGATTGCCGGGCGGCCTCTGATCCCTTGCCCAGCGCGGCGCGCATTTGCTCGAGGTCGGCCACCGGAATGCCGGCGTCGGCCTCGCCGTACAACCCCAATACCGGCGCGTGCAGGCGGTCGACCACGGCGATCGGATCGGCGGGCTTGATGGGGCTGGTGGTGTTGCGCACGTGCCCATACCAGGCGGCGCCCGCGCGCAGCTTGGGATTGTGCGCGGCGTACAGCCACACGATGCGTCCGCCCCAGCAGAAGCCCACAACCATCAAGCGCTTCGGATCACCGCCGTGCTGGGCGGCCCAGGCCGCGGCGGCATCCAGGTCGCCCATTACCTGCTCATCGGGCACTTTATCGATGATCTCGGTGCGCAGCCGGGCGATTTCGGTGTACTTGGACGCATCGCCCTGGCGCGCGAAGAGTTCGGGCGCGACGGCCAGATAGCCCGCCTTGGCCAGCCGGCGGCAGACATCCTGGATGTACTCGTGCACGCCGAAGATTTCGTTGATGACCAGTACCGTGGGCAGCGCCTTGCCGTCTTGTGGCGCGGCGCGGTATGCCGGCATGTTGCCGCCGGACACCGGGATCTGCACCGGGCCGGCCTGCAGCCCGGCCGCCGGCGTGTTGATGGCCGTGGCGGCGGCCGCATGGCCGGTTGCCGTGGTAAAGCCCGTGGCCAGCGCCGTGACCACAAAAGCGCGCCGGTCCAGCCGTAAGGGCGGCAGCAGGCTGTCGAACTGCGAATCTCGGGACATGGGGATCTCCTGGGGAGGCCGCCCGCGTGCGGCCGCAACCCATTATGCATCCCGCGCCAGGCCCCGTGTTGACGCGTGGATTACCGGTCTTCGCGCGCCACGCAGCGATAGAGCACCGCCGCGAGAATGGCGCCGACGATCGGCGCGACCCAGAACAGCCACAATTGCTCGAGTGCCCAGCCCCCTACGAACAGCGCCGGGCCGGTCGAACGGGCCGGGTTGACCGACGTATTGGTGACCGGGATGCTGATCAGGTGGATAAGCGTCAGGGCCAGCCCGATCGGAATGGGGGCGAAGCCCGCCGGCGCGCGCTTGTCGGTGGCGCCCAGGATCACGAACAGGAAGCCGGCGGTCAGCACCACTTCGCACACCAGCGCCGCGCCCAGGGCGTATTTGCCCGGCGAATGTTCGCCGTAGCCATTGGCCGCGAAACCGCTGGCCACCAGGTCGAAGCCCGGCTTGCCGTTGGCGATCCAGGCCAGCACCGCGGCCGCGATCACCGCGCCGACGACCTGCGCCACGGTATACGGCACGATCTCGCGCACGGGGAAGCGGCCGCCGGCGGCCAGGCCGACCGTGACGGCCGGATTGAAGTGCCCGCCCGATATGTGGCCTACCGCGAACGCCATGGTCAGCACGGTCAGGCCGAATGCCAGCGCGACCCCCATGAAACCAATGCCGAGTTCGGGAAAGCCGGCGGCCAGGACGGCGCTTCCGCAACCGCCCAACACCAACCAGAAAGTGCCGATGAGCTCGGCCATGCAACGCTTGGACAAGGAAGCCATGACGCATTTCTCCGGGAAAAATACGCAGCGAGCGTATCGCAACTTCAACAAGCACAAAGTGAAGCATTGCAAAGAGCGGCGGGGTTCGCCCTTGCGCTGGCGCCTCGCGCAGCGATTACCATGGCATTTTCAACTTAGCCTTCATTCCATGCAAGATACCGCCAGCCATCAATTGGCCATGACCATCCTGATGACGCCCGACATGGCCAACTTCGCTGGCAACGTGCACGGCGGCACCATCCTGAAGTACCTGGACCAGGTAGCCTACGCCTGTGCCAGCCGTTATGCCGGCCACTACGTCGTCACGCTGTCGGTCGACCAGGTGGTGTTCCGGCAACCCATCCACGTGGGCGAGCTGGTCACTTTCCTGGCATCCGTGAACTACACGGGCCGCACCTCGATGGAAATCGGCATCAAGGTCGTTACCGAAGACATCCGCCGCCAGATCGTGCGCCACGCCAACAGCTGCTATTTCACGATGGTGGCGGTCGACGACAACGGCCAGCCCACGGCCGTGCCGCCGCTGCAAGCGCGCACACTAGAAGAAAAACAGCGCCAGGAAGCCGCGCGCGAACGGCGCGAACTGCGCCAGGCAATGGAAAAACACCAGCTCGAAATCAAGAAGCGCGTGCAAGATCCATCGCCAGATTCCGCGGTATAGGCCGGTCCAGCGGCCACTTGTTGCAGCCACACAACGAACTAGGCAAGAATTTTCTTGGGGGTTTCCCTAGTGCGTGTATTCAGGCCTGCGTAATGAACATCGCGCGGCGGCACCGCCAGGTCCTGTACCTGGTGCAAAACCGTGCGCGCAGGGGCGGCCCGTCACCCTGCAAGTGTCCATCTGACGTACGTTTTTTCAGCGAATTGCGGGACCGAATTTATCCAGCAATTTGATCAAAAGAGGCCCGATACGCCGCAATTGTTCAAGGTGTACGGCAGATAGCGCCTGCAGCTTTGCTTCGGCCAGCGAGGTCAGCGCAATGCGCACGCGCCGGCCATCGGCCGGGTCCATGGAACGCGTAACCATGCCCATGCGCACCAGCCGGCTGATGAGTTCGACGGCACTGTGGTGCTTGATGCAAAGTTTTTCGGCCAATTCGCCCACGGTAAGGGCCTGCGCCCCACTGCCCTTGATGGTGAGCAGGGCTTGGTGCTGCTGCGGCGACAAACCCTGGCCGTGGGCCTCGGCTTCGCTGAAAACGGTGAAGCACCGCAGCGCGTAGCGGAACTCGGCCAGGGTTGCGAAATCGGCCGGTTTCAGTTCCCGCTTTTCGATGTCGGCCCCTGGGTTGGTTAGAGGATTCACCAACAGAATTCTAAACTACATCGTGCTACGATCCACCCGACTTGGACTACGCGTGCTGGCGGTGCGCTCAGTGTCCGGACGCTTGCAGAACCCGATATGGCTCGCGCCGCCGTGCCATATTTTTTTTTATATGTTTTATGTCCAAGCCTCATGCGTCCCTCGGCACTGCGTCTCCGCCTTTCAGGTCCACCAACCTGGCACGGCACAATACGGAGACCCTTTATGCAGCTAAAGAATAGACAGGACTTCTGGTCGGGGGTGATGTTCACCGCGATCGGACTAGGATTCGCCCTAGGGGCCACCCAATACAACATGGGCACATCCGCCCGCATGGGTCCGGGCTACTTCCCTTTCTGGCTGGGCATCTGCCTGGCCATATTGGGCGCCACCGTGGCGTTGGGCGCGCTTTCCCACAAAGCCACCGAAACCGTCGTCGAGAAGTTCGACTTCAAGATCCTGTTCATCATCATCGGCTCCGTCGTCCTCTTCGGATTGCTGCTGCGTCCGCTGGGCCTGTATGTATCGCTGTTCCTCCTGGTAGTGGGCAGCAGCATCGCCAGCTACGAATTCAGCTGGAAAGTCGCCGTCATCAACGCGCTTTTCCTCGTGGTGTTCTGCTGGCTGGCGTTCATCAAGGGGCTGGGATTGATCTTCCCGCTATGGCCGTCGTTTCTGGGCATGAACTAAAACCAAGGGGAAGACAAGATCATGGAATTGATGGAACACCTCGCGCTCGGATTCTCCGTCGCGTTCACCCCCGAAAACCTGCTGTACGCCCTGCTGGGTTGTATCCTGGGCACGCTGGTCGGGGTGCTGCCGGGGCTGGGCCCCGTTCCCACCATCGCGATGCTGCTGCCGATCACGTACGTGCTGCCCCCGGTGGCCGGCCTGATCATGCTGGCGGGCATCTATTACGGCACGCAGTACGGCGGGTCCACCACCGCCATTCTGGTCAACCTGCCAGGCGAGACATCCGCGGTGGTGACCGTCCTCGATGGACACCAGATGGCGCGCAATGGGCGCGCCGGCGCGGCCCTGTCGCTGGCGGCCGTCGGCTCGTTCTTCGCGGGTAGCGTCACCACGATGCTGATCGCCGCCTTCGCGCCGCCGTTGGCCGAAGTCGCGTTCAAGTTCGGCCCTGCCGAGTACTTCTCGCTGATGACCCTGGGCCTGATCGGCGCCGTGGTGCTGGCTTCGGGCTCGCTGCCCAAGGCCATCTGCATGATTCTGCTGGGCCTGCTGCTGGGCATGGTGGGCACCGACGTCAACTCGGGCGTGGCCCGCTACGACTTCGGCATCCCCGAACTGCAAGACGGCATCGACTTCGCCATCGTGGCCATGGGCGTGTTCGGCTTCGCCGAAATCCTGTCCAACCTCGAGCAAAAAGAAAACCGCGTCGAACTGCAAGACAAGATCGGCTCGCTGTACCCCAACCGCCAAGAAATCCGCGAAGCCGTGCCCGCCATCGTGCGCGGCACCGCGCTGGGTTCGATGCTGGGCATTCTGCCCGGCGGCGGTTCGGTGCTGTCGGCCTTTGCGTCGTACACGCTGGAAAAGAAACTGTCTAAAGAACCCGAACGCTTCGGCAAGGGCCACCCGGCCGGCCTGGCGGGCCCCGAATCGGCCAACAACTCGGGCGCGCAGGCTTCGTTCATTCCGCTGCTGACCCTGGGTATTCCGGGCAACGCCGTGATGGCGCTGATGGTGGGCGCCATGACCATCCACAACATCCAGCCGGGCCCGCAGGTCATGACCAGCCACCCGGACCTGTTCTGGGGCCTGATCGCCTCGATGTGGATCGGCAACCTGATGCTGGTGGTGCTGAACCTGCCGCTGATCGGCGTGTGGGTCAAGCTGCTGAAAGTGCCCTACCGCATCCTGTTCCCGGCCATTCTGGTGTTCTGCACGATCGGCGTGTATTCGCTGAACTACAACACCTTCGACATCTACACGACGGCCGTGTTCGGGGTGGTGGGCTACTTCTGGGCCAAGCTGAAGTGCGAAGGCGCTCCGCTGCTGCTGGGCCTGGTGCTGGGCCCCATGATGGAAGAAAACTTCCGTCGCGCCCTGCTGCTGTCGCGCGGCGACTTCTTCACCTTCGTCGAGCGGCCCCTGTCGGCCTCGCTGCTGGCCGCCGCCGCCGTCCTGGTGGTGCTGGTGGCCCTGCCCTCGATCCGCAAGAAGCGCCAGGAAACCTTCGTCGAAGAAGAATAATCCCGGGCGGATGCCAGACCCGCCTGGCATCCGCAACGAACGACAGGTTGCATGAGCAGTACCCCAGCCAGACACTCCGGTGTCTGGCTTTTTTTTGCCCATGGCCAGGTGTCTGACTCAGCCAGGTCAGCCAGGTGTCTGAATCCCGCAGGGTGTCAGACACCGTGCTATTGAAATACCGTTGCCTGCTTCGGTGTCTGACACCCTGCGGGAGTCAGACACCTGGCACCGCCTACCCCACTATTCCGATTCTCGCCTTGACCTAGGGCAATAACTAGTTGCGCGCACAACCAGGCGTGGATATAGTTGCGTGCACAACCACACCAAGGAGACGGCACGATGGAATCCGCGCCTCTGCCCGGGCACGTGCCCGTACTGATCGCCGGCGGCGGCCCGGTCGGGCTGACGCTGGCGGCGCTGCTGGCCGAATACGGCATCGCCTCGCTCACGGTCGAGGCGGATGCGGGCTATTGCACCGGCAGCCGCGCCATCTGCATGTCGCGCCGCTCGCAAGAAATCCTGGGCTGGATCGGCGCCGACCGGCCGCTGGCGGCCAAGGGCCTGGCCTGGAACAGCGGGCGCAGCTACTACCGCAACCAGGAAGTGCTGCGCTTCGAAATGCCCAGCGACCCCACCCAGCGCTACGCGCCCATGGTCAATATTCAGCAGTTCTACGTCGAAGAATATGCGCACCAGGCGCTGGAGCGCGGCCGGGCGCCGGCCCGGGTGGCGTGGTCCAGCCGGGTGGCGCGGGTGCGGCCCGATGCCGCCGGCGTCACGGTACAGATCGACGACGCGGCCGGCTCGCATACCGTGCGGGCCGACTGGGTGGTGGCCTGCGACGGCGGCCGCAGCACGGTGCGCGAGCAACTGGGCCTGGCCCTGCAAGGCATGCAGTACGAGGGCCGCTATGTCATTGTCGATATCGAACAGGCGTCGGCGCGCCCCACCGAGCGGCTGGCGTGGTTCGACCCGCCCTCGAATCCCGGCTCGACCCTGCTGATGCACCGCCAGCCGGACAACGTCTGGCGCATCGACTACCAGATCGGCGACGACGAAGACGCGCAGGCCGCGATACAGCCCGCAAACGTCCTGCCGCGCGTGCAGAGCCACCTGGACATGATAGGCGAGACCGCGCCCTGGAAGCCGCTGTGGATCTCGATGTACAACGCCAAGTGCCTGACGCTGGACAGCTACCGCCACGGGCGCGTGCTGTTTGCCGGCGATGCCGGCCACCTGGTGCCGATCTTCGGCGTGCGCGGCCTGAATTCCGGGCTGGACGACGCCGGCAACCTGGCCTGGAAACTGGCCTGGGTGCTGCGAGGCCACGCGGGCGAGGCGCTGCTCGACAGCTACAGCCAGGAACGCGTGCATGCCACCCGCCAGAACCTGAGCTACGGCGCCAAAAGCACCGAGTTCATGGCGCCGCCCGATTACGGTTTTCAGCTGCTGCGCGAGGCCACGCTGCGGCTGTCGCTGGCCGACGCCAGCGTGCGTTCATTGATCAACCCGCGCCAGTCGGCGCCGATCTCGTACCAGGGCTCGGCCCTGAACGCCGCCGACGGCCTGCCCGAAGCCGGCCCGCGCGCCGCGCCCGGCGAACCCGCGCCCGAGGCGCTGCTGCGCCACGACGGCGCGGCCCGCCACCTGACCGAATGGTTCGGCCATGCGTTCACGCTGCTGGCCTTCGACTGCGACCCGGCCGCGTTGGCCGCCCTGCGCGACCTGGCCCGGGCCGCGACCCCGCTGCGCATTCTGCCGATCGGCCGCGCGCCCGGCGCGGCCCTGCACGATGCCGACGGCCAGGCTTACCAGCGCTACGGCGCGCGCCCCGGCACGCTGTACGCGATCCGCCCCGACGGCTATGTGCTGGGCCGCTGGGGGCAAGACGACGTGCCGGCGGTGCGGCGCGCTCTGACGCCGTATCATGCCCTTACGGAGACCCGCCATGACTGAATCCGATCTGGACCTGGCCTATACGCGCCTGGCGCAAGCCCTGACCCGCGCCGGCGAAGCGCAGGCCCCGCTGTTCCTGTCGGCGCTGTGCCTGTCGCTGATCAGCCGGCAAGATGAGGCCGCGCCCGTGCTGGCGCTGATCGAACAGGCCGAGCAGGCGCTGCGGGCCTGACCGCCAACCATACGCTGCAACGACCCGCTGTACCCATTTGCTGTACCTGATTTGCTGTGCCTATTACCAAGAACGCTGTACCACGACGGAGAGACAACCCATGAATCGCTATCTGAAGGCCGCGGCCGCCTTGCTGCTGGCCGCCGGCGCCCTGCAAGCCCAGGCCGCCGACTACCCCACCCGCGCCATCGAATGGGTAGTGCCCTACCCCGCGGGCGGCGGCACCGACATCGTGGCCCGCACCCTGGCCGAGAAAATGACCGCCTCGCTCGGCCAGCCGATCGTCATCGCCAACAAACCCGGGGCCGCGACCGCCATCGGCGCCGACTATGTCGCGCGCGCCCAGCCCGACGGCTACACCATGCTGTCCGGCGACACCGCCACCCTGGCCGCCAACCCGGCGCTGTATCCGCAACTGTCGTACGACCCGGCCACCGACCTGAAATCGGTGGGGCTGATGGCGCGCTTTGCCATGATCCTGGTGGTGAACCCCTCGGTGCCTGCCAAGACGCTGGACGAACTGACCGCCTGGATCAAGTCGCAGCCCAACGGCGCCGACTACGCCACGCCGGGCTCCGGCAGCCCGCACCACCTGGCCACCGAACTGTTCCGCCTGCGCACGGGGCTGAACCTGGTGCACGTGCCGTATCGCGGCGCGGCCCCCGCGGTGCAAGACGTGATGGGCGGCCAGGTGCCCATGATGTTCGTCGATTCGGCCACCGGCCAGCAGTACATCGCGTCGGGGCGCCTGCGCGCCATCGCGGTGGCCAGCGCCAAGCGGCTCGAATCGATGCCCGATACGCCCACGCTGATCGAACTGGGCATGAAGGATTTCGAGGCCTATGCCTGGCAGGGGCTGCTGGTGCCCAAAGGCACGCCCGATGCCGTCGTCGAGCGCCTGAATACGGCCTTGCGCGGCGCCCTGGATGCGTCCGAAGTGCGCGAAAAATTCAAGGCCATGGGCCTGGAAGCCATACCCAGCACGCCGCAGGAAATGACCGCCTATGCCGAGGCCGAGCGCAAGAAATGGGGCAAGGTCATCCGCGACAGCAAGATCACCGTCAACTGACCCTGGGCGGGCCCGGCCCGCCATTTTCCATGCCGACCCACACCGCCAGCGACGCCCTGCCCGACCTCGAACGCTTCCTGACCTACCGGATGCACGTGGTCAACAAGGTATCGGACCGCGACAGCAACCGCGCGTACCAGGAAACTTGCGGCCTGCCGCTGGGCGAAGCCCGCTGCCTGGCGGCCATCGGCCGCTACGCGCCGCTGTCGGTCAATGACCTGGCCCGCGCCGCCAACCTGCACAAGGGCCAGGCCAGCCGCTCGGCCCAGGCGCTGGTCGAACGCGGCCTGGTCATCAAGCAGGCATGCGAGGGCGACGCGCGCGGCGTGGTGCTGACGCCCACCGGCGAAGGCCGGGCCCTCTACGCGCGGATCGTGGCGCTGATCGCGCGCCGCAACGATGAGATATTCGGTTGCCTGAGCACGCAGGAACAGGCCCAGCTGGGCGCCATGCTGGACCGCGTCATCGCGCACATGGGTGATACCGATGCCTATGCGGAAACACGGGCATCGGAAAACATGGCATTAAGATAGCGCCTGCGGCACCGAAGCCTGTTCAACCCAATGGCGGTGGATACGATGTTCAGCAACATCAAGGCGGCAAGCAACGCAGGCGGCCTGCTCCGGGCATTGGCCCTGATGGCCTGCGCGCTGGCGCTGGCGGGCTGCTCGTCGCCCGTGCGATTGATGCCGACGCCGCTGAAATTCACCATGGGCTACGTCGACCCGTTCACGCACGGCGGACAGAACGGCGAAAGCTCTTATATTTCGTTGTTCTACGCCACCAACCGGGCGGTGCTGATCGAATCGCGCCAGCCGGTCTACACCATTTTCCCCAGCGACACCCTGCGCATGGGCACCGCCTACGTCCAGATCGGCGACGGGACGCTCGACTGGGACCGGGTCACGGCCCTGTCGACCTCCGATGTCGAGCGCGGCCGCCCCATACTGAGCCTGAAGCGCCTGGAAGAACAGGCCTCGTTCGACATCGGCAGCCAGGCCCCGCCCAATGCGCAGGCCCGCGCGTTCTACGACGAAATCAACCGGGCGCTGGCCGCCAGCCCCAGCAAAGACTTGATCGTGTACGTGCATGGCTTCAACAATGCCGTATGGCGCGGCACGGCGCAGGCAGCCCAGTTCCGCCACTTTACCGGCCGGCAGGCGGTCGTGCTGGCATTCCTGTGGCCGTCGGCCGGCAGCCTGCTGTCGTACGCGACCGACGTGCGCGTGGCGCGGGCGTCCGTGCCGGCATTCACGCGGCTGGTGGATGCGCTGCTGGCCCATACCGATACCGAACGCATCAATATCCTGGCGTTCAGCGCGGGCGCGCGGATCGCCAGCGAAGGGCTGGCGGCATTGGCCCATCCCCGCGCGGACGAATCGCCGGACGACGTCCGCGCCCGCCTGCGCCTGGGCCAGGTGTACTTTGCCGCGCCCGACGAAGACGTGGACCGCTTCGTGGCCGACCTGGGCGCGTATATCCCGTTCACCGACCGGGTGACGCTGAGCGCGAACATGAATGACCGCGCGCTGCGCTGGGCCGCGCGCCACCAGGGCGTCGCGCGCGCGGGGCGCCCCAGCCGCGAGTCCCTGGATTCGGCGCAATGGCACTTCATCACGAAGGCCTCGATGCAGCTGGGGTTCGACATCATCAACGTCGACTCGCGGGAAATTCCCGGCCTGCAGCGCCGCGCGCACGGATTCTGGTACGGCAATCCCTGGGTCAGCAGCGATGCGCTGATGCAGTTCCTGTGGCACAAGCCGCCGCAGGAGCGCGGGCTCGAGCCCCACGTGACCTCGGAAGGGCTGCGCTTCTGGGCGTTTCCGCCCGACTATCAAGACCGCGTCCGGGAGCTGCTGCGCGAACGCTAGCGGGGCGGCAAGGCGCCCGAGGGGTCGACCGGCTGGCCGCGATAGCGCAGTTCGAAATACAGGCCCGGGCCGCGGCGGTCGGTGCTGCCTATTTCGGCAATCTGCTGGCCTTGCGAGACCTTCTGCCCTTCTTTGACCAGCATCGTGCTGTTGTGCGCATAGATGCTGAGGAAATCGCCGGAATGCTGCACGATCACCAGGTTGCCGTAGCCGCGCAGGCGGTTGCCGGCATACACCACGCTGCCCGCGGCGGCCGCCTGCACCGGCGTGCCGGCCTTGTTGACGATGGTGATGCCCTTGGACGAACTGCCGTTATAACGCTGCGTAACGGTGCCTTCGGCGGGCCACACCAGCTTGATACCGCGCACGGCGGCGGCGGATGCCGCCGGCGTGGCGGCCGGCGCGCGGGTGGAACTGGATGCGGATGCCGCGCCGCTCTTGTTGACGCGCAGCACCTGGCCCTTGCTGATGCGGTTGGGGTTGGACAGGTTGTTCAGGCGCATCAGCTCGGCCACGCTGGTGTCGTGCTGGCGCGCGATCTTGCTGAGCGTGTCGCCGGACTGCACCCGGTAATACCCCGGCCCGACCTTGGTCGAGCTGCAGGCCGCCAGCAGCATCAGCAGGCTGGCGCACAGCGCGGTGCCGGCGCGGCGCCACGCGGCCGCGGTACGGGGGCGGCTGGCCGCCAGGGGCAAGAAGGTGGGTAGGGTCGGAATAACAGGCACTGACAGCGTATCGGTATAAGTGAGGCCGAAATCGGGAACATCCCCGCCCAGAAGGGTAACAAGAATCGCTGTAACAGGCTTGTGCATTTGAATCAAGGCACGCGGTGCCGCAGCCAGGTCGCGGCCAGGTGTCTGACTCCCGCAGGGTGTCAGACACCGAAGCCTGGCCAAGATTTTCCGCACACAGCGGTGTCAGGCACCCTGACGGGAGCCAGACACCTGGCAACGACGGTGTCCGACACCCAGCGGGAGTCAGACACCTGCCGCCCACCCGCCGCCCCGTCGCGCCCCCGCCCCACCTGTGGCAAAATTTCCCAGCTCCGCTCCTGTCCATTTCCCATGTCCCCCGCCCGCGCCACCTTCCCCTACGACTACGCGCGCGTCGAGCAGGTCGTGGCCCGGCACGTCCCGCAATGGCGCGGCATGGCGTTCGACGCCATCGTGGCGATCGCGCGCGGCGGGCTGCCGGCGGCCATGATGGCCTGCACCGCGCTCGACCTGCCCCTGCACGCGCTGGCATACGACCGCCGCGCCCGGCGGGTATCGTGGTTCACCGCGCAAACTCCCGCCCCCGGCGCGCGCATACTGCTGATGGAAGACATCGCCGGGCGCGGCACGACCCTGTCGGACAGCATCGATTTCCTGGCCGCGTCGGGTTACACCTTCAAGGTGTTCGCGCTGGCCTACGACGCCGAATCGCGCGTGCGCCCCGATTTCGGGGTCGAGATGCCCCCCGGGTTCCGCGCCTGGTTTCCCTGGGAACGCGAGTCGGTCACGCCCGCTTACGACGTCACCCATAACCTGCCCTGCCTGCCCCCCGACGCCTATGCCTCGTGGGCCATCGACCTCGACGGCATCCTGCTGCCCGACCTGGCGCCGCACCTGTACGAATCCGACCTGGCCGCGACGCTGGCACAGCGCGACCTGCTGTTGCCCTCTGCCTGCCTGCCGGCGCGCGACCTGAGCCAGCTCACCGTCATTACCGGCCGTCCCGAACAAGACCGCGCGCGCACCCAGGACTGGCTGCGCCGCCACGGTTTCCGCGGCGCGCTCGTCATGCGCGACGCGGCCCGCCACACCGCGCAGCAGACCGCCGAACACAAGGCCCAGGCCATCGTGTCCGGCTGCTACACCCATTTCATTGAAAGCGACATGGCCCAGGCGCTGGAGATCGCCCGCCGGGTCCCCGTGGCGCGCGTGTACTGGTGGAATGGCCAGACGGCCTTGTCGGTCTACGCCAGCCACGCCGCCGAACTGGGATGACGCCGCGCGGGCCGCGGCAACCCTGCCCGGCGCGCACTCCGGCCCCGGGCGCTCTCTGCGCCGCTTACGCCGGCAAGCGGCCCCCGGCGTCGATCACCCATTCCGATACGCGTTGCGCGATCTCGTCGCTGTTGTCGTCCATCATCAGCATATGGGAATTCCCCTGTATGCCCTGGTCGGCCAGCCGCCAGGTGTCGACATGGCCTTCTTGCGCCCCGAGCGCGTCGGCGTACTGGCCACCCGCGGCGACCAGGCGCGTCCAGAGCGGCGTGGCATCCAGGTAATCGCCGTAGACGAACAAGAACGGCTTGCCGGCCACGGCTTGCGGCCGCACCGGCTCGGCAAAACCCGAGGGCTCGATGGCAACGATTCCGCGCACCAGCTCGGGCCGTTCGTGCAGGGCGCGGAACGCCACTTCGCCTCCGTGGCTATGGGCCACCACCAGGCTGGGGCCCACGCGGTCCAGCACGGCGCATAACCCCCGCAGCGCCGCATCGTTGTTGCCTATCCAGCGCGGCACGGCATGCTGGATGAACGTGTCGAAGGCCGCCAGCGGAAAGCGCAGCCCGCCGAAACCGCGCCGCCGTGCGTAGTCTTCGGGCGCCCCGAAGCGAAACAGCGACCAGCTTTCCTCGGCGTTGCGGATGATGGGCGCATCGGGCCACACACTGCCGAACGGCACCCAGCCGGCACGGCCGCGCTCGACGTTGTCCACCACATACACCGTATGGCCCAGCCGCAGAAAATGCTGCAGCCAGCCCGGCCGGCCATCCGGCGTGGTCTCCCACATTGCGCCGGTCATGCCGCCGCCGTGCAGCAGCACCAGCGGCCAGGGCTGGCTGGGCCGTGCGGGAACGAAATACTGCACGTAGGCCTGTTCGAAGTGGTAATGCCCATTAGGGTCGTACTGCAGCGTCGCCGTGCGCGTGAACGCCACCTGGCGCACCGCCTCGCCCGTGACGCGCACGGGCCGGCCGCCGGCGAAGAAACTGCCGAAATCGGCCAGTTCCAGCGGCGGCTTCATTGCTTGACCAGCGCGCAGTGGCTTTCCGCCAGCGGCCACGCCAGCGCCTCGCCGGGGATGGTGCGCACCACCCGGTAATAGTCCCAAGGCCGGGTAGATTGCGCGGGTGTCTTCACTTGCGCCAGCAGCATGTCGCGCACCACCAGCCCGTCTGCACGGATGTGCGCGTTCAGGCTGAAGGCATCGTCAATGGGCAAGGCCTTCATCTGCGCCATGACGGCCTTGCTATCGGTAGTGCCGGCGGCTTTCACCGACTTCAGGTAATGGCGCACGGCCCCGTACACGCCTGCCTGCAGGAAGGTGGGCGGATGCCCGACCCGGGCCTCGAACTGCTTGCTGAAGGCACGGGTGCCGTCGTTCATGTCCCAATAAGACGGCACGGTCAGGTAAGTGGATTGTGCCGCCTGCAGGCCCAGGCTGTGCACGTCCGTCAGCAGCAGCATCATGGCGGCCAGCTTCTGGTCGCCCCGGCCAATACCGAACTCGGCGGCCTGCTTGATGGCCATGATCGTATCGCCTCCGGCATTGGCCACCGCCACGACCTGGGCCCGCGACGCCTGCGCCTGCAGCAGGAACGACGCAAAATCGGAGGCGTTCAGCGGGTGGTACACCGTGCCCACCACTTTGCCGCCATTGGCGGTAACCACCGCCGAGGTATCGGCCGCCAGTTGCTTGCCGAAAGCGTAGTCGGACGCCAGGATGAACCAGGTCAGGTTGCCTTCGCGCACCACGGCATCGGCGGTGCCGCGCGGCAGCGCGTAGGTGGTGAAGGTCCATTGCACGCCATACGGCGAGCACTGGGCTTGCGTCAGCGCCGTGGTGCCCGGGCTGGAGAAAATCACCAGCTTCTGCTTTTCGCGCGCCACCGCCTGCACGGCCAGCGCGACAGAAGAATTCGGCACATCCACGATCACGTCCACGCCATCGGCGTCATACCATTGGCGCGCCATGCTGCTGCCGATATCGGGCTTGTGCTGGTGGTCGCCCACCACCAGCGCGACCGGCTTGCCCAGCACCTGGCCGCCCATTTCTTCGATGGCCATGCGGGCTGCTTCTACCGAGCCCTTGCCCGTGGCGTCGGCCGTGACCCCGGCCAGGTCGGTCAGTACGCCGATCTTGACGCCTTCGGCATCGTTGGCGCGGGCCTGGGCCGCCGCCCCCAGCGCCAGGCAGGCCAGCCAGGCTGCCGCACGGCGGTTGATGGAAATTTTCATGATTTGTCTCCTGGTGCGGCGCCACCGGCGAGCGCGTGGCCGCGCCCGCCTAAAGTACGGCGAAACACCGGGCCGCGCAATGTCGCCGCCGGCCGGGCCCCGCGGCTAGCCGCGGCCCGCCTTGCCGCGCAGGTCGGCCAGGAAGCGGTTCTTCCAGGCTTCCAGGTCGTGCGTGCGCAAGCCCTGCATCAGCGTGCGGTGGCGCTCGGCGCGTTCGGCCAGGGGCATGCGCAGCGCCCGGTCCAGCGTGCGCGCCATGCCTTCCGTATCGTACGGATTCACGATCAGCGCCCCGTCTTTCATCTCGCACGCCGCGCCGGCGAACTGCGACAGCACCAGCACGCCGGGATCTTCCGCCGGCTGCGCGGCCACGTACTCTTTGGCGACCAGATTCATGCCGTCGCGCAGCGGCGTCACCAGGCCGACCTGCGAGGCCCCCAGCAGCGGCATCAGGGTCGCCCTGGCATAGCTGCGGTTGATATAACGCAGCGGCGCCCAGCCCAGTTCGCCCCATTTTCCATTGATGCGGCCCGCCGCGCGATCCAGTTCGAGACGGATCTCGCGATACCCCTGCACGTCCGAGCGCGACGACTGCGCCAGCTGTACGAACGACACATCGCGGCCATGCCCGGGCTCGATCTCCAGCAACTGTTCGAATGCATCGAACCGTTCCAGCAAGCCCTTGCTGTAGTCGAGCCGGTCGACGCTGATGATCAGTTTGCGGTCGGCCAGGCCCAGCTTCAGCGCCACCACCTGGCTCGATCCTTTCTTGCGCGCCATCGCCGCCACGTCGTCGACGTCGATGCCGATGGGATACGTGCCTACCCGCAGCCGGCGCTCGGCGGTGCGCAGGCCGCCGTCGTCGCGACGGGCACCCAGGTCCTGCACGCAGTAATCGCTGAAGGCCTGCGCGTCCGTGTCGGTCTGGAACCCCACCACGTCATACGCGCACATCGCCCGGGCCAGCGCCTCGTGCGGCGGAATCGTCCGGAACACCTGGGGCGCGGGAAACGGAATGTGCAGGAAAAACCCGATGCGATTGCGCACGCCCAGTTCGCGGCAATAGTGGCCCAGCGCCAGCAAGTGGTAATCGTGCACCCAGATCACGTCGTCCGGGCGCAGCAGCGGCGCCAGCCGCTGCGCGAAATCGCGGTTGACCCGCAGGTAGCCCTCGTAATCGCCGCGGCGGTAACGGATCAGGTCGGCCCGGTAATGGAACACCGGCCACAGCACCGCATTGGAAAACCCGCGATAGAAGCTGTCGTAGTCGTGCTGCGCCAGCGGGAAAGTGGCATACGTAATGTGGTGCCGCAGGGTGGTCGACAACGGTGCCCCGGCGGCGCCGATCTCGCCGTTCCAGCCCAGCCAGGTGCCGCCCGACTCGCGCAACGCGTCGTAAAGCCCTACCGCCAGCCCGCCGGGCGCCTTGGCGCCGGTGGGCATGGCCACGCGGTTCGAGATCACGATCAATCGGCTCATAGGTACCCCCGTGTTGTTGTCGATATATTGTCGATGCCACCTACCGTGTCTGCCGCGTGCTCAGTCGCCGCAGCCAGTCGGCCAGCGCGCGCGGATTTTCCAGCCGGCACAGCGCGGTGCTGGGCCCGGCGCCGATCTTGATGCCGTAGCCGCCGGCCTGGCGCGCGGCAATGAACGCGGCTTCGTCGGTCAGGTCATCGCCGGCCACCACCGGCTGGCGCCCGGCGAAGGGCGCATCGCGCATGAACGCCCGCAAGGCGGCGCCCTTGTCTATGCCGTGCGGGCGCAGCTCGAACACCATCTTGCCCGGCTGCACGTCGAAGTCCGGCGCATGGCGCGCCGCCGTGGCGCGCACCAGCGATTCCACGCGCGCGCTCATGCCGGGCGCGGCACGGAAATGCACGGCCAGGCCATGGCTCTTGGGCTCCAGCCAGACCCCCGGCCAATCGGCCACGCGCTTGCGCAGTTCTGCCCGCACCAGGCCCAGGCTGGCCGGCGCCGGCGCCTGCACCACCGTGCCGCGGCGGTCACGGCGCTCGGCGCCATGGCCCGCCGCATGCGGCAGGCGTAACGGATGCAGCAGGCGGTCCAGGTCGATGCCCGGCCGGCCCGACAAGATCGCGATCGCGCCGCCCAGCACCTGCTCCAGCCGCTTCAGGATGTCCAGCGTGCCCGCGGGCACCGACACCAGATCGGGGTCCGGCTGGATTTCGGCCAGCGTGCCATCCAGGTCCAGGAACAGGGCCACGCCGTCGGGCAGCGGCACGGCAGGCTCCCGCCCACCGCTCTCGAAGCCGGCGGATTGCGTCAAAGAAGCATCGCGCTCGTTCTGCATGACCCTCCATCCCGCCATTCCCGGCGGCACAATCTGGCGCCCGACAGGCCCACTGCCTTTTCAACATACGGCAGATTCCCGGCCCGGCGCAATGGGCGCCCCACCCGGGGCTTGCCCGCCAGCATGCAAATAGCGTGCCCGTGCAAGGATCGTACGAAGGCGCCAGTGCCGCGCCGCGTCATAGCCAGGTGTCTGACTCCCGCCAGGGTGCCTGATACGGTAATCAGGTGTCTGACTCCCGCAGGGTGTCAGACACCGAAGCCTGACCAAGATTTTCCGCACACAGCGGTGTCAGGCACCCTGACGGGAGCCAGACACCTGACAATCTTACGAAGCTACCGCGCCATGCATTGCTTCCAGCGGCCGTGCACGCGGTTGGCGAACCAGGCCGTGGTCAGGTTGCGGGTGATTTTCGGGCTTTCCAGCTTGATGCCCGGCAGCACCGCGCGCGGCAGGGGCTTGCCGGCATCCCGGTCCGCCAGTTCGAAGACGCGCCGGTACAGCCGCGTGGCCTCGAATTCCAGCGTATCGCCCTTTTCCAGTTCCGAACGGATGCGGGCCTCGTTCACGTCCAGCCGGCGCCGAATGGCGCGCACCGCGCGCTCGGTGCGGCTGGGATCGATCGAGCCGCGTATCAGCAGATCGCCGTCCAGCGCCAGCTCAATGCCCGAAAGCCGACTGACCGCGGCCTGGAAGGCCGCGTTGCGGCTGGCGTACCAGCCCGCGTTGAAATCGGCGTACCGGTACAGCAGCGAATCGTAGTTCGCCGGATATCCCAGCAGATGCGCAATGCCGAAATACATGCCGCCGCGCCGCGTAAAGACCTCGCGGCGGATCGAGCCGTCTGCCGCGTACGGGTAGTCCCGGGCATGCGCCTGGGCAAAGGCGACGCTGACCTGCATCGGCCCGCCGGTGCGCACCGGGTTCAGGCCGCCGAACAGTTGCCGTCCCATCGGCACCATGCCGATGAAGTCTTCGAAAATTTCGCTCAGCTGCTTTTCGGTGCGCACCGCGTCCAGCCGCTGGTTATACGTCTTTCCGGTGGGCGACTCGATATTCAGCGCGGCATTCACCAGGAAGGCCGGCAGGTGCACGGCCTGCGTGCGGCGCTCGATTTCGCGCCGTGCGATGCCGGGCAAGCCGGGCACCGCGGGGTCGGCGCGAAACGACGATTCTTGTTCGGTAACGGCCAGCACGGCGCACAGGTTGGCCTGGCTGGAATCCAGGCCCTGCGCGGTAAAGGCCACGGCGATATCGCGTGCCCAGCCCTCGCGGTCGGACACCTGCGGCGGCAACAGCCGCTTCAGGTCGGCGCGGATCTCGGTGGCGCCGCGCGTGGATTCTTCGGGAACCTGGGTGGCGCAGCCCGCCAGCAAGGCCAGCAGCGCCGCGCCCGCCCAACGGGCATGGCGCACTGGAATGCGGGCAAGGGCGGATCGAAGCATGCGGGGAATTCTACCTGCCTATCCCGCCCCGCAAATCAGTGGCCGGCGCTATTCCCGCTGGCCGCATCCCACACCGCCTGGGAAATAGGATGCTCGCGCTCTTCGATGATGTGCGCGATCAGCCCCGCCACGCGGCCGATCAGCGTCATGCCCTTGCCGAACTCGGGGCTCAGGTCCATGTCGAGCAAGACGGCCGCCTTGGCGCCGGTCGCGTTCAACGGCACGGGCTTGCCGAACACGCGGCCCGCGGCGGCGGCCAGCGCCAACGCATAGTGGCAATGCTTACCGTAATAGCCGCAATCGGCCGCCACGGCCAGGATCTTCTCGCAGCGCGGGTCGGCATTGACGTGTATCGGGTGCCCGATGCCGGGAATGCGCCGGCGTGCCTCGCGTTCGCGCGTCACGACCTGTTCGGCATGGGCCGCCAGCGCCGCTGCGTCATCCGCCTTGCCATCGAAGCCGGCGGCGGCCTGTTGCAGGAATCGGGCGGCATATTCCACCACGCCCAGGAAGCGGCTGCCGGCGCCCAGCAGGCCCGCGGCCACCGCCCCCTGCATGGATTCGGGCGCGCCATGCAGGGTCAGGCGCGTGGCCAGGGCGCTGGGCGTCAGGCCGTGGTCGGCCGCCGTCACCAGAAACATGTTGATCATGCGCCGCTGGTTGGCGTCCGGAAAGTTGCCCAGCACGGTCAGGCACAGCACGTCGATGAAATCGCGCTTGTCGATCAGGTCATCGACCAGGTCATAGCCGCGTATGGTGATGTGGTCGGCATCGCCGCCGCCGATATTGCTCTTGAACATGAGATTTCCTTCAGTGGACAACGATGGGGCTATTCGAGCCGCGCGCCGGATTGCCGGACCACTTCTTTCCAGCGCGGCACTTCCTGTTCGACGAAGCGCTGGAAATCGGCATCCGACAGCCCCATGGGAAAGCTGCCGATCGCGGCCATCGACTCGGCCACGTCGGGCGCCTCGGTGGCGCTTTCGATCGCGGCGGCCAGCTTGGCCACGGCCTCGTCCGGCGTACCCGCGGGAACGAAGATGCCCGACCATCCCTCCAGGGTGGCATCGGGATATCCGGCCTCGGCCATGGTCGGCACATCGGGCAGGATGTCCAGGCGGTTCTTGCCCGCCACCGCCAGCGCGCGCAGCTTGCCGGCCTGGATGTGCTGCCCCACCGATTCCGGGTAGCTGAACATCAGCTCGACGCTGCCGCCCAACACGTCGGACAAGGCCGGCCCCGCGCCCTTGTAGGGAATGTGCGTCAAGGCAATGCCGGCGGCCGCCTGCAGCTTGGCGGCGGCCAGGTGCGTCTGCGTGCCCGAGCCGGCCGAGGCATAGTTGATGGCGTTCGGCCGTTGCCTGGCCGCCTGCACCAGGTCTTGCAGGCTGCGATACGGGGTTTGCGCATTGGTTACGAGTACGGTCGACTGCCGGAACAGCGAATGCACGGCGCGCAGGTCCTTGGGCGGATCGAAGCGCACATTGTCGAAAAGCGCCAGATTGGCCGCCTGGGTACCATGCGTACCGTACAACAAGGTGTAGCCGTCCGGCTTGGCGCGCGCCACCGCTTCGGCGCCGATCATGCCGCTGGCGCCTGGCCTGTTCTCAACCACCACCGGCTGCCCCAGGCTGTCGGCCAGCTTGCGGGCCAGCAGGCGCGACTGGTTGTCGGAGATGCCCGCCGCCGTGAACGGCACCACCAGCGTAATACTGTGGTCCGGGTAGCTCTGCGCCTGCGCAAGCGGCGCCGCCAGCATGGCGCTCGCCGCCAAGGCCGCGATGGCTATCGTTCTGCTCCATTCCGTCATGTGCTCTGCCCCCTTGGGATATATGGCGTTATCGATATGAATGCCGGCCGGCCGTCGTGCCCGCATCGACCGGAAACACCACGCCGGTCACCCAGCGCGCCTCGTCGCTGGCCAAATAGCGGATCGCGTGTCCCACGTCCCAGCCGCTGCCTTCGGTACCCAGCAGCGACCGCTTGCGGCGGATCTCGCGCTTTTCGTCCGACATGCCGCGCGCATAGACCATGGGCGTGTGCACCATGCCGGGCGCCACGCAATTGACGCGTATGCCTTCTTCGCCGTGGTGCGCCGCCATCGCGCGCGTCATGTTCACCACCGCGCCTTTCGATGTCGGGTACAGCAGACTGGGATGCCCGCCCATCAGGCCCGCCACCGACGCGATATTCACGATGGCGCCCCCGCCTTGCTCGCGCATCGCGGGAATGCAGTGGCGCGCCATCAGCATCATCGAGGTGACGTTGATCCTCAAGGCGCGATCCCACTCTTGCAGATCGAGATCGACCGCATTGCCCGCCGGGCCGCCGACCCCCACGTTATTGACCAGTATGTCCACCCGCCCCCAACGCTGCCGCACCTGGCCAACCGCCTGGGCGCACTGCTCGTCCGCGCTGACATCGCACGGCAGCACCCATGCCTCGCCCCCCTCGTCTTCGATCATGCGGCGCGTGGTCTCGGCCCACTCTTGCACCGCGTCGATCAGGGCCACGCGCGCGCCATCGCGCGCCAGCAGAATGGCCGCGGCACGGCCGTTGCCGATACCGTCGGCGCGCGAGCCCGCGCCCGTGACAATGGCCACGCGGCCGGCCAGCGACCGGCTGGCGGGCTGGAAGTCTTCGCTCATTGCGGTTCCTTAGTGGTGACTTGCATCAGTTGATCTTGCGCGGCCGGCCGCCCCAATAGCGGGCGCGCAATTGATTCTTGTCTGGCTTGCCCAGCGTGGTCAGCGGCAACGCCTCGGCAAAGTCGATCGACTTGGGCGTATTGACCGGCCCTTTCGCCGCGCGCACCACCGCCTTCAGGTCATCTTCGGTGGCGGCCGCGCCGGCCCGCAGCACCACCACGGCCTTTACCGCCTCGCCCCATTTCTCGTCGGGTACGCCGATCACCGCCGCCGCGGCCACCGCGGGATGCGCCGCCAGCACGTTCTCGATCTCTTTCGGGTACACATTGAAGCCGCCCGAGACGATCATGTCTTTCTTGCGGTCCACCAGGAAGTAGTAGCCATGCGGATCGCGATAGGCCATGTCGCCCGTGTGCAGCCAGCCATTGCGCAGCGCCTCGGCGGTCAGCTCGGGCTGCTTCCAGTAGCCGTCCATCACAAGCGGGCTGCGCACGCACAGCTCGCCGACCTGGCCGGCTTCGACGGGCTGGTCCTGGTCGTCCAGCAGTTCCACCGTCACGCCCGGATACGGCATGCCCGCCGCGCCCAGGGTGTCGACGTCGGTGCGCGCATGGTCTTCTTGCGACAAGAACAGAATATTGCTGGGACTTTCAGTCTGCCCATAGCTCTGCACCAGGATCCGGCCGAACACGCGCATGGCTTCCGCGATGCGCGCCGGCGCCATGGGCGAAGCCCCGTACGACAAGAGCTGCAGCGACGAAAAATCGGCTGTCTTGCAGAGCGGGTGATCGAGAATGGCGTAGATCATGGTCGGCACCAGGAAACTGAAAGTGGCTTTGTGCCGCTGCACCGCCTCGATGTACTTCTCGGGGTCGAAACCGCGCTGCAGGATGGCAGTGCCGCCCCGCCACAAGGTCGGTACCAGCATCGCGCCCGCGCCATGCGAGATCGGCGTCGGACACAGCAAGCGCAGCTCGGCAGGCAGCTGCCGCGCCGCCAGCAGCAGCAATGCCTGCATCCACATCGAGCGATTGGTCAGCATGACGCCTTTGGGCTTGCCGGTCGTGCCGCCGGTGTAAGCCAGGCGGATCACGTCGTCGGGCTGCGCCGACACACGCAAGGGCGCGGGATCGAAACCGCGCGCGTACTCCCAGAACGACGGCTGGCCCGGCACGCCGCTGTCGTGCGAATACCAATGGCGCACCGCGGGGCAATGTTCGCGCAGCGCTTCCAGGCGCGGCTGGTAGCCGCGGTCGGCAATGAAAAAGCACGCCTCGGCATCGCCCACGATATAGGCATGGTCATCCAGCCCGCCCATGCCGTGCAGCGTGACCGAGCGCAGGCCCATCAAATAGGCCGCCGCCATCACCACAAACACATCGCTGCGGTTGCCCGACAGCTGGGCCACCCCGTCGCCGCGCGCAAGCCCCAGCGCCGCGAAGGCCGCCATAGCCTGGCCAATGCGTTCGCCCAGCTGGCGATAGCTGAGCTGCGACTGCTCGTCGATGAACGCGATCCTGTCCGGATAGCGCGCGATGGCCTGGATGATCATGTCGCCGATAGTGCCGCCGATATGGGCGCGATGTGTAGTCATTGCCATCCTTGGTCTGGTGCCGATGAAGAGGTTCGAAATCGCTTTGAACATCGTTTCATCGATAATTCTGTAAGTCGGTATTTTCGAAGAATATCATTGAATGAATCGTTTCATCAATAGCGCCGTCAAACACTTCCCGGCCGCCCGCCCGATCGGCCACGCGGCGGAGGTCGCGGGTTATACTCGCGCCTGAAAAAAGGGACCTTCATGCGACCAAAGCAGATCAGCATCCGTGACGTCGCCGCGCTGGCAGGTACCTCGGTGGGTAGCGCCTCGCGCGTCATCAACGGCGCCGCGAACGTCACGCCCGAAGTCCGCGCCAAAGTCGAGCGCGCCATCGCGGCCCTGCGCTACCGCCCCAATCATGCGGCGCAGGCATTGCGCTCGCGCAGCAGCAAGACCATCGGCTGCATGTTTTCCGATGTCACCAACCCGCTGTACGCGCGCGCCTTCCGCGCGCTCGAAGCGCGGTTTTTTACCGCGGGCTACATGTTGCTGCTGGCCAACGGGCTGAACGATGCCGAACGTGAAGTCAACATCCTGAATACGTTCCAGCTGCGCGGCATGGACGGCGTGATCATCGCGCCCGGCAACGAACGCGATCCCGGCGTGCTGGAAGCCGCGCGGCACCTGACCATGCCCGTCGTCGTCTACGATCGCGACATGAGCCTCGATGCCGACGCCGTTCTGTACGACCACGCGAAAGGCATCAAAACCGCGGTAAACCATCTGATGGCGCTGGGCCACACCCGCATCGCGCTGGTATTGTGGCAAGCGAAAAGCCGCGCCGTGCGCCGGCGCATCGAAGGCTACAAGGCGGCCTTCAAGGCGGCCGGGCTGCCCGCTCCCGACTGGCTGATCCAGGGCCCCACCCCCACAAGTTCGGCGTACGACGCCATCACCGAGATGCTGGGCCGCGCCGATGCTCCCACCGCCATCATCGCGCAAGGCACGCAAACCCTGAGCAGTACGCTGCGCGCCATCTCGATGACCGGCAAGCGGGTGCCCGACGACATATCCGTCATCGGCATCGGCGACACCGATTTCGCCGAAAACTACGATCCGCCCCTGACCGTGCTGCGCACGCCGGTGGAATCCGTGGCCGACAGCGCCTCGGCCATGCTGCTGGAACGCATCCAGGCACGCAGCGGCGAAACGCCGCCCGAGCCGCGCAGCAGCATGTTCCCGTATGCGCTGGTCGAGCGCCAGTCGTGCGGCCCGGTCAGGCGACGCGCAAAGTAATCTTGCCGAAATGGCGGTTTTCTTGCATGTAGGCCAGAGCCTGCGCGCATTGCTCGAACGCGAACTGGCGGTCTAGCGGCAGCCGCAGGCGCCCGGCGCGCAGCGGCTCGCCCAGGTCGCGCAGCATGCGGCCGGTAATCTGCCTGACCTGCTCCGGCGTGCGCGTGCGAAATGTCACGCCGCTATAGTGCACGCGCCGCAAGGCATGCAGGTCGAAGTCGAAGCCGGCCGACCGTCCGGCCAGGCGGCCTACATTCACGATGCGCCCCTCGAAGGCGGTGGCCGCCAGGGTGGCGTTGAATACCGGCCCCGCCAGCATATCCACCACCACGTCCGCCCCCTTGCCCGCCGTCGCCTCGAGCACTTGCCGTTCCCAGCCCGGCGCGGCGGGATCCAGCGCCAGGTCTAGGCCCAGTCCGGCCAGGCGCCGGCGCTTGGCCGGGCTGGTCGAACTGCCGCCCACCCAGCCCGCCTTCATGTATCGGGCGATCTGCAACGCCATCAGGCCCACCGCGGTGGACGCGCCGTGTATCAGCAGCGACTGTCCCGGTTGCAGGCGGCCATGGGTCATGAGCGCATCGTGCATAGTCTGCAGCGCGATGGGCAAGGCGGCCGCCGCGGCTGGCTCGCCGAGCCCCTCGGGCAGCGGCAGCACGCGGCCCCAGTCAGTCACGGCGTAGTCGGCAAACGCGCCCCGGCCCGACCCCATGACACGCTGCCCGACCCGGATATGCGCCGGCACGTCCGGACCCACAGCATCCACGGTGCCGGCCCATTCCAGCCCCAGCACCGTGCCCGGCCCGCCCGCATCGCCGTGGCGGCGGCCTTCGGCCATGTAGAGATCGGCGCGGTTCAGCGCGCACGCCTGCACCTGTACGCGGACCTGGGCCCCGGCCACATCCGGCACCGGCACCTCGGCCAGTTCGGGCCCCCGCGAACCGTAGACGATCGCGCGCATCGCCTGGGCCCGCCTATTGCGCCTTGGCGCCGGATTTCCTGACGATGTCGCCCCAGCGGTCAATCTCGCTGTTCACGAAATCCTTGAACTGCGCCACGCTCATCAGGTCGATCTGGATACCCGCCTCGTCGAAGCGCGCGCGCACGGTCTCGCTGCTGAGCGCCTGGTTGATGGCGGCATTGAGTTTTTCCACGACGTCGGGCGGCGTACCCGCCGGCGCGAAGATGCCGCTCCAGCTGGTGACTTCATAACCGGGAACGCCGGCCTCCATCAGGGTGGGAACGTCGGGCAATACCGCTGCGCGCTCGCGGCTGGTGACGCCCAGGGCGCGCACCTTGCCTGCCTGGATATGCGGCAGCGAGACATTCAGATTGTCGAACATCAGCTGGATATGGCCTGCCAGCAGGTCGTTCATGGCCGGGCCGCCGCCGCGGTAAGGCACGTGCGTGAAGCGCACACCCGTCAGCACCTGGAAGAGTTCACCCGACATATGAATGCTGCTGCCCGCGCCGGACGAGCCCATCATCAACTTGCCGGGATTCTTCTTGGCGTACTCGATCAGTTCCTGCACCGTTTTCGCCGGCACGGCGGGGTTGACGACCAGCACGTTGGTGCCCGCGGTCATGCGCGCGATCGGCACGAAGTCGCGGCGGGCATCGAACGGCAGGTTGTCGTACAGCGTGGGGTTGATGCCGTGCGTGCCGATGGTTCCCTGCAGCAAGGTATAGCCGTCGGCGGCGGCGCCCGCCACATGGGCCGCGCCAATGTTGCCGCCGGCGCCGCCGCGGTTTTCGACCACCACCGGCTGCCCCAGTATCTTCGACATTTCTTCGGCCAGGATGCGGCCCGTCGTATCGGTCGAACCGCCGGGCGGAAAGGGAATCACGTAGCGGATGGGCCGGTCCGGGTAGGCCGCGGCCGCCAGGCCGGGCAGCACGGCCGCCAGCGCCACGGCCAATGCAAGCAGGCGCTTCATGCCGGGCAATGCCAGCCGCGCGGAAAATCGAGAAATCATGAGGGTCTCCTTGTGTCGTTGTAATGCGGTGCGGCGTTCGCCACCTTATTTGCGCAGGACGATTCCCGCGGACATCCCGCCATCGACGGGCAACTCGATGGCGTTGATATAACTGGCTTCGTCAGAGAGCAGAAACCGAATCGCCGCCGCCACTTCCTGGGCGGTGCCTTGCCGGCCGAACGGCATGGGCTGGGCGATCCGGGCGGGCCGGGCCTGGGTGGCGGCCCGGCCCATAGGGGTATCGATCAGCCCCAGCATCACGATGTTGGCCCGTATGCCGGCGGGTTGCCCTTCTAGCGCAACCGCGCGGCACACGGCCGACAGCGCCGCTTTCGACGCTTCGTAGGCCGGGTTGCGGCCACCGGGCCGGCGCGATGCCGTGGAAGACACGAACACGATCGATCCGCCCGGCTCCATCGCCTGCAGGGCATGCTTGGCGCAGAACAGGTGCGCGCGCGTATTGACGCTCATGATCGCGTCCCACTCTTCGGCGGCCAGCAGCGCAAGCGGCGTGCGATGGCTGATCCCGACATTCATCACCAGGCCATCCAGGCCATTCAGTTGCTCTGCCGCCTGCCCGATCAGCTTCGGGATCTGCGCCACGTCGGACACATCGGCCTGCAATGCCGTGGCGGTTGCCTGCATCTGGACGATGTCGTCTACGGTGCGCCGCGCCGCATCCAGGTCCCGGTCGGCGCACACCACACGGGCGCCCGCGCGGGCCAGCGCCACGCACGTGGCATTACCGTTGGCCGCGGGCTCGCGCGGGCCGGCCGGGCGGCCCGCCCCCACCACGAGAATGCGGCGGCCCGCCAGACTGGGAGCGAGGGCATTATCTTTTTGAACCGATTCATTTGTTGAATTCACGGCCGCCACATTGGCTCCTGGCATCAAGTTATTCTCCAGGATTGGTCGCCTGGAACCCGCAATTTCGGCAACTCTAGCACGAAATGAAACGGTTCATCAATAGATCATGAACGGATCCTGCCGCCGGGCAGGCGCAGGACGCGGGCCTGCGTGGCGGCGCCCGGCGGGCTTTGATGGACAAGGGAAAGACGGGGTGAACGGCGGCGGGCATCGAGGCACGCAATGGGCCGCCGAGTACGGCGCAACCGCGGGGGATATGAACACACGCACATAGGGTCGTGCGCGCGTAGTTTATTTTGAGCGCGTTGACGCAGCCCTGAATCCCGACCTATACGCTCAAGCATGCGGGCTCATTTCGCCAACGAGCGCATAATGAATCGGGTCTTCCCTAATGGAAGACGCCAGCGAACCATCGCTGGCGCTGTCTCGCGCTCGCAGTGCCGTGTTTCCAGAATGCATGTTCTCAGCTAGGCGAGACGGCAGGAAGCAAACCTCGGAGAGTCCTATGACAGAAGACACGCGGCCACGCCGGAAATTTTTGCAGCAGGCATTGGCGCTGGTACCCGCCTCGACGCTGGCGGGCGGGGTGGCGGTAACGCAAACCGCCTGTAGCAACGAAGCCGAACGCGTGGCTGGGCCGTCCAAGGCCTATACGCCTACTTATTTCACCTCGGAAGAATGGGCGTTCGTCAACGCCGCGGTCGATCAGCTGATTCCCGCGGACGAATACGGCCCCGGCGCGATCGAAGCGGGCGTGCCCGAATTCATCGACCGCCAAATGGAAACGCCGTATGGGCACGGCAAGCTCTGGTTCATGCAGGGCCCTTTCCATCCCGACGTGGTACCCGAACTGGGCTACCAGCTCAACCTGACCCCGCGCGACGCCTATCGCCACGGCATCGCGGCCTGCGACGCGTGGTGCAAGAAAACCCACGGCAGCATTTACGCCGAACTCGATAAAGCCCTGCAAGTACAGGTGCTGAAGGAACTGGAGGGCGGCAAGATCCAGTTCGACAAGGTCCCCGCGCAGACATTCTTCAGTTTCCTGCTCAGCAATTCCAAAGAAGGCTTCCTGGCCGACCCCATGTACGGCGGCAACAAGAACATGGTGGGCTGGAAATTGGTGGGCTTTCCGGGCGCGCGCGGCGACTTCCTGGACTGGACCGACCAGCCCAATGTCAAGTATCCCTACGGTCCCGTTTCCATTTCCGGCGAAAGGGGGTAAGCCATGGCGATCAAGAAAGACAAGGTCGACGCGGTGCTGGTGGGATTCGGCTGGACCGGCGCCATCATGGGCCAGGAACTGACCGACGCCGGGCTGCACGTGCTGGCGCTGGAACGCGGCGCCATGCGCACCACCGCACAAGACGCGCCCTACCCCAAGGTGCTGGACGAACTGGCGCATTCGGTGCGCGGCAAACTGTTCCAGGACTTGTCCAAAGAAACCGTCACCATCCGCCATGGCGTGGACGACCTGGCCGTGCCGTATCGCCAGAACGGTTCGTTCTTGCTGGGCGACGGCGTGGGCGGCGCGGGCTTTCACTGGAACGGCATGCACTACCGCATCCTGCCCGAAGAGCTCGAACTGCGCACCCGCTACGAAACCCGCTACGGCAAGGACTTCCTGCCGGAAGACATGACCATCCAGGACTTCGGCGTCACGTACGACGAACTGGAACCCCACTTCACCCAGTTCGAGTATGTATGCGGCACCTCGGGCAAGGCCGGCAACCTGAACGGCCAGCTCGTCGAAGGCGGCAACCCGCACGAAGGCCACCGCAGCAAAGAGTATCCGCTGCCGCCGCTGACCACCACGTTCAGCGCGCAATTGTTCGAGAAGGCCGCCCGCGAAGTGGGCTTCAATCCTTTCCCGGCGCCGGCGTCGAATGCGTCGGGGCCTTACACCAACCCGTACGGCGTGCGGCTGGGGCCCTGCAATTTCTGCGGCTTCTGCGAAAACTATGGCTGCTACATGTATTCGAAGGCGTCGCCGCAGACCACGATCTTGCCGGTGCTGCTGAAAAAGCCGAATTTCGAGCTGCGCACGCATTCGCACGTGATCCGGGTCAACCTGGACTCATCCGGCAAGAAGGCCGTGGGCGTGACCTATATCGACGCGCAGGGCCGCGAGATCGAACAGCCGGCCGACCTGGTGATTCTGTCGGCGTACCAGCTGCACAACGTGCGCCTGCTGCTGCTGTCGGGCATCGGCCAGCCGTACGACCCCAAGACCAACGAAGGTGTGGTGGGCAAGAACTACGCTTACCAGATGAACGGTTCGGTCAACGTGCTGCTGCCTAAGGGCACCCACCTGAATCCATTCATGGGCACGGGCGCGGGCGGGGTCAGCATGGACGACCTGAACGGCGACCAGTTCGATCACGGCCCGTTGGGCTTCGTGGGCGGGGCCAGCATCCGCCACGTACGCACCGGCGGCCGGCCGATCAAACAGGCGGCCACGCCGCCTGGCTCGCCCACCTGGGGAACCGGCTGGAAGGGGGCGGTGCAGGACGCCTACCAGCGCTATATGTCGATCGGCATGTCGGGCTCGGTCATGTCGTACCGCGACGCGTATCTGTCGCTGGACCCCACCTATAAAGACACCTACGGCCAGCCGCTGCTGCGCATGACTTTCGATTGGCACGACAACGAGTTCAAGATGCTGGCGTACATGGGCGAGCGCATGGAAGAAGTCGCCAAGGCCATGAAGCCCGAAAAGCACTTCGTGGGGGTGCGCAAGAAGGGCTCGCACTACGACACGCGCATTTACCAGAGCACCCACAACACGGGCGGCGCCATCATGGGATCGAATCCCAAGGAAAGCGTGGTCAACAAATACCTGCAAAGCTGGGATGTGTCCAATGTGTTCGTGATGGGGGCCTGCGCGTTCCCGCAGAACATGGGCTACAACCCTACCGGGCTGGTGGGCGCGCTGGCGTACTGGTCGGCCAAGGCCATACGCGAGCAGTACCTGAAAAACCCCGGTCCGCTGGTCCAGGCTTGAGGAGGGCGCGCAAGATGATCAAACACACCATCATCGCGGCCGGCCTGGCCTTGCTGGCCAGCCCCGCCTGGTCCGCCGGCGGCGCGGGCCACCCCGACGAACAGCTGATCAAGCGGGGCGCGTACCTGGCGCGGGCCGGCGACTGCATCGCCTGCCACACCGCGCCCGAAGGCAAGCCCTTTGCCGGCGGACTGGGGCTGGATTCGCCGCTGGGCAAGATCTATTCCACCAACATCACGCCCGACAAGGACACGGGTATCGGCGGCTACACGCTCGAAGACTTCGACCGCGCCGTGCGCCACGGCGTCGCCAAGGACGGCCATTCGTTGTACCCCGCGATGCCGTACACGGCCTACGCCAAGATATCGCCCGCCGATATCGAAGCGCTGTACGCTTATTTCATGCATGGCGTGCAACCGGTGAACCAGGCCAATAAAGATACCGACATCACCTGGCCGCTTTCCATGCGCTGGCCGCTGGGGATATGGCGCTGGATGTTCGCGCCCGATCCCGTCGAGGCCGCGAGCCAGGCCGCCGACCCCGGCCAGGCCGAGGTGCTGCGCGGCAAGTACCTGGTGGAAGGCCTGGGCCATTGCAGCACCTGCCATACGCCGCGCGGCTTTGCCTTGCAGGAAAAAGCGCTGACCGATGCCGACGGCACGAAATTCTTGTCGGGCGGCGTGGTGGAAGGCTGGCTGGCCAAGAACCTGCGCGGCGACATGACCGACGGGCTGGGCAACTGGTCCAAGGAAGACATCGTGGCGTTCCTGAAGGCGGGCGTCAACAATCATTCCGCCACTTTCGGCGGCATGTCGCAGGTGGTGGCCGACAGCACCCAGCACCTGACCGACGCCGATCTCAATGCGATCGCGGCGTACCTGAAAACGCTGTCGCCCCGCGACGCGGACGCCACCCAGCCCCTGGCCTATGACGCATCCGCCGCCGAGGCGCTGCGCACCGGCAAAGACCAGAGCGAGGGCGCCATCACGTTCCTGAACAACTGCGCCGCCTGCCATCGCAGCACGGGCAAAGGCTATGAGCAGACGTTCCCGAGGCTGGCGGTCAGCTCGACCGTGAACTCCGGCGATCCGACCTCGCTGATCCATATCGTGCTCAAGGGCGCGCAATTGCCGGGCACGGCCGCGGCGCCCACCGATTACGCGATGCCGGGCTTCGACTGGCGGCTGACCGACCAGGAGATTGCCTCGGTGGTCACGTTCATCCGGTCCAGCTGGGGCAACCAGGCCGCCGCCGTCAGCGCGGCCGACGTGGCGAAGATACGCAAAGACGTCGCCGCCGCGCCCGCGCCGCAACGCTGAGCCGGTTGTATCGGGCGTTATGCAGGTGTCTGACTCCCGCAGGGTGTCAGACACCGCAGTAGGCAGCGGTTTCTCAATAGCATGGTGTCTGACACCCTGCGGGAGTCAGACACCTGCATATCGGAATACCGCGGCCGCCCCCGCAGCTAGCCCTTGCGCCGGGCCGCCTCGTAGCGCGCCTTGTTTTCGGCGTTGGGCGGATACAGCCCGGGCAGCGCGGCGCCCCGCCCGACCTCTTCCATGATCCAGCCCTCGAGGCGCTCTTGCTCGACCGCCAGCGCGACCACATCGTCGAGCAGCGCCGCCGGGATCACCACCGCGCCATCCTGGTCGGCCACGATCACATCGTCGGGAAACACCGCCACGCCGCCGCAGCCGATGGGCTGTTGCCAATCGACGAACGTCAGGCCCGCCACCGAAGGCGGCGCGGCGGCGCCGCTGGCCCACACGGGCAGGCCGGTGGACAGTACGCCGGCCAGGTCGCGCACCGCGCCATCGCTGACCAGCGCCGCCACCCCGCGCCGGGCCATGCGGGCGCACAAGATGTCGCCCCAGAACCCGGCGTCTTTCACGCCGTTGGCGTCCACCACCGCAATGCAGCCCGCGGGCATTTGCTCGATGGCGGCGCGCGTCGATTTGGGCGAGCTCCAGGAATCCGGCGTCGCCAGGTCTTCGCGGGCCGGAATGAAGCGCACGGTAAAAGCGCGTCCTACGCTGCGCGGCCTGGTAGGCGTCAGCGGCACGGCGCCGCGTATCCAGACATTGCGCAGCCCTTTCTTGAGCAGAATGGTGGTGAGAGTGGCGGTAGTGATGCCGGCCAGCGCCTGAAAGGCGGATGCGTCTTGCGGGGATGTCATGGGGGTCTCCGGTTCGGAACTGCAATGCGGCTTGCGCGGCCTGTTCATTCCCCCTGCACCGTCACCACCACCGTGCGCGCCCCGCCGCGATTGCGGTGTTCGCACAAGTAGATGCCCTGCCAGGTACCCAGGCAGGGGCGGCCGCCGGAAATGGGAATGCTGAGGCTGGCCCCCAGCAGGCTGGACTTCAGGTGCGCGGGCAGGTCGTCGCTGCCCTCGCAGGTGTGCCGGTAGTACGGTTCGTTTTCGCGCACCGCATGATTGAAATAGCGTTCGAAATCGGCGCGCACGGTGGGGTCGGCGTTTTCGTTGAGGGTAAGCGAGGCCGACGTGTGCTGGATGAACACGTGCATCAGGCCGATTTTCACGCGCCGCAGTTCGGGCATCTGGTCCAGGATTTCATCCGTGACCAGGTGGAAGCCGCGCGGACGCGCGGCCAGGGTCAACGATTTCTGCATCCACATAAGCCGGCTCGTGTATTGCGTGCGGGCCGCGGCGCGGCGGCCATGCATTGTTCAATCTGCACTTTTATCCTATCATATGTTCAATATGAACATCAACGCCATGCCTGCCCCATGACCGCCCTGCGCAGCCCCAAACCGTCTCCCGACGCCGTGCTGGCAAAAGCCGTGCTGCGGGCGGCCGACCAGCTCGGCCTGCGGCAGGCCGACCTGGCCGCCGTGCTGGGCATCCACCGCACGGCCGTCAGCCGCCTGAAGCAAAGCCTGTCGCTCGACCCCGCCTCGAAGCAGGGCGAACTGGCGCTGCTGCTGGTGCGCGTGGCGCGCGCCCTGTACGCCCTGACGGGCGGCGACCAAGACTGGATCCGCCATTTCATGCACACGCCCAACACGGTCACGGGCGGCATCCCGGCGCGGCAAATCGAAAGCATCCAGGGGCTGATGACCGTGCTGCGCTTCATCGACGCCGTCCGGGGCAAGATCTGATGATCTGGCAAGCCTGCCAGGGGCCCAGCCACATCGGCGCGGTCAGCGGCGTGCTGTACCGGCTGGTCGAAAGCCAGGAACAGATCGCCACCCTGGGTTATGTGGATACGCTCGAAGAACAGGCGGTGCTGGAATCCCTGATCGACGCCGTCAAGCCGCCCTATCCCGAAGACGGCGCCGGCTATCACTATCTGCTGAAAACGCCGTTCCGCTATCCACCGCTGCCGTGGGGTTCGCGCTTCGGCCGCACCCACGAACCCGGCATTTTCTACGGCGGCTGCAGCATCGGCGCGACGCTGGCCGAATCCGCCTACTACCGCTTCGTGTTTTGGCACTCGATGAGCGCGCCGCCCCCCAAGGCGCATATCCATAGCCAGCACACCTTGTTTTCGGTGGGCTACAAAACGCCATGGGGCGTCCGGCTGCAGGCGCCGCCTTTCGATGCCTACCGGGCCGAACTCGCGCATCCCGCCCGCTACCAGGCCGCCCAGCAACTGGGCACCGACATGCGCGCCGCCGGCGTGCAGGCGTTCGAATATTTTTCCGCGCGCGATCCCGCGGGCGGCTGTTGCGTCGGCCTGTTCACGCCGCGCGCCATGGCGCAAAAGCGCCCGCGCGACCTCAGCCCATGGCTGTGCCAGGCCAACGGCACCACGGTCGCGTACAAGCAGGCAGGCGGACACGACGTGGCCACCTACCCGCTGGCCGGCTTTCTGCACGAAGGCCGGCTGCCCATCCCGGCCTGACGGCCCCCGGGGCCGCCGGCCCCGCCGCGGGCTTTACTCCGCCAGCGTAATCAGCGCATCCAGGCACACCGCGCCATCGGCGCGCAGCACGAACGGGTTCACGTCCACGCCGGCCAGCACATCGCGCCAGTCATGCGCCAGCTGCGACAACGCCACCAGGGCCCGGACCAGTGTGTCGGTGTCCAGCGCGGGCTGCCCGCGCCATCCCTTCAGCAGCCGGGCAGCCCGCACCGCGTCCACCAATGCCCGGGCGCGCGGCTCGGACAGCGGCGCCGAAGCAAAGGCAACGTCCTGGAACAGCTCGACGGCGACCCCGCCCAGGCCGAACATCACCATGGGGCCGAACAAGGGGTCGACATGCACGCCCAGAATGGTTTCCGTGCCGCCGCCGCTCATGGGCGCGATCAACACGCCGGCGATACGGGGTTCACCGGGCTGGGCCTCGGCACGCTGCCGCAGCGTCGCGTAGGCCTGGCGTACCGCCTGTTCATCGGCCAGGTTCAGCAAGACGCCGCCGATCTCGGTCTTGTGCAGGATGTCCGGCGACACGATCTTGGCCACGACCGGAAAACCGATATCCCGCGCCACCCGCGCGGCCTGGTCGGCATCGGTGCACAGCGCTTCTTTCAGCATGGGCAAGCCATACTGCGCCAGCACCTGCTTGGCCTGCCATTCATCGAGCTGGGTGCCGCGCGCGGGCGGCGCCACGCGCGGCGGCGTGGCCGGCGCATCCGCGGCCACGTGGCCCGGCGCGTCCTGGCGCCGCGCCGCGATGGCGCACAAGCCGCCCAGCGCGGCCATGGCCCGGCCCGGATCGGCAAAGATGACCAGGTCGCGCGCCTCGATTTCGGCGCGCATGCGTTCGCTGTGCGGCCCCACCAGCACGATCAGGCGATCGGGATACTGGCGCCGCAGCGCGCCCAGTGCTTCCAGCATGGGCGGAAAGCGCCGCTCGTCGCAAGGAATCTGCGCCAGGTAAATGCACAGGGCCGACCAGTCGGTATCCTGCAAAAGCATTTCGGCCAGCCCCGCCACGCCGTTGTTTACCGAACCGATCTGCGCCGTGGTGTCGAGGGGGTTCTCGCCAATAGCGAACGGCACCAGGTCATGCACGCGCTGCTGCAAGGCTGCGGGAATGGCCGGAATCTGGACGCCGTGCCGTTCGGCGTCGTCGGTCAGCAGCACGCCGATGCCGCCCGACACGGTCAGGATGCCCGCGCGGTTATTGGCGGGCTGCGGCAGGTGCGTGCACAGGTAGGCCATGTCGAGCATTTGCTCGATCGTGGCGGCGCGCCATGCGCCGCATTCGCGCACGACCGTATCGAAGATGCGGTCATTGCCAGCCACCGCGCCGGTGTGCGTCGCCGCCGCCAGCTGGCCGCGCGCCGAGGTGCCCACCTTCATCAGTATCACCGGCTTGCCCGCGGCGGCCGCCTTCAGCAGGGCGCGGCGCAGCACGTCGCCATCGCGGCAGCCTTCGATCGCGGCGCAGATCACCCGCGTCTGCGGGTCGTCGGCCAGGAAGTCGATGCATTGCGCCACGTCGACGTCGGCCTCGTTGCCGGTGGCCACGATACGGGCAATGCCCAGGCCGCGCTGGATGGCCTGCGCATACGCGCAAGAACCGAAGGCGCCGCTCTGGGTGGCGAAGCTTACCCCGCCGGGCTGCGGCGCCAGGGCTTCCAGCGCGGTGGAAAACGTGGCGTAGAAGCGGTTGGCCACGCTGACGATGCCCAGGCAGTTCGGGCCCAGCAGGCGCACGCCGTGCCGCGCGGCCAGGTCGGCCAACGCCCGCTGCCGTTCGCGGCCGGCGTCGTCTTCTTCCGCAAACCCGGAACTGAGCACCTGCACGTGCCGGATGCCTTTGTCGATGCAGGCCTGCAGCGCATCGTGCGCCGCGGTGGCCGGCACGATGATCAGGGCCTGGTCCACCGCGTCGGGCACGTCCGCCAGGCTGGCATAGGCGCGCATGCCCTGGATGTTGTCCGAGCGGGCATTGATGGGAAAGATCTTGCCCGCATAGCCGGCCTCGCGCATGAAGCGGATGGGCCGGCCGCCCAGTTTGTCGGGGTCCGACGAGGCCCCGATAATGGCCACCGAGCGGGGGTCGAAGAATGCTTGCAAGGGATGGGCAGCCGCCGTCATGTAGGCATCCTGTCGCGCAATTGGTTAAGGGTTTGCTGATGAGCCAGCGGATCGCCAAAGCGTACCGTATTGGCCAGCAGCCGCGTGGCCAGCCGGGCGGCGGGCATTTCGCGGGTCATGCCCATGCCGCCGTGCAGCTGGATGACGGTTTCCGCGAACTGGACGGCCTCCTGGCCGGTGAACAGGCCCAGCAGGCTGAAGGCGCCGGCCTGGCTTTCCGCCGCATCGGCCGCGTCCCACGCGCGCAGCGAGGCCTGCAACAAGTTGCGGGCCAGTTCATAACTGACATACAGGCGCGCGACGTCGTGCCGCAAGGCCTGGAAGTTCGCCAGCGGCTGGCCGAACTGCTGGCGTTCCAGCAGGTACTGCACGGTGCGCGCCAGGGCGCCGCCCATGCAGCACACGGTATCGGTGGCCATGGCCGCCACGGCCATGTGGTGCCCGGCCCGGATCGCGCGCTCGGCCTCGGCGCCGGCGGCCAGCACGCCGGCGGCCGGCAGGTCCAGCGCTTCGAGCCGGCAACTGGCCACTTGCCGGTCGTCCATGCTGAGATAGCGGGTGGCCCGTTCGCGCAGCGCCGCGGCGTCTACGCAGGCCAGCATGGGGCTGCCGTCGCCGGCCGCGCATACCAGCAGCACATGGGTGCAGTCGTCCGTCAGCGCCAGCTCGGCGGTGGTGCCCGACAGGCTCCACGCCGACGGCCCGCCGCGCGCCGCCAGCGGCTGGGCGGCCTCGGCCGCGCACAGCGGCCCGCCCAGTTCGACCACGGCGGCGCCCTCGGCGATGTCCGACAGCAATGCCCGCACCGGCTCGCTGCCGCGCAAGGCGTTCAGCATCGCCGGCACAATGCCGCAGCGGGTCGCCACGGGCAGTTCCACGGCATGCAGCGCCAGGCCCTCGATAATGGAAGCCAGGTCGGCAAAGCCGCCGCCCGCGCCGCCCTGCTCTTCGGCGATCAACACCGCGTTCCAGCCCATTTCGGCGGTCAGCGCGGCCGCCGGCCGTTCCGGATGGCGGCCCGCGGCATCCTGCGCCCATCGGGCGGCGCTATCGGCCAGCAAGCCGGGAAACAAGATATTCGGTTCAAATGGCATGCTTCAGGCTCCAAACAGCGATCGGGCAACCACATTGAGCTGGACTTCGGTCGTACCGCCCGCAATCGTCTTGGATCGTGCGAATAGATAGTTCTGTACCCACAGCCCGGCGGGCGACACGGCTTCGTCGTCGCGCAAGAATCGCTGCGTGCCGGCCGGCCCCACCGCCAGCATCGCGATGCGGCTGAGCGATTGCGCCACGCCGCTGCAAGCCAGTTTCAGCGCCGAAGGCCGGGCGCCCAGCGGTTCCTTGCGCATCATGGCGTCGATGGCGGACGCCAGCATTTCGCGCGCGCCCTTGATGCGCGCGGCCAGCGTCAGCATCTCGCCGTCCAGGCGGGAATAGTCGCGCAGGGGCTCCGCGGCGCGGCGCTCGGCCAGCAGGCGCGCCACGCGCCGCCATTGGCGCATCAGCTGCGCCACGCTGGCCGGCGGCAGGCGTTCGCGTTCCAGCAGATACTTGGCGCAAGTCCATCCCTGGCCTTCCTGGCCCACCAGGCGCGACGCGGGCACGCGCACATTGTCCAGGAACACTTCATTGACGTGATGCCAGCCGTCGATGGTGCGTATGGGCCGCACGCTGATCCCCGGCGTGTTCATGTCGATCAGGAACAGCGAGATGCCCTCTTGCTTGCGGCCCTCGCGCGATGTACGCGCCAGCAAATAAATGCGGTCCGCTTCATGGGCGTGCGACGTCCAGATCTTCTGGCCATTGATGACGTAGTCGTCGCCGTCGCGCACCGCGGGCGTGCTCAGCGAGGCCAGGTCCGACCCCGAGCCGGGCTCGGAATAACCCTGGCACCACCAATCGGTGGCGTCCACGATGCGCGGCAGGAATTGCGCCTTCTGCGCATCGGTGCCGAACTGCATGATGACCGGGCCGATATGTCCCAGCCCATGGTGATACAGGGGCGGGCAGTCCAGGTCGGCCATGACTTCTTCGAAGATCATGCGCTGGCGCAGGTTCCAGCCCGTGCCGCCATGCTCTTGCGGCCAGCCCGGCGCCGCCCACCCTTGCGGGTACAGGATCTGCTGCCAGCGGCTATAGACCGGGCGGGTGATCTTGTCGCCGGCGGCCACCACGTCGCGGATGTCTTGCGGGCAATGCTGCTGCGCGAACGTCCGCAGCGTTTCGCGGAATTCCGCGTCTTGCGCCTGTTCCTGGTAGCCGCTGGACGGCAGCGACAGGAACCGGGGATTCAATCCGGCCGCCATCTCAACGCCCCTTGTACACCGGAGCGCGCTTTTCCAGGAAGGCGCGCTGCGCCTCGCCCGCGTCTTCCGTCTTGGACAACGCCACCGTGATGTTCTGTTCGAACCGGTAGCCCTCGCGCGGCGGCATCGACGACGTGACCTGCGACGCCTCTTTGGCGTAGCGCAGCGCGATGGGCGCCTTGCCGGCGATTTCGTGCGCCAGCTCCAGCGCATAGGGCATCAGTTCATCGGGCGGCAAGCTGGCTTCGATCAGGCCCAGGCGATAAAGTTCGTCGGCCGACACCTTCATGCCGGTAAAGAACATGCGGCGCGCGCGCGACTTGCCGAACACGCGCTGCAACAGGGCCGTGCCGCCCGCCAGCCCGACGTTGATCTCGGGCATCGAGACATAGGCGTTGTTCGACGCCACCCAGATATCGCACGAGGTCATCAACCCGAAACCGGCCCCCAGGGCAGGCCCGTTGACCGCGGCGATGACCGGCTTGTTGCAGTCGGAGATGGCCAGCGAGGCCTCGCGCACCAGCCGGTTGTGGCGCCAGTAGGCGCCCGGGCCCTTCTGCTTGATGGCCGGCCGTTCCGAGACGTCGGCCCCGGCCGAAAACACCTTCAGCTTGCTGGTCAGCACGACGCAGCGGACATCGTCATTGTCATTGAAACTGTCGAACACCTCGATGATTTCCGCGCGCATCTGGGCGTTCTGCGCATTGACGGGGGTGCGGTTCAGATAAACGATGGCCACGTGGCCATCGCGCTCGACTTCCAGGCATTCGTACGTCATCTTCAACTCCGGTTGTATTTGCCGCGCCCCGGCGGCCGGGGCGCAAGGTATGAATAAGTGCCGCTACTGGGCAGAGAAATCCGCGCCGCTGTCCACCAGGTTCTTCAGGCGGCGCGATTCAAAGTCCAGGAAGTCCGCGAACTCCTGCGGCGTGCCGGCCGCCACCAGCAGCGCGGTCTTGTCGATGGCGGCGCGCGTGGCGGGGTCGGCCACGGCCTTGCGCAGGTCGGCATTCAGCTTGTCGACCACGGCATCGGGCGTTCCCTTGGGGACAAGAAAGCCGAACCAGCTGCCGAACACCAGGTCTACGCCCAGCTCGCGGAAGGTGGGCACTTCGGGCGCGCCGGGGTGACGCTTTTCGCTGGCGATGGCAATGGCCCGCAGGCGCCCCGCCCTGACGTTGGGCATGGCCGACGGGCCGTCGAAAATGCCGTCGACTTCGCCGGCAAAAACGTCGTTCATGGCCGGCGACGTGCCGCGGTAGGGCACGTGCGTAATCTGCACGCCGACGGCATGCGCCCAGAGTTCAGCCGCGATATGCGGGCTGGAGGCGATACCCGAAGACGCCAGCCGCAGATTGCCGGGCGATTTCCGGGCCTTGGCCAGCACGTCGTCCAGGGTGTGCAGCTCGCTGCGGCCGGACACGACCAGCATGTTGCGGCTGTTGCCCAGCAGCATCACTGGACGCAGGGCGTCCTTGCTGATGCCCAGGTCTTTGCGCAGGATGGGATTGGACGTATAGGCATAGCTGGTAAGCAGGATGGTCTGGCCGTCCGGCTTGGCGCGCGCGACGGCCTGCGTGCCGATGACCGTGCCCGCCCCGCCCTCGTTCTTGACGATGACCGGCACCTTCCACAGGCGGCCCAGATAGTCGGCGATGGCGCGGCCATACAGATCGGTAACCCCGCCCGGCGCATAGGGCACCACAATGGTCACGGGTTGATCGGGGTAGGTGTCGGCGGCGCTGGCGGGTGCCGCCAGCATCGCCGCCGCGGCCAGGGCCGCGCAGGCGCGCAGCAACAATTTCATAGTGTGTCTCCTTCGGGTAATCGGGCCTGGGCAGGCATCAATCAATGTGAATGTCCGCGGTTTCGATCAGGTGTTTCCATTTCCGCTGCTCGGACTGGATCAGCTCGTCCATCTGCTGCGGCGTGCTGCCTTCCAGCGTGGTTCCCATGACGAAATTTTTCTGCACCTCGGGGTCTCGCATCACGCTATTCAGCGTGGCGTTCAGCTTTTCGATCACGGCGGCGGGCGTGCCGGCGGGGGCCGTGATGTAGTTGATGGGGAACGCCTCGAAACCCGGCAGCGTTTCGGCAATGGCGGGGATATCCGGCGCGCTGGCGCTGCGCTTCAAGGTCGACACGCCCAGCGCGCGCACCTCTCCCGCTTCGATTTGCGGCAGGTACACGCTGAGCGTATCGATGGTCATGGGCACCTGCCCGCCGATCAAGTCGTTGCGGGCCGGCCCCGTGCCGCGATAGGGCACGTGGAAAATGTCGATACCGGCTTCCTGCTTGAACAGTTCCCCCGCCAGATGGCTGGTGGAGCCCACGCCCGAGCTGGCAAACCCCAGCTTCCCGGGATGGGCGCGGGCATAGTCGATCAGTTCCTGCACGTTGTGCACCGGCAGGCTCTTGGTCACCACCAGCACATTGGCGCCTTCGGTCAGCTTGCCGACCGACACCAGGTCTTTGAACGGGTCGTAGCTCAGGTTCTTGAACAGGAACGGCGCCGTCATCTGCTGGCCGGGCGTGGTGTACAGCAACGTATAGCCATCGGGCCGGGCATGGGCCACCTGGCTGGCGCCCAGGGTGCCGCCGGCGCCGGGCTTGTTCTCGACCACGATGGGCTGCCCCAGCGCCTTGGACCAGGGCTCGGCGATCTTGCGCGCGTTGGTATCCGCCCCGCCGCCGGGGGCGAAAGGCACGATCAGGTGAATGGGCTGGCTGGGAAAAGCCTCGGCCGCCCAGGCGGCGGGCGCGGCGGCCAGAACCACTCCGGCCATTCCCGCCGCCAACAGACTACGCATTCCGTTATTCATGTCGTCTCCGTCATGTCTTTGTTTTATTTGAGAAAAATTTCCTCGCCTCGAGGCCGGTCGATAAATTTCCGAACCAACCGACCGGTCGGTAAGTTGCGATGATAGACTCTTCGGCAGGAAATTCAAGCCTTTGATTTCCCTTATCATCACCCTCGACTTTCTCGACCACAGGATCCACCCATGACCGCGCGGGACCCCGGACGCTACGACCAGATCATCGATATTGCCCGCCGGCTGTTTGCACGCCATGGATACCGCGGCACGTCGCTGAACATGATCGCCGCCGAGGTGGGCGTTTCCAAGGCAGCCCTGTACCACCACTTTCCCGACAAAGAAACGCTGTACCGCAGCCTGGTGGCCTCGGGCATGCAGATCATGTTCGAATACGTGCGCGACGCGCTGCAGCAGGCGGGCACCAGCCCGCGCGAGCGCCTGTACGGTTTCATGCGCGCGTCCGTCGAGTACTACGAGGGCTACCACGACAGCTGGGTATCGGGCTCGCAGCTGTTCTGGATGACCGACAACCCCGAGCACCGCGCCATGGTGCTGAAGTGGCGCGACGCCTACGAAGGCCTGCTGAAAGACGCCATCCGCGACGGCATGCGGCAGGGCCTGTTCCGGCCCGACACCGACGTCAGCCTGGCCAGCAAGTTCCTGCTGTCGTCGCTGAACCAGCTATCGCGCTGGTACCGCCCCGGCGGCGAAAAGACCGCGCGCGAGATCATGGACACCTTCGTGCATATGTTCCTGCACGGCATCGAAACATAACCGCCCTTTTTCGTTCGGTGGCTCGCCATGATCAAACTCACGATCAAGCAACTTACCGCTGTCAAAGAGCTGGCCGCCACCCGTAGCTTCACCACCGCGGCCGCCCGCCTGCACACGACGCAATCGAACCTGAGCATCACCATCCAGGAGGCGGAAAACCTGCTGGGCGTGCGGCTGTTCGACCGCACGACCAAATCCGTCACGCCCACCTCCGCCGGCCTGGAACTCGCCCAGGCGCTGGGCCGCGTGCTGGACGAGCTGGAATCGCACATCGACAACGCGCAGGCCGAGGGCCGACTGGCACGCGGCACGCTGGCGATCGGGGTGACGCCCCTGCTCAGCAGCGCCCTCATTCCCGGATTGCTGGCCGAATTCAACGAGCGCTATCCCCACGTCGAACTGCGCCTGGAAGACGCGCCGACACTGGAACTGCTCAACCTGCTCGAGCGCCGCGATATCGAACTGGCCATCGGCACCTTCAAGCAGCGCGCGCCGCAGATCGACACCCATGTGCTGTTCGACGACGAACTCGTCGTGCTTTCCCACCCGTCGTTGCACCTGCCCGGGAAAATCACCTGGGCCGAATTGTGCAGCCACCGGCTGGTCAGCATCGTCAGCGAAAGCAGCGTGGGCCGCATCATCGAGCAGACGTTGTGGTCGGTGAAGCACAGCCGCGTGCGCGCCATCATCCAGTCGCAGCACTGGCTGACGGTGATGGCGCTGACGCACGCCATGAAGGCGGCCTGCATTGCGCCGCAGTACGCGCTGGCGTCGCGGTACGGGCCGTCGCTGCGGCGTTCCGAACTGATCGAACCCAAGGTGTTCCGCACCGTGTCGGCCGCCACCCTGCGCAGCCGCGAACTGTCGGCCGCCGCCGCGCAGTTCCTGGCCACGCTGCGCCAGCAACTGGCCAGGCCGGCCGGCTCGCCGGGGATTATTGATCCACAGAATAAGTAGATCAGAATAATCAATTTTTCTAATAGGTAATGAAGGCCTAGACTTTTTCCGAGCGGTCCACCAAGGAAAAAGATGAACATCACGGACACGAGCGCGGCCCCGGCCGATGGCGCGTTGCCCTTGTCGGGTTTCACGGTGCTGGATCTATCGATTGCCCGCGCGGGCCCAGTCGCGGTGCGGCTGCTGGCGGACTGGGGCGCGACCGTGATCAGGCTCGAGCCGCCGCCCAGGCAAGACCGCGGATCGGTCACGGGCAAACGGCGCAGTGCCGACGAGCAGAACATGCACCGCAACAAGCGCAGCCTGTGCGTCGATCTGAAAACGGACGAAGGCGCGGAAATCTTGCGCCGCCTGGTCTTGCGCAGCGACGTCGTGGTCGAGAACTTCCGGTCCGACGTAAAAGAACGCCTGGGGCTGAACTACCCGCAGCTGAAGCAAGTCAAGCCGGACATCATCCTGGCCAGTATCTCGGGCTTCGGGCAAAGCGGCCCTTACGCCGGACGGCCCGGCGTCGACCAGATCATGCAAGGCATGTGCGGCCTGATGTCCGTCACGGGCGCGCCGGGCACGCCACCCGCGCGGGCCGGCATCGCGGTCTCGGACACCACCGCGGGCATGTTCCTGGGCCAGGGCATCTTGCTGGCGCTGCTGCACCGGGCACTGACGGGCCGGGGGCAATGGGTGCATACCTCGCTGCTGGAGGCCATGCTGAACAAGCTGGATTTCCAGGCGGTCAGGTACACCGTCAATGGCGAAGTTCCGGTGCAAGAAGGCAATTTCCATCCGACGCTGGCCCCCATGGGCACCTACGACGCCAGCGACGGCATGGTCAACATCGCCGCCAGCACCGAACGCATGTGGACCAATCTTTGCAGCGCGCTGGATGCCGCAAGCCTGCTGGCCCGCCCGGAATACCAGGGCAGGACGGCGCGCTTCGCCCACCGGCATCAACTCAATGCCGACGTGAACGCCGTTACCGCGCGATTCACGGTTCAGGAACTGGCCCGGCGCTTGAACCCGGTGGGCGTGCCTTGCGGGCCGGTCTACGACATCGGCCAGGCCTTCGAAGACCCGCAAGCCCGGCACTTGCGCATGACACGGCCCGCGCGCCACGCGGAACTGGGAGAACTGCAGCTGCTGCGGTCCCCCATCAATATGTCCGCTTTCCCGCACCCCGAACAGTTCGACCGCGCCGCGCCCGACCCGGGCGAACACAGCACCGAACTACTGCGGGAACTGGGTTTCGATACTCCGCATATTGAAACGCTGCGCGCCAGCCAAGTGATTTCGTAGCCACCGCGGCCCGCGCCGCTGCAACGCAAGACCACCCAAGGAGGACCATCCATGGATACCGGTGTTCCGGCCCTGAGCGTCGACGGCAAAGTCGCCACCCTGACGCTGCGCCGTCCCGACCGCGCCAACCGCCTCGAACCGGGCGACCTGGCCGCCATTCACGCGCATATCGAAGCCGTCGACGGCATGGAGCAGGTGCAGGTACTGCGCCTGCAAAGCAGCGGCAAGTACTTCTGCAGCGGCTACGACATCGGCAAGCTGGGCGGCCCGCGCACCGTCGATTTCGAAACCATGGCCAACCGGCTGGAATGCGCGCGGCCCGTGACCGTCGCGGTGATCCATGGCGGCGTGTACGGCGGCGGCACCGACCTGGCGCTGGCCTGCGACTTCAGGCTGGGCGCGCACGGCATCGACATGTTCATGCCGGCGGCGCGGCTGGGGCTGCACTTCTACCGCGGCGGCATGGAACGCTATGTCAGCCGCCTGGGCCTGAACGCGGCCAAACGCCTGTTCCTGGCCGCCGAACGGATCGACGCCGCCGAAATGCAGGCCATCGGCTTCCTGACCCATCTGGTCGAAGCGGGGGCATTGCAGGAAACCGCCGGCCGCCTGGTCTCGACGCTGACGTCGATGGCGCCGCTGGCGCTGGCCGGCATGAAAAAACACCTGAACGGCATCGCGCGCAACGAGCTGGACGTGGCGGCGCTGCAAGCGGATGTCGCGCGCGCGGCCGGCTCTGAAGACCTGAAAGAGGGCCGAGCCGCGTGGCTGGAAAAACGTACGCCACGCTTTCAAGGACGTTGAATTTTCATTTTCGCCGTACCCATAACAAGGCTAGGAGACAAAAATGCAAATCAAACACCTGCTGTCGAGTATAGGCCTGACCCTGATGATGACGGCCGGCAGCGCGCACGCCGGCAACTATCCCGATCATTCGATCCGCCTGCTGTTGGGCTACAGTCCAGCCGGCGCCGCCGACATCATCGGCCGCATCGTCGCCGACGAGATGTCCAGGCGCCTGGGGCAGACCATCGTGGTCGAAAACAAGCCCGGCGCGGGCAGTACGCTGGCGTCGGGCATCCTGGCGCAGGCCCCGGCCGACGGCTACACCCTGGGGCTGGCCACCGGTACGCTGTTCGGCATAGACCAGTATCTGTACAAGGTGAAATACCAGCCGGAAGACTTCACCCCCTTAATGCGGCTGACGGTGTCGCCGCTGGTGCTGGCCGTCAACAAGAACCTGGGCGTGGACAGCGTGCGCGACCTGATCGACAAGGTGCGCGCGAACCCGGGGAAACTCAATTATTCCTCGTCCGGCGTCGGCGGATCGCCCCATATGGCGGCATTGCTGTTCCAGGACGCCATCGACGGCAGCATGACCCATGTACCGTACAAAGGCGGCTCGCCCGCCTTGCAGGCCGTGGCGGCGGGCGAAGTGGACCTGTCGTTTGGCACCGCGCCGTCCGTGCTGCCCTTCGCCCAGAACGGCATGGTCAAGATGCTGGGCGTGTCGACTCCCGAGCCATCGGCCGTCGCGCCCGGCGTGCCGCCGATCGCCGCCAGCGGGCTGCCCGGCTTCGACTTCACCTTCTGGTTCGGGCTGTTCGGCCCCGCCGGCCTGCCGGACGACGTCCAGGCAACCTTGAGCAAGGCGGCGGCCGATGTCTTGAACGATCCTGAAATCCAGAAAAAACTGCTCAGCACCGGCAACGTGGCCGCGCCCATGAAGTCCAGCCAGGACTTCGCGGCATGGGCGCGCGACAGCGGCGATTTCATTCTGCAGCGCGCCAAGAAGGCCAACGTGAAAATGGAATGACGCTGTGCGCGCCGCGACCCGGCGGCGCCGCGCACCAGGAAAAAAGGACGACCCATGGCAACAATGCGTACCCCGGCCGTGCTGATACACCGGCACGGCGGGCCCGAAGTACTGGAATGGACCGAAATCGATGTGCCGGAGCCGGCCGAAGGAGAAGTGCGGATCGTCCAGCACGCCATCGGGCTCAACTTCGCGGACATCTATCAGCGCAAGGGCGCGCACGGCCCGCATGGCGCCGCGCCGTTTCCGATCGTGCTGGGATCGCAGGGCGCCGGCATCGTCGAATCGGTAGGACCCGGCGTGGCCGGCCTGGCGCCCGGCGACGCGGTGGCGTACTTGCATCCCGGCGCCTATGCCCGGATCCGCCTGGTGCCCGCGGCACGGGTGGTGCCGCTGCCCGATGGGCTGACGCTGGAAACGGCGGCGGGCACGCTGTTGCGCGGCATGACGGCGGAATACTTGCTGCACCGCCTTTACGCCGTGCGGCCGAGCCAGTTCGTGCTGGTGCACGCGGCGGCGGGCGGCATGGGGCAGATACTGTCCGCCTGGGCGCGCGCGCTGGGGGCATGCGTCATCGGCACCGTGGGCAGCGAGGCAAAGCGCGAGACCGCTCTGGAACACGGCTGCCATCACGTCATCAATTACCGCGGCGTAGATTTTGTCGAGCACGTGGCCCGCATCACCGGCAACCAGGGGGTCGCGGTCGTGTACGACGCGGTCGGGCGCGATGTCTTTATGCGGTCTCTCGATTGTCTGGCCGTGCGCGGCATGGCCATCAACTACGGCACGGCCTCGGGCGATGTCGAGGCGTTCGACCTGCAGCGCCTGCATGCCAAGTCGCTTACGGTGTGCCGGCCGACGTTGAAGAACTTCGTGGGCACCCGCCCCGAGCTGCTGGACTCGGCGCGGCAGTATGCCCAGGCCGTGCAAGCCGGCCAGATCCGGGCGGCGGTGGCGCGCCGATACGCGCTGGCCGATGCGGCCCAGGCACACGCCGATCTCGAAGCGCGCCGCACCGTGGGCGCGGCCGTGCTGATCCCCTGAGCTTGGGGCCCGCTACCGGGCGACCGGATCCCCCCGCAACCGCAGCTCCGCCACGATCCGGTCCTGGTCTTGCCGCAAAGCAAATTCGTAGCGGCCGGGGTAGCACAAGGCCAGGCGCCGGCACAGGTTGCCCAGGCCCCCGCCCCCTTTCGCCAGATCGAACGGCGCGCGCAGCTGGCCCGGATTATCCACCGCGACGATCACTTCATCGTCCCGCCGCCGCGTATGCAGGTTGATCACGAACGCGCCGCTGTCCGAGCGCATGCCGTGCTTGATGGCATTTTCCACCAGGCCCTGCAGCGTCATGTGCGGAATCAGCCATCCCAGCGAAGCCGGGTCGATGTGGCAGCGGTATTCGAGCTGCCGGTCGAAACGCAAGGCCTGTATGCGCACATAAGATTGCGCCGCCTCGATTTCTTCGTCCAGCCGGCACAGGCCCTGGCCGCGGCGGTCCAGCGAATAGCGCAGGTAATCGGCCAGCCGGCGCGTCATTTCTTCCGCGATAGCGGGGCGGGCCTCGATCTCGGCCACGATGGTGTTGAGCGCATTGAACAGGAAATGCGGCTCTATCTGCGATTGCAGATGTTCCAGTTCCAGCCGCAAGGCATGGGTCTCGGCCTTCATCTTGGAAATACGTTCGGTGCGCGCGGCCAGTTCGGCCCCCACCCCGAAATACACCAGTGTCCAGATGGACAGGATTCCCATGTAATACAGAAAGCCCAGCCGGTATTGGTTTTCGGGCATGACCCGCAGCGTATCGGGCGGGAAAAACTGGTGGATGGCATAGGCGATCCAGGCCAATAGCGCCGAGGCCGCCACGCACAGCACCACCGAACAGGCCAGCACCAGCAGGGGCGTATGCCTGCCGGATGCGCCGCGCCCGTGCCACACCGCCGCGGCACTGGTCAGCATGAAGGCCAGGGGTTCCAGGCTGAGGGTCAGCCAGAAGGCGGCCGCGGCATTGCCGAACACCGCCAGGCGGATGCAAAAGCCGATGACCGCCAGCACGATCCAGCCCACCACCTGGGCTCGCCAGAAGCCCGTCGAAGATTCGCCTCGGCTGAGTTCCTGGCTGACTGAACTGAACAGCGCGGTAGTGCGTTCGGAAGATGCCATCGTGCTGCGCCGAAGCGCGGGACTGTGCCAAAAACCGATTTTGTTGCCTGGCCGGATTTGAAACAAGGTATTTTCGACGAATCCGCACATTCGCTCGACGAAATCCGGCTGGCGGGCGCCGGGTGTCTGACTGCCGCGTGGATTCAGATTCAGGTGTCTGACTCCCGCAGGGTGTCAGACACCGGGGACGTCCGGACAGTCGCGTCGGTGTCTGACACCCTGCGGGAGTCAGACACCTGGCCGGCCGCCTCAGCCGGGTTCATCACCTGTTGCGCGCACTGCAGCAACGTGCGCACCCAGCGCCCCCGCTGCGACTGGTTGCGCCACAGCAGGCCCAGTTCGCGCGGCGGCGGGGCCTGGTCGGCGCCGTCACCCGGCACCGCGGGCACGGCAAGCTTGCACAGGTCGGGGCCCGCCAACCCTTGCCCGATATCGGGCACTAGCGCAACGCCCAAGCCACGTTCTACAAGAAGGGCAATCGCCATGATGGAATTCAGTTCCAGCCGTTCGTGCGGCCGGATGCCCTGGGCTTGCAGGTAGCGTTGCGCCAGCGCGCCGCCGGCAAGCTGCCGGTCGTAGCGCACCAAGGGGGCGTGGCGCAGCAGATCGAGCGGATCTCGCCGGGCATCGCGCGCATGGGCCAGCACAACCAAGGGCTCTTGCCGCAGCGGGGTCCAGCATACGGTCTTGGGCAGATCGAACGACAGCTTCAGGCACAGCGCCGCGTCCAGTTCGGACTGCACTAGCGCGCTGTATAGCGCCGGCGTTATGCCGATCCGCAAGGCAATGCGCACACTGGGATGCCGTTCGGTAAAGGCCTGCAGAATATCCGGCAGAAAGCCGTGCAGCGCCGTATTCACCGTGCCCAGGCGCAATTCGCCCTCGTCGTCGTCCGTGGCCACCCAGTCGCGCAGCGTGTCGGCATCTTGCACCAGCTGGCGGCCCCGCTTGACCAGGCGCTGGCCGGCGGCGGTCGGCCGCACGCTGCGCCCCTGGCGCACCAGCAGTGAAACGCCCAGTTCGCGCTCGAGGGCGCGCATCTGCTGGGCCACGGCAGCCGGGCTCAGGTCCAGCCGGCGCGCGGCTTCCGACATAGAACCCAGCGCGACGACCTGCAGGAAATGGTTCAGGTAGCGGATGTCCATAGCCTGTATTTTCTTTCATTTGATGAAAGCAACACGTACTGTATTGCCGCGGCGGGGCCCGACGACAATGCGGATTGACCTCCGACTATCTACATCTCCGCATAAGGAAGCCCGATGAGCCGCGCCACCCCGTCTTCAGCATCCCGCCGCCAGGCACTGGCCGCCGCATTCGGATGGGCCGCCATGTCCATGGCGCCGGCCTGGGCGCAAAACGGCAAGCCCGCCATGCGCATCATCGTGCCCTTTGCCCCGGGCGGCGGCAACGACGTACTGGCCCGCCAGCTGGCGCACGGGCTCAGCGACATGTTCAAGCAAGACGTGATCGTGGAAAACAAGCCCGGCGCCGGCGGCAACCTGGGCACCGAGCAAGTGGTGCGCGCCTCGGCCCAGAGCAACATGTTCTTGCTGGGCCACACCGGTACGGTGTCGATCAATCCCGTGCTTTACAAGAACTTGAAGTTTAATGCGTCGACCGACCTGCGGCCGGTCGCCATGTTCGCGTCTTCGGCCCTGCTATTGGTGGTGCCGGCCGATTCGCCCATACAGAACGTCGCGCAGTTGGCCGAGGCCTTGCGCGCGCCCGGGGCAGACATGGATTACGCCTCCAGCGGCACGGGTACTGGCGGCCACCTGACCGGCGAAATGTTCCTCCAGGTGCTGGGCGCCCAGGCCGTGCACGTTCCCTATAAGGGCACGGCGCCCGCGCTGGCGGACGTGGCCGGCGGGCAGGTCGATTTCAGCTTCAGCGTCATCCCGGCCGCGATGGCGCTGGTCAAATCCGGCAAGCTGCGCGCCCTGGCCGTCACCAGCGCAAAGCGTATGCAGCTGCTACCCGATGTGCCCACCATGATCGAATCGGGCGTGCCCGAGCTGGCCGACTTCGAAAGCACGCTCACCTACGGCATATTGGCTCCCAAAACCACGCCCGACGAGACCATCCGCCTGCTCGAGGCGCGCATCCTGAAGGTCGCCGGCACGGCCGATTTCCAGTCCAGGCTGGCGGTGGAAGGTGCCGAACCCATGCTGGGCGGCTCGGCCGAATACGCCCGCCGCATCCAGGAAGAAAGCCGCAAGTGGGGCCACGTCGTCACCGTTTCCGGCGCATCGGTATGACTGCCGGCACGCCCGCCGCCGCGGCCTCCCTGATAGACCAGTGCCTGAACCCGGCCGGCGACGCAGGGCTTTTCTCGGACGGGCAATGGCTGGAAGCGTTGCTGCGCTTCGAGGCAAGCCTGGCGGCCGCCCAGGCCGCCAACGGCCTGATACCCGCTCCGGCGGCGGCGGCGATCGCGCGGGCGTGTACCCAGATCGAACTGGACCGCGCCCGCTTCATCGAGCGCGCACGGCAGACAGGCGCCTTCGGCATCGGCCTGGTCGATCCCATCCGGGCTTTCCTGGCCAGCCATGATCCCGCCGCGCTGCCGTGGCTGCACTGGGGCACGACCACGCAGGATGCGGTCGACACCGCGCACGCCTTGCTTACCAAAACCGCCCTGGCCGCCTTGCTGGAAGAATTGCAGGGGCTGGGCGCAGCGCTGCGCAGGCTGGCCCATGCCCATGCCGCCACGCCCATGATGGCGCGCAGCCTGCTGCAACCCGCCCAGGTCACCAGCTTCGGCTTGAAATGCGCCCAATCCGCCGCCGCCGTGCAGCGCAGTGCCCAGCAATTGTGCGCGTTGGCGCCGCATGCCTTGTGTGTGCAGCTGGGCGGCGCGGTGGGCAATCGCGCCGCGATGGGCGGGCGCGGCGCCCAGGTAGAACTCATCCTGGCCGCCGAACTGGGGCTGTGGGCGCGCGGACATAGCTGGCATACGCAGCGCGATGCGTGGCTACGGCTAGGCATGGAAGCCGCCGTCTGCGCCGGCAGCCTGGCCAAGCTGGCGCGCGACTGGTCGCTGATGTCCCAGTTCGAAGTCGGCGAACTGGCCGAGCAGCCGCGCGGCAAGACCTCGAGCGCCATGCCGCATAAGCGCAATGCCGTGCACTGCATGCAAGCCATCGCCCAGACTCAGCCGGTGCCCGCGCTCGCGGCCGCGCTGCTCGGCTGCATGGCCCAAGCGCACGAACGCGCCATGGGCGAATGGCAGGCCGAACTTTCCGCTTGGGCGCCCTTGTGGCGCCATGTGCACGGGGCGGCGGCCGCGTTGCGGCTGGCCGCCGAGGGGATACAGGTAGACCCCGCGCGCATGCAGGCGCACCTGGATGCCCTGCACCAGGTCATATTCTCGGAAGCCTGCGCCGATGCGCTGGTGCCGCTGGTCGGCCACGAGGCCGCGCAGCAGGCCACGGAGCGCCTGGCACCCCAGGCCCTGGCGCAGCGCCAGCCCTTATCCCTGCTGCTGCAACGCTGGGTCGAAACCGAGCACGGTCCCGAACGGGCGCGACTCGCGGCCGAAGCCCTGGCCCCGGCCACCGACCCCCGCCACGCCGTACACGCCTCTGCCGCCTGCTGCGCGGAGCTCTTGCGCACGCTCGACGCGGCGCCCCAACCCGCCTGTAATCTGGAGCCCAGCCATGACTGATTCCCTTCCTTCCGACGCAGTGCAGCGCGGCTTGGCAAACCGCCGCAAGGTCCTGGGCGATGCCTGGGTAGAACGCTCGGTCGGCAACGCCAATACGCTGAACGTGGAATTCCAGCGCATGATCACGTGTTACGCCTGGGACGGCATCTGGAGCCGGCCGGGACTCGAACCGCTCACGCGCCGCATCATGGTGCTGGCCATTACGGCGGCCATGGGCCGCTGGGAAGAATTCGAACTGCATGTGCGCACCGGGCTGCAGGCGCCGGCCGACGACCCGGCCGCCGCCGCGCTCGACCTGGAAACCCTGCGCGAAGTCTTGCTGCAAACCGCCGTATACGCGGGGGTGCCGGCCGGCAACACCGGCATGGCCATCGTGCTGAAAGTATTGGCGGCGCTGGACCGCAGTCCGCCCAAGGCGGATTTCTGGACCGCCGAACCCGGTCGCTAGGCTTGCGCGACGCGCGCCTGCTCGCGTCGCAGCCCGGCCTGGCGCAGCGCGTCCAGCAGGCTGAGAGCGGCCGGAGATTGCGCCACGTCGGTGCGCTGCAATAAACCCATGGGTTCGTCGGTACCGCCAAACGGCATGGGCAGGCGCACCAGTTCCTGGCGCGCCACGCGGGGTTCGACCAGGCTCGACGGGACGAACCACACGGCATCGTTGCGCATCGTCAGTTCCAGGCTCAACGATACCGACAGGCTTTCCACGCGCGCCAGCACGCGTGGCAGCCCGAATGCGCTGATGACGCTTTCGGCCGACTGGCGGATCAGCGTGCCTTCGGGCGGCACGATCAGCGGATATCGCGCCAGCGCCAGCGGTGCCGGCGGCGAGTGATCCAGCAAGGCATGGCCGGCCCTGACCACCACGGTCAGGGGCTCGCGGAACAAGTGCTCGAAACTCATGCCGGCCATCGCGTCCGGTTCGCCCAGGCGGCCCACCGCAAACTCGATATCGGCCGCCTTCAGACGTTCCAGCAGTTCCGCATTGCGGCCCGTGTAAATCCGCAGGCCGGCCATCGGCCAGCACTCCCGGAACACTTGTATGGCCGGCGGCAGCAGCACGCTGGCCACCGTCGGCAGGATACCCAGCCCTACCGTGACCGAGGCGCCATCGTCGGCTTGCGCCAGCTGCCCGATGCCATCGCGCAGGCTGCCCAGGCAAGTGCGGGCATACGGCGCGAAGATGCGCCCTTCGCGTGTCAGTTCGGCGCCGCGCCGCCCGCGCTCGAACAGCCGCGCGCCGACCACGGATTCCAGTTCGGCCAAGGTCTTGGAAATCGCCGGCTGAGTGATCGACAGCTGCTCGGCGGCGCGTTGCAGGCTGTTCGATTGCGCCACGGCCAGAAAGCACTGGACGTGCCGCAACTTGATGCGGCCGCCATGAAAGGGGTTTTCCATAACTTTTTAGATAACTGAGTAGCATGAAACATCACTTACCATAACTTTATAACCCTATTACAGTACGGCTCAATCATCTCGAGCAGCCGGAGTGTTTCCATGGACGGTTCCACGCCATCTCCCATTGTCCTCACCCCCCGGGATTGGGATGCGCATCCGCCTTACCGCTACCCCGACTACAAATCCTCGGTACTGCGCAGCCCCTCGCTGCCCCTGATCGCCCTGGACGAGTCGCTGAAGAACCGCCACGCGCCGGTATATGGCGCCAGCAGGCTGGGGCCGCTGGACCACGACCTGACTCGCAACGCCGCGAAAAACGGCGCACCGCTGGGGGAACGCATCGTGGTAACCGGCCGGGTTCTCGACGAAGGCGGAAGGCCGGTGCGCAACACCCTGGTCGAAATCTGGCAGGCCAACGCGGCGGGCCGTTATGTCCATCAGGGCGACCAGCACGACGCGCCGCTGGATCCGAACTTCCTGGGCGCGGGCCGCTGCCTGACCGACGGCGAAGGCAGGTATCGTTTCCTGACCATCAAGCCGGGCGCCTACCCTTGGGGCAATCACGCCAACGCCTGGCGGCCGAACCATATCCACTTCTCGCTATTCGGCGATTACTTCGGATCGCGCCTGGTCACCCAGATGTATTTTCCGGGCGACCCGTTGTTGCAGCTCGACCCCATCTTTCAGGGCACGCCGGCGCGCGCGCGCGAACGTCTGGTGTCGCGCTTTTCGCTGGACGCCACTCAAGAGGGCTATGCGCTGGGTTATGAGTTCGACATCGTGCTGCGCGGCGCACACCAGACCCCGACGGAGTAAGCCATGCCGCATCTGAAACAAACGCCATCCCAGACCATCGGCCCCTTCTTCGCGTATGGCCTGTGTCCCGAGCAATACAATTTCGAACTCAAGAGCCTGTTCACGCCGATACTGGCGGAACGCCACGCCGCGGGCCAACCCATTACCATCGAGGGTCGCGTGTACGACGGCAGCGGCCAGGCGGTCAATGACGCCGTCATCGAGATGATGCAGGCGGACGCGGCGGGCCGCTACGCCCAGGCCGACGCCGATATCGAAGCCAGCGGATTCAAAGGCTTTGCCCGCGTGGGCACCGGCACCGATCCGCAGGCGCGCTTCATGGTCGAAACCATCAAGCCCGGCACCACCGGCGCCGCCTCGGCTCCACATATCGATGTCATCGTCATGATGCGCGGCATGCTGCTGCACGCCTATACCCGTATTTACTTCGAGGAAGACACGGCGGCCCACGGCCAGGATGCCGTACTGGCCGCCGTACCGCCCGAGCGCCGGGCCACGCTGATCGCGCGGCGCCTGCCGTACGCGAATCGCGCGGCTTACGAATTCAACATTTATTTGCAGGGGCCTGACGAAACCGTCTTTTTCGACGTCTGACATCCAGCACGTCGCACGCCCGCGCAGCCTGCCTGCAGCGGGCTTTTGGCGCTTGTGCCGCGCGTTGCGCAGGGCACGAAAATTCCTGGCCGGAGAATCATTTTTATACACACCGGTTCGTTGAATTATTCTTAGCTATCTAATATTATTTGCATGCACGTCGATCCATCGCCGACTGCGCAAGCCGCGCGTAGGCCTGGCATATCCATCAAAAGAACGTGCCCAAGAAAAACGGAGAGAGACTCATGATTCAAGATCGATCAGCACTTCATCGCCAGGGCTGTAGCATCATCCTGGGTTCGCTGCTCAGCGCCGCGCTGGGCCTTGCCGCTCCTTGTGCCGCGCTGGCGACAGAACAGGCTGCGCAGTTTCCGTCACATGCCATCCGGTTCATCGTTCCCTATGCGGCGGGCGGCCTGCCCGACACAGTGGCGCGCGTCGTGGCGCAGGGCCTTACCAACAGCCTGGGCCAGCCCGTCGTGGTGGAAAACAAGCCTGGCGCCAACGGTGTCGTGGCCGCGCAAACGCTGGCCAGCAGCCCGGCCGACGGGTACACGTATCTGGTCACTGATGGTTCGATGATGTCCATCAATCCATCGCTGTACAAAAACCTGCCGTACGATCCCAAGCGCGACTTCGTTCCCGTTTCCCTGATCGCCACTTCGCCGCTTTTCCTCGCCACCAGCACGCAGACCGGCATCACTTCGCTGCAAGATTTCGTAAAGCGCGTAAAAGCCAAACCCGGGGCAATGAACTACGGTTCGTCGGGCGTGGGCAGTTCGCATCACCTGACGATGGAAGCCATGAAGATCGCGCTGGGGCTCGACATCAAGCATGTGCCGTTCCGCGGCTCGGGCCAATCGGTCCCGGCCATGGTGGGCAACCAGGTCGACGTGGTATTTGCCGCCCTGCCGTCACTGTCGGGATTCGCCGACAAAGGCCAGGTCAAGATCCTGGCCACCAACGCCGGCACGCGATCGGTGCTGGCCCCCGATATCCCAGCCATCTCCGAAATCATTCCGGGCTTCAACTTTGCCGTCACGGTGGGCGCGCTGGCCGCCACGGGCACGCCCGATTTTGCCGTGCAGAAGGTCAGCGCGGCCATCGCCAAAGCAGTCAAAGACCCCGCCGTCGTGAAGCAGTTCAACACGCTGGGCATCGAGCCCGTCGGCGGCACGCCGGCCCAGTACAACGCCGCCATCGACGACGAAGCCAAGCGCTATCAAAGCGCGATCCAGGCAGCGGGCATCAAGGCCGATTAGCCCTGGCGGCTGGCCGCGCGCGGGCCCGGGCAGCCCGGCGCGCGGCGACCCGCCTGCACCGCACCCCCATTGGAAGGAACTCCTATGTTGACGACCGAAGAAAACGAACTGCTGTGCCGAGTAGTCGGCGACGCGCCCATGGGCCAATTAATGCGCAGGCACTGGTTACCCGTCTGTCTCAGTGAAGAAGTCAGCGAACCCGACGGCGACCCGGTGCAAGCCCGAGTGCTGGGGGAAGACCTGGTGGTGTTCCGCGATACGGACGGCCGCGTGGGCGTCATGGACGAATACTGTCCGCACCGCCGCGTATCGCTGGTATACGGACGCAACGAAGAATGCGGCCTGCGCTGCCTGTATCACGGCTGGAAAATGGACGTCGAGGGGCATGTGATCGAAATGGTGTCCGAACCGGCGGCCAGCACCATGGCGCAAAAGGTGAAGCACAAGGCCTACAAGGTGCAGGAATGGGGCGGCGTCATCTGGGCGTACATGGGCCCGCAAGACGATATCCCCCCGTTCGCGCCCCCGCCCTGGGCGCCCACCGCCGGCACCAAGGTCAGCATCGCCAAGGTACTCATCCCCTGCAATTGGGCGCAGATCCTGGAAGGCGCGATCGATTCCGCGCATAGTTCCAGCCTGCATTCGTCCGACTTCGTGCCGGCGCGCGTCGGCGGCGCCGAGGCGACCGACAAAAACTGGCTGCGCCCTTCTACCGACAAGGCGCCGCGGCTGCAAGTGCAACGCATGCCGTTCGGCTTTCGCTACGCCGCCATCCGCCGGCCGATCACCAACGCGGCGCAGAACGACTATGTGCGTTCCACCGTATTCGTGGCGCCCGCCACGGTGCTGATTCCCCCCAATAACCTGTACAACGTGGCCAACATCAACGTGCCGATGGACGACACCGGCACGGCGTTCTATTTCATCGCCTGGGGCGAGAAGGCCACCACGCCCGATACCGAGACCTGGCGCCGCTTCCTGGGCACCAGCGTCGGCATCGACCTGGACGAACGCTATCGCCCGCGCCGCAACACCGAGAACCGCTTCTGGCAGGACCGCCAGGCCATGAAGGCCGGCAACTTCACTGGCATACGCGGCTTTCCGAATCAGGACATCGCCATGTGGGTCACCATGGGCCCGCTCGCCAACCGCTCGGAAGAGCGCCTGGGCGCCAGCGACTTGGCCATCGTCGAATTCCGGCGCCAGATGCTCGAGGCCGTGCGGTCTTTCCAACAAGGCGACGCGGCCATCGGCACCGGCGATTCGCGCATTCCCGCGCACGTCTGCTCGTTCCAGGCCATCGTGCCCAAGACCACTGACTGGCGCGAATTTGCCGCCCAGCCCGCCGGCGCGCAGCCCAGCAACGACCCCGAGCTGGCGGGCAATTACCAGACCCCCGCTTGAATCCAGGAGAAACCCATTGGCCAAGCTACCGCTTTCCATCGCCATGGGCGATTACGACCGTAATCGCGCGCTTTACGACGGCGCCGTACAGATCGACGGCGTGGATCCCACGTTCATGCTGCTCAATCCGGAAGAAATGTTCTTTCGTGCATTCCGCTTCCAGGATTTCGACATCAGCGAATTGTCTTTCAGCAGTTACTTGGTCAAGCATGCCCGCGGCGAGTGTCCCTACATCGCCCTGCCGATCTTCCTGTCGCGCGCCTTCCGGCATACCTCGATCTATGTGCGCAAAGACAAGATCCGGACGCCGCAAGACCTGAAAGGCAAACGCATCGGCATACCCGAATATCAATTGACCGCCAATGTGTGGGCGCGCGCGCTCTTGAGCGACGACTACGGCGTGAAGCCGTCGGACGTCACCTGGGTACGCGGCGGCATCGACCAGCCGGGCCGCCCCGAGAAGATCAAGCTGCAGTTGCCCGCCGACGTGAATATGATCGATGCCCCGGCGGACACCACGATTTCAGACATGCTGGATCGCGGCGAAATCGAAGGATTCATGGCGCCTCGCGCGCCATTCGGCGCGGCGCGCGCCAATCCCGATATCGGCTGGCTGTTCGATGACCCGACCGCGGTCGCCAAAGACTACTACAAGCGCACGGCGATTTTTCCCATCATGCACGTGGTGGGCCTGCGCAAGACGCTGGCGCAGCAGCATCCCTGGCTGGCCGGCGCGCTGCTGAAGGCCTTCGAGCACTCGAAGGCCGCGGCGCTGGCCAAGCTCGAAGACACGTCCGCCACCAAAGTGACTTTGCCCTTTGTCGAAGAGCAGCTGAAGGCGGCGCGTGAAACCCTGGGCGCCGACTACTGGGCCTATGGCGTCCCGGCCAACCGGCCCACGCTCGAAGCGTTCACCCGCCATCACCACGCACAGGGCCTGTCTGCCCGGCACGTTGCCGTAGACGAGCTGTTTCATCCCAGCACCTACGAAACCTACAAGATCTAGGCCCGACCGCCGCCCGAAGAGATAGCCATGACTGACTCCACCCCCGGCCCGGACTCCTGGATGCCGCTGCGCATCGCCGGCATCGTGGATGCCGCCGACGGTATCCGGTCGTTCGAACTGCGCCATGCAGGCGGCGACACGCTTCCGCCTTTCACACCCGGCTCGCACATCCGGGTTCAGGTGCCCAACGGCGAACTGCGCAAGTATTCGCTGTGCAATGACGCCGCGGAACGCGACCGCTATGTCATTACCGTCAAGCGCGAGGCCCAGGGCCGCGGCGGCTCGATCAGCCTGGTCGACCAGGCGGCCGTGGGCGATACCCTGCGCACCTCGTTGCCCGACAACGCATTCGCGCTGGTCGACAATCCCGGCAGCCTGACATTCATCGCGGGCGGCATCGGCATCACACCCATTCTGTCGATGATCCGCACGTTCGGCGAACTGCCGCCGGCCCCCTGGAAGCTGTACTACCTGAGCCAGGCGCCGTCTACCACGGCATTTCTCGATGAGCTGGGCCACCCGGACCTGCGGGCGCGTGTGCGGGTCCACCATGACCACGGCGACCCCGCGCAATCGCTGGATCTGTGGCCGGTACTCGAAAAGCCGAATCGCGGCCATGTGTACTGCTGCGGTCCACGCGGACTGATGGAAGCGGTGCGCGACATGTCGGGCCACTGGTCGCCCGGGCGCATTCATTTCGAGAGCTTCCTCGAGGGCGGCGGCAAACAGCCCGACGACCAGCCCTTCACGGTGGAGCTCGCCAGGTCGGGCAGCCAGTTCGTGGTGCCGGTAGGCGAATCTATCTTGTCGGTGCTGCTGCGGGCCGGCGTGCACGTGGGCCACTCTTGCGAAAGCGGTACCTGCGGCTCTTGCCGCACCGGCCTGCTGGCCGGCGCGGCAGACCATCGCGACATGGTGCTGTTGCCCGACGAACAGGACAGCCAGATCATGGTGTGCGTATCGCGCGCCCACGGCGACAAACTGGTGCTGGACCTATAGCCAGCCTTATGGAGCCCCCAGCATGGCCACTGCCGTATTGAACCTTGGCGTCATCGGCCTGGGCCGGGCGTTCTCGTTGATGCTGCCCTCGTTCCTGGGCGATCCGCGCGTACGGCTGGTTGCCGCCTGCGACCCGCGCCCGGCGGCGCGCGCGCAGTTCGCCGCCGACTTCCGGCGCCCCGTCTTCGAATCCGCCGAAGCGCTGGTACAAGAGCCGGACGTACATGCCGTCTATGTAGCCAGCCCGCACCAGTACCACGCCGAACACACGCGCCTGGCCGCCGGCCACGGCAAGCACGTTCTCGTCGAAAAGCCCATGGCGCTCAGCCTGGACGAATGCGACGCCATGATCGAAGCGTGCGAGGCCGCGTCGGTGCACCTGGTCATCGGCCATTGCCACAGCTTCGATACGCCTTACCGGCAATGCCGCGAGCGCATCGCGCGGGGCGAGTTCGGCGCGGTGAAGATGGTGCATGCGCTGAACTACACCGATTACCTTTTCCGGCCGCGCCGGCCCGAAGAGCTGGCCACCCGCGAAGGCGGCGGCGCGGTGTTCAGCCAGGCCGCGCACCAGGTCGATATCGTGCGCATGCTGGTGGGACAGCGCCCGACGCATCTGCGCTGCGCGCTGGGAAACTGGGATCCCCGTCGTCCGACCGAAGGCGCCTACAGCGCCCTGCTCTGGTTCGAAGGCGGCGCCTACGCGTCGCTGAACTACAATGGCTACGCGCATTTCGATTCGGATGAATGGATGGCATGGACCGGCGAAATGGGCCATGCGAAAGACCCGGCCAGCTATGGATCGGCGCGCCGCAAGCTGGCCGGCCTGAGCGACCAGGCCGACGAGGCCGCCCTGAAGGCCGCCGGCACTTATGGCGGCCCCGCCTACACCGCCCCCGCCGCGGCCGTCGGTGGCGCGCCCGTGGCCGCGCACCAGCATTTCGGCGCCATCCTGGTCTCGTGCGAACGCGCCGACTTGCGGCCCATGCCCACGGGCATTCTGGTCTATGGCGACGAACACCGCGACTTCCTGCCCCTGCCGCCCCCGCAAGCGCCACGCCTGGAAGTCATGGACGAGTTGCACGACGCCATCTACCAGGGCCGCGCGCCCCTGCACGATGGCCGCTGGGCCAAGTCCACCTTGGAAATCTGCCTGGCGATGCTGCGGTCAGATGGCATGGGCACGGACGTACCGCTGCACCGCCAGATAACGGCCGCGCCATGAGCGGCATCGGCCGCCGCGCGCAACGCGCCGGGCGGCCGATGCTTTGGGGTATCATTTTCACGAGTTCCAGACTTCATCACGCTTTCTGCGCATGACTTCCAAAGAAACGAGAAAAGTCCTTGCCCATTGGCGCGAGGCCGTTCCGCATGACCGCCTTGCCCACCTGATCAAAGACGCGACGCGAGCCCTGGTGCGGGGCCTGCAAATGCGCCTGTCGGATTACAACGTGTCGTTCGGGCACTGGGCATTCTTGCGCATCCTGTGGGAACAGGACGGCCTGACACAGCGTGAACTCAGCGAGCAGGCCGGCGTCATGGAACCCACTACCTACGCCGCCATGAAGGCGATGGAAGCGCTGGGCTATATCGAGCGCAAGCATTTGCCCGGCAACAACAAGAACATCCACGTCTTTCTTACGCGCAACGGCCGGGCCCTGAAGAAAAAGCTGATTCCGCTGGCCGAAGAGATCAACGCCATCGGCACCCGCGGCTTGACCAGCACCGAGATCAAGACTGCGCGCAAGGTACTGCTGACCATCATTGCCAATCTGGCCGAAGACGAGGCGTCTATCGAAAACGCCGAGCGCCGGGTCGTATCCACCCGGGAACTGTCGCGGCGCATCAACGAAACCGCCGAGTCCTGAAGCGATTGCCGGGCGCGGCGCGTCGCCGGCCTGCCCAGGCTACCGGGTGTCAATCATGTACCGGCGGCGAATCGGCCTGGGGATAGGCCACCGCGCCGTCGGGCCGAACCACCGCGCCCGGGGTAAGCCGCGCCGGGTCGATGCGGCCCGCCGCCATGATATGGAAAACCGTCTCGCCGCGCGCCAGCAGATGGTCCGCCACGATGCGGCGGTGGCACCGCCACCACACGGCCTCGGCGCACATCACCGCGCTGCGCTGCTTGCGCCCCCGGGCAATCAAGTGTTCCAGGCCCGCGCGAAACGGCTCGGTCAACGCGTAGTCCGCGTAGTTGTGAAAACTGCTGTTTTCCCAATAGCCGTTCACATCGCGGGCCACAGCTTTCGACTTGCCCCGCAGCCCGCCCAGCGCCGCCAGGTACTCGTATGACAGCCCCGCGGCCGCCAGCGCGCCGGGCATCACATCCTGGTTGAACTGCGGATTCGCGCGGGAACGCGGCACGGTCCGGATATCCACCAGCAGTTCCACGCCGGCCTCGCGCAGCAGCGCGGCAAACGCCGCGAAATCGTGATTCGAATGGCCGATCGTGAAAAACGGTAGGGTCATGGCCGGCCCTTGCCCCGCACGTGCTCGAGCACATCGCCTTTATGGGCCGCGATGTGGTCGGTCTTGTCGCTCTTGATCTCGTACTGGGGGCTGTCTTTCGAGGCACGGTGCGTATGCCCCTTGTAGTCGAAGTCCTGGGTATGCACGGCGGTAATGACGCCGGAAACCCGTCCGGCCTCGGAATTCCAGCTGACATGGTCGCCGATCTTGAAGGTCTTGGCCATATGCAAGCTCCTGTGCCGTGGATGCGGCATTATTAATCTATGATACGAAAACGGGACGGGCGCGAGTACGCGGCAGACGTCCGGTTTCGCATTGGTTCCACTTGTCACCCTATCTTGCACCCCTGGGAAGCAGATTCATGACAGAGACATCCGCAGCGTCGCAACCCGTCAGGCCCCTGGAAATTGGCGATATCACCGTCATCGACAATACCAAGCTCAAGAAGGCCGTCACGGCGGCCGCGCTGGGCAATGCCATGGAATGGTTCGATTTCGGCGTCTATGGTTTCGTCGCGTTCGCCCTGGGCAAGGTCTTTTTCCCCGATGCCTCGCCCACAGTCCAGATCGTCGCCGCGCTCGGCACTTTTTCGGTTCCGTTCCTCGTCCGGCCCCTGGGGGGCCTTTTCTTCGGCGTAATGGGCGACCGCTACGGCCGCCAGAAAGTGCTGTCGCTCACCATCATCATCATGGCGATCAGCACCTTCTGCATCGGCCTGATCCCCTCGTACCGCGCCATCGGCCTGTGGGCCCCAGTGCTGTTGCTGCTGTGCAAGCTCGCCCAGGGGTTCTCGGTGGGCGGCGAATACACCGGCGCGGCCGTCTTTGTCGCCGAGTACGCGCCCGACCGCCGGCGCGGATTCCTGGGCAGCTGGCTCGATTTCGGGTCGATTGCGGGCTTCGTGCTGGGCGCGGGGCTGGTGGTGCTGCTGCAAACCATCCTGCAGGAACAGGTGTTCCTCGACTGGGGCTGGCGCGTGCCGTTCTTCGTGGCCGGGCCCCTGGGGCTGCTGGGCCTGTACCTGCGTCATGCCGCGGAAGAAACGCCCGCCTTCACGCAGCAGCTTGAAAAGATGGAAAAAGAGGACCGCGACGCCGTACAAGAACGGCCCACCATCTCCTTTCGCGAAATATTCTCCAAGTACCGCAAGGCCTTGCTGATCTGCATCGGCATGGTGCTGGTGACCAACGTCACCTATTACATGCTGCTGACCTACATGCCCACGTACTTGTCGGGCAGCCTGGGTTATTCCGAAGAACACGGCGTGCTCATCATCGTGGTGGTCATGATAGGCATGCTGTTCGTGCAGCCCGTGGTCGGCTTCTTCAGCGACAAGATCGGCCGCAAGCCGTTTCTGCTGGTCGGCAGCCTGGGCCTGCTGGTGCTGTCCGTGCCGTCGTTCCATTTCATCGGCAGCGACAACACCGGCCTGATCTTCCTGGGGCTGCTGTTCATCGCCGTCCTGCTGAACTGCCTGACCGGCGTCATGGCATCCACGCTGCCCGCGCTGTTTCCCACGCGCATCCGCTATAGCGCGCTGGCCAGTTCCTTCAATATCGCGATCATCATCGCCGGCCTGACGCCGACCCTGGCCGCGTGGCTGGTGGAAGAAACCGGCAATCTGCTGATGCCCGCCTTCTATTTGATGGTGGCATCCGTCATCGGCCTGGTGACGTCGGTGTTTCTTCCCGAGACCGCCAATCGGCCGATGCGCGGCGATACGCCCAGCGCGTCCAGCCCCCACGAGGCCGAGGCCCTGCTGCAGCAGGCTTATGACCACATCGAAGAACGCCTGGTCGACGTCGAAGCCGAAATCGCGACACTGGAAGAAAAGCTCGAAGCTTTGCGGCAGCGCCGCCAGCAACTGGCAGACCGCCACCCTCACCTGGAATGACGCAGCGGGCCGCCGACATGCGGCCCGGCGAGACACTCGATGACTAGCGCAGCACCCGCTTGGCTCATGCCCATTGTGGCAATCTTTACCCTGCAGACCACGTCGGCGTTCCTGAATCGGCTCATTCCCATCATCGGGCCGGCCATATCCGAAGAATACGGCTGGAGCGGCAGTTCGGTCGGCTATCTGACCGCCAGCAATTCCCTGGGCGGCCTGTTCATCCTGGTGGCGGGCGCCACGTTGCTCAGGCAAGTGGGCGGCATGCGCGTATTGCAGCTGACCCTGCTGATCGGCGCCGCCGCGATGGTCTTCCTGTTGGTGCCCAGCGTGGGGATCGCGTTGGCGGCCTGCCTGGTAATGGGGTTGAGTACTGGCGCGGCGAACCCGGCCGGCAGCGAGGTCCTGCAAAGGTTTTCCCCGCCGGGCAAGCGCAATCTGATGTTCTCGATCAAGCAGGCCGGCGTGCCGCTGGGCGGGGTCATCGCGGGGCTGCTGGTGCCCATGATGGTGGCGCTGGCCGGGTGGCGCATTGCGCTGTTCGTTTGCACGCTGCTGATACTGCTGCCCACCCTGCTCACCTGGCGGCTCAGCGCCAATCTGGATGAACGCCCCGAAAGAACCGGCCGCTTCTTGCACATTCCCACCTTGCAGTCGCTGCGCACGCTGGCGGTGCCGTTGGGCTCATTGATGCATAGCCGCGGCCTGCTGAAGATGGCCGTCGTAGGCAGCCTGTTCGCCGTGGCGCAAAGCTGCTGGTTCACCTTCACCGTCATCTACCTGGTAGACCGCCTGCAATTCTCGCTTGCGCTGGCCGGCGTGGTGTTCGCGGTCATGCAGGCCGGCGGGGTCATAGGCCGCATCGCGCTGGGCTTGCTGTCCGACTATCTGCGCTCGGCCACTATCGCGCTGTCTATCGCGGCGGTCCTGTCGGCCGCCACGACCGCGCTGCTGGGGCTGACCAGCCCGCAATGGCCCCTGTGGTCCATCGTGCTTCTGGCGTTTGTCGCGGGATGCTCGGCGGCCAGCTGGAATGGCGTGCAGATCGCCGAAGTCGCGCGGCGCTCGCCGTCTCACCTGATCTCGGAAACCTCGGCCGGCTCCAGCATCCTGGTCAACCTGGCCAACATGCTGGCGCCCACGGCATTCGCGGCATTTGTCGCCGCCACCGGACGCTATGACTATGCATTTCTTTGCGCGGCGGCGTGCTCGTTGCTGGTGATGGTGGCGCTGCCGCGCGACCGGAATAAAGCATCCGCGGGGCAGCCGGGTGTTTGACCCCGGGACAGCCGGGTGTCTGATCCCGGGACAGCCAGGTGTCTGACTCCCGGAGGGTGTCAGACACCGCAGCGCGGCGTTGCGCGCACACAGCGGTGTCAGGCACCCTGGCGGGAGCCTGACACCTCAGGGTACCGTTCCTGTTCTACGATAGTGCCACGCCGGGCATTCCCGCCTGGCTTCCATCGCTACCCGCCATGTACATCCCCGAGCACTTCGCCGAAACCCGGCCCGAGATCTTGCATCGCATCATCCACGATCATCCCTTTGGCGTGCTGGTCACGCACGGGGCCGACGGGCTGGATGCCAACCACCTGCCCTTCGAGTTCGACCCCGGCCAGGGGCCCCACGGCCTGCTGTCGGCCCATGTCGCCCGGGCGAACCCCATATGGCAGGCCTGTCCCAGCGGCACGCCCGTCATGGTCATTTTCCGCGGCGTCCAGGCCTATATCTCGCCCAACTGGTACCCCAGCAAGCACGAAGCGCATCGCCAGGTTCCCACCTGGAACTATGAAGTCGTGCATGCGCACGGCGTGCTCACCATACGCGACGACGAGCGCTTCGTGCGGGGCATCGTCGCGCGCCTGACCCGCCGGCACGAAGCCTCCGAGCCCCAGCCCTGGAAAATGGGCGATGCGCCGCCCGAATACATCGACGACATGCTGCGCAATATCGTCGGCATCGAGGTGGCGATCACGTCGCTGGTGGGCAAGGTCAAGCTCAGCCAGAACAAAGAAGCGCGCGACCGCCTGGGCGCGGCCGAGGCGCTGGACGCCCGCGGCCGCCATGACCTGGCGCGGGCCATGCGCGACGCCGGGTAGGCGCGGCGCGGGCCCGCGCCCAGCCGGGGCGCAACCCGGGCGCAGCGGCCGTCGCGGTCAGAATCTCCAGGTTGCCTTGACCGATCCGGCCGAGCTGCGCGTGCGGTCCGAAATGACCCCGTCGTACTGCAGGCGCACGTCGAAGCCGCGGCGGCTGGCCAGCTCCACGCCGACCGATGCGTGCCCGAACACGCGGCCCGTCTGCAGGGTGGTGGTGAAATTCCGGCTTCCGGCGGGCGCCGCGGCCAGCTGGGCGCGGGTATCCCAGCTGTCGGTGCTGGCCACCGACACGCCGACGTTCGCGAACGGGCGCGCGATAAAGCCGTTCTTCAGATCGAACCGCCCTCCCACCTCGACCCCCGGGGTCAGCAGCGCGGTCAGCTTGTCGGCGCTATCGACCTCCAGGTCCAGGGCGCCCGCGCCATGTTCGCTATAAGACGGCATGCGCGTATAGATCAGGTCCAGATTGGCATAGGGCTTGATGTACGCCTTGTCGGTCGCATAGGTATAGGACGCGCGCAATTGCTGGCCGATCGCCCAGACGGTGGAATCGCTTTTGGCCTGGGCGCCGGTCAACTCGATACGCCGCTTGTTGTCGTAATCGCCGAAACTGCCGTAGGTAGCGCCCGAGAATGTCCAGGGGCCGGCTTCGTACTTGAGCACGGCACCCAGATAGCCCGTATCGCCTTCGGTGTGCATGCGGCTGTCGTCCGACCGGATCGTGCTGTTTTCGTAGGCGGCCGACAGGCCCGCCACCCAGTTCGGGGCGATGCGCCGCTGGGTACCCAGCTGATAGGCCGTGGACCGCGCCCGCGTTGCAGACGTGCCGCGCCCCGCATCCAGGTGAGTGGTCTTGTCGGCAATGCGGCCCCACACGCAATCGCCTTCGGCGGTTTGCGCGCTGGCCCCGTTGAACCAGGGGCAACTGAACAGGGTATCGGCAAAGCCTTTCGCGGCGCCGGTCGCCAGCGCGGCGGGCGCCGCCGACACGCCGGGCGACAGGTCGCTCAGGGCCGATGAATAGCGCGATGCGCCGCCGCCGGCGGCCTGGTCGAGCTGGGCATACAGGGCGCCCAGCGCTTCATTGCTGCCGCGGTCCCAGATGTCTTGCAGGTGGTCTCCGACCGCGCGCAGGTTGGCGCCCACGCCGTAGGTGTCCGACAGTGCGCCGAAGTGCGCCTGGCCCACGGACACGGAGGCCGACCGGTCCGTGTAGCGGGTGTTGAAATCGAACAGCGGCGACGCGCCGCCCACGCTTGCTTCGGGCGCCAGGCTGCCGGCTTGCAGGAAAGCCAGTTCGCGGTCGGGCATCAGCGTCATCGCGTCGATCTGTACGCGCCCGCCCAGCCGCGCCGCGCCGTCCACCGTGAGCAGGTCGGCGCGCCTGCCGGAGAAGTCTGTACTGACATGCAGTACCCCGGCTTCGCGCTGGTTGAAGTCATGCGTCACCTGCATGGTGTCGATGCTCGCTTGCGAGCCGATCAGCACGCTGCCGTTATTGAAGACCGTGCCCTTGATGAACTTGGCGTTGAGCAAGGTGCCGGCATTGTTCACGACACCGACGTTGTCGCCGTTTGGCTTGCCCAGGTCCAGCGAGCCGGAAATGGCCCCGGTGCCGGAAACCGTTGCAGTGGTAATCCCCTGGCCCGTCTGCTGGACGGCCAGGTTCGCCACGAGCAGGCCGCCGACCGTGACACTATTGCTGGTCGTGCCACCATCGAGCCAGAGGCCAATGGCAGTCGGATCCCAGTTCATCTGCTGGACCCAGCCGTTGATCGTCAGGGAAATCGGCGATGCCTGGGACGTATTGCCGTCGCTCTGCGCGAAAACCCCGACCGCGTTGCTGCCGTATGTCCAGATGGCGCCACCCGACTGGGTGAAGGTGATGCTGCCCGCCTTGCTGCCTCCGCCCTGGGAATGATCGTACAGCGATCCGGCAAAGCTGCCCTGGCTCGTGCCGCCCAGGCCGCCGCCGTCGGCGATCGACTGCATGATGACGCCGTAGCTGTTGTCGCCGTTCACCATGATTTCCGAACTACCCACGTCCAGGGTAATGTCGCCGCCATCGGCGTGCGCCGTCTGCGAATTGGCCTGGCCCCCGCCCTGCCATCCCATTTTCAACGGAAACCCGGGGTCGCCCGCTATCCCGCCGCCGCCGCCGATGGACTGCAACACAATGCCGTGCGCCGCGGACCCTGTCGTCGAGATGCTGCTGGGCGTGGAATTGCCCCCCTGGGAGCCCGCAACGGCGTTCAAGGTCATGTTGATGTCCGCGCCGGATGCATCGTACGAATTGCCCTGCTGCGAACTGTCGATGGTCGCGCTGCTGACGTTGGCCGCCTGGCCCGCATACGCGATTCCGCCGCCGCCGCCGATGGACTGGGCAACCAGACCGTAGGCCCCGTGCCCGTTCGTCGTCGCCAGCACCACGCTGTCCACGTTGATGGTTCCGCCGCCGCTGTCGGCGCCGGCCCCGCCGCCGCCCAGGTTCAGGACGAATCCGTCCCCTTCGAGCGAAGCACTGTTGCTGGCGCCCGCGCTGGCGGCGCCGCCCCCGCCGCCGATCGATTGCAGGACGATGGCGTGCGAGCCGGTGCCTTGTGTCGAGGCGCCGATCAGGCTGCCCGAGGAGTTCATGTTGATAGTGCCGCCCTTGCCGCCGGCGCCGCCCTTGCCGCCCACGCCGATCAGCAGCGACGGCGTGTCTATCGTCTTGTAGGTAACGTCGGCCGAACCATCGGCGGCCTGGCCGCCGCCCCCGCCGATGCTTTGGGCCAGCAAGCCGTAGGCGACATTGCCATGGGTCGTCAACTGGCCCGTGGCCGCCTGGGTGCCCGCCGAATTGGCGGTGCCCGACATGTTCAAGTCGATCTCGCCGCCGTCGCCGCCATCGCCACCCTGGCCGCCCACCGCTATCGACAGACCGGCGTCGCCCTTGGCGCCCTTGGCGGTTGACGTCCCGCCCACGCCACCGCCACCGCCGATGGATTGCACCACCATGGCATCGGCAAGATCGCCCTGGGTCGTGGTGTTGCCGGTGTAGTTCACGGTAACTTTCCCGCCGTTGCCGCCGCCGCCGCCTTTCCCGCCGACGCCGATCGACAGCGAATAAGAGCCGAGATCGGTATCGTCCGACGGAGGATCGTCTCCGGGCTCGTCCGGATCGTAGTCGGGATAGGAGGTAGGCCCGGCCGACGCATCCGAGCCGGCCGAGCCACCCAGCCCGCCGCCGCCGCCGATGGACTGCAGCAAGATGCCGTCGGCGTCATCGCCCGACGTCTTGATGGTGCCCGCGTCGGTCAGCGTCACTGTGTCGCCGGCGCCGCCGGCGCCGCCATCCTCGCCCACGGACACGCTGACGGACGCGGTGAGACTGGTCGTGGCTTCGCCTCCTCCGCCGCCGGTGGACAGGGGAGCCCCCACATCCACGGTTGCGCCCTGTGAAGCCCCGCCGCCGCCGCCAATGGACTGCAGCAGCACGCCGCGGGAACCCGAGCCGAAGGTGGTCAGCGCGGTGCCCTGGGCCAGCGTGGCCTGCGCCTGCCCGCCCGCGCCGCCGGCGCTGCCTTTGGCGCCCACGCCGACATCCACCGTATAGGCCGTGCCCTTGGACAGGCCGCCGCTGCCGCTGCTGCCTATTCCCGCATTGCCGCCGCCCCCGCCGATGGATTGCCCCATCAGCGCGTTGGAATAGTCGCCGTGCGTCGCGATCTGCGCCTGATCATCGAGCGCCAGGTCGACCAGCCCGGCATCGCCGCTTACGCCGCCGCCGCCGCCCACCGAGACATCGACATTGACGGCGATGCTGACGTCGGGAACGGTGAAGGTGCGGCTCATGGCTTTCGAGTCGCCGCCACTGCCGCCGCCGCCGCCGATGGACTGCGCCAGCACGCCATGCGAGCCCTGGGCATTGGTACGCACCAGGCTGTTGCCCGACAAGGTCACGTCCACTTCCTTGCCGCTGCCGCCGTCGCCGCCCGATCCGCCCACCGAGACCGCCGAACCGATCGCGAAAAACGTCTCGCCGTCGCCGACGGGCAACGCCACGCTGCGTGCCGTGGCACTGCCGCCGGCGCCGCCGCCGCCCCCGATCGACTGGGCCAGTACGCCGTAAGAGTCCGTCTGGTCCACCTGCGAGTCAGCCGGATTGGAAGGCGCCTGGCCAGGCAGCAGTCCGGCCGTGTTGATCTGCGTATCGTCCAGCGTGACGGAAACCTGGTCGGCGTTGCCGCCCCCGCCGCCGCTGCCTCCCACCGCCACGCCCACGCTGACTCCGAGATTGACGCCCGCCGTCTGAGCGGCGCCGCCGCTGCCGCCGCCGCCGCCGATGGACTGGGCGACGATGCCGGCGGCGGCGGCGCCGTTGGTTTGCAGGCTGGCCTCCGAGGTCTGGACCGTCACCGTGCCGGCGTTCCCGCCGTCGCCGGCCGAACCACCGATCGCCAGCGAAATGAGATCGAGCAAGGCCACATTGGTGGCGGACCCGCCAGTGCCGCCGCCGCCGCCGATCGACTGCGCCAACAGGCCCGTGGCGCCCGCGCCCTGGGTGACCACCGTACCGCTGTTGTTGACGTTCGCGACGACAGTACCGCCGTCGCCGCCATCGCCGCCGCTTCCTCCGATGGCCGGCGTGGGCAGCGCCGTCGTCAGCGCGAAGGCGTCGCCGCCGTTGCCGCCGCCGCCGCCAATGGATTGCGCAACGACGCCGTAGGCGTAATTGCCCGAAGTATTCTGCGTGCCGTTCGCGTTCACGGTAACAGCCCCGCCGTCGCCGCCCGACCCGGCCGAGCCGCCGACGGACAGCAGGCCCGCCGCCGAGGCCGCGCTGCCGCCGCCGCCGCCGATCGACTGGCCCAGCAGGCCGATGGCCGCGTCGCCCTGGGTAACCACCACGCCGGTGTTGGTCAGGGTGACCGTGCCGCCGCCGTTGTCCTGCGAATCGAATACCGATCCGCCAATCGCAAACAGGCCGGTGGCCGATCCCGCCGCGCCGCCGCCGCCGCCGATCGACTGGCCCGCCATGCCCGTCGACGCGTAGCCATTGGTGAGAACCGTGCCTGCGTTGTCGACCGACACCGTGCCCCCGCTGCCCCCGGCGCCGCCGTCGCCGCCCAGTGCCAGGATCAGTCCTTCGCCCACGCCCCCGGTGCCGCCGCTGCCGCCGATCGACTGTGCCAGCAGGCCATAGGCATGCAGGCCATTCGTGCTGATGGTGCCCGAGGTGGAAATCGTCGAATTCGTGCCGGACCCGCCATTGCCGCCGTTGCCGCCCGCGCCGGCCAGGCCGTCGGTGAAATCGGTGCCGATTCCGCCGCCCCCGCCGATGGATTGCGTGACGATGCCGGCGGCATAGTCCCCCACGGTCTTTACGGATGAATACGTCAGCGTCGTGGCGAACGCCGTCCCCGCGTCCTGGCCGATGCCACCCTGCGCGGTGCCCGCGCCGCCGAATCCGCCCACGCTCTGCGCCAGCATGCCGTAGGCGTACGACCCCTGGGTGGTCACCGACGAAGCCAGCGCCGGCGGGCTGCCGGCATAGTCCAGCGAAACCGACACATTGCCGGCCTTCCCGCCGTTGCCGCCATCGGTGCTGTCGTCGCTGTTGTCGCCGGCGCCGCCGTCGGCCCCGCGCGAAAACGCGATCACGCCGGCGACGTTGTCGCCGGTGGACTGGACCGATGTGTTATTGAGTTGGATGGTGACCGAACCCGCGTTGCCGCCCTGGCCGCCGCTGCCGCCATGGGTCGACTGCTCGCCGCCGGCCCCGCCTCTGGAAATACCGAATACCCCAGCGCTGGTTCCGCTGGGGGCTTGCGCGCTGTCGACGACCACCGAGGTGTGCACCGGGTTGGCGGCGCCTTGCGCGGGCCCCACATTGATCTGCACCGACCCGGCATTGCCGCCGTTGCCGCCCGAGTCGTAGGTGTATTCGCTTTCTCCGCCCACGCCGCCGATGCTGCGGGCGATGACACCGACCACGCCTTCCGAGGTCGTTTCGCTGGAGGGGTTGTTCCAATAGAGCTGTACATTGCCCAGGTTGTTCAGGGTTACGCCGCTCGCGCTGCCGCCTTCGCCGCCGATCGAGCCCGTTTCCTGGCCTTTCGCGAACAGGCCGCCTTCACCGCCCACGCTTTCGGCCGCCACCCCCCAGGCCCTGACGCCGCCCGTCAGCCGCGCGCCGCTGGCCCCCAGGGCAACGGCGGCATTGTTGTTCAGCGTGACCGTGCCCGCCGTGCCGCCGTTGCCGCCGTAGTGGTCGATGGCATGGTGATGGGCCGCGCCGCCATTGCCGCCCGCGGTTTCCGCGTACACGCCCAGGATGCCGGCCGAGTAGTTGCCATTGGCCCCTTGCGACATGGTCACGGCCGCGTTGTTCGTCAGGATCGCCTGGCCGCTATTGCCGCCGGGCCCGCCGTCGTCGTCGTGGTCTGGCGTATAGCCCACGCCACCGCGGCTGGCGGCCCGCACGCCGATGCCCATCTCGGTGGCGGCGCCGGTCAACGTAAGAGACACGCTGCCGTTATTGGTCAGGGTCGTGTCGAAACTCGACTCCCCGTTGAAATCGTCATCGGTGCCGTTCGGCCCCTGGCTGATGATTTCCACGCCGATGGCATCGGAACCGGGGCTCATCTGCAGGGTCGCGTTATTCGTGACGTCGAGCGGATAGCTGCCATTGCCGTCGATCAGCATCACCGGCGAGGTCAGGGTCTGGCCTTCGCTGTTGCTGCATACCAGGCTGCCCTGCGTAGTGCAGTTCAGGTTCTGCTGCTGGGCATGGGCAACCGGCAGTGCCGAACACCACGCCACCATCAGCAGTTTGCTCGCGTAATTCAGCGTCAGCTCGGCAGAGCCGCGAGCCGTGCATGGCATGCCCGCGGCGGGGCGACCAGTTCGTTTCATGTTCAGGTTTCCGGCAGACACACAGCGCGTTATGGTCATGCCCGCCCGCCCGGCCTGTCTATCGGTTTTGCGCCATCGGCTATCGGAAAAAAGCCAATATTGACCGGGGCGTTCTACAAGGTACGAAACTCTCTTGCCAGCCTGAAAAACTCCATGATGGCGCGCGTATCTTTGCGGTTCTTGCGGCACGCCACGTACTCGGTCAGCTGCAGCTCGGGATCATTAATGCGGACCGCGACGGTACGGTCGTCATGGCTGGGAAATTCGATCTCGCTCATGAGCGAAATGCCCATGCCCGAGGCGACGGCTTCCCGGATGGCTTCGCGGCTGTTCATTTCCATCGTGTCCCTTACCACGACCCCCGCCCGCTCGAGGCTTTTGTTCAGTAGATGCCGGGTCAGTGAAGTGGGCTCGCGCATGATCAGGCGCTCATTCGCGAAGTCGGCCATATTGATGGCGCGCTTGCGCGCGAACCGATGGGTGCGCGGCACGAACGCAACCAGCGCATAACGCATCAAGGGCTCGGAATAAAGCTGGGCGTGCGGAGGCTCCAGGGTGGCCACGATAGCCACGTCGGTTTCGTAGTCCAGCAGATTTTGCGCCACGCTTCTGGCATTGCCGCTGTAAAGCGAAATCTTGAAATCGGGATGCAGCAGCTTGAACTTCGCGAGCACCGGCAATACGTGCTTGGGGCCGTCGGCGCCGACCTTCAGCCTGCCCGCCTGCAGTTTCTGGCTGCGATTGAGCAGGCTGTCGATTTCTTCTTCGTGGCGAAAGAGCTCCCGGCATTGAGACAGCAGCGCATCGCCCGTATCCGTGGGCACCACGGTGCGGTTGCGCCGCTCGAGCAGCCGGATTCCGTAGGTCTCTTCGAGCGCTTTCACATGGCTCGACAGCGTGGACTGGCTGACGTTCAGCACCTGGGCCGCCCGGGTAAAACTGCGCTCGGACGCCACCACATAAAAGGCGCGCAAATACAGATGGTTCATGGGTCTTTCCCTGGGTCTACGTATCGATTTGCTCAATATTTTCCATCTAGATTATGTATTAGACAAATAGATATTGCTATGCAAACCTTACGCCGTGCCCAGTGGAATCGCGGGCCGCCACGTAAAAAACATCACAAGGGAAGAGACACCATGAAAATGCGCTGGCTGAAAAAATGGTTCGTTGCCGCGTCGATGGCAGCCACCGGCACCGCGTTGGCTGCCCCCACGGTGCTGACGGTCTATACGGCCTTTGAAACCGACGACCTGAGTGCGTACAAGCAGGCCTTCGAAGCGAAGTATCCGGACATCAAGATCAACTGGGTGCGCAATTCAACGGGCATCATCGCGGCCAAGTTGAAAGCCGAAAAAGACAACCCTCGCGCCGACGTGATCTGGGGCGTCAGCGTGACCGATGTCGAACAACTGAAGAAAGACGGCATCCTCGAGCCGTACATGCCCGCCGAAGCCGAAAAGATCCCGGCCAAGTTCCGGGATAACGACCAGCCGCCCTCGTGGATCGGCACCAACGGCTATGTGGGCGCCATCATCTACAACACGGTCGAGGGCAAGAAAAAGAACATCCCGCAACCGGCGACCTGGGAAGACCTGACCGACCCGGTCTACAAAGACCAGATCGTCATGCCCAATCCGGCAGCGTCGGGCACCGGCTTTCTTTGTGTTTCCGGGTGGATCCAGGCCTGGGGTGAAGAAAAGGCCTGGGCCTACATGGACAAACTGAATCAAAACGTCAGGCAATACACCCAGTCGGGCAGTGCGCCCGCCGTGCAAGCCGGACGGGGCGAGACGGTGGTCGGCATCGCTTTCGATTTGCGCGGCGCCCGTCTGCTGCAAGACGGCGCGCCCATCAGCATCACCCTGCCGAAAGAAGCGCTGGGGTGGGATTTGAACGCGGTCGCGGTCATCAAGGGCTCGCCGCAACTCGATGCGGCCAAGAAACTGGCCGACTGGGCGACCTCGACCGAGGCCATGAAGGTCTACGGAAAAACCCGCGTGGTGATCGCCATGCCCGAGTACGGGGCAAAGCTGGAAGGCCTGCCCGCCGACGAGACCGACCGCCTGCTGGACCAGGACTTCGAATGGGCGGCAAGCAATCGCGAACGCATCATCCGCGAATTCGAAAAGCGCTACGGCGCCAAGGCCCAAGCCAAGAGCTGACCCCCTCGCTGTCTTCCGCGCGAAGCCCGGCCTGCACCCGATGCACGGCCGGCGGCTCTCTGCGCTTACCTCAACAGGAGTAATCCGTGGCCACGCTGGCGAGTCACTTGACACCTCCACTCAGGCGCGTCGGCGGCGCGCCGGTCCTGCTCACTGCGCTGGCCATTTTCTTGATGCTTTTCTCGATGCTGCCCCTGGTGGCGATCTTCTGGAAGAGCCTGCAGTCCGCCGATGGCGCCTTTGTCGGCCTGAAGAACTACCGCGACTATTTCGCGGACGGCGGCGCCTATCACATCATCGCCAATACCCTGACTATCGCGGTCGTCAGTTCCGCGATCACGATAGTCCTGGCTTATCTGTTCGCGCTGTGCCTGACGCAGACCTGTGTGCGCTTCAAGCCGTTTTTCAGGGGCGCGGCATTGTTGCCGCTGCTGACGCCGACCTTGCTGTCGGCCATGGCCCTGACCCAGCTGTTCGGCACGCAGGGATACCTGAATGACTTGATGATGGGGCAGTCCATCTACGGCCCGATAGGCATCATCATCAGCATGGTCATTTCCCGTTTCCCTCATGTCTTCTTGCTTATCAGCACCGCCATTGCCTTGTCGGACAGCAGGCTGTACGAGGCGGCCCGGTCTTTGAAGGCCGGGCCTGTCAAGACCTTCCTGACCATCACGCTGCCTTCCACGAAGTACGGGCTGCTGAGCTCGGGCATCGTCTGCTTCACGCTGTGCATTACCGATTTCGCCATTCCCAAGGTCATCGGCGGCCAGTACGCGATGCTGGCCACCGAGATCTACAAGCAGGTGGCCGGGCAGATGAATTTCCAGATGGGCGCGGTTGTCAGCATGGTCATGTTCGCGCCGACGCTCCTCGCCTTCTTTATCGACCGCCATGCCAGGAAGCGGCAGCAGGCCTCGCTGACCGCGAAATCGGTGCCCTATGTGCCCAGGCCGGGCCCGTGGCGCGACCGCCTGGCGCTGGCTTATTGCGCATTGGTCACCGCGATCATGGTGGCCATGATCGCCATTCCGGCCTATGCATCGTTCATCAAGTTCTGGCCCTACAACCTGAGCCTGACCTTGCGCAACTACGATTTCGGGCAATTCGACGGCGCGGGATGGCAGAGCTACTTCAACTCGCTGAAGCTGGCGCTGCTGGTGGCCACGGTGGGAACGGTGCTGACGTTCGGGGGCGCGTGGCTGGTGGAAAAATCCACGGCGCCGCGCTGGCTGCGCGATACCTATCAGTCGATGACCTTGCTGCCGTTGGCGGTGCCCGGCCTGGTGCTGGGACTGGCGACCCTGCTCTATCTGAATGAACCCAGCAATCCGCTGGGGGTTCTGTATGGAACCATGACCATCCTGGTCATTACGACGATCATCCACTACTACACCGTCAGCCACTTCACGGCCATGACTTCCCTGCGCCAGCTGGACCCCGAGTTCGAGCTGATATCGGACAGCATGAAAGCCCCGCGGCTGAAAGTGCTGCTGGGCGTTACCTTGCCGCTATGCGTGCCGGCGCTGCTGGATATCTGGATATACCTGTTCCTGAGCGCCATGAACACGGTGTCGGCTGCCGTATTCCTGTACAGCACGGACACCATCGTCGCCTCGATAGCCGTGGTGAACATGGACGATGCGGGCGCCTACGCGCCCGCGGCGGCCATGGCGACCACCATGGTAGCCACCTGCATCGTCTTCCGGATTTTGCATGTTGCGGCAAGTTCCGCCATTGCCCGGAAAACACAGAAGTGGCGCGCGGCATGAAATACCGATACGGCAGTTCCGGCCTATGCGGCCGGCCACTCTTTTGGAGCCTACATGAGCAATCCCGTTGACCGGGCAGAAGTCGTCGTTGTCGGCGGGGGCCTGCTCGGCACGTCGGCCGCCTACCATTTGACGCGGGCCGGCATTACCGACGTTCTGCTTCTGGAACGAAACGAGCTGGCCACGGGCGCGTCCTCGCGTTCGGCGGGCTTTCTCAACCACACCCGCTCCGACATCAGCACGATCAAGATGATCGGCCGCACCCGCCAGGCCATGGCTGAATTGACCGAAATACTGGACGAAGACATCGGCTTTCACCAGCGCGGCTGCGTGCGCGCCGCCTTCAACGAAGACCGCGTGAATGAAATGCGCGCTCTCGAAGACGTCATGCGCCGGGCCGGCCTGCGGGTGCACGAAATCGATTCGCGCGAAGCCGCCGAGCGAGTCCCCTGGCTGACGCTGGACGCCGCGCACCGCATCGTCTTCGTGCCGGAAGACGGTTTCGCCGACGGCGCCTTGCTTGCCTCGGCCTATGCGCGCGCCGCCCGCCTGGCCGGCGCGAAAATCCGCCGTGGCATCGAGGCGATCAGGCTGGCGCACGAAGATGGCGAAATCACGGGCGTGGTGACTTCAGCGGGCTATATCCACGCGCGCTGGGTGGTTTGCGCGGCGGGCGCATGGGAAATGGCGCTGGCCAGCACCGCCGGCTTCGGCTTCCCCGGCGTTGCCACCCGCAGCCATTATTGGATTACGGCGCCCGACGGCACGAGTTCCCGGGAACAGCCCAACGTGTACCTGCCCGACTTCCGCGCCTATATGCGGCCCGAAGTGGGCGGACTGCTGGTCGGTCTGCAAGAGCCCATGTCCAGAACCTATGACCCCATGACGCTCGACACGGATATGGGCAATATGAACCTGGAAGACGAAAGCGCCGACACGGACTTGCTGATCGAGCATGCCATGGCGCTCAAGGCCGTGGCTCCCCAGGTTGAACAGTGGGGCTTCGCGCATCACATGACCGGGTTGTCCGTGTATACCCCCGACGGGAAGTTCGTGGTGGGCCGGCCGGCCGGAACAGAGGGGCTGATTGTCGCGGGCGGCTGTTGCGGATCGGGCCTGGCGGGCTCGGGCGGCTACGGAGAAATCATCGCCAGCATCGTTAGCGGCCAGCCCACCGACATCGACGCAAGCGTGTACGACCCCAACCGGTTCGGCACCGTTAACCCCGCCACCCAGGAATTTCGCCGCCTCTGCGCAGAGGCTCGTGCCAGCAAAAGCCGCGGAAACCTGCCGACAGGAAAAACGCACTAACCGTTATGGAGCCATGCCATGAGCCCCAATCTTTCTAAAACCGCCATCCTCGAGCACCAAAAGCTGGGTAGAGACTATTTGCAGATACGCGGCCTGTGGAAAAGCTATGGCGACTTCAGCGCGCTGAAGGACATCAATCTGGAAATCGGCGAAGGCGAATTCGTATGTTTTCTGGGGCCATCGGGATGCGGCAAGACAACCTTGCTTCGGGCCATCGCAGGGCTGGACCCGCAGTGCCAAGGCACGATTACCCAGGCCGGCCGGGATATTTCTTTCTTGCCCGCGTCGCAGCGCGACTACGGCATCGTGTTCCAGTCGTATGCCCTGTTTCCCAACCTCACGATAGCGAAGAACATCGCCTTCGGCCTCGAGGCGATCAAACGGCCCCGCGATGCCATCGCCGCCCGGGTCGACGAACTGCTCAAGCTCGTGGGCCTGGCGGACCAGGCGGAAAAATATCCGGCCCAGCTCTCGGGCGGCCAGCAGCAGCGCGTCGCCCTGGCGCGCGCAATGGCGGCATCGCCGGGCTTGCTGCTGCTGGACGAGCCCCTGTCCGCGCTGGACGCCAAGGTGCGCATACGCCTGCGGCAGGAAATCAAAGCGCTGCAGCGCCGGCTGGGCGTGACCACGATCATGGTGACGCACGACCAGGAAGAGGCGCTCGCGATGTCCGACAAGATTGTCGTCATGAACCAGGGCGTGATCGAGCAGGTCGGCACTCCGCAGGAAATCTACTGTGAACCGCGCAGCCTGTTCGTATCGAATTTCATCGGCGAAGCGAATCAATACCCCGCGGTCACAGGCGAAAACGGCACCGTTTCGGTCGGCGATTCGGTTTTCCAATGCCGCGGGCATGGCCTGGCGCCCGCCACGCAAACCACGATGGTCATGCGGCCGGACGATATCGTAATCCACGACCCCGACAGCACGCCGGCCGCCGACGGGCACAACACGCTCGAGGCGCAAGTCGAATCGTCGGAGTTCCTGGGGTCATTCTGGCGCATCCGGCTGTACAGCAACCAGTTGCGCGGCTGGCCGATTGTCGTGGACTGTTCTTTCGATACCCAGCGGCGATGGAATCTCGTAGAAGGCCGGCGCATCGTATTGACGCTGCCCTCGGACCGCCTGCTTGTCTTCAAGCAAGAAGACGCCTGAATTCACTTAAAGGAAACCCGCTACATGAACACCAGCACTCGAACCATCAATGTAAACGGGCGCGACTATCGCTGGATGGACCAGCCTCTGGTGATAGTCTGCGTCGACGGTTGCGAATACGACTATCTGACCGAGGCGGCGCGGTCCGGGGCCACGCCCTTCCTGGCCCGTATCCTGGAAAACGGCATGGCGCTCAAGGCCGAATGCGTGGTGCCCAGCTTCACCAACCCGAACAACCTGTCCATCGTGACGGGCGTGCCGCCCGCCGTGCACGGTATCAGCGGCAATTACTTCTTCGATCGCGATAGCGGCACCGAAGTGCTGATGAACGATCCGAAGTACCTGCGGGCGCCGACCGTGCTTGCCGCGTTCGCCGACGCGGGCGCGAAGGTCGCGGTGGTTACCGCGAAAGACAAGCTGCGCCGCCTGCTTGGCCACAAACTGAACGGCATCTGCTTCTCGTCGGAAAAGGCCGATGAGGCCACCGAGGCCGAAAACGGTATCACGGACGTCGTGCGGCTGGTCGGCAAGCCGGTGCCCGATGTGTACAGCGCCGAGCTGTCCGAATTCGTCTTCGCGGCGGGCGTACGCCTGCTTGAAACCCGGCCGGTCGACCTGATGTACCTGTCCACCACCGATTACGTGCAGCACAAATGCGCGCCGGGCAGCGCCGGGGCTAATGCCTTCTATCAGATGATGGACCCTTATCTGCAGCGCATGGCCGAACTGGGCGCCACCGTCGCGATAACGGCGGACCATGGCATGAACGCCAAGCACGATGACACCGGCAAGCCCAATGTGATTTATCTGCAGGACGAGCTGGACGCCTGGCTCGGGGCGGGTGTCGCGCGGGTCATCCTGCCGATTACCGACCCGTATGTCGTGCATCACGGCGCCCTGGGCTCGTTTGCCACGATCTATCTGCCGCCCTCGGTCGACCAGGACCGCGTATTGGCGAAACTGCGCGGCCGTGCCGGCATCGAATTGGCGCTGACGGGCGCCGAAGGCTGCGACCGCTTCGAATTGCCGCGCGACCGCATGGGCGACATCATCGTGGTGTCGGGCCGTCATGTGGTGCTGGGCACCAGCGCGTCGCGCCACGACCTGTCGGGCCTGGATGCCCCGTTGCGCTCGCACGGCGGCCTTTCCGAGCAAACCGTGCCGCTGCTGTTCAGCCGGCCGGTGGCGCCGGACGTATCGCGGCGCAAGCGCCTGCGCAACTTCGACGTACTCGATATCGCGCTCAATCACCTGCAGTAGCCACCGCTCCGCCCTTTTTCACAGCAAGAGACAGCATGAATGCCACCGTGAAATCGCGCCCGCCCTTGGCGGTGCGCCATGAAGCCCTTCGAATCTGCGGGGAACGGGTCCCGCGCGACCGCGTCATCGAAGTCCGGAATCCGTATAACGGCGACCTGGTCGGCACCGTGCCGAAGGCCACGCTTGCCGACGTCAGGCGCGCGTTCGCATACGCCCATGCCTACCGGGCGCGGCTCACCCGCTACGAACGCTCGCAGATCCTGCGGTGTGCGGCCGACATCGTGCGCGAGCGCACCGAAGAGATTTCGGCTCTGATTACCGCCGAATCCGGTCTGTGCCGGAAAGACTCGCTGTACGAGGCCGGCCGCGTCAGCGATGTGCTGATTTTCGGCGCCAACGAGGCGCTGAAAGACGACGGTCAGGTGTTCTCGTGCGACCTGACGCCCCACGGCAAGAAGCGGCGGGTGTATACGCTGCGCGAGCCTTTGCTGGGCGTCATTTCCGCCATCACGCCATTCAATCATCCGATGAACCAGGTGGCCCACAAGATCGTGCCGTCCATCGCGACGAACAACCGGATCGTCGTCAAGCCGTCGGAAAAGGTGCCGCTGTCCACCTATCTGTTCGCCGACATTCTGTATGCCGCCGGCCTGCCCCAGGAAATGCTGCAAGTGCTGACCGGCGATCCGAAGGAGATCGCCGACGAGCTGATCGCCAATGAGCACGTCGACCTGATCACATTCACCGGCGGCGTGCCCATCGGCAAGTACATCGCCGGGAAAATGGGCTACCGGCGCGCGGTACTCGAACTCGGCGGCAACGACCCGATCATCGTGATGGAAGACGCCGACCTCGACGAGGCCAGCACGCTCGCCGTGGCCGGCTCGTACAAGAATTCCGGCCAACGCTGCACGGCGATCAAGCGGATGCTGGTGCACGAGGCCGTGGCCGACCGGTTTGTCGAGCTGCTGGTGGAAAAGACCCGTGCGTTGCGCTACGGCGACCCGGCAGACCCGGACACCGACATGGGCACGGTAATCGACGAGGCCGCGGCGACGTTCTTCGAAGCGCAGGTCAACGACGCGGTAAGCCGCGGCGCGAAACTGCTGTACGGCAATATACGCCAGGGCGCGCTCTATTCGCCCACCGTCGTCGACCGCGTGACGCCCGACATGCCGCTCGTCAAGCACGAAACATTCGGACCGGTATCGCCGGTGATCCGGTTTCGCGACATCGACGAAGCGATCCGGATTTCGAACTCGACCGACTACGGGCTGTCGTCATCGGTGTGCACGAACCGGATGGACTACATCATGCGTTTTATCGCCGAACTCGAGGTCGGCTCGGTGAATGTGCGCGAAGTGCCCGGCTACCGGCTCGAGCTGACGCCGTTCGGCGGTATCAAGGACTCGGGCCTGGGCTACAAGGAAGGCGTCCAGGAAGCGATGAAGGGCTTCACCCACGTGAAAACGTACTCGCTGCCGTGGAGCTGATCGCCGCAGCCTGGCAAGCGCCGGGCTTTCCGACGGCGGCTGGTGGCAGCGGCAGGTGTCAGGCTCCGCAGGTGCCTGACACCGTGAAATTGAGACGGTGAAGCCACGGTTCGGTGTCCGACACCCTGCGGGAGTCAGACACCTGAATCACTTTGATTGAACCGGCGGGCGGCGGCGTCAGCCTTGCCTGGCGGGCCACTGGAACGGCGGTGCCTCTTTGTTCAGGAATTTCGCCACGGCGCCCTGGTGATACTGGGTCAAGCGGGCAAGCGCCTGGCCCGACGCCTCGATTTCCAGCATGGCGGGCAGGCTGTTGTCCGTGGATTGGTTGAGTGCGCGCTTTGCAATGCTGAGGGCGACGGGCGAGGCGGCCGCCATGCTTGCCGCCAGCGCGCGCGCGCGTTCCATCAATCGGTCGACGGGCTGGATTTCCAGCACCATGCCCAGGGCCAGTGCCTCTTCCGCGCCGACTTCCCGGGCGGAAAAAACCAGCTCTTTGGCCCGTTGGCGTCCGACAACGCGAGGCAGGGTATACAAGAGCGCGAAGTCGGGAATCAGCCCCATGCGCAGGAACGGGGCGCAGAACCTGGCGCCCGGCGATGCCAATACGATGTCGGCCGTCAGCGCCAGGCCCAGCCCGGCGCCGTACGCAACACCATCGACCGCGGCGATCACCGGCCGGTCGAGGTTGATGAGCGGCTCGCACCAGTTATGCAGGCTGATCATCCGGTCGCGCGCGGATTCGGCGGTCGATTCCTGCATGCCCCGAATATCGCCGCCCGAGCAGAACGCGCCCTCGGCGCCGGTAAGAACGACGGCGCGCACGGAAGCATCGCCCTGGATGGCCGCTATCGCCTCGGTGAGTTCCTGGCGCATGACGGTGTCCAGCGCATTCTTGGCGCGCGGCCGGTTCAGGGTAATGGTCGCGACGCCATCCTCGACGGCGTAAATAATGGTCTGCATCTCGATCTCCTACGTGTTTTTCAGGGGGCGGCGAAACGTTCGCGCAATGCCACCTTACGGATTTTCCCCGAGCTGGTCATGGGAAGCTCGTCCAGTATCTCCAGCCTTTCGGGGTATTTTTGCCGCGCGATGCCCATGTGCCGCAGATGGCGCGTCATGATGTCGAAATCGAATTGCGCGCCCGGATGCAGGGTGCAGACCGCGACGACCATTTCGCCCCGCTCTTCGTCCTTCACGCCGATGACCGCCACATTCTGCAGGGCGGGATGTTCCATCAGCACGTCTTCCACTTCCTTGGCGCTGATGTTTTCCCCCTTCCGGATGATGATGTCCTTGCGGCGCCCGGCGATGGTCAGGTAGCCCGCCGCATCGACCGAGCCCAGATCGCCGGTGCGGAACCAGCCGTCGGCCGTGAAGGCATCACCATCCAGCGCTTTGTCGTGATAGCCCAGGAAACGGTCCGGCCCGCGCGTCTGTATTTCGCCGACCTGTCCGGCGGGCAGCACGGTGATATTGTCGTCGCCGATGATACGCAGCTCGACATGGGGATGTATCTTGCCGTCGGTGGTGGCGGCCTTTTCGATGTCGCCGTCGAGCATCCCGCTGACGGTGGGGTGCTCGGTAGACCCATAGCAGCGATGCGCGCGTATGCCCATGGCCTGCGCGTCCCGTATGAGCTTGGGGGGCACGTCGGCGCCGCCCGTCCGGAACACCCGCAGGCAGGAAACGTCGTACTGGCGCACATCTTCGTCATACACCAGCCCCTGCAGGAAGGGGGTGGCGCCCGAGGTCCAGGTACAGCGCTCGCGCGCGATCATCCTGGCGCCTTCGGCCGGCGTCCATCCGTCCATCATGCACAAGGTGTTGCCATGGATCTGCGGCAGGAAGCTGATGTAGAGCGCGCCTGTCATGTGCGTAAGCGGAGAGGCCATGAAACAGACGTCTTGCGGCGTCATCCGGGTGAAGGCGGCCGTGGACAGCACGTCGGCGACCAGGGTGCGCTGGCTGTGCCGGGCGCCCTTGGGGTTCGCCACGGTGCCCGACGTATAAGCAAGCATGGCGTCCGCATCCGGGTCCGCCGCCAAGGCTGGCGGGGGTACCCCGCGGCCGCGCCGCAGCAGTTCATCGAACGCGACGGCGCCCGGGACCTGCCCGCCGCAGGCAACGACGGCGCCCAGGCAGGGTGCTTCCAGCTCCAGGGCCAGCGCCACGTGCTCGCAACCCCGGTACGACACCGGCACAAACAGAATCTTGCTGCGTGCCTGCCGGACAATGAACTCGATTTCGCGCCGCCGGTAAATGGGGGTGATCGGGTTCGCGACCGCGCCGAGCCGCAGCGCCGCCAGCAGGACCAGCATCGCCTCGATGCAGTTCGGCAACTGATAGGAAACCACGTCGCCCGGCCCGACACCCTGCGCATGCAGGGCGCCGGCCAATGCCTCGGCATCGGCGGCGAGTGCCGCATAAGTGCGGCGTGCGTCGCCATGCACCACCGCCGTCTTGTCAGGATGGCGGGCGGCATTGCGGCGCAGGTAAGTCCAGAGCAGCCAGTCGTCTCCGTGCGCCGGGTCGCAGCCGAAAGGGTAGGTGGTATGCATCAAAACTCCGTTTTCCGGTCTGTCGGGCCCGGACGTGTATCGATCACGGTTTGTCCATGCCCGCGTTTTCGGCTGCGGCGCGCCATGCCGAGACATCGTCGACCAGCGCCTGCTGCATCTGCTCGGCCGAGACGGGCGGCGCGCCCGCGGCCAGGTCCTTGAGCAAGGCGGCGAATTCCTGCTGGCCAAGAATGGTGTTGATTTCCCGGTTGAGGCGTCCGCGCACATCGGCGGGCATGCCATGCGGGCCCAGTACCGCCCACCAGATATCGACGGCGTAGTCCACGCCGGATTCGCGCAGGGTCGGGATCGATGCCATGGACGGACTGCGCTGCTCGGACGTGACCGCGATGATGGGCAGCTTGCTGGCGACCGAGGTCTTGATCGACGTATAGGACGTGAACATCAAATCAATGCGCCCGGCCATGAGATCGACGATGGCCGGGCCGGTGCCTTTGTAGGGAACCGCCGTCAGGTTGATGCCGGCGGCTTTCGCGAAAGAGGCCGTTGCCAGGTGAATGTTGTCGCCGACGCCGGTGGTGCCGTAGTTGAGTTTTCCGGGGTTGGTCTTGGCGTATTGGATCAGTTCGGGAATGGTCCGGGCGGGAAGATTTTCGCGCACGACAATGACAAAGGGCGATTTCGCCAGGCGGGCCACGGCATCGAAGTCCTTGGCGGGATCGTAGGGCGTGTTCTGCACGGCGCTGGCCGACGCCAGGGCATTGCTCGTCAGCAGCAGCGTATAGCCGTCGGGGCGGGCCTTGGCAACGAAGTTCGCCCCCACCGTGCCGCCCGCGCCGGGACGGTTTTCCACGACGACGGGCTGGCCCAGCGCCTTGGACAGCGGGCCGGACAGGGCGCGCGCCATGGTGTCATTGCTGGCGCCCGGCGGAAAGGGCACGACGAGCTGAATGGGGCGGGCGGGCCAGGCCTCGGCACGGGCCTGCCCCATGGAAATGGCCATCAGGCCCAGGCAAAGCATCTGAACGCAGCGCCAGCGGTAGTGTGCGGGAATCATTGTTGTCTCCGTATTGTTTGTAAAACGCGTCAGTGGGCAGGCAGTCTCAGTACTTGTTTTGCGACGATGTTGCGTTGGACTTCATTCGAGCCCGCGTAGATCGTGGATGGAATCGCGTTGAAGAAAAGGGCCAGGGCGTCGAGCCGCAAGCCGTCATAGTCGGAATTGCCCAGGCATCCGCCGGCTTCGGCGGCGGCCTCCAGCAGCAGCCGCGATGCTTTCTGGTAGGTTTCGGTCGCCCAGATCTTCAGCAGCGAAATGCTGGCGGGAATCGGCTCGCCCCGCTTGAAGATCTCGACGAAGTGCGAATAGAACGCGCCGAGATCCTCGATATCCAGTTGCAGCTCGCCGTAGCGCGCGGCAAAGGCTTCGTCTTGAAGCAGGCCGCGCGCGCGGGCCAGGCCGGCCAGCTTGGAAAAGACGTAGCGCGACTGCTTGGGGCTGCCGACATAGATGCGCTCGAACCCCAGCAGGGCCTTGGCGATGGTCCAGCCGTCGTTGATCCGTCCGACCAGGTTGGCGCGCGGGACACGCACGTTGTCGAAGAACACTTCGTTGAACTCTTCGACGCCCGAAATATCGCGTATGGGCCGCACCGTGATGCCTGGCGTGGCCAGTTCGATCAGCAGGAAGCTGATGCCGGTCTGGCGGGGTCCGGAATGGTCTGTCCGTACCAGCGCGAAGATGTGCGTGGCGTCCTGGGCCAGGGTGCACCAGATTTTCTGGCCATTGACGACCAGCATGTCCGCGTCTTCCGGGTCGGGAGCCGCCGAAGTACGCAGCGAGGCAAGGTCGGAACCCGCGTTGGGCTCGGAATACCCCTGGCACCAGATGTGCTCTCCCGCCAGGATTTTGGGCAGAAAGTCTTGTTGCTGCCGCGGCGTACCGTGCTGGATGAGCAGGGGCCCGATCATGACGACGCCCTGGTCGGGCGCGCGCGCCACGCCGTGATCCTCGAATTCTTCGATGTAGGCGATCAGCTTGTCCGGCGGCAGCCCCATGCCGCCATGCGCCTTGGGCCAGGCGGGCGCCAGCCAGCCCTGGCGCGCCAACGTCAGGGTCCAGTCGCGTATCGTGGCCCAGCGCACGCGATGCGGCATGTTGCGCAGGGGCTCGGGGTAGTGTTGCTGGAGAAACGCCCGGATCATGGCGCGGAAGTCCGGTTCCGTCATGCGGCTCCAGTCCGCATCTTGCGGGAAAGCATCGCCGGTCCATGCGCGCGATTGCGCGCGCTCTTCGATGGCGCCCGCCGCCAGCTCGCGATGGCGGCGGCGATGGGCTTCGACATTGCCCATGTGGGCCGCCGTCGCGATGGCGCGCTTCAGGTACAGGCCAACGTCGCATTCGTCCGTGTAGCCCATCGCGCCATGAATGTGCAGCGCGAATTGGGTGACGGCCATCGCGGCCTGCGCGCAGCGGGCCTTGGCGCGGCTGGCGGCAAGCGGCAGCGGCGTGGCGCCGGCGGCCAGTTCCTGCAGGCTTTCGTCCAGGCAGGCGGCGGCCAGTTCGACCTGCAGCAAAGCGTCGGCGGCCTGGTGCTGCAAGGCCTGGAAGCTGCCGATGGCCCGGCCGAACTGGACTCGCGTGCGCAAATACTCCAGCGCCAGGTCGAGCGCCTGCCTGGCCACGCCCACCAATTCCGCGCCCTGAGCCAGGCGCAGCGTGTCGTTGGCAATGCGCAAGGCCTCGCCCGCCTGGGCGCCGAGGGCCAGCCGGTGACTGGCCGGCAGCCGCGCCTGCCGCAGCACGAGCGATGCGCAGGTGCTTCCATCCACCTGGCGCCGGGGCTCGGCCTCGATGTCGGGCGTGCCGGCGGGGACCCAATACAGGGCGAGCTCGGCACCGGCTTGCGCCGCGACGATCCACCCATCGCAGGCGCCGGGCGAAACGCCTAGTTTGGCGCCGTCCAGTGTGTGGTGCCGTTCATTGCCGCGGCTGGTCGTGCGCATGCCGGCGGGCTCCAGCTCTCCCAGGCGTTCTTGCCAGGCCACCGCGATGATCTTTGCGCCCGACAACACATCCGCCAGCAGTTGCGACACGAGCGGCGATGGCGGCAGCGCGGCCAGCAGCGTGGCCGGCTGTACCGCGGCCTGCGCAAAGGGCTCGGGCAGCAGGTGGGCGCCGGCTTCCTGCGCGACCGCGCATAGCTCGCCCAGCCCCAGGCCCAGGCCGCCGGCGCTTTCCGGAATATTGATGCCGAACCAGCCGGCATCGGCCATCTCTTTCCAGCGTACGCGATCATAAGGCGTCGGGGCTACGCGCAACTGGCGCAGGCGCTGGGAACAGTTCGAGCGGCGCAGGTATGCCCGTGCGCTGTCGCGGAAATTGTCGATGTCGCTGGTCATGTCGATTGTCTGGTCGTGGGGTTGGAAGAGCCGCCCGCGCCGTGCGGGCGCGGCGGCGCGTCAATCGAAGGTGGTATGGATGCCCGCGCCATCCAGGTTTTTCGCCCATCCCTTGACCTGGGCAGGCAAGAACGCTTCGGTCTGCTTCTCGTCCAGCCGCGGCGTGATGGCGCCGATGCTGTCGAGCTTGCCTTTCACCGCGGGCGTCTGCAGCGCATGCGAGGCCGTGGCGCGCAGCTTCGCGAGGATCTCGGGGGGTGTCCGCCGGGGCGCCACCAGCGCGTACCAGCCCACGGACTCGAAGCCCGGGTAGGTCTCGGCAATCGTCGGAACGTCGGGCAGCAGGCGGGAACGCTCTGCGCTCGTTACCCCAAGGGCAACGGCCTGGCCGCTTTTGACATAAGGAATGGCTCCAGAAAGGTCCGACACGAGCAAGGGGACATGGCCGCCGAGAAAATCATTCATCGCGGGCCCGGTGCCCCGGTAATTGATGTACTGCATGTCGATGCCGGCCTTCATCTTGAGCACTTCCACCGACAGGTGCGACGAGCCGCCGTATCCGCCCGCGCCGAAACTGAGCTCGCCCGGTTTCTCCTTGGCGGTCTTGATCAGGTCCGCCACGGTCTTGATGGGCAGGCTGGGGTGCGCCAGGATGATGTTGGGCAGGAATCCGGCCACCGCAACCAGCGTGAAGTTTTCCGCGAGGTCATAGCCGGGACGTTTGAACAGCGTCATATTGATGGCCTGCGCCGCGCTGATGAAAGCCAGCGTGTAGCCGTCTGGCCTGGCCTTCTCGGCGGCAGCCATGCCGATGTTCCCGCTGGCGCCGTCCTTGTTGTCGACGATGACGGACACATGCAGCGCCGCGCCCAGTTCGTTGGCGACCTGGCGCGCATAAGAGTCGGTCGGTCCGCCCGCGGCATAGGGAACGATGACGCGGATGGGCTGGCTCGGGTAATCGTTCGCCATGGCGGGCGCGCAGAGCAGCGCCGATATCGTCAGCAGCCCGAAGGCGCTCTTTTTGAGCAATGACATGATGGCTCCTCCATATATGTTTTTTTGGCTTTACGTCACAGATACGACTCGTTGTGCTCTCCCAGCGAAGGAACCGGGTGGCGCAGCGTGGCGGGAGTCTTGCTGTACAAGACGGGGTGCCTGACCTGGACGATCTGCCCGGCAACCGGGTGCACGGAAGTCTGGAACAGGCCGACAGCCGCAAGATGCTCGTCATCGAGGATCTCCCTCAATGAATTGATCTTTCCGCAGGCGATATCGAGCTCATCGCACAGCGTTTGCCATTGCCGGGTCGAGCGCGTCGGGCCCGCGCTTTCAAGCAGGTCGTTCAAGGCCTGGGCCTTGCCGCTGACATCCGCCTGGGAACGGATGTTCAGTGCCTCGTATTCGGGTTCCATGCCCAGGCGGAGCAGAATGGATTTCCATTGCTCCAGTCCGTACGGCAGGATGCATAGCGCGCCGTCTTGCGTGCGGATGACGCGGCGCCCTCCTTCCAGCAATCTGATGTAGCCCGGCGGCTCGGCCCGGTCCGGGTAGGTCAGCCCGCCCATGTGCTCCAAGAGGTTGAAGGCCGTCATGACCTCGAGCATGGGCACTTCGACTTCCTGGGCAATGCCCTGCTTTTCCCTGCAATGCAGGGCTGCCAGCACGGCATTGGCGGCCATCAGGCCGGCGACCTTGTCGGCGATGATCGCCTTGACATAGGTTGGGGAACCGCTGCCGGAATTGATGTCGACCAGGCCGCTTTCCGCCTGGATGATGTCGTCGAACGTCGGCTGCCCCCCATAAGGGCCGTTCGACCCGTATCCCGTGATCGAACAGTAAATAATGCGGGGATTGATGCCGGAAACGACAGGATAGGATAGCCCGAGGCGGTCGATTGCCGACATCCGCATGTTGTGGATGAAGACGTCGGCATCCCGCAGCAAGAGTTTGAGCTTTTCCTTGCCTTCTTCCTGCTTCAAGTCGAGCTTGATGGACTTCTTGTTCCGGTTGGCGGCGATGAATATGTCGCCGAATCCCGGGGCGCGCAGCACGCCGTTGGATCGCATCAGATCTCCGGCCGGGCTTTCGATCTTGAGCACATCGGCGCCGAGGTCGGCAAAGATTTGGGTTGTATAAGGCCCGCTCACGACAGCGGTAAGATCGACCACCTTCAAGCCATGCAACGGTCCGTCGAGTTGTGGAGTGGACATGTTTCTGCACCCGGGCTGTGTTCTATTCGTAAATGGCTTTGCGCTTTTCCCGGAATGCCAGCGCGGCTTCCTTGGCATCAGGCGTATCCGTCAGTTCGTGCGTGAACTCTTGTTCACAGCGATAGCCGTCGCGCAAGGTCATGTACTCGATCGTGCTCATGGCGCGCTTGGCGAACCGCGAGGCGGTGGGGCTTTTCTCGGCGATGCTCGCCGCAAGGGCCTGCGCCGCTTCCTGGATCTGTTCCGCCGGAACGACCTTCGTCACCACGCGCAGGCCCAGGGCTTCTTGCGCCGTGATTTTTTCGCCGGTGCACATCATGTACCGGGCCTGGTACAGCCCGAACATGCGTTGCGCCATCCGTCCGCCGCCCATCAGCCCCACGTTGATTTCGGGCAGCGCGAAATAGGCGGTTTCCGAGGCAATCAGGAAGTCGCAGCATCCGGCCAGCACCAACCCCGCGCCGAGCGCGGGGCCATTGATCGCGCCGATGACCGGCACGGTGCATTCCATAATGGCGTTGAAGCACTCGCGCGCGGCGCGCGAATGGTGCTGCTTGGCGCCAGGCTGCTGGAAATCGTCATTTTGAAGACGGTTAAGCCGCAGCTTCAGGTCGGCCCCCGCGCAGAAGACTTTTCCCGCTCCGGTCAGGATGGCGACGCGGACATCCTTGCGATAGCTGAAAGCGTCGAATGCCGCGGTAATGGCCTCCATCTGGATGGGGCCGACCGCGTTGACCGGCGGGTGGTTCAGGGTAACGGTGGCAACGTAGTCCTTGATTTCGATGCTGACGCCTGAGTCATTCATGGCAGGGGCTCCTTAAGTCTGGGCGATGGGGCATGGCAGCGTTTTCCTATTGCGATAACATTGCTACTGGGTTATCAATTATTTGAAATTGCTATATCGGAGGCGCCTATGGATCTGCGCCAGATCCGCTACTTTGTTGCGGTTGCGGAGGAAGGCAGCTTCACTCGCGCCTCAAAGCGCCTGCATATCTCGCAACCTCCTCTGTCTCAAAACATCAAAGCGCTCGAAGAAGAGATGGGGGTCACGCTACTCATCCGAAACCAGCGGGGCGTCACCCCGACGGATGCGGGGCTGACGCTTCTGCACCAGGGGCGACGCATCCTGGGGCTGGTGAAAGACACGCTCGAAGAAACCGTGCGTGTCGCGGGCGGCAGTTTCGGGCGCATCCGGATAGGCACGGTCAGTTCCGCGCTATTCGGCCTGATGACGCCCGTACTGGCCGAGCTCAGGTCCCAATTGCGGGATATCCAGGTCGATGTCACCGCCACGACGTCGAACGACATCTTGCGCAGGCTCGAGCTGGGCGAGCTCGACCTGGGCATCGTGCATGGGCCGTCAGAGACATCCAAGCTGATCGTCGAAAACCTGTATTCGGAATCGATGTGCGTCGCCATGAGCTGCGACCATCCGCTGGCCAGGCGCGAGCGGATATCGTTGACGGAGCTTGCGCCATACGATTTCATTCTCTTTGCGCGCGAACTGTCTCCGGCATATTTCGACAGCATTGCCTCGCTGTGCGTCCGAGCCGGTTTCAGCCCCAAGAGCACGCATACCGCGCGGGATTCCCCGACGCTGGTTCGCATGGCGGCTCTTGGTATCGGCCTGGCGCTCGTTTCGGATGGCTTGAGAAACATGCAGGTAGAAAACGTCTGCTTCCGGCCGCTCGACGATCCAACTGTGAAGGTCGGATACCTGCTGGCCTGGAATCCCAAGGAAACGTCAGAGCGCATACGTCGCGTCATGGCGGTCATCCGGCAGGTCACTCAACCTTGATGCCGGCTTTCTTGATCACCTGAGCCCATTTCTTGATGTCGTCCTGTACCGACGACCTGAACTCCGCCGGGCTCATCGGCTTGTAGGTATAGCCCTGCTTCTGCAGTTCGGCCTGCATTTCCGGCGTCTGCTCGATGCGAACCAGCGCCTGGCTGATTTGATCGACCGTCTCCTTGGACATGCCCGCGGGCCCGAGCAGCCCCAGCCAGCTCGTGACCACCAGCCCCGGCACGCCGGCTTCTTCCATGGTCGGGACGTTCGGCAGTTCCGGCGAGCGGACGCCGCCCGTCCATGCAAGCGCCTGGACCTTGCCTGCCTGGATTTGCGGCAAGGCGCTCGATACGATGTCGAAAACGAAAGCGAGATCCCCCGACACGACCGCCATCAGCGATGCCGTGCTGCCCTTGTAGGGAATATGCTCGATCTGCAGGTTCAGCTTCTGCTTGAACATTTCGCCGATCAGATTGCCCGATGCGCCGACGCCGGCCGAGCCGTAGTTCAGCTTGCCCGGGTTCTTGCGCGCGAGGTCCACCAGCTCTTCGACGCTGCCGACTTTCAGCGCGGGGTTGACGGCCATGACCAGCCCATACTCGCCGACCAGGCCGATATACGAAAAGTCGCGCATCGAGTCGTAAGGAAGCGTGCTGTAGACCGAGGGGTTGATCGCCTGGGTGCCCAGGCTGCCCAGCATCAGCGTGTGGCCGTCCGGTGTTGCCCGGGCGGTATAGTCGGCGCCAATGCTGCCGCCGCTGCCGGGGCGGTTTTCGACAATGATGGTGTGATCCAGCTCTTTGCCCAGCCTGGTCGCGACCGTTCTGGCCAGGATGTCGGTCGGGCCGCCCGCCGAAAAGGGAACGACGATTCTGATCGGCTTTCCCGGAGTCAACTGAGCCCATGCCGTCATTGACGCGCTGGCCAGGCAAACCGCCAGGGCTGCCTTGATCGTAGATTTTTTCATTTGTCCCATCCCTGTTCTATTTCTGAGAAATTGCCGGGCAGGCAACCATGCCCTGCCCGAGTACCTGGCACTACATCGGTAGATTCAGCACGCTCTTTGCCATGATGTTGCGCTGAATCTCGTTTGATCCGCCATAGACCGACGCGGGCACCGCCATGTAGAACTGCGCCATCACATCAATGGCCTCGTGGCCGAACGATTGTCGTCCTAGCGTTCCCCCAGCTTCGTCCGCGGCTTCGATCATGAGGGTGCAGATGCGCTGGTAGGTTTCCGTGGACCAGATCTTCAAATAGGAAACCGCGGTGGGTAGCTCGCGCCCGCTTTTGATCATTTCGGCGAAATGCGCGTAGGCGGACGAGGCGTCCAGAACGTCGAGCTCCAGCGCGGCATACTTCATCGCGAAGATTTCATCGGTAAACAGGCCCCGCGCATCCGCGATGGCCCGAAGCTGGGCGAGCGCGTTCAGGCTTTGCCGCGGGCTGGCCACATGGATGCGCTCAAAACCCAGAAGGGATTTGGCCATCGTCCAGCCCTGGTTCAACTCGCCCACGATGTTTTCCCGGGGCACCCGGACGCCATCGAAAAAGACTTCGCAGAATTCATCGTGCCCAAGCAGGTCTTTGATGGGGCGGATGGTGATGCCGGGCGTTGCCAGGTCAACCAGCAAAAAGCTGATGCCCGCTTGCGGCTTGGCGCTGTCGTCCGTGCGCACCAATAGGAAAATATGCGTTGCCTGCGTGGCCAGGCTGGTCCAGATTTTCTGCCCGGTGACGACGAAGTGGTCGCCCTCTAGCACGGCTTTTGTCCGCAGCGAAGCCAGGTCGGACCCGGCATTGGGTTCGGAATACCCCTGGCACCACAGGTCTGCGCCGGACAGAATGCGGGGCAGATAGTGTTTCTGTTGCTCGGCGGTACCGTAGCGGATCAGCAATGGCCCGAGCATGAGAATTCCCAGGTCCGGCACGCGCGCCACGCCCAGCCTTTCTTGCTCTTCAAGAAAGGCCAGGTGTTTGTCGGGAGGCAAGCCCATGCCGCCATGCGCCTTGGGCCATGCCGGCGCAATCCAGCCCTGCCGCGACAGCGTCAGGTACCAATCCTTGCCTTGTTCCCATGACACGAACCGCTGGGTCGAGTTGCGCAGGCGATCGGGAAATTTTTCTTGGAAGAAGCGGCGCACGACCCGGCGAAACTCGGCTTCGGGAACCGAATCCCAATCGGTGTCGCGGGCAAAGAACTCCACCGGAGAGCCCGGGGACGCGTCGTCGGTATGTTCCGCCATTGCCCCATCCAGGGTTCCCGGACACAGCTGGCGCTTCGAAAAGTACCTGCGCTGGTGCCATGCGCCATTTCCCAGCCAGGCCGCGAGGACGATGGCCCGCTTTAGATACAGGCCGACATCGCACTCGTCCGTGAAGCCCATCGCGCCGTGTATCTGGATCGCCAGGCGGGTGGCGACGAGGGCGGCCTCGGCGGCGCGGGCCTTGACCCGGCTGGCCTGGGCGGGCATTTGCGCGGGGGCGGCCGCGATTGCCGCCAGCGCGCCCTCGATGGCGCACCGGCACAGTTCGACTTGCATGTAGGCATCGACCAGGCGATGCTGCAAGGCCTGGAACGAACCGATAGGCTTGCCGAACTGGACTCTGTTTCGCGCGTAGTCCAGGGCGAGGTCCATGGCGCGCTGGGCCACGCCGAGCAGTTCGGCGCCCTGGGCGATGCGGGTGACATCATTGGCATATGCCAGCGCCGACCGCGCGGCGTCGCCCGAGGCCAGCAAGTGGCACGCCGGTATGGTGACGTTGTCAAGGCGCAGCGCGGCCATGACACTGCCGTCGGCGCGCGGTTCAAGCGCGACGTGCAGGCCCGCCGTGCCTTGCGGCACCCAGAACAGCGCCGTTTCGCCTTTCGCCAGGGCCGATACGACCCACCCGTCCGCGTCGGCGGACAGGGCGACATACTGCTTGCTTCCCGACAGCGTGAAATCGCTGCCGCGTTCAAGCGCCGTGGTAGCGGGAGCCTGCCCGTCGTCGCAGCCAGGCGCTTCTTGCCAGGCGACCGCCGCCAGCAGGTCGGCGCTGATCACGCCCTGGACCAGGGTACGGCGCAGATCGGTGCCGGGCAGCTTCAGCAACAAGGCGGGAAGCTGGACGCCCGCGGAAAGAAAGGGCTCGGGCAACAGGCTCGCCCCGGTCTGGGTAGCCACCGCGCAGAGTTCCGCCAAGCCAAGCCCGAGCCCGCCTTCCGATTCGGGAATCAGAATGGAGAGCCATCCATTGCTGGCCAGATCGGCCCACATCTTGCGATCGGTATCGTGCCCGTCCTGGTTTCTCTGTCTGATGCGGGAGACAGGGTTCGCACGGGACAGGAAGTCTAATGCGCTTTCTCCAAAAGCCTCTACTGTGGAACTCTGCGATTCGTCGCTCATCTATGCTTTTCCGCCTGGCCTACTTTCATGAAGCTGAGCGGCGAATCTAGCAACGGGGGCGGCATCTCGCTAATACATTTTTCAGAAGCCTGGTATTCGAACTTCCTATAAGGACTTCGGCCATGCTTTTTGTCACTGGGCTCGAAGCCACGTGGCGACCATTTCGATCTCATTGGTAAGTATGCCGCCGCTGTAGTGCTCCGGCAGCCGGGATAGGTCTTCAGCACTGTCCATCCCGGTTGAAAAATCCCCGCCGCCGTAAGGGCCGACAACGAAAACCGTGCTTCCCGCCGAATCCATTCGATTCAGAAAACGACCGGGCCAACCCCAAAGCCAGGGAGCCACGTTAATGGGAACAAACACCAGCGTTGCATGGCATTCGCCTGGAACCGCGCCTGTCCATCCGTAAGCGATGTAGCCAAGCAGGCATCTTTTCAAAGAGGCGCGCGACATCGTCTTCATAGCGGGAACGGCGGCACGCAGGACCGCTATCGGCCGGTCGCCGCCGTAAGCCATGAGGGTCGCCCGCCGCTCGGCAGGAAGGGCGTTCAGGAACGCTGCCAGCTTCGATCCTTCGTCAGGGTCATTGCTTTTTATATTGATTAAGAATGGCCGGTCGGGAAACGTGTCGAGCACCTCGGCAAGAGTCGGCATCAATCCGACGCCACGTCCCCGGAAGGGATAGGTTTTCCCGCCATCGGCGGTATAGCCATAGCCTATGTCGAGTTTCTTGAGGTCGGCCATGGAATGGTCGCGCGTGATGCCGTGCCCATCGGTGCGGCAATCCAGTGTCCAGTCGTGAAAGACCGCAAAGGCGCCGTCCGTCGTTGGATGGATGTCCAGTTCGACGATGTCGGCGCCGGCCTTGAAGCTCGCCCGCATGGAAGCAATCGTATTTTCCAGGTAGTCATGCTTCGGCGGCAGGATGCGGGACGCGGTGCAGGTGTCGCTGGTGACGCCGGCCGGATCGTAGCGCTGGGCGATTCCGCGATGCGCGAGCAGAATCGGCTCGCGGTCAGGGCGGCTGGCGAATAGATCCGTGTTCTTCAAGAAGACGAACACGGCGAGCGCGGCCACGGCGAAAAGAAAGTACCGTAGAAATCCTTTCACAAATGGTCCCTGGTTTCATCGCCCGTGACGGCCAATTCTCTAGAAAGTTCTGCACCACGGCATCGTTGTTATTTGCCTTCCAGCTGCTCCACCTCGCTGGCCCTCTGGCGCTAACCCGCCAGTTTGTCGGCGGCCTCTTGCAGGCCGTTGAGGATGCAGTCTGCCACGTGCATGGGGAATCCAGCCGGCAGTAGCGCGCGGACGGTCGTCACGGCCCCGGGCGTGCGCGCCACCGGCATTTGGTAAGCGCGCAGGACTTCGGAGCACCGCCACTCGTTTTCGACCGAATCGCGCAAGTCGAACTTCATGTTCGCGACCAGGCCCAGTGGCAGCTTGAAGATATGCGTGGCCGGTGTCGCGCCGCACGGCCGGCACCACAGCCTCAGCCCGCTCAGCCGCGCCGCCCTGCTATTCCACCGTGACGCTCTTCGCCAGGTTCCGCGGCTTGTCCACATCGGTACCGCGCGCGCATGCCGTGTGATACGACAGCAATTGCAGCGGCACCGTATGCAGAATCGGCGACAGCATGCCGTAGTGTTCCGGCATGCGGATCACGTGCACGCCGTCATCGCTGGCGATGCGGCTGTCGGCATCGGCGAACACATAAAGTTCGCCGCCGCGCGCGCGGACTTCCTGCATGTTGGACTTCAGCTTTTCCAGTAGCGCGTCTTTCGGCGCAATGGTAACCACCGGCATCTGGTCGGTGACCAGCGCCAGCGGGCCGTGCTTCAGCTCACCGGCGGGATAGGCTTCGGCGTGGATGTAGCTGATCTCTTTCAGCTTCAGCGCCCCTTCCAGCGCGATGGGGTAATGCATGCCGCGGCCCAGGAACAAGGCGTTTTCTTTGCTGGCGAAGCGGTCGGCCCAGGCCATGATCTGCGGTTCCAGCGCCAGCACCGCGCCGATGGCGGCGGGCAGGTGGCGCAACGCCTTCAGGTGTTCGGTTTCCTGCGCATCGGTCAGTTGGCCGCGCGTTTGCGCCAGGGCCAGCGTCAACAGGAACAAGGCGGTCAACTGGGTGGTGAAGGCCTTGGTGGACGCCACGCCGATCTCGACACCGGCGCGGGTGATGTATGCCAGCTTGCATTCCCGCACCATGGCGCTGGTGGCGACGTTGCAGATGGTCAGCGTGTGTTCCATGCCCAGCGAACGCGCATGCTTCAGCGCCGCCAGGGTATCGGCCGTTTCACCCGACTGCGAAATCGTGACCACCAGGGTGCGCGGGTTGGGCACGCTATCGCGGTAGCGGTATTCGCTGGCGATTTCCACCGATACCGGAATCTTCGCGATGGATTCGATCCAGTACTTGGCGGTCAGGCCGGCGTAATAGCTGGTGCCGCAGGCCAGGATCAGCAGGGAATCGATGTTCTTGAATATCTTGTGGGCGCCGTCGCCGAACAGCTCGGGCGTGACGGACTCGATATCTTGCAGCGTATCGCCCACGGCGCGCGGCTGCTCGAAAATTTCTTTCTGCATGTAGTGACGGTACGGGCCCAGTTCGGCCGCGCCGGTATGCACTTGCACCGTATGCACTTTGCGTTCGACGGGCTTGCCGTCGGCATCGGTGATCCAGACCCGCGACAGCTGCAGGTCGACGACGTCGCCGTCTTCCAGGTAGATGATCTGGTCGGTGGTGCCGGCCAGGGCCAGCGCGTCGGAGGCCAGGAAGTTTTCGTTCTGGCCCACGCCCACCACCAGCGGCGAGCCCTGGCGGGCGCCGACCACGCGGTGGGGTTCGTCGCGGCAGAACACGGCGATGGCGTAAGCGCCCTGCAGGCGCCGCACGGATTGCTGTACGGCTTCGAACAGATCGCCGTTGTAAAGATGGTTGACCAGGTGAGCGATGACTTCGGTATCGGTCTGGCTTTCGAAGACGTATCCGACGGCCTCGAGTTCGCCGCGCAGGTCGTCGTGGTTCTCGATGATGCCGTTGTGCACCAGGGCGATGCGGGGCTCGTCTTTGCCCAGGTGCGAAAAATGCGGGTGGGCATTATGGGTGGCGGGCACGCCGTGGGTGGCCCAGCGCGTATGCGCGATGCCGGTAAAACCGGCCAGCTTGTCCTGGGCGATCTGGTCGGCCAGTTCGGCCACGCGTTGGGTGCTGCGCGTGCGGCGCAAATGCCCGTCGGCATACAGGGCCACGCCGCACGAGTCGTAGCCGCGATATTCCAGCCGCCTCAGGCCCTCGACCAGGATGGGGGTGATGTCGCGCTGGGCGACGGCGCCGACAATGCCGCACATAAGCAATCTCCGATGATCTACGTATCGGCGCATTGTGCGCTTGCTACGCTGAAATTTGATGTCTTTATTAGGCTGGATATGAAATCTGATTTTCTTACACAATCGTGATTAAATATACGTTCATATAAGCCATTAATATGAAATAAAAATGCAGGAAAACCCATTTTCGCCCGTCGAACTCGATGACCTGGACCGCCGCATCCTGGATCAGCTGCAGCACGACAGCGCGCTGACCAACCAGGAACTGGCGGCGCGGGTCCATGCCTCGCCCCCGACCTGCCTGCGGCGGGTACGGCGGTTGGTGGATACCGGGGTCATCGCGCGGCAGGTGGCGATTCTGGCGCCCGAAAAGCTGGGCAGCACGCTGACGGCCATCGTGGAAATCACGCTCGATGTGCAAGCCGCGGAAAGCCTGGATGCGTTCGAGCGCAGCCTGCTGGACGAGCCGGCGGTGCTGCAGTGCTACCGGGTATCGCCGGGGCCCGACTTTGTGGTGGTGGCGCAGGTGCGGGATATGCCCGCCTACCACGCGCTGGCACACCGCGCGTTCACCGCGCAGGCGAACGTGCGCAACGTGCGGACTTTTTTTTCGGTGCACCGGGCGAAGTTCGAAACGCGGATCGATGTATCGGCGGGGTAGCCTCCGGCACAGGTGATCCAAGTGTCAGGCCCCGGACGTGCCTAGGCAGGTGTCAGGCTCCGCAGGTGCCTGACACCGTGGAGACAGACGGTATGGCCCACGTCGGTGTCTGACACCCTGCGGGAGTCAGACACCTGGCGAGAGACCTAGCGCGCCGCCAGCAGGCGGTCGAACTGCTGCAGGTAGCGGCGGCCCATTTCGGTAACGTCGTGTTCGGTGCGCACGTAGTCGTAGGCGCGCCGGGTGCAGTCGGCGCGAAAGGCCGCGTCGTCCAGGCAGCGAGCCATGCCTTGCGCCATCGCGTGCGCGTCGCCCACGGCGCACAGCACGCCGCGGCCATCGGCCAGGCTTTCTTTCAGGCCCCCGGCATCGGTGGACACCACCGGCACGTGCTGCAAGAAGGCATCCAGTACGCTGCTGCCCAGGGCTTCTTCTTTCGAGCTCATGACGAACACGTCGAAGATGCTGTAGAAGTCTTCGATGCCTTTGCGAAAACCCGCGAACAGGTACACGTTTTGCAGGCCCAGGGCCTGCACTTCGGCGCGTGCCTGCGCTTCGCAGTCGCCCCCGCCGCCGAAGTGCACGAAGACGAAGTCGTCGCGCATACGGGCCAGCTCGCCCACGGCGCGTATCAGGGTCAGCGGGTCTTTGTCGTGGATCAGCGCGGCCGAGGTGGCCAGCACTTTCTTGCCCCGCAGGCCCAGCTCGTCGGCCAGGCGGTCGACATTGGCGCGATCGATGTCGTGCGGCTCGACGGCGCTGCGGATGATGACCGGCTTCAGCCCCAGGCGCCGCGGCTCGGCGGCGGCCATTTCGCTGATCGCGACGAAGCAGTCGACGCGCCGCCACTTGGCGCCCGTTTTCCATTCTTCGTTGGGCTCGACCACGAACGAGGTGCGGCGCGAGAACACCACGGGCCGGCGATGCAGGGCCTTGGTCAGCACCGCCCAGGTGATGGTGTTGGCGGTTTGCGCATGGATGATGTCGTAGCCCCGCCCAGCGCGCGCCAGGAACGCCAGTTGGGCGGGCACGTTGCGCACGCCGTGCGCGGTGTAGCCTTCTTCGCCGGCGCGGGCCTCTAGCGGCCCGCCGGCGCGGCACAGCAGCTCGACCTGGTGGCCCGCCGCGCGGAAAGCGCGCATGCAGTACAGCGTCTGGCGCTCGCCGCCGCGCCAGCCTTTCTCGAAGTTGAGCTGCAGGATTTTCATACGCGCCCGATGCCCTGGTAGTCGAAGCCCTGGGCGCGCATGTCGGCCGGCACATACAGGTTGCGGCCGTCGATCACCAGCGGGGACTTCAGCAGCGCGCGCATGCGGTCGAGATTGGGCGCGCGGAACATTTTCCATTCAGTGGCGATCAGCAGCGCATCGGCGCCATCCAGCGCCTGGTACATATCGTCGGCAAACTCCACGGCCGGGTTGTGCGCCAGGATACGGCGCGAAGCCGGCATGGCAATGGGATCGTAGGCGCGCACACGGGCGCCGCGCCGGGTGAGTTCGGCGATGGCCGTCAGGCTGGGGGCTTCGCGCATGTCGTCGGTGTTGGGCTTGAAGGCCAGCCCCCACAACGCGAAGGTGCGCCCGGCCAGGTCTTCGCCGAAGCGCGCCACGATTTTCTGCGACAGGCGCAGCTTTTGCGCGTCGTTGGCGGCTTCGGCGGCCGCCACCACGCGCATGGGCAGCCCGTGTTCGGCGGCCGTCTGGACCAGCGCCTGGACGTCTTTGGGAAAGCACGATCCGCCGTAGCCCACGCCGGGATACAGGAAGTGATAGCCGATGCGCGGGTCGGCGCCGATGCCGCGGCGGACTTGTTCGACGTCGGCGCCCAGGGCCTCGGCCAGGTTGGCCATCTCGTTCATGAACGAGATGCGGGTAGCCAGCATGGCGTTGGCGGCGTATTTGGTCAGTTCGGCCGAGCGCACGTCCATGACCATCAGGCGTTCGTGGGTGCGCTGGAACGGCGCGTACAGGCGCCGCATGACATCGACGGTGTAGTCGTCGTCGGCCCCGACGATGATGCGGTCGGGGCTCATGAAGTCTTTGATCGCCGCGCCTTCTTTCAGGAACTCGGGGTTCGAGGCCACGCTGAAGGGCACGTCGGCGCCGCGTTCGGCCAGCACGTCGGCGATGGCCTGCCGCACTTTGTCGGCCGTGCCCACCGGCACGGTGGACTTGTCGACCACCACCTTGCGCGCGGTCATGTGCCGGGCGATGTTGCGGGCGGCCGACAGCACGTGTTGCAGGTCGGCCGAACCGTCTTCGCCGGGCGGGGTGCCGACCGCGATGAATTGCACGTCGCCGAAGTCCACGCTGGCGACGACGTCGTCGGTAAAGAGCAGGCGGCCGGCCTGGGCATTGCGCTTGACCAGTTCGTCCAGGCCCGGCTCGTAGATGGGTATGCCGCCCTGCTGCAGGGTCTGGATTTTGGCCGCGTCGACATCCAGGCACATGACTTCGTTGCCCATGTCGGCCAGGCAGGCGCCCGAGACCAGTCCCACGTAGCCCGTGCCGATAACGGTGATTTTCATGCGCAATGCCTATAGGGTCTATACGGCCGCATTATAGAAGGACGCCGCGGCGCGGCGCCCCTTGCCGGCAACCATGACGACATACGCCGGCTAGACCACCTTCAGCTTGTTCACGCGCACCGCGTTCACGCCCACCGCCACGGCCGCGCACGCGGTAGCCAGGGCCAGGGCGAAGAGGGGGCCGGCGGTACTGCTGATGCCGAACGCGATGGCGACCAGCGCGGTGCCGAAGCTTTGCCCGAATACGCGCGTGGTGGCCTGCAGGCCGCCGGCGGCGCCGCTGCGCTGGCGCGGCGCCGACGAGAGCATGGCGCGATTGTTGGGCGTCTGGAAAAACCCGAAGCCCATGCCGGTGACGAACATGGCGACCATGATCCAGGGGTTGGAGACGCTCAGCGGCAGCAGGGCCATGACGCCCAGGCCCAGCACCATGGCGGCCGCGCCGACGCCGCTGAGGGTGGCGGCCGAATAGCGGTCGGACATGCGGCCCGCCAGGGGCGCGACGATGGCCGTGCCTACCGGCCAGGCCCCCATCAGCATGCCGACCTCGAGGTACGAGCGGCCCAATATCTGCTGGAAATAGAACGGCAGCGACACATACGAGGCCATTTGCGCCGCGAAGGTGCACGCCGAGGCCGCGACGGCGAACCCCACCGCCCGGATGCGCAGCAGGTCGACCGGCACCAGCGGCGCGGGCTGCTTACCCGCGCGCCGCACCAGCAGCCAGCCCGCCAGGGCGGCCAGCACGATCATGGCCACGCCTTGCCCCGGGCTCTGGCCGAGCGTATCGACCCCCGAAATGAACACGCCCAGCGTCACCATGCACAGCAGCGCGCTGCGCCAATCGAGCGGGATCTTGGTGCGGGGCACCAGGGGCAGATGGCGCAGGCCGAACATGATGGCCACGCAGATGGGCAGGTTGATGGCGAAGATCCAGCGCCAGTGGGCGATTTCCAGAATGACCGAGCCCAATGTGGGCCCCAGCACCGACATGACCGCCACGGTCGTGGCGTTCAGGCTGATACCGCGCCCCAGCATGCGCAGCGGATAAATATTGCGCACCAGCCCGCCGAACATGCACATCAGCGACGCGGCGCCCATGCCCTGCACCACGCGCGCCAGCGTCAATTGCCACAGGCTCTGCGACAAGGCGCCCGACAGCGAGGCCAGCGCGAACAGGGTCAGCCCGATACTGAACATGCGCTTGAAGCCGATGCGCTCGGCCAGGGCCGACAAGGGCAGCAGCAGCACGACGACGGCCAGGTTGTACGCGTTGACGACCCACACCGCCTGCGACGGCAATGCGTTCAGGTCGGTGGCGATCGTGGGCAGCGCCACGTTGGCGATGGTGGTGTCCAGCACCGACATGCTGATGCCGGTAAGAACCGTGGCGGCTGCCCAATACCGGCGCGGCGTGGGCAGGCCGTCGGGCAATGCCGCGCGCGAGCACGACCCCGCGGTCGTTGATTCTGCGCTCACGATTTCTTCTGGGGACGCTGCCAGCCCTCGATGGTGGTTTGCCGCGCGCGCGAGATTGTCAGCTTGTCGGCCGGCGCATCGCGCGTCAGGGTGGTGCCGGCGCCCAACGTGGCGCCGCGGCCGACCCGCACCGGGGCGACCAGCTGCGTGTCCGAACCGATGAAGGCATCGTCTTCAATGACGGTGCGGTGCTTGTTGGCGCCGTCGTAGTTGCAGGTAATGGTGCCGGCGCCCACGTTCACGCGCGCGCCGATATCGGCATCGCCGACATAGGCCAGGTGGTTGGCCTTGCTGTCGGCGTCCAGCACGCTGTTCTTGATTTCGACGAAGTTGCCGACGTGCGTGCGGTCGCCCAGGCTGGCGCCCGGCCGCAGGCGGGCATACGGGCCGATGCGGGCGTCGCGGCCCACCGTGGCCTGCTGCACGTGGCTGAAGGCTTCGATGTGCGTGCCCGCGCCCACGGCGACGTCGCGCAGCACGCAGTGCGGCCCCACGCGCACGCCATCGGCCAGTTCGATCTTGCCTTCGAAGACGCACCCCACGTCGATATACACGTCGCGCCCGCAGGTCAGCGTGCCGCGCACGTCGAAGCGGGCCGGGTCGGCCAGGGTAACGCCGGCCTCGAGCTGGCGGCGCGCCTGTTCGTGCTGCCAGCGGCGTTCGAGCTCGGCCTGTTGCGCGCGGCTGTTCACGCCCAGCGTTTCCCAGCCGGCCTCGGGCTGCGCCGCGCCGACCGGCACGCCGTCGGCCACGGCCAGGCCCACGACGTCGGTCAGGTAGTACTCGCCCTGGGCGTTGTTGTTGTCGATGCGCCCCAGCCAGTCTTTGAGGTGCGCGGTGGGCGCGGCCAGGATGCCGGTATTGACTTCGCGCAGGGCGCGTTCGGCTTCGCTGGCATCTTTGTGTTCGACGATGCGCAGCACCTGGCCCTGCTCGCTGCGCACGATGCGGCCGTAGCCGGTCGCGTCATCCAGGATTTCGGTCAGCACGGCCACGCCCTGCCCGCGCGCGTCCAGCAGCCGGCGCAAGGTGTCGGGCTGCACCAGCGGCACGTCGCCGTACAGCACCAGGGTGACGTCGTCGTGGCCGTCTTCTTGCAGCAAGGGCACGGCCTGCTGCACCGCATGGCCCGTGCCCTGCTGGGGCTGCTGCAGCGCAAAGCCCAGGCCGGCACGGCCTTCGTATGCGCCGCGCACGCGCTCGGCGCCATGGCCCACTACCACGATGATGCGGCCGGGCTGAAGCTGGCTGGCGCTGTCGAGCACGTGTTCCAGCATGGGCTTGCCGGCCAGCGTGTGCAGTACCTTGGGAAGATCGGATTGCATGCGTTTGCCCAATCCGGCGGCAAGAATGACGACATTTAGCATAAGAATCGAAAGCGGCGTAAGGCGGCGGGCGGAAGCCCGCCGCGCGATTGAAGCAGGGAATTATGACTTGCGTGGCGCGGATGCACGCTTGGCGGCGGCCTTGCGAGGGGCGCGCTTGCGGGGGGCGGGATCGCCCCGCCCGGCGGCGGACGGTGCCGCCTGGGAAGCGGCGCCCTGCGCCGCGGGGTCGGGCATGGTGGCGGCGGTGGCCGCGGCAAGCTGGTTGAACTGCTGCTGCAGCAGGGTCCACCAGGCCTGCGAGGCCGATTGCGCGGCCTGGCTGACCTGGTCGGCCGCCGAGGCGGCATCGCCCGGGGCCGGCTGGGCCGCGCCGGCGTCGGAGGCGGGCTGCGCCGCTGGTGCGGCGGCCGACGGCGCGGCGGCGGAAGCCCGCGTCGGGGCCGGTTTCAGGCCCAGCGCCGCTTCCAGCGGCGACGCCTCGCCGCTGCCGGCGGCCCCGCTGACGAACGAGCGCAGCGTGGCGATGGTGGAACGCTGCACTTCCATGCCCTGGATGGCGCTGGTCAGCATCGACAGATTCATGCGCAGCCAGCTTTCCACGGTGCGCAGTTCGGCAATGCGGCGCTCGAGGTCTTCGAGATTCATGGGAGGCGTCATGGGCAGCGTCTGCGCCAGGCCGCCCGGCCCCGCCAATCCGGCCCAGGCCTTGCGCATCATTTCCATGCTGGCCAGCAGCGGGTTGCCGGCGAGGTCGCCGTCTTGCCCCAGGCCGGGCAGGATGAAGGGGTTGGTATTCGGGTCGGACATTCAGTCTCCTGGAACGCGCTTGATGAATGCCTAGCGCGGCAATACTTGCCCGTTTTCGACCCGGACGTGATCGCCCGAGGCATAGGCAAACGGTTGCGCGCTGCGGAACGTGCGTGAGGTGCCGTCGTCCATGCGCACGAGCATTTCGTAGTGCGTCACGGTTTGTTGCTGCCTGATATTACGCTCGATTTCATGACCTGCCAAAGCGCCCCCCAGCGCGCCCAGCACGGTCAGCGCATCTTTGCCGTGGCCGCCGCCGAACTGATGGCCGACCACGCCGCCCACCACCCCGCCCGCCACGGTACCCACGACGTTATTGCCCTCGTTCTTGACCGGCACCTGCACGGAACGGATGGTTTCGACCACACCGCAATCGGCGCAGGCGGCTGGCTGGGCGGCCGGCTGAGTGGCTGGCTTGGAAGCGCCGGCCGGGGCCGCGGCGGCCTGGGGTGCGTCGGCGGCCGGGTCGGACGGCGGGGGCGCCGCGGCCGGGTCTTGCGCCTGCTCGGCCGCCTGGACCTGGGCTTCGTGCAGGGGTTCCTGGCCGGACGACTCGGCCCACGGCGTGGGCAGCCAGCCCACCATGGCGGCCACGGCGACCGCGCACAACACGATGACCGACACGGCGGCGGTGGCCACCAGCGGATGCAGGCCGCGGCGGGGGGAAGTATCGGATTGGGGAGCGGGAGAATTCATATTGGTTCTCGATCGACGGACTATACGGCCCGTTGTATAGCATTTGGCCGGAGTATCGACCTGTTGCGATAGTGACCCTTTGCAAGCCCTGCGCGGACGATCCGCCTGCATTCTGGGACAATGGCCGGATGGACAAGCCGATTCCTTTGCCCGAGCTCGAACAGGCCATTAATTATTGGCGCAACCGCCTGCCGTCGCAAGGAGACGAATCGCGCCTGTGCGCCGAGGCGGCCGCGCTGGCCACGCCCTATGCGCTGATGATCATGAGCCGGCGCCGCGAGATCGGACAAGACGAACTCGGCCCGGACGCCCTGGCGGCGTACCGGGGCTGGCGGGCGGCACACGGGGCGCAATAGCCGTGCCCGCGTACCGGGTGTCTGGCTCCCGCCAGGGTGCCTGACACCGCCGATGACGGATGTCCTTCGCCTTGCTTCGGTGTCTGACACCCTGCGGGAGTCAGACACCTGCACCACAGACATCTGCCTTCTACGAACCCAGCAACGCCTTGATGTCGTGCGCCAGGGCATCGGCGCCGATGGTGTTGTTGGCCAGCACGCGCGATTCGCCTTTGCCATCCAGCAAATAAAAAGCGGCGGTGTGGTCCATGGTGTAGTTCTTGCCGCCGTCGGTGGGCACCTTGGCGTAGTAGGCCTTGAACGACGCCGCCGCCTGCTTGATCTGGTCGGGAGTACCAGTCAGGCCCAGGAAGCGCGGATCGAACGTGGTTACATATTGCTTGAGGATATCGGCGGTATCGCGTTCGGGATCGACGGTGATCATCAGCACCTGCACCCGCTTGGCGTCGTCGCCCAGCGTTTCCATGACCTGCGACAGCTCGGCCAGCGAGGTTGGGCAGACGTCGGGACATTGCGTGAAGCCGAAGAACACCACCACCACCTTGCCGGCGAAGTCTTGCAGGGTGCGTGCCTGGCCATTGTGGTCGGTCAGGGCCAGGCCCTTGCCCAGCTGGGTGCCAGAGATGTCGTTGCCCTTGAAGCTGGGGGGGGCGTCGCCGCACGCGGCCAGGACACCGGCCAGGGCGAGGGCCACCCCGCCGCGCAGCAGCGCACGGCGAGGAAAGGAAAACACGGACATGTAGCGGGGTCTCCGAGGTCAGGCCAGCAGGCCGGCCCAGTGGTCCAGCAACAGGGCGCCGAACAGCAGCGCCAGGTACAGGATGGAAAAGCGGAACAGGCGCCGCGCCAGCGCGTCGCTGTATTGACGGTACAACCGCCAGGCGTAGGCCACGAACATGCCGCCCAGTACCAGGGCGCACGCCAGGTACAGCAGCCCGCTCATGCGCACGACGTACGGCAGCGTAGTGGTGGCCACCAGCGCCAGGCTGTACAGCAGGATGTGCAGGCGGGTGAATTGCTGGCCGTGCGTGACCGGCAGCATGGGCAGGCCGGCCTTGGCGTAATCGTGGTTGCGGTACAGCGCCAGCGCCCAGAAGTGCGGCGGGGTCCAGATGAAGATGATCAGCACCAGCACCCAGGCTTCGGCCGGCACGGCGTCGGCCACGGCCGCCCAGCCCAGGGCCGGCGGCATGGCGCCCGACAGCCCGCCGATGACAATGTTCTGCGGCGTGCGCGGCTTGAGTATGACGGTGTAGATGATCGCGTAGCCGACGAAGGTGGCGAAGGTCAGCCACATGGTCAGCGGATTGACCAGGTGGTACAGCACCAGCATGCCCGCCCCGCCCAGCAGGCCCGACAGGGTGATGACCTGGGTGGCGGAAATGGTGCCGCGCGCGGTGGCGCGCCGCGCCGTGCGCAGCATGCGGGCGTCGATTTCTTGTTCGATGAGGCAATTGATGGCGAACGCGGCCGCCGCCAGCAGCCAGATGCCGATGGTGCCGAACACCACGCGGCTGGGATCGGGCAGGCCGGGCACCGCCAGGAACATGCCGATGATGGCGCAAAATACCGCGAGTTGCGTCACGCGCGGTTTGGTCAGCACCAGGTACTGGCGCAGTAATCCGGTTTGAGTAGCGGCAAGGCTGGTCATAAGACTATTTTAAACCTCCGGCGCCGAACTGGCCGACGCCGGGGCGCGCCCGGCGGAGGACAGCCGCACCAGCATGACGACGCAGGCCAGCGTCAGGCCGGCCGCCCCGCCGTTGTGCAGCACGGCGATCAGCAGCGGCCATTGGAAGAAGATGGTGGTCAGGCCGGTAAACAGCTGCGCGGCCAGCAGCGCCAGCGCCAGCGTGGCCGGCCCGCGCAGGCCGGGCTCGGCGCGCAGGCGCCAGGCCAACAGCCCCAGGTAGACCAGCACGATGAAAGCGAAGTTGCGATGCACCCAATGGATGGCGGTCAGGGCATTCTGGGAAATCATTTCGCCCGACGGCAGCTCGCCCAGACCGCGGATCACCGAGAATCCGCTGTGGAAATCCATATCGGGCACCCACTGGCCGTGGCAGGTGGGGAAATCCAGGCAGGCCAGCGCCGCGTAATTGGTGCTGACCCAGCCGCCCAGGGTGATCTGCACCAGCAGCAGCAGCATGCCCACCACCAGCCAGGGCCGCCAGCGTACGGCCCGGGCCGGCAGCGGCGGGTGCGGGCGTTCGCGGGCCGACAGCCAGGTCATCAGCGCCAGCACCGACAGACCGAACACCAGGTGCGCGGTGACCACGGCGGGCATCAGCCGGTGGGTGACTGTCCAGGCGCCGAAGGCGCCCTGCACGCACACCGCCACCAGGGCGGTCATGGCCAGCGCGGGCGAACGGCCCAATTGGCGGCGATAGCGCCAGGCCATGACCACGATGGCGATGATCAACATGCCCAGAATGGCGCCGACGTAGCGGTGGATCATTTCGATCCAGGCTTTCGACAGCGTCACGGGGCCGAACGGCATGGCCTGCGACGCATGGTGGATATCGGTCATGGCGCCCAGGGGCGTCACGTTGCCGTAGCAGCCCGGCCAGTCGGGGCAGCCCAGGCCGGAGTCGGTCAGGCGCACGAAGGCGCCGAACATGATCAGGTCCAGCGTCAGGAACCAGGTAAAGAAAACCAGCTTGCGGTAGCGTTGCTTGATACGGTCCATGGTGAATGCAGGTGGGCCCTAGCCTATGCGCGAGTTGTAGACCAGCTTGCTGATGTCTTTGCGCACGCTGACGCCGTCGGCGTTGGCGGGGAATTGCAGCATCAGGTTGCCCAGCGGATCGATCACCCAGATGGGATCGAGCAGGCCGGGTTGGCCGGCCACCGTGTCGCGCGCCAGCAGGAAGCGCGCCAGCTGCTCGGGACGCGCGCGCACCATCACCGTGCCGCGATAGGCCTCGAGCACCTTGGCCGGGACCTCGGCATCGTCGGTGATGAACCACACGCGCATCAGGCGATCGACGTTCTTGCCCTGGCTGGCATGCGAATTGCGCGTGATGAACAGCTTGCGCGCGCAGGACTCGGGGCAGGCGGCCTCGCCCACGCTGACCAGCAGCCATTTGCCCTTGAGGCTTTGCAGGTCGAAGGGCTGGCCGTCCAGCGTGGTCAGTTGCAGCTCTTGCGCGGACGGCATGGGGCGCTGCGGATCGATCAGCGTGCCGTAGTTGCTGGATTCTTCGGGCCACCACTGCGGGTTGTAATACAGCACGAAGGCCGCCACGATGGGCGCCAGCGTGCACAGGAACACCAGCACCAGCGGCAGTATCGAGCGCTGCTTGGCGGGACTGGGGGCAGTAGAGGTTTCGCGAGCCACGGGTTGTTTTCCTGAATATCGTATGGTGGGTGATCGGTAAGCCGGCCGCTCAGCGCGCGCGCCCGGCGCGCCGCCAGGCCCGCCAGGCCACCACCAGCCAGGCAATGGCGGCAATGGCGGCAAACGAGAACCACTGCAGCGCGTAGCCCTGGTTCTGGTTGTAGTCGACCGAGGGTTGCGGCCAGTCGCGCACCAGCGCGTCGTCGCCGCGGGTTTGCATCAGCACCGCCGGCAGCAGCGCCAGGCCGGTGGCTTGCGCATAGGCCGGCAAGTCCAGGTTCTGGATCTGCGGCACGGCGTTGCCGGCCACCGGCAGTGTAGCGGGCAGTTGGTCTTGCCGCGAACCGCCCAGCGACCACAGCTCGAACAGGCGCGGCACGCGCGGCGACAATTCGCCGGCGACGTCGCGCTGGCCGGCGGGCGCCGGGGGCAGCGCCGGCGCGGGCTGGCCGGGCGCGCCGCGCGGCAGCCAGCCGCGCAGCACCAGCACCGCGCTATGGCTCGCCGGGTCCAGCAGCAGGGGGGTGGCCAGCCAATAGCCCGGCCGGCCATTCTGGTTGCGGTTCTGCAGGAGTACGCTGTATTGGTCCAGCCATTGCCCATGGGCTTGCGCGGGCCGCCAGGGGTGCAGTTCGGCCGCCGGCGTGGCCGGCGCCAGGGCCAACGGCGGCTGGGCGCGGCCGGCCTGGATGGCGGCCTGGGTGGCCCGGCGTTCGTCGGCGCGCCGCAATTGCCAGGCCCCCAGCGAAGCCAGGATAGCGACGGCTACGCCCAGCAGCAGCAAGGCTGCCAAGGTACGGCGAACTGAATGGGCCATGTCTGCAATAATTCCGTTTTACCCGGAGACCAAAATGCGCGTAATCGTCGCCCTGGCTTTCATCGGCATCTTGGCCAGCCTGGCATCCGCCCTGGTCTACCTGATGCGCGACAAGGGCACCACCAACCGTACAGTCAATGCCCTGACCGTGCGCATCGGGCTATCGGTAGCCCTGTTCCTGTTCGTTCTGCTGGCCCATCATCTGGGCTGGATAGAAAGCACAGGCATTAGATAGGAACCGGCCCGGCCGGTTCCGCTGCCGCTGGATGCATCTGCCAGCGTGCGATGCCCCCTTGCGGGGGCATTAGGGCACCGGCCTGCCCGAAGCCGGGACGCGCGGAGCCGGCTTTGCCGGTCCGCAGCGTCGCCCCCTTAAGGGGGAAGCGCGCAAGCGCTTCGGGGGCGGGACTTATTCAGAACCAGTACACGAACAGGTACAGGCCCAGCCAGACGACGTCGACAAAGTGCCAGTACCAGGCCGCGCCCTCGAACCCGAAATGGTGCTCGGCGGTGAAGTGGCCCCGGATCAGGCGGATCAGGATGACGGTCAGCATGGTGGCGCCCATGATGACGTGGAAACCGTGGAAGCCGGTCAGCATGTAGAACAGCGAACCGTACACGCCCGAACTGAACCGGAGATTCAGCTCGGTGATGGCGTGGTGGTATTCGTAAGCCTGACAGGCCACGAAAATGAAGCCCAGCAACACGGTGGTCGCCAGCCAGAAAATGGTTTTGCCACGGTGGTTGGCACGCAGCGCATGGTGCGCGATGGTAAGCGTAACGCCGGAAGTCAGCAGCAGCGCGGTGTTGATGGTGGGCAGCCAGAACGGGCCCACCGTTTCGAAGGGCTCGACGACGCCGGCCGGACCGAAGTTGGGCCATACCGCCTGGAAATCGGGCCACAGCAGCAGCCGGTGGTCGAGGTCGCCCAGCCACGGCGTGGTGATGGTGCGCACATACCACAGCGCGCCGAAGAAGCCGGCGAAGAACATGACCTCGGAAAAGATGAACCAGCTCATGCCCCAGCGGTACGAGAGGTCGATGCGCTTGCTGTTCAGGCCGCTTTCGGATTCGTGGATGGCATCGCCGAACCAGAAATACAAAACGGTGATCAGGCCGATGACGCCGGCCAGCACCAGCCACTTGCCCCAGCTGGCGTCGTTGACCCAGGCGGCCGCGCCGACGCCCATGGCCAGCAAGGCCATGGCGGTGCGCACGGGATGGCCCGAATCCGCCGGTACGTAATAGTACGGTGCCTCTTTACCTTGAACCGAGTGGCTTGCACTCATGGTCTTCTCCCTGGTACTGATTTGTTGAAATGCTTGCTGCTACGTCAGGCTGGCCACGGCCCAGCGCACGATGACGACCAGCACCAGCACAAATATCACCCCGGCCAGCAACCCCGCAATGATCAGGTGCACGGGGTTGAGCTTGCCGGCATCTTCTTCGTAGCCCGCCCCGCGCCGCACGCCGAACATACCCCACAGCACCGCCTTGAGTGTCTGCAGGAAGTTCATCTTGCGGCGCGACGCGTCGCGGATGTCGTGCGTCATGTCTGCCTACTACTTGATGGCCATGATGGCCGAGCCGCGCAAGAACGTCCAGACGAACAGGGCAATGACGATTGCCAGCAGAATCAGTCCGGTGATCTTGTTGCGGCGGCGTTGTTCAGGAGTCATGACTAGATTACTTCATACCCGTTTATTTGACTTCCGGCGGCGTGACGAAGGTATGGAACGGCGCCGGCGAGGGCACGGTCCATTCCAGGCCTTCGGCGCCTTCCCACGGCTTGGCAGCGGCCGCCGCGCCCTTGCCGCGGTAGCACTGCACGATGACGTACAGGAACAGCAGCTGCGACAGGCCGAACCAGAACGCGCCGATGGTGGCCACCTGGTGGAAGGTGGTGAACTGCCCGGCGTAGTCGGCATAGCGGCGCGGCATGCCGGCCAGGCCCAGGAAGTGCATCGGGAAGAACGTGACGTTGAACGAGATCATGGTCGACCAGAAGTGCAGCTTGCCCAGCTTCTCGTTGTACATGCGGCCCGTCCATTTGGGCACCCAGTAGTAGGCGCCGCCGAACAGCGCGAACAGCGAGCCCGCCACCAGCACGTAGTGGAAGTGCGCCACCACGTAGTAGGTGTCGTGCACCTGGATGTCGATGGGCGCCACCGCCAGGATCAGGCCGGTGAAGCCGCCCATGGTGAACACGAAAATGAAGCCGATGGAGAACAGCATCGGGGTTTCGAAGGTCATGGAGCCGCGCCACATGGTGGCCACCCAGTTGAACACCTTCACCCCGGTGGGGATGGAGATCAGCATGGTGGCGTACATGAAGTACAGCTGGCCCGTGACCGGCATGCCGGTGGTGAACATGTGGTGCGCCCACACGATGAACGACAGCACGGCGATGGCCGAGGTGGCGTACACCATGGATGCGTAGCCGAACAGCTTCTTGCGGGCAAAGGCGGGCACGATCATGGACACGATGCCGAAGGCCGGCAGGATCATGATGTAGACCTCGGGGTGCCCGAAGAACCAGAACACGTGCTGGTACAGCACCGGGTCGCCGCCGGCGGCCGCGTTGAAGAAGCCGGTGCCGAAGTGGCGGTCGGTGAGCAGCATGGTGATGGCGGAGGCCAGCACGGGCATCACGGCGATCAGCAGGAAGGCGGTGATCAGCCAGGTCCAGCAGAACATCGGCATCTTCATCAGCGTCATGCCCGGCGCGCGCATATTCAGGATGGTGACGATGATGTTGATGGCGCCCATGATGGACGACGCGCCCATGATGTGCACGGCGAAGATGGCCAGGTCCATGCCCGGGCCCATCTGCGTGGACAGCGGCGCGTACAGCGTCCAGCCGGCGGCGGTGGCGCCGCCCGGCACGAAGAACGAGGTCGTCAGCATGATGGCGGCCACGGGCAGCAGCCAGAAGCTGAAGTTGTTCATGCGCGCGAAGGCCATGTCGGACGCGCCGATCTGCATCGGGATCATCCAGTTGGCGAATCCGACCAGCGACGGCATGATCGCGCCGAAGATCATGATCAGGCCGTGCATGGTGGTGAACTGGTTGAACAGTTCGGGCCGGAAGAACTGCAGGCCGGGCTCGAACAGCTCGGTACGCAGCAGCAGGGCCAGCGTGCCGCCTTCGAGCAGCATGACGAACGAGAAGATGAGATACATCGTCCCGATGTCTTTGTGGTTGGTGGCGAATAGCCAGCGGCGCCAGCCGGTGGGCATGGCGTGGTGGTCATCGTGCTCGTGACCGTGGCTGTGGCCGGGCGACACGTGGTCTACAGTGGCGCTGCTCATGATGGACTCCTTCCTGCTGTTTGCCGGTCTCGGTCCAGGAGGCCGGCAGGTGTCTCTTGACGGGTTCTGCTAACAGGGGATGAGGCCGCGCGATCAGCGCGCGGCCACGACATCCTTCGGCTGTACCACGGGATCCTGGCCCTTGCCCGCATTGCTCCAGGCATGGCGCGTGTAGGTGATGACCGCGGCGATCTCGACGTCGTTGAGCTGCTCGCCGAAGGCCGCCATGGCCGTACCGGGCCGGCCATGCAGCACGGTCTGGATTTGCGCGTCTTTGGGGCCCAGCACGGTCTTGTCGCCGTCGAGCGCGGGGAACGAGCCCGGCACGCCCTTGCCGTTGGCCTGGTGGCAGGCCACGCAGTTGGCGGCGAAGACCTTCTCGCCGCGGGCGATCAGCTCTTCTTGGGTCCATTCTTTGTTGGGATCGTCGGCGTTGGCCGCCATTTTCTTTTTCTGCTCTTCGACCCACTTGTCGTAGTCTTCTTGCGACTTGACCTCGACCACGATGGGCATGAAGGCGTGGTCTTTGCCGCACAGCTCGGCGCACTGGCCGCGGTAGGTGCCGGTTTTTTCGGCACGGAACCAGGTGTCGCGCAGGAAGCCGGGGATGGCGTCTTGCTTGACGCCGAACTCGGGCACCATCCACGAGTGGATGACGTCGGCGGCGGTCAGCACGATGCGCACTTTCTTGTCAACCGGGACCACCAGGTTGTTGTCGACTTCCATCAGGTAGAACTGGCCCTTGGGCTCGCGGCCTTCGATCTGGGCGCGCGGCGTGGACAGCGTGGACAGGAACTTCACGCCGGCGGCGGGGCCGTCGAGGTATTCGTAGCCCCACTTCCATTGGTAGCCGGTGACCTTCACGGTGAGGTCGGCGCTGGAGGTGTCTTTCATGGCGACCACGGTCTTGGTGGCCGGCAGCGCCATGGCGATGACGATGATGAAGGGGATGACCGTCCAGGCGACTTCTACCCCCAGGTGCTCGTGGAAGGTGGCGGCCTTGTGTCCGCGCGACTTCCGGTGCGCCCAGATGGAATAGAACATCACCCCGAATACGCCCAGGAAGATCACCCCACAGATGATCAGCAGCAGCCAGTGCAGCCACATGATCTGGTGCGCGATCTGGGTCACGCCTTCATGCAGGTTGAGCTGGTTAACTCGCGGGCCGCCGGGCATGTCTTGTACCTGCGCGTTGACGACACTGCCCGAAAGCAATGCACAGGCGCCCAGTATCCCTCTCCACTTCTTCATGCTTACCTCGAAATACGGCGCGGGCGTTTCCGCGCCCGCTACGGCAGCGGGAACGGAATACACGCAATTTATTAGACGGCAGGTGCAAGGCCGGCCTACGGTCGGTCTACCCCACTCGAATCACAAAGAAACCGCAGAATTATAGCGGACGCGCAACCCAATGTAATTTAGACCCCTTGAATCGTGCCGGGGCGCCCCCATTTGGCGGCGCCGCAACGAGGCGGCTGCACTAAAATCGCCAGCATGCCGAACCCGCTTTCTCATGACGATCCGGCGCGCCTGTCCGCGCTGTACACGCAATTGGCCGAACGCGTGCAAGAACACCCGCCCGAGCTCGCCCTGCCGCTCTATGTGGCCGACCGCTGCTGCGGCTGGGCCACGCACGCCGCGCGCGATGCGCTGGGCCGGCTGGCCCAGGTACGCGTCGAGCCCGATGCCCTGCGCATCGGCGCCGGGCTCGCCGCCGGACCGCAACTCGACGCCCTGCTGGCCAGCGTGGCCCAAACACTGCGCGAGGCCGATTGCCTGCGAGGATGGCGCAACGAACTGCTGGACGTGACGGCCGCCGATGAACGGCTGGGCGCCATCGAGCGCGCCGCCGTGCGGCCGCTGGGACTGCTGACCCGCGCCGTGCACTTGAACGCCTGGACGCCCGACGGCCAGTTGTGGATCGCGCGCCGGGCGCTCAGCAAATCCACCGATCCGGGCATGTGGGACACGCTGGTCGGCGGCCTGGTGGGCAGCCAGGAAGACCTGGAACAAGCCCTGCTGCGCGAATGCGCCGAAGAGGCGGGGCTGGCGCCGACCCAACTGGCGCGGCGCTCGCCGCTGCGCACCATCTTGCGCATGCACCGCCGCCTGCCCGAGGGCTACCAGGTCGAAGACCTGCTGACCAGCACCTGCGTGCTGCCGCCCGACGCGCAGCCGGCCAACCAGGACGGCGAGGTCATGGAAATCGCGCACGTCCCCGTCGGCGAGGCCGTGCGCCGCATCGACGCGGGCGAGTTCACCGTGGAAGCGTCGCTGGTCATCCTGGAAGACATCATGCAGCGCCGCGCGGCAGGCAAGCCTTGAAGGCAGACGCCAAGACGCAAGGTGCCTGACTGATCAGCAGGTGTCTGACTAGCAGGTCAGCAGGTGTCTGACTAGCAGGTCAGCAGGTGTCTGACTCCCGCAGGGTGTCAGACACCGCTGTGTGCGGAGGATCTAGCCACACTTCGGTGTCTGACACCCTGCGGGAGTCAGACACCTGGTCAATCTAATGCGAATGGCGCGGATCGCCGCGGGTTTCGACCACGCGCAGGTACAGCGTGGCCGGCTCCAGGCAGCCGCCGGTCGACAGTTGCCCCACCATCTGGCGGAAGATCTCTTGCCAGGGCGTCTGCGAAGGCGGGATGGGCACCGGCGCGGCGGTGGCCTTGCGCCGGGCCAGTTCTTCGGCGTCGACCAGCAGCGTGACCGAGCGCTGGTTCAGGTCGACGCGCAGGCGGTCGCCGGTTTGCAGCAGGCCCAGGCCGCCGCCCACCGCCGCTTCGGGCGACATGTTCAAGATGGACGGGCTCGCCGACGTGCCGCTTTGCCGGCCGTCGCCCAGGCAGGGCAGCGAATCGATGCCGCGCTTGAGCAGGTGCGACGGCGGCGCCATGTTGACGACTTCGGCGCTGCCGGGATAGCCCACGTCGCCGCAGCCGCGGATCACCAGGATGCAGTGCTCGTCAATGTTCAGGGCCGGGTCTTCGATGCGGGCGTGGTAGTCCTCGGGGCCGTCGAACACGATGGCGCGCGCTTCGAAGGCGTTCTCGTCGCCCGGTGTTTCCAGGTACGAACGCCGGAAGGCCTCGCCCACAACCGACATTTTCATGATGGCGCTGTCGAAGAAATTGCCCGACAGCACAATAAAGCCGGCCCGGTGCCGCAGCGGCGCCGCGTAGCCGCGGATCACGTCGCGGTCGCGGGTGGCCGAGGCCGCGGCGATGTCGCCCACCGTGCGGCCCGAGACCGTCATGCAGCCGCCGTGCAGGCGGCCCGCCGCGTGCAGCTCATGCTGCACGGCCGGCACGCCACCGGCCCGGTGGAAGCTTTCGCCCAGGTACTCGCCGGCCGGCACGCAGTTCACCAGCAGCGGCACGTCTTCGCCCAGCCGCTGCCAATCGTCCAGCGACAAGTCCACGCCCGTGTGGCGGGCGATCGCGATCAGGTGCGGCGGGCAATTGCTGGACGCGCCCAGCGCCGAGGCCACCACGATGGCGTTTTCGAAGGCCTGGCGTGTCAGGATGTGCGACGGACGCACGTCATCGCGCACCAGCTCGCAGATGCGCATGCCCGTGGCGTAGGCCATCTGCCCCCGTTCGCGGTACGGCGCCGGAATGCTGGCACAGCCCGGCAGCGACATGCCCAGGGCCTCGGCCAGCGAGTTCATCGACAGCGCGGTGCCCATGGTATTGCAGTGCCCCACGGAAGGCGACGAGGCGGTGGCCAGCGTCATGAAGCCTTCGTAGTCGATCTTGCCGGCGGCCATCAGGTTGCGCGCATGCCAGATCACCGTGCCCGAGCCCACGCGCTGGCCCTCGTGCCAGCCATCGAGCATAGGGCCGCCCGACAGCACGATGGCGGGAATGTCGACCGTGGCCGCGGCCATCAGGCAGGCCGGCGTGGTCTTGTCGCACCCCGTGGTCAACACCACGCCATCCAGCGGATAGCCGTGCAAGATCTCGACCAGGCCCAGATAGGCCAGGTTGCGGTCCAGCGCCGCCGTGGGGCGGCGCCCCTGTTCGGCCAGCGGATGCACCGGGAATTCCATCGGGATGCCGCCCGCATCGCGGATACCCGCCTTGATGCGGTCGGCCAACTGCAGGTGGTGCCGGTTGCAGGGGGTCAGGTCATTGCCGGTCTGGGCGATGCCGATGACAGGCCGGCCCGACTGCAGCTCGGCGCGCGTGATGCCGGAATTCAAATATCGCTCGACATAAATGGCGGTCATGTCGGCGTGGGAAGGGTCGTCGAACCATTTCTGGCTGCGCAGTCTGCGGGGCTTATGGGGCATGGCGAATTCAATACGAAGCAACGGTGGGCGATGATGCCGGGCCCGCCCGGGCCCGGCGCGATGCGCGCATCAGCCGCGCGCTTTCTGGATCTCGTCTTGCAGTTCCTTGACCAGGTCGGGACCCAGTTCCTGGGTGTACTTGTCCACCACGGGCTGCACCTTCTGGCGCATGCGGGCGACTTCCGCGTCGGACACGACGTTGATCTTCATGCCGTGCTCTTTCAGGATGCCCATCGCCTTTTCGGAATCGGCGCGGCTGTCTTTGCGTTCGAAATCGCGCGAAGCCACGGCAGCCTGGCGAATCAGCTTCTGCTCGTCGGGCGAGAGCGTGTCCCACCATTTCTTGGAAGCCAGCACCACCCAGGGGGTGTAAACATGGCGCGTGATGGTCAGGTACGGCTGCACTTCATAGAATTTACTACTTTGAATGGTGGTCACGGGGTTTTCCTGGCCGTCCACCGTGCGGGTCTCGAGTGCCGTGAACAACTCCGAGAACGGCATGGGCACGGCATTTGCGCCCAGGGCATTGAACACGCCCAGCGCCACCTGGTTCTGCATCACGCGCAGCTTGATGCCTTCCAGGTCTTCGGCCTTGACCACCGGGTGCTTGGAGTTGGTCAGGTTGCGAAAGCCGTTTTCCCAATACACCAGGCCCACCAGCCCCTTGGCTTCCAACTTTTTCAGCAGGCGTTCGCCCAGCTGCCCGTCGAGCACCGCATCGGCTTCCTTGTCGCTGTTGAACAGGAACGGCAGGTCGAACACGCCGAATTCCTTCACCATGGTGGCCAGCGGCGCGGTCGAGCCCACCATCATTTCCTGCACGCCGCCCACCAGCGCGCTTTGCATTTGCTCGTCCGAACCCAGGCTGGCCGAGCCGAATGTCTTCATCTTCAGTTTGCCGCCGCTGAGCTTGCCCAGCTCTTGCGCCAGGTGCCGGGCGGCGCGGCCCTGCACGCTGTCGTCGTTCAGGCCGTAGCCGAAGCGGATCAGGCGCGGCTTGACGTCCTGCGCGTGCGCCATGCCGGCGGCCGCGCAGGACACGGCCACCGCGGCGGCCAGTAGGGTGTGCTTGCAAGTCTTGAACATGATGCTCTCCTCCTTGGTTGCTGAATGGCGCCGGCGGCGGTCGCTGCCGTTTCAGTAAAGCCAGCGCGCGGGAACGGTGATCAGCTCGGGAAAGATCACCAGAATGACGACCAGGGCCGTGTAGGCGGCCACGTAGCGCCACACGCCCTTGCAGATGGTTTCCATATTGATGCGCGCCACGCCGCACACCACGTTCAGCACCGTGCCCACGGGCGGGGTCAGCAGCCCCACGCAGCCCACCAGCACGAACATCACGCCGAAGTAGACGGGGTCGATGCCCGCCTTGGTAATGACCGGCATCAGCACCGGCGCCAGGATCAGGATGGTGGGCGTCAGGTCCATCACCGTGCCGACCAGGGTCAGCAGCACCATCAGCCAGAACATCAACATCCGGGGCTGGTCCAGCACCGGCGCGAGCAAGGCGATCAGGTCCTGCGGCATGTCGGCCAGGGTGATCATGTACGACGACACCATGGCCGCGGCCACCAGGAACATGACTACCGCGGTCGTGCGCGCGGCGTTGATGAACAGGCGGCCCAGGTCGCGCACCGTGATCTCGCGATAGACGAACAGGCTGACGGCCAGCGCGTAAACGGCCGCCACCACCGCGGCCTCGGTCGGTGTGAAGACGCCGCCGCGCAGGCCGCCGATGATGATCACCGGCAGCATCAGCGCCCACACCGCCTGCCGCAGCGCGCGCAGGCGGGCGCGCCAGGGTTCGCGCGGGGTCGGCGCCGAGGCCCCATGCCGGCGCGCCACCCAGGTCCAGACGGTCACCAGGGTCAGGCCCATCATCAGCCCCGGTACGATGCCGGCGAAGAACAGCTTGGTAATGGACACGTTGGTGGCCACGCCGAAGATGATGAACGAGATCGACGGCGGAATGATAGGCGCCACGATGCCGCCGGCGGCGATCAGGCCCGAGGCCTGTTCGGCGCTGTAGCCCTTGTCGCGCAGCATGGGAATCAGCAGCGTGCCCAGCGCGGCGGCATCGGCCACGGCCGAGCCCGACAACGCCGCCAGCAGCACGCTGGCGAAGATGGCCACATAGCCCAGGCCGCCGCGGATATGGCCGACGAACATGCTGGCCAGGTCGACGATGCGGCGCGACAGGCCGCCGGCATTCATGACCTCGCCGGCCAGCATGAACAGCGGCACGGCCATCAGCGTGAAGCTGTTGGCGCCCGACAGCATGTTCTGCGCCAGGATCTGCGCATCGAAGAAATTCAGCTGGAACATCAGCGCGACCGCGCTGAGCAACAGGGCGAACGCGATCGGCATGCCCAGGGCGATCAGCCCGAGCAGCACCGCCAGAAACAAGGTCAGAGTCATGATCAGCGGGCCTGGGTGGGAACGGCGCTCAGACGAGCGGATCTTCGGCGCGGGCGTCCGGCGGCGTCGGCCCGCCGGCCAGGACCCGCAGCAGATCGATCAGCACTATCAACCCCATGGCCACCGCGGCATACAGGACCGCCGCGTCGAAGACGGCCATGGGCAGGCCGGTAACCGGCAGGCGCGTATCCATGCCGATCAGGGTCTGGGTCCAGCTGCCGTCGGCCATCAGCCACAGCACCCACAGCGTCAGCAGCTGGCAGGCAATGTGCGTCAGCTTGCGCGCCCGCGGCCCGAAACGCTGCACCAGCATGGTGACGCCGATGTGCTCGTGCTCGCGCAACGCCAGCACACCTCCCAGGAAGATCAGCCAGACGAAGGCCAGCCGCGACAGCTCGTCGGAGACGTTGATGCCGGAATTGAACAGGTAGCGCAGGGCGACATTGCCGAACAACAGCACCACCATCACGGCCAGGCAGGCCACCATCAGCCAGGTCTGTAGCCGGCTGCAGGCGTCGGCGGCGCGTGTCAGCCACGCGCGCGCGCCCTGAGCCGGGCGCTGGGGAGCAGGCTGCATCGTTGTCTCCGGTTGATTTTTCTTAAGTGGCGAGCGATGTTAGCGCTATCATATGGCCACTGTAAACCCCTTCCGGCAGACTACGCCCTTTCGTTCGAGACGGATTCCCGATATGTCGGCACGCAAATCCCGCAGCACGCGCGATGGCCGCGTCACCATGCAACAGGTGGCGCGCCGCGCCGGCGTCAGCGCCATTACCGTGTCGCGCACGCTGCGGGTGCCCGACAAGGTGGCGCCCGAGATGCGCGAACGGGTGCTGCGCGTCTGCCAGGAACTGGGCTACGTGCCCAACCATGCCGCCAGCGCCCTGGCGTCGTCGCGCTCGCGCATCGTGGTGGCGCTGATTCCGTCGCTGAGCAATGTGGTGTTCGTGGACATCATTACGGGCATCAAAGAAACGCTGGATGCCCAGGGCTACCACCTGCTGGTGGGGGTGACCGGGTATTCGCTGGATGCCGAAGAATCGCAGCTGCGCACCTATCTGCAGCATTCGCCCGACGGGGTCATCCTGACCGGCGTGGACCATACGCCCGGCGTTTGGCGGCTGATGCACAGCGCCGGCCTGCCCGCCGTGCACACCATCGAAACCCTGCCGGCGGATTCCGCCGACCTGAGCGTGGGGTTCTCGCAGTTCGACTCCGGGCTGGCCGCCTGCCGCCATCTGGTCGAACGCGGCTACCGGCGCATCGGCATCGTGGGCGCCCAGCTCGATCCGCGCTCGCTGCGGCGCTGCGAAGGCGCGCGCCAGGCCTTGCGCGAGGCGAACCTGTACGACCCGGCGCTGGAAATCATGACCCCGCAGAAATCATCCATCCGGCTGGGCGCGGACCTGCTCGACCAGGTGCTCGACCGCCACCCCGATTGCGACGGCCTGTTTTTCTGCAACGACGACCTGGCCCAGGGCGCGGTGTTCCAGTGCGCCCGGCGCGGCATCGCCGTGCCCGGGCGGATGGGCCTGGTGGGGTTCCACGACTTCGCCGGCACCGCCTGGACCACGCCCCCGCTGTCCAGCATCGCCACGCCCCGCTACCAGATCGGCGTCACGGCGGCCTCGCTGCTGTTGCAGCAAATGGCCGGGCAGCCCCCCGCCCAGCGGCATGTCGACCTGGGGTTCAAACTGGTACAGCGGGAAACCACCTAGCGGGCGCAGCTAGGTCAGGTGGTGGTCAGGTGTCTGACTCCCGCAAGGGTGTCAAACACCGACGAACAAAGACGGTCTGCCCACCTCGGGGTCTGACACCCTGCGGGAGTCAGACCCCTGGGCCAGCGGCCGCGGGGGCGGGCGGCGCTTCGGGGCGCGCGGCCGCTGGCCCAGGGGTCTGACT
>WMBV01000008.1 GCA_017745595.1 Bordetella petrii
GGGGGGAATCGGATTGATCTTCGGAAGGCTCGCTGGCCTGTCCGGCGGACGGCTCTTCGCTGGCAGAGCCGCTCAGCAGCGCAATCGCCGCGGCGTCGGGGTCCCCGGCGGCCGGGTAGTCCGTCTGCCATTCGGCCGTCGGCGCGGCGCTGGATTCGGATGCCGCGGGCGGGGTTTCGGCCGCAGTGGGCGCCGGCTCGGACGCGGGAGGCGGCGCGGAGCCCGCCACGGAAGCCGTCGATGTTACGGCGGGCTCAGAGTGAGTAATTACTTCGTTCGGGGTTTCAGTCAAGCGGCCCCACCAATAGGCCGACACCCCAAGCGTGGCGATCCCCAGCAAGGCCGCCTTCGCGAAAGACCGGAAGTTGTTGCGCCGGGGCGCCTGCGCGGCTTCCGCGGCGACGGCCGGCGCCGCCGACTCGGGCGTTTCGGGCACCGGCTGGGACGCCTGCGGCGGCGGCGGCAACGCCAATAGCTGCGCATAGGCCTGGACCGACTGGGGCCGGTCGGCGGGCGCCAGCGCCAGCCCCGCGTCGATGGCGGCCAGAAACCCGGTGTCGTATTTGGCCAGAGCCAGCGTCACCAAGGGGCGGTAGGTTTCGTTGACGCGGCGTTCGGGCGCGGCCGGCGGGCGCTGGCCGGTTATCAGCGAATAGGCCACGGCGCTCAGGGCATAAAGGTCGGTCCAGGGCCCGCGCGGCCATTCGGGTGCTTCGGTATACAGTTCGAACGGCGCATAACCCGGCGTCAGGGCCGGCGAGTCGCCCGCTCGCGGGTAGCCCGACAGTGCCATCAAATGAGCGCGCCCGGCTTCATCCATCCCCACGGAATGCACCGAGATATCGCCGCAGATACGGCCCTCTTGGTGCAGATCTTCGAGCACCGGCAGCAGCTCGGCGATGATGCGTCCGATACGCGCCTGCGGCACGCCGCCGGCGGTCGTGGCCGCGATGGCGCTGAGAGGACGATGGGCTAGGGGCGCGGCACCCGCAAAGGGCCCGCGCGGCGAGGAAAAGCCGGCCGAGGAAAACATAACCAAAATAGACTGGAAATGGACGCTACACGCGCATCGGAGGGGGCGGCGCTCGATTCTGGCGCAAGCCTGGCAAAGAGTTTACTGAAGTTACTTTTAATAACGTAACCTAGCAGTAAGACGCACATTTACCGCACCGCACCATGCGCTATTGGTACATACAACGGATATTATCCGAGCATCCTTCCGTGGTTCATTTCACAATGGCTACGCAGGGAACAGGATGTGACTCTTTTCTTACTGGCACAGGCTAACTTGCTCATGAAGATACGCGCGTTCTTGCCCTCTTTGCTTTGCCTTCTGGCACTTCTTGGCGGCTGTGCCGGCATCGGCTCGGGGTTCGAAGGCCCGCCCTCGCAGGCGGCTGAAGACACCATGACCCAGGTCCGGGAACAGTATGCCGCCGGCCAATACGGTACCGTCATACGCACGGTTGCCACGTCCGGCGACATCGCGACGGCGCCCAAGTCGATGCGCATCGAAGCCTACAAGCTGCAGGCCTTCAGCTATTGCGTACGCAACTACGCGCAATTGTGCGAAGACACATTTGTACGTATCTTGCAACTGGATTCATCGTTCACGCTGGCGCCCAACGAGGCCGGCCACCCGCAATGGGGCCCGGTGTTCAAGGCCGCCCAGGCGCGCGCCGGCACCTGATCCAGCCCGCGCTGCACCAAACAAAACGGCCGCTGAGCAATCAGCGGCCGTTTTGTTTGGCGCCGGCCGGTATTCCGGCCGGCGCCCGCCAGGCGATGAAAGGTGTACCGCTTATTCGGCGGGACCTTCCTGGCCGGCGTCGGACGACGGCGTGTCGGCATCGACGGTAACCGGCGCATCCTCGAACGGATTGGCCAGTTGCCGCGCGGCCTCGCGCTCGGCAGCCTCGAGGGCTTCCTTGTCCTTGCGGGCAATGTGATACGCCAAGCCGGTACCCGCCGGAATCAGGCGGCCGACGATGACGTTTTCCTTCAGGCCACGCAGGTCGTCGCGCTTGCCCATGATGGCGGCTTCGGTCAGGACACGCGTGGTTTCCTGGAACGAAGCGGCCGAGATGAACGAGTCGGTCGACAGCGAAGCCTTGGTGATGCCCAGCAGCACGTTGTCGTACGAGGCGGGACGCTTGTCTTCGGCAACGACACGGTCGTTTTCGTTCAACAGCTCGGAACGCTCGACTTGTTCGCCCGGGATGAACTCGGTGTCGCCCGCATCGACGATATTCACGCGGCGCAGCATCTGACGAACAATCACTTCGATGTGCTTGTCGTTGATCTTCACGCCCTGCAGACGATACACGTCCTGGACTTCGTCGACGATGTAGGTCGCCAGCTTTTCGATACCCTGCAGGCGCAGGATGTCGTGCGGATCGGCCGGGCCGTCGACGATCATTTCGCCCTTGTTCACCACCTGGCCGTCGTGCACCAGCACCTGCTTTTCCTTGGGAATCAGGAATTCGTGGCTGACGCCTTCCAGGTCGGTAATGACCAGGCGCTGCTTGCCCTTGGTGTCCTTGCCGAACGACACGGTACCCGTCACGTCTGCCAGCATGCCGGCATCCTTGGGCGAACGCGCTTCGAACAGCTCGGCCACGCGCGGCAGACCGCCGGTAATGTCGCGGGTCTTTTGCGATTCTTGCGGAATCCGCGCCAGCACCTCGCCCACCGACACTTGCTGGCCGTCACGCACGGTGATCAGCGCGCCCACCGGGAACGAGATGTTCACCGAGTGGTCGGTGCCGGCGATCTTGACGTCTTCGCCGTTGTCGTTGACCAGCTTGATCTGCGGACGCATGACGATCTTGCCGCTGCGCGTCTTGGGCGTGATCACCACCAGGGTCGACAGGCCGGTGATCTCGTCGAGCTGCTTGGCCACGGTAACGCCTTCTTCGATGTTCTCGAAGCGCACCGCGCCGCCATATTCGGACACGATCGGACGGGTCAGCGGATCCCAGGTCGCCAGGCGGGTGCCGGCCTTGACGGCTTCGCCGTCGCCGACCAGCACCGTGGCGCCGTACGGAATCTTGTGGCGTTCACGTTCGCGACCGTTGTCGTCGAAGATCGCCAATTCGCCCGAACGCGAGATGGCCACGCGCTCGCCCTTGGCGTTGGTGACATACCGCATCGTGCTGGCAAAACCTACCTTGCCGCTGGACTTGGTTTCCACCGCGCTGGCCAGGGCCGAACGCGACGCCGCGCCACCGATGTGGAACGTACGCATGGTGAGCTGCGTGCCCGGTTCGCCGATGGACTGGGCGGCGATGACACCGACGGCCTCGCCGACGTTGACGTGCGAACCGCGGCCGAGGTCGCGGCCGTAGCAATGCGCGCACAGGCCATGGCGGGTTTCGCAGGTCAGCGGGGTGCGCACCTTCACTTCGTCGACGCCGATGCGGTCGATCAGGTCGACCAGGTCTTCGTCGAGCAGCGTGCCGGCGGCAATGGCCGTTTCTTGCGTATCCGGATCGACCACGTCGATGGCGGCCACGCGGCCCAGGATGCGGTCGCGCAGCGGTTCGATGACTTCACCGCCTTCGACCAGCGCCTTCATGGCGTAGCCTTGGGTGGTGCCGCAATCGTCTTCGGTAATGACCAGGTCTTGCGTCACGTCGACCAGACGGCGGGTCAGGTAGCCCGAGTTGGCGGTCTTCAGCGCGGTATCGGCCAAGCCCTTACGCGCGCCGTGGGTCGAGATGAAGTACTGCAGAACGTTCAAGCCTTCGCGGAAGTTCGCGGTGATGGGCGTCTCGATGATGGAGCCATCGGGCTTGGCCATCAGGCCGCGCATACCGGCCAGCTGGCGGATCTGGGCGGCCGAACCGCGGGCGCCCGAGTCGGCCATCATGTAGATCGAGTTGAACGATTCCTGGCGCACTTCTTCGCCGTGGCGGTTGGTCACGGGCTCAGTGGCCAGTTGTTCCATCATCGCCTTGCCGACCTTGTCGCTGGCCTTGCCCCAGATATCGACCACGTTGTTGTAGCGTTCCTGGGACGTGACCAGACCCGACGAGTACTGCTTGTCGATTTCCTTCACTTCGCGGCTGGCCTCGGCCAGGATGCCTTCCTTGGCCTTGGGGATCAGCATGTCGCCCATGGCGATCGAGATACCGCCGCGGGTGGCCAGGCGGAAGCCCGACTGCATCAGCTTGTCGGCGAAGATCACCGTGTCGCGCAGGCCGCAACGGCGGAACGACTGGTTGATCAGGCGCGAGATTTCCTTCTTCTTGAGTGCCTTGTTCAGCACCGTGAAGGGCAGGCCCTTGGGCAGGATCTCGGACAGCAGCGCGCGGCCGACCGTGGTTTCATGACGGCGCAGCACCGGCTGGAACGCGCCGTTGTCGTCGCGTTCGTATTCGGTCAGGCGCACGGTGATGCGCGACTGCAGCTCGACTTCGCCGTTGTCGTAGGCACGCTGCACTTCGGCGACGTCGGTGAAGAAGATGCCTTCGCCCTTGCCGTTGATGCGCTCGCGGGTCGTGTAGTACAGGCCCAGCACGATGTCTTGCGACGGCACGATCGAGGGTTCGCCGTTGGCCGGGAACAGCACGTTGTTCGATGCAAGCATCAGCGTGCGCGCTTCCAGCTGGGCTTCCAGCGACAGCGGCACGTGCACGGCCATCTGGTCGCCGTCGAAGTCGGCGTTGAACGCCGCGCAAACCAGCGGGTGCAGCTGAATGGCCTTGCCTTCGATCAGCACCGGCTCGAACGCCTGGATTCCCAGGCGGTGCAGCGTGGGCGCCCGGTTCAGCATGACCGGATGTTCGCGGATGACTTCTTCGAGAATGTCCCACACCACCGGTTCCTGGCTTTCGACCAGCTTCTTGGCGGCCTTGATGGTGGTGGCCAGACCCATCATTTCAAGACGATTGAAAATGAAGGGCTTGAACAGTTCCAGCGCCATCAGCTTGGGCAGGCCGCACTGGTGCAGCTTGAGCTGCGGGCCCACCACGATGACCGAACGGCCCGAGTAGTCGACGCGCTTGCCCAGCAGGTTCTGGCGGAAGCGGCCGCTCTTGCCCTTGATCATGTCGGCCAGCGACTTCAGCTGGCGCTTGTTGGCGCCCGTCATGGCCTTGCCGCGGCGACCGTTGTCGAGCAGCGAGTCGACGGCTTCTTGCAGCATGCGCTTTTCGTTGCGCAGGATGATTTCCGGCGCCTTGAGCTCGAGCAGGCGCTTCAGGCGGTTGTTGCGGTTGATGACGCGGCGGTACAGATCGTTCAGGTCGGACGTGGCGAAGCGGCCGCCATCGAGCGGCACCAGCGGACGCAGGTCCGGCGGCAGCACGGGCAGCACTTCCATGACCATCCATTCGGCCTTGATGCCCGACTTCTGGAAGCCTTCCAGCACCTTCAGGCGCTTGGAGATTTTCTTGATCTTGGCTTCGGAGCTGGTGGCCTTGAGCTCGCCGCGCAGCGTTTCCACTTCGCGGTCGATGTCGATGGTACGCAGCAGTTCGCGCACGGCTTCGGCGCCCATGAGGGCACGGAAGTCGTCACCGTATTCTTCGGTCTTGGCCAGGAAGTCGTCGTCGGACATGATCTGGCCGCGCTTGAGCGGCGTCATGCCGGGCTCGATGACGCACCAGGCCTCGAAGTACAGCACGCGTTCGATGTCGCGCAGCGTCATGTCGAGCACCATGCCCAGGCGGGACGGCAGGCTCTTCAGGAACCAGATGTGCGCGACCGGGCTGGCCAGCTCGATGTGGCCCATGCGCTCGCGGCGCACCTTGGCCACCGTGACTTCGACGCCGCACTTTTCGCAGATCACGCCACGATGCTTCAGGCGCTTGTACTTGCCGCACAAGCATTCGTAGTCTTTGATCGGGCCGAAGATCTTCGAGCAGAACAGGCCGTCGCGTTCGGGCTTGAACGTACGATAGTTGATGGTTTCGGGCTTGCGGACTTCGCCGTAAGACCACGAACGGATTTTCTCGGGCGAGGCGATGCCGATCTTGATGGCATCGAACTGCTCGTCTTGCGAGACTTGCTTGAAGAGGTCGAGTAGCGCTTTCATTAGTTACGCTCCAGATCCATGTCGAGGGCCAACGAGCGGATTTCCTTGACCAGCACGTTGAACGATTCCGGCATGCCGGCATCGATGACGTGGTCGCCCTTGACGATGTTTTCGTAAACCTTGGTGCGGCCGGTGATGTCGTCGGACTTCACCGTCAGCATTTCCTGCAGGGTGTAGGCGGCGCCGTAGGCTTCGAGCGCCCACACTTCCATTTCGCCGAAACGCTGGCCGCCGAACTGCGCCTTGCCGCCCAGCGGCTGCTGGGTCACCAGCGAGTACGGGCCGGTGGAACGGGCGTGCATCTTGTCGTCGACCAAGTGGTGCAGCTTCAGGTAGTGCATGTAGCCCACCGTGACCGGACGCTCGAATTTCTCGCCGGTACGGCCGTCGAACAGCCAGGCCTGCGTACGCGATTCGGTCAGCTGCATGCGCTGGGCGACTTCGTCGGGATACGCCAGCTCGAGCATCTTGCCGATTTCTTCCTCGGTGGCGCCGTCGAATACCGGCGTCGCGAACGGCACGCCGTTCTTGAGGTTCTGCGCCAGTTCCATGACTTCATCGTCGGTCAGGGTGTCGACCTGGGCGCCGGTACCGGTGGTGTTGTACACCTTGTCCAGGTAGGCGCGCACGTTCTTCACCTGCGCCGTGCGTTCGTCGCGCAGCATGTCGGCGATGCGATAGCCCACACCCTTGGCGGCCCAGCCCAGATGCACTTCGAGCACCTGCCCGACGTTCATCCGCGAGGGCACGCCCAGCGGGTTCAGCACGATGTCGGCGGGGGTGCCGTCGGCCATGTGCGGCATGTCTTCGACCGGCGTGATGCGCGACACGACACCCTTGTTGCCGTGACGGCCGGCCATCTTGTCGCCCGGCTGCAGGCGGCGCTTGACGGCCAGGTACACCTTGATCATCTTGAGCACGCCCGGGGGCAGCTCGTCGCCTTGCGTGAGCTTCTTGCGCTTTTCTTCGAAGGCCAGATCGAACTGGTGGCGCTTCTGTTCGAGCGATTCCTTGGCCTGTTCCAGCACCACGGCGTGGGGCTCGTCGGCCAGGCGGATGTCGAACCACTGCCAGCGGTCGAGGTCGGCCAGGTAAGCCTTGGTGATGGTCGCGCCCTTGGCCAGCTTGCGCGGGCCGCCATTGACCGTCTTGCCGACCAGCAGCTTTTCGATACGGTCGAACTGGTCGTTCTCGACGATGCGCAGCTGGTCGTTCAGGTCTTGGCGATAGCGGCGCAGTTCATCGTCGATGATGGACTGGGCGCGCTTGTCGCGCACGATGCCTTCGCGCGTGAACACCTGCACGTCGATGACGGTGCCGACCATGCCCGAGGGCACGCGCAGCGAGGTGTCTTTCACGTCGGAGGCTTTTTCGCCGAAGATCGCGCGCAGCAGCTTTTCTTCCGGCGTCAGCTGGGTTTCGCCCTTGGGCGTGACCTTGCCGACCAGCACGTCGTCGGCGGTGACTTCGGCGCCGATATAGACGATGCCCGAATCATCCAGGCGGTTCAGCTGGGTTTCGGCCAGGTTGCTGATGTCGCGGGTGATTTCCTCGGGTCCGAGCTTGGTGTCGCGCGCGACCACCGTCAGTTCCTCGATGTGGATCGAGGTATAGCGGTCGTCGGCCACGACCTTTTCGGAGATCAGGATCGAGTCTTCGAAGTTGTAGCCGTTCCAGGGCATGAACGCGATCAGCATGTTCTGCCCCAGCGCCAGCTCGCCCAGGTCGGTGGACGCGCCGTCGGCCAGCACATCGCCCTTGGCGACCTGGTCGCCGCGCTTGACGATGGGACGCTGGTTGATGTTGGTGTTCTGGTTGGAACGGGTGTACTTGATCAGGTTGTAGATGTCGACACCCACTTCGCCGGCGACGTTTTCGTCGTCGTTGACGCGGATAACGACACGCTCGGCGTCGACGTGGTCAACCACGCCGCCGCGCAGCGCCTGCACGGTGGTGCCCGAGTCGACCGCCACGGTGCGCTCGATGCCGGTGCCCACGACGGGCTTTTCGGGACGCAGGCAAGGCACGGCCTGGCGCTGCATGTTGGCGCCCATCAGCGCGCGGTTGGCGTCGTCGTGCTCGAGGAACGGAATCAGCGATGCCGCCACCGACACGATCTGCGACGGCGCCACGTCCATGTAGTGCACGTTGGCCGGCGCGGTCAGCATGGTTTCGCCCGCTTCGCGGCAAGCCACCAGGTCGTCGACGAAACGGCCTTCATCGTCGAGCGCGGCGTTGGCCTGCGCGATGACGTAGTTGCTTTCTTCGATGGCCGACAGGTAATCGATCTGATCGCTGACCTTGCCGTCGATGATCTTGCGATAAGGCGTTTCCAGGAAGCCGTACTCGTTCAGGCGAGCGTACAGCGCCATGGAGTTGATCAGGCCGATGTTCGGACCTTCCGGCGTTTCGATCGGGCAGACGCGGCCGTAGTGCGTGGGGTGCACGTCGCGCACTTCGAAGCCGGCGCGTTCGCGCGTCAGGCCGCCCGGGCCCAGGGCGGAAACGCGGCGCTTGTGCGTGATTTCCGACAGGGGGTTGGTCTGGTCCATGAACTGCGACAGCTGACTCGAACCGAAGAACTCTTTGATGGCCGCGGAGATCGGCTTGGAGTTGATCAGGTCGTGCGGCATCAGGTTTTCGGTCTCGGCCTGGCCGAGACGTTCCTTGACGGCGCGTTCCACCCGCACCAGGCCGGCGCGGAATTGGTTTTCAGCCAGTTCGCCCACGCAACGCACGCGGCGATTGCCCAGGTGATCGATATCGTCGATCTGGCCACGGCCGTTGCGCAGCTCGACCAGCACCTTGATGGTTTCAAGGATGTCTTCGTTGGTCAGCGTCATGGGGCCGGTGATGTCTTCACCACGGCCCAGGCGGCTGTTGACCTTCATGCGGCCCACGCGCGACAGGTCGTACGTTTCTTCGCTGTAGAACAGGCGCTGGAACAGGGCCTCGACGGCGTCTTCGGTGGGCGGTTCGCCCGGGCGCATCATGCGGTAGATGGCCACGCGCGCGGCCATCTGGTCGGCGGTTTCGTCGGTGCGCAGCGTTTGCGAGATATACGGACCGCGATCCAGGTCGTTGGTGTACAGCGTCTGGATGTCGCGCACGTTGGCGGCGCGCAGGGCGCTGAGCACGCTTTCGGTGATTTCGTCGTTGGCGTGCGCCACGACTTCGCCGGTATCGGCGTCGACGATGTTCTTGGCCAGCACGCGGCCATACAGGAACTCTTCGGGCACCGAGATGCGCTGGATATTGGCGTTGGCCATGTCGCGCAGGTGCTTGGCGTTGATGCGCTTGTCTTTTTCGACGATGACGTTGCCGTCGCGGTCGGAAATGTCGAAGCGGGCCATCTCGCCCTTCCAGCGCTCGGGCACGAATTCGATCATGCCGCCTTCGCTCTTGATTTCGAAATTGTCGAAATCAAAGAAGTGCGCCAGGATGGATTCGGGCGTCATGCCGATGGCCTTCAGCAAGATGGTCACGGGCATCTTGCGGCGGCGGTCGACACGGAAGAACAGCACGTCTTTCGGGTCGAATTCGAAATCGAGCCACGAACCGCGGTAGGGAATCACGCGGGCCGAGAACAGCAGCTTGCCCGAGCTGTGGGTCTTGCCGCGGTCGTGCTCGAAGAACACGCCGGGCGAGCGGTGCAGCTGCGACACGATGACGCGCTCGGTGCCGTTGATGACGAACGAGCCGGTGCCGGTCATGAGCGGAATTTCGCCCATGTAGACTTCCTGCTCTTTCACTTCTTTGATGGTGGGCTTGCTGACTTCACGGTCGAGCAACACCAGGCGCACTTTGGCGCGCAGCGGCGACGCGTAGGTCAGGCCACGTTGCTGGCATTCCTTGACATCGAACACCGGCTCGCCCAGCACATAGCTGACGAACTCCAAGCGCGCCATTCCGTTATGGCTGACGATCGGGAAAATCGACGAAAACGCCGCTTGCAGGCCTTCGCTGGCGCGATCGGATGGGGGAGTATCCGCCTGCAAAAAAGTTAGGTAGGATTGAAGCTGAGTCGCCAGCAGGAAAGGAACGTTTTGAACGTCTTCACGCTTGGCGAAGCTTTTGCGGATGCGCTTTTTTTCGGTGTACGAGTAAGGCATGAGCACTCCGACTCGAGGTTGCATGGGCCGTCAACCACGGCCCCAGGTGATACGACTCCAAGAAACCCCTCTGTAAAGGGCACCCTGACAGTAGGGGTTTCCTGGAAACGCAAAAGCCCGGGGACGGCAAACTGCGCTGTCCCCGGGCAGTCGACACAAGGTCTTACTTGACTTCGACCTTGGCGCCGGCTTCTTCCAGCTTCTTCTTGGCGGCTTCGGCATCGGCCTTGGCCACGGCTTCCTTGACGGGCTTCGGCGCGCCGTCGACCAGGTCCTTGGCTTCCTTCAGACCCAGGCCGGTCAGTTCGCGCACGGCCTTGATGACGCTCACCTTGTTGGCGCCGGCTTCGGTCAGCACCACGGTGAATTCGGTCTGCTCTTCAGCAGCGGCGGCGGCGCCACCGGCAGCGGGGGCAGCCACGGCCACGGCGGCGGCAGCAGCCGACACGCCAAACTTCTCTTCCATTTCCTTGATCAGCTCGGACAGCTCGAGCACGGTCATGCCAGCGATGGCGTCAAGGATTTCAGCTTTGTTCAGTGCCATTTTTCAGAACTCCAGAATTGGATAAATGCCAGGTTGGGTGTCGCTCGGTCGTTCAGCGAATTCCACGGGCAGAGGCTTACGCCGCCGCCTTTTGATCGCGCACGGCGGCGAGGCCACGGGCGAACTTGGTGGGAACTTCGTTGAGCGTACGCACGAATTGCGCGATGGGGGCTTGCATGGTGCCCAGCAGTTTCGACAGCAACTCTTCGCGCGAGGGCATGGTGGCCAGGGCCTTCACGCCTTCTTGGTTCAACAGGTTGTTGGGCAGCGAGCCCGCCTTGATGACCAGCTTGTCGTTGCTTTTCGCGAAACCAGCGAGGACTTTGGCCGCCGAAACCGGATCTTCGCTGATGCTATAGATCAGCGGACCGGTCAGTTGCTCGGACAACGGCTCGAAAGCCGTGCCGGCAACCGCACGACGGGCCAGCGAGTTCTTCAGAACACGCAGATACACGCCCGATTCACGCGCAGTTTTGCGCAGTACGGTGACAGAGGCGACGTCCAGACCACGGTACTCGGCGATAACGATCGACTGGGCCTTGGCAACGACTGCCGAGACTTCTTCGATCACCACCGCTTTCTCTTGACGATTGAGACTCACGGTTTGAACACTCCATCAAAAGACGCCTGGGGCCTTGCGGCCTTGCGCGTCAACCGAATGCGGCGCCTGGTTGAGTTCTTCGGGTAAAGAAATCTTCCTGGGGACGCCGTCTACGCTGGATCCGGACAGACAGCTCCGGGATTAAGCGGGGCAGCGGCGATGCGGCTGCCGATGCCCTGCTCCAGCGGTCTTTGACAGCAACATCCGGAAATCCGGATGCAGCCCAAAGTTCGTTTTTGCCTGCGGCCGATCAGTTGGCCGAAAGCGAAGCTACTTCTACGCGCGCACCGCCGCCCATGGTGGACGACACGGCGAGCTTGCGCAGGTAAATACCCTTGGCGGCGGCGGGGCGGGCCTTTTGCAGGGCGTCGACCAGCGCGGCCAGGTTGGTTTGCAGTTGTTCCACGCCGAACGAGGCGCGGCCGATGGTGGCATGGATGATGCCCGCCTTGTCGGTGCGGTACTGGACCTGACCGGCCTTGGCGTTCTTCACGGCGGTGACGACGTCGGGGGTCACGGTGCCGACCTTGGGGTTCGGCATCAGGCCACGGGGACCCAGGATCTGGCCCAGGGTACCCACGACACGCATCGTGTCGGGCGAGGCAATGACCACGTCGAAATCGATCTGGCCGCCCTTGATGCGTTCGGCCAGGTCATCCAGGCCGACGATGTCGGCGCCGGCGGCACGCGCGGCTTCGGCCTTGTCGCCCTGGGCGAACACGGCCACGCGGACGCTCTTGCCGGTACCGGCGGGCAGCACCACGGAACCCCGCACCAGTTGGTCGGATTTCTTGGGGTCGATGCCCAGCTGCACGGCCACGTCGATGGATTCATCGAACTTGGCGGTGGCGGTTTCCTTGACCAGGGTCAGGGCTTCGGACACGGGATACAGCTTCGTGCGGTCGATTTTCTTGGCGATGGCGGCGGCGCGCTTGGACAGTTTTGCCATGATTAGATCCCCTCAACCGTGATGCCCATGCTGCGGGCGCTGCCAGCGATCGTGCGGACGGCGGCGTCGAGGTCGGCCGCGGTCAGATCGGGTTCTTTGGTCTTGGCGATTTCTTCGGCCTGGGCGCGCGTCAGCGTGCCGACCTTGTCGGAATGCGGCTTGGCCGAACCCTTTTGCACGCCGGCGGCCTTCTTGATGAGGACCGTCGCGGGCGGGGTCTTCATGATGAAGGTGAAGCTCTTGTCGGCGAAAGCGGTGATCACCACCGGAATCGGCAGACCGGGCTCCATGCCCTGGGTCTTGGCGTTGAACGCCTTGCAGAATTCCATGATGTTCAGGCCACGCTGACCCAGCGCCGGGCCAATCGGGGGAGAGGGGTTTGCCTTACCAGCCGGTACTTGCAGCTTGATAAAGCCGACGATCTTCTTCGCCATGCTTTGCTCCTTGCGGGTTCAAACGCTCGCCGCGCGACGCGGCGGGCTCCCCGGGGTTGAAAATCAGGTCTTTTCGACCTGGCTGAAATCGAGTTCGACGGGCGTGGCGCGACCAAAAATGGTGACCGACACACGCACCTTGCTCTTTTCGTAGTTGACTTCTTCGACGTTGCCGTTGAAGTCTGCAAACGGACCTTCTTTCACGCGAACCATCTCGCCCACTTCGAACAGGATCTTGGGGCGGGGTTTTTCGACGCCCTCTTCCATTTGGGAGAGGATTTTCTCGACTTCCTTTTCGGAAATCGGCGTGGGACGGTTACCCGAGCCACCCAGGAAGCCGGTGACGCGGTTGGTGTTCTTGACCAGGTGCCAGGTTTCGTCGGTGAGATCCATCTCGACCAGGACATAGCCCGGGAAAATACGGCGCTCACTGATGGACTTCTGGCCGCCCTTCATTTCGACGACTTCTTCCGAAGGCACCAGAATGCGGCCGAACGACGTCTGCAGGCCCGCGCGCTCGATGCGCTCGTTCAGGGCCTTGTGGACGCTTTTTTCCATGCCGGAATACACATGGACGACATACCAGCGTTTACTCATTCGGCGTCCTTATTTCCAGCCCAGCAGCAGGCCGTAGAGTATCCATTCGATGCCCTTGTCGAGCACCCACATCAGCAGGCCCGTGATTGCGACGAACGCAAACACGATGCCGGTCATCTGGGTGGTTTCCTTGCGGTTGGGCCAGGAAACCCGTTTGGTTTCGTTGTACGATTCGTGGGCGAACGCCACGGTACGACGCCCGGGTTCACTGAACCAGGTGATCAGGGCGGCCACTACCAGCCCCCCCACGAACACGCCGATACGCACGGCCATGGGCTGGGCGCTGAGCACCGAAAAACCCACGATGCCAGCAATAACAACGAGTACCGCCACGACGAGCTTGACCCGGTCGGCGGTGCTGGTTACGGTTTCTACGCTGGTATTAGACATTTTGCGACGCGAGCCGGCCAAGATTGCACGGCTTGCGGTGATCTCCCGGCGGATTTAAGAGCGGGCGGGGTTGACAACGAACTGGGCCTGGTTGGACATGACTTCGGCCAAGGGTGTGGCAGGGGCAGTAGGAATCGAACCTACAACCTTCGGTTTTGGAGACCGACGCTCTGCCAATTGAGCTATACCCCTAAAACGCTTCAAGCGAAATGCATGGCAACTTGCGGAACCATACATAGTACTACTTTTTTGACAAACATGGGAAGCAGGCCCGCAATGGGCCGGCTTCCCGGGGCAGATCGTGCGATTTAGGCGATGATCTTGGCGACGACGCCGGCGCCGACGGTACGGCCGCCTTCACGGATGGCGAAGCGCAGGCCTTCTTCCATGGCGATCGGAGCCAGCAGCTTGACCGTCATCGACACGTTGTCGCCCGGCAACACCATTTCCTTGTCCTTGGGCAGATCGATCGAGCCCGTCACGTCCGTCGTACGGAAGTAGAACTGCGGGCGATAGCCGTTGAAGAACGGCGTATGACGGCCCCCTTCTTCCTTGGACAGGATGTACACCTCGGCGGTGAACTCGGTGTGCGGCGTGATCGAACCCGGCTTGGCCAGCACCTGGCCACGCTCGACGTCTTCACGCTTGGTGCCGCGCAGCAAAATGCCCACGTTGTCGCCCGCCTGACCTTGGTCGAGCAGCTTGCGGAACATTTCCACGCCCGTGCACGTCGTCTTGACCGTCGGCTTGATGCCCACGATTTCGATTTCTTCGCCAACCTTCACAATGCCGCGCTCGACGCGACCCGTCACCACCGTGCCGCGACCCGAGATCGAGAACACGTCTTCGACCGGCATCAGGAACGCACCGTCGACCGCGCGCTCCGGCGTCGGGATGTACGTGTCCAGCGCTTCGGCCAGCTTCAGGATCGCCTGCTCGCCCAGCTCGCCCTTGTCGCCTTCGAGCGCCAGCTTGGCCGAACCCTTGATGATCGGCGTGTCGTCGCCCGGGAAGTCGTACTTCGACAGCAGTTCGCGCACTTCCATTTCCACCAGCTCGAGCAGCTCGGCGTCATCGACCATGTCGGCCTTGTTCAGGAACACGATGATGTACGGCACGCCAACCTGGCGCGACAGCAGAATGTGTTCGCGCGTCTGCGGCATCGGGCCGTCAGCGGCCGAGCACACCAGGATCGCGCCGTCCATTTGCGCCGCGCCCGTGATCATGTTCTTCACGTAGTCCGCGTGGCCCGGGCAGTCAACGTGCGCGTAGTGACGCGCTTCCGTTTCGTATTCCACGTGCGACGTGTTGATCGTGATGCCGCGCGCCTTCTCTTCAGGAGCCGCATCGATCTGGTCGTAGCCGCGGGCTTCCCCGCCGAACTTATTCGACAGCACCGTCGTGATCGCCGCCGTCAACGTCGTTTTGCCGTGGTCAACGTGACCAATCGTACCCACGTTCACGTGCGGCTTGGTACGTTCAAACTTGCCTTTTGCCATGGCTGACTCCTGACCTGGATTGAAGCTTCTGACTAATGAAGAGAAAAAGTAGTGGTGCCCATGACGCGGATCGAACGCGTGACCTCTCCCTTACCAAGGGAGTGCTCTACCACTGAGCCACATGGGCAAATTCTGGAGCGGGTGAAGGGAATCGAACCCTCGTCGTAAGCTTGGAAGGCTTCTGCTCTACCATTGAGCTACACCCGCGGGCTATCCTTTTCACCACTCGCCCGTATTCTGTGCGACCCGCCGCACGGCTAGCCGTGCGAAAAACCTGGGTCTTACACTGAGAATCCAGGCGGGACGCCTGGATTCGGAATATGGGTCTCTGGTGGAGGAGGTTGGATTCGAACCAACGTAGGCGCAAGGCCAACAGATTTACAGTCTGCCCCCTTTAACCACTCGGGCACTCCTCCAGCGGAGAACTAGGGATTATGAACACTTTTAAATCGCGAGTCAAATCAAACGGCGATTTCGACCTTGAGCAGGCCTAGTAGCGGTCGAAAAAATCTTGCAGCCCGGCTGGATCGGAGGCCAGCGACAGGCCCAGCATCAGCAGCACGCGGGCCTTCTGGGGGCTGAGTTCGTTGGCGGCGATGAAGCCCGCGGCATCGTCGTCGACCTCGACATTGCGGTCTACCCGGCCACTGCCCGTGCGGCTGGCCCGCACCACCGCCACGCCCGCCGCCGCGGCACGCCGCAGGGCCTGCAGGACCGCGTCGGAAGCATTGCCGTCGCCCACGCCGGCCAGCACGATGCCGCGCGCCCTGCCGGCCAGGAAATCGATCAGGTCGGCTTGCAGGCCTACCCCGGCATGCACCACCTCGACGCGGGGCCAGCCGGCCGCTTCGAGGGCCGCCAGCGTAAAGGCGCTGGCGCCCGAATGCACGGAGTCATTGCGCGAATAGAAACTGGCCCGCGCGCCGCGCATGACCCCCGCCCTGCCCCGATTGGGCGATGCAAAGGCACTGACGCCCGCGCAGGCGATTTTCTGCACTTCGCGCGCATAGTGGATGTCTTCGTTCATGACGACCAGGGGACCGCGCCCGCGGGCCTCGGGCAGGCCGGCCAGCGCCACGGCGTGGTACAGGTTGGCCGGCCCGTCCGCCCCCGGCGCGGTGGCCGGCCGCATCGCCCCTACCAGCACCAGCGGCTTGTCGTGGCGGACGACCAGGCTGAGAAAATAGGCGGTTTCTTCGAGGGTGTCGGTGCCATGGGTGACCACGATGCCATCCACGGCGGGATCGTCGCACAGCGCTTCGATACGGCGCGCCAGGCAGGCCCATACGGCATGGCTCATGTTCTGGCTGCCGACGCTGGCGATCTGTTCGGCCTGGATACGGGCCAGCCGCCCCAGGCCCGGCACGGCGGCGAGCAGTTGGTCGACCGCCAGCGCGCCGGCGCGATAGGCATGCGCGGCGCCACCGTCGGCGTGCGCGCCTGCGATGGTGCCGCCGGTCGCCAGCACGGCGATCGCCGGCACGCGGGCGTCAGGCATCCAGTACCCCGGACAGGCCCTGGCGCTCGAGCAGCGCGTTGAGGTGTTCCCAGCCGTGGAAGTCGATGACGATCTGGCCTTTGTCGCGAGTACCGACCTTCAGGGCCACGCGCGTGCCGAGCTGGTCGGACAAGGCTTCTTCGAGGCGCGCCACGTCGCGCGAGGCGCCGTTGCTTTTCTTGCGCGGCGCCGTTTCGGATTCTTTGGCGGTCTTGGCCACCAGTTTTTCGGCCTCGCGCACCGACAGCCGCCGCGCGATGATCTGATTGGCCAGCTGGATTTGCGTCGCCGCGTCGACCGCCAGCAGCGCGCGCGCGTGGCCCATGTCGATATCGCCGGCCAACAGCATGGTTTGCACGGGCGCGGCCAGGTTCATCAGGCGCAGCAAGTTGCTGGTGGCCGAGCGCGAGCGGCCGATGGCCTGGGCGGCCTGTTCGTGGGTGAGGCCGAACTCGTCGAGCAGCCGGCGCACGCCCTGCGCTTCTTCGAGCGGATTGAGGTCTTCGCGCTGGATGTTTTCGATGAGCGCCATGACCGCGGCGTTTTCGTCGGCCACCTCACGTACCAGCACGGGCACTTCTTTCAGGCCCGCCAGTTGCGCGGCGCGGAACCGGCGTTCGCCCGCGATGATCTCGTAGTGGCCGGGATCGTCGCCCAGGGCGCGCACCAGGATGGGCTGCATGATGCCCTGGGTGCGTATGGATTCGGCGAGTTCGTTCAACGCGCCCTCGTCCATGCGGGTGCGCGGCTGGTACTTGCCGGCACGCATCTTGATGACCGGCAGCGTCGAGGGCGGCCCTTCGGCCTTGGCCGCGGCTTTGCCGATGGTATCGATAGCGGGCCCGTCCGCGCCGAGCAGGGCATCCAGCCCGCGGCCCAGGCCCTTGGGTTTCTTGGTGGCCATGTCGAATAATCCTTTCTACAACTTTTGTTTCTTGCCGCGGCCACGGAGCGGACCGCATGCGAGGGTGCCGACCACGGCAACACCCCTTTCAGGCGCAAGCTGGAACGATACGCCCCGCCGCGTGCGCGGTGAACGTGTGGATAACCCCAGCATGGCGATAAGGGCGGCCATGATGAGGCGTCAATCCATGGTTTCGACGCGCTTGACCATTTCGGCGCCGAAAGAAATATAGGCTTGCGCCCCGCGCGACGCCTGGTCGTACACCACGCCGGGCAAGCCATAGCTGGGCGCCTCGGCCAGGCGGACGTTGCGGGGGATGACAGTGGAGAAAACCTTGTCACCGAAGTGCGATTCGAGCTGGGCGGACACTTGCTGCTGCAGCGTCATGCGCGGGTCGAACATGACCCGCAGCAAGCCGATAAGGCGCAGGTCGCCGTTGATGTTGCGATGCACGCGCTTGATGGTGTTGACCAGGTCCGACAGGCCTTCGAGCGCGAAGTATTCGCACTGCATGGGGATGATGACGCCATGCGCCGCGGCCAGGCCATTGAGCGTCAGCAGCGACAGCGTAGGCGGACAATCGATCAGGATGAAATCGTATTGGTCGCCGACCGCGTCGATGGCCTCTTTCAGCTGGCGTTCGCGGTCGTCCATATTGACCAGGTCGATCTCGGCGCCGGAGAGCTCGCGGTTGGCGGGCAGCACATCGTACTCGCCGGCCTCGGAACGCACCCGCGCCTGCTCGATGGAAGCGTCGCCGATCAGTACCTGGTACAGGTTGGACTGCAGGGTGCTTTTGTCGATGCCGCTGCCCATGGTGGCATTGCCTTGCGGATCGAGGTCTACCAGCAGTACCCGCTTGCCGTGCTTGGCCAGCCCCGCCGCCAGGTTGATGGCGGTGGTGGTCTTGCCCACGCCGCCCTTCTGGTTGGCAATGCAGAATACGCGCGCACCGCGCGGACGGGACGATGTGGTGTTCATAGAGTTCCTTGACTGCGACGCATCCAGATCAGGCATCGTTGGGCATCCAGCGCAGGCACTTGCAGCGCCTGGATGTCTTGTACGCGCCATAGGCCCTGCTCATGCAAGGCTTGAATCTCGTCTTGCGGGACCTTCCCCTTCATGGCGACGAGCGTACCATCGTTGCGCGCATGGCGGCCCGCCAGCGACGCAAAATCATTGAGCGAGGCGAATGCCCGCGAGATCACCACATCGCATTCGGCCGGCGGCAGATCTTCCACGCGCGCATGCAGTGCCCGCAAATTGGGCAGCCCCAGCACGCCGGACATCTGGCGCACGAAGGCCATCTTTTTTTCGACCGCGTCGACGCAACTGATCTGCCATGCGGGCCGCATGATGGCCAGCACCACGCCGGGCAGTCCGCCGCCCGACCCGATGTCATAGACGCTGGCGGCCGCGTCGGCGTCGATGGCGCGGCCCAGGGGATTGACGACGGCCAGGCTGTCGAACAAGTGCTGCACCAGCATCTGCCCGGGGTCGCGTATCGCCGTGAGGTTATAGGTGCGGTTCCAGCGCTGCATCTGCGCCAGGTAGGCCAGCAACTGGTCCGCCTGCGCCTCGCTCATCCGCAGGTCCAGGCTGGTGCTGGCCTGCCGCAGGCGCTGCAACAGGTCGGCATTCGGTGCCGCGCTCATGCGGCTTGCTTGCGCGAGCCGTAATGCAGGCGCTTCAGGTGTATAAGCAGCAGCGAGATGGCCGCCGGGGTCACGCCGGAAACGCGGGCCGCTTGCCCGATGGTTTCGGGGCGGTGCGCCTTGAGTTTCTGCCGCACTTCGAACGACAGGCTGCTGACGGCGTCGTAATCGATGTCGGCGGGAATGCGCTGCTGTTCATGCGCCAGGTGCTTTTGCACTTCGTCTTGCTGGCGGGCAATGTAGCCGGCGTATTTCACCTGTATTTCGACCTGTTCGGCCAGGATGTCGTCGCCGGTCACGCCAGGGCCGGCCAACAGGCCGCCGTCGGTATTACGGGCTTGCATCAAGGCGGCATAGGACACCGACGGGCGCTTCAGCAAATCTGATAGTGAGTACTCACGTTCAATGGCTTTGCCCAATAGGGGCTCGGCCGCTTCCGCAGGAAAGCTGCGCGGATTTACCCACGTGGATTTCAGGCGCTCGACTTCGGCCGCCACGGCGTCGCGCTTGCGGCTGAACGCATCCCAGCGCGCGTCGTCGACCAGGCCCAGCTTGCGTCCGATTTCGGTCAGGCGCAGATCGGCATTGTCTTCTCGCAAGCTGAGCCGGTATTCGGCGCGCGAAGTAAACATGCGATAAGGCTCGGTGACGCCGCGTGTGACCAGGTCGTCTACCAGCACGCCCAAATAAGCTTCATCGCGGCGCGGTGTCCAGGTGTCCCGGTCCAATGCCTGCAGCGCGGCATTGGCGCCCGCCAGCAGGCCTTGGGCGGCCGCTTCTTCATAACCGGTGGTGCCATTGATCTGGCCGGCGAAATAAAGGCCCGAGATAGCCTTGGTCTCGAGCGTGCTCTTGAGCGCGCGGGGATCGAAGTAGTCGTATTCGATCGCATAGCCGGGCCGCAGGATGTGCGCGTTTTCAAGTCCGGGCAGCGAATGGATCAGATCCCACTGCACGTCGAAGGGCAGGCTGGTGGAAACCCCATTGGGATAGACCTCGTGGGTATCCAGGCCTTCGGGCTCAAGAAAAACCTGATGCGAAGCCTTGTCGGCAAAGCGGTGGATCTTGTCTTCGATAGAGGGGCAGTAACGCGGCCCTACTCCCTCGATGATGCCGCTGTACATGGGCGAGCGATCGAGTCCGCCACGAATGATGTCGTGCGTGCGCGCATTGGTGTGCGTGATCCAGCACGGCAACTGCCGCGGGTGCATCGCCGCGTTGCCCAGGAATGAAAAAACCGGTACCGGGTCCAGATCGCCGGGCTGCTCTTCCAGCATGCTGTAGTCGATGGTGCGGCCGTCGATGCGGGGCGGCGTGCCCGTCTTCAGGCGGCCCTGCGGCAGCTGCAGTTCTTTGAGGCGCTGCCCCAAGGAGATAGCCGGCGGATCGCCCGCCCGTCCCCCGGAGTAGTTCTGCAGGCCCACGTGAATCAAGCCATTCAAGAACGTGCCGGCAGTCAGCACCACCGAGCGAGCGCGGAATTTCAAGCCAATTTGAGTGACGGCCCCGACCACACGGTCGCCTTCGACCATCAAGTCGTCTACCGCTTGCTGAAAAATCCAGAGATTAGGCTGGTTTTCCAAACGTCCGCGGATAGCCTTGCGATACAGCACGCGGTCGGCCTGGGCCCGGGTGGCGCGTACAGCGGGGCCTTTGGAGCCATTCAAGATACGGAACTGGATGCCGGCTTCGTCCGTGGCAATGGCCATGGCGCCACCCAGCGCATCGACCTCTTTCACCAGGTGCCCTTTGCCTATGCCGCCAATGGACGGATTGCAGGACATCTGGCCCAGGGTCTCGATATTGTGGGTTAGAAGCAGGGTCTTGGCGCCGATGCGAGCTGCGGCCAACGCGGCCTCGGTGCCGGCGTGACCGCCACCGACGACAATCACGTCAAATTCGCGCGGGTAATCCATGGTGAAAAGCAGGGAGAAAGAGCTGGTTAGCCCCCATTATAAAGGCCAGCCACCCATTGTTTCACGTGAAACCTTCTGCGGAGTTGCAACTACTGACGTCAACACCACAGGTGGTATGTTTCACGTGGAACAATCGGGAATCCGCCAGACGAGGGTTGAGCTTCATGGGAGAGAGCGACGCCGGGAAAAGGGTGAACTGCGGAAATGAAGCTAATCGGTGTCCTGCTGGACCGGGCTGGACAGCCTGTGGTCTGTCATCAGTCGGGTACAGCGAACGTGTTTGGCGAGTGACCTAAAGATGTCGTTCGGCGCTCCAGGCGCGGCGCGCAGGTGCCGCCAGGTTGGTATGGGTTGTCGGTGCCTGAATTCTGTGGGGCATCAGGCCTGAGGCCTGGGCTATCTGTACGCTTCGGTGTCTGGCACCTAGCGCGAATCAGATAACTGGCATAAGTGGCCAGAGAGAAGACCCGCCGGAGCAAGCAGGTGCCTGACTCCCATGGGGTGTCAGACAGCGCAGTGTGCCGAGGCTACTGCTACAAGGCCAAATTCGGATCCCTGTGGGCTATACGCCTGGTATGAAACACTAAAAAGATTGCCGAAAAGGGAAGAGGGCGATGCAGTATGGGTCTCGCTCTACCTCCCTACTGGTATTTGCGATCCCCAGAGTTTGCAGGCTCGTTATCGCGGGCACCGTACCTGTGATGAACACCGCACGCCAAGGAAATGTGGTGCAGGGGTAGCCCAACCCCCTCATGGCAGGACCTCAGGAGCGGCAGAAGGTGCCTGGGGCAGATAAGCAGTGCGCGGATTTGGCGTTGGCCACGTTGCCTGAAGTGAAACTCCCCTGAAGCGCCGCGCGCCACCTTGCGGCTGGCGGGCCGCTGGGAGTCGCAGGCAGGGACGGCCCCAAGGGCTATTCCCTGATCTGGCTCATCCCCAAAGGGGTGGGCGGTAGCGGACCAGCGGGCCCGAATCCGCGGCCCCCCCGGCCGACCCATTCCGAGCGGGTCGCGCAACGCGCGGTGAGGCACTGACACCCATGGCTCCACCTTGGGACAGAACCAGGCACTTTGCAGGCTTTCACCCGGACAGCCCAAGTAAACTCCTGCCCGAATGGCCACACAATAGCCTCGCCGCGGCCGGTTGGCCGCCGCCGGGCAGGGAATAGCTTTCAAGGGCCTGCTACCAGCCGAGCCCACCCTCAAGCAGGCAACGCTCACAAACCGGCAGAATGGGCTGCTCTACACCCATGAGTCGCCCCAGGCATCCGTTTCAGTCCAGCCGAGTCACGCAAGGAATGGTGAAGCAGGCCGCTGCCGTATAGAGCACGGGACAGCTAATAAGGATGTTTCACGTGAAACATGTCTGCTTGTACCCCCTGCAAGATAATAGGAATTCGCAGTTGCAGCCCGTGCTGAAAGCGAGCCAACGACTGCCGTGACGCTTTACCCATATAGCTATCCACAAACTATTCCACCGGCAGGCCCACTTTTTGACAGGTCAAGCGAGGCCTGGACAGCCTGGGGATATCTTTGTGCACAACTTTGCCAGTCCTGCCGCGGCGCAACAGTACACCTTCGTGATCGCGCATAAAGATATTGGAAAACGCCGCGGGCAGGCCTGGTCAATAAGGCCTTAAGTGCCGGAAATCATGGCAGTTTTCGCAATAATCATAGTGAGGGAAGGTTAGCAGGGCGGCACCATAGCGTTTGCGCTATGGACAAGAGACTATCCATTACGCTGCTGTGCAAAACTACAGCGTCCGCGTGCCGGGTGGCCGGGCGATGGCCGGCCACGCAACAAACGGGCAAAAATTGTCCACAGCATTATCCCCCTGGTTACCCACAGGTGCTGCGGTGCGGTATGAAGAAGAACGGGCAAGAACGCGTCCGGACACAACAACGCCCCGGAAGTCACGAGACTACGGGGCGTTGCAGCCAGGGCGGGCCTGGCTTTACGGGAAAAGCGGGATTTCCCGATTAAAGCGGGCGAATATCGGCCGCTTGAGGTCCTTTCGGACCTTCCTTGACTTCGAACTCGACTTCCTGGCCTTCGTTCAGGCTGCGGTAGCCGCGGCCCTGAATAGCCGAGAAGTGCGCAAATACGTCAGTACCGCCGGCATCCGGCGTAATGAAGCCGAAACCCTTGTCGGCGTTGAACCACTTAACCTTGCCCTTCTGAACCATTTGTATAGCGTCCTGGTAATAAACACGAGTGCAAGTGAATCAAGGACGCCAACGCGCGTAGATGCCTGTGCAACACTTGAATCAACTGCGAAAGTCAGCATACTCACGCGTCTTGGACAAAACAAATAGTTGTTTACCCCTATGTGGCTTTTTCCCCATGCCGGGGCGCGTAAATATGCCTGTCATCAAGCCGGGCATCGGCCCGGGTTAATGGGATACTTACGCGGATACCTTTTCCTTTTTAGATGCTGCTTCATCGCCATGATCCGATCCAAGCTGCCAGATGTCGGCACGACCATTTTTACCGTCATGAGCCGGCTGGCTATTGAACACCAGGCCATCAACCTGGGGCAGGGCTTCCCCGACTTCGATCCCGACCCCAAGCTTTGCGAACTGGTCGCGCGCGCCATGAGCGCGGGCCATAACCAATATCCCTACATGCCCGGTGTGGCACCGCTGCGCCAGGCGATCGCCGAAAAAACCCTGGCCTTGTACGGGCACGCTTACGACCCCGAGACCGAAATCACGGTTACCAGCGGCGCCACCGAAGCGCTGATGGCGACGGTGCTGGCCGCCGTCAACAGCGGCGACGAAGTGGTGGTGATCGAGCCCTGCTACGACTCGTACCTGCCGGCGATCCGGCTGGCGGGCGGTACCGCCGTGCCGGTGCCGCTGCGTGCTCCCACGCAAGAAGACCCTTACTATCGCATCGACTGGCAGCGGGTGCGCGACGCCATCACCGCGCGTACCCGCCTGCTGATGCTGAATTTCCCGCACAACCCGACGGGCGCCGTACTGGATGACGGCGACCTGGATGCGCTGGAAAGCATCGTGCGCGACACAGGCGTGCTGTTGCTGTCGGACGAGGTCTACGAACACATTGTCTTCGACGGCAAGCCGCACGCCAGCCTGGCGCGACGGCCGTTGCTGGCCGAACATGCCTTCGTGATCTCGTCATTCGGCAAGACCTACCACACCACCGGCTGGAAGGTCGGGTATTGCTGCGCGCCGCGCCAATTGAGTGCCGAACTGCGCAAGGTGCATCAGTTCATGGTGTTCACGGTTTCTTCGCCGATGCAGTTCGCCCTGGCCGAATACATGCGCGATCCCCAGCCTTACACCGGCTTGCCGGCGTTCTACCAGGCCAAGCGCGACCGGCTGGCCGCCGGCTTGGCAGGCACGCGCTTTACACCCTTGCCGAGCCCGGGCACCTTTTTCATGCTGGCCGATTACAGCGCCATCTCGAAGCAATCCGAGGCCGACTTCGCCCGCGACCTGACCGTGCGGCACGGTGTCACGGTCATTCCGGTATCGGCCTTCTACCAGCATCCCGACGCCGCCCAGTCCAATCATCAACTGGTGCGTTTTTGCTTCGCCAAACAAGATGCCACGCTGGATGCGGCCATCGAGCGCCTGGCCGCCGTATAGCCGCGCAAAGCCGGGCCCCAAAAAGCGCGCCGCCCGGCGGGCCTGTGCAAAAAAATGGGGTCGGATGACTGGCATCCGACCCCCACTGAGCGGCGCGCGATCAGGCAACCGCTTTGCGGGCCTGGCGATTCTCGCGAATCCGGCGCAGCGTTTGCGGAACAATGACCACGGCCGCGGCGGCAATCCACAGGCCGATCGAGACCGAGCTGCTATACAGCACTGACAGCTCGCCATTGGTGATGGACAGGGCGCGCCGCAAGTTCTGTTCCATCATGTCTCCCAGCACGACGCCCAACACCAGGGGCGCCATCGGCACACCGAACTTGCGCAGGAAGTAGCCGATGGCGCCTATGCCGACCACCATCAGCAGATCGAACGTGCCCGAATTGATGGCATATACGCCGATGTAGCTGATACTGAGAATTCCCGGCACCATCAGCCAGCCCGGCACCGACAGCACTTTCGAAAACACCCGCACCATGGGCACGTTCATCAGGAACAACAGCACGTTGGCGATGAACAGCGAGGCGATCAGGCCCCACACCAGCTCGGGCTTGGTGTCGAACAGCACCGGCCCCGGCGTGATGTTGTAGAGCGTCAGGGCGCCCATCATCACCGCGGTGGTGCCCGAACCGGGCACGCCCAGCGTCAGCATGGGCACGAACGAGCCGATGGCCGAGGCGGTGGCGGCGGATTCGGGCGCAACCAGGCCGCGCATGTCGCCCTTGCCGAACTTCGCGTCGGGATCCTTGTTCTCGATGATGCGTTTTTCCTGCGAGTAGGCCACCGCCGCCGCCACGCTGGCGCCGGCGCCGGGCAACACACCCACGCCGAATCCGACCAGCGAACTGCGCGCGATACTGCCCGCCGTGAAGGCCAGCTCTTTCAGGTTGAACAGCTTGCGTCCGCTGGGCTTGACCTCGACACTGTGGCCGGCCACCACTTTTTCCAGCATTTCCAGCATCTCGGCCACGGCGAACAACGCAATGACGACCACCACGAAGTCGATGCCGTCAGCCAGATGCACCGAATCGAAGGTGTAGCGGTACACGCCCGAATTGGAATCCACGCCGATCACGGAAATGCCCAGGCCTATCATGGCGGCCAGCACGCCCTTGACGGGTTGCTTGCCCAGCAGGCTGGTCAGGCAGCAGAACGCGAACACCATCAGTACGAAGTATTCGGCCGGCCCGAACGCCAGCGCCCATTTGGCCAGCAACGGCGCCAACAGGACGATGCCGGTAACAGACACGATAGCGCCGCAGAACGCCGAGGCCGCGGACAAGGACAAGGCCACGTTGGCCATGCCCTGCCGGGCCAGCGGGTAGCCATCGAGCGTGGTCATGATGGCGCTGGCTTCGCCCGGCACGTTCAGCAGAATCGACGTGATGCGCCCACCGTATTCGGCCCCGACGTACACGGCGGCCAGCAGGATCAGCGCGGTTTCGGGCGGCAGATTCATGGCGAAGGCAATGGGAATCAGCATTGCCACGCCATTGATGGGGCCCAGGCCGGGCAACACGCCCACCATCGTGCCGATGAACGAGCCGATGGCCGCGACCAGCAGGTTGGTCAGCGAAAAGGCGACGCCGAAGCCGATCGCCAGGTGATCAAAAATGGCGCTCATAACAGGTCTCCCAGCAGGCCGGCGGGCAGCACCACGTCCAGGACGCGGTCGAACAGCACAAAGAAGAACATACCCATGATCACGCCGCCCAGGGCGCATTTCAGCCAAGTGCCGCCGAACAGGCGGCCGACCAGAATGGTCATCAGGGCGGTAGCGATGATGAATCCCAGCCACTGGAACAGGAATGCATAGCCGGCCGCGATCAGCACCATCAGGAAAATGCGCGAGTTCGCGCCGGCGGAGTTCGCCTCGACGGGATTGCCGCCCTTGATGGCCAGGCGCAGCCCGCACAGGCCGATGATCAGCGCCACCAGCATGGGAAAGGCGCGCGGCCCAACGGGCTCGTAGGCAAAGGGAGCTTCGATGCCCCAGCCGGCCCACGTCATGAGAGCGGCCAGGACCAGGGCGAAAACGCCCAGGGTTCGATCATTCATGATCCAGTTTCCAGAGATCCGAAAGCCGCCGGCATTGCGGCCCACGCGGCAACGCGCGGCGGCATGGAACGGGCGGCCCGATGCCGCCCAGGGGTGCGGGTGCTTACTTTTTGATCAGGCCGAAACTGTCGGCCAGTTCGCGGTACATCTTCACGCGTTCTTTGACGTAGGCGTCGAGTTCGGCGCCGGTCTTCTTGAACGGAAACAGGCCTTGCTGTTCACGCAGCTTGGCATATTCGGGCGAATCCATCGTCTTGTTGAAGGCGTCGACCCAGAATTGATAGTCCTGGTCCGACACCTTGGGGCCCACGTAGAAGCCGCGGATGATGGGCCAGTCGATGTCATAGCCTTGTTCTTTGGCGGTGGGCACCGAATTCAGCTTGCCGGGCAGGCGTTCGTTGTTGAACACGGCCAGCACGCGGATCGGCGCGCCGCCTTCCAGCATGGTGAAAGCTTCGGCCGCGTCGCCCATGTAGGCCTGGATGTGGCCGCCGCGCAGTGCCGTGACGGCCTCGCCGCCGCCCTCGAAGGCTACGAACCGCATCTTGCGGAAGTCCACCCCGGCCGCCTTGGCGGTCAGGGCCGCTTTCATCCAGTCCTGGCTGCCCACGGTGCCGCCGGCGCCCAGCACGATCTTGGTGGGGTCTTGCTTGAAGGCCTCCATCAGGCTCTTCAGGTCGGTGTAGGGCGAATCGTTGCGCACCACGGCCACGCCATAGTCGGTGCCGATGCCGGCCAGCCAGCGCACGTCATCGACGTTGTACTTGCCGAACTTGCCCTGCGCCAGATTCAGTAATGAGCCCCCCGAGAACGCCACGATGGTGCCGGGTTCGTCGGGATGCTGGGCCACGATGTTGTTGTACGCCACGGCGCCGATGCCGCCCGGCATGTAGATGATGCGCATGGGCTCTTTCAAGGCGCCGCTTTGCTTCAGGCCTTCGGTGGCCAGCCGGCAGGTCAGGTCGAAGCCGCCGCCGGGCTGGGCCGGCGCCACGCATTCGGGCCGGCGCGGCTCGTCGGCTGCATGGGCAGCCATGCCCACGGACAGGGCGCATGCGCCAATAACCGCCGCCAGGCGGGCTTTCAGGAAGGATTGCATCTTGCGGTCTCCGTGAATCGCTTTTTGGATGTCGTCGTAAGCGGGCCGCAGCCCGGGAACGGGACCTTGGCCAACGGATCAGAACCGTACTCAATGCAGGCTTTCCGGAACCTTTCAGTTTTCGGCAATTTCGTGCCGCAGCGCAGCATTCGGGAACGAACCTAGGGTAAACACCAATGCCGCGCGCAGGCCCGGCAGCGGGGCACGGTTCTCGAGCACCATTTTGCCGCCGTGGATTTCGACAATCGTGCCCACGATGGCCAGCCCCAGGCCGGCCCCCGGCTTGTTCTTGCCGGCCGCGCCGCGCCGGAACCGGACGCTGGCCCGGGCAATGTCTTCGGCCGACATGCCGGGCCCGCTGTCTTCCACCGTGACCCGGGCATAGCGCTCATCGGCATAGACCCGCACCGTGACCTGGCTGGCCGGCGCCGTATAGCGGATCGCGTTGTCGACCAGGTTGCTGAGGGCCTCGCGCAGCAGCCAGTCGACGCCCTGGATGCGCACCGGCAGGCTCGAGGCCTCGAGGCCCAGGTCCAGCTGGCGCGCGCGCGCCGCGGGCAGCAGGCCGCGGATGACCGCCTGGGCCACTTCCGCCAGGTCGACCGGCCCGGACGCCAGGCCGCCCTCGGCCAGCGATGCATCTTTGGCGCGCGCCAGCGCCAGCATCTGGTTGGTGGTGCGCACGGCGCGGTCCAGGCCTTCTTGCATGGCCAGCAGCACCGTGCGTACCTCGGCGGGGTCGGATTCGCGCAGCGCATAGGCGGTTTGCATACGCAAAACCGACAGCGGCGTGCGCAATTGATGCGAGGCGTCGTCCAGGAACTGCCGCTGCAGCCTCGCCTGGGCCGCAAAACGGCCCATGTGGAGATTTACGGCATCGACCAGGGGGCTGACCTCACCCGGGATGTCTGGCGCGTCTACGGGGCTGAGATCGTCCGCGGACCGGCCTTCCACTTCCTGGCGCAATCGTTCCAGGGGGCGGACCGCCCTGAAAACGCTCCAGACCACCACCAGCACCACGATGGCGATGACCACGACGTCGCGTTCCAGCGCCCGGACCAGCGCCCGTTGCAGGAAGTCCTGGCGCGATTCGAGCGTTTCGGCCACCTGCACGATGACCCGCCCCCCCTGGTTGTTGTACAGCGGAGGATCCATCGGCCGTGCCAGCGCCGCCACACGCAGCGGCACGCCCTGGTATTCGGCGTAGAAGAACTGCGGCTGTCCGGATACCAGCGGCTTGTCGGGCAACGGCAGGTTGGGGCTGCCGATCTCGGCCAGGCCGTCTTCGGTGGCGACCCGGTAATACACGTTGCCGTTGGCCGTGAGCTCGAAAAATTCCAGCATCAGATACGGCTGTTCCATGGCCAGCCCGCCGCTGGCTGTGGATATGTTGTGATCGATGGAACGCAGCGCGCCGGACAGCGAGCGGTCGTAGGCCAGGTCGACCTGATGCCGCAACTGGTAATTGGACAGCCACAGGGCCACCAGCATGATGCAGACCAGCGCCGGGATCAGCCACCATAGCAGCAGCGACTTCAAGGTGCGCGGGGTGGCGGGCCGGGTCCACCGGCCGGGCCTAGTTTTCAAGAACGGCCTCCAGGCAATAGCCCATGCCCCGCAAAGTGACGATTTGCACGCCCGTGTCGGCCAGTTTTTTGCGCAACCGGTGTACCAGCACTTCGACGGCTTCGAGGTTGACGTCGGAATCGTCGGTCTGGATGCGATCGAGGATTTGCTGCTTGTTCATGGGTTCGCCGCTGCGCTGGATCAGTGCGCGCAGCACCGCGTATTCGCGCGGCGACAGTGGCAGCGGCTGGCCGAGCACGCTGAAACGCTGGGCCGAGGTATCCAGCGTCAGGTTGCCCAGCGTCAGCCGCGGGTGGTCGCGGCCGCGGCTGCGGCGTATCAGCGCGGTGAGCCGGGCTTCGAGTTCCTCCAGCACGAACGGCTTGGGCAGGAAGTCGTCGGCGCCCTCGTGCAGCGTACCCACGCGTTCGGCCAGCGAATCGCGGGCGGTCAGCACCAGCACCGGCGTGCGGTCGTCGCGGGCGCGGATCTTGGACAACAAGGTGTGGCCGTCCATGCCGGGCAACCCCAGGTCGAGGATGATCGCATCGAATTCTTCGACGGCCAGGCGGCGTTCGGCCAGCAGGCCGTCGTCGGCCCATTCGACCACGAAGCCCGCATGGCGAGCGAGGCTGCGCGACAGCCATCGGGCCAGTTCGGCTTCGTCTTCTATGAGCAGGATACGCATGACCGGAATTTTGGCATTGGCGCGTGGCGGTGGGGCATTGATGTTTTTTCTCTTCTTTTCTTCTTTATATAAAGACTAATGATTAATAGAGTCTGTGGACAACTGCATCAACTCAAATTTTCCCAAATTTTTCATGTGCTTGCGGGCATTTTTGGCTGTGCAAGACTTCTGTTTGGCGGCGGGGACCAAGTTGAACAACTTTTTGGGTCCGGGCCGGATGCGGGTTTGTCCAGTTTGCGTCCACACGCTGTGCACAGCAGCGCTTCCTAGAGGTTATCCACAGGGCGCATCGGGCTGGGCGGTTATGATATTTCCGTGGGTGAACACTTACTTACAGTATGAATTCGAGCGCAAGAAACCGATTCCTTGCGCTCGAATTCCGGTCTACAGTGGGGTCATGCGTATATCCCTTGAAGCCGCCATGAATGCTTTGCCTGCCGTACACGACTATATGACCGACGATACCCGTTGGGCGGCCATTTGCGCCCGCGACACCGCGGCGGACGGGCATTTTGTCTATGCCGTGCGCACTACCGGGGTGTATTGCCGGCCCAGCAGTCCTTCGCGCCTGCCCAGGCGCGAGAACGTCAGGTTCTTCGACACGCCCGAGGCGGCCGAAGCCGCAGGTTTCCGGCCCAGCCGGCGGGCCGCCACGGATCGCAGTATCGTGGCGGCCCGCCGGGCGGCCCTGGTCGAACAGGCCTGCCGCCTGATCGAAAGCGCGGAAACACCGCCGGCCTTGCAACGGCTGGCGGCCCAGGCGGGGGTCAGCGTCTTTCATTTCCACCGCATGTTCAAGGCCGAAACCGGCCTGACCCCGAAAGCCTACGCGAATGCCCATCGGGCGCGGCGGCTGCGGTCCGAACTGAGCGAGCCCGGAACGGTCACCCAGGCCATTTATGGTGCGGGTTTCAATTCCAACAGCCGGTTCTATGAGGCGTCGGACAGCCTGCTGGGGATGCGGCCCCGCGATTACAAGGCGGGCGGACCCAACACCGAGATCCGGTTCGCCGTGGCGGCCAGCGCATTGGGCGCCATTCTGGTGGCCTGCAGCCAGCGCGGTATCTGCGCCATTTCCCTGGGCGATGATCCCGACGCCCTGGTGCGCGCACTGCAAGACCGATTTCCCCATGCGCGGTTGCAGGGGGGCGACCCCGCGTTCGAGCAACTGGTCGCCCAGGTAGTGGGCTTCGTCGAAGCGCCGGCCCTGGGGTTGAATCTGCCCCTGGATGTACGCGGCACGGCGTTCCAGCAGCGGGTGTGGCAGGCCCTGCGCGATATTCCCGCGGGGGCGACGGCCAGCTACGCCGAGGTCGCCCGGCGCATCGGCGCGCCCAAGGCCGTGCGGGCCGTGGCCCAGGCCTGCGGCGCCAACCCGCTGGCCGTGGCCATACCGTGCCATCGGGTAGTCAGGCGCGACGGCGATATTTCGGGCTACCGATGGGGCGTGGAGCGCAAACGCGAACTGCTGCGGCGCGAGGAACCGCAAGCGCCGGCATCGTCCGCGCGCGGCGAGCCCGCCGGCGCGTCAGCCGGCAAAGCCACCCTGGTCTAGAAACGCCTGTTCTTCGGGCGTGGTCTCGCGTCCCAGCAACCGATTGCGATGCGGGAAACGGCCGAACCGCTCGACGATATCCAGATGTTCTTTGGCGTGGTACAGCCACGGGTCGCCCAACGGCTGGTTCAGTTCGACCGCCTGGCGCTGGTCGGCCAGGTTCTCGGAATGGGACAGCGGCAGGTAGCAGAACACGCGCATGCCGGCTTCGACGTCGGCATCGCGTCCGGCGTGGATCAGGCGGCGGGCGTAGTAGCGCGCCAGCGGATCGGTGGCATACATGTGGCCGGTGCCGCGAAACGCGTTGCGCGGGAACTGGTCCAGCAGGATCAGCAGGGCCAGGGCGCCGTACGCAGTGGCCTCCCAGGCATCGCACTGCCGTTGGGCCGCCGCCATGTGCAAGTCGAGAAAGCGCGCGCGAAATGTCTCGTCGAATGCCGTGTCTTTGCGGAACCAGCTATCGGGGCCGGCCGTCCGCCAGAAGTCCACGACGGCGTTTGATTCGTTGGAGTGATCAGTCACGGTGGCATCTATGCGTGTAAGAAGGGACACGCGGGCCAGCATACCCAACCGGCCGAAAAAGAACTAGTCACATTGCAGCGCGCCGGCCGGTCTGTCGGCGAATGTTCAGCCGGGTGTCATGTGTTTATCTTGCTTGACATGTCCACTGACATGAGCGAGGCCATCATGGCACACCCCCTTCCAACGACATCCGCCAACCGGGTCCTGATCTCGAGCACTTTCGCTTTTACGATCTGCTTCGCGGTATGGATGATCTTCGCCGTACTCGGCATTCCCATCAAGAACCAGCTCGGTTTGTCCGAAACCGAATTCGGCCTGCTGGCCGCCATGCCCGTGCTGAGCGGTTCGCTGATCCGCGTGCCGCTGGGCATCTGGACCGACCGCTATGGCGGCCGCATTGTCTTCTTCCTGCTGATGCTGGCCGCGGTGCCGGCGGTCTGGCTGCTGGCATATGCCACGGAATACTGGCAGTTCCTGGTACTGGGGCTGTTCGTGGGCCTGGCCGGCGGGTCGTTCTCGGTAGGCACGCCCTATGTGGCGCGCTGGTTTCCGCGCAACCGCCAAGGCCTGGCCATGGGCATATTCGGCGCCGGCAACTCGGGTTCGGCCGTGACCAAGTTCGTGGCGCCGGCCCTGATCGCCGCCGCGGGCGGCGCCTGGATGATCGTGCCCAAGGTCTACGCGGTGGCGCTGCTGGCTACCGCCATCCTGTTCTGGGTGTTTTCGGCCACCAACCCGGCGCACAACGTGCGCACCGGCGCCAGCCTGTCGGCGCAATTGGCCATGTTGCGCGATCCGCGCGTATGGCGCTACTGCCAGTATTACTCGGTGGTCTTCGGCGGCTATGTGGCGCTGGCCCTGTGGATGACCAAGTACTACGTCGGCGAATACGGCTTCGACATGCGGCTGGCCGCGCTGCTGGCGGCTTGCTTCTCGCTGCCCGGCGGCGTGCTGCGCGCCGTGGGCGGCTGGATCTCCGACAAATACGGCGCCTATCGCACGACCTGGTGGGTGATGTGGGTGTGCTGGGTGGCGTTCTTCCTGCTCAGCTATCCGCAGACGCACTTCATCGTTGAAACCGACGTCGGTCCGCGTGAATTCTTCCTGTCGATCGGCCCCACGCTGTTCACCATCCTGATGTTCGTGGTGGGTATCGCCATGGCGATCGGCAAGGCATCGGTCTTCAAGTTCATCTCGGATGAATTCGGCGAAAACATCGGCGCGGTGTCCGGCATCGTGGGGCTGGCCGGCGGGCTGGGCGGCTTCGTCCTGCCCATCCTGTTCGGCGCCCTGCTCGACCTGACCGGTGTGCGTTCCAGCGCCTTCATGCTGATGTACGGCACCGTGTGCGTCTCGCTGGTCTGGATGCACTACAGCTTCCGTCCCGAATCGGTGCGCGGTTCGCTGCAACCCGCCTGATCCCCTTATTGCCACCCCTGTATGCCGGACGCCCGGGCGTCCGGCCCACCTGACTGCGAGAACACCATGTCCAGCTACGTATTGAAGCGCTGGGAGCCGGAAAATCAGAGCTTCTGGCGCGACTCCGGCGCCCGCATCGCCAACCGCAATCTTTGGATTTCCATCCCCGCTCTCAGCCTGGCTTTCTGCATCTGGATGCTGTGGAGCGTGGTGGTGGTCAACCTGGACAAGGCGGGCTTTGAACTGTCGAAGAACCAGATGTTCTGGCTGACGGCCCTGCCCGCCTTGTCCGGCGCGACCTTGCGCATTTTCTATTCGTTCCTGGTGCCCGTATTCGGCGGGCGGCGCTGGACCGCGATTTCCACCGCCACGCTGCTGATCCCCGCGCTGGGCATGGGCTTCGCGCTGCGGGATCCCAGCACGTCGTATCCCACGTTGCTGGCCCTGGCCTTGCTGTGCGGATTCGGCGGCGGCAACTTCAGTTCCAGCATGGCGAACATCAGCTTCTTCTTCCCCAAGGAAAAGAAAGGCTTCGCCACGGGCATGAATGCCGGCATCGGCAACCTGGGCGTATCGGTAGTGCAATTCGTGGTGCCCGTCATCATCACGATGGGCGTGCTGGGCAGCCTGGGGGGCGACCCGCAGCGCTTCGTGGTCGACGGCGTGGAACACCAGATCTGGCTGCAGAACGCCGGCTTCATCTGGGTGCCCATCATTCTGGCGTCGTCGCTGGCCGCGTGGTTCGGCATGAACGACATCGCCGACGCCAAGGCCTCTTTCGCCGACCAGGCCGTCATCTTCAAGCGTAAGCACAACTGGCTGATGTGCTGGCTGTATGTGGGCACGTTCGGCTCGTTCATCGGGTTCTCGGCTGGCTTCGCCATGCTGACCAAGGCGCTGTTCCCCGACATCAATCCCGTTACCTACGCGTTCCTGGGGCCGCTGGTGGGTTCGCTGACACGGCCCCTGGGTGGCTGGATATCCGACAAGATGGGCGGCGCCCGCGTCACGCTGGCGGTGTTCGCCGCCATGATCCTGGCGGTGCTGGGCGTGCTGGCCTTCGTTCCCACCGAACACAGCGCGGGCAATTTCCAGGGTTTCCTGGCGATGTTCATCGTGCTGTTCGCGCTGACCGGCCTGGGCAACGGCTCGACCTTCCGCATGATTCCTATGATCTTCCTGCAAGAGCGCACCCGCGCGGCGCACGGGCTCGGCCCCGCGGCCGAACGGCAAGCCGTGATCGACGCCGGCAAGGAATCGGCGGCGGTACTGGGGTTCTCGGGCGCGATCGGTGCCTATGGCGGATTCTTCATTCCCCGCAGCTTCGGCTCGTCGATCGAACTCACCGGCGACGTCGGGGCCGCCCTGTACTGCTTCATCGCTTTCTATGTCACCTGCCTGGGCATTACCTGGTGGTACTACGCGCGCCGCAACGCGCCGGTGCCCTGCTGACGGGTGACTAGTCACTTCGGCCCATAAGAACTAGTGCGCATGGCGCGCCCGTCTTCTACCAGCGATGAATAGTCGGGCGCGCCGGGTCTCAATACAGTAATAGCCAGAACGCGCCGGTATCTCCGGCGTACACGGAGAACACAGAATGAGTCATTTCCTGGACCGGCTGAAATTCATGTCACGGGTGAAATCCACCTTTTCCAGCGGCCATGGCGAAGTCGTCAACGAAGACCGCAGCTGGGAAAACGCCTACCGCGGCCGTTGGCAGCACGACAAGGTCGTGCGTTCCACTCACGGCGTGAACTGCACCGGTTCGTGCTCGTGGAAGGTATATGTGAAGAACGGCCTGATCACCTGGGAAACCCAGCAGACCGACTACCCGCGCACCCGCCCCGATCTTCCCAACCATGAGCCGCGCGGCTGTCCGCGCGGCGCGTCGTACAGCTGGTACGTGTATTCGGCGCAGCGGGTCAAGTATCCGATGATCCGCGGCCGCCTGATGCAGATGTGGCGCGAGGCCCGCAAGACCCTGGACCCCATCGCCGCCTGGGAATCCATCAGCCAGGATCCGGTCAAGGCCAAGCAATACAAATCGGTGCGCGGCCTGGGCGGCTTCGTGCGGGCCGACTGGGATACCGCCACCGAGATCATCGCCGCGGCCAACGCCTATACCATCAAGCAGTACGGCCCCGATCGCCTGATCGGCTTTTCGCCCATCCCGGCCATGTCCATGGTCAGCTACGCGGCGGGCGCGCGCTACCTGAGCCTGCTGGGCGGCGCCTGCCTGAGCTTCTACGACTGGTACTGCGACCTGCCGCCGGCCAGCCCGCAGGTCTGGGGCGAGCAGACCGACGTGCCCGAGTCGGCCGATTGGTACAACTCGACCTACCTGATGGTGTGGGGCTCCAACGTACCCCAGACGCGCACGCCGGACGCGCACTTTTATACCGAGGTGCGTTACAAGGGCACCAAGACGGTGGCTGTGTCCAGCGACTTCGGCGAAATGGTCAAGTTCGGCGACATCTGGCTGGCGCCCAAACAGGGCACCGATGCCGCGCTGGCGCTGGCCATGGGCCACGTCATCCTGAAAGAATTCCATCACGGCGGCGCGTCCGATTACTTCCAGGACTACGCCAAGCGCTACACCGACATGCCCATGCTGGTGCACCTGAAAGAGCGCGACGGCTGCCTGGTTCCCGATCACTTCCTGCGCGCGTCGCAATTGGCCGACACGCTGGGCCAGCCCAACAATCCCGACTGGAAAACGCTGGTCATCGACAGCCAGTCCGGCGAACTGGTCGCGCCCAACGGCAGCATCGGCTTCCGCTGGGGCGAAGCCGCGGTCGACGGCGGCGCCAAGGTGGGCCGCTGGAACCTCGAATCGCGCGATGGCGGCAGCGGCCGCGACATCGATCCCGTTCTTACCTTGCTCGACAGCCACGATGCCGTGGCGGGCGTCGGTTTTCCGTATTTCGGCGGCGAACACGGCAGCGTGCTGGTGCGCAACGTGCCCGTGCGGCACATCACCCTGGCCGACGGCAGCCGGGCCTGCGTGGCCACCGTGTACGACCTGCAAATGGCCAGCTACGGCGTCGACCGCGGCCTGGGCGGCGCCAACGTGGCGGCCTCGTACGACGACGACGTGCCCTACACGCCCGCCTGGCAGGAAAAGCACACCACCGTGCCGCGCCATCTGGTCATCCAGGTGGCGCGCGAGTTCGCGCAGAATGCCCACGACACCCAGGGCAAGTCCATGGTGATCGTCGGCGCGGCGCTGAACCACTGGTACCACATGGACATGACCTACCGCGGCATCATCAACCTGCTGATGATGTGCGGCTGCGTGGGCAAGAGCGGCGGCGGCTGGGCGCACTACGTGGGCCAGGAAAAACTGCGGCCGCAATTCGGCTGGGCGCCGCTGGCCTTCGCGGCCGACTGGTCGCGTCCGCCGCGGCACATGAACGGCACGTCGTTTTTCTACGCGCATACCAGCCAGTGGCGCCATGAAAAGCTGCCGGTCAGCGACATCCTGGGTCCCACTGCCGACGCGGCGCGCTACGACCGCCTGAGCATGCTGGACCTGAATGCCAAGTCCGAACGCATGGGGTGGCTGCCGTCGGCGCCGCAACTCGAGACCAACCCGCTGGACGTCGTGGCGCAGGCCGAGGCGGCCGGCCAGGATCCGGTTGCCTATGCGGCCCAGCGCCTGCAAAGCGGCCAGTTGAACCTGAGCTGCGACGACCCCGACAACCCCGCCAACTTCCCGCGCAACATGTTCGTGTGGCGCTCGAACATCCTGGGCTCCAGCGGCAAGGGCCACGAGTACTTCCTGAAGTATCTGCTGGGCACGCAGAACGCCGTGTTCGGCGACGAAGCCCATGCCATCAAGCCCTCGCAGGTGCGCTATCGCGAAGAAGGCGCCGAGGGCAAGCTCGACCTGCTCACGGTGCTCGATTTCCGCATGAGCACCACCTGCCTGTACGGCGACATCGTGCTGCCCACGGCCACCTGGTACGAGAAAGACGACCTCAATACGTCCGACATGCACCCGTTCATCCACCCGCTGTCCGAAGCCGTGCAGCCGTTGTGGGAAAGCAAGACCGACTGGGAAATCTACAAGTTGCTGGCGCGCAAGTTCAGCGAGATCGGCGGACCCTATCTGGGCAAGCGCAAAGACCTGGTACTGACGCCGCTGCTGCACGACACGCCGGGAGAACTCGGCCAGGCCTTCGAGCCCAAAGACTGGAAACTGGGCGAATGCGAGCTGGTGCCGGGTAAGACCGCGCCCGCCATGACCGTGGTCGAGCGCGACTACAACGACATCTACCGCAAGTTCACGTCGGTGGGGCCGCTGCTCGACAAACTGGGCAACGGCGGCAAGGGCATCAACTGGAATACCCAGCACGAAGTCCATGAACTGGGCGACCTGAACCGCCGCGTCGATGAGGCCGGCGTCAGCGAGGGCCGTCCGCGCCTGGACACGGCCATCGACGCCGCCGAAATGATCCTGACCTTCGCGCCCGAAACCAACGGCCACGTATCGGTCAAGGCCTGGGAAGCGCTGGGCAAGATCACCGGGCGCGACCACACCCACCTGGCGGTGGGGCGCGAACACGACAAGATCCGTTTCCGCGACATCCAGGTTCAGCCGCGCAAGATCATCTCGGCGCCCACTTGGTCGGGGCTGGAAAGCGAAGAGGTCAGCTACAACGCCGGCTATACCAACGTGCACGAACTGATCCCATGGCGCACCCTGACCGGCCGCCAGCAGTTCTACCAAGACCATCGCTGGATGCTGGACTTCGGCGAAGGATTCTGCGCCTACAAGCCGCCGATCGACACGCGCACCGTGGCGCCGATGCTGGGCCGGTACCCGAATGGCGAGCACGAGCTGGTGCTGAACTGGATCACGCCGCACCAGAAGTGGGGTATTCACAGCACTTATTCCGACAACTTGCGCATGCTGACGCTCAGCCGCGGCGGCCCGCACGTCTGGGTATCCGAAACCGAGGCCAAGCAGGCCGGGCTGGTCGACAACGACTGGGTCGAGGTCTTCAACGTCAATGGCACGCTGACGGCGCGGGTGGTGGTCAGCCAGCGCGTGCCGGTGGGCATGTGCCTGATGTATCACGCCCAGGAAAAAATCATCAACGTGCCGGGCGCCGAAACCAGCGGCATGCGCGGCGGCATCCACAATTCGGTGACGCGCACCGTGCTCAAGCCCACCCACATGATCGGCGGCTACGCGCAACAGGCCTACGGCTTCAACTACTACGGCACCGTCGGCAGCAATCGCGACGAATACGTGGTGGTGCGCAAGATGAAAAAAGTCGATTGGATGGAAGGCCCGCTGGCGCAACAGCTCGAGGAAGGAAGCGCAAAATGAAGATCCGTGCCCAAGTCGGTATGGTGCTGAACCTGGACAAGTGCATCGGCTGCCATACCTGCTCCATTACCTGCAAGAACGTCTGGACCAGCCGCGACGGCGTCGAATACGCCTGGTTCAACAACGTGGAAACCAAGCCCGGCGTGGGCTACCCCAAAGAATGGGAAAACCAGTCGCGCTGGAACGGCGGCTGGACCCGCACGCCGGCCGGCAAGCTCGAGCCCCGCCAGGGCGGCAAGCTGAAGATACTGGCCAACCTGTTCGCCAATCCCAACCTGCCGGCCATCGACGACTACTACGAGCCGTTCACGTACGACTACGAACACCTGCAGAACGCGCCGCTGAGCCAGACCCCGCCCACGGCCCGCCCCATATCGGTGCTGACCGGCAGGAAAATGGACAAGATCCATTGGGGCCCCAACTGGGAGGACGACCTGGGCGGCGAATTCAGCGCGCGCAGCCGCGATGCCTTGTTCGAAGGCGTGCAGAAAGACATGTACTCGACCTTCGAGAACACGTTCATGATGTACTTGCCGCGCCTGTGCGAACACTGCCTGAATCCCGCCTGCGTGGCCAGTTGCCCGTCGGGATCGATCTACAAGCGCGAAGACGACGGCATCGTGCTGGTCGACCAGGACAAGTGCCGCGGCTGGCGCATGTGCATTTCGGGCTGCCCCTACAAGAAGGTGTACTACAACTGGCAGAGCGGCAAGGCCGAGAAATGCACGTTCTGTTATCCGCGCATCGAAGCCGGGCAGCCCACGGTGTGTTCCGAAACCTGCGTGGGCCGCATCCGCTACCTGGGCGTGCTGCTGTATGACGCCGACCGCATCGAAGCGGCCGCCGCCAGCGCCAGCGAACAAGACCTGTACCAGGCCCAGCTCGATGTATTCCTGGACCCGCATTCCCCCGAGGTCATCGCCGAGGCGCGCCGCCAGGGCATTCCCGATTCGTGGCTGCAGGCCGCGCGCCAGTCGCCGGTTTACAAGATGGCCTGCGAATGGAAGGTGGCCTTCCCGCTGCACCCCGAATACCGCACGCTGCCCATGGTTTGGTACATACCGCCGCTGTCGCCGATTCAATCGGCGGCCGAGGCCGGCCACATGCCGCACAAGACCCTGGGCAAGGCGGGCGTGATCCCCGACGTGTCGACGCTGCGCATACCTATGCGCTACCTGGCCAACCTGCTGACCGCGGGCGATGAAGCCCCGGTGCAGCGGGCCCTGGAACGCCTGCTGGCCATGCGGGCGTACATGCGCGCCGAATCGGTGCATGGCGAGCGCGACGAGGCCATTCTGGCCGACGTCGGGCTGGACCACTCCACCGTGCGCGACATGTACCGCATCATGGCCATCGCCAACTACGAAGACCGTTTCGTGGTGCCGTCCAGCCACAAAGAAATGGTCGAAGACAGCTTCAACGACAAGGGCAGCTGCGGATTCACGTTCGGCAACGGCTGCTCGGGCGGGGTGTCCGATGGCGCGCTGTTCGGCAAGAAGCCGCGCGGCAGCGAGATCTTCATCGAGATGCCCAAGTCGCGCAAGAAGGCCACCGTGGCCTAAGGACGTCCATCATGAGCCCATACCGCATTCTTTCCGCGCTGCTGGCCTATCCCGAACAGGAACTCATCGATGCCCTGCTCGAGATCGACGATGCGCTCGACGCGTATCCCGAGGCGCAAGACCAGTTGTCGCCCCTGACCGACTACCTGAAAACGCACGGCCTGATCGAACTGCAGGAAAACTACGTTGCCACGTTCGACCGCAATCCATCGCATTCGCTGCATTTGTTCGAGCACGTGCATGGCGAAAGCCGCGACCGCGGCCAGGCCATGGTCGACCTGCTGCAGGAATACCGGCGCCACGGTTTCGAACCCGAAGCGGCCGAACTGCCCGATCACGTGCCGCTGTTCCTGGAACTGCTGGGCCTGATCGACCCCGCGCAGGCGCGCCTGCTGCTCGACGAAGCCATCCACGTGCTGGCCGCCATCGGCGCCCGCCTGGCGCGCGGCGGCAGCCCCTACTCGACCATCTTCGCCGTGCTGCGCGGCATGACCGACGTGGTGCCGCGCGAGCAGACCGAGCCGCCGGTGCGCGACATGGACGAGGCCATGGAAACCTACGGCGTCGGCCCCGATGGCGTCGAGCCGCTGCTGCCGCTGGCGGCGGCGGGCACGCACGTGATGCATTTCCATCCCCGCTCGCGCGGCGTTCAACAATAAGACCGGGACCCTTCCATGAATACCGTGCATCAATTCGTATTCGGCATCTACCCTTACATTGCGCTCAGCATCTTCCTGTTCGGCAGCCTGGTGCGGTTCGAGCGCGAGCAATACACCTGGAAAAGCGACAGCTCGCAGTTGCTGCACCGGGGCCAGTTGCGCCTGGGAAACATCCTGTTCCACGTGGGCATCCTGGGCCTGTTCTTCGGGCACCTGGTGGGCCTGCTGACCCCGGTGGTGGTCTGGGACACGCTGGGCGTATCGCACAGTGTCAAGCAGGCCGTCGCCATGGCGGCCGGGGGCACCATGGGGCTGCTGTGCCTGGCGGGCCTGATCATTCTGCTGCATCGCCGCCTGACCGATCCGCGCATTGCGCGCGCCTCGCGCCCGGGCGACAAGCTTTTGCTGCTGTGGCTGCTGGTGACGCTGCTGCTGGGGCTGTCCACCATCGTCGTTTCGGCCGGCCACATGGACGGCCACATGATGGTGCTGTTCATGACCTGGGCCCAGCACATCGTCACCTTCCAGGGCGACGCGGCAGGCTACATCGCCGATGCCCCGGCGCTGTTCAAGGCGCATCTGTTCATGGGCCTGACGCTGTTCGTCATCTTTCCGTTCACCCGGCTGGTGCACGTCTGGAGCGGCTTCGCCTCGGTGGGGTACCTGGGCCGCGCCTGGCAACTGGTGCGCCCGCGCTGAACCATGGCGCCGCCGGCTCCGGCCGGCGGCAACCGGAGCAAACATGCCTGTCATTGTGAATGGCGTCGAACTGAGCGATGCCGAGCTGGAACAAGAACTGCCGCATCATGGCGACGCGGCCAACCCGCAGCGCCGCGCCATGACCGCGCTGGTGCTGCGCAGGGTGATGCTGGACGAAGCCCGCCGGCTGGGCTTGTCCGCCGCGCCGGGCGAAGACGGCGACGAAGCTCTCATCGGCGCCCTGCTCGATTCGCAGGCCGGGACGCCCGAGCCCGACGACGCCGCCTGCCGCCGCCACTACGACGCCCATCCCGAACGCTTTACCGTGGGTGAACTGGTCGAGGTTGACCACATCCTGTTCCAGGTCACGCCTCAAGTCGATCTGCCGCGCCTGCGCGAACGGGCCGAGGCGGCGCTGCAAGAGGCGCGCGCCGAACCCGGCCGCTTCGGCGCGCTGGCGTGCGCATTGTCGAATTGCCCGTCGGCGGCCGTGGGCGGCAACCTGGGGCAACTGGGCCGCGGCGACACCGTGCCCGAATTCGAACGGGCCATCTTCGGGCCGCCGGCCGGCACGGTGCTGCCGCGCCTGGTCGAAACGCGCCACGGCCTGCACGTCGTGCGCATTGCCCGGCATGTGCCGGGCCGCCTGCTGCCTTATGCGCAGGTCGCGGGGCGCATCGCCCAGGCGCTGGCGGCGGCCAGCCGCGATACCGCCTGGCGGCAGTACACGCGCATGCTGGTCGGACGCGCCCGCATCGCGGGTATCGAACTGGAAGGCGCCGACGGCCTTCTGGTGCAGTAAGGCGATGGCGATGCCTGGCCCCGCTTGCCTGGTGGATGGCTACGGCCGGCGCATCGATTACCTGCGCATTTCGGTGACCGACCGCTGCGACCTGCGCTGCACGTATTGCCTGCCCGCCGATTTCAAAGACTTCGAGCCCCCCGCGCACTGGCTGGATCATGCCGAGATGGCGCGCCTGGCGGGCCTGTTCGTGGGCCTGGGGGTGCGCAGGCTGCGCCTGACCGGCGGCGAGCCCCTGACGCGCGGCGGGCTGCCCGGATTGGCACGGACGCTGGCCGCGCTGCCTGGCCTGCAAGACCTATCGCTGTCCACCAATGGCACGCGCCTGCACCGCCACGCCGCCGAATTGCGCGCCGCGGGCGTGGCGCGCCTGAACGTCAGCCTGGACACGCTGGATGCCGCCGCGTATGCGCGCATCACCGGCCGCGATTGCCTGGCCGATGTCTTGCGCGGCCTGGATGCCGCGCGGGCCGCCGGATTCACGCCCATCAAGCTCAACGCCGTGGTGCAGGCGGGCACCCCCGAAAGCTCGCTGGACGCCTTGCTGGCCTATGCGCGCCGCCTGGGGTTCATCCTGCGCCTGATCGAACCCATGCCGGTGGGCAGCGCCGGCCGGCGCACCGCCGGCACCGATCTTACCGAGCTGGGCCGGCGGCTGGCCGAGCGCCACGGGCTGATGCCGGCGGTGGCTGGCTCCGGCGCGGGCCCCGCCCGCTATTGGGGCAGTGGCGACGGACACCCCGTGCTGGGCGTCATCACCCCGATGTCGCAGCACTTCTGCGCCGCCTGCAACCGCGTGCGGCTGGGCGCCGACGGCACCCTGTACCTGTGCCTGGGCCAGCAAGACAGCGTGCCGCTGGGGGCCTTGTTGCGCCAGGGGGCCAGCGATGCGCGCCTGGTCCAGGCCATCGTGGCCGCCATTGCCGCCAAGCCCGAGCGGCACGATTTCACGTCCCATCCCGAGCGCATCGTGCGCTTCATGTCCCAAACCGGGGGCTGACCATGCTAGACATGCCCCACACCGGCACGCACGACCTTGAACGCTTCATCAGCGGGTTCCAGCGCTTCCAGCAACATTACTTCGACACCGCGCCGGCCCTGTTCCGCAACCTGTGCCGCGGGCAGAATCCCCGCACGCTGCTGATCGGCTGCTGCGATTCGCGGGTGGACCCGGCCCTGCTGCTGGGCTGCGATCCCGGCGATATCTTTACTGTGCGCAACGTGGCCAATCTGGTGCCGCTGCCCGACGAGCATGGCGGGCAGCAGGGCGTGCTGGCCGCCATCCAGTTCGCGGTGGAGCAACTGGCGGTAGGCCGCATCATCGTGCTGGGCCACAGCCAGTGCGGCGGCATTCGTGCGCTGATGGAACAGCGCCTGGACAGCGCCGGGCAGGCCGACTATATCGGACGCTGGGTCAATATCGCCGAACCGGCGCGCGCCCAGGTGCTGCGGCAGTTGCCGCAAGCCAGCCTTGCCGAGCAGCGGCGTGCCTGCGAGCAGGCGTCGATCCTGATCTCGCTGAGCAACCTGGAATCTTTCGCCTGCGTGCGGCGGCAGCTCGAACGCGGCGCCATCAGCCTGCATGGCTGGTACTTCGACCTGGAAGCGGGGGCCTTGCTGGCTTATTCGCCGCGCGCCGACACGTTTCTTCCGCTGGTCTGATCCCCCCGGGCCCCCGGACGTCAGCGGCCCGCCCGCGCCCCTGAAAAAAGCTAAACTGCCACTGTCCACCCGCTGGCGTCCTGCCATGAACTCTACCGAATTTCCCGTGGGCCCGGACGGCCTTCCCACGCTGCGCGACAGCCTGCCCACCCGCATCATTGCCAGTTCGCTGGTTGCCCTGGCGGTGGTGCTGAGCATGGTGGCCTGGACGCTATGGCTGTCGTGGGGCCTGGAAGGCGCGGGCGCCGCCATCAACGATACCGGCAGCCTGCGCATGGTGGCCAACCGCGTGGCGGTCGAACTGATGCGCCCCGACACCGACCATGCCCAGGTCGATGAATTCCTGCGCGCGCAAGACGACACCCTGGCCCTGCTCGAACACGGCAATCCCGCGCGGCCGCTGTTCCTGCCGGCCGATCCCGCCATCGCCGACCAGCTGCGCGTGGTGACGCGGCTATGGAACGAGGTCATGAAGCCCGCCGCGGCCAATGCCCGGCAGAGCGGCGCCATGACCGGCTACCTGGATGTGCTGCCCGAGTTCGTGGCCCAGGCCGACAAGCTGGTGCGCATGATCGAACTCGACAATTCCGACAAAACCACGCTGCTGCGCCTGTCGCAGGGGGTGCTGGCCGGCATCGGCAGCCTGGGCACGGTGGCCATGATCTACCTGCTGTACCTGTGGATCATTTCGCCGGTGCTGCGCCTGCGCGACGGCCTGCAGCGCATGACCGCCGGCGAATTCAGCACCCGCCTGCCGGTCGAGACCCGCGACGAATTCGGCGTGCTGGCGCGGGGCTTCAACCTGATGGCCGACAAGCTCGAAAACCTGTACCGCAGCCTGGAAAACCGCGTGCGCCGCAAGACCGCCGAACTCGAGGCGCAAAACCGCGATATCTGCGCGCTGTACGACATGGCGGCGTTCCTGAACCAGCCCAACAGCATCGAGGCGATCTGCCGCGGCTTTCTGCAGCGGGTAATGAGCCAGTTCGGCGCCGCGGGCGGCACCATCCGCACCCTGGACCCGACCGACGAAAAAATCAACATGATGGTGTCCGAGGGCCTTTCGCCCGAACTGGCCGAGGCCGAACGCTGCATGCGCGCCGACCACTGTTATTGCGGCCTGGCTACCCAAGAGGGCACGCAGATCGTGCGCGACCTGCGCAAGGTGGCGCCCGTCGAGGCGTTCCATTGCACCAACGAAGGGTTTCGCAGCCTGGCGGTGTTCCGCATCGTGGCCCGCGACGAAGTGCTGGGCTCGTTTTCGCTGCATTTCAGGGCGCAGCGCCCGGTGTCGGCCGCCGAAACCCAGTTGCTCGAAACCCTGGGGCAGCATCTGGGCGTCGCCCTGGAAAACCGCCGCCTGGATGCCAATGCGCGGCAGCTGGCGGTGGTGCGCGAGCGCAACCTGATGGCCCAGGGCCTGCACGACAGCATCGCGCAGGGGCTGAACTTCTTGAAGCTGCAGCTGCAGCTGCTGGACGACGCCGTGGCGCGGGGCGACCAGGACGACGTGCGCGAGATCGTGCCGCTGCTGCGCACCGGCGTCGAAGAAAGCTACCAGGACGTGCGCGAATTGCTGGTGAATTTCCGCACCAAGCTCGACCAGGGCGAACTGCCCGACGCCATCGAAGAAGCGGTGCTGCGGTTCCGGCGCCAGACGGGCATCGAGGTCGACCTGGACATGCAGTACGGCACCGACCGGCCCCTGTCGCCCGAGCAGCAACTGCAGGTGCTGTTCATTCTGCAGGAAGCGCTGTCGAACGTGCGCAAGCATGCCGAGGCCAGCCATGTGCGCGTATGGCTGAGAAACAACCAGGATTTCGAAATGGACATCGCCGACGACGGTATCGGCTACGATCCCGACGAGGTCGGCCAGCGCGAAGAAAGCCATATCGGGCTGCACATCATGCGCGAGCGGGCCGCCCGACTCAACGCTGTGATAAAACTGACGTCCCGGCCCGGTGCCGGCGCCACAGTGCGGCTGGTCCTGCCCCGCACCGAACGCCGCGCGGCCTGAGTTTCCCCGCTATCTCATGGCTATCCGCATCCTGTTGATCGACGACCACAGCCTGTTCCGCTCGGGCGTGCGCCTGCTGCTGCAGCGCCAGCCCGACTTCGAGGTCGTGGCCGAGGCGGCGGATGGCGTGGAAGGCATCAAGCGCGCCCAGGAATTCCAGCCCGACGTCATCTTGCTGGATCTGAACATGCCCGGCCTGTCGGGGCTGGAAACCCTGCAGTTGCTGGTGCAGGACGTGCCGCGCAGCAACGTGGTCATCCTGACGGTTTCGGAAGAAACCGACGAACTCAGCCAGGCCCTGCGCGACGGCGCGCGCGGCTACCTGGTCAAGAATATCGACGCCGAGGCGCTGACGGCGGCGATCCGCCGCGCCGCCACCGGCGAGCCGGTCATCGCCGACAACATGACCGCCAAGCTGGTCGACCGTTTCCGCGAGCAGGCCGCGCAGGGCAACAGCGGCACGGCGGGGGGCGAACGCACGCGCCTGACCGCGCGCGAGCGCGAAATCGTGCAATGCCTGGCGCACGGCGCCAGCAACAAGGTCATTGCGCGGCAACTGGACATTGCCGAAAGCACGGTCAAGATCCACGTCCAGAACATCCTGAAGAAGCTCAACCTGACCAGCCGGGTCCAAGTGGCGGTGTATGCCGTCGAACACGGGCTGGTTGCCGACGACTGACGCGGGCCACCGGCCGGCAACAGGGGAAATCCATGGCTGTAGAGGGCGACGCTGGCCAATTGGCCAAGGTGGTGGTGTTGCTGGGTGCCGCGGTGGTGGCGGTGCCGCTGTTTCGCCGCCTGGGGCTGGGATCGGTGCTGGGCTACCTGTGCGCGGGCCTGGTCATCGGGCCGTTCGGGCTCGAGCTGTTCCATGACCCGCAGGCCATTCTGCACACCGCCGAGCTGGGCGTGGTGATGTTCCTGTTCATCATCGGGCTGGAGATGCGCCCGACGCACCTGTGGACCCTGCGCGGCGAGATTTTCGGCCTGGGCAGCCTGCAGGTGCTGGTGTGCGGGCTGCTGCTCACCGGCGTGGGCCTGGCGTTCGGGTTCACCCTGGCGGTGTCGTTCATCTGCGCCATGGGCTTCGTGCTGACCTCCACGGCCATCGTCATGCAGCTGCTAGGCGAGCGCGGCGACATCGCCACGCCGCGCGGGCAGAAGATCGTGTCGATCTTGCTGCTGGAAGACCTGCTGATCGTGCCGCTGCTGGCGCTGGTGGCGTTCATCGCGCCGCCGGGGGCCCAGCCCACCCAGGCGGCGGGCGCGGCCTCGCGCTGGCTGGACGTGGGTATAGGCGTGGGGGCGGTGGCGGCCCTGGTGGTGGCCGGCATCTGGCTGCTCAATCCCTTGTTCCGCCTGCTGGCGCGCGCCAAGGCGCGCGAGGTCATGACCGCGGCGGCCCTGCTGGTGGTGCTGGGCGCGGCCCTGCTGATGCAGTGGGGCGGGCTTTCGATGGCCATGGGGGCCTTCCTGGCCGGCGTGTTGCTGTCGGAGTCTACTTTCCGGCATCAGCTCGAAGCCGATATCGAGCCCTTTCGCGGTTTGCTGCTGGGGTTGTTCTTCCTGAGCGTGGGCATGTCGCTGGACCTGACCGTGGTGGCGCGCAATGCTCCACTGATCGTTGCCGGAGTGCTGGCCATGATGGCCGTGAAGGCGCTGTGCATCTACGCCACCGCGCGGCTGGCCAAGAGTTCGAAGGCCGAGGCGCTGGACCGCGCCGTGCTGATGGCGCAGGGCGGCGAGTTCGCCTTCGTGCTGTTTTCGGCGGCGCTGGCCAATGGCGTGATAGACCCGGTGGTCAATGCCAACATGACGGCCATCGTGGTGCTGTCGATGGCGCTGACGCCGCTGGTGGTGCTGGCCCACAAGCACTGGGCGCCGCGCGGCGGCGTATCCACCGACGGGCTCGAGGCGCCCGACCAGCAGATCGGGCGCGCGCTGGTGATCGGTTTCGGCCGCGTGGGGCAGATCGCCAGCCAGCACATGCTGGCCCTGGGCGCGGAGATCACCATCATCGACAACGATCCCGAAATGATCCGCAGCGCCGCCGATTTCGGCTTCAAGGTCTACTACGGCGACGGCACGCGCACCGATGTGCTGGCGGCGGCGGGCGCCAAACACGCGCAGGCCATCCTGGTGTGCGCCGACGGCCGGCACACCGTCACGCAGATGGTCGAGCGCATCCGCGCGGTGTGTCCGCATTCGCTGGTGCTGGTGCGTTCGTTCGACCGCGAGCACGCCCTGGAGCTGCACAAGGTCGATGTGGATTTCCAGGTGCGCGAAACCTTCGAGTCGGCCATGGTGCTGGGCCGCCAGGCCACCATGGCGCTGGGCGCCACGCCCGAGGCCGCCGACGAAATTGCCGAAGACATCCGCCGCCGCGATGCCGAGCGGTTCCAGCTGGAAGTGACGGGCGGCTTGTTCGCGGGGCGGGCGCTGCTGCTGAACAATCAGTCGGCGGAGCGGGACCGGTGATGCGCTGGCACCCGGGCAATGTGCTCCGGGTGTCTGGCTCTTGAAGGGTGTCGGGCACCGCCGCGTAGAGCCTTTGCTCACAGCGGTGTCAGGCACCCTGGCGGGAGCCTGACACCTGGTGCAATCGGTGATGCGTGGGCACCCGGCAATATGCTCAAGGTGTCTGACTCCCGAAGGGTGTCGGACACCGACTCGGGTTGGCTGATCGCACGCCTGTGCGTTAATTCACTTCCCGATGCAGAAGCTGGAAAAAATCTCGCCCAGCAGATCGTCGCTGGTGAACTTGCCCGTGATACTGGTCAGGCTGTCATGCGCCAGCCGCAGTTCTTCGGCGAACAGGTCCAGTACGCGGTCGTCTTGCGCGGCGTGCTCGGTGGCGGTGGCCAGGTGCTCGGCGGCCAGCTGCAGGGCGTGTACGTGCCGCTCGCGCGCGAGCCAGGGCGATTCGGCGCCGGGGTTCCAGCCCGCCAGGGCCAGCAGCCGGCCGCGCAGTTCGTCCAGGCCCGCGCCCGCGCGCGCCGAAATGCCCAGCTGCCCGGCGCCGGCCTCGAAGGGCCGATCGAGCAGGTCGATCTTGTTGAACACGGTAAGCAGCGGCGTGCGCGGCGGCAGGCGCGCGACGATCTGCGCATCCAGCGCGTCGGCGGGCTGCGTGGCGTCTTGCAGGTGCAGGATGACGTCGGCGCGTTCAATTTCTTTCCATGTGCGCGCGATGCCGATGCTTTCCACCGTGTCTTCGGTGTCGCGCAGCCCGGCGGTGTCGACGATGTGCAGCGGCACGCCCTCGATATGGATTTCCTGCACGACCTTGTCGCGCGTGGTGCCCGCGATGGGCGTGACGATGGCGATATCGTCGCCCGCCAGGGCGTTGAGCAGGCTGGATTTGCCCACGTTGGGCTTGCCGGCCAGCACCACGTGCAGGCCCTCGCGCAGGATCACGCCCTGGCGCGCCTGGGCGATCAGGGTATCCAGGTCGGCCGCCAGGGCCTGCAGCGTGGGGCGCGCCTGGTACTTTTCCAGAAAGTCGATTTCCTCTTCGGGAAAATCGAGCGTGGCTTCGACCAGCATGCGCAGATGCACGATGCGGTCCGACAGGGCGTTGACGCGGGCCGAGAATTCGCCCGACAGCGAAGCCATGGCGCCGCGCGCGGCGGCAACGGATGATGCATCAATCAAGTCGGCCACGGCCTCGGCCTGGGCCAGGTCCATGCGGTCGTTCAGGAAGGCGCGCCGGGTGAATTCGCCGGGCTCGGCCAGGCGCAGGCCCAGGTCGGCGCCGGCCTGCAGGCATCGGTCGAGAATGCGCCGTAACACCGCCGGGCCCCCATGGCCCTGCAGTTCGAGCACGTCTTCGCCGGTGTACGAGCGCGGCGCGCGGAAATACAGCGCAATGCCCTCGTCCAGGTGTTCGCCGTCGGCGGCGGTGAACGGCAGGTAATGGGCGTGGCGGGGCGTCAGGTCGCGGCCGAACAGGCGCCGCGCCAGCACCGATAAATCAGGGCCGGAGACCCGGACGACGCCTATGCCGCCGCGGCCCGGGGCGGTGGCGATGGCGGCGATGGGAGCATGCGTGGACAGGGCCATGGGTGAACGATTTCCGGACAGATACAGAAGGGCAATAAGGGAATATAACTGTTGCGTGCCCATGCGTTTGCTGGTTAAGTTTGAGCGGCAGTCCAACCTGTAGAACCGACTTGGGGAGAGCACGATGGCGTCTCGATGGTTACGTTTGTTGGCTGGCGGCACACTAACCCTGGCCATGGCGCTGGGGGCCACGGCGCCCGCGGCGGCGCGCGATCTGGTGGTGGCCCTGAAAACCGAGCCCAGCTCGCTGGACCCGCAATATCACGCGCTGACCCCCAATACGCAGATTTCCCAGACCCTGTTCGACCCGCTGGTGCGCGCCGATGCGAAGCTGCAGCCGCAGCCGGCGCTGGCCGAATCCTGGACGGTGGACGGCAACGTCTGGACCTTCAAGCTGCGCCCCAATGTGAAATTCTCGGACGGCACGCCGTTCACGGCCGAAGACGTGGTGTTCACCTACGACCGCATTCCCAAGGTGCCCAACAGTCCGTCGCCCTTTACCCTGTACCTGGGGTCGGTGGCCAAGGCCGAGGCGGTCGATCCGCTGACCTTGCGCATTACCACCAAGGCGCCGGCGCCGCTGCTGCTGATCAACCTGGCGCAGTTGCCGATTCTGTCGAAGCACGCGGCCTCGGGGCCGGCGCCCGAAGGCAAGACCACCACGCAGCTCAATAGCGGCGATGGCCTGGTGGGCACGGGCCCCTACAAATTCGTGTCCTGGAAGCGGGGCGCCGAACTGGTGTTCGAGCGCAATGAGAATTACTGGGGCAAGAAACCCGACTGGGACAAGGTCATCTACCGCCCGATGTCGAACGCCGCCGGGCGCGTGGCCGCACTGCTGGCCGGCGACGTGGACCTGATCGAAGATCCCCCCACCGACGACCTGCCCAACCTGAAGAAGAACAAGGATCTGTTCGTTGAAGAAACGCCGTCGGTGCGCGTGATGTACGTGGCCATGGACCAGTACGCCGAACCCACGCCCGGCATTCCCCTGGACAAGAATCCGCTGAAAGACCGGCGCGTGCGCCAGGCCCTGTCGCTGGCCATCAACCGCGATGCCATCGTCGACCGCGTGATGGGCGGCGTGGCCAAGGCCGCCGGCAACGCCCTGCCATACCCGATGTTCGGCTCGTCCAAAGAGCATGCCGAAGCGCCCAAGGCCGATCCGGAAAAGGCCAAGGCGCTGCTGAAAGAAGCCGGCTACCCCGACGGCTTCTCGATCACGCTGGGGGCGCCTTCGGGCCGCTATGTGAACGACTCCAAGATCGCCCAAGCGGTGGCCTCGATGTGGTCGCGCATCGGCGTCAAGACCAGCGTGGAAGCGCTGGCGCCGTCGGTGTTCTTCAAGAAGCGCGACAGCTACAGCTTCAGCGCGTATATGGCCGGATGGTCGGCCACCAGCGGCGAGATGTCGAATCCGCTGACTTCGCTGCTGATGACGCGCAATCCCGAGGCGGGCGAAGGCACCACCAACCGTGGCCGCTATTCGAATCCCGAAATGGACAAGCTGGTGCGCGAGGCGGCATCCACCATGGACGACGACAAGCGCGCCAAGCTGCTGCAGCAGGCCAGCAATATGGCCATGGACGACTTCGCGCTGCTGCCCCTGCATTTCGAGCTGTCGGTATGGGCCATGAAGAACGACATCCGCTACGTGGGCCGGCCCGACCAGACCACTCTGGTGCAATACGCGACCCTGAAGAAGTAAGGCCAACGGTAGCGCCGACGTGCTGGCAACCATTATCCGCAGGCTGCTGCAGACGCTGGTCGTGATGCTGGTGATGTCGGCGCTGGTCTTCGTCGGCATCTACCTGGTGGGCGATCCGGTGTCGATGATGGCCAGCCCCGAGGCTACGGATGCGCAGCGCGAGGCCATCCGCGTGTCGCTGGGGCTGGACAAGCCCTTGCTGATGCAATACCTGGTGTTCATCGGCCAGGCCGTGCAGGGCAATTTCGGCAACAGCTTCCTGACCGGCGAGCCGGCCATGCACCTGATTCTGGAGCGCATGCCGGCCACGCTGGAACTGGCCACGGTGGCCATGCTGATGTCGGTGCTGATCGGGGTGCCGCTGGGCATCCTGGCCGGCCTGCGGCCCAAGGCGGTGGGCTCGCGCGCCATCATGACGGGTTCGGTGCTGGGCTTTTCGCTGCCGAACTTCTGGGTGGGCCTGATGCTGATCATGCTGTTCGCCGTGACGCTGGGATGGCTGCCGGCCAGCGGCCGCGGCGCCACCGTGCCGGTGCTGGGCGTGCCATTGAGCGTGCTGACGCTGGACGGCTGGGCCAGCCTGATCCTGCCGGCCAGCACCATCGCCCTGGCCAAGTGCGCCATGATCGTGCGGGTGACGCGCGCGGCCACGCGCGAGTCGCTGCCCATGGACTACATCAAGTTCGCGCGCGCCAAGGGCCTGTCGGAACGGCGCGTGCTGGGCGTGCATTTGCTGAAGAACATCCTGATTCCCATCGTCACCGTGGCGGGGCTGGAATTCGGCCAGGTGATGGCCTTCGCGGTGGTGACCGAGACCGTGTTCTCGTGGCCCGGCATGGGCAAGCTGCTGATCGATTCCATCATCAATCTCGACCGTCCGGTGGTGGTGGCTTACCTGATGCTGATCGTGTTTTTCCTGGTCATGCTGAACCTGATCGTGGACATCATCTATACGGTGCTGGACCCGCGCGTACGACTGGAGCGCCGAGCATGACGACGCCCGTGACTTCCGCTACGCCCGCGCCCGCCGCGGCGCGCGTAGAAACGCCGTTGCGCCGCTTTCTGGCGGACTTCTGTGCCAGCAAGCTGGCGCTGCTGGGGGTGGTGCTATTGCTGCTGACCGTGGGGGCGGCGCTGTTCGCGCCCTGGATCGCGCCGCAGAACCCGTTCGACATCGGCACGCTGGACATCCTGGATTCGAAGCTGCCGCCCGGCAGCGCCAGCAGCGACGGCAGCATGACGTACTGGCTGGGCACCGACGGGCAGGCGCGCGATGTGTTTTCCGCCATTTTGTACGGCCTGCGCACCAGCCTGATGGTGGGCACGATTTCCGTGCTGGCGGCCTTCGCCATCGGCGCCACCGTGGGCCTGATCGCGGCGTACTTCGGCGGGCGCATCGATGCCCTGCTGATGCGCATCGTCGACATCCAGCTGTCGTTTCCGGCCATCCTGGTGGCGCTGATTCTGCTGGCGATCCTGGGCAAGGGCGTGGACAAGGTGATCATCGCGCTGGTGGTGGTGCAGTGGGCCTACTTCGCGCGGGCCGCGCGCGGCGCCGCGCTGGTCGAGCGCGGCCGCGAGTACGTCGAGGCCGCGCGCTGCATGTCGCTGGGCTGGGGGCGGGTGTTGTTTCGCCACGTGCTGCCCAACTGCATGCCGCCGCTGATCGTCATCGCCACGATCGATCTGGCGCATGCCATCGCGCTCGAGGCCACGCTATCGTTCCTGGGAGTGGGCGTGCCGGTTACCGAGCCTTCGCTGGGCATGCTGATCTCGAACGGCTTCGAATACCTGTTGTCGGGGCTGTACTGGATTTCGTTCTTTCCCGGCATCGCGCTGGCGGTGGCCATCATCGGCATCAACCTGGTGGGCGACCACCTGCGCGATGTGCTGAATCCGCACAACGCCACTTGAGCGCCGCACCCGACATGGACACGCATTCCGCCACCGCCGCCCCGCCCATGCTGGAAGTGCGCGGGCTGAAAACGCATTTTTTCACCCGCGCCGGCGTGGTCAAGGCGGTGGACGGCGTGGACTTGTCGGTGGGCCCGGGCGAGATCCTGGGGCTGGTCGGCGAGTCGGGCTCGGGCAAGAGCATTACCGGATTTTCATTGCTGGGGCTGGTGGACGAGCCGGGCCGGGTGGTCGACGGCGCAATCCGCCTGAACGGCGAAGACTTGCGCGCCGCCTCGCCGCGGCGCTGGCGCGAACTGCGCGGCAGCGATATCGCGATGATCTTCCAGGACCCGATGATGACGCTGAATCCGGTGCTGCGCGTCGATACCCAGATGATCGAAACCGTGCAGGCGCACCGCCGCGCGAGCCGGGCCGAGGCGCACGCGCGCGCGCTCGAGGTGCTGACCAAGGTGGGCATTCCGTCGCCGCAGGAACGGCTGCGCGCCTATCCGCATCAGTTGTCGGGCGGCATGCGGCAACGCGTGGCCATCGCCATTGCGCTGCTGAACGCGCCGCGCCTGATCATCGCCGACGAGCCCACGACCGCGCTGGACGTGACCATACAGGGGCAGATTCTGTACGAGATGCAGAAGCTGTGCCGCGAAACCGGCACCGGGCTGATCTGGATCACGCACGATCTGGCGGTGGTCGCGGGCCTGGCCGACCGGGTGGCGGTGATGTACGCCGGGCGCGTGGTCGAGACGGGCGCGACGGCCGACGTGATCGGCCGGCCGCTGCATCCTTATACGCACGGACTGATTGCGTCGATTCCCACGCCGCAGACACGCGGCCAGCCCCTGGAGCCCATACCCGGCATGACCCCATCGCTGTTGAACCTGCCGCAGGGCTGTGCGTTTCGCACGCGCTGCGCGCGCGCCACCGAGGCCTGTATGCAGGCGCCGCAAGCGGTCGAGCACCGGCCGGCACACTGGGCCCGCTGCTGGCACGCGGGAGAACCGTGATGCCGGCCGCCGCGCCCGCCTCGTCGCCGCAGCCGCAGTCGGCATCGTCCGCGCCGGTCCCGATCCTGTCATTGCGCCAGGTCGAACAGCATTTCGTACAGCCGGTGGACCTGGCCGGCCGCATCGCCAACCTGTTCGGCGCGGGGCTGAAGACGCTGGTGGCGCAGGCGGTGGCGGGGGTCGACCTGGACGTGCGCGCCGGCGAGGTGATCGGCATCGTGGGCGAGTCGGGCTGTGGCAAGTCGACGCTGGGCCGCATGGTGGCGGGGATACTGCGGCCAACCGGCGGGCAGATTCATTTTCAGGGCAAGCCGGTGGCGCAGATGGCGACGGCCGAACGCCGCGCCTACGAACTGGGCGTGCAGATGATTTTCCAGGACCCGTATGCGTCGCTGAATCCGCGCATGCGGGTGCTGGACATCATCGGCGAGGCCCCGGTGGCGCACGGGCTGATCCGCGCCGGCGAGAAGGCCGGCTATGTGGCCGGCCTGATGGGCCAGGTGGGCCTGGATCCCGGTTATGCGCAGCGCTATCCGCACCAGTTTTCGGGCGGGCAGCGCCAGCGTATCGGCATTGCGCGCGCGCTGGCGCTGAAGCCGTCGGTGATCGTGTGCGACGAGGCGGTGGCGGCGCTGGATGTGTCGATCCAGGCGCAGGTGCTGAACCTGTTCGCGCAGCTGCGGCGCGAGCTGGATCTGACTTATCTTTTCATCAGCCACAACCTGAGTGTCGTCAGCCATATTTCTAATCGCGTGGCGATCATGTATTTGGGCCGCATGGTCGAAATCGCGCCGACCGATGTGGTGTTTTCGCGTGCCAATCATCCCTACACGCAGGCTTTGCTGAAAGAGCTGCCCGATCTGCGGCCGGGCCGGCGCGATTACCGGCCTATCAAGGGCGAGCTGCCGTCGCCGCTGGCGCCGCCCACGGGTTGTGCGTTTCATCCGCGCTGCCCGCACGCGATGCCGCGTTGTACGGTCGAACGCCCGCTGCTGCGCGCGATCGCGCCCGGGCATGTCAGCGCTTGCCATTTGAATGATGAACCGGGAGGGGGGGCGAGATTGATTGAATGACTGCAGGAGGTCCGAAATTTTCTAGCCCCGTTCAGCGCCGCTTGGGCGGGTGGGGACGGCGCACGTGCGTCAGGCTCGGGCGCCTGGATGCGCCCGAGCCCGACGGGCGTCGCTCCGCCCCTGTCCCGCAACGGCAAGGCGCCTGAAGAACACAAGCAAGACAGAAGCACAGTCGTTCCTGAACCCAGACTTATGTGCCCCGCCCGCGAGCGGTATGCTACAAAATCCGAATACCCGACCTGTACGAGCATTGCCATGAAAACCTTGGAAGAAATCGAGCGCGCCCACGACGACCTGACCGCCTTGCGGCGCGATATCCATGCGCATCCGGAATTGGCGTTCCAAGAAACCCGCACCTCGGCGCTGGTGGCCGAGCGGCTGCGCGGCTTCGGAATCGAGGTGCACACCGGTTTCGGCAAGACCGGCGTGGTGGGGGTACTGAAGTCAGGCAGCGGCGGCAAGACCATCGGCCTGCGGGCCGACATGGACGCCCTGCCCATGCCTGAACACAATCGCTTCGCGCACAAATCCACCATCGAGGGCCGCATGCACGGTTGCGGCCACGACGGCCACACCACCATGCTGCTGGGCGCGGCCGAGTATCTGGCCAAGAACCGCGACTTCGACGGCACGGTCGTGTTCATTTTCCAGCCGGCCGAAGAAGGCGGCAACGCCGGCGCGCGCGCCATGATGCAGGACGGACTGTTCGATAAATTCCCGTGCGACGCGGTGTTCGGGCTGCACAACATGCCGGGCATGCCGGTCAACCAGTTCGGTTTCCGCAGCGGCCCCGCCATGGCCTCGAGCAACCGGTGGGACATCACCATCCGCGGCGTGGGCGGGCACGCCGCGCAGCCGCACCGGTCGGTAGACCCCATCATCGTGGCGGCCGATATGGTGCACGCGCTGCAGACGCTGATCTCGCGCAGCAAAGACCCCCTGGAATCGGCCGTGCTGACCATCACGCAGATCCATGCGGGGGACGCATACAACGTGATCCCCGGCGAGGCCGTGCTGCGCGGCACGGTGCGCACCTACACGGTAGACGTGCTGGACCAGATCGAAGACGGCATGCGGCGCATTGCGACCACCCTGCCCCAGGTGTATGGCGGCACCGGAGAGCTGGACTTCGTGCGGGCCTATCCGCCACTGGTGAATTGGGAAAAAGAAACCGCCTTCGCCGCGCAGGTGGCGCGCGAGGCGTTCGGCGATGACCACGTCAATTGCGACATTCCCGCCTTCATGGGCGCCGAGGATTTCTCCTTCTACCTCGAAAAAGTGCCGGGCTGCTACCTGTTCCTGGGCAACGGCGACGGCGGCCACCGCATGGCCACCTACCATGGCATGGGCCCCTGCCAGCTGCACAACCCCAATTACGACTTCAACGACGCCCTGCTGCCGGTGGGCGCCACCTATTGGGTGAAGCTGGTCCAGAAGTTCCTGGCGGCCTGAGGCCACAGCGTCTATATGACGCCAGGCTCTGACCAAACGCCGATAACTTCGTTTGAGGCGGCGCGCCGCGTTTGCATAATGGATCGCTCTGAATCCCGGAGCGATCCATGTCTGTTGCCAGCCCCGCACTGCGCCACGATGTAGCGGCAGGCGCCTCTGCCCAGGAGTTCGACATCCGGCCGCTGCCCGGCGGCATCGGCGCGGAAATCGTCGGCATCGACCTGGGCCGCCCGCTGGCCGACGGCGATTTCGGGCGCGTGCAGCGCGCGCATCTGGACCATCATGTGGTGGTCTTTCGCGATCAGCGCATCACGCCCCGGCAGCATATCGACTTCAGCCGCCGCTTCGGCAAGCTGATGATTCACGTGCTGCATCAATTTCACCTGCCCGGACATCCCGAGATCCTGATCGTCTCGAACATCGTCGAAGACGGCAAGCCGGTGGGCCTGGGCGATGCCGGCCAGTACTGGCATTCCGACATCTCGTACAAGCCGCTGCCCAGCCTGGGCTCGCTGCTGCATGCGCAAGAGCTGCCCGCCGAAGGCGGCGACACGCTGTTTGCCGACATGCACAGGGCCCATGACACGCTGCCCGCGCATCTGCGCGACGCAATCCAGGGGCGGCGCGCCGTGCACTCTTACCTGGCCAAGTACGGCCAGATGCAGAAAGAGGGCAACTGGCGCCCCAACCTGAGCGCCGCGCAACTGGCGCAGGTACAAGAGGTCGTGCATCCGGTGGTGCGCACGCACCCGGAAACGGGCCGCCGGGCGCTGTTCGTCAGCGAGGGCTTCACGACGCGCATCGAAGGCCTGCCCGCCGACGAGAGCCGGCAGGTGCTGGACGAACTGTTTGCGCACAGCATCCGGCCGGAACACATCTATCGCCATGCCTGGCGCGAACGCGACCTGGTGTTCTGGGACAACCGCTCGCTGATCCATCTGGCGGCAGGGTGTCCGCCGAACCTGCGCCGCAAGCTATATCGCACCACCATCGAAGGCGACCTGCCGTACTGAAGCGTATCGAACATGACCCACGCACCGACCATCTTCCCGCCCCGCCTGGCCCGCTACGCCGGAGCCACGCTGCTGGCCCTGGTGATTGCCTTGCTGGCCCTGGTGTCGCCCACGCCCGCGCTGGCCGAGGGCCGCCTGCGCATCGCCGAGCAGTACGGCATTGTCTACCTGCTGCTGAACGTGGCGCGCGACCAGCACCTGATCGAAAAACACGGCCAAGAGGCCGGCGTGGACATCGACGTCGAATGGGTCAAGCTGTCGGGCGGTGCGGCCGTGAACGATGCGCTGCTGTCCGGCGGCGTGGACATCGCGGCGGCCGGCGTGGGGCCGCTGCTGACCATCTGGGACCGCACCCACGGCCGCCAGAACGTGAAGGGCGTGGCCTCGCTGGGCAATTTCCCGTACTACCTGGTAAGCAATAATCCCGCCGTGAAAACCATCGCCGATTTCACCGACAAAGACCGTATCGCGCTGCCGGCGGTGGGCGTGTCGGTGCAGGCCCGCATATTGCAGCTGGCCGCCGCGCGGCAATGGGGCGATGCGCAGTACGCCAGGCTGGACGCGATTTCGGTGGCGATGCCGCATCCGGATGCCACCGCCGCGATCATTTCGGGCGGCACCGAAATCACCGCGCATTTCGGCAATCCGCCCTTCCAGGACCAGGAACTGGACCAGAATCCCGGCGCGCACATCGTGCTGAACTCGTACGACGTGCTGGGTGGGCCCAGCTCGGCCACGGTGCTGTTCGCCACCGAAAAATTCCGCAATGAGAATCCGAAAACCTACGGCGCATTCTTGAAAGCCTTGCAGGAAGCCGCCGACTTCGTCACCGCGCATCCGCGGCAGGCCGCCGAAATCTATCAGCGGGTGCAGGGCGCCAAGCTCGATCGCGACCTGCTGGTGAAGGTCATCACGCATCCCGACGTGTCGTTCACGCTGCAGCCGAACAATACGCTGTTGCTGGCCACGTTCATGCACCATATCGGCGCCATCAAGAACAAGGCCGCCGGCTGGCAAGATTATTTCTTCGCGGATCCGGCCATCGGGCAAGGCAGCTGACATGCCGGCGCCTCATCCGCTACTGCAGGTGCGCGACCTGACGCTGGAATACAAGACGCCGCAACGCCGCGTGCGGGCCACGCACGAGGTCAGCTTCGATGTCTACGGCGGCGACCGCTACATTCTGCTGGGCGCGTCGGGCTGCGGTAAATCGACGTTGCTGAAGGCGGTTGCGGGCTTCGTCGCGCCGGCGGCCGGGCAGGTGCTGCTGGACGGGCGCCCGGTGGCCGGCCCCGGCCCCGACCGCGTGGTGGTGTTCCAGGAATTCGACCAGCTGCCCCCCTGGAAGACGGTGCTGCACAACGTGGCGTTTCCGCTGGTGGCGGCGCGCAAGCTGGGCCGCGCCGAGGCCCGCGAGCGCGCCCTGCATTACCTGGACAAGGTAGGGTTGTCGGCGTTTGCCGATGCCTATCCGCACACGCTGTCGGGCGGCATGAAGCAGCGCGTGGCCATTGCCCGGGCGTTGGCCATGCAGCCGCGCGTGCTGCTGATGGATGAACCCTTCGCCGCGCTGGACGCGCTGACCCGCCGCAAGATGCAGGAAGAGCTGCAGGGCCTGTGGGACGAATCGCGCTTCACGCTGCTGTTCGTAACGCACTCGATCGAAGAAGCCCTGGTGCTGGGCAACCGCATCTTGCTGTTGTCGCCGCATCCTGGCCGGGTGCGGGCCGAACTGGATGCGCAGGCCTTCGACCTGTACAGCCAGGGGTCGGCGGCATTCCAGGCGGCCGCGCGCCGCATCCACGACCTGCTGTTTCACGCACCCGTGCACACGGAACTTCAGCGGGCCGCCTGACGCGGCCCAGGAGCGCAGCCATGAGCCTGACCGCACAGGGCGCGATGCCGCGCCCGGAAATCGAATACACACTGCCGCCCCTGCCCGATCTGGCGGCCGAGGCGCCGTTGTCGTGGCACGAGCGGCTGCGGCAGCACGCGGCGGTGCGCAAGACGGCGATCTTGCTGGTGCTGGCGGTGCTGTGGGAAGCCGCCGCGCGCTACACCGATAACGATCTGCTGCTGCCGGGCGCCTGGCAGACGGCCCAGGCCTTCGCGCACAGCCTGGCCGACGGCGAGCTGCCCGCGCGCGCGTTGCAGTCGTTGGCCGTGCTGCTCAAGGGTTACGTGGCCGGCATAGTGCTGGCCTTTGCGCTGACGACGCTGGCGGTATCCACGCGCGTGGGCCGCGATGTGCTGTCCACCCTGACGGCCATGTTCAATCCGCTGCCGGCCATCGCGCTGCTGCCGCTGGCCTTGCTGTGGTTCGGCCTGGGCGAAGGCAGCCTGGTGTTCGTGCTGATCCATTCGGTACTGTGGGCGCTGGCGTTGAATATTTATTCGGGCTTCCTGGCGGTGCCGGAAACGCTGCGCATGGCCGGGCGCAATTACGGCCTGAAGGGGCCGCGGTATGTGCTGGGCATTCTGGTGCCGGCGGCGCTGCCCGCCATCCTGGCCGGGTTGCGCGTCGGCTGGGCCTTCGCGTGGCGCACGCTGATCGCGGCCGAACTGGTGTTCGGCGCGTCCAGCGGCAAGGGCGGACTGGGCTGGTTCATTTTCCAGAACCGCAACGAGCTGTATACCGATCGCGTGTTCGCCGGCCTGGCGGCCGTGGTGATCATCGGCCTGGCAGTCGAGAACCTGGTGTTCAACGCGCTGGAGCGGGTCACCGTGCGGCGCTGGGGCATGCAGCGCTAGCGGCCCCGGTCAGCGTCTGCCTGCGCTGCGCAGGACCAGGTCGGCGCCTTTTTCACCGATCATGATGCTGGCGGCGTTGGTGTTGGTGGATACCATCGTGGGCATGACCGACGCGTCGATGACCCGCAGGGCGGCTATGCCGCGCACCCGCAATTCGGGGTCTACGACCGCCGTGTCGTCCTGGCCCATCTTGCACGAGCCGCTGGCGTGGAAGACCGTTCCGCCATGGTGGCGCGCGAAGTGCTCTAGCGCGGCGTCCTGGACGATGGCGTTGCCCGGCAGGTATTCGTCGTCGGTGACCAGGCCGCGGAACGACGGTTGGCGAAAAATGTCGCGCAGCCTTTTCAGCCCCGCCACCAGGACGCGGGCATCGTGCGGGTCGGTCAGGTAGTTGGTCACGATAGCGGGCGGCTGCAGCGGGTCGGCGGCGCGAATGCGCACATGGCCGCGTGACAGCGGACGGCACTGCGTGGCAGAGGCCGAGAACCCCGAAAACCGGTGCAACGGGTCGCCCGGCTTGTCTACCGACAAGGGCATTACATTGAAGAGCAGGTCGGGCCGGCCGCCGGCCGCGTACTCGCTGCATACCATGCCGCCCACCTGCCCCGCGCCTACCGTCAGGGGCCCCGCACGGTTGAACAGCCAGCGCGCGCCCATCGACATCAGGCCGAGCGCGCTGCGGGACTGGTCATTCAACGACATCTTCTTGCGCAGCTTGACGATGACGCGCGCCTGATAATGGTCTTGCAAGTTTTGGCCCACGCCGGGCAGGTCGGCATGGACGGCGATGCCATGTTGCCGCAGCAGGCCGGCCGGGCCGATGCCCGACAATTGCAGTACCTGGGGCGATTGCAGGGCGCCGGCGGCCAGCAGCACCTCGGATTCGGCCCGCGCCGATTGCGGGGCGCCATCGCGCAGCCATTCGACACCCGTGGCCCGGCCCTGCCTGACCAGCACGCGCGTGACGTGCACGCCTGTCAGCACCGTCAGGTTGGGCCGTGTCCACGCCGGCGCCAGGAACGCCGAGGCCGCGTCGCAGCGCCAGTGGCCGCGCAGGGTCAGCTGATAGGCGCCCAGGCCTTCGGTGCGCGCGCCGTTGAAATCGGGATTGCGGCCGTAGCCGGCTTCGGCGCCGGCCTCCAGCCACGCTTGGCAGTAGGGATGATCGTTGCGCAGTTCCGAAACGCATAGTTCGCCGGCGCCACCGTGGTATTCGCTGGCGCCCGCCTCGTGGCGTTCGGAACGCTTGAAGAACGGCAGCACCTGGCGATAGCCCCAGCCGTCCGCGCCCAGGGCCTGCCAGTCATCGAAATCGGCGTGCTGGCCGCGGATGTACAGCAAACCGTTGATGGCGCTGGACCCGCCCAATACCCGCCCGCGCGGCCAGACGATGTTGCGGTTGCCGGTGGCGGGCTGGGCTTCGGTCTGGAATTGCCACGAGAAGCGCGGGTCGTAGATGGTGCGGAAGTAGCCGATGGGCAATCGCAGCCAGAAGTTGCCGCCCTTGCCGCCCGCCTCGAGCAGCAGCACGCGGCAGCGCGGATCGGCGCTGAGCCGGTTGGCCAGCACGCAACCCGCCGAGCCGGCGCCCACGATGATGTAGTCGTAGCCGCCCTGGGCCTGCTTGCCGCGGCTCATCGCGAGGGCGCCTGCAGGCCCAGGCGCTGGTAGGCCTCGGGAGGGGCATCGTTGTCGCGCATGATGTTGTGCATCAGTTCTTGCAGCCGCTGTTCGATGGCCGCGTCGCGAAACGGGTGCTGCTGGGCATAATCCCGGTCCAGGTCGTACAGCACCGTGGTGGTGTCTTCGTACCCGCCGCCCTGCCCCTGGTGGCCGGTGGGCTGTCCACGATCGTTGCGGCGCGCCGGCACCTTCAGCAGCGGCACGCCCTGCGTGAACGCGAACGGCGGCGCGAGCTCGGCGCCGCGCAGGTCGTCGACATGGAACATGGTCTTCAGGTGCATGGGCATCAGCGTGTATTCGTACAACTGCTGGCGCGTCATGTCTTCGGGGTACAAGAAGTACGTATAGCGGCCGTCGGTAATGTTGGTGCCGGCGCCGAACATGCCGTACAACGCCGCTTCGCGGCCTGGGCCGTCTTGCGCCAATAGCGGCAGCAGCGACCGGCCGTTGCAGGTGGACGGCGGCTCGACGCCATGCAGCGCCAGCAGCGTCGGCATGATGTCTATCGTTTGCGTCAGGGCCTGGCGGCGTTCGCCGGCATGGCCGGCATAGTCGGGATGATGGACGATCAGCGGAATGTGGGCGATCTCGTTGTAGAAGGGCATGCGGTTCTTGCCCCACCAGTCGTGTTCGGCCAGCAGGAAGCCGTGGTCGGTCGTCAGCACGACGGCCGTGTCTTTCCACATGTCGTGCTCGTCCAGGAAGTCGAGCAGGCGGCCGAAATGGTGGTCGCACATCGCTACCAGCGCGGCATAGTTGGCGCGCAGCTCGGCGATTTCACTGGCCGACTCTTCATTGCGCTTGTAGCGCGGCCAATCCAGAATGGGGCCGTCGTAATCGCTGGGGTAGCGTTCGCGGTAATGCGCCGGCGCATGGAACGGCTCGTGGGGGTCGAAGCATTCCAGGTGCAGCAGCCAGTCGTCGGCCTGCCGGTTGCGTTCCAGGAACTCGAAGCCGGCGGCAAAGGTGCGGGGACAGCAGTAGTCGGCCTCGTCGCGCATGAATTCGCGGTTCACCATCGCCTGGATGCGGCCGTCGTTCTTGCCGGCGGGCTGTTGCATCGGATGGTACATGGCACGGAAGCGCTCCAGCGGCGGCTGGACCATGGCCTTCCATTTATCCCATTCCTGGCCGCGCACGAATTCCCAGGTGTTGTAGCGGTTGTGGTAAGTCGCGCCGCCGTCTTCCCAATAATGGTAGTGATCCGACACCAGGTGCGTGTATACCCCCTGCGCGCCCAGCAACTGGGCGAACGACTGGTCGAACGGTTCTAGCGGCCCCCAGCTGCGGTGCAGGAAATTCAGGCGCCCCGTGTGCATTTCGCGCCGCGCGGGCATGCAGGGCAGGCTGCCCACGAAATGCCGCTCGAACGTGATGGCGCGCTGCGCAAAGCGGTTGAAGTTGGGGGTGTCGATGGCGGTGCCGCCGTAGCATTGCAGCGCCGATCGCATCAGCGAGTCGAACAGGACGAAGATGGTGCGCATGCGTTATTCCACCTTGATATGTGCGGTGCGGACGATGTCTGTCCACTTGTCGAGATCGGCGCGGACGATGGCATCGAAGTCGGCCACGCTGGTGGGGTCGGCCGCCGTGATGCCGCTGCGCGTCATCGCATCGCGCACCTTGGGATCGGCCAGCGCTTGCGCCGCGGCCTGGTTCAGGCGCTCGACGACGGCGGCGGGCGTGGCCTTGGGCGCAAGCAAGCCGATCCATTGATCGGTGTTGAAGCCGGGCTCTCCTGCTTCCGCCATGGTGGGCACCTGCGGCAGCTGGGGCATGCGTTTGTCGCTGGCCACCGCCAGCGCCGCGATCTTGCCGGCGGTGATCTGGGGCAGCGCCACGGCGGCATTGGCAAAATGGAAATCGACCCGGCCGCCGATCTGGTCCGTCATGGCCGGAGGGCCGCCCTTGTAGGCGACGTGCACGATATCGAGCTGCTCGCGCGACTTCAGCCATTCGCCCGCCAGGTGGCCGGGCGTGCCGTTGCCGGCCGACGCGTAATTGAGCTGCCCCGGCGTAGCGCGGGCGCGCGCGATCAGGTCGGCCAACGATTTCGGCCCCTGGGTGGGATGCGTGACCAGGATCAGCGGGGCATAGGCCAGCGGCGCCACCGGCTGGAAATCGCGCAGCAGGTTGAAGGGTTGCGGCAGCCCTACGGCCTGGTTGATGGCGATGGCGCTGGTGGTAACCATCAGGGTGTAGCCATCGGCCGGGGCCTTGGCTACCGCGTCGGCGCCGATCGTGCCGCCCGCGCCCGTCTTGTTTTCGACGATTACGGTGGTGCCCAGTTCCGCCTGCATTTTTTCGGCGAGCAGGCGGGCCGGCAGGTCCACCAGCCCGCCGGCGGGCCAAGGCACAATGATGCGGACCGGCTGGTCCGGAAAGCCGGCCGCCACGCTGGCGGCCATGCTGCCGGCCAGCAGGGCGCCCAGCATGCCGGTGATGAGCTTGCGGCGCCGGTGGGCGATGCCGCTGGGGTAGCGGTTATTCATTAGCTTGTCTCCTGGGCAGGCTCTGGGCGACGGATCGCTCGCGCACGGCCTGCTCGTTGTTATGAGGCCCGAATCGGAAATGATTCATCTAAAGGTTCTATAAACCATACGACCGACACACAATTCATGTCAAGAGCCTCAGCGAAATCGATCCGGCTGGGAATGCAAAAAGCCCCCACAGCCTTGTGGGCTGCGGGGGCTTTTGAATGGGAACGCGCGGGGCGGGAAGCGGTTAGCGGTGTCTGACACCCTGGGGGAGTCAGACACCCGGCATGCCGGGAATGGCCCGGCCAGCCGGCGCGGCTAGCGGTTAGCCGCGGCGCTGGCCTTGCGCTGCAGGTTGCGCGTGATGGTCCATTGCTGCGCGATGGACAGGGTGTTGTTGACGCACCAGTACAGCACCAGGCCGGCCGGGAAGAAGAACATCATTCCGCCGAACACCAGCGGCATGATCATCATGACCTTGGCCTGGATGGGATCGGGCGGCGTGGGGTTCAGCTTGATCTGCAGGAACATGGTGGCCATCATGACCGCCGGCAGGATGAAGTAGGGATCGCGCACCGACAGGTCGTGCACCCACAGGATCCAGGGCGCGCCGCGCATTTCGACGCTGGCCAGCAGCACCCAGTACAGGGCAATGAACACCGGAATCTGCACTACCATGGGCAGGCAGCCGCCCAGCGGGTTGATTTTCTCGGTGCGGTACATCTCCATCATGGCCTGGTTGAGCTTCTGGCGGTCGTCGCCGTACTTCTCTTTCAGGGCCTGCAGTCGCGGCGCCACTTGCTTCATGCGCGCCATCGAGCGGTAGCTGGCGGCGGCCAGCGGGAAGAACACCGCCTTGATGATGACGGTGAGAGCGACGATGGCCCAGCCCCAGTTGCCCAGCAGGCCGTGCAGCCAGGTCAGCAGCGCGAACAGCGGCTTGGCGATGATGGTCAGCCAGCCGTAGTCGACCACCAGTTCCAGGCCCGGCGCAACCGCGGCCATGGCTTTCTGGTCTTGCGGGCCGACCCACAGGCGCGAATCGACCTGGGCGGTGGCGCCCGGCTGCACGGCGCCCACGGCTTCGATGCTGCGCGCGGCGTACAGGTTGGGCCGCACTTGCAGCAGTTCGTTGGTGCGCGGCTTGCCTTGCGGCACCACCCAGGCGGTGGCGAAATAATGCTGCACCACGGCCAGCCAGCCGTTGTCGGCCTGCTTGACGTAGTCGCCCTTGCCCTTGGCGATGTCCGAGAACGTGACCTTCTGGAATTTCTCTTGTTCGGAATAGACCGCGATGCCGGTGAACGTGTGATAGAAGCTGGACGTATCGGCCGGGTCGTTGCCGTCGCGCAGCAGCTGCAGGTACAGCGAGGGCGACAGCGGGGCTTCGGTGATGTTGGTCAGCGCGTGCTGGACGTCGATGTCGTAGCGGCCGCGATGCAGGGTGTAGGTCTTGGTGACCTTCAGGCCGCCCGATTCGGCCTGGAACACCACTTGCAGGGTGTCGCCCGACAATTCGTGTTCGGTGGACACCAGACGGAACGGGGTCTGGTGGTTGGGGAAGCTTTGTCCGTCGGCGGCGCCGACCAGGCCCGATTGCACCACGTAGGTGAGTTCGGGCGAGTGGTCGAGCAGCACGGTGGGCTTGTTGGGCTGGCCCGACGTGGGGAATTTCAGCAGTTCGGCGCGCACCAGCTGGGCGCCGGTGGTGTCGAAGGTAAGACGCAGCACGTCGGTGCTGATCACTACCTGTTCGGCCCGGGCCGCGGCGGGCGCGGCGCCGGCCCCGGGCACCGGGCTGGAAGCCGTGGCGGCCGGCGCGGTGGGCACCGACGGCGTGTCGGTCTGGCCATTGGCATCCGGCTTCTGCGCCGACGATTCGGCGTTGCTGGCCGCGGGCGGCGTGCCGAACAACGACGGCTTGCCGTTATGGATTTGCCAGTTGTTCCACAGAAGCAACAGCGAGAAAGAGAAGATCATCCAGAGGATGGTTCGTCGGATATCCATGGTGCCTACGTAAGTATGCGGGCCGGCCGGAAGCGGAACGGCAAACCCACGAGTTTAGCGTCAATTGGGACCGGTGCGGCGCTGATGCGCGCGGCACGGGGGCGAGTCGGAAGGATGCAAAGGCGGTACGGGGTCGTGTCCGCCCGGTGACCACGGGTGGCAGCGGCCGATGCGGCGCGCCGCCAGCCAGCTGCCGCGCCAGGCGCCGTGCTGTTCGATGGCCTGGATGGCATACGCCGAACAGGTCGGCGTAAACCGGCATTGCCGCCCCAGCCAGGGGCTGAGAAAGAACCGGTAAAACCGGATGGGGGCGATCAGCAGGGCCTTCAGCATGGCTTCACGCGGTCGAAGTGAGCGTCTACTTCGGCGCGCGCCAGGCGCTTGAGCGCGGTGAGCGATGCCGGGGCCGGCTTGCTGTGCAGGCGCAGCACGTAGTCTTGCGGCGGCAATTGCAGCCGGCGGTGCCGGAAGGCTTCGCGTATGACCCGCTTGAGCGCGTTGCGCGTGCTGGCATGCGCCGCGTAGCGTTTGGCGATGATCATGCCCAGGCGCGCCTGAGCCGCCTGCCCCGGGGGCAGGCTATTGGGCGCGGTGCTGAGAATGAAGAAAGCCCCTCGGGCCTGCCGGCGCCCTTTCAGGGCGGCGGCGAACTCAGAGGGGCGATGCAGCCGCGCCTCGGGAGGAAGCGTGGCGCGCGGCATGAACGACCGGTGCGGCGATACGCGAAAGGCGGAAAGACCCGGTGCCGGCCTACACGGCCAGGCGCTTGCGGCCCTTGGCGCGGCGGGCGTTCAGTACGGCACGGCCGCCACGGGTTTTCATGCGCACGCGAAAGCCGTGGGTACGCTTGCGGCGGGTAACGGAAGGTTGGTAGGTGCGTTTCATGGACGATCCACAAAAAGAACAACGTCAGAAGGGACCTGCCCGACGGGTTCCCGGCCAGGGCATACCCCGGCGCACATGACGGCGGGGGTGAGCCCCGGCGTACGAAAAAGGAACCTTCTGACAGACAGAATTCGGAAAAGCCCATCATTTCAGCAAGTTTTCTCTGCCTTGTCAAACAGTTACGCCGTGAACAGGGGGACGTAACGGGCGCGGCCTGTGGATAACCCACCCCCAGGCAAGGTAGAATCGAGGTTTGAACAAGAGCGACATGAAAGAATTCTGGCAGACCTGCGTCAGTCGTCTAGAGCAGGAACTCCCCCCCCAACAGATCAGCGCCTGGATCCGGCCGCTGGTACCGCTTGCGTACGACGAGACGCAGGCCGTGTTACGCGTTGCCGCGCCCAACCGGTTCAAGCTGGACTGGGTGCGCAAGAACTTTTCTCATCAAATAGAGGCCCTGGCGGCCGAATGGTTCCAGCGGCCGGTGCAGGTGGCGTTCGAGCTGCCCGCCGGCAGCACGGCGCCGCGCATGCCCGTGGCGCCCCGGGTACCGGTGGCGCCGGCCGCCGGCGCGGCGCCCGCGGCCCCGATCGCGCCCGCGCCCTCGGCGATGCCCTCGGCCGCCGCCGTGGCGGGCGTGGCGGCGGCCATGCAGGCCGACGCGGCCGGCGTGGTCTACGAACGTTCGCGCCTGAATACCGACCTGACCTTCGAAAACTTCGTCACCGGCAAGGCCAACCAGCTGGCCCGCGCCGCGGCGCTGCAGGTGGCCGAGAACCCCGGCATTTCGTACAACCCGCTGTTCCTGTACGGCGGCGTGGGCCTGGGCAAAACCCACCTCATCCATGCCATCGGCAACGCCATGGTGGCGGCTGGCACCGGCGTGCGAGTGCGCTACGTGCATGCCGACCAATACGTGTCCGACGTGGTCAAGGCGTACCAGCGCAAGGCCTTCGACGACTTCAAGCGCTACTACCATTCGCTCGACCTGCTGCTCATCGACGATATCCAGTTCTTTTCGGGCAAGAGCCGCACGCAAGAAGAATTCTTCTATGCGTTCGAAGCCATGGTGGCGCAGCGCAAGCAAATCATCATCACCAGCGACACGTATCCGAAAGAACTGGCCGGCATCGACAGCCGCCTGATCTCGCGCTTCGATTCCGGCCTTACCGTCGCCATCGAACCGCCCGAACTCGAAATGCGCGTGGCCATCCTGCTGCGCAAGGCCGAATCCGAAGGCGTGCCCATGCCCGAAGAAGTCGCCTTCTTCATCGCCAAGCACTTGCGCAGCAACGTGCGCGAACTGGAAGGCGCGCTGCGCAAGGTACTGGCCTACGCCCGCTTCCACGGCCGCGACGTGCTGTCGGTCGATGTCTGCAAAGAAGCGCTGAAAGACCTGTTGTCGGTATCCAATGGGCAGATAACGGTCGAGAATATCCAGAAGACAGTGGCCGATTTCTACAAAATCAAGGTCGCCGACATGTATTCGAAACGGCGCCCCGCCAATATCGCTTTGCCGCGCCAGGTCGCCATGTACCTGGCCAAGGAGCTCACCCAGAAAAGCCTGCCGGAAATCGGCGATCTGTTCGGTGGCCGTGACCACACCACCGTGCTGCACGCCGTACGCAAGATTTCCGATGCCCGCGCCAAGCAGGCCGAGCTGAACCATACCCTGCACGTGTTGGAACAAACTCTAAAAGGATGAACATGCAACTCGTACAAACCACGCGCGATGCATTGCTGAAACCGCTGTCGACCGTGGCGGGCATCGTCGAAAGACGGCACACCCTGCCCATCCTGGCGAACATCCTCATGCGCAAGGAAGGCAACAAGGTCGCTTTCATTGCCACCGACCTCGAAGTCCAGATCACCACGCACGCCGATTTCGGCGTGGGCCAGGACAACGAGTCCACCACCGTGGCGGCGCGCAAGCTGCTCGACATCCTGAAGGCCCTGCCCGACACTGGCGAAGTGAAGCTGGGCCTGGCCAACAACAAGCTGTCGGTGCAATCGGCCAAAAGCCGTTTCGCGCTGCAGACGCTGGCGGCCAGCGAGTTCCCCACCGTGGCGCAGCCCGAGAAATGGGACGTCTCGCTGACCCTGCCGCAGCGCACGCTGCGCCATCTGCTCAACATGGTGCACTTCGCCATGGCGCAGCAAGACATCCGCTATTACCTGAACGGCATGCTGCTGGTGTTCGAAGCCGGCCGCGTGCGCGCCGTGGCCACCGACGGCCACCGCCTGGCGCACTGCGCCACCGAAGCCGACGGCCTCAGCGAACGCCACGAAGTCATCGTGCCGCGCAAGACCGTCCTTGAAATGCAGCGCCTGCTCGAAGATTCCGACGAGCCCGTCTCCATCGACGTGGCGCCGGGCCAGATCCGTTTCCGCTTCGGCGATGTCGAACTGGTGTCCAAGCTGGTGGAAGGCAAGTTCCCCGATTTCACGCGCGTGATTCCCACCAACTACACGCGCCAGTTCATCGTCAGCCGCGAAGCCCTGCAAGGCAGCCTGCAGCGCGCGGCCATCCTGACCACCGACAAGTTCAAGGGTGTGCGCCTGCAGCTGGCGCAAAACCAGATGAAGATCTCGTCTTCCAACGCCGAACAAGAAGAGGCGCAGGAAGAGCTCGACATCGACTACGGCCACGAGGCCCTCGACGTCGGTTTCAACGTCGGCTACCTGCTCGACGTGCTGGGCAACGTCAAGGCCGAGAACATCCAGTGGTCGGTCATGCCCGATGCCAATGCATCGGCGCTGCTCACCCTGCCCGACGACGACCAGTTCAAGTACGTCGTCATGCCCATGCGGATCTGATCCGCGGCCATGGGTTTATGCCGCGCGGGCGCTTGCCGCCCGCCGCGGTCCGGCCGCCAGGCCGTCTTTTGAAGTCTTAGCGATACAAACATGTCAGATCAGCAGAACAGCAATCCCGAGAATGCCGGCTACGGCGCCGATTCGATCAAGATGCTCAAAGGGCTGGAGGCCGTGCGCAAGCGCCCAGGCATGTATATCGGCGACACTTCCGACGGCACCGGCCTGCACCACATGGTGTTCGAAGTGGTGGACAACGCCATCGACGAAGCGCTGGCGGGCTACTGCGACGACATCGTGGTCACCATCCACACCGACAACTCGATTTCCGTCACCGACAACGGCCGCGGCATTCCCACCGCCATCCACAAAGACGACGAGTTCGGCCGCAGCGCCGCGGAAATCGTCATGACCGAACTGCACGCCGGCGGCAAGTTCGACCAGAACTCGTACAAGGTGTCGGGCGGCCTGCACGGCGTGGGCGTGTCGTGCGTGAACGCGCTGTCCGAATGGCTGCGGCTGACCATTCGCCGCAATGGCCAGGTGCACCAGATGGAGTTCCGCCAGGGCGAGCGCGTGGCGCCGCTGGCGGTTACCGGCCCCACCGACAAGCGCGGCACCGAAGTGCGCTTCCTGGCCGATCCGCTGATCTTCAACAACATCGAATACCACTACGACGTCCTGTCCAAGCGCCTGCGCGAGCTGTCGTTCCTGAACAATGGCGTGAAGATCCGCCTGGTGGACCAGCGCCAGGGCAAGGAAGAGAACTTCGCGTTTTCCGGCGGCGTGCGCGGCTTCGTCGAATACATCAACCGTTCCAAGACGGTGCTGCACCCCAACGTGTTCGCGGTCTCGGCCGAGTCCAGCGCCGGCGGCGTGCCCGTGGGCGTGGAAGTGGCCATGCAATGGAACGACACCTACACCGAAACGGTGCTGTGCTTCACCAACAACATTCCGCAGCGCGATGGCGGCACCCACATGACCGGCCTGCGCGCCGCCATGACCCGCGTCATCAACAAGTACATTGCCGACAACGAACTGGCCAAGAAGGCCAAGGTCGAGACGTCGGGCGATGATATGCGCGAAGGCCTGGCCTGCGTGCTGTCGGTGAAGGTGCCCGAACCCAAGTTCAGCAGCCAGACCAAAGACAAGCTGGTATCCAGCGAAGTGCGGCCGGCGGTCGAAGACGCCGTGGCGCGCACGCTGGAAACCTGGCTGCTTGAACACCCGAACGACGCCAAGGCGCTGTGCGGCAAGATCGTCGAAGCCGCGCGGGCCCGCGAGGCCGCCCGCAAGGCGCGCGAAATGACGCGCCGTAAAAGCGTGCTGGAAGGCGCCGGCCTGCCCGGCAAGCTGGCCGATTGCCAGGAAAAAGACCCGGCGCTGTGCGAACTGTATATCGTCGAAGGCGATTCGGCCGGTGGCTCGGCCAAGCAGGGCCGCGACCGCAAGTTCCAGGCCATCCTGCCGCTGCGCGGCAAGGTGCTGAACGTGGAAAAGGCGCGTTTCGACCGCCTGATCGCCAGCGAACAGATCGCCACCCTGATCACCGCGCTGGGCACCAGCATCGGCCCCGATTTCAACATCGACAAGCTGCGCTACCACCGCCTGATCATCATGACCGACGCCGACGTCGACGGCGCGCACATCCGCACGCTGCTGCTGACGCTGCTGTATCGCCAGATGCCCGAACTGATCGAGCGCGGCTACGTGTACATCGCCCAGCCGCCGCTGTACAAGGTCAAGGTCGGCCGCGACGAGCGCTACCTGAAAGACGACCAGGAAGAAGCGCAGTTCATGTTGCAGCTGGCGCTGAAAGACGCCCAGCTGGTGCCCTCGCAAGGGGCCGAGCCCATCACGGGCGAGGCGCTGGCCGAACTGGCGCGCCAGTACGTACTGGCCGATGCCGTCATCGCGCGCCTGACGCGCCTGTTCGACGTGGACGCCCTGTCGGCCATGGCCGAGGGCGTCGAGATCGACCTGTCGTCGGCCGAGGCCGCCGCCGCGTCGGCGCAGCGCCTGGCGCATGCGCTGCGGGACGCGGTCGCGGGCAACGGCGTCGAGGTCGTCGCCGAATTCGACGAGGCCCAAGAGCAGCATCGCCTGCTGGTGCGCCGCATGCATCACGGCAACGTGCGCGTCAGCGTCATCGACGCCGACTTCGTGAACGGTGCCGACTACGCCGTGCTGGCCAAGTCGGCCAGGACCTTCCTGGGCCTGATCGGCGCCGGGGCGGTGGTGGCGCGCGGCGAAGGCGACAAGCGCAAAGAGCAGTTCGTGACCGACTTCCGCGAGGCCATGCAATGGCTGCGCAGCGAGGCCGAGCGCGGCATCTCGAAGCAGCGCTACAAGGGCCTGGGAGAAATGAACCCCGAGCAGCTCTGGGAAACCACCATGGACCCCGCCGTGCGCCGCCTGCTGCGCGTGAAGATCGAAGATGCCATCGCGGCCGACGAGATCTTCACCACCCTGATGGGCGACGACGTCGAACCGCGCCGGGCGTTCATCGAAACGCATGCATTGTCGGCGTCGAATATCGACGCGTAAGTCTGGCCGGTGTCATGGGCAATGCGCGCGGGATTCCGGAATCAATAACTATGAAATTCCCGCGCAAATAACCAGGTGGCGCCCAGCAGCGTGATGAGTCACCTGTACGGCTGGCCAGGGAAGGGTCAGCCGATCATTTTTTTTCGCGTGCTTTGTGGTGCAGCAGCCGGCTCGGGTCGCGGCACATTTGCTGCGCCATCTGAGCGACCTGCATTCCCAGTTTGCCGATCGAGTCAATATGGAAAGCGGCGAAGTACGGGTGTGTCGGCAGTGGGATGTCGCATTGCAATATGCGGATCCGAGGCGAGGGCCGCTCTTCCAGGCAGGCGTAATTTACTACGCCCACGGACGTGCCCATTTCGACAAGATGGACGATGGCCTCGTCTGAGTCGCTCGCAATAAGGCGTACTGGCCAGGCACCGGCTTCCTTGAACATGATTTCCAGGCTTTTGTATGTCGTCGATTCTCTGCCATGGGTAACGATCGGGTAACGCGCCACCTGTTCGAGCCCCAGACTGCCTCGGGGCAGCGGCATGCTGGGGCTCGCGATCCACTGCATCTGGTACAGGCCCAGCGGCAGATTGCGAATCGACGCGTCGCGGATTTCTCCCATGATGATGGCCATGTCGATTTCCCCGGCCAGGAGCCGTTCGCGCAAGCGGAGGCTTGACTCGACCACCAGGTCGAACGAGATGGATTGAAATCGGGTGAGTATCTCGTTCATCAAATAGGGAACCCATGCGGTGGCCATGGAGCTGACTGTGCCGATGCGTATGCGTTCAGCCTGAGCGGTTGAGTTATGCGCGGTCGATTGCAGTGTATGGACGGACTCCAGGACCCGCTCTGCATGCGGCAGGAGCTCCCGGCCCCTGCTCGTCAGCCGGACGCCATGCCCTACTCTGTCGAACAGTTTGACGCCCAGGGCATCTTCGAGCGCCTTGACACGCAGCGAAATGGACGGCTGCGTGAGATACAGGCGCGTGGCCGCGGCGCCGAAGCTCTTGAGCGTCGCGGCCGACACAAATGCTTCGAGTTGCTGGATATTCACCGGACCTGGGATCATGCAAGTGTCACACGCTAGCAGGATATCAGTCTTCCGGTTTGCACAGGCATCATGGATTGCCCGGACGCTGCTCTTTACTGGCGCTCGATCCCGGCCTTGGTGACGATATCGCGCAGGATCCCGATCTCGTTCAGCTGAAACTCGGACATGTCGGTTCCGCAATGATGCATGGGTTCGATGCCGCGTTTTTCGAGCTTCGCGAGAATATCCGGCGACTCCACCGCCTTCTTGACTTTGTCGGTCAGCTCAGCGAGAACGTTTGCCGGACTCTTGGCCGAAACGTACAAGCCGAACCATACGGCGGCGTTGTGGCCTTCGACACCAAGTTCTTTGGCCGTGGCTACATCAGCCAGCATTTTGGCCCGGTGATCGTCCAGTACCGCGAGGGGGCGCAGCTTTCCGCTTTGATAGAAGGGTTGAGCGGAAATATTGTCTATGAACATCAGGTCGACCAGGCCGCTCGCGACTTCCGTCAAGGCTGTGGCACTGGATTTGTATGGAATGCCCTTGAGTGTGATCTGTGCATTGTGCTGGAAGAGTTCGGCGGCAAGCCTGGTATTGGAGCTGGTATAGGCAAAAGTCAGTTTGCCCGGGCTTGCCTTGGCGGCGGCAACGACTTCGTCCAATGTCTTTAACGGGCTCGCTCCAGAGATGTTCACGACATTGCTGATGCGCCCAATGGTGCATACCGGCGCAAAATCACGGACCGGATCGTAGGGGATGTCTTTCTTGAGAAGAGGGTCGAGCACCGGCAACGAACTGCTGGTGAACATCATTGTGCGGCCATCACCCGCCGAATTTGCCAGCGCGGCCCCGGCGATCGCGCCTTGCGCGCCCAGCCGATTCACCACGATCGAGGGCTGGGAAGTGAGCTTCGTGTATTCCTCGGCGAATTCGCGCGCGATGACGTCGGTGATCGAGCCATTGGCGAAAGGCATCAGAATGGTCATGCTTCCCGCGTCGCTATCGGCATGGGATGGCGAGTTCAGCAAAATCGACAATACACAGCAAGTGAGCAGCTTCTTGGGGCAGTTCATTTTGTCTCCTGGCTTGGGGGCGAGCTATTTGCCGGTTGCGGGCTTGAAGTACACCAACGGTTGCCCTTGTCCGGTTATGCGGAAGAACGGCTCGACTTCCATGTTGATCTTGAGATGATTGACGGCGCAGTCTCGGATGCTGCTGACAAGCCTGACGCCGGGCATGCCCTTGAATTCGATCAGCGCTACGACGTAGGGAGGGTCTTCGCCGAAATCCGCATCGAATTTCCTGTGGACCACTGTCCATGAGTACAAGTGCCCTGTTGCCGGTGCCGGTATCCACGATAGGCTCGACGACCCGCACGCCGGGCAGGATGGCTTGGGATACCAATGGAACGCATGGCATTCATTGCATCTGGGAAAGGCAATGACCTCGTTGCGCAGCAAGTCGAAGTACGGCGCGTAATGATCAGGATAAGTGGCGAGAGCGGTTTTCATGGCTCAGTCCCGGGCCAGCAACATGACCCCGTAGTCGGGCATGGATAGGCCTGATACCAGGCCGATTTCCGCATTGGCAATCTGCGATGGGCCGGCCTCGCCGCGCAGCTGGCGCGTGGCCTCGACGACGTGTTCTATTCCAAGCAAGTAGCTATAGGCGAGGAATCCGCCGTGCGTATTTATCGGTAAATTTCCATTCCTGCCTATGTGTTCTTCGGATGCGAAGTCGGCGCCTTCGCCCTTTTCGCAGAAGCCGAGATCTTCTAGCTGAAGCAGGCACGATATGGTGAAGCAGTCGTATATTTCGGCGAACGAGATATGTCGGGGCGCCAGCCCCGACACAGCAAAGGCTTCCCGGGCGGCTTCTTTGGCGCCGGGTAGTGAAAGCATGTCGCCATATTGCGTGAAAACATCATCGCCGGCATACGGTGGAGTTGCCAGCGTCGAGGCCAGCACCTTGACGGGATGCTTGCGGCAATTCCGCGCGCGCGCTGAGGTCGTCATGATGTAAGCGCCAGCGCCGTCGCTGATCACGCAGCAGTCTCTTAAGCGCAGCGGATCGGCGATCATCGGGCCGTTCCAGTAGTCTCCTTCCGACAGAAGATCCGGCCGTTGCGCCCTGCCGGTCAGGTGAGCATTGTGGCTGGCGGACGTCGCGATGGTTGCCAATGCGCGCTCGCCGCCGGGAAAGACCGAAAAGTAGCGCCGCGCCCAAGGCGCGAAATAGATCGGCTGACCGGTGAACCCATAAGGTTTCTCGAAATAGGCTTTTGCCTGAAACCGGTTGTGGTTGGATGAGGGGCCGCCTTTTCTCGATCCGCCGTCCATACCGAAATAGAACACCACCGTGTTGGCGCGGCCCGCGCGTATTGCCTCTGCCGCAAGCGCAGGCGCGCTCATTATCGCGGCACCTCCGACCGAGCGGCCACCGGTCCACATGTCGGCCTTGCCGAGATGCGCTGCCACGCGCTGCGGCGATATGGCGCGCGGGCCATAGATGCCGTCGCTCACAACGCCATCGATGTCGGCCCGGCTGAGTCCCGCATCTTCGACAGCCGCGTCGATGGCGTCCAGCACGAGCAAGTCGACAGTCTTGTCCGAAACGCGAGTGGGCTGCGTTTCGCCTATGCCCACGATGCAGATGTCATCCATTTTCCCTCCCACCCTCATACGCGTGGCGCGACCATGCGTCGAAACCGGCTGGATCACACGTTTCAGCGTCGAAGCGCGGGCCGGCTCCGGCTATTTGCGGCCGTTTGCCATTGAACGCCAACGGCAGGGCTACCAGCCTGAAATCATGGCCGGGCACCGTCTGTACGATTTCGAGTTCTTCTATGTGCCTATGCGAGACTGCTTCGGGTATGGAATGAATGGGTGCGCATGGAACACCGGCGCTTTCGAGCACATCCAGCCAGTGATCTCGCGGCTTCTCTGCAAGAAGCTTCGATATGGTCGCGAACAGCGCATCTCGATGGTCGACTCTTCTGCGATTGGTCTTGTATAGCGGATCGTCGACCCACTCTGGATGGCCCAATGCAGTGGCAAGCTTGCCGAAAAGCCGGTCGTTGCCAGCGCAGATAATCAGTGGCCCGTCGCTGGCATCAAATGCTTCATACGGAGCCATGTCAGGATGGCCCGACGCATGGCGTACGGGCAACTCTCCCTTGTTGACGTACGCATCGACCTTCTGTCCCGCCCATAGCATCGCGGTTTCAAGCAGTGAAGCATTCAGTATTCCTCCGAGGCCAGTACGACGACGTTCCTCGAGCAACGCCAGGGCGCCGATGGCAACCCACATACCCGTGCCTTGGTCACATACCGAGGCGCCAATCCGGGTCGGTGAAGAATCGGGCGCTCCGTTTATGCTGGACAGACCGCTGAACGCCTGAACCAATGGTTCGTATCCGGGGCGATTGCGCAATGGACCGACATGGCCGAACGCGGAGATTTCGCAGTAGATCAGGCGGGGATGTTTCGAACACAGATCTTGCCCTGTGATCCGTAGCGCGGACGCCACGCCGGGACGCAGGTTGTGGATGAGGATATCCGCGTCGCGACAGGCTCCGTCGAGCCACTCCAATCCGGCCTGGGTCTTCAGGTTTATGGCTACCGAGCGTTTGCCCCGGTTGAAACTGTGAAAGTTGAGTGCATCGCCATCGTGGAAAGGTTGTCCCATCCGGCGGGTATCGTCTCCGCCATCGACACGTTCGACTTTCAGGACGTCTGCGCCAAGATCCGACAGGATCATCCCTGCGAACGGGCCGGCGAGCACTTGCCCTATTTCAATGACTTTGATGCCCTGCAGGGGCTTTGATCGATCTTCGGGAAAATGAGTCGGCATACCAGGCGGCATCATCGAGTTAGAGGGCGAGCACTGTGACGCGATAGATGCTAGGCAGGAAGCACTCATAAGTCCAATTGGAAATATTGGATTTTTCTTATATGAGATGCTTATATCTGCCCCATTAATGGGGCGCACGCAAGCTTGTGCTACGGCGTGCGGCGCTTGCCGCGCGACGCCGCCGCGCGGCGCGGCAGCAGCAAATCCATGAAGCCGGCCACGGCGGGATTGCGGCCATCTTGGCGGCGCACCGCGAACAAGCTGGACATGGCGGCCTGCCCGCCGTCGGCCAGCGGGCGATAGCGAACCGCCGCGCCGCGCAACCCGATGACCGAAGCCGGGACCAGGGCCAGGCCGACATTGGCTTCGACCAGCGCAAGAATGGTGGGCAGCACGCTTTGGTGGACGATGCGTGGCCGTATGCCGGCCTCGGCGAACAGCTTGGCCAACAATTCGTGGAAGTAGCGCGAGCCGCTTGCCGAAAACCCGACCAGGTCCTGGCCGTGCAGGTCTTGCAGCGCGATGTCGCGGCGTCGCGCCAGGCGATGATGCGCGGGTAGAGCCACGACCAGGGGTTCGCGCTCGGCGACGTCGAACAGCAGGCGCGGGTCGTCCAGCGCATCGTGGCGGCGCATCAGGGCGACGTCGATGCGTTCGGCCAGCAGGCCGTCGAGCAGTTCGGCGGATTCGCGTTCCACCAACGACAGTTCGATGCCGGGGTAGGCATTGCGATAGCGCGCCACGATATCGGGCAGTACCTTGTAGGCCGCGCTGCTGGTGAAGCCCACGGTCAGGGCGCCCAGCTCGCCCCGGGCGGCGCGCCCGGCGCGCACCAGCGCCGTATCGCCGTCGTGCAGTATTTGCCGCAGGCTGGCCAGCAGGTGTTCTCCGGCCAGCGTCAGTTGTACCGAGCGCGTGTTGCGCACGAACAGGGGCGCGCCGACCTGCTCTTCGAATTGGCGCACCTGCTGGCTGAGCGGCGGCTGGCTGATGTGCAGGCGTTGCGCGGCCCGGCCGAAATGCAGTTCTTCGGCGACGGCGATGAAGGCGCGGGCCTGCTTCGACAATAACGAGATCGCGTCCATTAAGATAAAAAACGACCTAATAAGGCCAAAATTTTATATTGGATATATAAATCCCGGGTTTCTATGATGCGTCGTAGGTGCCGGGGCCCGTGGCCCGCGCGCAGATTCGTCATTTGTCATTCGACATGGCCGCCAGGCCGGAATAACCGGGGGTTTCATGAAATTGTCTTTCCTTCAACTGGTTCGCGCGGGCGTTGCCGCGCTGGCCGTCATGGGCGTGGGTGCCACGGCGCACGCGGGCTCGTATCCGGACAAGCCACTACGCCTGATCGTGCCTTTCGGCCCGGGCAGCGTTACCGATCAATTGGCGCGCATCACGGCCGACAAGCTGGGCAAGGCCCTGGGGCAGACCGTGGTGGTCGAGAACAAGGCCGGCGCGGGCGGCAACATCGGCGCGGGCTATGTCGCCGACGCGCCCGCCGACGGCTATACGCTGCTGCTGGGGCCGGCCAGCACCAATGCCGTGAACCCCAGTCTGTACCACAACCTGAAGTACGACCCGATGAAGGACTTCGTGCCGATCAGCAATGTGGCGTCGGTGACCAACGTGCTGGTCGTGCCCGCCGAAGTGCCCGTGCGCACCGTGCAGGAACTGATCGACCAGCTGAAGCAAGGCGCGACCTACAGCTATGCGTCGGGCGGCGCGGGCGGCACGCAGCATCTGGCGGCGGAACTGTTCAAGTCCATGTCCGGCACCGAGATGCTGCACGTGCCGTACAAGGGCGGCGGCGCGGCCCTGGCCGATCTGCTGAGCAACCGGGTGCAGGTGATGTTCTGCAATCTGCCGGTGTGCCTGCCGCACATCAAGGCGGGCAAGCTGAAGGCGCTGGGGGTGTCGTCGGCGAGCCGTTCGGAACAGCTGCCCGAGGTGCCCACCATTGCCGAGAGCGGCCTGCCGGGCTACGAGGTGGAAGGCTGGTTCGGTCTGTTCGCGCCCACGGGTACGCCGGACGAGGTCGTGGCGCGCTTGAATGCGGAAATGACCAAGATGCTGAATACGCCCGAGGTGCGCGAATTGATACTGGCCCAGGGGGCCACTGCCGAGCCGGGCAGCCAGCAGGACTTCGCGCGTTTCGTGCAGGGCGAGCACGACAAGTGGGCGCGGGTGATCAAGCAGGCCGGCATCACGCTGGAATGAGCCGGATATGAAGCCACTGATACAACTGACCGCCCTGCAGGCCGCGGCCGCGCTGGAAAACCGCGACATCACGGCGGGCGCCCTGGCGCAGGCCTATCTGGACCGCATCGAGGAACGCAACGGCGAAGTGCGCGCCTATGTGGCGCACGACCCGGCCCGCGTGCGCGGCGAGGCCGAACAGGCCCAGGCCGGGGGCGGCCTGTTGCGGGGGCTGCCGTATGCGGTGAAGGACATCATCGCCACCCGCGATTACCCGACCGCGTTCGGCTCGCCGATCTACCAGGGCTATGCGCCCGGACGCGACGCCGGCGTGGTGGCCTGCGCGGCCGAGCAGGGCGCGGTGCTGCTGGGCAAGGTGGGTACCGGCGAATTCGCGACCCAGACCCCCGGGCAGGCGCGCAATCCGCGCAATCTGGCGCATACGCCGGGCGGGTCTTCCAGCGGCTCGGCCGCGGCGGTGGCCGACGGCATGGCCGTGGCGGCCCTGGGCACGCAGACCACGGGTTCGATCGTGCGGCCCGCCGTGTATTGCGGGGTGGTGGGCTACAAGCCGTCGTTCGGCATGCTGTCCAGCGCCGGGGTCGGCGTGTTGAGCCCCCTGCAGGATACCGTCGGGCTGATCACACGGGACGTGGCCGACGCGGCCTTCTTCGCTGCCGGGCTGCACGGCCATCGCCTGCTGCCCCGCGCGCTGGACCGGCCGCGCGTGGGTCTTTGCCTGTCGCGCCAATGGGAACATGCCAAGCCCGAGACGGTACAGGCCATCGAGCGCCTGGCAGAGCGGCTGGCGCGCGCCGGGGCGCAGGTGCGCCGCATACAGTTGCCCGCCGACCTGGAAGACCTGGTCGAAGGCCAGGGCCGCATGGTGGCCTACGATGCGCGCCAGGCGCTGGCCTACGAGCGCACGCGGCACTACGGACAACTGAGCCCGCGGCTGCAGGCGCGCCTGCAATATGGCGAGCAAATGACCTTGCCCGAGTACCTGGCGTTCGCGCAGCGCGCCATGCAGGCCCGCGTGCAGGCCGGCGCGTTGTTCGACGGGCTGGATGTCCTGCTGTACCCGGCCGCCGAGGGCGAGGCCGAGCACGGGCTGGATAACTCCGGTTCGCCGCGCTTCGGCGCGTTGTGGACCTTGCTGCACATGCCGGCGGTGTCGTTTCCGATTGCCTCGGGACCCGGCGGGCTGCCGCTGGGCGCGCAGGTCATCGGCGCCTACGGCGACGACTTCCGCGCGCTGGCCGCGGCCCAGTTCGTCGCGGCCCACGCCGAACCGTTCTAGCGGCGGCGCACGCAGCCTTGGTGCGACCGGGTGTCTGACTCCCGCAGGGTGTCAGACACCGCCATGCCGAGGCAGCCCAGCCACACATCGGTGTCTGACACCCTGCGGGAGTCAGACACCTGGGCCCCGACATGCATCAGCCGCGTTGCGAGTCCAGCGCTTCGCCGTGTTTCACCACGTCTTGCGCCTTGGCGTAGCTTTCGATCAACAACTGGTACGGTGGAAATACCGCGCTGTAGGCTTCCGCCCACTGTTCGGCATCGGGACGGTTCCAGGTGCGCTGGATTTCCGAGCAGACGCCGGCCGTGTCGATGGGCACCACGCCGGCCTGGACGATGCGCGCCAGGGTGATTTCCTGTGCCATCTTCGAGTAAGTGCCCGAGGCGTCGACCACCGCGAAGACGCGGTAGCCCTCGTGCACCGCGGCGATGCTGGGAAACGCCATGCAAACGCTGGTGATGGTGCCGGCGATGATCAGGGTGCCGCGGCCGGTGGCTTTGACCGCGGCCACGAAGTCGGCGTTGTCCCACGCGTTGATCTCGCCTTTGCGGGCCACATACTGCGCGTGCGGAGCAAATTTATGGATCTCCGGGATCAAGGGGCCGTTGGGCCCCTGTGGCACCGACGCCGTGGTGATGACGGGGATCTTCGCCAGGGCGGCGACCTTGGCCAGCGTGGTGGCATTGGCGCGCAGTTCCGTCATCGGCATGTCCTTCACGGTCTGGAACAGGCCGCTCTGGTGGTCGATCAGCAGCATGGCCGCGTCATCGGGATCGATCACGGGCTTGGCGCCGTTGAAATTCGCAATAGAGGCGTTCATGTCGGGCTCCGTGCGGATCACTTACGCTGCGTCAGCGTGCTGTAGCTGGTGATCAGGTTGCGGTAGTCGGGGATGTGGTTCGAGAACAGCGTGCCCAGGCCCTCGATGTCGTTGCGCCAATCGCGATGCAGTTCGCATGCCACGCCGAACCAGGTCATCAGCTGGGCGCCCGCGGCGGCCATGCGGTCCCACGCGGCGTCGCGGGTCAGGGCATTGAAGGTGCCGGAAGCGTCGCCCACCACGAACACCTCGAAGCCCTCTTCCAGCGCGGCCAGCGCCGGGAACGCCACGCACACTTCGGTGACCACGCCGGCGATGATCAGCTGCTTCTTGCCGGTGGCCTTGACGGCCTTGACGAAGTCTTCGTTGTCCCACGCGTTGATCTGGCCGGGCCGGGCGATATAGGGCGCTTCGGGAAACAGGGCCTTGAGTTCGGGTACCAGGGGGCCGTTGGGGCCGTCTTCGAAACTGGTGGTGAGAATAGTGGGAAGCTTGAAGTACTTGGCCAGGTCGGCCAAGGCCAGCACGTTGTTCTTGAATTTGTCGGGATCGATGTCGCGTACCAGCGATAGCAGGCCTGCCTGGTGGTCTACCAGCAATACCGCGGCGTTGTCTTTATCCAGGCGAACATAGGGCTTGGTCATGGAACTCTCCAGGGAAACGTAGTGAAAGCGCCCACATGGGCAGGGAAGCGCCGCGCCGCCCGGGGGCGGCGCGGACAGGGTCAGTGGACCAGCTGGCCGAACCGGCCGTGGTTGAAATCGTCGATGGCCTCGCGGATCTCGGCCTGGCTATTCATGACGAACGGGCCATGGCCGACAATGGGCTCGTCGATGGGCTCGCCGCTCAAGAGCAACAGCGTGACATCGTTATTGGCCTCGATCTGCACCTGGCTGCCCTCGCGCGACAAATGCACCAGCTGCGCTTCGCGGACGACGTCGGTACCGTTGACCAGGATCGTGCCGTGCAACACAGCCAGGGCCAGCGTGCGATTTTCGGGCAGCGTGAACGTGGCGGTGCCCTGCTGGCGCAGGCGTACGTCCCACACATCGATGGGCGTATGCGTGCGTGCCGGCCCGCGCCGCCCGCCGAATTCACCCGCGATGACGCGCACCCGGCCGGCTTCGCCGGGCAGATCCACCACCGGGATGTCGCCGTCCAGCAGGGTCTGGTAGCCCGGCGAGGACATCTTGTCGCGCGCCGGCAGGTTGACCCACAGCTGCACCATTTCCAGGGTGCCACCCTGGCGGGTGAAGGCATCGGAGTGGAATTCTTCGTGCAGGATGCCGCCGGCCGCGGTCATCCACTGCACGTCGCCCGGGCCGATGTGGCCGCCCGCGCCCGTGGAGTCGCGGTGATCGACTTCGCCCTGGTAGACGATGGTGACGGTTTCGAAGCCGCGATGCGGATGCTGGCCGACGCCGCGCGGCCGCGCGGCCGGGGCGAACTGGGCCGGGCCGGCATAGTCCAGCAGCAGGAACGGGCTGAGATGCCGGCCGTGGCTGTCGTAGCCGAACAGCGAACGCACCGGGAAGCCGTCGCCGACCCAATGCGGACGAGGAGCGCTGTAGATACCGAGGACTTTTTTCATGGGAAGGTTCTCCGTGGCAGGTGACGACTCGTGTCGTCAGCGCATGGGAAAACTATAGATTCAGGACGATATGGGCGGTAGACTCCAAAATTCGCTCTCAGCGTTCTATCAGGTGAACGATATGCAGGACCTGAACGACCTGTATTACTTCGTGCAAGTGGTCGAGCATGGCGGTTTCGCGCCGGCCGGCCGGGCCCTGGGCATCCCCAAGTCCAAGCTCAGCCGCCGCATCGCCCTGCTCGAGGCGCGGCTGGACGCCCGCCTGCTGTTGCGCACGACGCGCCAGTTCGCCGTGACCGAGATTGGCCAGACCTACTACGCCCATTGCCGGGCCATGCTGGTCGAGGCCGAGGCGGCCGAAGAAGCCGTGGCCCTGACGCGCGCCGAACCGCGCGGCACGGTGCGCGTGACCTGCCCGGTGATGCTGCTGGACGCGCGCGTGGCCGGCATGCTGGCCGACTTCATGATGCAGTACCCGCTGGTGCACATCCACCTGGAGGAAACCAACCGGAGGGTGGATGTCGTGGCCGAAGGCATCGATGTGGCGATCCGGGTGCGGCCGCCGCCGCTGGAAGACAGCGACCTGGTCATGCGCGTGCTGGCCGATCGGGGCCAGTGCCTGGTGGCCAGCCCGGGCTTGCTGCAGCGTACCGGCGTGCCGCGCGCGCCGGCCGACCTGAGCGGCCTGCCCAGCCTGGGCCTGGGCCTGCCGCAGGGCGACCACGTGTGGAACTTGCTGGGGCCGCAGGGCGCCCAGGCGGCGGTGCGCCACCAGCCGCGCCTGGTCACGCGCGGCATGCTGGCGCTACGGGCGGCCGCGGTGGCGGGCGTGGGCATCGTGCAGTTGCCCACCATGTTGCTGCAGGATCAGTTCGAACGCGGCGAACTGGCGACCGTGCTGCCCGAATGGGCGCCGCGCCGCGAGATCATCCACGCCGTGTTCGCGTCGCGGCGCGGGCAACTGCCATCGGTCAGGGCGCTGATCGACTTCCTGGCGGACCGCTTTGCCGCGCTGGACGAAGATTGAGCGGGATGTCAGCGCTTCATCGCACGCAGCGCTTGGGGGGGCTTACACCTCAGGCCCGGGGCGCCAGGATCAGGCGCCCGACGTGGCGTTCGGGCAGCGGCACGGCGGCGTGGGCCTGCGCGGCCGCTTGCAGCGACTGGGCCAGCGATTCGGGAAACGCCTGGCTGCGGCGGGTTTCCAGGTTCACGTGCACCGACAGTTGTTCCATGGTGGCGGCCAGATAGTTGTCGCGGGTCTGGAACAGTTCCATCAGGCACAGCAGGCGTTTGGCATCGGCGCCCAATACGCGCACCCGCAATTCGAGCGGATCGCCGGCCAGCAGTTCGCGGCGGTAGTTGACGGCGATATCGACGGTATAGATACCGCAGCGCGCCGCCCGCGTGTAGCTTTCGCCGACGCCCAGGGGATCGAGCAGCTGGAAGCCGACGTGGTCGAACACGCGCACGTAGCGGGCGGCGTTCATGTGGCCGTACAGGTCGGTCCAGGAGGTCTCGACCGTCAGTTGGGTGCGGGGCAGTTCTTGTGCAAGTGCGGGCATGGCATGTGTGGCGCGAGTCGCCGTCCTAGAAGTAAGTGCGTATTGCCGACACGACATCATAGCGATCATTCACGACGGTCAGCACCCGCCATTTATCGAACGTGAGGCAGGGATGGCCGATGCCGAAGGCCATCATGTCGCCGACGGCCAGGGGCGTATCGCCGGGCACCGACAGTATGGCGTGCTGGTCGTTAAGCCTGGTGACGACGTGCCTGGCCGGTATCGCGGCGGGCGCCGCCATGGAGCCATCGGGGCGATACCAGTGCAGGGCGACCGGCAGGGGCTCGGGCGTGACGTCGCGCTTGCCCATCGCGACAATGAGGGTGCCGGGCTCTGGCCGGGACTGGACGTAGGCCCATACTTCGATCGCGGGCCGCAGTCCGGGGCCGCGCGCGTCCAGCTCGGGATTGCGCTGCCTGAGCGCGGCGTCGGTGGCGCGATAGAGGCTGGAGTCGTGCGTCAGATAGCAGCCGCTGCGCACCAGCTTCAAGAGGGGCCGCCCGAGGTCGAGGGCTTGCAGCTTGCCGCAAACCAGATCGTAGTAGATCGATCCGCCGGCGCTGACGATGACGGTGTCGGTGCCGTACAGCGATTCGCGCTGGCATGCCTGCGCGATGTCGACCAGATAATCCAGGAAGGCATTCACCTTGTGCACGCTTTGGTCGGGAGTGGCTTCGTGGATCAGGCCTTCGAAGCCCTCGATGCCGGCCAGGGCCAGGCCGGGCTCGGCGGCCTTGACCGCGCGCGCCACGGCCACGGCCTGGCCCAGGTCGCGGCAGCCTGTGCGTCCGCCGGGGTAGCCGCCTTCCAGCAACACCTTGAGGGGGCGGCCGATCGACAGGCGGGAGGCGACACGCGCCAGGATGGCCACGATTTCGACCGAGTCGACCAGGCAGTAGAAATCGAAGTCGGGATCCCGCTGCAGTTCCCGCAGGACGAATTCGATCGATTTGGGTCCGAGCAACTGATTGGCCAGCACCAGCCGGCGATAGCCGAATGCGCGCGCCACCTGTATGTGGTGCGGCGTAGATACCGTGATGGCCCAGGCTCCGTCGGCCAGCTGGAGATCGAACAGCTGGGGGCTCATGGTGGTTTTGCCGTGCGGCGAGATTCGCGTATCGGAGTCTTGCAGAAATCGCTGCATCCAGGCGCTATTGTGCTTCAGCGCGGATTGCTTGAGCAGCGCCAGGGGCAGCGGCAGGTCTTCGCGCAGGATATTCCAGCCCTGGGCGCCGGCCTGGTCCAGCGGCGTCGGCGCCATGCCGGCCGGCATGCCTTTGTCGAGCGGGCTCAAGGGCTGCTCGCGGATTTCGCGATAAGAACTGTCCGGGGGATTCATGTCTGGTCTCCGGCGGGTTTGCGGGCGCGGCGGGGGCGCGCGGACGGCTTGCGTGTGTCGCCGGATGGCGGCCCGGGCTCGATGCCGTCGGCCATCGACAAGATGGTCTGGACCAGGCGCTGGCGCTGTTCTGCGGTGAAGGGCGAAAGATGCAGCATTTCCATGAACCACAGGCCTTCGGTTGCCACGTGCACCAGCGCCGCGCGGTCGAACCCGACCTGTTCGGCAAAAGGAGGAAAGCGGTCTTTGAAGTACTGGCGTATCGGCTCGGCCGAATCGTCCGACAGAGACCCCGCGGCCAGCATCTTGGTGCTGATCAAATCGTTGCCTGCGCGATTGTTGACGGACGCCAGCACGTACGCCTTGAGCGGGCGCGCGGGCGTGTCGGGCAGGCCGCGTTCTTCGATGGCGCGCGCCGCCAGCCGCCTGCGCACCAGTTGTTCGTTGGCCGCGCGCAAGAGCTGCTCTTTGAACGGAAAGTGATAAAGCAATCCGCCTTTGCTGACACCGCAGCGCGCCGCGACGGCGTCGAGCGTCAAGGATGGCGAGCCGACTTCGGCGATGACTTCCAGCGCGGCATTCAGGATCTTGTCTCGGGCGCTGGGGCGTCCGGGCTTTCTTCTTGTGGCATCGGTCATGCGCAGTTCCCTTGAGGGTTTTTAAGGGATTTCACTAATCACATCGCCGCCATTTTACTATACAGTCTGGACGGTACATAAATAGCGTTGCCAGGCACTCGCCAGCATCGAGAGAGGTAATGAATGGCGTATCTCGTCAAGGACGTACCGCAAGGTGGATATCGCTACATTCCCGCGGTCTTCCAGTATTCGTCAGGCGTGGCGGCCGCGGCGGGATACCGCCTTGAGCGAGTGCGCTTCGCCCGGGTGGTTCCGCTGGCGCAGGGGTTCGAATGCATCGCGGCGCACCTGGAATCGATCGGCCGGCCGCTGGCGGCATTCGCCGCCTGCGAACTGCGGTCGCCGCGGCCCGTCGATACGGCCGGTTTTCGCGCCTTCAACGAAGAATACGCCGACGTCCTGCGCCGCTGGGGCATTGCCGATGGGGAAGATAATCCCGTGGCGCGCAGCAATGTCTGCCCCGAGGTGGATGCCCCGGCCCAGCCGGGATTCCATGCCTTCTCGTATACGGTCGCGGACAACGGCTCGATTCCCTCTTTTGTCATCGCGGACGGCGCGGAAACCCGGGCAAGCGGAACCGTGCCGGAAGACCGCATCGTCGAATACCGCAATGTGTCGGCGCAAGGCATGCGCAATAAGGGTCGCCAGACGCTCGATGAAATGGAGCGCCGGCTGGCGGCCTTCGGATTCGGTTGGAACGACACGACGGCGGTGCAGGTGTACACCGTGCACGACTTCCACGGCATTCTCATCGATGAAATGGCGCGCCGCGGTGCGGCCCGCAATGGGCTGACCTGGCACGCCTGCCGGCCGCCCGTGCTGGATGTCGAATTCGAAATGGATTGCCGCGCAATCGACGTGGAGCGCTGCCTTGTCATTTGATTGGTCTTTGATAGAACGCAGCCGCGCGGCCCTGATGGACGGGCTGTGGCTGACATTCCAGCTGTCGATCGTCGCGGGCGCGCTGAGCCTGGTATTGGGCCTGGCCCTGGCGGTTGTGCGGCTCAAGGCCAGGGGTATCCTGGGCGCGGCGCTGGCCGCCTACGTCGAGCTGATGCGCAATACCCCCCTGCTGGTGACGCTGTATCTGGTCTATTTCGGCCTGCCCATGGTCGGACTATTGATTCCCACGTTCGCCAGCGTGGTCCTGGTGCTGGTGATGCAGCACACGGTGTTCGTATCGGAAATCATGCGGGGCGGATTCCTGGCGGTCCCGCGGTCGCAGCTCGAGGCCGCGCGAGCGTTGGGCATGCGGCCTTTCGCCATTTTTCGGATCGTCAGGTTTCCCCAGGCCTTCGCCGCGTCGGTTCCCGCGCTGATAAGCGCCCTGATCATCCTGGTGCACGACACCTCGCTGGGCGCGGCGATATCTCTGGTCGACCTGACCATGACGGCCAAGGTGATCTCGCAGCGCACCGCTTCGAGCTTCGAGCCGTTCGTGGCGATCGCGGTCTGCTATTCGGCAATTTCCTGGGTGCTGAGCCGTATCGGCTCGGCTTTCGAGCGCCGCGCGGCGATTCTGCGATGACGGCCACGCTCGAAATGCTGCTCGCCGCCGCACCGCTGCTGGCCCAGGCGCTGGGACAGACCCTGTTGCTGTCGCTGATTGCCATTGTCTGCGCGCTGGTATTGGGGTTCGTGCTGGCCGAATTCAGCGTGCTTGCGGGCCGCTGGGCGGCCTTGCTCATCCGCTTCCTGATCGAGGCCGTGCGCGGCGTGCCGGTGCTGGTGTTCGTGCTGTTGACTTACTACACCCTGCCGGTCATAGGCCTGCGCGTGGACAAGTTCCTGGCGGGCGCATTGGCGCTGTCGGTATTCTTCTCGGCCTTCGCGGCCGAGATCTTCCGCGGCGCGCTGGGCACGATCCCGCGCGGGCAAACCGAAAGCGGCAAGGCGCTGGGCATGACGACGTGGAAAGTGCAGACCATCGTGCTGCTGCCGCAGATGTTGCGGGTGGCGCTGCCGGCGCTGATGAACCTGGCGGCCATCATCATCAAGTGCACGTCGATCGTTTCGATCATCGGCGTATGGGAGCTGACGCTCGCGACCAACGAATTGGTCATGCGGCACATGGCGCCCTTTACATTTTTCATTGTCGCGCTGCTCTTGTACTTCGTCATCTGCTACACGCTGGTGCGCGCCGCGCAGCACGTGTCGCGCCGGCTCAACCAATCGCAACCGTCCTGAGAACCGGAGTCCGCCCACAATGATCTCCATCCGGAATGTCTTCAAGTCTTTCGATGCCGTCGAGGTGTTGCGCGGGCTCAGTTTCGACGTGCCCAAAGGCAAGACGGCGGTCTTGCTGGGCCGCAGCGGTTCCGGCAAGAGCACCATGCTGCGGTGCCTGAACTTGCTGGAGCACTGGGACCGCGGAGAGATCGAGATCGCGGGCCGGCCGCTGGGCGGCGAACGCTTGCCGGACGGCCGCTGGCGCCGCTGGAACAACCGCGAGGAAGCCGACGCGCGGCAGCGTATCGGCATGGTTTTTCAGCAGTTCAACCTGTTTCCGCACATGACCGTGCTGCAAAACGTGATGTGCGGCCCTCGCAAGATTCTGGGCAAAAGCGATGCCTATGCGCGCAAGCTCGCGCTGGACCTGCTGGACCAGGTAGGCCTGGAAGAAAAGAAAAGCCAGTATCCCGTATTTCTGTCGGGCGGACAGCAACAGCGCGTAGCGATTGCGCGGGCGCTGGCGATGAATCCCGAGGTGCTGTTGCTGGACGAGATTACGTCGGCGCTGGACCCCGAGCTGGTGGGCGAAGTGCTTGAAGTCGTGCGCGACCTCAAGCAGCGGGGCCTGACGATGGTGTGCGTGACGCACGAAATGCAGTTCGCCAGGGACGTCGCCGACCAGGTCATTTTCATGGAAGCCGGCTGCGTAGTCGAGCAAGGCGATCCCCGGCAAGTGCTGGCCAGCCCCGCCACCGAACAGCTGCGCAAGTTCTTGGCTCGCTTCCGCGCCCATGGCGCGGTGGCGGATATCGTGGCCTAGCCCGACGCGGCCTGGACCACTTCATTGGAGAAAGGGGGAATCATGTTATTTCGCAAGTGGATCCAGTCGGTGCTGGCGGCAAGCGCGGCGCTGATCATGGTATGGCCGGGCCTGGCACAGGCGAACAAATTGCAGGATGTGCTGAAACGGGGCTATCTGATCGTGGGCACCACCAGCACCACCCCGCCGTTTGGCTTCAAGGACGACAAGGGCGAGTTGCAGGGTTTTGACATCGACGTCAGCCGCCTGGTGGCCAAGGCCTTGTTCGGCGACCCCAGCAAGGTGAAATTCGAGCTGTTGAGCAACGAGGCACGGTGGTCGGCGCTGCAGAACGACCAGGTGGATATGGTGGCGCAGTTCGCCACCATCACACCGACGCGCCTGACGCGCGTGGGATTCACGCCGCGCTATTTCGACACCGGCATGACCGCGGTGGTGCGCAAGGATTCGAAGATCAAGAAGCTGGCGGATATCAACGATCCGTCCGTCACGATTGCCACCTTGACCGTGCCCGAGCAGATCGACTTGATAAAGCGAGTGGCGCCGCAAGCGAAAATCGCCAGCTTCGAGACCGTGGACCAGCAGTCGCTGGCCCTGCGTTCGGGCCGTGTGCAGGCTTTCCTGGTCGACCTGCCGATCGGCATGTGGTACGGGGCCACCAATCCCGATATTGCCATCGTGCCGGAGCTCTTCAGCGGGTTCCAGAATTACGGGATCGCCTACAAGCTGGGCGAGCTGGAGTGGAAGCAGTTCCTGGACAGCTTCGTGTCCGAACTGACGTCGGGATACTCGTATGTCGACTACACGGCCATCTACCAAAAGTATTTCAAGGTGGCGCCGCCGCCGCAGCGTTCGTACAAGCTGGAAGTTCCTCGCTGAGCCAAACCCATGTATATGCTCCCCGCCCAGATAGGCGATGCCGTCGATGCGATCGACACCCCGGCCCTGATCGTGGACCTGGATGCGTTCGAGCGCAATTTGCGAAAAATGGCCGAGTTCGCCCAGCGGGCCGGCGTGCGCTTGCGCCCGCATGCGAAGACCCATCGTTGCTGCGCAATTGCGCTCAAGCAGATTGCGCTGGGCGCGGTCGGTCAGTGCTGCCAGAAAGTGGGCGAAGCCGAGGCTCTGGTGCGGGGCGGCGTGCACGACGTGCTGGTGACCAATCAGGTGGTGGATGAACGCAAGCTGCGGCGGCTGGCCTCGTTGGCCAAGGATGCCGTGGTGACGCTGTGCTTCGACGCGGCGGAACAAGTGCAGGCCGCCAGCCGCGCGGCGCTGGAGCTGGGCGTGGAATTGGGCGGGCTGGTGGAGATCGACGTGGGCATGAAGCGCTGCGGCGTGCCTCCCGGGGAAGCCGCCCGCGACCTGGCCAGGCGCATCGATGCCGCGCCCGGCCTGCGCTTTCGCGGCTTGCAGGCGTACCAGGGGGCCGCTCAGCATCTGTCTACCTACGCCGCGCGGCGCAATGCGGTCGAGCAGGCGGCCGGCCAGGTTCGCGCCACGGTGCAGCTGCTTGAGCGCGAGGGCCTACGCTGCGAGCTGATCGGCGGCGCGGGCACGGGAACGTATCCCTTTGAGGGCGGCTCGGGGATATGGAACGAGCTGCAAACGGGCTCGTATATTTTCATGGACGCCGAGTACGGCGCGATCGAGGGCAGCGACGGCGCGGCCTACGCCGATTTCGAAAACAGTTTGTTCGTATTGGCGTCGGTAATGAGCGTGGCGGTGCCCGGCCGGGCGGTGCTGGATGCCGGCCTGAAATCGTTCAGTATCGAAAAAGGCCTGCCCCTGGTGCACGGCCTGGATGGCGTCCGCATGGCCGGCGCCTCGGATGAGCATGGCTCGCTGACCGTGGAGCCCGGCGCGCCGGCCTTGGCCCTGGGCGACAAGGTCAGGCTGGTGCCGGGACACTGCGACCCGACCGTGAACCTGCATGAATGCTTTGTTGCGGTGCGCAATGGGCGGGTAGAGGCGGTATGGCCCGTTGCCCCGCGGGGGGCCAGCCGCTGAGCGCCGCCGGCGCCAGCCGGCTTTTACAGCTGTTCGAAGCGCGCATAGCGCTTGTCGGTATATTCGCGTTCGGTGACCAGCTCGCGCACCACGGCGGCAGGCGGGCCGCGGCGCAGCCATTCGAGCATGTGGTCGACTTGGTCGGGCGTGCCTTGCACCAGGGCCTGGACCGTGCCGTCTTCCATGTTCTGCACCCAGCCGGTCACGCCCAGCATATGGGCGCGGCGCACGGTGGCGTGCCGGTAGCCCACGCCTTGCACGACGCCCCTGACGATGACGTGCACGGTTTCGTGTTGGGGGACTTGCATGCTGTCGATTCCTTTCTGTGCCGGGCGCGCGCGTATACTTGCTACGCCCTTTTGGTCCTCTATTCTCCCAATGATAGCGTCCCATGAACAACGCGAACCTTGCCAAGATCACCTGCATTGAAGACCTGCGCGTCCTGGCGCAGAAACGCGTGCCGCGCATGTTCTACGACTACGCGGATTCCGGCGCCTGGACCGAAGGCACCTATCGCGCCAACGAAGCCGACTTCCAGGCGATCAAACTGCGCCAGCGGGTAGCCGTCGACATGGAAGGCCGGTCGCTGCGCACCACCATGGCCGGCGCCGATGCCGTGATGCCCGTGGCCATCGCGCCCACCGGGCTCACCGGCATGCAGCATGCCGACGGCGAAATGGTGGCCGCGCAGGCCGCCGCCGAGTTCGGCGTGCCCTTCACCTTGTCCACCATGAGCATCTGCTCGATCGAAGACGTCGCGCGCGCCACGGGCAAGCCGTTCTGGTTTCAGCTGTATGTGATGCGCGACCGCGAATTCGTCGCCAACCTGATCGACCGCGCCAAGGCGGCCGGCTGCTCGGCGCTGGTGCTGACGCTGGACCTGCAGATTCTGGGCCAGCGGCACAAAGACATCCGCAACGGGCTGTCGGCGCCGCCCAAGCCCACGCTGGCCAACCTGATCAACCTGGCCACCAAGCCGCGCTGGTGCCTGGGCATGCTGGGCACGCCGCGCCGCACCTTCGGCAACATCGTGGGGCATGCCAAGGGCGTGGCCGACCTGTCGTCGCTGTCGTCATGGACGGCCGAGCAGTTCGACCCGCGCCTGAGCTGGGACGACGTCGAATGGATCAAGCAGCGCTGGGGCGGCAAGCTGATCCTGAAGGGCATCCTGGATGTCGAAGACGCGCGCCTGGCGGCCGACAGCGGCGCCGATGCGTTGATCGTCAGCAATCACGGCGGGCGCCAGCTCGACGGCGCCATGTCGTCCATCGCCGCCCTGCCCGCGATCGCCGACGCGGTGGGCTCGCGCATCGAGGTCTGGATGGATGGCGGCATCCGCTCGGGCCAAGACGTACTGAAGGCCGTGGCGCTGGGCGCGCGCGGCACCATGATCGGCCGCGCCTTCCTGTACGGCCTGGGGGCCTGCGGCAAGGCGGGCGTCACCCGCGCGCTCGAAATCCTGTACAAGGAAATGGACGTCACCATGGCGCTGTGCGGCCGCAAATCGCTGACGCCGGGCGACCGCAGCGTGCTGCTGCCGGGCACGTACCCGACGTAAGCGCACTTGTAGCTGTCGGTTGATTCAAGGTGTCTGACACCCTGCGGGAGTCAGACACCTGCCTGGCCCGCCCCTGCCCCGGTTCAAAACCGCAATATCTGCAAAGCCGCCGCCGATACAGTGGGTGCCCTGGAGAACGCATGAAGTCCAAGACCCGCATCCACTATGCCACCCGGCTGGAGCCGGTGCTGCAATGGCTGGCCTCGCATCCCGATGCGGTGCCCGACCTGTACCGCCTGGCCGACCTGGCGTGCCTGTCGCCCTACCATTTTCATCGCGTCTACCGCGCGCTGATGGGCGAGACCGTGCATGCCACGATGCTGCGCGTGCGCATGCACCGGGCATCGGTGGACCTGGCGGAAGACCGGCCCATGCGGCAGGTGGCGCAACGCGCCGGGTACTCGTCGCAAGCCGCATTCAACCGGGCTTTCGGCGCCGTGTTCGGCATGCCGCCGGGCCGCTACCGGCATGCGCGCTCCAGGCCTTTCAATCCTCAGGAGCTTGGCATGTATCCCATCACTATCGAGCAGTTCGACGGCGCGGCGCTGGCCACCTTGGCGCACCAGGGCGATTACCAACAGATCGGCACGACGTTCGACCGCCTGTTCATGCTGGCGTCCAGCCGCGATCTGGTCGGGCCCGCGACGCGTTCGTTCGGGGTGTACTACGACGATCCGTCGCAGGTGCCGGCCGCCCGGCTGCGTTCGCGCGCCGGCCTGACGCTGCCCCCGGGCGCGACTGCCGACGCGGTGTTCGAGCCGTTCGAGTTGCCGGCCGCGCGCTGCGCGGTGCTGGAATACACCGGGCCCTACAGCGAGATCGAGGCCGCGTACGACTGGCTGTTCGCGCAATGGCTGCCGGCCAGTGGACAAGAAACGCTGGACTTTCCGATGTGGGAAGAATACGTGAACGATCCCAAGACCACGCCCGCGGCCGAACTGAAGACGCGCATCTACTTGCCGCTGGCGTGACGATAGGCCGCCTTGAATTTCGGTGTCTGACACCCGCTGCGCGGGAGTCAGACACCTGATCACCACACCCGCTGCGCGGGAGCCAGGCACCTGGCGGGGCGTTGCTAGGGCGTGGAACGGGGCGGGCTGTCGTTGATCTTGACGCTGAAGCTGCCGTCGAGAATGGCTTCCTGGCGGGCCTGGACGCTGGCGACCAGCCCGCCCGGCAATTTGCCGGCGAAGGTGCCCAGCGGCGAAAGCATCGAGCCCTGGTAACGCATCTGCGAATACTTGCCGTAGTCGTCGGCCTTGAAGGTGCCGCGCCTGACCATGGTGAGCGCCCGTTCGATGGTGGGTTCCATGTTCCAGAGCGCCGACGCGACCACTGTGTCCGGATACTGGGGCTGGGTGTCGATGACGTTGCCGATGGCCAGCTTGCCGCGTTCTTGCGCGGCCTCGGCCACGCCGAAGCGCTCGGCGTATAGTACGTCGACGCCCTGGTCGATCATGGCGAAAGCGGCCTGCTTGGCCTGGGGCGGATCGAACCACGAGCCGATGAAGGCGACGTAGAACCGGGCGTCGGGATTGATTTCGTGCACGCCGTCCATGAAGGCGTGCATGAGGCGGTTGACCTCGGGGATGGGGTACCCGCCCACCAGGCCGATCTTGCCGCTTTCGCTCAAGCCGCCGGCGATCATGCCGGTAAGGTAGGCCGCTTCTTGGATGTAGTTGTCGAACACCGAGAAGTTGGGCTGCTGGGGCCGGCCGGAAGAGCCCATCAGGAAAGCGATTTGCGGGTAATCGCGGGCCACCGCGCGCGATGCCGCTTCGGCCCGGAAGGCCTCGCCCACGATCAGTTGCACCCCTTCGTCGGCGTAGCGGCGCAAGGCGCGCTCGTAGGCGTCGTGCGCCACGTTTTCCGAGAACGCGTAGTCGATGTCGCCGCGCGCCTGGGCCAGCACCAGCGCCCGGTGCACGCGCGAGACCCATTGCTGGCCGATGGGCACGGTATAGACGGCGGCAACCTTGATCCGGCCCGCGGCCTGGGCGTGAACCACCCGGCCGGCGGCCAGGCAGCCTAATGCCGCCGCCAGCCGCAGTATCGTGCTGCGCCGCGTCTGTCCGGCGGCCGGCAGAGAAGAGCGGTAAATCATGGAAGAGGGGCTCCTGCACGCATCGCGATAAGGTCGGGCGCGCTGGGTGGGCTGACATACCGCGCGCTCCGCGAATGGATTATAGGCAGCTTGCTCCGCGCCCGCTTGTTCCGCGGTGCATAATCTTGCATAGAACGCGCCGCGTGTCGATGCGCGGCGGAATTCTTCGGAGAGATCGATGCGACTGCTGTTTCTGGGTGCCGGCGGCACGGGCGGCTATTTTGGCGGGCGGGCGGCCCAGGCGGGCGCCGACGTCACCTTCCTGGTACGCGAGGCGCGCGCGCAAAAGCTGCGCGGCGACGGCCTGCGCATCGAAAGCCCGCGCGGCGATGCCGTGCTGCATCCCAACATCGTGACGGCCGCCGAAGTCGACGGCGCCTACGACGTGGTGGTGATCAGCTGCAAGGCGTACGACCTGTCCAGCGCGATCGAGGCGATCCGCCCCGCGGTGGGCGCCGATACCGCCATTCTGCCCATCATGAACGGCGTGCTGCAGTACGACACGCTGGATGCCGAGTTCGGCGCGGCCCGGATATTGGGCGGCCTGTGCCAGATCAATGCCACGCTGGGCCCCGAGGGCCAGGTGCGGCACCTGGGCCAGCACGCGTTGCTGGTATACGGCGAACGCGCGGGCGAGCCGCGCAGCGCGCGCTGCGCGGCGCTGGAAACCGCGCTGGCCGGGGCGGCCTTCAGCAGCCGTCTCAGCAGCGCCATCCAGCAGGATGTCTGGGAAAAATATGTGTTCCTGACTACCCTGGCCGCGGCCACCTGCCTGATGCGCGGGCCGGTGGGGCAGATCGTGTCCACCGACGACGGCGAGTCCATCGTGCGCGACCTGCTGCGCGAATGCCAGCAGGTGGCCGCGGCATCGGGCCACACGGTGCGCGCCGAGGCCGATGCGGCCGCCCTGAAGGTGCTGATCGACCGCGATTCGGCCATGACCGCGTCCATGTTCCGCGATTTGTGCCAGGGCGCGCGGGTCGAGGCCGACCACATCGTGGGCGACATGGTGCACCGCAGCCGCACGCTGGGGCTGGATACGCCGGTCTTGCGCGTCGCTTACGCGCACCTGCAGGTGTACCAGGCGCAGCGCGGCATTGGTGCATGACGCGCAACCGACTATCGCGCGCCGGGGTGTATGCGGGCGCGCGCGGCGGGACTAGCATGGAGACTATCTACTGCTACCGGAGTTCGCCATGAAGATCGCACTGATCGGTATCACGGGCCGGGTGGGCTCGCGCGTTGCCGACGAACTGTTGCGCCGCGGCCATCAGGTCACCGGCATTGCCCGCAACCCCGCGGATATCGTGCCTCGGCCCGGGCTGGAGGCCCGCCAGGGCGATGCCACCGACCCCGCCGGCCTGGCGCCCTTGCTGGCCGGTCACGACGCGGTGATCAGCGCCGCCCGGTTCGTGTCCACCGACGCCAAGCCGCTGCTCGAGGCCGTGCGCCACGCCGCCGTGCCGCGCCTGCTGGTGGTGGGGGGCGCGGGCAGCCTGCGGGTGGCGCCGGGCGTCATGCTGATCGACACGGCCGACTTCCCCGATGCCTACAAGCCCGAGGCGCGCGCCGGCGTGGTGTTCCTGGATACGCTGCGCCGCGAGACCGAGCTGGACTGGACCTTTCTTTCGCCGTCGGCGCTGTTCGAGCCCGGCGAACGCACCGGGGTGTTCCGGCTCGGCGACGACGAGCTGCTGGCCGACGACGAGGGCAAGAGCTGGATCTCGATGGAAGACTACGCCATCGCGCTGGTCGATGAACTCGAGACGCCGCGCCATTCGCGGCGCCGCTATACGGTCGGCTATTGATCCGGCCGCGCGACGGCGCCATGAAAACGATCTACCTGGCCGGCTTCGATGTGTTCCGCTCCGACTCGCTGGCGCACGGCGAATGGCTGAAGCTGCAATGCCGCCGCCACGGTTTCGAAGGCCTGTATCCGCACGACAATCAGGCCCCCGAAGGACTGCCGGCCCGCGCGCTGGCGCAATGGATCTACGAGGCCAATACGGCGATGATCCGCCAGGCCGACGCGGTGATGGCCAACCTGAATCCGTTTCGCGGCGCCGAGCCCGATTCGGGCACCGCCTTCGAAGTGGGCTACGCCATCGCCCTGGGCAAGCCGGTGTGGGCGTATGTGGACCACGCCGATCCGCTGGTGCGGCGCCTGGCCGTGGCGCGGGCCGACGATCCGCCGCGCCACGTCGATGCGCAAGGCTATACGGTGGAAGACTTCGGCCTGAGCCTGAACCTGATGCTGGCGTGCAGCGTGCGGATCGTGCCGGGCGACGTGCCGCAGTGCCTGGCGGAGATGGCGCTGGGCTTGGGAAGCGAGCGGGATGCGGCGGGGCTAGGTGTCTGACTCCGAAGGTGTCAGACACCGTACTACTGAGAAGCCGCCATGCACTCAGGTGTCTGACACCTTCGGAGTCAGACACCTGGCTCTGCCTGAGTCAGATACCTGACCCCTATTCACGCCCGGCCCGGCTTACGCCGCTGCGTCGGCCAGCGCGGGCTGGGGGGCGGTGTGTGCCTCCAGGCGCCGGCGGTGGTCGGCCAGTTCGGCGATGGTCAGCGCCACCAGGCCGTGTTCGGCGGCGTAGCGGGCGATGCCGGGGCCGCGCATCATGGTGCCGTCGGGGTTCATCAGTTCGCACAGTACGGCGGCCGGGCGCAGGCCCGCCAGCACGGCCAGGTCGACCGAGCCTTCGGTGTGGCCGCGCCGCGACAGCACGCCGCCCGGCTGGGCGCGCAACGGGAATACGTGTCCGGGGCTGACGATGTCGGCGGCCTGCGCGCCCGGGGCGATGGCCGCGCGGATGGTGGTGACGCGGTCAGCGGCCGATACGCCGGTCGACACGCCATGGCGCGCCTCGATCGAGACCGTGAACGCCGTGCTGTAGCGGCTTTCGTTGCGTGCCACCATGGGCGGCAATTGCAGTTGGGCCAGCGTGTCGTCGGTCAGGCACAGGCACACGATGCCGCTGCAGTCGCGGATCAGCTGTGCCATCACGGGCACGGTGAGCTTGTCGGCGGCGACGATCAGGTCGGCCTCGTTCTCGCGGTCGAAGTCGTCCATCAGGATGACGGGACGCCCCAGGCGCAGATGATGCAGCGCGCGCGCCAGGCGGGCCTCGAAGGGCTGGGCGCACAGGTCGGGGGGCAGGCAGGGTACCGAGGGAATGGCGGTGGACATTGAAACGCTCTCGCAAATAAAAGGTGGCGAAAAACGTTTCAGGGCTTATGACGCCGCGCTCAGGCCCGCGCGCCGCCAGGGCGTGGCCGCGGCTGGCGGCCGCGGCGCGCACCCCGCCGGCTGGCGGGAATGAGCTGGCACATCTTCTTTCATCCGGACTATGACCGTCGGCCCTGGCATCGCACCAGATCTGCTGACCCCGGTTGGCACTAGGCCGCCCGGGCGCTCGCGGGCTTGCCGCATTGCGGCTTACCGCCGGTGGGGAATTACGCCCCGCCCTGAAGACGTACTGCTATGGCCGCGGATAGCGCGGCCGTGTCTTATTGTACGCCCACCCCGGAGGCACCCGATTTTTTCTTCTTTTTCAGGGCCAGCATGGTGCCGCGGCAGGCCGGCGTGCCGCACAGGCACAGATAGTTGGCCTGCAGCTTCTTGGTGATGCGGCCGTCGAGCACCAGCCCGTAGTCGTAAGACAGCTCTTCGCCGCGCGCGATGTCGCGCAGCGCGGTGATGTAGACGCGCTTGCCGTGGCGGCCTTCCTGCGCTTCGCAATTGGGTTCGCAGGAATGGTTGATCCAGCGGGCATCGTTGCCGTTGTCGCCGCCGTCGATCACGCGGCCCGAGCTGAGCGCGAAGAAAAACGTATGGAACGGATCGTCGGGATTGGTGGGATGGCGGCGGTCGGCTTCTTTGGCGCTGATGCGCTCGCCGCCGTATTCGATGATGCGCGTGCCGGCCGGGATTTTGCGTGCGGCGAACACGCCGGTGCCATGCAGCTTGGAGCGGCGCACGACGTGCCAGGGCTTGGGGGTATCAGCGGTGGTCATGAAGGAAGCAGGTAGCAGGCCAGCGGGGATTATATCGGTGCGTGCCGCGCGCGGCGATGACCGCCGGCGCTTATTCGGCCGCCGACGCGGTCAGCGGCAATTGGGTTTCTTTCAGGCGGCGCAGCACGAAGCACGACTTGCTGTGGCGGATGCCCGGGATGCGATACAGCCGCTCGCGCAGCAGCCGTTCGTAGTCGCGCGTGTCGCGCACGGCGATGCGGATGTAGTAGTCGTAGTCGCCCGACACCAGAAAGGCTTCCAGCACTTCGGGAATCTGCGCCAGCGCGCGGCCGAATTCGTACAGCGTTTCTTCGCTGTGGCTTTCCAGGGTGACGTGTACGATCACCGTATCCATGAAACCCAGGCTGGCGGGATCGATGTCGACGGTATAGCCGCGGATGACGCCGGCGGCCTCCATGCGCTTGATGCGGTTCCAGCACGGCGTGGACGACAGGCCGACTTCGCTGCCGATGTCGTTGAGGCTGGCGCGGGCATTCTGTTGCAGGGCCCTGAGAATGGCGAGGTCGAACTTGTCCAGTTTCATTTTCTGGGTTCCTGTGAAAATAAAGATTAATTTACTGGAAAACCCCGGAATCCGTAGAAAAGAAGAGAAATCTTCTTCGAGGATGGGCATAAGATATTCACCATGAATGATCGCCTCCACGCCTCCGCCCTGGCCGCCCTGCGCCACGATGATGACCCGCCCGCCGGCAATGGCGCGCAGATCCTGCTCGACACCCTGATCGAACGCGGGGTCGACACGGTGTTCGGGTATCCCGGCGGGGCCGTGCTGCCGCTGTACGACGCCTTGTACGCCGAACCGCGGCTGCGCCACGTGCTGGTGCGGCACGAACAGGCGGCGGTGCATGCGGCCGAAGGCTACGCGCGCACGACCGGCCGTCCCGGCGTGGTGTTCGTGACATCGGGGCCGGGCATGGCCAACACCACGTCGGGCCTGCTGGACGCCATGTGCGATTCGATCCCGGTGTTGTGCATCAGCGGCCAGGTGGCGTCCTCGGCGATCGGCACCGATGCGTTCCAGGAATGCGATGCCATGGGCATTTCGCGTTCGGTCACCAAGTGGAATACGCAGATCCGCGCGGCCGAAGACGTGGCCGACGTGGTGGGGCGGGCGTTCGACCTGACCCGCCAGGGCCGGCCCGGGCCGGTGCTGGTGGATTTTCCCAAAGACCTGCAGTTGGCCCGGCCGGTGCATACCACCGACCCCGCGGCCCTGGAAAACCAGCGGCTGGGGGCGCTGCGCGCGCGCCGGCAGGCCGGCAAGGCGCCGCTGAAGCTGCCGCAAACCGCTCTGCGCCGCGCCGCCGCCCTGATCGCGCAGGCGCGCCGGCCGGTGTTCTATGGCGGCGGCGGCCTGATCAATTCGGGTCCGCAAGCCTGCCAGGCCTTTACCGAGCTGGTGCGCCACACGGGTGCGCCCTGCACCCTGACGCTGATGGGCCTGGGGGCCTTTCCCGCGTCGGACCCGCAGTTCGTGGGCATGCTGGGCATGCACGGCACGCTCGAGGCCAACATGGCCATGCACCATGCCGACCTGGTGGTGTGCATCGGCGCGCGCTTCGATGACCGCATCACGGGCAAGCTGGCCGAGTTCTGTCCGCATGCGCGCAAGATCCATATCGACATCGACCCGGCTTCCATCAACAAGGTGGTGCGGGTCGACGTGGCGCTGGTGGGCGATTGCCTGCCGCTGCTCGAGGCGCTGCGCGGCGCGCTGGATGCCCAGCCCCTGCCGGCCGCGCGGCTGGACGACTGGTGGCGGCGGGTCGATGCCTGGCGCGCCAAGGACTGCCTGGCCTGCCCGCCGGCGGGCGATGCCATCCTGCCGCAGCAATTGATGCAGCGCCTGAATACCGCCCTGGCGGGCCGCGATGCGATCGTGTCCACCGACGTGGGCCAGCACCAGATGTGGGCCGCGCAATACCTGCGCTTCGACCGCCCCAACCGCTGGCTGACCTCGGGCGGCGCGGGCACCATGGGCTACGGCGTGCCGGCCGCCATCGGCGCGCAGGTGGCGCATCCGGACAAGCTGGTGGTGTGCGTCAGCGGCGATGCCTCGGTGCTGATGAACATCCAGGAATTGTCCACCGCCATGCAGCACGAGACCCCCGTCAAGGTGGTGTTGTGCAACAACGGCTACATGGGCATGGTGCGCCAATGGCAGGAACTGATTCACGGCGGGCGCTACAGCCACAGCTATAACGCCTCGCTGCCCGATTTCGTGGCGCTGGCCAAGGCGTTCGGCTGGGGCGCCGCGCGCGTCGACGACCCGGCGCGGCTGGACGAAGCGCTGGCGCAATGCCTGGCGCACCCCGGGCCGTATTTCCTGGACGTGGCGGTGGCCGGGCAGGAAAACTGCTTCCCCATGATGCCGGCGGGCGAAGGGCATCACCGCATGATGCTGGCTGACGGCGTCTGGTACGAAGACGATACGGCCTGAAGTGAAAGTCCCACCCCCGAAGCGCTGCGCGCACCCACCTCGCGGTTGGCAGGCCGCTCGGATTCGCCAGGTGTCAGGCTCCGCAGGTGCCTGACACCACCGTGTGCGGAAGATCTTGGCCAGGCTTCGGTGTCTGACACCCTTGCGGGAGTCAGACACCTGATTACCGTATCAGCCACCCTGACGGGAGCCAGACACCGAGAATACGGCGCGGCTTAGAGCGCTTCGAACGCTGCCTTAGAACATTTGAACTGGACGCCCCGCGGGGCGGTTCCTAGACTCCCGGTCACGAGATGACGATGACCGAGGAGACAATGTGCTGAGTCGCGCGCTGGACAATATTCGCGTGCTGGATCTGTCGCGGATCCTGGCCGGGCCGTGGTGTACGCAGAACCTGGCCGACCTGGGCGCCGATGTGATCAAGGTCGAGCGTCCCGGGCAAGGCGACGATACCCGCAAATGGGGCCCGCCCTATCTGCGGTCGGCCGATGGCGAAGAGACGCTGTCGGCCTATTTCACCTGCTGCAACCGCAACAAGCGTTCGATCTGCGTGGATTTCTCGCAGGCCGAAGGACGGCGCGCGCTGCTGGAACTGCTGCGCACCTGCGATGTGCTGGTCGAGAACTACAAGAGCGGCACGCTGAAGCGCTACGGCCTGGACTACGACAGCCTGAAGGCGCTGCGGCCGGACCTGGTGTATGTGTCGATCACCGGCTACGGGCAGGATGGCCCGCGCGCGTCGCAGCCGGGGTACGACTACATTTTCCAGGGCATGGGCGGCCTGATGAGCCATACCGGGATCGCGGACGGCGAGCCCGGCGCCGGCCCGCTGCGCGCCGGCATTCCCGTGGTGGACATTTCCACGGGCATGTACGCGACGTCGGCCGTGCTGGCTGCGCTGCTGCAGCGCACGCGCACCGGCCAGGGGGCCCACCTGGATATCGCGCTGCTGGATGTCGCCGTGGCGATCAACGCCAATCAGGGCGCGAATTTCCTGGTGTCCGGCCGCAACCCCGAGCGCAGCGGCAATGCGCATCCCAATCTGGCGCCGTACGAGGTGTTCAAGGCCCGCGACGGGTATTTCATCCTGGCCGTGGGCAACGACAACCAGTTCGCCAAGTTCTGCGCGCTGTGCGGCGACGAAAGCCTGGCGCAGGATCCGCGCTTTGCCACCAATGCGGCGCGCGTACAGAACATGGCCGCGCTGCGCGAGGTGCTGGGCCGCATCATCGCCGCGCACGACCGCGCCCATTGGGCCGCCGGGCTGGAAGCGGCCGGTATTGCATGGGGCCCCGTCAATGGGCTGGACGACGTCTACGCCGACGAACAGGTGCGCCACCGGGCCATGCTGAAGCATGCGCCGCATCCCCGCTTCGGCGACATCCCGCTGGTGCGCAACCCCATGCTGGGCCGCGGCGACACGGCGCCGATGCGCCCGCCCCCGTTGATGGGCGAGCACACCCGCGAGGTGCTGGGCGAGCCCTGAGCCCCCGGCCGCGCCCCGCCATTTTTACCCCATTCGACCCACAGCACGACACAGGAGACAAGACATGAAACTTGCTTTGCGCAGTACCGCGGCCGCCGCGGCCGCGCTGGTTTTCGGCGCCGCGAGCGCCCCGGCCAGCGCCGCCTATCCCGACCACCCCGTCACGCTGGTGGTGCCCTACGCACCCGGCGGCACCACCGACCTGATGGCCCGCGTCGTGGCGCCCAAACTGGGCGAAGTCCTGGGGCAGACGGTGGTGGTGGTGAACAAGCCCGGGGCGGGCGGCGCGGTCGGCAGCGGCTATGCGGCGCGCGAGCGTCCTGACGGCTATACGCTGGTGATGGCGGTGGAAAGCTCGCATGCCGTCAACCCCAGCGTGCATGCCAAGTCGCCGTACGACCCCATCAAGGATTTCGCGCCCATCAGCAACCTGGCCAACGTACTGGGCGTGCTGGACGTGCCGGGCAATTCCGATATCAAGACGTTCGACGAACTCGTTGCCCGCCTGAAGGCCGATCCCGACCACTATTCGTTCGGCTCGTCGGGCAGCGGCGGCTACAGCCACCTGTTTGGCGAACTGTTCCTGAGCTCCACCGGCACGAAGATGCTGCATGTGCCGTACAAGGGCCTGGGCCCGGCGCTGGTCGGCCTGATGGCGGGGCAGGTGCAGGTGGTGTTCGACAATTTGCCTTCGTCGGCGGGCTTCCTGGCGTCGGGCAAACTGCGCGCGCTGGCGGTGGCCTCGCCCAAGCGGATCGAGAGCATGCCGGATGTTCCCACTTATGCCGAGGTCGGCTACCCTCAGTTGAATACGCCGTCCTGGTTCGGCCTGGCCGCGCCCGCGGGCACGCCCGACGCGGTGCTGGACCAGTTGAACCAGGCCGTGAAGCAGGCGCTGGCCGACCCGAAAGTGGCCGCCGACATCGAGCGCCTGGGCGCCGTGCCCGACTACACGTCGCGCGAGCAGTTCGCCGCCATGATCAAGCGGTCGAACGCCGTGTGGCAGAAGGTCGTGAACGACATCGATTTTGAAAAACTCTAGGAACACCATGGCCATCGAGATTCCCACTTATCCCCACGCCGCTTTTTCGCTGCGGGACGACGGCGTAGGCACGCTGGAGATCCGCGACGCGGGCAAGCTCAACATCCTGAGCGCCGCGGTCGTGGAAAGCCTGATCGGCATGCTGTCGCATATCGACCAGCGCGACGACGTCAAGGTGCTGGTATTGCGCGCCCAGCAAGAGAAGGCCTTCGTGGCGGGGTCGGACATCAAGGAAATGGCGTTCTTCGACCACGCCAAGGCCATCGCGTACATCGACCGCCTGCGGCAATTGTGCGACGGCGTGCGCCTGCTGCGCGCGCCGGTGATCGCGCGCATTCCCGGCTGGTGCCTGGGCGGCGGCATGGAACTGGCGCTGTCCTGCGACCTGCGCATCGCGTCCGACCAGGCCCACATGGGCATGCCCGAAGTGAAGGTGGGCGTGCCGTCCATCATCCACGCCGCGCTGCTGCCGCGGCTGGTCGGCAAGGCGCGTTCGAACTGGATGCTGCTGACCGGCGAAATCGCCGATGCCCGGCAGGCTGAAGCATGGGGCCTGCTGGATCGCGTCGTGCCGGTGGACGGGCTGGACGCCGAGGTGGACCGCGTAGCGAGTATGCTTGCCGGGCTGGGCCAGCGCGCGCTGGCCCAGCAGAAGCGCCTGCTGCGCGAATGGGAAGACGAGCCGCTGGACGTTTCGTTGCAGAATGGCGTGCTGGAATTCGGCGCGGCGTTCGATACGGGCGAGCCCGGGCGCTACATGCGTGCGTTCCTGGACGAGAAGGCGCGCAAGACGGGCGCCTGATCCGGCACGGCGGGGCCGCCGCGGCGCGGCCCCGGACGGCTATTCCGCCCTGGCCCGCGACCCGTTCGCACACGGAGGAATCGATGTCCTATGAGCTGAAAGACCTGCGCCTGTTCAAGGCCATCCTGCAGGCGGGCAACCTGTCGGCGGGCGCGGCCGCGATGCACATGACGGCGCCGTCGGCCAGCTACCGCCTGAAGAACCTGGAATACGCGGCCGGCAGCCCGCTGTTCGTGCGTTCCGCCCGGGGCATGAGCCTGACGCCGGCGGGCGAGGCGCTGGCGCGCCACGTCGACATCGTGCTTGACGACCTGCAGGCGATGCAGACCGAGGTCAGCGCCTATGCGCGCAATCTGAAGGGCAACGTGCGGCTGCTGGCCAACAGCAGTTCGCTCAATGGCTTCATCATTCCCAGCCTGGCGCGTTTCCTGGCGTCCAACGCCCATATCGACGTCAACCTGAAAGAGCAGGACAGCCTGTCCATCGCCGGCAAGATCCAGCGCGGCGAGGCCGATATTGGCATTTGCGCGGGCAAGGTCGACGATGCCGACCTGCGCTGCGAGCTTTACGCGATCGATCGCCTGATCTGCGCGGCTTCCGCCGACCATGCGCTGGCGCAGCGCCCGAGCGTGGCCTACGCGGATGTGCTGGCGCACGGGCAGGTCTGTATGGACCGGGCCAGCAGCAACTTCCACTTCGTGCAGACCCAGGCCGAGCGCCTGGGCAAGACCGTCAGCGTGCGCGTGCATGCGCACGATTTCAGTTCGGTACTGTACCTGGTGCGCGCCGGCGTGGGGGTGGCGGTGGTGCCGGCCAGCGTCGCCGAGCCGCTGGTGCGCGAAGGCGCGATCATTGCCATTCCGTTGCAGGATGGCTGGGCCCTGCGCGACCTGCACCTGGTCACGCGGCAGGATGCCGAGCCCGCGGGGCTGGTGCGCCAGTTCGCCGACGTGCTGCTGCACGACCCGCAGGTGGTGGCGGCCCGCACGGGGAAGAACTGGCGGTAGCCGGCTGACATCGGCCAGGGGTCCGACTCCCGAAGGGTGTCGGACCCCGAAGTGGGCAGAGGCTACCTCAATTCTGCGGTGTCTGACACCCTGCGGGAGTCAGACACCTGACATCCATAGCGGCGCCAGTCGCCGCAAACAGCGGTGTCAGGCACCTGCGGAGCCTGACACCTGACCGTGGCCGGCCATCTGCCGACGCGCTCAGTCGTGCTTGATCGAGATGGTTTTCAGCACGGTGAAGCCATACAGCGCTTCGAAGCCCTTTTCGCGTCCGTGGCCGCTGGCCCGGACGCCGCCGAAGGGCAGTTCGATGCCGCCGCCCGCGCCATAGTTGTTGATGAAAACCTGGCCGCTGCGCACTTTGCGCGCGATGCGCAGCTGGCGTGCGCCGTCGCGCGTCCAGACGCTGGCGGCCAGGCCGTATTCGGTGGCGTTGGCGATGCGCACGGCGTCGGCTTCGTCGTCGAACGGCATGGCGGCCAGCACCGGGCCGAACACTTCTTCCTGGGCCAGGCGATGGTCGACCGGCACGTTGCTCAGCAGCGTGGGTGCCTGGTAATAGCCTTCGGCGGGCGCGCCGTCGGCGACGCGGCCCTGCGCGGCAGTGGCGATGCCGTCTTGCGCCGCGGTTTTCAGAAAGCCCTGCACGCGCTCTTGCTGCGTTTTGCGGATCAGCGGCCCGCAATCCAGGTCTTGGGTGGCCGGGCCGGCGCGCAGGGCGGCGAATGCCTGCGACAGGCGTTCCAGCACGCGATCGTAGGCGCTGCGTTCGACCAGCAGGCGGCTGCCGGCCGAGCAGGTCTGGCCGGCGTTCTGCACGATGGCGTTGACTGCCACCGGCACCAGCGCGTCCAGGTCGGCATCGGCGAACACGATCTGCGGCGACTTGCCGCCCAATTCCAGCGTGGCCGGCACGTGGCGTTCGGCCGCCGCCTGGGTGACCAGCACGCCGATGCGCGGCGAGCCGGTGAACGAGATGTGATCGATGCCGGGATGGCGCGTCAGGGCGTCGCCGGCCTCGTGGCCGTAGCCGGTGACGAGGTTGATGGCGCCCGGCGGAAAGCCGACTTCGGCGGCCAGCTCGGCCAGCCGCAGCAGCGACAGGCAGGCGTCTTCGGCCGGCTTGACCACGCAGGCATTGCCAGCGGCCAGCGCGCCGCCCACGCTGCGGCCGAAAATCTGCAGCGGGTAGTTCCAGGGCACCACATGCCCGGTGACACCGTGCGGTTCGCGCAGCGTCAGCACGGTATAGCCGTTCTGGTAGGGCAGTGTCTCGCCATGCAGCTTGTCGGCCGCGCCGCCGTAGAACTCGAAGTAGCGCGCCACGGCCGTGACGTCGGCGCGGGCCTGCTTGGTGGGCTTGCCGCAATCGCGCGATTCGATGTCGGTAAGTTCGTCGGCGTGGTCCAGGATCTTGACCGACAGTTTCAGCATCAGGCGGCCGCGTTCGGCCGCGGTGAGCTTGCCCCACGCGCCCTCGTCATAGGCCCGCCGCGCGGCTCGCACGGCCTGGTCGATGTCGGCGGCGTTGCCGCGCGCGATGCTGTCGTACTGCTGCCCGGTAGAGGGATCCATGACGGGAATGGATTCGCCCGACGCGCCGGGCACGTGGCGGTTGTCGATGAAATGCTGCTTCATGCCGATGAGCCTTTAGAAAGGGGTTGCGGAGGGTGCCGGCTGGTCGGCCTGGCAGCTAGAACAGAATGGACAGGCCTCCGTCGACGGCCAGTACCTGTCCGTTGACATACGAGGCCGCCGGCGAGGCCAGGAACACCGCGGCGCCGGCGATTTCTTCGGGCCTGCCCCAGCGCCCCATGGGATTGCGCGCGGCCAGCTGGTCGTGCAAGACGGGGTCGGCCACGTAGGCGGCGTTGGTTTCGGTGGCGAAGGTGCCGGGCGCGATGGCATTGCTGGTGATGCCCAGCGGGCCGAATTCGGCGGCCAGGGCCCGCATCATGCCGGTGAGCCCCTGCTTGGCGGCCGGGTATACGGCGTCGCCCGCCCGCGCCAGCTCGCCCGCCACCGAGGTGATGGCGATCAGGCGCCCGCCGCCCTGGCGCACCATGCGTTCGGCCGCCAGCTTGGCCAGCAGCAGGCCGGCGACCAGGTCGGTGTCGATCAGGGCGCGGATCTCGGCCGGCGTGATGGCCTGCAGCGTCTTGCGATTGCGGGCGCCCACGTTGTTGACCAGGATGTCCAGGCGGCCGTGTTCGGCGTCGATGCGCGCGAAGGCGCGGCTCATGGCGTCGTCGTCGCCGACGTCGAAGGCCAGCGGCGATGCCGCCAGCCCCTGTACGCGCAGCGCGGCCGCCGTGTCTTGCACCGCGGCGTCGTGGCGGCCGTTGATCAGGACGTGCGCGCCGCAACCCGCCAGCGCCCGCGCGATGCACAGCCCCAGGCCGCGCCCCGAGCCGGTCACCAGCGCCACCTGCCCAGCCAAGGAAAACTGCTGCAGATAGGCTTGGGTGGGCGCGGGGGCGGTCATGGCGGCAAGCGGAGTCAGGCGGTTTTCTTGGCGGCGGCTTTCTTGGCGGGTGCCTTCTTGGCGGTGCTTTTCTTCGCCGCGGCTTTCTTCGGCGCCGTCTTGGCCGCCGTTTTACCGGCGGTCTTGGTCGTGGCCTTGGTCGCGGTCTTGGCCGCCGTCTTGCCTGCCGTCTTGGCCGGCGCGCGGCCGGTCTTGGCGGGGCGCGGTTCGAATTCGAACCCGACCTTGCCGTTGGGCTGGCGCACCAGGAAGGCCTTGAACTTGCGGTTGGTGCGGCTGGATACGAAGCCGTCGAGCAGGTCGGTGCGGCCGTCGGTCAACAGCTTGTGCATCTGGTCGCGCGAGATCTCTTGCTGCAGGATGATCTTGCCCGAACGGAAATCGCAGCTTTTTTCGGGCCCGACCGACTTTTCGCACACGTAGCTCAGGCCGTGTTCGAAAACCCGCGCGCTGCACTTGGGGCAGGTACCCACCGGCGTATGGCCGGAGAAATCCACCGGTTCGCTGTCGTCGTCGTCGTTCTGGCCGAAGTCGAATTCCAGCTTGTATTCGTCGCTGATGCGCAGGATGGCGGCGAACGGCCGGCCCATCTTGCTGATAAAGCCCTGCAGCGGACCGATCTCGCGCTTGGCCAGCAGTTCTTCGACCTCGGGCAATTCGAAGGTGCGGCCGCCCGGGTGCTTGCCGATGGAAAAATCGCACTGCGTGCAGGCATAGCGACGGTAGTTTTCTTTGACCACGCCGCCGCACTTGGGGCAAGGCGTCTGCAGCGTGGCGTAGTCGCCGGGCACCGTGTCGCGTTCGTATTCCTTGGCGCGCTTGACGATGACCTGGGTCATCTGGGCGATTTCGCGCATGAAGGCCGCGCGGTCCAGCCCGCCCTGTTCGATCTGCTTGAGCTTGTGTTCCCATTCGCCAGTGAGTTCGGGCGATGTGAGCTCGGTGACGTCCAGGCCCGAGAGCAGGGTCATGAGCTGGCGCGCTTTGGCAGTGGGCACCAGGTCGCGCCCTTCGCGGCGCAGGTAGCCTTCGCCCAGCAGGCCTTCGATGATGCCGGCGCGGGTGGCCGGCGTGCCCAGGCCGCGCTCGGACATGGCCTCGCGCAGTTCTTCGTCGTCGACCAGCTTGCCGGCGCCTTCCATGGCCGACAGCAGCGTGGCTTCGTTGTAGCGCGCCGGCGGCTTGGTGGACAGGCCCAGGGCCTCGACGTCTTCGGTGCGCACGGTTTCGTTGTCGGCCACCGGCACCAGGTTGGCGTCTTCGCCCTGGGCCTCTTTGCCGTACACCGCCAGCCAGCCCGGCGCCACCAGCACCTTGCCTTCGGTCTTGAAGCGGTGGCCCTGCACTTCGGTGATGCGAGTGGTGACGCGGTATTCGGCGGCCGGGAAGAACACCGCCAGGAAACGCTTGAGCACCAGGTCGTACAGCTTGGCCTCGGCCTCGCTGAGATCGTGCGGGATCTGCAGCGTGGGAATGATGGCGAAGTGGTCGGACACCTTCTTGTTATCGAAGATGCGCCGGTTGGGTTTGATCCAGTTTTGCGCAACCACCGTGCCGGCGTGGCGCGATAGTTGTCCCACCGCGTTGGAGCCGCCCTTGGCCAGGGCCTGCATGGTGTCGCGCACCGTGCCCAGGTAGTCTTCGGGCAGATAGCGCGAGTCGGTACGCGGATAGGTGAGCGCCTTGTGGCGTTCGTACAGCGTCTGGGCCAGCGCCAGCGTGGTCTTGGCCGAAAACCCGAAGCGGCCGTTGGCGTCGCGCTGCAGCGAGGTCAGGTCGTACAGGGCCGGCGACATCTGGGTCGAGGGCTTGGATTCTTCGGTGACGCTGCCCGGCTGTTCGCGGCAGGCGGCCACCACGCTTTGCGCGGCCGCCTGCGACCACAGGCGCGATTCGCGCTTTTCGGGGTCGCGTTCGTCTTTCTTGAAGTCGGGGTCGATCCAGCGGCCCTGGTACAGCCCGGCCGCGGCCACGAAGGTGGCGTGCACTTCCCAGTAGTCGCGCGGCACGAAGGCGCGGATGCGTTCTTCGCGCTCGAACACGATGGCCAGGGTGGGTGTTTGTACCCGGCCCACGGGCGTCTTGAAGAAACCGCCGTCTTTGCTGTTGAAGGCAGTCATGGCACGGGTGCCATTGATGCCCACGAGCCAGTCGGCCTCGGCGCGCGAGCGGGCCGCGGCTTCGAGGGGCTTGAGCTGGACGTCGTCGCGCAGGTTGGAGAAGGCCTCGCGGATGGCGGCCTGCGTCATGGATTGCAGCCACAGGCGCTGGATGGGTTTCTTTACGCCCGCATACTGGATGATGTACCGGAAGATCAGTTCGCCTTCGCGTCCGGCGTCACAGGCGTTGATGAGGGAATCGACGTCTTTGCGCTTGGCCAGCTTGACCAGCAGCTTCAGGCGCTCGGCCGAGCGCTTGTCGGCCGGCCCGAGTTCGAATTCGGGCGGAATGACCGGCAGGTGCGCGAAGCTCCATTTGCCCTTGACGGGATCGTTGGGCGCGACAAGACCGAGCAAATGCCCGATACTGGAAGCGAGCACGTAACGTTCGCTTTCAAAATAGTCGCCCTCGCGCGCGAAGCCTCCGAGGGCGCGTGATATATCAAGGGCTACCGAGGGCTTCTCGGCAATAATCAGCGTTTTGCTCATGGTTATCCAGTGGCGGTAGACCCGCCGGTGTAGCGCGGATGATACGAGGGGAGATTCGCCGCATGCAAGTCGGGGCTGCACGACAGGCGGGATCAGAACTACACGCATGGCGGCAATTCCTGGGCCGCAGCACGCTGTGGCTGGGTGTCTGGCTGCTGGGCAGCGCCGTCATTTGCTGGGTGGCCGCCAACTGGCAAGACATGTCGAAAATCCAGCGCTTCGCCGGGGCACAGGCGCTGCTGGCGGTCTGTGTGCTGGCGGCGGCGTGGGCCGGCTGGCGCCTGCGGGCGGCCGGCGGGCCGCGCCGCCATGCGCCGGGCGCGCTGCTGGCGCTGGCCGGGCTGCTGCTGGGGGCGCTGCTGGCCCTGCTGGGCCAAACCTATCAAACCGGCGCCGACACCTGGGAACTGTTCGCCTGGTGGGCTGTCTTGCTGCTGCCCTGGGCGGTGGTGGCGGCCAGCCAGGCCGTCTGGCTGCTGTGGATGGCGGTGGTCAACCTGGCGGCGCTTCTTTACTTCGGCGAGTCCGGCGTGCTGCTGTGGTGGACGCTGGGCTCCAGCCTGCCCGGCCTGCTGCTGGCGGCCCTGAACCTGCTGCTGCTGGCCGCCTGGGAATGCGCCGCGTGGCGCTGGCGGGCCGGAACCCGGATAGCGCCGCGCGCGCTGGCGGCCCTGGCCATCGGCGTCCTGGTGCTGAACCTGATGTTCGGCGAATCCGTGCTGCGCGGACTGGGCTCGGTGACCGGCGCGGCGTGGGCCGCGGCGACGCTGGGGCTGGGCTATTACTACCAGCGGGCCCGCCGCGATCTGCTGATCCTGGCCATGCTGGCCGCCGGGGTCATTTGTGTGTCGATGCGCCTGGCGGGCGAATGGCTGCTGAGCCTGGAACCCGGTGTCTGGGCCATCTTGCCGCTGGCCGGCCTGCTGATGGCCGAGGCCGTCTGGGCCGCGCGCTGGCTGCGCCGGCTGGCCGCCGAGCCTTCCCCGGGACGGTCCCTGGCTGATGCCGAGCCGGCCGGCGCGTCGGCCGGCAATGCCGTGGCGCCGCCCGTGGCCGGCAGCCCGGTGGCCGGCCTGGCCGACGCCGACGTCGAACCGCAACTGGGCCCCGCCTGGTATGTGCAGGGCCTGCTGGGCCTGAGCGCATGGCTGACCACCCTGCTGCTGCTGCTGTTCCTGGGGGTGTCGGGCCTGGTGCAGACTCAGCAGGGGGCCATGGTGGTGGGGCTGGTGCTGTGCGCCGTGGCGGTGGCCGTGCTGCGCACCGATGCCGGCCCGTTCTGGCGCCAGTGCGCCACGGCCATGGGTTTCGCTGGGCAGATCCTGGTGGTGTTCGGGCTGTCCGATTCGGCGTCGCTGTCGAGCGCCTGCGCGTTCGTGCTGCTGCTGGGGGTGGCGGTGTACGCCCTGGCCCCCGACCCCCTGCTGCGCTTTCTTAGCGCCTGGATGATCGCCCTGGCGCTGGCCGGCCTGATCTGGCTGGGCCTGGTGCCCGGCCTGATGCGCAACGACCTGCTCGACGAATGGCTGAATTTCGATACGCTGCGCGCCACCTTCGTGTGGCTGCCGGTGGCCGTGGCCGGCGCCTGGACCGCCGCGGCGGCGTTCTGCGTGGGGCATCGCCTGGCGCGCACGCGGCCCAACGTCCTGCTGCCGCTGGCCTGGGCCTTCGTGCTGGCCGTGCAAGGCATGGTTTGGATGGCGGGCGGCACGTCGCTGACGCAGCTGCCGGCCATCTGGAACCTGAATCCGGTAACGGCCATTCTTACCGTGGCGGGCGTGCTGCTGCCGGTGGCTTGCGCCCTGGCCGTGCTGTGGCCGCGGCGGCGCATGCTGACCGCCGGCGTGCTGTGGGGCGTGCCCCTGGGTTTGCTGGCGCTGGCGCTGTTCTGGCTGCCCAGCCCGGGCATTGCCTTTGCGCTGGCCTGGATGCTGCTGGGCTTCGGCCTGAACCGCTCGCGCCTGACCCTGTTCGGCGGCCTGAGCCTGCTGCTGTATCTGCTGGTCTATTACTACCAATTGCAAGTGCCGCTGCTCGACAAGGCCCTGTGGCTGGCAGGCGCGGCGCTGCTGATGTTCTTCCTGCGCGGCCTGGTGTGGCTGGTGCCGCGCCTGATGCGCACGGCCGAGGCGCCGGCGCCGGCCGTGGCCGACCCGCCCTCGGCGGCGCTGCGCTGGCGCACGGCCGTGGTGCTGGGCGGCCTGGTGCTGGCCCTGGTGGTGGTCAATGGCGCCATCTGGCAGCGCGAGACCCTGCTGGCGCATGGGCGGGTGGCCATTCTGGAACTGGCGCCGGTCGATCCGCGTTCGCTGATGCAGGGCGACTACATGGCGCTGCGGTTCGCCGCCGGCAATGAGGTCATGCAGCGCTTCGCGGCGGCTTCCGGCGACGAGCCGCTGCTCGACGGCTATGTGGTGCTGGTGCCCGACGGCGAGGGGGTGGCGCAGGTGGCGCGCATCCAGGCCGAGGCGCAGCCGCGGGCCAGCCAGGAAATCGCGCTGCGCTACCGCTTGCGCGCCGGCCAGGTGCGCATCGTCACCAATGCGTATTTCTTTCCCGAAGGCCAGGCCGAACGCTATGCCTCGGCGCGCTACGGCGAGGTGCGGGTCGGCGACGACGGTACGGGCCTGCTGGTGCGGATGCTGGGAGCGGATCGGCGGCCCTTGTAGAGGCCGTCCAGGTCGAAGCAGGCAGGCGGTTCGGGCCGGCTCAGGTGTCCGACTCCCGTTGGGTGTCGGACACCGTGGTGTGCAGGGGATGCCGCTTGCTTCGGTGTCTGACACCCTGCGGGAGTCAGACACCTGCTTCACACAGGAGTCGGACACCGGCTTTGCACGGGAGTCAGACGCCTGCTGCACACCGGCTTTATTGCCGTCAGCAGGCGGCCATGCGGTAACGGGCGGCCCAGCGGGGGATGGCCTCGGCCAGGAAGGCGGCGGGGGTGGTGGCCGCGCAAGGGGCGAAATCCAGCGCTTGCCAGGCCTGGGCCAGCATGGCCAGGGGCCGGCCGGTATCGAGCGGCGCGGCCCCGTTTTGTTTCGACAGTTTCAGGCCGCTGGCCGGGTCGGTGATCAGGGGTACGTGCATCACGCGCGGCGGGCGGGCGCCCAGCAGGCGCGCCAGCACGCGCTGGCGGGCGGTGGAGCCGAGCAGGTCGGCGCCGCGCACGATGTCGGTGATGCCCTGCTCGGCATCGTCCACGACCACGGCCAACTGGTAGGCCCACAGGCCGTCAGCGCGGCGCAGCACGAAGTCGCCCACGGCCCGCGCCACGTCTTGTTGCTGGGGGCCCAGCCAGCGGTCGGTAAAGGTTTCGATGCCCGGCGGCACGCGCAGCCGCCAGGCGCGCGCCTGCCGGCCCGGCGGCAGGCCGTTGCGGCAGGTGCCGGGATACGGCCGTTCGCCATCGGCGCCCGGCCCGGGGCCGCGCAGCGCCGAATCGGCGATTTCGCGCCGGGTGCAGCCGCAGCCGTACACCAGGCCTTGCCCGGCCAGGGCATCGAAGGCGCGCTGGTAGGCCGCGCCGCGGTGGGATTGCCACAGGATGTCGCCATCCCAGTGCAGATCGAGGGCGCGCAATTGCTGCATGATGGTCTCGGCCGCCCCCGCCACGGTGCGTGGCGTATCGACGTCTTCGATGCGCAGCAGCCATCGCCCGCCATGGGCGCGCGCGTCCAGCCAGCTGGCCAGGGCGGCCACCAGTGAACCGAGATGCAGGGGCCCGCTGGGGCTGGGGGCGAAACGGCCTATGTAAGCCACGGCTCAGTGGAGCCGGCGCGTACCGTCGTCGTCGAGCAGTTCTTCGAGGACCAGGTTGTCGATTTCGGCTTCCTGGCTCCAGAGCACCATCAGGGCGATGATTTTGATCTTGGCCAGCGATACCGGGGTTTCGGGCGCGGCCAGGGCGCGGTCGATGACGATTTCGCGCAGCGGCGCGGGCAGCACGCCGGCGGATTCGAGAAACGCGATGAAGCCGATGGATTCGGTGCCGAGCTGCTGGTATTCGGAATCGGTGTAGATGCGGATGCCGGAACTGGGCGCCTGGGCCAGGTCGACGCAGCGTTCGGTGGTTTCGGCCAGCCCATACAGCCAGCCCAGCGCGTCGTCGATGTCTTCGTGCTCGAAGCCGGCCGCCGCGAGGCGTTTGGCGAGAACGTCGGCCGCGGGACAGGCTTGCGGCGTGTAGTAGTTTTCGAACAGATAAACGAGGATGTCGAACATATGGCGCAAAGTCGTGCCGGTTTGCACAGTCGGCCCGCAAATCGGCAAACCAGCAAACTTGATTTTAACTGTACGCTGAATCGTCATCCGGGGCAACTTCGCGCGCCGGGGTTGGCGATATACAACGAATGGCGGGCGGGGGCGGCCCCGCCAGAGGGCGGAATGATCCGTCCCCCTGGCGGATGCGCGGCGCCGTTCAGGCGGCCGGCAGGGCCTTTTCTGCTTTCAACTGGGCCAGTTGCCGCACGAACACCGGAATGCAGAGCGCCAGGCCGAACAATCCGCTGAGCAGGCCGGGCATGATGGTCAGCAGGGCCCCGGCCGTGCACAGCCAGCGTTCCCAGCTTTTCATGCTGACCAGCAGGTAGCGCGAAAAGGCCGCCGACAACAGCACCAGGCCGATCATGCAGCCTGCCAGGGTGGTGAAGAAGGCATACCAGGTGAAGCCCTGCACCGAGATCAGCAGCGATGGCGAGAACACGAACACGAAGGGCACGATCAGCTTGGTGATGCCCAGCCGGAACGCGGTGTTGCCGGTCTTGAAGGGGTCGCTGCCCGCCATGCCCGCGGCCGCATACGCGGCCAGCGCCACGGGGGGCGTGATGTCGGCCAGGATGCCGAAATAAAACACGAAGAAGTGCGCGGCGATCGGCTGCACGCCCAGCTGCACCAGCGTGGGCGCGGCCACGGCCACCATGATCAGGTAGTTGGCGGTGGTGGGAATGCCGCAACCCATCAGGATGCACACGATGCCCGTCATGACGAGCGCGGCGATCAGTGTCAGGGACTGCGCGTTGGCGATGAAGTCGGGAATGATGGTGCCCACGCCGCCGGCGATGGCCTGCGCCGCGCTGATCACGATGTACGACACCTTGAAACCCACGCCGGTCAGGGTGACCACGCCGATCACCAGGCCCACCGTGCCGGCCGCCGCGCCGACCGCCAGCGCGTATTTGGCCCCGGTTTCGAACGAGTCGTACAGGTCGCGCCATTTCATGCGCTGGTACGGGTTGAGCAGGCCGACCACGATGCAGCCGGTGATGCCCGCGAAGGCCGCCAGGTACGGCGTGCGGCCGCTGGCCAGCACGGCGATCAGCGCCACCAGCGGCAGCAGCGTGGGCCAGCGCCGCTTGAACGAGTCGCGCAGGTTGGGCATTTCGTCGGCGCGCAGGCCGCGCAGCCCTTCGCGCTTGGCCTCGAAATGCACCTGCATGAACATGCCGAAGAAATACAGGAAGGCCGGGAAGATGCCGGCCACGATGATCTGCTGGTACGGGATGTCGAGGAATTCGATCATCAGGAAGGCGGCCGCGCCCATGATGGGCGGCGTGATCTGCCCGCCGGTACTGGAGGCGGCTTCGACGCCCGCCGCGAAATGGCGCGGGTAGCCGATGCGGATCATGGCGGGGATGGTCAGCGAGCCCACCGTGACCGCGTTGGCCACCGAGGACCCCGACAGCATGCCGAACATGGCGGAACCGAACACCGAGACCTTGGCCGGGCCGCCCGCGTAGCGGCCGGCCACCGTCGAGGCCACGTCCAGGAACAGCTGCCCCAGCCCGATGCGGCTGGCCAGCACGCCGAACAGCACGAAGTGGAACACGTAGGTGGCCACCACGCCGACCGCCACGCCGTAGATGCCCTGGCTGGTCAGGTACATGTGGTTGACGATCTGCGACCAGCTGTTGCCGGCATGCTTGAGCAGGCCCGGGAAGACGGGGCCGAAGGCGGCATACGCCAGGAACACCAGCGCGATGATGGGCAGCGGCCAGCCCATGGCGCGCCGAGTGCCTTCGAGCAGGCCGACGATGAGTATCGTGCCCATGAACACGTCGAGCGGCAGCGGATTGCCGACGCGGAAGGCGAGGTCTTCGAAGATGTAGGGGATATACAGCACGCTGAAGGCCAGCGCGATGGCGATGATCCAGTCGTACAGCGGCACGCCGCCCGGCGTCAGGAACGTGGAGCGCGGCTCGCGCTGGTAATGGGCCTTGCTGAAGCCGAACACCAGGAAGATCAGGCTGAGCACGAAAGCCAGGTGCACGCCGCGGTGCGTGGCCTCGCGCAGCAGGCCGAAGCCCGCGGTGTAGTAGTGGAACAGCGATAGCGACACCAGCAGGATCGAGACGATCCAGGTGGCGGTCTTGGCCAAGGGGCGGAAGCGGATTTCTGAATCGAATTTTTCCGCCAGTTTCTGGGTTTTCTCGTGATCGATTTCCATTGCTGGCCTTATCGGAAATGCAGTGCGCCGGGCGGTGCCCGGCGCGTCGTGCGCCTGCGGCGCGTGGTTCGTGTCATTTGTTCATGTCGCGCCGCATTGAAACGTCCCCCACATGTAACGGCTACCCAAAATGAAACGAATGCCGCTCAAGCGGGGACGCCGCGGATCCGGCTTTGCCGGTCCGCCAGCGTCGCCCCCTGGGGGGAGCGCGCAGCGCTTCGGGGGGGGGTTACAACAGCCCGGCTTCTTTATAGAACTTCTCGGCGCCCGGGTGGAACGGGATGCCGGCGCCCTTGACGGCGTTTTCTTTGGTGATCAGCTTGCCCTTGGCGTGGCCGTTGTCCAGCACCTTGCGGGTGGCGTCGCTGTACATCGCCTTGGTGATGTCATAGACCGTCTGTTCCGACAGCTTGGTGGACGTGACCATTTGCGCGTTCACCGAGATGGTCTTTACTTCGCCGATGCCCTGGTACATGCCGGCGGCAATGGTGTCGGGCGTGAAGAACTGCTGCTGGCTGCGCAGTTTGTCGATCTCGGGGCCGACGATGGGCACCAGTTCGATGCCCGCGCCGCTGGAAGCCAGTTCGGCGATGGCGCCGGCCGGCGCGCCGCCCACGAAGAAGAAGGCATCCAGGCCGCCGTCTTTGAGCTTGTCGCCGGCCTGGTTGGGCTTCAGGTATTCGGCGTCGATGTCTTTGTCGGTCATGCCGAAGGCGCCCAGGATCAGGCGCACGTCGACCAGCGTGCCCGAGCCGGGTTCGTCCATGGACACGCGCTTGCCACGCAGGTCGGCCACCGACTTGATGCCCGCGCCCTTGCGCGCCACCAGGTGGATGCTTTCGGGATACAGGGTGGCGATCAGGCGCAGGTTTTCGGCCTTGGGCTTGCCGTCGAAGGTGCCGGTGCCGGTGTAGGCCCAGTACGCCACGTCGGATTGCGTGAAGCCGGCTTCGAGCGAGCCGCCCAGGATGCCGTTGATGTTGGCCACCGAGCCGTTCGAGGCCACGGCGGTGGCGATGAGCTTGCCGGGCTGCGAAATGGCGTTGGCGATCATGCCGCCCACGGGGTAGTACGTGCCGGCGGTGCCGCCGGTGCCGATGCGGAAGAACTGCTGCGCGTGGGCCGGGCCGACCGCGCCGGCAACCGCCAGTGCCACGGTCAGGGTCTTGATCCAGTTTTTGAATGACATGAAGCTTCTCCAATGAGGGCGTAATTCGATCCCTGCGGGATTTTGTCATGCGTGGCCCCGCCGGGATGCCTAGGGTTTGCCTGGGGATACACTACGGTTTTCCCGGCCGGCGCCAATTTGGGCACCGCGCATGTTCGTACGAAAAGGAAGCGCACATCCATGGCCGCCATTCCCGCTGCATCGATTCCGGCACTGCCGCCCGCGGCCGTGCCGGGTGATCCGCTGGCGCGGGTCGATACGCCCAGCCTGGTACTGGACCTGGACGCCTTCGAATCGAACCTGCGCGCCATGCAGGCCTGGGCCGACCGCCATGGCGTCAACCTGCGGCCGCACGCCAAGGCCCACAAATGCCCCGAAGTTTCCCGGCGCCAATTGGCCCTGGGCGCGCGCGGCATCTGCTGCCAGAAGGTCAGCGAGGCGCTGCCTTTCGTGGCGGCGGGCATCGACGACGTGCACATCAGCAACGAAGTCGTCGGGCCGGCCAAGCTGGCGCTGCTGGCGCAACTGGCCCGCGTGGCGCGCGTCAGCGTGTGCGTGGACGACGCCGGCAACCTGGCCGACATCGCGGCGGCCATGGCGCAGGCGCAGGCGCGGGTCGAAATCCTGGTCGAACTGAATGTGGGCCAGGGGCGTTGCGGTGTGCCGGACGCGGCCGCCGCGCTGGCCCTGGCGCGCCAGGCGCAAACCCTGCCCGGCGTGGTGTTCGGCGGCTTGCAGGCCTATCACGGCTCGGTACAGCACGTGCGCGGCCATGCCGAACGCGCCGCGGTGGCGGCCCGCGCGGCGCAGGTGGCGGCCGACTGCGCGGGCCAGTTGCGCGCGGCCGGTATCCGCTGCGACCGCATCACCGGCGCCGGCACGGGCAGCGCCGAATTCGACGCGGCCTCGGGGGTGTATACCGAGTTGCAGGCGGGTTCGTACGCGTTCATGGACGGCGATTACGGCGCCAACGATTGGTCCGGTCCGTTGGCTTTCCGCCACAGCTTGTATCTGCTGGCCACGGTCATGAGCATGCCCGCCCCCGGGCGCGCGGTGGTCGACGCCGGCCTGAAGTCCACCACCGTCGAAAGCGGGCTGCCGCAAGTGGCGGGCCGCGACGGACTGCGCTATGCGGCCGCCAGCGACGAGCACGGCGTGCTGGAAACGGCCGCCGATGCGGGCTTGCGGCTGGGCGAAACATTGCTGCTGATTCCCGCGCACGTCGACCCGACCTTCAATCTGCACGACAGCCTGGTGGCCTACCGCGACGGCGTGGTCGAAGGCGTGTGGGACATCGCCGCCCGCGGCCTGAGCCGATGACCCGGCCGGCGGGGGCGCACCGCCCCGCCGGCGGCACCCATACGGTGCTAAATTCTTTGTTTTCCACCCCCTCTCGTTTTCCCATTCCGTAGGAACCGCCATGGAATTCAGCCAGTTCAACGTCAACGCCCTCATGGAGATCACCTCCCGCCCGGACCTGGTGTTCGTGCGAGGCCAGGGCTCGTGGCTGGAGGACCATGCCGGCAAGCGATATCTCGATTTCGTGCAGGGCTGGGCCGTGAACACGCTGGGCCATTGCGCGCCCGAAATGAAGCGTGCCCTGCTCGAACAGGCCGACAAGCTGATGAACCCGTCGCCGGCGTTCTACAACGAGCCGTCCATCGAGCTGGCGCTGCGCCTGACCGGCGCGTCGTGTTTCGACCGCGTGTTCTTCGCCAACAGCGGCGCCGAAGCCAACGAGGGCGCCATCAAGCTGGCGCGCAAGTGGGGCCGCGTGAAGCGCAACGGCGCCTACAAGATCATCACCATGAACCACGGCTTTCACGGCCGTACCCTGGCCACCATGTCGGCCTCGGGCAAGCCGGGCTGGGACACGATGTACGCCCCGCAAGTCGAAGGGTTTCCCAAGGCCGAGCTCAACGACCTGGATTCGGTGCGCGCGCTGATCGACGGCCAGACCGTGGCCATCATGCTCGAGCCCGTGCAGGGCGAATCCGGCGTGATCCCGGCCACGCCGGAATTCATGAAGGGCCTGCGCCAACTGGCCGACGAGCACCAGCTGCTGCTGATCGTCGACGAAGTGCAAACCGGCATGGGCCGCACCGGCTCGCTGTTCGCCTACCAGCAGTTCGACGTGGTGCCCGACATCATGACGCTGGCCAAGGGCATCGGCGGCGGCGTGCCGCTGGCCGCGCTGCTGGCGCGCCAGGACGTCTGCGTGTTCGCGCATGGCGACCAGGGCGGCACGTATAACGGCAACCCGCTCATGGCGGCCGTGGGCGTGGCGGTGTTCGACACCCTGATGGCGCCCGGCTTCATGGACACCGTGCGCGCCCGCGCGCAGCAGCTGTCCGAAGGCCTGCTGGCCCTGTCGGCCAAGTGGGGCATGGGCGGCGAACGCGGCATGGGCCTGCTGCGCGCGCTGATCCTCGACCGCGAAGACGGCCCGGCCATCGTCGAGGCCGCGCGCAAGCTGACCCCGCAGGGCCTGCTGCTGAACGCCCCGCGCGGCAACCTGCTGCGCTTCATGCCGGCGCTGAACGTCAGCGCGGAAGAAATCACGCAGATGCTGGCGCAGCTCGACGGCGTGATCGCGGCGCTGCGCAAGAGCTAGGCGCGGGTCGTCGCGGGTTCGGGCAGGTGGCTGACTCCGAAGGTGTCAGACACCTAAGTGTGGCTAAGCTTTCTCAATAGAACGGTGTCTGCACCTTCGGAGTCAGACACCTGCCCCACACCTGCTCCATTGCATCCATTCAGGCTTCTGCATCGTCGCCGGCCTCCAGGGCGGCGGCCTGTTGGCGCAGGATGAATTTCTGGATCTTGCCGGTGGCGGTCTTGGGTAGCGGGCCGAACACCACCGTGCGCGGCACCTTGAAGCGCGCCAGGTGGGCGCGGCAGTGGTCCAGTATCGCGTCGGCGGTGCAGTGCGCGCCGTCTTTCAGGGTGACGAACGCGCATGGCGTTTCGCCCCAGGTGGGGTCGGGCCGTGCCACCACCGCGGCTTCCAGGACGTCGGGGTGCCGGTACAGCACGCCTTCCACTTCCACGGTGGAAATGTTTTCGCCGCCCGAAATGACGATGTCCTTGGCGCGGTCTTTGATCTCGATGTAGCCATCGGGGTGCACCACGCCCAGGTCGCCGGAATGGAACCAGCCCCCGGCAAACGCCTCGGCGGTGGCGGCCGGGTTGTGCAAATAGCCCTTCATGAGCGTATTGCCGCGCAGCACGACCTCGCCCAGGGTGGCGCCGTCGGCCGGCACCGGCCGCAACTGGCCGTCGACCACCTGTACGTGTTCGACGTTGAGCTTGCGCACGCCGATGCGGGCCTTCAGCGCGGCGCGCTGGTCCAGCGGCAGGTCGTCCCATTCGTCGTGCCAGGCGCAGCTGATCGACGGCCCGTAGGTTTCGGTCAGGCCGTACAGGTGCGTGACGCCCACGCCCAGTTGTTCCATGGCCTCGATGACCGCGGCCGGGGGCGCCGCGCCGCCGGTCAGCGCCTGCACGCGGTGGGCGGCGCGATGCCGCAGTTCGGCGGGCGCGTTGATCAGCATGTTCAACACGACCGGCGCCGCGCAGAAGTAGCCGACGCGATGGCGCCGGATGGCCGCGAAGATCGCCGCCGGCTCGACCCGCCGCAGGCAGACGCTGGTGCCCGCCAGCGCGGCCAGGGTCCAGGGAAAGCACCAGCCGTTGCAGTGGAACATCGGCAGCGTCCACAAATACACGGCGTGCGGCGGCATGCCGCAGGCCAGCACGTTGCCGGTGGCGTTCAGGTAGGCGCCGCGATGATGGTAGACCACGCCCTTGGGATTGCCGGTGGTGCCCGAGGTGTAGTTCAGGCAGATGCTCTGCCATTCGTCGGCGGGCCATTCCCAGTCCGCGCCGGGCGGCTGCGCGGCCAGCCAGGCCTCGTATTCGGCATCGCCCAGGTCGCCGTGGTCGCCGTCGAATTCGCTGTCTTCGATGCGCACCGTGCGCGGGGGCGCCGCCAGCCGGCCCAGCACCTCGCGCACCAGCGCGGCGTACTCGCTGTCGTACAGCAGGACGGCCGCGCGGCCGTGTTCCAGAATGAAAGCCAGGGCGGCGGCGTCCAGCCGCGTATTCAGCGCATTGAGCACCGCGCCCGCCATGGGCACGCCGAAATGCGCTTCGTACAGCACGGGCACATTGGGCGCCAGCACCGCCACGACCTCGCCGGGGCGCACGTCCCAGGCGCGCAGGGCGGCGGCCATCTGCTGGCAGCGCTGCCGGGTGGTCTGCCAGCTTTGACTGCGGTCTCCATGCACCAGCGCCGGCCGTTGCGGATAGACATCGGCCGCCCATTGCAGGAAGCCCAGCGGCGTCAATGCCACATGGTTGGCGGCATTGCGCGGCAAGTCATGGTCGGATGAGGCAGTCATGGGTGGCTCCTAAGACTGGCGGGCGGTTTCGCGGCGGGCGGCCTGCCAGCCCAGTTCGGCCAGCGGCGCCACGCGCGCGCCCATCTCGCGGGCGTCGGCGGCGGCGGCGTTGCCGGCCCGGGCCCGCGCATAGACGCCCTGCAAGATGGCGGCGATGCGAAAGAAGCTGTAGGCCAGGTAGAAATCCCAGTTCGCCGGCGCGCGAACGCCGCGGGCGGCGCAATACGCGGCGACGAAACTGTTTTCGTCGGGAATGCCCAGCGCTTGCAGGTCCAGGCCGGCAATGCCGCGCCACAGGCCGGGCGCGATGCGCCAGCACATGCAGTGATAGGCCAGGTCGGCCAGGGGATGGCCCAGGGTGGACAGTTCCCAGTCCAGCAAGGCGATGGCGCGCGGCGCGGCGGCATCGAACACCAGGTTGTCGATGCGGTAGTCGCCGTGCACCAGGCACGCCTGCCCGTCGTCGGGGGGCAGATGGCGCGGCAGCCAGTCGATCAGCGCGTCCATGGCGGGTATTGCCGAGGTTGCCGTGTCGCGGTACTGCCGGGTCCAGCGCGCGACCTGGCGGGCAAAGTAGTCGCCGGCGCGGCCGTAGTCGGCCAGCCCGATCCGGTCGGGCGCCACCGCATGCAGCGCGGCCAGTACCCGGCCCGTTTCGGCATAGATGGCGGCGCGCTCGGCCGGGTCCAGCCCCGGCAGGGCCGGGTCCATGAAGACGCGGCCGTGCGCGTAGCTCATCAGGTAGAACGGTGTGCCGATCACGCCGCGGTCGTCGCAATAGTGCAGCATGCGCGGCACCGGCACCGCGGTGCCGGCCAGGGCGGCCATCACCCGGTATTCGCGGTCGATCGCATGGGCCGACGGCAGCAGCGCGCCGGGCGGCTGCTTGCGCAGTACCCGGCAGCCGGTGGCGTCTTCCAGCAGGAAGGTGGGGTTGGACTGTCCGCCGGTCAGCGGGCGTGCCCGCAGGCCGGCCGCCGCGCCCAGGCCATGCGCTTCGAGATAGGCCGCCAGCGCGGGCAGCCAGTCGGGTTGCGGCCGGCAATGGTGCCCGGGCGCAGTCATACCAGGGCCTTGCGCGGCGCGCCGGCGTCGTCCCAGCGCCAGTAGGCGTCGCCCTCGTCCATCAGGTAGCGCGCCAGCACCATCTTGTGCACTTCCGATGCGCCGTCGACCAGGCGCGCCTGGCGCGCATAGCGGTAGATCCATTCCAGCGGCGTGTCTTTGGAATAGCCGCGCGCGCCATTGAGCTGCAGGGCCGTGTCCACCACCTTGTGCAGGGTTTCCGAGACCACGATCTTGGCCATGGAAATTTCTTTGCGCGCGTAGTCGCCCTGGTCCAGCCGCGCGGCCGCGCGCATGGTGAGCAGGCGGCCGATCTCGATCTGCATGGCGGCATCGCCCAGCAGCCACTGCACCCCTTCGCGCTCGGCCAGCTTCTGCCCGAAACTGCTGCGCTCGCCCACGTAATCGACCGCCACCGCCATCGCGCGGCGCGCCAGCCCCAGCCAGCGCATGCAGTGCGTCAGGCGCGCCGGGCCCAGGCGGATCTGCGTCAGTTTCAGGCCGTCGCCGACTTCCATCAGGCGGTTCTCGTCGGGAATCTCCAGGCCGTCGAACACCAGCTCGCAATGTCCGCCATGTTCTTCCGGCCCCATGATGGGGATGCGGCGCTCGATGCGCCAGCCGGGCTGGCCGGCATCGAACAGAAAGGCGCTGAGCCCCTTGCGGGCGTCATCGGAAGTGCGCGCAATGAGGATGAAGTGGCGCGCCACGCCCGCGCCGGTAATGAACCACTTGCGTCCGTTGACGATCCACTTGTCGCCCTTGCGCGTGGCGGTGGTGCGCATCATGGACGGGTCGGAGCCGCTGCCGGGGCTGGGCTCGGTCATCACGAAAGAAGACCTGACCTTGCCGTCGATGATGGGCTGCAGCCAGCGGTCTTTCTGGTCGGGGCGCGCCACTTGAGCCAGCACGCGCATGTTGCCGTCGTCCGGCGCGGCGGCGTTGAACGCCACCGGGCCGAAGATCGAGCGGTTCATTTCTTCGTAGCAGGCGGCCAGCCCCACCATGGGCAGGCCCTGCCCGCCGCGTTCGCGCGGCATCTGCAAGGCCCACAGGCCGGCCTCGCGCACCTTGGCGCGGGCGCGCTCCAGCGCCGCCTCGGCGATGTTTTCGTGGGCATCGAAGTTGGCCGGATCGGCTTCCAGCGGAATCAGTTCCTGGTCGACCAGGCGCCGCACGCGGCCGCGATAGTCTTCTATTTCCGGGGGCAGGGAAAAATCCATGCAAGTCTCCATACGGTGCCGCCGCGGCGGCGATAGACAGGGAATTCAGAGGGAACTGACCAGGTGGCCGCCGTCGACGTCGATGACCGATCCGGTCATGAACGCCGAGGCATCCGAGGCCAGCAGCAGCAGCGGGCCGTCCAGGTCTTGCGGCTGGCCCAGGCGGCGCTGCGGCACCCGCTTGATCAGCGCCTGGCCCGCCGGGGATTCGAAGAACGCGCGGTTCAGGTCGGTGGCGATATAGCCCGGCGCCAGCGCGTTGACCCGGATGCCATGACGGGCCCATTCCAGGGCCAGCGCGCGCGTCAGGTGCAGCAGGCCGGCCTTGGCGGTGGCGTAGGGCGCCACGTGCGAGGCCACGCGCTGTCCCAGGATGGACGCGATGTTGATGATGGCGCCGGGGCGGCCGTGCGCAAGAAAATGGCGGGCGCTGGCCTGCGCCACGCGCCAGGCGCCATTGAGGTTCACGTCGATGACGCCGGCCCAGTCCTGTTCCGCGATCTCCAGCGCGGGCTCGCTCAGCGCCACGCCGGCGTTGTTGACCACGATGTCCAGCGGGCCGAGCCGGCCGGCGGCCTCGTCCAGCGCGGCCTGCACGCTGTCGGGCTGGGTGACGTCCATTTTCACGACGCAGGCCTGGCCGCCCCGCTGGCGGATGGCCTGGGCCACTTCCTGGCCCAGTTCGGTGCGGCGTCCGCACAGCGCCACGCGCGCGCCGGCGCCCGCCAGCAAGCCGGCGAAATGCCGCCCCAGTCCGCTATATGCGCCGGTGACCAGCGCCGCCTTGCCCTTCAGGTCTTCGAACATGCCGCCCTCCGTGGTCTGCGGTTCGCGCAGGAGGGGTGCCCAGGCGTCGGGCACCTCGACCTGCAAACGTAACACAGCGCAGGCCGGCGCCCGCATCCGGCGGCCCGGGGGCGCTAGGCGCCTATCGCGACCAGCTCGGCCCCTTCAGTGACCTGGTCGCCCACCGCATAGAACACTTCCCGCACCTTGCCGTCGGCGGGCGCCGAGATGGTGTGTTCCATTTTCATGGCTTCCATGACCAGCAGGGGCTGGCCCTTCGAGACGCTGTCGCCCGCCTGCACGGCGATCGAGATGATCTTGCCCGGCATGGGCGCGGTCAGCCCGCCGGCGTGGTCGCCCTGGTCGTCTTGCGCATGCGCCAGCGCATCGTGCAGGCCCAGTACCTGGACGCGGCCCGCGCGGAACACGTGGGCCTTGTCGCCATGCAGCACCACCGTGCCCAGGGTCTCGCGGCCGTCCAGCGCGACGCGCAGGCCATAAGCCAGGTTGGGATTGGCGCTGGGTTGGGCGCGCCACGAGTAGGCCCGGGACTGGCCTTCGCTGGAGAAAGTCCAGGCCTGCCCGTCGCGCGCCACGGCGACCTCGCGCAGCGCGTCGCCGTCCTGCCATTGCACGGCCTGCTGGTAGCGTCCGCCCAGGCGCCAGCCGTCGCGCACGTCCCAGGGGTCGGCGGCCGGCTTGGCGGCCTGGCCGGCGGACGGCGCCTGGCCCTGGCGCACCAGCACCGCCGCGGTGGCCAGGGCCAGCGCCGTGGCGTCGGCGGCCGCCGGCGGCGGCAACAGGGTCTCGCGCCGGCGCTCGATCAGGCCCGTGTCCAGGTCGGCCGCGGCGAAGGCGTCGTCCTGCATCAGCCGGGTCAGGAAGGCCACGTTGGTCTGCACGCCGACCGCATGCGTGTGCGCCAGCGCCTGGATCATGCGCGCGCGCGCCTGGTCGCGGTCGGCGCCGTGCACGATCAGCTTGGCGATCATCGGGTCATAGTAGGGCGTGATGGCATCGCCCATGCGCACGCCGCCATCGACGCGCACGTCGCCGTTGGCGAAGGCCGCATGCGGCGGCAATTCCAGGTAGGCCAGCGTGCCGATCGACGGCAGGAAGCCCTTGTCGGCGTTTTCAGCGTAGATGCGCGCCTCGATGGCGTGGCCGCTGATGCGCAGGTCTTGCTGGGCCGCCGGCAGCGGTTGCCCGGCCGCCACGCGCAGCTGCCATTCCACCAGATCGTGCCCGGTGATCATTTCGGTGACCGGATGCTCGACCTGCAGGCGCGTGTTCATTTCCATGAAATAGAAGCGGCCATCGGGTTCGGCGATGAACTCGACCGTGCCCGCGCCCACGTAGCCGACCGCGCGCGCCGCGGCCACCGCGGCTTCGCCCATGGCCTGGCGCCGCTCGGGCGTCATGCCGGGAGCGGGCGCTTCTTCGATGACCTTCTGGTGGCGCCGCTGCACCGAGCAATCGCGCTCGAACAAGTACACGCAGTTGCCGTGCGTGTCGGCGAACACCTGGATTTCGATGTGGCGCGGCTTCTGCAGGTAGCGTTCGATCAGCACGCGGTCGTCGCCGAAGCTGGATGCCGCCTCGCGCTGGCACGACGCCAGCGCGGCCAGGAAAGCCTCCGACGATTCGACGACCCGCATGCCTTTGCCGCCGCCGCCGGCGCTGGCCTTGATCAGCACCGGATAGCCGATGGCGTCGGCCTGCGATTTCAGGAACTGCGGATCTTGATTGTCGCCGTGATAGCCCGGCACCAGCGGCACGCCGGCTTTTTCCATCAGGCTCTTGGCCGCCGACTTGCTGCCCATGGCGGCAATGGCCGACGCCGGCGGCCCCACGAAGGCAATGCCGGCCTGCGCCGCCGCCTGCGCGAAGGCTTCGTTTTCCGACAGGAAGCCGTAGCCCGGGTGGATGGCCTGCGCGCCGGTATCGCGCGCGGCCTGCAGGATGGCGTCGGCGCGCAGGTAGCTGGCGCGCGGCTCGGGGCCGCCGATGTGCACGGCCACATCGCACGCCGCCACATGGCGCGCGTTCGCATCGGCATCGGAATACACCGCCACCGTGCGTATTCCCAGACGGCGGGCGGTGGCGGCGACACGGCAGGCAATTTCACCGCGGTTGGCAATCAGCAAGGTATCGAACATGTTTGTCATCCAGCTGGAATTCTTCTTCATCATTGCGCCGGTGCCACCTTAGCGGGGGCGCGCGGATCCGGCTCCGCCGGTCCGCCAGCGCCGCCCCCTTGAGGGGGACGCGCGCAGCGCGTCGGGGGTGGGCCTATTCACATCCGAAACACGCCGAACCGCGTATCTTCGATCGGCGCGTTCAGCGCGGCCGACAGCGCCAGGCCCAGCACGCGGCGCGTGTCGGCGGGCGCGATGATGCCGTCGTCCCACAGGCGCGCCGTGGCGTAATACGGATGGCCCTCGCGTTCATACTGGGCGCGGATGGGCGCCTTGAAGGCGGCTTCTTCTTCGGCCGACCACTGTCCGCCCTTGGCCTGGATGCCGTCGCGCTTGACGGTGGCCAGCACGCTGGCCGCCTGTTCGCCGCCCATGACCGAAATGCGCGCGTTGGGCCACATGAACAACAGGCGCGGCGAATACGCGCGGCCGCACATGCCATAGTTGCCGGCGCCGAACGACCCGCCGATCAGCACCGTGAACTTGGGCACGTTGGCGGTGGCCACCGCGGTCACCATCTTGGCGCCGTGGCGCGCGATGCCTTCGTTTTCGTACTTGCGGCCCACCATGAAGCCGGTGATGTTCTGCAGGAACACCAGCGGGATTTTGCGCTGCGCGCACAGTTCGATGAAGTGGGCGCCCTTCTGCGCCGATTCGGAAAACAGAATGCCGTTGTTCGCCACGATGCCCACCGGCATGCCGTGGATGTGCGCGAAGCCGGTGACCAGGGTGGCGCCGAAGCGCGCCTTGAATTCGTCGAAGTCCGAGCCGTCGACGATGCGGGCGATGATCTCGCGCACGTCGTAAGGCTTGCGCGTGTCGGCGGGAATGATGCCGTTGAGTTCGGCCGGATCGTAGCGCGGCTCGCGCACCGGGGCCAGCGCCAGCTGCGCGGGCTTCTGGCGGTTCAGGCGCGCCACCGCGCCGCGCGCCAGCTGCAGCGCGTGCAGGTCGTTGGCGGCAAGGTGGTCGGCCACGCCCGACAGCCGCGTGTGCACGTCGCCGCCGCCCAGGTCTTCGGCGCTGACTTCTTCGCCGGTGGCCGCCTTCACCAGCGGCGGGCCGCCCAGGAAGATGGTGCCCTGGTTGCGCACGATGATGGACTCGTCGCTCATGGCGGGCACATAGGCGCCGCCGGCCGTGCACGAGCCCATTACCACCGCGATCTGCGCGATGCCCTGCGCCGACATCACGGCCTGGTTGTAGAAGATGCGGCCGAAGTGATCGCGGTCGGGAAACACTTCGTCTTGCTGCGGCAGGTTGGCGCCGCCCGAATCCACCAGGTATACGCACGGCAGGCGGTTCTGCGCGGCGATTTCTTGCGCCCGCAAGTGTTTCTTGACGGTCATGGGGTAGTAGGTGCCGCCCTTGACCGTGGCGTCGTTGCAGACCACCACGCACTCGGTGCCCGCGATCCGCCCGATTCCGGTGATGACCCCCGCCCCCGGCGCCGCGCCATCGTACATGCCGTGGGCGGCCATGGGCGACAGTTCCAGGAACGGGCTGCCCGGATCGATCAGCCGCTCGACGCGTTCGCGCGGCAGCAGCTTGCCGCGCGCCACATGCTTGGCGCGCGCGGCTTCGCCGCCGCCGAGCGCGGTCCGGGCCAACTGCTGTGCCAGGTCGTCCAGCTGCGCCTGCATGGCGCGGGCATTGTCGGCGTAGTCTTGCGAACGCGGATTGATGCGGGATTCGATGGTGGGCATGCAGCATTCTCCTGTGCGTGTCTGACTCCCGAAGGGTGTCAGACACCACCCAATTCTTGGATCTTCTCTTGCAGGTGTCAGGCTCCCGAAGGGTGCCTGACACCGAGGTGTGCGCGGTACGGTGTCGATCGGATTCGGTGGGTGTCCGACACCCTTCGGGAGTCAGACACCCATGCATCCGGGTTGTTACACCATCTCGATCGCCATGGCCACGGCTTCGCCGCCGCCGATGCACAGCGTGGCCACGCCGCGCTTGCCGCCGGTCTTGCGCAGCGCGCCGACCAGGGTCGCCATCAGGCGGGCGCCCGACGCGCCGATGGGATGGCCCAGCGCGGTGGCGCCGCCGTGCACGTTGACTTTTTCGTGCGGCAGCTTGAAGTCGTTCATGGCGGCCATGGTGACCACGGCGAAGGCTTCGTTGATTTCGTACAGGTCGACGTCTTCGGCCTTCCAGCCGGTCTTGGCGAACAGGTTCTTCAGTGCGCCCACCGGGGCGGTGGTGAACCAGCCCGGCTCTTGCGAATGCTGGCTGTGCCCCACGATGCGGGCCAGCGGCTTGATGCCCAGTTCTTCGGCGGTGGACGCGCGCATCAGCACCATGGCGGCCGCGCCGTCGGAAATCGACGACGAGTTGGCGGCGGTGACCGTGCCGTCTTTCTTGAAGGCCGGCTTCAGGGTGGGGATTTTCTCGGGCATGGCCTTGGCCGGCGCTTCGTCGGTGTCGACCACCGTATCGCCCTTGCGGCCCGCCACGGTGACGGGGGCGATTTCCCATTTGAAGCTGCCGTCTTCGGTGGCGGCGCGCGCGCGGCGCAGCGATTCCAGCGAGAAAGCGTCTTGCTGTTCGCGCGTGAAGCTGTATTTGGCGGCGCAGTCTTCGGCGAACACGCCCATGGCCTTGCCGCGGTCGTACGCGTCTTCCAGGCCGTCGAGCGCCATGTGGTCGTACACGGTGGCATGGCCGTAGCGGTAGCCCTGGCGGCCCTTCAGCATCAGGTAGGGAGCGTTGCTCATGCTTTCCTGGCCGCCCGCCACCACCACGCGCGCCGAGCCGGCCGCGAGCAGGTCGTGGCCGAACATGGCGGCCTTCAGGCCCGAGCCGCAGACCTTGTGGATGGTGGTGCACGACACGCCCAGCGGCAGGCCCGCGCCCAGCGCGGCCTGGCGGGCCGGCGCCTGGCCCTGGCCGGCCTGCAGCACGTTGCCCATGATGACTTCATCGACCTGCTCGGGATTCAGGCCGGCGCGTTCGACGGCGGCCTTGATGGCGACCGAGCCCAGTTCGTGGGCGGCCAGGCCGGAAAGACTGCCCAGCATGCCCCCCATGGGGGTGCGGGCGACGGAAACGATGACGACGGGATCAGACATGATGGACTCCTGGAATGCAAAATAGGGGCGTGGCGTCACGGTGCGACGCCGCGGGGCGCGGCGCTGCCGGCGCGCAGCCGCCTGTGGGTATCGTACGGGAAAAATTCTTCGATCCGGCCCTGCGCCACGCGGGCCCGGCAGGCCTGCCACCAATCGGGGCGCAGCAGGTCGGCATGGTGCCGCAGGAAGGCGCGCCGCACGCGCGGATCGCCCAGCAGGAAGCGGTCGAATTCTTCGGGGAACACGTCATTGGGGCCGACGGCGTACCAGGGTTCGCTGGCCAGCTCGGCTTCTTCGTTGGGAGCCGGCGGAATGCGGCGGAACTGCATTTCGGTCATGCGCTGGATTTCGTCGTAGTCGTAGAACACGACCCGGCCCAGGCGGGTGACGCCGAAGTTCTTGTACAGCATGTCGCCCGGGAAAATATTCGCGGTGGCCAATTGCCGGATGGCGTCTCCGTACTCGCGCACGGCCTGGTCCAGCAGCGGCTCGGACGCATGCTGCAGGTACAGGTTCAGCGGCGTCATGCGGCGTTCGATATACACATGGCGGATCACCACCGTGTCGCCGTTTTCTTCGAGCAGGCTGGGCACGCGCTGGCGCAGTTCGTCGAGCAGCGCGGGCGCGAAACGCGCGCGCGGCAGCGCCACTTGCGAGTATTCCCAGGTGTCGGCCATGCGGCCCACGCGGTCGTGCAGCTTGACCATCTGGTACTTGCGCCGCACCGTGGCGTGGTCGATGCCGTCTTTGTCGATGCGGTCTTTGATCAGCTTGAACACGTACGGATACGACGGCAGGGTGAACACGCACATCACCATGCCCTTGATGCCGGGCGCAATATCGAACGCATCGCGCGAATGCGCCAGGTGATGCAGGAAATCGCGGTAGAACAGCGTCTTGCCCTGCTTCTGCAGGCCGATCATGGTGTAGAGCTCGGCCTTGGGCTTGCGCGGCACCAGGCTCGACAGGAAGCTCACCACCGCGGCCGGCGTTTCCATGTCGACCAGGAAATACGCGCGCGTGAAACTGAACAGCGTGCTCAGGTCGTCGGCGCCCAGCAGCAGCGCGTCGAGTTCGACCTGGCCCGCGCTGTTGCGCATCATGGCCACGGCGAACGGCAGCACGCTGCCCTGGTTGATCAGGCGGCCGACGATATACGCGCCCTTGTTGCGAAAGAACAGCGAGCCCAGCACCTGCACCTGGCAGTCCGACGCCAGCCGCCGGCCCAGTTCGCGCGGCCACTGCGCGCGCAGCTGGCGCACCGCCGCGCGCGCCAGCAGGCGCGTGTCGCGCGGCAGGTCGGCGTACGGCGTCGCCAGGCCGAAGTCGGCCACCATGCGGATCAGGCTTTTGCGCAGGCCTTCGGTCAGCGGGTAGTACACGCGGTACGACGGGATGCGGCTATCGAGGTAATCGGTGGCCACCGCCGGGCGCACGAACAGGAAATCGTTGTGGAAGTAATCGCGGTGCAGGATGCGGCACGAGACCGAATTGAAGAAGGTCTCGGCGCATTCGGGCTGGCGATGGCCGGCCAGCAGCCCCACGAACTGCTGTTTCACGTCTTGCCAGAATTCGGTTTGCGCCGGCGTCAGGCTGACCGGGCCTTCGGGCGCCGCCGAGTCGCGCAATACCTGGCGCAGCTGCGTCACGCATTCGCGCACGCGCATGTCATAGTATTCGATGCGCTCGCGCGACAGCTGCTGTATGCCGTGCCAGTCGCCCGATTCGAACAGCGCCTTGGCGCGCTGCGCGCTGTAGCGAAACAGCGCATAGTGGCGGTCGAACCCGGCCAGTATCTGGCGGGCGACGGCCAGCGGCTGCGGCTGGGGCGCCGGAGCCGGCTCGATGTGCTGCACGTCGCCGCTGTATTTCATGGCTGGAAGCTAGGCGGTCTCGGCGTACAGTTCGCGGCCGATCAGCATGCGGCGGATTTCGCTGGTGCCGGCGCCGATTTCGTACAGCTTGGCATCGCGCCACAGGCGGCCCGTGGGGTATTCGTTGATATAGCCGTTGCCGCCCAGGATCTGCACGCCTTCGCCGGCCATCCAGGTGGCTTTCTCGGCGGTGTACAGGATCAGCGCGGCGCAGTCTTTGCGCACCTGCCGCACGTGTTCGGCGCCGAGCTGGTCCAGGTTCTTGCCCACCGCATAGCAGAACGCGCGGCTGGCCTGCAGGGTGGTGTACAGGTCGGCTACCTTGCCCTGGATGAGCTGGAATTCGCCGATGGCCTGGCCGAACTGCTTGCGGTCGTGAATATAAGGCACCACCACGTCCATGACGGCCTGCATGATGCCCAGCGGCCCGCCCGACAGCACCGCGCGCTCGTAGTCCAGGCCGCTCATCAGTACCCGGACCCCGCCGTTGACCTGGCCCAGCACGTTTTCTTCGGGGATTTCGCAGTCTTGGAAGACCAGTTCGCCGGTGTGGCTGCCGCGCATGCCCAGCTTGTCGAGCTTCTGCGCCACCGAAAAACCCTTGAACGATTTTTCGACCAGAAAGGCCGTGATGCCGCGCTGGTGCGCCGCGGGATCGGTCTTGGCATACACCACCAGCGTGTCGGCGTCGGGGCCGTTGGTGATCCACATCTTGGTGCCGTTCAGTACGTAGCGGTCGCCCTTTTTGTCGGCGCGCAGCTTCATGCTGACGACGTCGGACCCGGCTCCCGGTTCGCTCATGGCCAGCGCGCCCACGTGTTCGCCCGAAATCAGCTTGGGCAGGTACCGGGCTTTTTGCTCGGCCGTGCCATTGCGGTGGATCTGGTTGACGCACAGGTTCGAGTGCGCGCCGTACGACAGGCCGACCGAGGCGCTGGCGCGCGAGATTTCTTCCATGACCACCATATGGGCCAGGTAGCCCAGGTTGGCGCCGCCGTATTCTTCGCCGGCGGTCATGCCCAGCACCCCCAGTTCGCCGAACTTGCGCCACAGGTCCATGGGGAACTGGTCGCTGCGGTCGACTTCGGCGGCGCGCGGGGCGATTTCCGCTTGCGCGAAAGTGCGCACGGCATCGCGCAGCATGTCCAGGTCTTCGCCCAAGTTGAAATTCAAACCGGGAAGATTCATCGAAGTCTCCGAGAGAGTGGGTGCTTACATTGGTGTGCCCGTCGCGGGGTCGGAAGCCGCCGCGGAATTCATGATGCGCCGCAGCGCGCGCGCAGGCAATCGCGAGGCTCAATATTACGTTTACGTAAACGTAAAGTGGACACGGGTTTTCCCTAAAGAAAAAGCGCCCCCCAGCTTGTTTGACCATGCAAGAATTTGTGGGCTACCTGTCTGACAGGTCAACGCTGCGGGCGGGTTGCCCGCCGGAGGACTTAGCCGTGATCGAGCTCGCCGACCTGGACGAGATTGTTGCGCTGCGGCGCGATATCCACGCCCATCCTGAACTGGCCTACGACGAGCACCGCACCGCCGCCCTGGTGGCCGGGCGCCTGCGCGGCTGGGGGATCGAGACTCATACCGGCATCGGCCGCACCGGCGTGGTGGGCGTGCTGCGGGCCGGCACCGGCAGCCGCGCCATTTTGCTGCGCGCCGACATGGACGCCCTGCCCATCCAGGAAGCCAACGATTTCGCGCACCGCTCGCGCCACGACGGCAAGATGCATGGCTGCGGCCACGATGGCCATACCGCCATGCTGCTGGCGGCGGCGCGCCACCTGAAGCAGGCGGGCGGGTTCAATGGCACGGTCTACGTGGCGTTTCAGCCGGCCGAGGAAAACGGCGGCGCGGGCGCGCGCGCCATGATCGAAGACGGGTTGTTCGAGCGCTTTCCCTGCGAGGCGGTGTTCGGCATGCACAACTGGCCCGGCTTGCCCGCCGGCAGTTTCGGCGTGTGCAGCGGCCCGATGATGTCGGCCGCCAATGCTTTCAAGATTACTGTCATCGGCCGCGGCGGCCATGCCGCCGCGCCGCAGGACTGCGACGACCCCGTGCCGGCGGTGCTGGCCATCGGCCAGGCGTTGCAGACCATCCTGACCCGCAGCAAGCGCCCGCTGGATGCCGCCGTCATCTCGACCACGCAGCTGCAGGCCGGCAATGACGTCACCAACATCATCCCGGGCACGGCCTGGCTGGGCGGCTCGGTACGCGCCTACAGCACGGAAGTGGTGGACCTGATCGAGCGCCGCATGCACGAGTTGGCCGAGCCCATCGCCGCGGCCCACGGCTGCCGGGCCGAGGTGTATTTCGAGCGCCGCTATCCGGCGCTGGTGAACACGCCCGACGAAACCGCCTTTTGCCTGGACGTGATGCGCGACGTGGCCGGCGCCGGCCACGCCCGCGTCATCGAACCCGCCATGGCTTCGGAAGACTTCGCCTTCATGCTGCAGGCCAAGCCAGGCTGCTATGCCTTCCTGGGCAATGGCGACGGCGAGCACCGCCTGGCCGGCCACGGCCTGGGCCCCTGCTCGCTGCACAACACCAGCTATGACTTCAACGACGACCTGATTCCCGTGGGCGCGGCGTACTGGGTGCGGCTGGCGCAGCGTTACCTGGCGTGAATGCGGCCGGCGGCGCGGCCAGCAGGGCGCCGGCCATGTCGCGCAGCCGGTTGCGCTGGGTCTTGACGCCGTTGGCGCTGCTCGTGACCGGATATTCATCCACGAACCACACCCGGGCCGGCACCTTGAACGAGGCGATCGATGCCCTGGCGGCCTCGATCAGCGCGTCCGCATCCGCTTTGTGGCCTGGCCGCGCGATCACGAACGCCACCGGGCGCGGCTGGCCGTCGATGTCTACGGCCACCACCTGCGCGTCGGCCACGCCGGGCGCGCGCTTGAGCACGTCTTCGATCTCTTGGGGATTGACCAGGAAGCCGCCGATGCGGATGGCATCGCCCAGGCGCGATTCGTAGACGAAGCTGCCATCCTCGCGCAGATGGCCGGCGTCGCCGGTCCGGAAGTAGCCGTCGGGCAGCAGAACCTGCGCGGTGGCGTCCGGATCGTTGTAGTAGCCCGTGAACGCGTAGGGCGTGCGTATCTCGATCTCGCCCGACACGCCGGCCGGCGCCGGCCGGCCGGTTTGCAGGTCGCGGATGCGTACGTCCGCGGGCGCCACGGCCAGCATGCCGCCGCCCTGGATGCGCAGGGCGATGGGCAGGTCCATGGACTGCGCCGACACCAGCGCCTGCACTTCGCTCGATCCATACAGGCCGGTCAAGGGCACGCCGCGTTCGCAGGCCTGCGAGGCGAAATCGGAAATGCTCGAGTTGAAGGCGCCGAAACCGAACAGGCGCGCCCGGGGAAACGGATCGGCCTGCGGTACGCGTTCGAGAATGCGCCGGTACATTTCGTCGCTGCCGAAGGCATGGGTGATGGCCTCGGCGCGCAGCAGGCCGGCGGCGGCCTCGGCATCGAAGACGTCCATGATGCAGGCCGGCGCGCCGCCCGCATAAGCCGCCAGGACGCCGCTCATGCCGAAGGTGCCGCAAAACGGCAGCGCCGCCAGCAGCCGCGCGTCGGGGGCATCCAGGCGGTAAAAGCCGGCCAGCGCCATGGCGTGTCCGGCGATGGTGCGCTGCGGGTGCATGACCAGCTTGGGCCCCTTGGTCGTGCCCGACGTGCTGTACAGAATGGACAGGTCGTCCGGCCGCGAGGTGTCGGGGCCGGCGGCCGGATCGCATCGCCAGGGATCGAACGGCGCGCAAGGAATCGCCGCGAGCGTGGCCGGCAGATCGGCCGGGGCGTCTATGACGTCGATTTCCTGCAGCGTGTGCAGCTGGCTGGAGTCGATCCGGGCAAGGATGGCGCCGAAGTCCGTGCCGCGGCAGTCTTGTTGCAGGATCAGGCGGTGCGCCTGGCTGTGCGCCAGCAGGTAGCCGACTTCCTCGCTGCGGTAGCGCGTATTGACGGCGACCGCGGCCGCGCCCAGCCGGCCCAGGGCGAAATACAGCGCCAGCCACTCGACGCGGTTCACCATCCAGATGGCCACCCGGTGGCCGCGCCGCACGCCATGCTGTTGCAGCCAGGTCGTGCTGCGCAGCACCTGCTCGTGGAATTGCGCGTGCGTGATGGCGCGGCCGTTCTCGATGAACGCGGTGGATTGCGGATCGCGCGCCAGCCGCGCGTCGGTCAGCGCGCTCAGGCGCGGCGGCTGCCGAGGGTTGCCATCCTGTAATGCGGTGATGGCGTCTTGCATGGTCGGCCTCCCTGTCAAAGTGCCATGGTCGTATCGTGCCGCGCCGGCGCGTCCGCGGGTCAGTCGGCCCGCGCCCCCGAGCGCTTGGCGATCTCCGCCCATTTGCTGCGTTCGCGCGACAGGAAGGCCGCGACATCCTGCGGCGTCGTGGGCGACCATTCCAGCCCCTGGCTATCCAGCAGGGTGCGGCCTTCTTTATCGGCCAGTGCCTTGCCGACGCCGTCGTTCAGTACCTGCCGGATAGGCTCCGGGCAATTCGCGGGCGCCAGCAGCGCATACCAGGTCTGCACGTCGAATCCGTCGACGCCCGACTCGGCGACCGTCGGCAGATCGGGCAGCGCCGCCGAACGCTTCGGCCCGGTGACGGCCAGGGCGCGCACCTGGCCGGCCTTGACCATCGGCATGCCCGACAACATATTGTTGAACAGGATATCGACCGTGCCGGCCAGTATCGCCTGGCTTGCCGGCGCGGCGCCGTTGTATGGCACATGGGTGATGTCCACGTCCGTCAGTTGCTTGAACAGTTCGCCGGCCAGGTGGTTGGCGGTGCCCGTGCCGGCCGATGCGTAGGTCAGGCGCCCTGGCGCGGAGCGCGCCAGATCGATCAGGTCGCCCACTGATTTGACGGGCAGATCGTTGCGCACGGTAAGAATGAATGGCCCGGACGCCAGCAGGCTGATGGCCGAGAAGTCGGCGATGGGGTCGTATTGCAGGTTGTCGTACACGGCCGGATTGATGGCGTGTGAACTGGCGACCAGCAGCAGTGTGTAGCCGTCTGGCTCGGTGCGGGCCACGAACTGCGTCCCGATGTTGCCGCCGGCGCCGGGCCGGTTCATGACCACCACCGATTGCCCGAGCTGTTGCGACAGGCTGCGCGACAGGAAGCGGCCCAGCATGTCCGTCGGCCCGCCCGCCGCGAACGGAATCACCAATTGGATCGGCTTGTCGGGATAGGCGCCCGCCGTCGCCCGGCGCGCCGGCGCCAGCGCGCCCGCCGCCGCGATCGCGGCTGTTCCCAATAGCGGCATGGTTTGCAGAAAGCGCCTGCGATGCATGGTCATGGTGTTTCTCCTCGCAACGGGCCGGCTGTGCGGCCCTCGATGGTTATTCGTGGCTGCTGACGCCGTCGTGCTGGGTGGCGAAGTGCAGCACTTCTTTGGCGCAGGCGGCCGGCATCAAGAACTGGATCGCGTGATAGGTCGTCGGCAAGCGCACCATGCGCATATTCGGAATCGTCTTCAGGATCACGTCGTCGTCGTTGACCGTGATCGGCCCCTTCATGGGATACAGCCCCAGCGTGGGCACGGTGATGCGCGGCAGACAAGATTCGACGTCGGCCGAGCAGGCAATCTCGGACAGCCGGATCAGGGCGTCGACGTTCGATTTGCCGGTTTCCTTGGCGTACCAGTCCATCAGCTGCGGATCCGTGCCGGGCGGAAAACGCGTGATGGTGTTGACGCGCGCCGACCATTCTTCCGATCCCAGCACGCGCAGGGCTTCCTGCCAGCTGGCATGGCCGCACGCGAAATCGCTGCGCGTGCGCGCCGACAGGCGCAGCGGCGCCGAGATCAGCGTCAGCGTGCGCAGCTTGTCCGGATGGTCCGCCGCCAGCAGCATGCCCAGGATGCCGCCCAGCGACTCGCCGCAGTAATGCACCGGGCCGCCGCCGTGCGCGTCGATCACCGCCAGGATATCGTCGATGAAATGCTGGGCCGACATTTCCGTCTGCAGGTCGAAGTCGGCGGGCGAACGCCCCAGCCCGCGCAGATCCATGCGGATGACGCGGTAATGGCGCGCCAGATACGGTATCCACTGATACCAGATCTGCGCCGAACGGCTGTAGCCATGCTGCAGCAGCAGGATCGGGGCGTTCTTCCAGGGGTCGGTGTAGTCGTCGTACTCGTAATGGATGGCGGGGGCTCCGGCCCGTTCCAGGAAAGGCATCGTGTTCTCCAGCTTGATGTGTGGCGTGCGGCGCGCCGGCCGGCCCGCGCGGGGGCCGTGCCGGCGTTGCGGAAGTCATTGCTGGACGCTGATTCCGGCGTCCTGCACGACCTTGGTCCATCGGGCGATTTCCTGCTCGATGTAAGTGGTGAATTCCTGCGGCGTGTTGCCCTGGGCGGCAACCCCCAGGCGGGCGAGTTTCTCGCGGATTTCCGGCATGGCCAGGATCTCTCGCACTTCCTTGCTCAGCCGCCCCACCACGGGCTCGGGCGTGCCGGCGGTTGTCATCAACCCGAACCATGCGCTGACGTCGTAGCCGGGCAGCCCGCTCTCGGCCACCGTGGGCACGTCGGGCAGCGTGGGGTAGCGCCTGGCCTCGGACACGGCCAGCGCGCGCAGGGCGCCGCTTTGTATGTGCGACAGCGTGTTCACGGGGTTGGCAAACATGAAGGCAAGCTGCCCGCCGATCAGCCCCACGGTGGCGTCGGCCTGGCCCTTGTAGGGAATGTGCGTGGCCGTGAAGCCCGCCATGGAAACGAACAGCTCGCCGGCCAGCTGCGAGGCCGAACCGGTGCCGGACGAGCCGAAATTGATGGTTCCGGGGTTCTTCTTCGCATACTCGATCAGCTCTTGTACTGAATGGGCCTTGAGTTGCGGGCCTGCCACCAGCACGAACGGCGTCTTGCCCAGCAGAGAAACGGGCTGCAGGTCGCGCAGGTAGTCGTACGGCACCTTCACGCCCAGCGCCACCGTGACGGTGTCGCCGATGTTCGACAGCAGCAGCGTGTAGCCGTCGGGCGGCGTGCGCGTCACGAAGTCGGTACCGATGGCGCCGGAGGCGCCCGGTTTGTTCTCTACGATGACGGGCTGTTTCAGCCGCTGCGCAAGCGGTTCGGCAATGGTGCGCGCGATCAGGTCGGTGGGGCCGCCCGGCCCGTACGGGACGATGAAGCGCAGGGGCTTGGACGGATAGTCGTCCGCCTGTGCCGGCGGCGTGGCCGCCAGCGCCATGGCGCCGAGCAGAGTGCCGGCCGCCTTGGCCGCGCGGCGGACCAGGCTTGACAAGGGGAGATGCGCGTCGATGGGGAGCAGGTTCATGGGAGTCTCCTTGTATGGGCCTTGTCCGGGCGCAAAGTTCTTCGCCCGGACGAGGCCTTGTTGTATGTGTTGCCGCCGCTTACTGCAGCTGCGACGGATTGTGCGGGCGCCCCAACAGGTTGGTCTAATATTTAATTTCTCGTCATTTCAGACTTTTTTGGTCTTTATGCTGTCCACCCGCCTGCTCAACCAGTTCGTGGCCGTGGCCGAGGAGCTCAATTTCGGCCGGGCAGCCGTGCGCGTGCACATGGAACAGTCGCCGCTCAGCCAGGCCATCCGGCGGCTGGAGCAGAACCTGGGCGTACAGCTGTTCGTGCGCACCAAGCGGTCAGTGGCGCTGACGGTGGCGGGCGAGGTCATGCTGCAGCAGGCCAAGGCCATGCTGAGGGCCGAGCATGCCACCATCGCCATGGTCAGGCGGGCCGACGAAGCCGGCTCCGGCAAGCTGTCCGTGGGCTTCGTCGGCACGGTCGCATACGGCATCGTGCCGCAGCTGTTATGGGGCTTTCGCGAGTCGCATCCGGATATCCAGCTGGACATCTTCGAGATGACGACAATGAACCAGATCCGCAATCTGAAGTCGGGGCAGCTCGACGCCGGACTGGTGCGCCGGCCGCTGCCCGCCGAATCCGGCATCGTTACCCGCACGCTCGAAATCGACCGGTTCGGCCTGGCGGTGCCCGCTACGTCCCGGTGGGCGTCGCGCCGCACCATCGCGCTGGCGGACCTGCGCAACGAATCGTTCGTGGCGTATTCGCACGACCGTGTGCCTATTCTGCATTCGTACGGCGTGTCGATGTGCCTTGAAGAAGGCTTTTACCCGCACATCATCTGCGAGGCCTGGCAGGCCTCCAGTATCCTCAGTTTCGTTGCCGCCGGCGTGGGCGTGGCGCTGATCCCGTCGCACCTGGCGCAGCTGAGCCATCCGGGGGTTGTCTACCGGCCGCTGTCGCGCCGCTCTCCCAATACCCGGCTCGAGATCGTCGTCATGTGGCACGAAGACAATCGTTCCGCCGCGCTGAGCCTGTTTCTCGATACGCTGGCGAAGGCCATATCAAACCGCCGCGTCATACGCGAAAGCAATATCAAGGTGCAGTAGCGCCGTTCAGCCCTGGCGCGGGCCGGCCATGATCAGCGCCATGCCGGCCAGGCACAGGCCGACGCCGGCCCAGTCGGTGGGCGTGGGCCGCACCCCGTCGACCGCCCAGAGCCACAGCAGCGCCATGCTGACGTACACGCCGCCGTAGGCCGCGTAGACGCGGCCCGTGGCGGTGGGGTGCAGGGTCAGCAGCCAGACGAACAGCGCCAGGCTCAGCGCGGCCGGCACCAGCAGCCAGGCGGAATAGCCCTGCTTCAACCACAGATAGGGCAGATAGCAGCCGACGATCTCGGCCACGGCGGTCAGGGCGTACAGGCCCAGCGTATGCAACAGCGCCATGCTTCAGTCTCGTTCCGAGCGGCCGGCCACCGGGCGCTCGCGGTTCAGGGTTTCTGCGCCAGCAGCTGTTGGCATTGCCGTTCCTGTTCGGCGATTTCGGACAGGGTATCTTCGATATCGCGGCGCTGCTGTTCGAGGATGGCGCGATGCTGGGCCAGCACGTCGAGGTAGTGCCGCAACTGCGGCGTGCTGTCGCCCGGGCCGTCGTACATGTCGATGAGGGCGCGGATTTCCGACAGCTGCAGCCCCAGCCGCTTGCCGCGCAGCGCCAGCTTCAGGCGAGTGCGGTCGCGCGCGTCGTACACGCGGTTGCGACCTTCGCGCTCAGGGCTGACGATGCCCTGGTCTTCATAGAAGCGGATGGTGCGCGGCGTGATATCGAACTCGCGCGAGAGTTCGGAGATCGTCCAGGTAGGCGACATGCGAAGTTTGGCAGTTTACGTAAACGTAAATTATGATGACCTGGAATAATCGTCAAGCCATCCGAGAACATTCATGAATCCCAACGAGCGTCAATTGCAGTACCCCTGGGGCGACGTGCAGCCCGAACCCGGCCGTGCCCAGCAAGTGGCCGAAGGCGTGAAATGGATCCGCATGCCCTTGCCCTTCGCGCTGGACCACATCAATCTGTGGCTGCTGCGCGACGAGATCGACGGCCGCCAAGGTTGGACCATCGTCGATTGCGGCATCAGCCGCGATGAGGTCAAGGCATTGTGGGAACAGGTGTTCGCCAACGAACTCGAAGGCCTGCCCGTGCTGCGCGTGCTGGTCACCCACATGCACCCCGACCACGTGGGGCTGGCGCACTGGCTGTGCGAGCGCTGGAACGCCCCGTTGTGGATGAGCATGACCGACTTCATGGTGGCCACGTTATGGTCGTCGCGCCGCGGCGGCTCGGGCCCCAACGGCCAGGCGGCGGTCGACCACTTCACCCGCCACGGCCTCACCGACCCCGACGCGCAAGAGCAGATCCGCCAGCGCGCCGGCTACTATCCCGGCCTGGTGCCGGCCATGCCGGCGCGCTATACCCGCCTGCTGCATGGCGACCGGGTCGCGATCGGCGGACGCGCCTGGCAGGTGGTCGTGGGCTATGGGCACGCGCCCGAACACGTATCGCTGTTCAGCCCCGAACTGGCCACGCTGATCTCGGGCGACATGGTGCTGCCGCGCATTTCCACCAACGTCAGCGTGTTCGACTACGAGCCGGACGCGAACCCGCTGCCCCTGTACCTGGATTCGCTCGACCGCTATGAAGGCCTGCCGGCCGATACGCTGGTGCTGCCGTCGCACGGGCGGCCGTTCAAGGGCCTGCACGAGCGCATCGCCCAGCAGCACCAGCACCACGCCGAGCGTCTGGCAGAAGTGCTGCAGGCCTGTGCGCAACCGCAATCCACCTCCGACATCGTGCCGGTGCTGTTCAAGCGCAAGCTCGACCTGCACCAGCTCACCTTCGCCATGGGCGAGGCGCTGGCGCACCTGCATGCCCTGTATTTCGAAGGCAAGCTGGCCCGCCAGACCGGCGCCGACGGCATCGTGCGCTTCGTCGCCCGCTGACGCGGGCGGCGCGCCGGCTAGAACCGCAGGCTGGCGCTCAGGCTATAGGTGCGCGGGTCGCCCGCCTTTACGTAATCGGGCGACTGGTACAGCCAATAGCGCTTGTCGGCCAGGTTGTTGATGCCCGCGCGGAAGGTGGTTTCGTAGCCGTAGATGCGGGTATCGTAGCGGGCGCCGATATTCACGATGGCATAGCCGGGCACTTCGATCCGGTTCGAGGCGCCCAGCATGGTGGCGCCGGTGTATTTCACATCGGCGCGCAGGCTCAGCCCCGGCAGTTGCGGCACGGTGTAGGCCACCTGCGCGGCGGCCACGAACTTCGGCGCGCCCGCGACCCGGTTGCCGATGTGGTCGGCCCCCCGCTTGTATTCCGAATCCAGCAGCATCAGGCTGCCGCCCACGGTCCAATGGCTGGCGACGCGGGTGGATGCGCTCAACTCCAGCCCCTGGAAGACCGACTTGCCGTCCTGCACCAGTTCATTGGATGCGTTGGCGTATTCGGCCTTTTTCTCGATGCGGAACAAGGCCGCGGTCGCCGCCCAGTCGGCCTGGCCGGTCTTGATGCCCAGCTCGTACTGTTTGCTTTTCAGCGGGTCGAGCAGTTCGCCGAAATTGGCGTAGATGTTGCCCACCGACGAACCCGGCTCCAGCGATTCGACATAACTGGCGTAAGCCATGGTCTGCGGCGTGAAGTTGAACATCAGCGCCACGGTCGGGGTCAGCACGCCGTTCTGCTTGTAGTGCGTGGCGCGCGTGCCGTCCGGATCGAATCCCTGTTGCTCGTAATCGGTATAGCGCAAGCCGCCCAGCACCGACCAGCCGTGGGTCAGGTCGACCGTGTCGCTGGCGAACACGGCCTTCTGGGTGATCTCGGCGGCGCGGTACAGGTCCAGGCTGCCGTCGCTGTAGTAACGGTTGGTGTTCTGGCGGCGCAGATTGCCCGTGCCTTGCAGCTGGTACACGCCGTCGGCGCTGTAGTCGTTCTTCTGCTTTTGCCACGATGCGCCCAGCACGACCTGGTGCTGCAAGGCCCCTGTGTAGAACCGGCCCTGCAGCATGGTCTGCCACTGGTTGTACGAATAGGCCTCGCCGTAATCCGACCGGTAGTCGTCGTAGTCGCCCGCCTGGTTCTGCAAGAACAGCACCGATTCATTGCGCCGGGTGCGCGTGGTGTTGTAGGTGTAGTCGGTGCGCAGCGTCCAGTCCGGCGAAAACTCGTAGTTCAGGCCGGTGGAATAAAAGCGGAATGCGTTGTCGGCGTACGGGCCTTCGCCCACCAGCTTGCGGCTGTTGCGCACGGGGTCGGGCAGTTCGTTGCCCGCCAGCGCGCCGGCATAGATGGTCGGTTCCTGGCCTATTACCTTGCGGTCCTGGTAGATCGACTGGAAGTCCCAGCTCAGCTTGTCGCTCAGGTGCGCGTCCAGGGCCAGCGAGACGGCGGTCTGGTACAGCGAGCCGCCGTTGTAGGTGCTGCCTTCGTTGTGCGTGACGTTCAGGCGATAGCCGAAGCGGCCGTCGTCGCCCACGCGTCCGCCCAGGTCGACATGCTGGCGCAGCAGGCTCTGCGACTCATAGCCCAGCTCCACGCTGCGCACGGGTTCGTCGGTGGGCCGCTTGGTCACGTAGTTGACCAGGCCGCCGGGCGAGCCGAAGCCGTACATGAAACCGCTGGCGCCCTTGAGCAGGTCGATCTGTTCGAAATGCTCATAAGGCAGGGTCGTGACATAGCTAAGGAACGGCTTGCCGTCGATGCGGAAGGAATTCTGCCAGTCCAGCGCCAGGCCGCGCACGCTCAGGTAGCTGGCCCAGGCGCCGTACGCCGCACTGTTGTCGGTTACCGAGGCGTCCAGCGCGAATACGTCGCCCAGCTTGTTGACCTGTCTTTCTTCCAGGTCGGCCGCGGTGACCACGGTGGTGGAAAACGGCGTTTCCAGCGGGGTGCGGGTGCCCAGCGCGCCGGCGCTGACGGGGGCCGACAGGTGTTCCAGCGTGGCATCGATCGCGCCGCCCTGTACGGTTACCGCGGGCAGCTGGGCGACATCGGCGGCGGGCTCCGCCGGGGCCGCCGGGCCGGGCGGCTGCTGGGCCCGGGCGCCGGGGGCGGACGCCATGCCCAGCATCAGGGCAAGCAGTGAAGGCGTCGCGGCGCACCGCAACGATGCGCGTGCGCGCGGGGTATCGACGAAAGCAGGGCGAGCCACGAAAAAACTCCGGAAGGACCAAAGCCAGAGTTTTTAACGCAAATGAGACCGATTACCAAATGGATTAACAATCTCAAACAGACGGCGCCTTGCGGCAGGCATCGATTTTGGGGGCGCCGTGGGGGCAACGGCCGGCGTCTTGCGCTTTACCCGCCCTTCCTCCCCCTTCGCGGCCGGGCTTACCGGCTGGCGGTGGCCAGGCGCAGCGCCAGGCCCAGGAACACCAGCCCCGCTACCCGGTTGAGCCAGCGGGTGGCCGTGGGCGAGCGCTGCAGCAACTGCCCGAACGTGCCCGAAAAAAACGCGATCGAGCCGAATACCAGCAGGGTCGACACGATGAAGACGGCGCCCAGTTCGATGATCTGCAGGCCCACCGGCCCATGCGCCGGCGAGGTGAACTGCGGCAGGAAGGCGAAGAAGAACAGCAGCACCTTGGGATTGGTGAGATTCATGATGATGCCGCGCCGGTACAGTGCGCCGCGCGTCAGGGGCGCGGGCCGCTCGGCGTGCGCCGGGCCGCCGCGCGCGCGCAGGGCCTGCCAGGCCAGGTAGGCCAGATAGGCGGCGCCCACCAGTTTCAGGGCCGTGAACGCATGGGGGGATGCCGCGAATACCGCCGCCAGGCCGGCGGCCACCGCCGCCGTGTGGCCCAGCAGGCCGGTGCACAGCCCCAGCACCACGAACATGCCGGCCGCGCGGCCCCAAATGGCCGATTGCATGAGTACGAACAGGTTGTCGGGGCCGGGCGTCAGGGCCAGCAGGACGGCAATGCCGAAAAAGGCGAGCAGCGTGTCGAATGGCAGCATGGCGGGGCCGGCCACGCGCCAGCGCATGCCGGGAAACGGAATCGGACGGGCCTAAAGGGTACTGCGCGCAGCCCGCGCGTGGCAATCGGGCCCGGCCGCGTTTTCGCGAATGCGGCGAATCTCCTAATATCGGGGTTCCAATCTTCCCGCCGCTTTTTGTCGCACCGCCATGGCCAAAGACTCCGCTCCGCATATCGATACGCTGTTGCAGCACACCGGCACCGCGCCATTCAACCCGCAGACCGGCTCGGCGCCGGTCAACCTGCCGTCCATGCGGGCCAGCACCGTGCGCTTCCAGAACCTGGATGCGCTCGAGGCCACCCAGCGCCGCAAGGCCGGCGGCGAACGCGCCGCCACCTACGGACGCATGGGCATGGACACCCACGCCGCGCTCGAGCAGGTATTCCGCGAGCTGGAAGGCGGCACGCACGCCTACCTGGCGCCGTCGGGCATGGCCGGCATCACCATGGCGATGACCTCGCTGTTGTCGGCGGGCGACCATGCCCTGGTGGCCGATTGCGTGTACGGGCCGGTCTACGAGCTGGACGCGGCGCTGCTCAAGCGCATGAACATCGAGCTGACCTATTTTTCGGCCGGCGACGACCTGGACGCGCTGGTGCGGCCCAACACGCGCCTGGTGTATGTGGAATCGCCCGGTTCGCTGTTGTTCCAGATGCTCGATCTGCCGGCCCTGGCCGCGTTCGCGCGCCGCCACGACCTGGTACTGGCGTGCGACAACACCTGGGGCTCGGGCTATGTGTACAGGCCGCTGGAGCTGGGCGCGCACGTGTCGGTGGTGGCCGGCACCAAGTATGTGGGCGGGCATTCCGACCTGATGCTGGGCGCGGTGGTGACCAACGATGCCGGCGTGGCGCAGCGCCTGAACCGCACGCAATATGCGATGGGCTACTCGGTCAGCGCCGACGACGCCTGGCTGGCGTTGCGTGGCGTGCGCACCCTGCCCATCCGCATGGCGCAGCATGCCCGTCACGCCCTGCAAGTGTGCGAATTCCTGGCCACGCGGCCCGAGGTCGCGCGCATTTACCATCCCGCCTGGGCCGACGATCCGGGCCATGCGCTGTGGCAGCGCGATTGCACCGGCTCGAACGGCATGCTGGCCGTCGAGCTGCGCCTGGCGCCCGAAGCCTCGCGCCGCTTCGTCGACGCGCTGCAGTTGTTCGGTATCGGTTTTTCGTGGGGCGGCTTCGAAAGCCTGGTGCAGTGGGTGACGCGCGGAGAACTGGCGCGCCATCGCTACTGGACGGGCGGCGACCATGCCCTGGTGCGCCTGCACATCGGGCTGGAAGACCCGCGCGACCTGATCGCCGACCTGGCGCAGGCCCTGCAGGCCGCCGCCTGAGGGCTGCCAGGCCTGGTGTCTGACTCCCGCAGGGTGTCAGACACCGAAGTGTGGCGGCATTGTCTTGGTACCACGGTGTCCGACACCCGCTGCGCGGGAGTCAGGCACCTGCTTTGTGGCTTTATTGCTGGCGCGCCATGGGGATGAGCTTGTCGACCTGCTGCAGCGCGCCTTCGTAGCTGTTGCCGGCCAGGGCGGGCGAGGTCAGGAACTTGCCGCCTACGCCGAACGCCGGCGTGCCGTCGATGTTATAGGCCTGGGCCAACTGGTCGGCGCGCTGCACTTGCGTCTGCACGCTGAACGAATCGAAGACCGAATCGAACTTGGCGCGGTCCACGCCCTGCTCGGCCGCCCAGTCGCCCATGGCCTTCTTGTCGAACAGGCGCTTGCGCTCGACGTGCATGGCGGTGAACACCTTGGCATGCAGGTCGGGGCGGTTCAGGGTTTGCAGCGTGTAGTACAGCTGCTGCAGCGGCTTCATGCCGGCATTGAAGGCGATGGGCACCTGCTTGAGCACCACGTCGGACGGGGCCGTCTTGGCCCAGGCCTCGACCATGGGTTCGATGGTGGCGCAATGCGGGCAGGTGTAGGCGAAGAACTCCAGCACCTCGATCTTGCCCGGGGTATCGGACGGCAGCGGCGGGTTGATGGCGACATACTGCTGGGCGCCCTGGGCCTGGCTGGCCGGCGCGAACAGGGTGGATGCGGCCAGCGCCGCGGCGGCAGCAAGGCGGGTAAATGTGGAGAACTGCATCGGGCGTGTTCCTGAGTGAAAAGTTACGGTTACAGACCAGTGGCATCGCGCATAAGTTCAATCAGGCGGCCGCGGGCTATTGCCGCACCACCGCCGATTCGATCTTGTTTTCGCCCAGCCGGCTGCGGGCGCGGTTCATGTCGTCGAGCCGCGCAAACGGGCCGACCCGCACCCGGTTGACCTGCATGCCGTTGACCTCGGCGCGCTGCACGGCCACGGGCAGCCCCAGCAGCAGGATACGCGCCTTCAGGGCCTCGGCGTCTTCCAGCACGCGATAGGCGCCGGCCTGCAGGAAATACTTGCCGGTGGCGGGCGCGGCCGCGCGGGCCGGCGGGGGGGCCGGGGTGGCCGGCGTCTGCGGCGCCGCGCCGCCGGGCGGCAGCGTGGCGATCAGGGCGCCCAGTTCGTCGGGCGATCTCTTGGGCGTCGGTGCCGTGGGCTGCACGCCCGGCAGGGGCGCGGGCGCCGTGGCGGTGGGCCCGCTGGGCGGGGTGCCGGCGGCGCCGTCGCGCCCGTACAGCCCCAGGTTGGGATCGGGAGCCTGGCGCGGATCGGGCGCCGGGCCGCGGTCGGCGTCGCGGGTGGCGCGGTCGACAAACGGCATGGGCGCCTTGGTGACGTAGAACGCCACGACGGCCGCGATGATCAGGCCGATCAGCAGGCCGGCCAGGGCGCCGTACAGAGTGCTGCCGCGTTGTTTGGGTTGGCGGGACGATTTGCGTTTGGTGGCCATGGGTTGCAGCTTACATCCGTTGCGGGGCCGATACGCCCAGCAGCGCCAGGCCGTTGGCCAGCACTTGCCGGGTGGTGGCGGCCAGGCGCAGGCGGGCCAGCTTCAGGGCTTCGTCGTCGACCAGCACCCGTTCGGCGTTGTACCAGGCATGGAAGTCAGAGGCGCAGTCGCGCAGCCAGAAGGCGATATGGTGCGGCGCGAGTTCTTGCGCGGCCTGGGCCACCGCTTGCGGGAAGCCGGCCAGCCGCTGCATCAGCGCGAATTCGGACGGCGCCGCCAGCAAGGCGGCGTCGGCCTGGGCAATGCGGGTGTCGTCGGCGCCGGCCTGGGCGATCATCGAGCAGATGCGGGCATGGGCGTACTGGATGTAGTACACCGGGTTTTCGTCGCTTTTCGACAGCGCCAAGTCGATGTCGAACACGAATTCGGTGTCGGCCCGGCGCTGGATCAGGAAATAGCGCACCGCGTCGCGGCCCACCCAGTCGATCAGATCGCGCAGGGTGACGTAGCTGCCGGCCCGCTTCGAGATTTTTACTTCTTCGCCGCCGCGCATCACCTTGACCATCTTGTGCAGCACGTAGGCCGGATAGTCTTTGGGGATGCCCTCTTCCAGGGCCTGCAGGCCGGCGCGCACCCGCGCCACGGTGCCGTGGTGGTCGCTGCCCTGGATGTTCACGGCGCGGCGAAAGCCGCGTTCCCATTTGGCCTTGTGGTAGGCCACGTCGGGCACGAAATAGGTGTAGCCGCCCTCGCTCTTGCGCATGACGCGGTCTTTGTCGTCGCCGGTGCCCAGCTCGGTGGTGCGCAGCCACAGCGCGCCGTCTTGCTCGTAGGTATGGCCGTTGGCGATGAGGGCCTGCACGGTCTGTTCGACCCGCCCCGAGGTGTACAGCGAGCTTTCGAGGTAATAGTTGTCGAACGCCAGGCCGAAGGCCTGCAAGTCGAGGTCTTGCTCGCGGCGCAGGTAGGCCACCGCGAACACGCGGATGTCGTCGAGGCTGTCGACGTTGCCGGTGGCCGTGACGGCCGCGCCGTCGGCGGCCTGCAGGGTCTTGCCGGCGATGAAGTCCTGGGCGATTTCGACGATGTAGTCGCCCTTGTAGCCGTCGGCCGGGTAGTCGGGCGAATCGGGGGCGATGCCGCGGGCGCGCGCCTGCACGCTGACGGCCAGGTTCTGGATCTGGTTGCCGGCGTCGTTGTAATAGAACTCGCGGGTGACGTCCCAGCCGGTGGCCTCGTACAGGCGGCACAGGGCGTCGCCCAGCGCCGCCTGGCGCGCATGGCCCACGTGCAGCGGACCGGTGGGGTTGGCCGATACGAATTCGACCAGCACCTTTTCGCCGGTGGGCGCGGCGCGGCCATAGGCCTGCCCCTGCTGCGCCACGGCCTGGATCACCGCCTGGCGGGCCGCGGCCGTGATGCGGAAATTGATGAAGCCCGGCCCGGCGATTTCAGCGCTTTCGACCAGCGCGCGGGCCGCCGTTTCGGCCATCAGGGCATCGACAATGCCCTGGGCCAGTTCGCGCGGGTTGCGGCGCGCCGGCTTGGCCAGCTGCATGGCGACGTTGGTGGCCACGTCTCCGTGGGCGGCGACCTTGGGGCGTTCGAGCAGCACCTGGGCCTGGGCATCGGGCAGGACGCGCGCGACGGCGGCCTGGAGCAGCGAAATGAGTTGTTGTTGTTGCTCGGGGAGCATGGAGGAATCAGCAGAAAGTTTTGGGTATCGGCGACACCAGGCCAGCCGGAATCAGGCTCGTCATCGATGCTTCGGCCCGCCCCGGGGGCAGGCCCGCGGCCGTGTGCCGCTTGACGTGGCGATGCCTGTCGAAAACCCTGGTATTCATGGGAATATCCTAGATCATAGCGTGATTTGGCGGGTTTTCCCCTGGCGGCGGCCAAGCTTGCATTCGGGCATTGGCATCGGCCCGCGCATTGCGGTAGTGTACGGAAGTGTCCACTGTAGGAGCACGCAATATGCTGATCAAGTTCCACTCCAAGGCGGTTGCCGAAGTCTTGATGCTGTCGCAAAACGCCGCGCCGCTGCTGCGCGCGGCCGGCAAGTCGATCGGCGACGAGGTCCCCGAACGTGGCGTGTTCACCCGCGAACAACTCCAGCCGGCCATCGACGGCATCGAGGCCGCCATCGCGGCCGACGAGCGCGCCCATGCCGGTCCGAACGACGACGCCGACGATCCCGACAAGCCGCCGGTGCATCCCATTGCGCAGACGGTCGAATTGCACCAGCGGGCGTTTCCCCTGCTCGACATGATGCGCCGTTCGCTGGCCGAGGGCGCCGATGTCACCTGGGAAGCCACCAAGGGCTGGTAGGCCGGCGGCAATGTCGCAGTCCCGACAGTCTGCGGCGCCCCGGCGCGGCATACTGGCGTCACTTTTTTCCACCGGAGGCATGCTTCCATGCGCAGCGACGTGACCGTCATTTTCGACGCCCGCCGGACGGTCGACCTGTCCGTAGACGTGGCGCCTTCCCCGCAAGCCGCCAGCGACGCGCGCGACTGGTTCGAGGCGGCCTGGGACACCCTGGGCTGCGAGCCCCTGCGGCCCAGCGGCAAAGTATTGCTGCTCGACAAGATCATGGGCGTGGCCGACGCGCTGGGCCACGAGGTCCTGTCTTCCGACGCCAAGGAAAGCCAGGAATTCGCCCGGCATGCCGCCCTGGCGCTGGACAAGCCGCGCATCATCATCGACTTGCCGGGGTTGTCGGTCGGCTATTGAAGGCGGCCGATATAGCCGATACAGCCGATACAGGTGTCCGGCACCGCAGGTGCCTGACACCGCCGTGTGCAGACAGCTCAGGCATCGGTGTCTGACACCCTGCGGGAGTCAGACACCTGATTAGATGCAGGGCGGGGCGCCGCGGCCCAGTCGAACACGATCGCGTCGCGCAGGCCCTGGCCCGAGGCCAGGCGATCGAAGCCTTCGTTGATGCGGTCCAGCGTAAAGGTTTCGCCCATCAGCCTGTCCACCGGCAAGGTGCCCTGCGTGTACATCTGGATGTAGCGGCCGATGTCGATGGCGGGCTGGCCGGACCCCAGGTAGCTGCCCAGTATTTCGCGTTCTTCGCCCACCATCTGCGACAGGGGCAGCGAGAACGCGTGGCGCGGGTTGGGCAGACCCGAGGTAATGGTCGAGCCGCCCCGGTCGGTGAGCCTGTAGGCGGTTTCGAAGGCCGGCACGGCGCCCGCCATGTCGAAACCGAAATCCACCCGGCCGCCGGCCGCCTCGATCAGGTCTGCGTCGCTTTGCAGCGTGCGCGGGTTTACCGTGTGGGTCGCGCCCAACTGGCGGGCCAGCGCCAGTTTTTCGTCGCTGAGGTCGACCGCCACGATGCGGCGCGCGCCGCTGGCCACGCAGGCCAGCAGCGCGCTCAGGCCGACGCCGCCCAGCCCCACGACCGCCGCCGTGTCGCCCGCCCGCATGCGGGCCCGATTGATGACGGCGCCGGCGCCCGTGAGCACGGCGCAGCCGAACAGCGCGGCCTCGCGATGGGTGATGTCGGCCTCGACCTTGACGCACGAGCGGCGCGACACCACGGCGTACTCGGCGAAGCACGAGACGCCGATGTGGTGGTTCAGGTAGGCGTCGCCCACGTGCGCGCGGCGCTCGCCGTTCAGCAGCGTGCCCTGGGCGTTGGCCAGGGCGCCCGGTTCGCACAGGGCCGGCCGGCCGCGCATGCAGGGGGCGCAGCAGCCGCAGCTGGGCACGAACACCATCACGACGTGGTCGCCCGCCCGCAGGTCGGTCACGCCGGGGCCGGCCTGCACGACTTCGGCCGAAGATTCATGGCCCAGCACAAGAGGCAAGGCGCGGGGGCGGTCGCCGTTGATGACGGAAAGATCGGAATGGCACAGCCCCGCCACTTTGATCTTGACCAGCACTTCGCCGGCCTGCGGCGGATCGAGCTGGATTTCCGTGACCTGCAGCGGGCGGCTGTCGGCATAGGGCGCGCTTGCGCCCATGGCGTGCAGTACGGCGGCTTGGATCTTCATGGGCACATGCTCCTGGGGCGACGCGACAGGTTCAGATAGTACGCCCCCCGGCCGGAAAAGCAGGCTCGTCATGAATCCGGCAGCCCCGCGGGGGTGTCAATGCTTCACCGCAGGCTGCGCGACCCGCCCGGGATGAAGATGCGGCTCGATCTGGGACGCCGCGGATCCGGCTTGGCCGGTCCGCCAGCGTCGCCCCCTTGAGGGGGGAGCGCGTAGCGCTTCGGGGGTGGGATTTTCACTTCAGCGGATCCCGGCCCGCATGAACGACTGCACGAACTGCCGCTGGAACAGCAGGAACCCGATCAGCAGCGGCGCCGCCGACAGCAGCGTGGCCGCGGTGATGACCGACCAGTCGATGCCCTGGTCGGTGGCCGCGAAGACCTGCAGGCCCACGGTAAGGGGCCGCGATTCCACCGAGTTGGTGATGATCAGCGGCCACAGGAAGTTGTTCCAGTGGTGGCTGACCGACACCAGGCCATAGGCGACATAGATGGGCTTGGCCAGGGGCACGTAGACCTTCATCAGTACCTGCAGCGGCCCGGCGCCTTCCACGCGCGCGGCCTCTTCCAGTTCGCGCGGCACGGTCTTGAACGTTTGCCGCAGCAGGAAGATGCCGAAGGCCGACGCGAAGTACGGCAGGCCCACCGCGAACACCGTATCGCGCACGCCCAGCAGGCTCATGGACCGGTAGTTTTCCACCAGCAGTACGTCGGGCATGATCATCAGCTGCAGCAGCACCAGCATGAACACCAGGTCGCGGCCGCGGAACTCGAACCGGGCGAAGGCGTAGCCCGCCAGGGTCGACAGCACCAGCTGCGCGGCCAGCACCATGGTGACCAGCATGAAGGTGTTCAGGAAATAGCGCGGAAACGGCGCCGCGTGCCAGGCGCGGCTGAAGTTCTCGAGCGTCAGCGGGGCCAGCAGGTCGAAGCGGGTGGCGTAGGCGGGCGGATGGAACGCGGCCCATACGGCATAGGCCAGCGGCAATATCCACAGCAGGCCCAGCAGCCAGGCGCCCAGGGTGTCGAGCTTGCGGGTCATTGGTAGTGTGTCCTGCGGTCGAGCCAGCGGAATTTCACCAGCGCGGTGATGGCCAGTATCAGCAGCAGCACTACGGTCAGCGTGGCGGCGTACGAGGTATCCCAGAAACTGAAGCCGACCTGGTAGATGTAGAACAGCAGCAGCGTGCTGGCGTTGTCGGGCCCGCCGCGCGTCATGACCACCACGTGGTCGACCAGCCGGAAGGCGTTGATCAGCGCATTGACCAGCACGAACAACGTGGTCGGCATCAGCAGCGGCCACAGCACGCGCCGGAAGTACTGCCAGCGCGAGGCGCCTTCCAGCAGCGCCGCCTCGCGCAGCGAAGGCGACACGGTCTGCAGGGCGGCCAGGTAGAAAATCATGAAGAAGCCGGATTCTTTCCAGATGGTCACCACCATCAGCGCCGGCAGGGCCGTGTCGCGCCGGCCCAGCCAGTTCGGCCCGGCCGCGCCGAACCAGTGCATGACCTGCGCGATCAGACCGTATTGCGGGGTGTAGAAGAACAGCCAGATGTTGGCCACCGCCACCATGGGCAAGACCGTGGGCGTGAAATACGCCATGCGCAGGAAGCCGCGCCCGGCCAGGTTGCGGTTGACCCACAGCGCCATCGCCAGCGCAATGGCGATGGACAGCGGAATGGTGCCCAGCGCGAACCACAGGTTGTTCCAGAGCGCCTGCCAGAACACCGGGTCATCGCGCATCAGCGCGTAGTTTTCCAGCCCCACGAAGCGCGCCGGCCGGCTGCCTCGGGGGGTGGAAAAAAAGCTGTGCCACAGCGTGGCCAGCGCCGGATAGTGCGTGAACGCGGCCAGCAGCACCAGCGCCGGCAACAGCAGCAGCCAGCCATAGATCGCCTGCATGGATTTGTTCACGCCGGGCTCCTGGGATGGCGGGCCTTAACGATACGAGCGCAGCACGCGGTCGGCCTCGCGCTGCGCGTCGCTCATGGCCTGCTGCGGGGTCTTGGACCCGGTCAGCATGGCTTGCAGGGCGTCGTTCAGCGTCTTGGTGACGCGCTGGTTCTCGTGCGTGGAAAACTCGGCCACGCTGACCTCGAGCTGGTCGCGCGCCACCGTGGCGGCCGGCACTTCGGCCGCGTACTTCTTCATTTTGTCGGTTTCCCATGCCGCCGGGGTGACCGCGACGTAGCCGGTGGCGATGCTCCAGTCGGCCGCGCGCTCGGGCGCGGTGGCCCATTGCGCGAACTTCAGCGCCGCCGCCTGCTGTTCGGGCGTGCCGCTCTTGAAAATGTAGAAGTTGCCGCCGCCGGTGGGGCTGCCGCCGCGCTTGGCCTTGGGCATCATGGCCACGCCGAACGGGAAGTCGGCATTCTTGCGGATGTTGGTCAGGTTGCCGGTGGTGGTCCAGACGATGGCGGCCTTCTTTTCCAGGAAGTCCTTGGGCGTGGTGCCCCAGTCGATGGTGCCGCGCGGCATCACGCCGTGCTTGGCGGCCAGGTCGTTCCAGAATTGCGCGGCCTCGATCACCGCCGGCTTGTCCAGGTAGACCTCGTTGCCTTCCTCGTTCATCAGGATAGCATCGTTGGGCGTGGTCAGGGCCTGGAACAGCCAGTACGCGAAGGCGCCGCCCGACGGGATCTTGATGCCCCATTGCGTGACGTTGCCGGCGGCGTCTTTCTTGGTGAGCTTCTTGCCGTACTCGACCAGTTCGTCCCAGGTGGCGGGGGCGCGCTCGGGATCCAGGCCCGCTTCCTTGAACAGGTCTTTGTTGTAGTACATCACGATGGTCGAGCGCTGGAACGGCACGCCCCACACGTGGCCGCCGGTGCGGCTGTTCTGCATGAAGGCATCGTAGAAGCCGCCCAGCCATTTCTTGTCGGCGTCGGACTTGGCCAGGCCGTCGATGGGCACGATGGCGTCTTCGTCGATCAGGGTGAACATGTCGGTGGACAGCAGCACGGCCAGCTGCGGGGGCGTGCCGCCTTTCAGCGCCGTCAGCGCCTTGGCGATCGAGTCCTGGTACGAGCCGGCGTAGATCGGCTTGATGTCGATGCCGGGGTTTTCTTTTTCGAACGCGGCGACCATGTCGTCGACGATCTTGGTAATGGGCCCGCCGACGGCTACCGGATAGTAGAACTCGACTTCCACGGGTTGGTTCTGCGCATGCAGCGGCAGCGAGAAAAAGGCGCCGGCCAGGGCGGCTGCGATAGCTTTGAGAGCGGTGCGTCGCATGATGGCTTTTCCTAGAGGGTACCGGCGCCGGGGCGCGCGGGGGTGGGAATGACCGCCTTATCGGCGGCGAAGAAATGCTGGTGCTCGGGCTGCCACGACAGGCCCAGCGCGTCGCCGGCGCTGGCGCGCAGATGCCCCGCCACGCGCACGGCCACGCCGCGGCTGTCGCCGATGCGGCACACCACGATGGAATCGGCGCCGAAATATTCCACGCTTTCCACGGTGGCGGGCCGGCCCTGGGCATCGATGCGCAGGTGCTCGGGGCGCACGCCCAGGCGCACCGCGCCGGCCGGCGTGTTCGGTACCGGCGCGCCGGCTGCCCCGGCGATTGCGTGGCCGCCATCGTGCGCGGCCAGGTCGATCAGGTTCATGGGCGGCGTGCCGATGAAGCGCGCGGCGAATTCGGTGGCCGGGCGCGCATACAGGCCATCGGGCGTGTCGAGCTGTTCGATGCGGCCGCTGCGCAGCAGCACCACCTGGTCGGCCATGCTCATGGCCTCGGTCTGGTCGTGGGTGACATACACCATGGTGATGCCCAGCGCCTGCTGCAGGCCGCGGATCTCGCGCCGCATGTCATGGCGCAACTGCGCATCCAGGTTGGACAGCGGCTCGTCCATCAGGCATACCGGCGCTTCTGAAATGACCGCGCGCCCCAGCGCCACGCGTTGCTGCTGCCCGCCCGACAACTGCGAGGGCTTGCGGTCCAGCAGCGCCGTCAGGCCCAGCAGGTCGGCCACGCGCTGCAGCCGGCGCGGATACTCGGACGCGGGTTCTTTGCGCACCTTCAGGCCGAACAGGATGTTCTCGCGCACGGACAGGTGCGGGAACAAGGCATACGACTGGAACACCATCGAAATGCGCCGCTGCGAGGGCGGCAGGTGGGTGACGTCGCGTTCGCCGATAAGGATGCGGCCCGAGGTGGGCGTGTCCAGGCCCGCGATCATGCGCAGCGTGGTCGACTTGCCGCAACCCGAGGGCCCCAGCAGCACCGTGAAGCTGCCCGCCGGGGCGGTGAACCCCACGCCCTGGATGGCGGCGGCCTCGCCGTACTGTTTGGTCAGGTCTTCCAGGATGAGCGTGGACATAGTGATAGCGGTTGCCGGGTCGGGCGGTGGTGGCGCAGGGTTCTCATTCTGGCGGCAAATGAAATCCTTTTCATTCTGCGGTGCAAACATGACGCCGCCGTGTCATGCAAACGCGCGGGCTATTCGTCGATCAGGGCGCCGCCTTCATGGAAGGGAAACGGGCCGGGGTAGGCGCCGATGTAGGCGTGGTGCGTCAGCAGCGCGCCCTCGCGCCATTCGTGTAGGTGAAATCCCGGGGGTTCCATGACGAACGCCGAAGGGCCGTCGGGGCGCAGATCCAGCGCCACCTGGTGCGCCGGGCCGGGGCAGGTAGAGGCAATCGTGCCGCCGAAACGCCGGAAAATGGTGCGGTGCAAATGCCCGCAGATGATTCTTTCGATGTTCGGATGGGCCGCCACGATCTCTTCCAGCTCGGCCGCGCCCGCCAGCAGCCCGATGGCATCCATGTGCGCGATGCCGGTGACAAAGGGCGGATGATGCATGGCAATGACGGTGGGGCGGCCCGGCTGTTCGGCCAGGCGCTCGCGCAGCCACTGCAGCCGCCGCGCGCACAGGGCGCCATGGCTTTGCATGGGCACCACGGTGTCCAGCATCAGCAGGCGCAGCGGATAGTCTTCGACGGCATACTGCACGTAGCCGTCCATGTCGCTCAGGTAGCGGTGCCCGGGAAAGGCCGCCACCAGCGCCTCGCGCGCGTCGTGATTGCCCGGCATCAGGAAGTACGGCATGCGCAAGGGGGCCAGCATGTCTTTCAGGTGCGCGTATTCCTGGGCGCGCCCGAAGTCGGTCAGGTCGCCGCTTACGATCGCCAGCGCGGGCACGGGGTCCAGCCGGTTCAGCGCGTCGACGGCGGGCGGCAAGTAGCGGTCGGTCTCGACCACCCGGTAGGCCTTCTGGCCGGGCATGCGGATGTGCAGGTCACTGATCTGTGCGATAAGCATGAGAAATATCCCGAATCAATAAAGAAGCGCGCGGCGCCATGCCGCGGCGCGGACCATTCTTCAACGCGCCAGGACGATACTGACGGTTTCGCCCGCGGCGTGGCTGCTGTGCGCGGGCGCCATCACGGGAAAGCGCTGGCCGTCATCCAGCCCGATTTCATAGCGCACCGAATTACCCAGGAAAAAGCGCGCCAGCACGCGGGCCGGCAAGGCATCGGCGCGCGCCGGCGCCAGCCGCGCTTCGTGCGGCCGGAACGCCAGCGTATCCGCGCCCGCCACCAGCAGGCCGTCTTGCAGCCCCGCCCGAACGCGGCACAGCGTGCCCAGGAACTCGGCCACGAAATCGCTGGCCGGCTCGCGGTACAAGGCTTCGGCGGTGCCCACTTGTTCCAGGTGCCCGGCCGACATGACGGCAATGCGGTCGCCCAGCATCATCGCCTCGTCCTGGTCGTGCGTGACGATCAGCGTGGTAACGCGCAACTGGCGCAGCATTTGCGCCAGCTCTACCCGCAGGTGCTCGCGCAGCTTGGCATCCAGCGCGGTCAGCGGCTCGTCGAGCAGCAGCACGCGCGGTTCGATGGCCAGCGCGCGGGCCAGGGCCACGCGCTGGCGCTGGCCGCCCGACAACTGATCGACGCGGCGGTCGGCAAAGCCGTCCAGTCGCACCAGGGCCAGCAGTTCGCGGGCGCGCCGGTCGCGTTCGGCCGGGGCTACGTCGCGCACGCGCAGGCCGTAGGCCACGTTCTGCGCCACCGACATATTGGGGAACAGCGCATAGCTCTGGAATACCACGCCCACGCCGCGCGCCTCGGGCGGCAGCGCCGTGACGTCATCGTCGCCGAAGCGGATCGACGCGCCGGCGTCGGCCTGTTCCAGGCCGCAAATAAGGCGCAGCAAGGTGGTCTTGCCGCAGCCGGACGGGCCCAGCAGCGCCAGCGTTTCGCCGCCCTGCACGCGCAGGTCGATGGGTTCCAGCGCGCGCGAGCCATCGGGCCAGGTCTTGGCGCAGCGGGTCAGGGTGATGGCAACAGGATCGGTCATGAAGGCAAGGTCTGGTTTGAGGATACGCCGGCGGGGCGGGCCCGGCGCGCCGGCCGGTCGCCGCGCGCGGCCAGCCATTGCAGGCCCACCAGCAGCGGCACCAGCATCAGCAGGAACACCAGGGTGTAGGCGGACGCGATTTCCAGCCGCATCGAGGCATAGCTGTCGGCCAGCCCCACCGGCAGGGTCTTGGTCAGGGGCGTGTGCAGCAGCCAGGTCAGGTTGAATTCGCCGATCGACAGCGTCAGTACGGTCAGCGCGCCCGTGACGATGCCGGGCGCGGCATTGGGCACGACGATCTGCAGGAAGCGCTGCGCGCGCGAAGCGCCCAGGGTGGCGGCGGCTTCATCCAGCGTGACGAGGTCGGCGCCGTGCATGCTGGCGCGCGCGGCGCGCACCATGAACGGCAGGGTGAACAGCACGTGGCCGATGACGATGAACCAGATGCTGCCCCGCAGGCCGCGCACCGTGCCCCACGATACGATCAGGGCCAGCGCCGAGGCCAGGCCGGGCACGGCCACGGGCAGGGTCAGCAGTTCTTCCAGCGCACGCGCCACGCGGCCGCGATACAGCGTCAGCACCCAGGCGAACGGCACGCCCAGCACGGTACAGATGGCCAGCGTCAGCAAGGCCACCGCGAACGAGCGCCAGATGGTGTCGGCATATAGCGACCACACCTGCTCCACCCAGCGCAGCGTCAGTCCGCTGGACAGGCCCACGAAGTAGTTCTTGGTCAGGCCGGCCAGCACCGACAGCACGACCGGACCGATCAGGAAGGCCGCCACCGCCAGCGTGACGGCCAGGCCCAGGCGGGTGTCGGTCTTGGACGTGTTCATGGCGAAACTCCGTGCATGGCTCAGCCCGCCGCGCCCAGGCGCGCGCCGGCCAGGCTGTGCGCCAGGTACAGCACCGCCCAGGTGGCCAGGCCCAGCACGATGGACAGGGCCGCCGCCACCGGGATGTTGGCGTAGTTGGTGAACTCGTTGTAGATGGTGATGGGCAGCACGTCGATCTGCGTGGCCAGCGTGAACGCGGTGCCGAACGCGCCCATGCTGGTGGCGAAGCTCATGGCGCCCGCGCCGATCAGGGCCGGCGTCAGGGCCGGCAGCTCGATGTCGACGAAGCGCCGCCACGGGCTTGCGCCCAGGGTCTGGGCCGCTTCCAGCAGGCTGGCGTCGATCTGTTCGGCCGCCGCCGCCAGCACGCCGATGCAGCGCGGCAGCGAAAAATATAAGTAGCCCAGGAACAATCCGCCCATGCCGTAGGCGAACACCATGCGGTCGCCGGCCAGCCAGTTGGTGACGTTGCCGATGACGCCCTGGCGCCCCGCCAGCAGAATGATCAGGAAGCCCACCACCACGCCGGGGAACGCCAGCGGAAAAAGCAGCAGCGACATCAGCAGCCGCCGCCCCGGAAAATGCCGGTGCCAGGCCAGGAACCGGCCCACGGGCAGCGCCGCCAGCAGCGTCGCCAGCGTCGCGGCCAGCGACAGGGCCACCGTGTTGAACAGGCTGACCCAATACTGCGAACGGGTCAGCACGGTCAGGTAGGCCGACTGGCCGTTCTTGACTTCGGCCCCGACCAGCGCCAGGCCCGCCATCGGCAGCAGCCAGAAGGCCACGAACAACGTGGCCGCCGGCACGGCGAACCAGATCCATCCGCGGCGCGCCATGTCAGCGGCCCGCCGCGGAAGGGGCGGACGAGGCCGCGGCGCACGCCTGGCGCATCAGTTCACCTCTTGCGCGTAGCGCTGCGAAAACGCCCGCTGGCCCGCCGCCATTTTCACGTAGTCCACCGTGCCCACGCGGGCGTACTCGGTGTCGGGCAGGAACTTCTTCTGCGCCTCGGCCGACATGGCTTCCGGCCGCACCGGCCGCAGGAAGGCATTGGCCCAGATCGCCTGGCCCTGGTCCGACAGCGTGAAGTCGAGCACTTTCTTGCCGTTGTCGGCGTGCGGCGCATTGGCCACCAGGCTCATCACATAGGGCACGGCGATGGTGCCTTCGGACGGGATCACGAATTCGACGTTGCCGCCGTCCTTGTATTTGGCGCGGTAGGCATTGAAGTCGTAATCGATCAGGATCGGGATCTCGCCCGACAGCACGCGCGCATAAGCGGTCTGCTTGGGCACGATGGGACGGTTGGCGGACATCTTCTTGAACCACTCCAGCGCCGGCCCGAAATCATCCAGCGAGCCGCCCATGGCGCGGTTGATGGCCACGGCGCCCACATAGCCCACGAAGGCCGAGGCCGGGTCCAGGTAGCCCACCATGCCGCGGTATTCGGGCTTGAGCAGGTCGGCCCACGAACGCGGCACCGGCTTGCCCTCCAGCGCGTCGACGTTGACCATCAGCCCCAGCGCGCCGGAATGGATGGCGAACCATTTGCCGTCGGGGTCTTTCATGCCTTCGGGAATCTGGTCCCAGTGCTGCGGCCGGTAGGCTTGCACCAGCCCGTCTTGCGCGGCCTGGATGCCGAAGGTGACGCCGTAGTACACCACGTCGGCCACCGGATTCGCCTTTTCGGCGGCGATCGAGGCCAGCGACTGCCCCGAGTTCTTGTTGTCGGCCGGCACGGTGATGCCCGTGGCCTGTTTGATGGCCTTCAGCTGCGTGCCCCAGTCGGCCCATTCGGGCGGGCAGTTGTAGCAGATGGCATTCTGCGCCTGCGCGGCGCCGCCGGCCAGGGCCAGCGCCAGCGCCGCCGCGCGCAGCGCGGTATGGATGAGCGGTTTCATGATGTGCGTTTCCTTGTCGAGGGAACAAAGGGGACGGCGGTGGCGGTGCCGCCGTCGATGATGCGGTGCGGCAGGCGCACCGATTCGGCGGCCTGGCCCGCCAGGCGCGCCAGCAGCAGTGCGCATGCCCTGGCGCCGATCTCGCGGCTGGGCTGTTGCACCGTGCTCAGGGGCGGCACCATCAGCGCGCCGATACTGACGCCGTCGAAGCCGCATACCGCGATGTCATCGGGCACGCGCACTCCCAGCGCGGCCAGCTGCGCGATGACCGAGGCGGCCAGCAAGTCGTTGGAGCAGAACAGGGCCGTGGGGGCGTCCTGGCGCGCCAGCAGCTTGCGCAGCGCGGGCACGCTGGACTCGGTGTGGGCCGCCACCGGCAGGTGCGCGATGGGCGGCAGGCCCAGTGCCCGCGCGCTGGCCCGCGCGCCCTGCAGGCGGCGGTGGGCGCGGTCGGAGGCCGGCAGCGGCCCGCTGACGAAAGCGATGCGCTGGTGCCCCAGCGCGGCCAGGCGCGCCACCATTTCGTGGGCGGCGGCCTTGTTGTCGACCGACACGAACGGGTGCGTGGTGGATTCGTTATAGGCCAGGATGTGCGGCATGCCGGCGGCATCCAGCGCGCGCAGCGTGGCATTGCGCGCCGGGTTGCCCACGGTGAGAATCAGGCCGTCGATCTGGTGGTCGATCAGCGCCTGCACCGATTCCGCTTCGACCGACGGGTCGTAGCCCGTGATGCCCATCATGACGCTGTAGCCGGCCGCGCGGGCGTAGTGTTCGGCGCCCTCGAAGCAGTCGGCGAATACGGGGTTGGCCAGGGTGGGCAGCAACAGCCCGATGGTGCGCGTGCGGCCAGCGCGCAGGCTGCGGCCCACGCGATTGGGCCGGAAGCCGCTGCGCTGCGCCACCGCCACGATGCGGTCGCGCGTTTCGGGGCGCAGCAGGTCGGGCTGGTTGAACGCGCGCGACACGGTGGCCGGCGAAACACCGGCCTTGCGGGCAATTTCCAGAATCGACGGTCGATGCGGCAGTTTGTCGGGCACGGCGGGCTCACCCATGAAAACGATTTCATTCTAGGGGTAAAGCATGACAGCCAGATGTCACGAGATACGGTATCGTGATTTCATCGCCGCGCCAATCAAAACAGGTGGTGCGCCGCCGCAATCGGCGTCATGGGTGCGCGCTATATATAAAAACGATGCCGTCGTCGAAACCGGGGTCTGGGGTAATGGCTGTTGAACTGAATCGCTTGAGCGCGGTGCGGGCCGCGCAGTTGCTGGCGCGCCGCGAACTGAGCGCCGAACAACTATTGCGCGCTTGTCTGGCGCGCGTCGAACAGCGCGACGGCACCGTGCATGCGTGGGCCGCGCTCGACAAGGCGCAGGCGCTGCGCCAGGCGCGCGAGCTCGACCAATCGGCCACGCGCGGGGTGCTCCACGGCCTGCCGTTCGGCGTGAAAGACGTATTCGCCACTTGCGACCTGCCCACCGGCTATGGCTCGCCCATCTACGCGGGCCATCAGCCGCCGTCCGACGCGGCCGCCGTGGCGCTGTGCCGCGAGGCCGGCGCGCTGGTCATGGGCAAGACCGTGACCACCGAATTCGCCACGTTCCAGCCCGGCCCCACGCGCAATCCGCGCAATCCGGCCTATACGCCGGGCGGCTCGTCCAGCGGCTCGGCCGCCGCCGTGGCCGACGACATGGTGCCGTTCGCGCTGGGCACGCAGACCGCCGGTTCGATCATCCGGCCGGCCGCGTATTGCGGCGCGGTGGGCTACAAGCCCTCGTTCGGACGGGTGGCTCGCGCCGGCCTGAAAAACCTGGCCGACTCGCTCGATACCGTGGGCGGCTTTGCCCGCAGCGTCGACGACGTGGCGCTGTTCGCGTCGGTGCTGATGCGCGACCCGGCCCTGCGCGAGCTTCACTACGATGCCCGGCCGCGCATCGGCATGTACCGCACGCTGCAATGGCGCCACACGCAGCCCGAAACGCGCGAGGCCTACGCGCGCGCGGCCGGCGCCCTGTCGCGCGCCGGCGCGCACGTCAGCGAAGTCGAACTGCCGCCCGAGCTTTGTGCGCTGGTGCAGGTGCAGGCCGACATCATGAGCTTCGAAGCGGCCCAATCGCTGGCATTCGAGCGCACGCGCCATGCCGCCCAGCTCAGCGGTAGCCTGCAGGCGCTGCTCGAAGCCGGGTGCCGGATCACCGCCGAAGAACACCAGTCCAACTTGGCATGCGCCGCGCAGGCGCGCGCGAAGGCCGAGGCCTGGTTCGACGAATACGATATTTTGCTGGCCCCCAGCGCCAGCGGCGAGGCGCCCTTCATCGACCAGGGCACCGGCGACCCGCAGTTCTGCCGGGTCTGGACCCTGTTCGGCGCGCCGTGCGTGCACCTGCCCTTCGACACCGGCCCGCAGGGCCTGCCGGTGGGCCTGCAGGCGGTGGGCCGGCCGGGCGACGACCGCCGCACCCTGGCCATCGCGCGCTGGGCGCTGAATGTGCTGCGGCCGGACGATCCCGGCTGAACGAAACGCGGTCCGAAGGCGCGCGGGCGCTACAGCGACGCCAGGAAACCCAGCAATTCATTTAGATCGGCGGGCTTGGTGAAGTGCCGGTCGAACCCTGTTTGCGCGCTGCGCGCGATATCGGACGACGCGCCATAACCGCTCATGGCAATGATCTTCAGCGACCCTGCCCAGGGTTCGCCCCGCAGCCGCGTGCACACGGTATAGCCGTCGAGCTTGGGCATGCCGATATCCAGTATCGCCACATCGGGCCGGTGCAGCCGGGCCGCGGCCAGCGCGTCTTCGCCGTCGGCGGCCAGAATGACCCGATGGCCATCGAGCTCCAGAATGGCCGCCAGGGTCTGGGCCGCGTCCTGGTTGTCGTCGGCCAGCAGCACGTTCAGGCCGCGACCCGCCGGTGGCTTATCGGCCATGTCGGCGGTGTTGCCCGATGTGCCTGTCAGCGATTCCCGCAGCGGCAGCCGGACACGGAATTCCGCTCCGTGCCCCAGCCCCTCGCTGAAGACCTCGACCGTGCCTTCGTGCAGCTCGACCAGGCGTTGTACCAGGAACAGTCCGATTCCCAGCCCGCCCCGAGAGTGCTCCAGTGATTGCTCGACCTGGTAGAACAGCTTGAACAGGCTGCCGAGATCTTTGCGGTCGATGCCGATGCCTTGATCGCGCACCCGCACCATGACGTGGCCGGGATGGTCGAGTTCGGCCTCGATAATGATGCGGCCGCCGGGTTCGGAATACTTGGAGCCGTTAATGATCAGGTTGGCGAATACCTGGGCCAGGCGTACCGGGTCGCCTTCGAGCGGCACCGGTGCGGCGGGCAGGCCCAGCACTACCTGTTGCCCTTTTGCATTGACCGGCGATGCGCTGGTTTCCATGGCGTGCTGCAGCACGGTCGTCAGGGTAGTCGATTCTTTTTTCAGGCCCAGATGGCCATGGCCGATGCGCCCCACATCGAGCAGGTCGTCGATCAGCCGGGAAAAGTGGTCGATCTGCCGCAAGATGACGGCGCCCGGTTCGCGCAGCGTGGGGTCTTGCGCCGACTTGCGCCCCAGCAGTTCGGCAATGTTCCGGATCGGCGCCAGCGGGTTGCGCAATTCGTGAGCCAGCTGCGCCAGGAACTGGTCTTTTTGCCGATCGGCCTCTTTCAGGTCTTGTTCGATCAGCCGCTGGTCGACCAGGTCGGCGGCCTGGCGCGCCAGCAGGTCGAGATGGCGCAATTCGTGTTCACAGGGTTGCCGGGGCTCTCGCCAATGGGTGGAAATCATGCCGATGACATGGCCGCGGCGCGATATCAGCGGCGTGGTCTGCACGGCAAGAATACCCATGCCGCGATAAGTGGCCAGGTCGTCGGTACAGGCCATGAACCCGCATTCACGCACGTCGCTCACGAATACGCGGGCGCGGGTGCGCAATGCTTCGCCGCACGTGCTGTGGGATTGCACGGTAACCCATTCCCAGAATATTTTGGCTTCCGGGGGAAACCCCTTGCTGGCCAACAGGTGCAGCTCGCCGCCGCAGCCCCGGTCGCGATGCAGGATCTGCATGCTGGCGTATTCGGCTTCCATGATGGCCGCCGCGGCTTCGGCGATTTCGCTATACAGGCTGTCGTCGTGTCCCGATGCCAGCAAACGCATGCCAATCTCTTGCAGGCGCCGCGTGTCGGCCAGTTCTTCTTCGAGTTCGCGGCGTGCGCGTTGCGCGTCGGCCGCCGCCCGCGCATTCGCTATGGCAATACCGGCCAGGCGCGCGCCGAAGTCTGCCAGGGCCAGCAGATGCGTCCAGTTTCGTCCCGACCGGGTCAGGCCCATGAAAAACGAGCCCACGGCCTTGCCGCCGGCATCGAATATGGGCGTGGACAGGCAAGCCTGCAGTCCGGCCGCCAGGCACTGGCTGCGCCACTGCGATGACCATTGCGGGTCCTGGTCGATGTCGGCGCAATAAATCCGCGCGCCTTGGCGGACGGCGGTACCGCAAGTGCCGAAGTGGCTGTCATCGATGGGGGTGCCCAGCACGGCCTCTGCAAAGGCGGCGGGCAGATGGGCGGTATAGAGCTGTTCAAGGACCATGCCATCTGGGGCGGCCAGCAGCACCCCCGCGCGCACGTCGGGGTCGAGTTCCGCGGCCGTGGCCGTGAGGGCAACCAGCGAGTCTTGCAGCGAGGCACCGGTGGCAATGAGTTCCAGCAGCCGGCTTTGCTGCACCGCCAAGGCGGTCGGCTGTACGGAAATCGCGACCTCCGGGCCCGGAGGGGCGGCGGCGGGTTGTAGAGGTTCGGCGTCGGGTTGCGGAAGAGAGGGCTTGTACATCGATAGGCTTCCTGCGCTCAGGCGAGCGATAGCATATCAGTATGGGCGCGCGGCCTCGCAAGCGGCGTGCCCGGACCCAGCAGGCAGTCAGGTGTCTGACTCCCTGACGGAAGCCTGACACCTGACATAGATGCCGCCGAGCCCATAAAAAAGGCCCGCCGGGTAAGGCGGGCCCTGCATCCCGGCGCGCGGATCACGCGGCCTGGACGGTCTCGCTTTCGGTCTGCGTCACGGCGCCGTTGGCCAGGTGGCGGTTCACGGCGCTGAGCACGGCCTGGAACGAGGCGGTGACGATGTCGCGGTCGATGCCCACGCCGAAGCCGGTGGCCGAATCGCCCACCCGCAGCTCGACATAGCTGGCCGCGCGCGTGTCGGTGCCGGTGCCGATGGCGTGCTCGTGGTAGTCCATGATGCGCACGGGTACGTCGAGCGCGGCCACGAAGGCCGAGATCGCGCCGTCGCCGCTACCGGTGACCACGCGGCGCTCGCCGTTGTAGTCGAGCTCGACCTGGATGCTGAACTGCTTGCCCTGCCCGGCGCTCGGATCGCCATCGATGCGATGGCGCACCAGCTTCCAGGGGCTGTGCTGTTCCAGGTATTCGCGGTTGAAAATCGTATGTACGTCGTCGGCCGTGACCTCGCGCCCGGTTTCGTCGGTAACGCGCTGGATGGCGCGGCTGAACTCGATCTGCAGGCGGCGCGGCAGCACCAGGCCGTGCTCTTGTTCAAGCAGGTACGACACCCCGCCCTTGCCCGACTGGCTGTTGACGCGGATGACGGCATCGTAGCTGCGGCCCAGGTCGGCCGGGTCGATGGGCAGGTACGGTACTTCCCAGACGGCATCGGCTTGCTGTTGCGCGAAGCCCTTCTTGATGGCGTCTTGGTGCGAGCCCGAGAACGCGGTGAAGACCAGGTCGCCGGCATACGGGTGGCGCGGGTGCACGGGCAACTGGTTGCAGTATTCGGCGCAGCGGCGCACTTCGTCGATGTCGGAAAAGTCCAGGCCCGGATGCACGCCTTGCGTGTACAGGTTCAGCGCCAGGGTGACCAGGTCGACGTTGCCGGTGCGTTCGCCGCTGCCGAACAGGCAGCCTTCGATGCGGTCGGCGCCCGCCATCACGGCGAACTCGGCGGCCGCCACGGCGGTGCCGCGGTCGTTATGCGGGTGCACGCTCAGTACGATGCTGTCGCGGCGCGCCAGGTTCTTGTGCATCCACTCGATCTGGTCGGCGTACAGGTTGGGGGTGGTGGCCTCGATGGTGGCCGGCAGGTTCAGCACCATCTTGCGCTCGGGCGTGGGTTGCCACACGTCGGCCACGGCGTTGGACACTTCCAGCGCGAACTCGGGTTCGGTGGTGCTGAAGACCTCGGGCGAGTATTCATAGCGCCATTGCGTTTCGGGGTGCTGGGCCATGTATTGCTTGACCCACTGCGTGCCCGTGACGGCGATCTGCTTGATCTCGTCCTGGCTCATGTTGAATACGACTTTGCGGAACGCCGGCGCGCAGGCGTTGTACAGGTGCACCATGGCCTGCTTGGCGCCCGCGGCGGCCTCTACGGTGCGGCTGATCAGGTCTTCGCGCGATTGGGTCAGCACGATGATCATGACGTCGTCGGGAATGCGCTTTTCGTCGACCAGGATGCGCACGAAGTCGAAGTCGGTTTGCGAGGCCGAGGGGAAGCCCACCTCGATTTCCTTGAAGCCGATTTTCACCAGCTGCTCGAAGAACCGCAGCTTGCGCTCGACGCTCATGGGTTCGATCAGCGACTGGTTGCCGTCGCGCAGGTCGGTGCTCATCCAGATGGGCGCCTGGGTAATGCGGCGGCTGGGCCAGGTGCGTTCAGAGAAGTCGCGCGCGAAGGGTGCGAACGGTACGTATTTGGTGGCGGGGTTGGCAAGCATCAGTACACCTCGATCAATATTCCCGATGTGGGCGGGACGAATTCCGGGTTCGGTTCCGGGGAACCCTGTTCGGCAGGCCGGGATAATGGTCCGGGGCCGTCAGCGGGCCATAGGTGCGGCCGGCTGGGGCGTGGCAATGAACAGGGAACAGGCTTGTGGCGAGCGTGGCTGCCGAGCTACCACAGGGCGCTAGGCCCGGCAACCGATCGGTAGGTATAGCGATAGCGCGATGAGGGAAATGCGCGCGCGCAGGCCGGCGCCCGGCGCGCTGGGGCGTCCGGAGGCAATCGCGAGGGGGAATCGGATATCGGCCATAAGACGTAAGTCAAACACATTTTTGGCCGCGGCGCAACGCCCGCGGCCCAGATGCGTGCCGGCGGGGCCTATAAGTTGGGTTCGATACGGGCCCCGGCGGGGCGGGGTTCGGCGGTGATGGGAGCGGCGG
>WMBV01000009.1:0-60014 GCA_017745595.1 Bordetella petrii
GGGGATTGGTGGGGGGGCTGCTCATGGGATTCTCCGGTGCAATGAAAACCCCCCGATGTTGCGGTCTTGCCGGTATTCGCGGCTTGACGCGAGGCAATGCGGCCAGCCGCCGGGCAGCGGATGAAACGCAATGAAAGAGATTAGTGGGCCGCGGCCGGCGCGGCCCCTGTTAAGCCCAGCAAAAGCCCCCCTAAGTCAATCAAGATTGGCGACACGCGGACGATCGTCGCACAATCGGCACACCATTACTGAAGGAAGCATTGACCATGTCCCAGCCCACGGCCGCGCCGCCCGCCGGCCCAGAAAAGCAATACCACGACCAGCTCGCGCAGGGCCGGTTCCAGATCCAGCGCTGCCAGGCGTGTGCCCGGGCCGTGTTCTATCCGCGGGTCATCTGCCCGCACTGCGGATCCGACCAACTGGACTGGATCACGCCCTCGGGCAAGGGCACGGTGTATTCCACCACCGTGGTACGCCGCAAGCCCGAGCATGGCGGCGACTACAACGTGGCGCTGATCGACCTGGAAGAAGGCGTGCGCATGATGTCGCGCGTGGAAGGCATCGCGCCGCAGGCCGTGGCCATCGGCATGGCGGTACAGGCCGACGTGGTCGATGCCGGCGACGGCAAGCTGGTGGTGTTCAAACAAAGCGGAGGCCGCGCATGATCGATCCCAAATTGCGCGGCGCCACCGCCATCGTCGGCGTGGGTCATGCCGGCCTGGGCGAAGCCCACGGCTATACCGAAATGGAAATCCTGGTGCAGGCCGCGCACCGCGCCGTGGCCGATGCCGGCCTGACCATGCGCGACATCGACGGCATAGCCACCGCCAGCGTGGCATCCACCATGTGGGCCATGCCGGTCATCGAGCACCTGGGCATCCGCCCCACCTTCATCGACAACACCATGATAGGCGGGTCCAGCTTCGTGGCCCACCTGATGCCGGCGCTGCAGGCGCTGGCCAGCGGGCAGTGCAATGCGGTGCTGGTCTGCTACGGCAGCACCCAGCGCACTTCCACCCTGAACCGCGCCGAAATCGGCAGCGCGCGCCGCAAGCTCGACCCGCAGCCCTACGAAACCCCCTACAACCCGCTCAGCCCACTCAGTTCGTATGCGATGGCGGCCGCGCGCCACATGCACCAGTACGGCACCACGCGCGAGCAGCTGGCTGAAGTCGCGGTGGCGGCCCGCAAATGGGCGCAGCTGAATCCCGAAGCCTTCATGCGCGATCCGCTCACCATCGACGACGTGCTGAGCTCGCGCATGGTGTCCGATCCGCTTACCGTGCGCGACAGCTGCCTGGTCACCGACGGCGCCGGCGCCTACGTGCTGGTGCGGGCCGACCGCGCGCGCGAACTGCCGCACAAGCCCGTCTACGTGCTGGGCAGCGCCACGGCCTGCTGGAACCGGCAGATCTCGTCGATGGACGACCTGACCGTCACCGCCGCCAGCCAGTCGGGCGCCGCGGCCTTCCAGATGGCGGGCATGCAGCCCAAGGACATCGACGTCGTCGAGCTGTACGACGCGTTCACCATCAATCCCATCCTGTTCCTGGAAGACCTGGGGTTCTGCAAGAAGGGCGAAGGCGGCCCTTACGTCAGCGGCGGCGCGCTGGCCCCCGGCGGACGGCTGGCGGTCAACACCAACGGCGGCGGCCTGTCGTGCGTGCACCCGGGCATGTACGGCATGTTCATCACCATCGAGGCGGTGCGCCAGCTGCGCGGCCAGTGCGGCGAGCGGCAGGTGGCAAACGCCCAGACGGCGCTGGTGCATGGCAACGGCGGCACCTTGTCCAGCCAGTCCACCGCCATTCTGGGCACCCAGGCCGCGCTGTAGGCGGCGCCGGCATGCAACCGCCCTGCGGGGCGGTTGCCGCCTGCCCTACTCTGCCTGCTGGGCCGCCTGCCGCAAGGCCTGCTCGAACACCTCGGGCGGCTGGCCGCCGGACACCAGGTATTTGTCGTTGATGATCACCGACGGCACCGCCGACACGCCCAGCTTCTGCCAGTGGGATTCGGCGGCGCGCACTTCATCGGCATAGCGGCCCGACGCCAGTACCTCGCGCGCGGCATCGGCGTCCAGGCCCGCGTCGCTTGCCGCCTGCACCAGTACTTGGGCCTCGCTGGTATCCAGGTTGTCGAAGTGATAGGTTTTCAGCAACCCGCGCTTCAGGGCGATCTGCTGCGCCTGTCCCAGCGTGCCCGCCCAATGCAGCAACCGGTGCGCATCGAACGTGTTGTACGAGCGGCTTGCGTCGGTCTGGTTCATGGGCATGCCCACCGCCGCGGCGCGTTCCGCGATCACCTTGCGGTTTTCCCGCAGGCGCACCTGGTCGTAGCCGTACTTTTTCATCAAGCGTTCGCCGGTGTTCTGTCCGCCGCGCGGCATGTCCGGATTCAGCTCGAACGGCTGCATGTGGATATCGAACCCGGCCTCGGGTCCGATGCGCTCGACCGCTGCCAGCAGGCCTCCCAGGCCCACGGCGCACCAGGGGCACGCCACGTCGGATACGAAATCGATCTTGACTGTTTTCATGGGTGACTCCTGCAAGTGCGGCCGACCTGCGTCGCGCCGCCATGAACGTCAATGCGCAGCCATGACGTAAGGGCTTTCCTGGGCGCTCTGGCGCGTCAGGCCGATGGCGTATTGCAGCGCCATCGAGGGTGTCTTGCGGCGATAGGCAATGGCCAGGTTGGCAATCGGCGGTTGGCCCGACAGGGACAAATAACAAACGCCTTCGGCCTGCAATTGGCTCATGGTGGCCGGGATGACGGACACGCCCATGCCCGCGGCAACAAAGGTTACAACCGAGGTCAACTGCGGGGCCTCGATGCCCTCGGTAGGCGTGAACCCCAAGGACTCGCAGGCCTGCACGACAGCATTGTACAAACCCACCCCGACCTTGCGCGGATAAAAAATGAAGACCTCGCTGGCCAGCTCGCGCAGGTCGATCATTTGGCGGCTGGCCAGGGCATGCGTGGCGGGCACGACCGCGAGCATGGGTTCGGACAGAATGGTTTCCACGCACACCCCCGGCATTTCCTGCGTGGGTGCGCGCACGAACGCCAGGTCCACCGATCCGTTGTGCACCCGCTGCACCAGTTCGAGCGTAGAGTGCTCGACCAGGGATACCCCCACGCCCGGATAACGGCTGCGGAAAGTGCGGATCAGCCGCGGCACAAAGGGGTGGATGCTGGCCGATACGGTGAAACCCAGCGACAGGGTGCCGACCTCGCCGCTGGCGATGCGGCGGGCGGATTCCTTGGCGCGCTCCGCGCCCTCGAGCACGTGCCGCGCCTCGGCCAGGAATGCCTGGCCGGCCTCGGTCAAGGCCACGCCCCGGCGATCGCGGATGAAAAGCTGCGCGCCGACTTCGCGTTCCAGTTGCTGGATCTGCTGGCTTAGCGGCGGCTGGCCTATGCCCAGCCGCTCCGCGGCGCGGGTGAAATGCAGTTCGGTCGCCACCGCGACGAAATACCGCAGATGCCTCAGTTCCATATCTTAAAAGTCTTACAGGCTTGTTTTCATATATTGGACAGATTCTACCGCCCCTTCTACTATTTTTGCGCACCCCATACACCAGGAGACTACCCACCATGCCGACGCTCCAGCGCAAGAACGGCCCCGCCCTGCACTACACCATTACCGATTTCACCGATCCCTGGACCCGCGCCCCCTACCTGTTCCTGCAGCATGGCTATGGCCGGCGCGGGCAATTCTGGTACCAATGGGTCCCCCTGCTCAGCCGGCATTTCAAGGTGGTCTGCCCCGATATGCGCGGACACGGCCGGTCGTCCCGGGACTTCGATCTGCAGAGCGGCTTCACGCTTGAAACCTTGAGCGACGACGTCATTGCCATTGCCGACAGCCTGGGGGCCGACTCTTTTCATTATTGCGGCGAATCCATTGGCGGGCTGACGGGCCTGGCCGTCGCCGGCCGCTATCCCGGGCGCGTACGCACCCTGATCAACGTATCGGGCCCGGTGTTCATTTCCGACGCCGCAAAAAAAGGCTACGCACTGGGCGAGGCATCGTGGCCGGAAGCCGTGCGCGTTCTGGGTCCGCGCGCCTGGCTGGACCGCACGAATGCCAGCACCCGATTCCCGCCCGATTTCCCGGCGAGTTTCCTGCGCTGGTACACCGACACGGTGGAACAGACCGGCACTGAAGTGCTGGCGGCCCTGGCGCAGTTTGCCATCGAAGCCGATGCGCGCCCCTACCTGCCCAAGATAACCGCGCCCGTTCTTTGCCTGTATCCGCAAAAAGGCGCGATCGCCAACAACGAACAGCAAGATGCCCTGAAGACGCTCGTGCGCGACATCGACATGCGCGAGGTCGGCACGACGTTCCACATGATCCAGCACATCGTCCCGGACGAATGCGTGACGCTCGTGCAGGCCCATATCGCGCGGCACAGCGCGGCCTGAAGCCCTATTCGGCAGCCATTACAACAGGAGATGCCCTTATGAACCCCATCAAGAAAGCCATCGCAGCAATGGCGGCCGCTTGCGCCTGCGCTTCCCCCGCGCTGGCGGCCGACGCCCCGCCCATTACCATGATCGTTCCGTTCTCGGCCGGCGGGTCCACCGACATCCTGGCGCGCCTGCTTGCGAAAGACATGGGCGACATTCTGGATACGACGGTGATCGTGGAAAACAAGCCCGGCGCCGAGGGCTTCATTGCCTCACGCCAGCTCAAGACGGCCAAGCCCGACGGCAATACGGTCATGCTGGTCACCACCAGCGTCTATGCCATCAATCCGGCGATCTTCACCGAAATTCCCTACGACTCAAGAAAAGACTTCGCGACGGTAAGCGTGGTGGCCTCGTCGCCCAATGTCATCCTGGCGGCCTCGAACTCGAAATACGCCACCCTGAACGACGTCCTGGATGCGGCCCGCGCCACGCCCGAACAGGTTTATTACGGCACGGGCGCCACCATGCACCTGCTCAATTCCAAACTGCTCGAAGCGCTTTCTGGCACCCGGATGACCAGCGTGCCCTACAAAGGCAGCGCGGCGGCGTATCCCGACCTGATCGCCAACCGTATCGACTTCATGGTGGACCAGCCGCTGTCTTCGATGTCGTTCATCCAGGGCGGGCAGCTCAAGGCCCTGGCGGTCACATCCGCGCAGCGCTGGCCCCAAATGCCCGACGTGCCCACCGTCGCCGAACTGGGCTACCCCGACTTCGCAACGACCTCGTGGTGGGCGGTCGTCGCGCCCGCGGGCACGCCGGCGGCCACGCTGCAAAAGCTGCACGATGCCATCGGCCAGGGGCTTGCCCGCCCCGCCACCCAGGAAAAGATCCGGCAGATCGGCGCCGATATCTCCAACATGTCGCTCGACGAGGCGCAGGCCTACACCGCGCGCGAACTCGACAGCTGGAAGGCCATCGCCGATACGGCCAAGGTCAAGCTCAACTAGTACCCCAAGGCGAAGCAACCCGTGTTCAAGTTATCTGCGAACATCTCGCTGCTTTACGGCGAACTGCCTTTTCTGCAGCGTTTCGAGGCGGCGGCGCTGGCCGGCTTCCCAGCCGTCGAGGCGATGTACCCCTACGACCAGCGCGTCGACGACATGGCGCGGGCATTGCGGGCGCATGCGTTGACGCTATCGGTCATCAACCTGCCCCCCGGCGATGCGGCGGCCGCCGAAAAAGGGCTGGCCGCCCTGCCGGGCCGCCAGCGCGACCTGGACCAGTCGCTGGAACTCGGGCTGGAATATGCGCTGGGGCTGGAATGCAAACGCGTGCACCTGCTTACCGGCAACCTGCCCGCCGGCATGACGCTGCAAGACGTGCGGCCCGAGCTGCTGCGCAACATCGAACGCGCGGTGCGGTACTTCGAACCGCACGGCATCATCGTGCTGCTTGAGCCCCTGAGCCGCCAGATGCTGCCGCGCTATTCGTTGCCGCGCGTGGAAGACGCCATCGCGCTGATCGAGGACATCGCGTCACCCAGCCTGCGGCTGCAATTGGACCTGTATCACACGCAAATGGAGCAAGGCAATCTGGCCGCCCTGATCGAACGCTACGAATCCCATATCGATTACGTCCAGATCGCCGGGGTTCCAGGGCGCCACGAACCCACCGTGGGCGAGATCAATTACCGGTATCTGCTGACCTTGCTGCAGCAGCGGGGCTTTTCCGGCTGGGTGGGATGCGAATACATACCGCAAGCCGGCACGGACGACGGCCTGCGCTGGGCGCGCGAGTGGGGGCTGCTGCCGCGGCCGGCACTCTGAACTTTGGCGGAACGGGCCGGGCGCCTCTCAGGCGGCCAGGTGCCTGGCTCCCGCCAGGTGTGTGGCCAGGTGTCTGGCTCCCGCCAGAGTGCCAGACACCGACGACGGGTTATCTGCGCGCAACGGTGTCAGGCACCCTGGCGGGAGCCAGACACCTGGGAAAACCGTCCCCCACGCCCGGGCTGCTGCCCTTATGATGGGCCATCTGCCACGCTCCGGAGGCCTCGATGATCCGCTTGATACGCGCGCCCGACCTGATGCTGGGCCAGCACTGGGCCAACCTGCTCGAACAGGCCGGCATCGCCTGCCACATCACGGGCCAATACCTGCAAGGCGGCGCGGGCGAAATCCCGGTCGACCAATGCGGCCCGAACCTGTGGCTGGAAAACGAGCACGATAAAGAAGCGGCCCTGCGCATCATCGAAGGACGCGCCGACGACCCGTCCCGCACGCGGCCCCACTGGCATTGCGATGCCTGTGGAGAATGGCTGGAACCCCAGTTCAGCACCTGCTGGCAATGCGGCGCGCGGCGCCCGGCCCACCCCCACGACTGAGGCATGCATCGGCGCTGGGCTTACACTGTGCGGTGCACAGCCGTTGCAGCGCACACCCCCGCAAATACCCGGGACGGCGCCCACCAAGGAGAGCATGACAATGGAGTCGCCGGACACGGAATCCCGCGCGCCCGTGGCCGCCGGCCGGCGGGCGCTGGAACCCCTGGACGAAACACCGACACGCTGGCGCGAGGCGCTGCGGGGGCTGTCCCCCGCCTATTTCGGCCTGGTCATGGCCACCGGCATCGTATCGCTGGCATCGGACATGATGGGCCATTCCCGCCTGGCCCGCGCGCTGTTCGCATTGAACATCGCGCAGTACGCGGGGCTGTGGCTGGCCTATGTCTTGCGCGCCTGGCATTTTCCCCGCCGTTTCTTCAGCGACCTGATCGACCATGCCAAGGGCCCCGGCTATTTCACGCTGGTGGCCGCCACCGGCATCCTGGCCAGCCAGTTCATCTTGCTGCGCAACGACATCGCCACCGCTTTTGCCATGTGGGCGCTGGCCGTGACCCTATGGGTGACGCTGACATACACCATCTTTACGGCCTTCACGATCAAGACCGAAAAACCGCCGCTGGACCGCAGCATCAGCGGCGCCTGGCTGCTGGCGGTGGTGGCCACCCAGGCCCTGGCGGTGTCCAGCGCGCTGCTGGCCGCGCGCATCGGCCAACCCTTCCGGCTGGAACTGAACCTGGTGGCCCTGTCGATGTGGCTGTGGGGCGGCATGCTGTACATCTGGATGATGTCGCTGATCTTCTACCGCTACACGTTCTTTCCGTTTTCGCCCGGCGACCTGGCGCCGCCCTATTGGATCAACATGGGCGCCATGGCGATCTCGACCCTGGCCGGCTCGCTGCTGATTCTGAACGCGCCGCAGGCGCCTTACCTGGTGTCGCTGCTGCCTTTCCTGAAAGGCTTCACGGTGCTTTATTGGGCCACCGGCACCTGGTGGATACCCATGCTGCTGTGCCTGGCGATCTGGCGCTACGGCTTCCAGCGCTTTCCGTTCCGCTACGACCCGCTGTACTGGGGCGCGATCTTCCCGCTGGGCATGTACGCGGCGTGCACCTGGCAAATGAACCGGGCAATGGGCTTCGATTTCCTGGGTTTTCTACCCCCTACCTTCTTGTACATCGCCCTGCTGGGCTGGCTGCTGACGTTCACCGCCATGATCCGCCGCCTGCTGCGCCTGGCGCGCAACGTCGCGGCGTCGCTGCTGATTTTCTATTGGGTACCGCGGCCGCTGCTGGAAATGGCGCACGTGCTGGCGTAGGGCCGGACGGGCGCGCCGGCCCGCCTTCGTGGCCGGGCGCCCAAGCCCAAAACCGTTAGAGGGCCGGCCGCGAGGTCAGAGCGCCTGCAGCCGCTTGATCTGGGCCTTGTTCAGGCGCCGGGCTTCCTCTTCCGCGTACTCTTCTTCGTCCGGCTCGTATGAACCTTCATAAAGGCAGCTGCTGCGGTTCCAGGTGCACGCATTGAGCAGGCTAGTGGACTTTCCAGGGCCGCTGGAACACCCCGCGGCAAGGGCAACAAGAAACAGGGTTACGCCACAGCGCAAGAAGGTTGGTATCGACATCTTTCCCCAGCTGTACAGAAATACTGTGGCCATTGTGTGGGAGGAAGCGCGAGAGCGCAATGCGCGTGGGTCCTGGGCGCAACACAGGGATAGCGAGCGGGGGAGCGGCGCTCGATGGCCGCGGGGTTCGTGCATAGAGAAGGCAATTACTAGCTACTCAGGAAAACGATAATCTTCCGGAATTTCGGGCCACTCCCCTGATCGCAATAATGTTTCGATATCATCGACCAGCGAATTAAAAATGGTGGAAAGACTGATAGCATGCACACGGATATGTATCAAAGCTGCCTGCATGGCCACCTCATCATTACTCTCACGAGCAAGGTGAATTCTCTCCGTCAACTGAAAAATCAATTCAAAGAGACGCCCTATTCTGGCATCCGCATTATCGTTGTAATCAATAGTTAGCTTTTTATCGTCAAAGCCATCGGGACATTTCAAGCAAAACTCATCCCGAAGGACATCCTTGATATCTTCAAAAAAATCAGTTTTATTCATTTCGGTAACTTTCTCTCTTCTGCCAAGGCTTTTCTTGTTTTCTCAGCATTGATCGAGCCATCCAAATTCAGAACGGCCTTTGCTTTTCCATTCTCATAGAACACTTCTATATGGTTCTTATGCATCGCATCCAAATAGAATTTATCGCCCTTGAATATGTGCTCACCAATAGCGCCTTTGGCCTGATAAACACTTTGCCCTTGATAGATCTGTCTCGTCTTCTGAGATCCGGCTCCGATTTGGGTGCCGAACCCCGGCTGCCGCATCAGTTCGGACATATTTCCCACACTGCCGGCATTGGGCTGGTACTTCCCTTTGACGACACCAACCGCAGCGGCCCCAACTGCCGCCAACTGCCCCGCAGCCTCTGACGTAAGACCATACTTTTCCTGCAGCTGCGCGGCAATCTCTGTATTCAGCGCCACGCCTATGGCTTCCTGATGCTGATACAGATAGATCGCCAAGTCCGCTTTCAAGTCGGCCGGAATATCCAGCCCAAGAGCGGCGTCAAGCTCTTTCCGGTAGTCCGTCACCCCCTCGACAAAGTCGCCATACTGCGCACGGCACGCTGCCGGATCTTGCGCGCATAGCGCAATCATCTTCTCCTGATTCTCGACGCTCAGATCCCGGTACTTCTGCTGAATCTCATCGCAAGTACCCAGCGTGCGGCACGTGCTGGCCTCGGCGGCAAAGAATTTCAGCTCGCCCAGCGACAGCGCATTGTTGGCCAGTTCCGTTGCCGCCGACGAGGCGCTGGTTGCTGCATCCATGGCCAGACCGGTAGCCGTACCTGCCACGATGCTCTGGATCAGATTGCTGCGCGCCTCTTTTTCTTGCGCAGACAGATCATCACCGGCGACGCTCGCAAGCAGAGTCGCCAGCACTGAGCTTGCCCCGGCTCCCAACGCGCCTGCCCCGCAGCTTGCGCCACCTCCTGCCGCCCCCGCGCAACCGACGATGGCATGCAGCGCGGCCCGCGCCGCCTCGGCGTTGGCGCCCGATCCCATTCCATCCGCGATGCGCTTGACCTCGGTGGCCGCCAGCCCCTGCAGATAGTTCACCACCGCGGCTTGCACGAACTCGCCCGCCGCACCCGTCACGTTGCCGCCGGCCGCGCCCATCACCGCCGTCATCCAGCGGCGATAGCTGCCACCCGGCCCCCACTCCTGTTTCAACCGCTCTGCTTCGGCCTGGGCCTGGCCACGTTCCGCCTTCGACAGATTGGCGTCATTCGCTCGATCCTCCAGCGCGTCGATGTCCTTGGCCCGATTCGTCAGAAACTGCCCCAGTTGCCGGTTCGCCTCGGACACGATCTCGAAGCCCGCCTCGATCTGCTCCTTGTCGAAGATCGGATCCAGGGCGTTCAGCGTATCGCTCGTGTCCCGGTTCACCGACGCCACGGCCTGGTCGGCCGTCTGTCCTGTCAGCGCTTGCTGGCCGGCCTCGTCGCGGATCTCGATCGATCCGCCGCTGATGGCGCTGTGCGTGGTCGAGCTGGCGTCTCCGCTGGCCGCGGCTACCACCGGCATGTTCACGCTCAGCCCCCCGCCGGTGCTGGGCACCGAGGTCCCATGCTCCTTGCTGGCTCCGCCCGCGACTTCGTTGTCTTTGGTGGTGCCCAGGTCGTCGCCGCCGCCGAACCCCATGCCGCCGCCCACCGCGATCTGGCTGGCGCTGTAGTCGGCCCGGTTCTCGATGTCGCGCACTGTCAGCGTGCCCGTCGACAGGCTGTTCAGCGCATCGGCCACCGCCTGCTGGCTGCTGGCGATCACCCCGCCCACCAGCGTCGTGTTCTCGCCCACCTTCACCTGGAACCCGCCGTCGCCGGCCCACAGGCCCGCCTGCTGGGTCACCGAGTCGTACTCGCTGCGCATCTTGCCCGCGCCGGCGTTGGCCGACACCGACCCGCCCACGCAGCCCGTCACGCAGGCCGAGGCGCCAAAGCCGACGCTGGTCTGCTTGCTGTCGTAGCGGCTGCTGTCTTGCAGGCTTTGCACCAGCAGGTCGCCGCCGACATCGGCCACGATCCGCTCGGCCTTGCCCGCCGCGCCGACCAGCGAGGTGTCGCCGCCCGACTGCAGAGCCAGCGTATTGCCGGCCGTGACGGCGCTGGAAGTCCACGTGGTGTCTTTGCCATCGGCCTTGCCACGCGAGGCCGACACACCGGCTTCCACCATAATGCCGGCGCCGCCTGCCCCCAGGGTGATGCCGACGCCGATGCTGGCCCCGCTGCTCTTGCTGTCGGTCTTCTGCGACGCGCTGTTTTTGGCTGCTTGCAGCAGGATGTCGCCTTCGGCCTGCAGCACGGCGTTGTTGCCCGCCGACAGGCCCGAGCCGGTGACGGTGATGCCGGATGCCTGGCCACCGCCTTGTGCCACGATGGCAAGGTCGCGGCCGGCGGCCACGGTGGAACCCATGGCCATGGACGAATCGCGCTCGGTGGTGCTGCTGCTCTTGCTGGTGCCCAGGCTGATCTTGATGCTGGCGCCGCCGGCGGCGGCCGGGTCTTTCATGACCGCGTCATAGGCATTGGCGGCGGCCAGCGCAGTGGTGGCGCCCGCCAGCCCCTGCATGACCGCATTGTCGGTCTTGCCGGCGGCTTCGCCCATGCGCTGGGCAGTCTGCATGGCGCTGACCAGCGGCGTGCCGGCCGTCACCGTCAGGCCGGTCTGCTTGATTTCGTGGAACTCGCGTTGCCACGTCGTGTCGGCGACCGAAGCGATGTCCACGTCGCGCCCGATCAGCGTCACGTCGCCCTGGCGAGCCAGCACATTGCTGCCCGCCACCTTCAGCGAGTTGCCGGCCTGTGCCAGCACATCGCCCTCGACGCTGCCCACGGTGCTGGCCGTGTGGAACATGCGCTGGCCGTCCAGGCTGTCGGTCTGCTCGTACTTGCCGTAGCTGATGCCGCCCAGGGCGCCGAACCCGGATTTCTTGATCTTCTCGTACTGGTAGTCGTCGGCCGTATTGCGGCCGGCCACGATGTTGATGTCGCGGTCGGCCGAGATCACCAGGTCTTGCTGCGCAGAGACGTTGGAGTTCGCCACGTTGACGTCGCGCCCCGCCATCAACAGCGCGGTGTCGCCTGTCAGCGTGCTGCCCTGGGCCTGGGTCCAGTCGGTGGACTTGATGGTGTGCTTGCTTCGGCTGGACATGAAGCCGCGGGATTTGTAGTAGAGCTCGTCGCGCGCATAGCCGCTGGCTTCGCCGGCGCTGACCGTAATGTCGCGGCCGGCGGCCGCGGCCAGTTGGCCGCCGGCAGTCACGTCGGCGGCCCGGGCTTTGATGTCCTGGCCGGCGATCAGCGCCACGTCGCCACCGGCGGCGATGGCCGAGCCGATCTCCGACGACACTTGCACCGCAGAGTTGTTGCGCTTGCCGTACACGTATGCTTCGCTGCGGCTTTGCGTGACCGTACCCAGGTCGATGTCGCGGCCGGCCTGCAGGCGCGCGTCACCCTGTATGGCCAGCTCGGCGGCCGTCAGGCGCAGGTCGCGCCCGGCGGCCATGTCCAGGCTGCCGGCATCGATCTGCGACAGCCCGCCCAGGCTCGTGCCCGCAGTCTGGCCATGGTCAAAAGCAGTAGTGGTAGACGTCAGCGCGATGTCGCGTCCCGCCTGCAACACCACCGTGTCCCCCTTGATCAGGGCGGCGGTATTGCCCAGGTCTTGCCGGGCGCTCAGATCCACCTGGGCGGCCTGGATGCGGCCCCCTGCCTGGTTGGCGATATTGCCGGCCGTGATCACGACCGCGTCGCGCGCGCCTACGGTGCCGGAATTGCCGACATCGCCGCTGGCGTTCAGGCTGACATCGCGCCCGGCCATCAAGGTACCGTCGCCTTGCAGGTCGCCCTCGCGCACCAGCAGGTACACCTGGGGCACCAGCACGTCTTCGGTGGTGCCGTCGGGCAAGGTGACAGTCTGCGTTACCAGCCACACCAGGTCGCCGGTCAACCGGCGCTGTTGCTCATCGGTCAGCGCCACGCCCAGCTGCAGGCCGTGCTGCGCGGCGAACCGCGCGCCGGCTTCCATCAATGCCCGGTACTGCGCCCCCGCATCGGCGTAGTTTTCCAGGAAGCGCTGCCCGCTGGCGGCGAGTATCTGGTCGGATACCAGTCTCTGTTCAAAGAATCCGTCGCCCAGGCGCCTGGGCTGGGTGATGTCCGCCAGCCCGCCGGCCTGGCGCAGCAGGTCCAGCAGGTAGTCGCTGGATACCGAGGGCCGCTGGCCGGTGAATTGCGTATCGGTCGTCACCACATAGGGCGCGTCGGCCGTGCGGTCCACCACGAAGAGCTGGCTGTCCGGGATCTGCGCGGGCGAGCTTATCGTTCGCACTTCGCCGCCGGGCAGGGGCAGGCTGTCGATGTCCAGGGGCGGCAGCGCCGCTCCGATGGTGCCTTCGCCGGAGACCGCCTGGTTGCCGCCCGCGCTGGCTACCGCCAGTTCAATGGGCGCGGTCGACACCGCGCCGGTGTACGGCATGGGTTTGTCGTACTTGCGGTCGTCGTCTTTCTCGTAGGTGCGCGTGGCGGTGCCGGTCTGCGTGATGCTGCGCTCGCCCGTGGCGCCCAGGTTCTGGATGTCCGGCCCGTCGATAGTCAGCGTGCCGCCCGCGGCGATCTGGCTTTTGTCGTTGATGACGCTGCCCGCCAGGGTGGCGTTGCCGCCCACCAGGATCTTGCCCGGGTCGGTAGACACCGTACGGCTTTCCGTGACGGTCTCATCGACGCGATAGATGGTGATGTTCTTCTCCAGGCGGCTCTCGAAATCGGTATTGAAGGCGGAGATGCGCTCGTTCAACGCGATATACGGTGCCCGATAGGCCGCCAGTTCCTCGTTATAGAGAGCCAATGCGGCGCGGTACGCGGCCCACTTGGCCGGCGTCTCCGGCGGTTCCGGCTCGGCCGGCGGCGTGGGAAGATCATCCGCCGCGGGCGGCTCTACGCCGAACACGCTCCATATCCGCGCGCTGCGCGGATAAAAGTACTGGGCGGGTTGCGTGCCGCACTCGTCATAACCGGCATCGCCGCCCGGCCCCGTACATACATACTGTTCGGGCTGATACGCGGGCCAGATGGGCGCCGTCTTGCCGCGCACCCCTTGCTTGAGCAGGGCGTAATCAAAGGGCGGGCCATATTGCGATTCGGGATACGTGGACGACGGCATGAGCATGCGCCGCTTCTGGTTGTCTCCCAGCCAATCCGGGTCTTTACTGCACATAGGAGTGACCAGATCGCACAGCCAGGTGGTGGCGCCGTCGTACATGTCGGTACTGCCTTCGGGGCGGTAGTACACCTTGGGCGCGACGCTGACCTGCACCCGCTCGCTGGCGAAATCCGGGTTCAGGTTCTGGATCGAGGCGGCCGATAGCGTGGCATTTCCCGCGACTTCGATGGTGGCCCCGGCATTGACCAGGCTGCCGGCCTGGCCCGTTGCGCGGCCATCGGCGTCCAGCGTGCCGCCCAGGCGCAAGTCGCCTGCCGCGTAGATCAGGGCATGGTCGCGGTTTTCCAGCGCGCCCACCCCCAGGTCCATATCGTTGCGCGCCGCGATCACTCCCGCGCCATCGGCTCCTGCTTCGTTAGTCAACGTATCGGCCTGGATGGCGAGGTCGCCGCCATAGATGCGGCCCGTGTTGACGACGCCTGACGCCGCGATGCGCGTAACGTCGCCATCGATGAGGCCGGCATTGCGCAAGGTCTGCCCGATATTCAAGGCATTGACGCGGCCTGCCACCAGCTCGCCGCTTGCGCCATTGAACAGATCGCCGGCGTGGATATTCAGGTCGCGGACCGCCGAGACCCGCCCCAGGTTTTCCAGTGTGGTACCCACCGTCAATCGCAGGTCGCGGCCGGCGGCCAACGTGCCGTCTTGCACGAAGGCCCCGGCAACGGCCAGATCCAGATCATGGGCGGCGACGATGCCGTCGCGATTCAATACCGCGCCCGCCTGCAACATGGCATTGCCCTTGGCATCAATGGTGCCGCCGGTGTTGTCCAGCGTGTCGGCAATGAAAATGGACGCGTTGTTGCCCGCGGCCACCGCGCCCGCCTGGTTGGCCAGGTTTTGCGCCCGTATGGACACATCGTGGCCATACAGCTGCGCATTGCGCGTATCCAGGTTGCCGTCGGCCTCCAATGCCAGCTTGCCTTGCGCGGACAACGTGGCATCCGCCAGGTCCAGTTGGCCGGCAGCCAGCGACAGGTCATTGCCCGCCAGCGCGGCGCCACTCTGGACGATGTAGTCCGCCCGCAGGCTCAGGCTGCCCGGTTGGACCAGATAACCGTCGGCGTCGACGCCAGCCGCCAACTGACCCGCGTTGCGCAACGTCGTGCCGGCGGAGGCACGCAGGTCGCCTTCGGTCAATGCCGTTCCAGTGTTGCTTAGCTCGGTGCCCGCTGCCAGCGTCGCGCCGGCAGCCCCCGATACCACGCCGGCGTTCGCCAGCGCCGCGCCTGCCTCCAGCTTCAGTTGGCCAGCCGCCTGCAGGCGGCCGGTGTCGGCCACCGAAAGGTCACCGGCCGCCGTGGCATGCAGGCTGCCTTCTCGAGTCATGGCGACACCGCTCAGGCGTACATCCCGCCCGGCCTGCAATCGCATAGACTGGCCCGCGGCCAGGATGCCCGCCGCGTCCAGGTCGCGGCCGGCCGCCGCCTGCAGCACGCCCTCGGCCTGGGCCACGGCTTGCGCGCCCAGCCGCAGGTCGCCATGACGAGCACTAAGAGATAGGTCTCGTTGCAGCGCGGCGGCGGTGCCGTCCAGCGTCAGATCGCGGGCGGCGCTCAGCGCCAGCGACTGGCCGGCCAGCGCGCGGCCGGCCACATTCATGTCGCCGTCGGCTTGCGCCGACAGGTCCTGGCCGGCCTGCATCAGGCCATCGGCGCTTACTGTCAGGTGGTGCGATGACAAGGCTAGCGTGCCATCGGTGGCGATCGACCCGCCAACCCACGTGTCACCCGTCGCGGCCACGACCAGGCCATCGATGGCCGTGATCGCGCCATTCACGCGCACATCCTGCGCGGCCGACAGGGTAGCCACGCCGGCCGCTTGCACTCGGGCGGCCTGCCCCGTGGCGATGTCTCGTCCACTGGCGATGAGCAGATTGCCTGTTCCGGTGTCGCCCAGCACCGCGACCAGGCCATCGATATGAACGCCTTCACGCGCATCGAGCGTCACCGTGTCGTCGGCGGCGACAATGCCATTCAAGGAAAGATCATGGGCGCGCGCGCTAAGCGTTTCCGCCGCTTGTGCGCGGCCTTGTTCACCCACCGCCAATAGGCCGCCCGCCTGCAGGCTCAGGCTGCCCTGCACGGCCGTGGCGATACCGTCGATACGCAAATCGCCGGCCGCCGTGATAGCCGCTGGCGAGCCGGCGGTGACCACACCATCCCCGGCCACGGCCAGATCCCGGCCGGCGCTCAAGTGCAGCGCGCCACCGTTGGCCGCGGCGGTTTCCGCCGTTCCCGCCGTACCTGCCACGCGCACGTCGCGCGCGGCGGCCAGGACCAGATTCTGGCTGCCCTGGGCCAGGGCACCCTGTCGCACGGCCAGGTCAGTGCCAGCCCGCGCCTGCAACGTGCGATTGGCGACCAGGGTGCCGGCCAGATCGATTGCGCCGGCAGCGAGCAAGGCAATGTCGCGTTCGCCGATGATCGTGCCTTGCGACGACAGGCCTGCGCCGGCCGTCATGTCGATATCCTGGCCCGCACGCACCTGGCTGCCCGCGGACAAGACCAGGTTCGAGCCGCTGTGCAAAGTAGCGGCGCCGCCCGACTGCAGGCTGGCGGCGGGCAGGATGCTCAGGTCGCCCGCGGCGTTAAGGTACAGGTCGCCCGTCATCGCCACCAGGTTGGTGCCGATGTTCACCCCTACGCCGGCCTCGGTGCCGACCAGGCGAATGCTGTTGGCGTACATGCCGCCCAGCGCCGCCGTGTCCAGCGCGAAAGCCGGCGCGCCGCCCAGCGCATCGCCGGCCGCCACGGCGCCGCTGGCATAGTCCACACGGCTGGCGCCCGCCACGATGTTCAGCTTGTCGGCCCATACCCCCGCATTGATCTCCAGCGAACGCGCCAACAGGTCCACCTGCGATACCTGCGCGCCGTACAGGCCCTCGCCCTCGATGCGCAAATGGCCCGTGGCAACGTCGAAGCCCATGCTGCCATCCGCGCCCACCCGCGGCTGGCCGGTGGTCAGCGTGGCGCGATGGGCGTTCAGAAAGCCGCAGCCGTCGCACGTAATGCCGGCCGGGTTGGCCACAATGACGTTGGCCCGGTGTCCGGCCACTTCCAGCGTGCCCAGCAAGTGCGAGGGGTTGCCGGCCGTGACCTGGTTCAGAATGGTGGCGGCGCGCTGGTTGCCCAGCATCGGGTTGCCGGCGATCTGCCCCGCCAGTTGCGTCTGGCTGGCGCCGCCGCTGTTGTTCAGCACCACGCCCGACGGCCCCACGTTGAACTGGATGTAGCGGTTGTTCGACACGCCGCCGGCCGAAGGCGGCGCGATGTTCACCACCGGCACACCGTTGCTGACGCCCACCACGGGCCTGGCCCCGGGCGCGGTCTTGTCTACCGAAATCGGCAGCGTCTGCGCCAGCGCGGGCGTCCAGACCTGCGTAATCAGAACCACCCAGACGGTAAGCAAACGGAATCGGACATCGGGCACACCCATCAAGAAAAACACCGCGGCCGCCGGCCGCCGCGACTCAGAATTCGAACATCAGCGAGGCCGCGAAAACGGTGGAAGCGGTTTTCAAGGATTCGGGCTTGATCAACGGCCAGCCCACGGAAAAGTCATAACTGGCGGCAAGCCGCGGCAGGGACAGCCGGCCGCGCAGCCCCACCACCGCCCCGGCCAGGGTGCGTCCGGACAAATACCGCGCCGACGGCCCGCCCACGCGGCCGATATCCAGGCCGGCGTACGACTGCATGCCCGGTACCCCCAGGGGCTGCAAGTTCAACGACAGGTCGTTGCGCAGGCTCCAGCCGTCTTCCGCGGCCAGCGTCATCTGCCCATCGAAACCGCGCACCGTGTAGCGGTTGCCGATGGTGAAGTAATCGGCCGGCACGATAGGCGTCTTGGCGTGCTGGATCTGCCAGTTGCCCTGGTAAGCCAGGTTCAAGCCGGCCACCTGAAAAGGAAGGTAAATGCCGGCACTGGCGGTAAGAATCGTGCTGCGGCCGTTCCAGTCGGGCTCGCCATACACAAAGCCGGGCTGGCTGGACCAGCCGGGCACCGTGCCCTGCAAGCCGCCGCCGAAATCGAGCACGGCGGGCCCCAGGTAATGCCGGTGTCCGACGCTTAGCGCGTAGCCGGTCACGTCGCGATGCTGGACATCGATTTCTACGTCGTTCAAGGTGCTGGTCACGCGCTTGCGCGACAAGCTGGCCGACAAATTGCCCTTGTAGGTGGCGGCCCGGTACGGCACCAGCGATATGCCGCCCTGCACCTGGCGGGTAGTGCCGCCATAAACGATGGGCTCTTCGAACCCCGCCACCGTCTGCCGGTATGTGGATTGGCTGGCGCTGGCAAACAACGACCAGTAGCCGAATGGCACGTTGTAATTCACGGATGCGGCGCGGGTATGGTCCAGGCGGTCGCGCCAGTGCGCATTGCTGTTCCACGCCACCGACAGCTGGTCGTACAGGAACAGCGGCGAATCCAGTGTCAGGCCCGCACTGAGCTGGTACCTGCCGATGGTGTCGAGCCCGGCATTGTCGGCGCCCACATAGGCATGCCAGCGCTTGCCGGTGCCGGGCCGGATCAGCAGATCGGAATCGCCCAGATCCGGCCCGGGCGCGACATCGATGGCGGCGTCCGCCTGCCCGGCCAGCCGCCGGATATTCTCCAGCGCCTGATCCAGATCGCGCTGGTTGATCATGCCGCCAAGACCCGTGGGCATCGCGGTGCGCCACCAGCCGACGCCGCCCTCGCTCTTCACGCCAGACAGGCGGCCCGGCACATAGCGCAGTGTCAGCACGCCGGCCGCCAGAGATTGTTCGGGCACCAGCACACGCGACGTAATCAGGCCCGCGTCGGCCAGCAAGCCCTGCAGATGCTGCTGCAGCATGCGCACGCCGCCGGCACCGACGCATTTGCCCAGCGCGAATCGGCCAGCCGCATCCAGGCTACCGGGCGGCGCGGGGCCGTCCCAGTAGACTTGCCCGATAACGAAGCACGGCTGCTCGTCGGGAAACTGCAAGGGCGCGCGGCCGCCGAGCGACGGGCCGGCATGGACATCGGGCCGCTGGCTGGCGCGCGCCCGCTGTGCCTCGATTTCTTGCGCCTGGCGCCGCTCGATATCCATGGCGCGGACATCGGCTGAAGGCGGCGACTGGGCCAACACCGGCAAGGCCGGCACGGCCAACGCCAGCAACGAAACCGCGCCCGCCAGCCCGGGCTTGCACCGGGGCTGGCAGACGCTTGCGCGCAGGGAATACGAAGACTGGTTACTGTTCGACCGCATGCTCTCGAGCCACTGTGTTGGGCACGTTGGCGAGAGAGACTAACTGCGGCCAGCGGAAAACACTTGAGGTTTTAACGGTTTATGGATCTACCTCACGTCACGCCGAATATGACGAATCCGAGGCTTGTAGCGCAGCATTACCGAGCCCCATTCACCATAAAGCGCGATTCGTCTGATCTGTATTTCGGGGCTTGCAGGATTGCTTGTTGCTGCGTTTTTGCATGCTAAATGTGGCGCCCCAAAACCCCACCCTAAGCATCATGGTCCCGCTGAAACAGGCTATTACCACCGCAACGGCATCCATCTCGAATGAATCTTCCGATCCTTGAGGCCCTGTTCTATTGCCCACCCAACAGCAGAGCGCCGTGTCTGCTTAAGGTAACCGCTTCCCTAGGTCCTTCCTGTACCCGGCGAACGACACCTCATGACGAGAGTTACCTGGTCAGGACGCTCATTCCCCCCGAGTCGCTCAGAATGCTGTCCAGTAGAAATGCAAAGTTCGATCTTTCCCGATGGGGAAGCATTCGAATATGGCTGGATGGACAAATCCCATGCGGCCGAAGATCAATCCGAGCGCCCAAACCCCGACGCCCGCCCCCTCGATCTTGAGGAGACCAAATACCTGGAGGCATATCTGGCGTTCCAGGGCCGGCGCTGGAACGATGCAGATCAGCTAGGGTCTGAAAATCAGACACTGCGAGGTTTTGATGCTGTCATAGCTCATTTTCGACTGGTCTCGGCCTCGCCAATCGTCAGAAATGAACTGCGGGGCCATTGAGCGTACGGCACCGCGACTGTCATTCTCGGACCGCTGCTTGCGACGTGGCCACAGCCGGGATATTGCCAAGAGTCTTGCTCACCATCACAAAACGGCTATACAAGCGCCCTTGGCTCACTACTAGATCCCGACGCGCCGCCACATAACCCCGCTGAGTGTCCAGCACGGTGAGGAAATCAGTAGCTCCGCCCTCATAGCGCGCCTGTGCCGGTTCGTATGCCTGCTGCGCGGCGCGCGCCCGCCGTTGTTGCAGCTCGCGCAGCTGTACCATGTGCATCGCACGACGGATCAGCCGCCGGCGTGGCACTTGCATGTGCTGGCGCGCGGTCTGCTCGCCCCGTCCTCCTATCTGCAACTGCTGTTTCAGGACGCACTGCGGCCGAAGCTGGCCATGATCCTGTACATACTCAGCGCAATTACAAGCATTCCGCCAGGCGATCCAGCCCTGACGCGCTGCCTGGTCAGCGTGGCCGCACCTTGCCTGATGCTGCTGGTAGGCGGGCGCAGCGTGCCGGGCCCTCTGCAAGAGACTTTCCAGATGTCCCAGGACGCGATCGTGGAACACCTGTATCGCTTTTCGTCAGGCGGGCTGGAAGCGATAGCCCGCCAAGTGCGCTAGGTATGCGCTGCGCGAAGGTGAAACGCCTTTAGAGTTTCACCATGTTGATCAGCCCGCCGTCAACCGGTAGAACCGTTCCGTTCACATATTTGGATTCGTCCGAGGCAAAGAACAGGCTGGCCTGTGCCACATCCCATACTTCGCCTTGCTTTCCGGTGGGCGACATGGCGTCGCGCTTTCTCCACATCTCGTCCAGGTCGCCGCCATACAGCCGAGTGTTGTTCTGCTCAACGATGGGCGACTTGATCAATCCAACGAGAACCACATTACTGCGAATTCCCAAAGCGGCATACTGGATCGCGATCTCGCGTGACATGGCGATCATGGCCCCCTTGGACGCGGCATAAGCAAACTTTGGAAACGGGATCGCGCGCGCCCCGTTGATGGACCCGATATTCACGATCGAGCCCGAGCGTTGTTTCTGCATTTGCGGGAGTGAAAACTTCGCAGTGAGAAACATGCTCTTCGCATTCACGCTCATCATCCTGTCCCACTGCTCTTCATCGTACTCTACCGGCCCGCCAGAGTTCGTGATCCCGACATTGTTGTGCAGCACGTCCAGCCCTCCGTAGGATGCGACACACGCTTCGACCATCGCGCGGCAATCGTCCGCCCGGGCGACGTCCGCCTGGAACGGAATGCAGTCACCTCCATCGCCGCGAATCTGCTCGGCAGTGGCGCGGGCAAGTTCTGGGTCGATGTCGACAGCCAGTATGCGTGCTCCCTCTTTCGCATAGAGCATGGCGCACGCCTTGCCGTTGCCGACGCCGCCGCCCCGCGTGCCCGCCCCGGTAACGATGGCGACTTTGCCCTTTAGCCTGGAACCCGAAGGAATCGTATCGTACATTTACGTCATCCTATGCGCCGTTTAACACCTTCCCAGAACTGCTCTCGAATCTCGCGCTTCAGGACCTTGCCGTTCGGGTTGCGCGGCAGGCTGGCGACGAAATCTACGGTTTTAGGCGCGTGCACCGATCCGAGCGCGGCCTTCACCAATTGAATGATTTCGTCTGGCGTCGCCGTCATCGTCGGCTTGAGTTGGATCACCGCCTTCACGGCTTCTCCCCATTTGTCATCGGGAACGCCCACAACGGCGCAATCTTCAACGGCAGCATGGCCGGCAATCACGTGCTCGACTTCCGCGCTGAAAACATTAAAACCGCCCGTGACTATCATATCTTTCTTGCGGTCGACGATATAGACAAAGCCGTGCTCGTCCTTGAACCCGACATCGCCGGTGTGGTGCCAGCCGTGGCTTGAGACATCCTGGGTCGCGGCGGGATTTTCATAATAGCCCCTGAAGACCAGGTCTCCTCGCGCGACGATCTCTCCACGCTGCCCGGGATTCAGCATGCTTCCATCTTCACTCATGATTTCTATCCGCTGCCCAAGGGTCGCTCGGCCACAGCTTGACCACCTGTCGTCGCCTTCCGGGGCACTTAACAAATCGCGTGTTGACAGGAAGGTGAGAAACATGGGGGCCTCGGCTTGCCCGAATGACTGGCATACCACCGGCCCGAATATGTCCATCGCCTCTTTGAACTTTGCCGGCGCCACCGGAGACGCGGCGAGGACAATCGCACGCAGCGACGAATAGTCGAAGTCGCGCACTCGCGGATGGGCAAGCATGCTGTAAAGCACTGTGGGCGGTATGTAGAAGTGGGTGACCTTGTGGCGCTCTATCGCTTCCAAGATGCCAAGCGCATTGGCCGAAGGCAGCACCACGTTGGTAGCGCTTTCCGCCATCATCATCAATCCGACCACCCCCGCGCCATGGGTCATGGGCGCCGCCACGAGATGAACCGCCGGACGATCCGTCGGAAGACAGGTCCAGAATGCCTTGATCGCTGTGTCCCATGTTCTCTGGGTCCAGACCGCAGCCTTCGACAGCCCCGTCGTTCCGCCGGTGGGGAAAACGGTCTCGATTCGCAGCGCATCGTCCGGCGGCTCCGGTGCATCCGCTTTTGCCCGGGCCATGAACGCCTCCAGGCCTAGTCCTACGCCAGGTTCGATTGGCTCGTCGATGCACACCAAGTGTCGCAAGGTTGGAACGGTGTCGCGAAGTTCTTTCACCTGCTCATTAAGCGAGGGGTGAAAGAAAAGCACCTCGCACTTGGTGGTGCGCAGGAACGCGGCATTGACGGGCACCGGATTGCGCATGTTCACAGGCACCCAACGCGCCCCAACGCGAAAAATTCCCATCATGGCGCAGAACGCCTTGGGGTCATTGGGACTGAATACCGCGATGTTGGCGCCAGCAGCATCGATCGCGTGCAGGCCGGCCGCCACCCTGTCCGAGAGCTCGCCCACCTGAGCGTAGGTATAACTGCGGCCGCCATCAGCATCAACAAATGCGGCCCTCTCGGGCACGCCCATCATCCCTCGGCGGAAATAGTCAATCATCCTCATCGGCCAGCTCCACAAATTTATACAGTCTTCTTGTAGTTTATAGGACAGACTGAGAGTTTTCCTTCGGGAAAACACTAGTACAAGTTTATTGCTATATAAGATGCAATGGCAAAAAAACCAGCCTGACTGGGCAGCATTCGAGGAGACAGCCCCATGAAGCGACGTTCCATTCTCACGCTGCCTATTCTGGCGGCCGCTTTTCCCATCATCAGCCGGGCCCAGCAGGCCTGGCCGGACAGGCCGATCAAGCTTGTCGTGCCATTCGCGGCGGGTACGGCATTGGATATCGTCGGGCGCCTGACTGCGGCCGGCGCATCGGATGAACTCAAGACTACATTCATCGTCGAGAACAAGCTGGGGGCTTCGGGCGTAATCGGCACGGAGTCTGTCGCAAGGGCGGCACCGGATGGTTACACGCTGCTTTTCACCGCGCCCGCTCACTACATCAACCAGTTCGTGTTCGCGTCGCTGCCCTTCGATGCGGTGAAAGACTTTCGGCCTGTCACGAAGATAAGCAACGCGCAGCTTGTTCTGGTCGTGGGGAAAGATTCTCCCTTCGAAAGCGTGAAGCAGGTCATCGAATATGCCAAGGCCAATCCGGGCAAGCTGCGCTATTCCTCGAGCGGCCTGGGCGGAACCATCCATCTGGCATTTTCACTGTTCAACCAGATGGCCGGCACACAGATCGAACACGTGCCCTACACAAGCGGCAGCCAGGCATTGACCGACGTCATCGCAGGCCATCTGGACATCACCTTTACGGCGGTGGCTACGGCGCTTCCGCATGGCAAGGCAGGAAACCTGAAACTCCTGGGCGTCAGCGGGCTGAACCGGTCAAAAGCCATGCCGGATGTGCCGACGGTGTCTGAAGCGGGACTTCCCGGATTCGAACTGACTTCCTGGGGGGGCGTACTGGCACAAAAAGACGTTCCTGATCGCATCGTGGAAAAACTCGACGCGGCTTTCGTCAAGGTGGCCCAGCGCCAGGCATTCCAGGATCGGCTGATCGCCGCCGGCGTAGAGCCAGACCTGCTGCCCACCGCTGCCTTTGCACGGCAAATCGAAAAGGAAGTCCCAAAGTGGAAGCGCATCATCGAACTGACGGGCGCAGCGCAGTCGCGAAAGCAATAGCCGCGCGACAATGGAGACGAGCAATGAAAACAGCCCTTACCGCCCTTCTTGCGAGCATATCGTTCGCCTTCAGCCCGCTTCCCGCCGCAGCCCAGGATACCTTTCCGGCTCGGCCAGTGAAGATGATCGTCCCGTACCCCGCGGGCGGCGGCGGGGATATCCTGGCGCGCTCGATCGCCGAGTCATTCCACAACATGACTGGGCAGGCGATGATCGTTGAGAATCGCTCTGGCGCAAACGGCATGATAGGCGCCGCGGCCTGCAAGGCTGCGCAGCCGGACGGCTACACGTATTGCCTGCCGGTTTCTGATGTCATGGCGATCAACCCGCACATATATAAAAAGGTTCCCTATGACGTCGAGCGGGATTTCACGGTGGTGGCGCCTATCGCAACGGTGGTACTGGTTTTCGTCGCCAACAGTTCGGTTCCGGCGGCCAGTCTGAAAGAGCTGGCCACCTGGTCGACAGCCAACAAGAAGACTGCCAACTTCGCCACCTGGGGAGTGGGCAGCGCGGCCCATCTTGCATTGGCTCAGCTCAATAAATCGATGGGGGGCAGCCTGACCAATGTTCCTTATCCAGGCGTGCCGCAAATGCTCCAGGCCACGCTGGCCGGCGATGCGTCGGCCACGCTGCTTTTCTATGGACCGATCTCGCAGTACGTCGACGACGGCAAGCTCAGGCCGTTGGCAGTACTTGCCGAGACCCGCTATCCCGCGCTGCCTGACGTTCCCACCGTCGAAGAAGCGGATTTCGACTTCACGCCCACGGTCTATTACGGTGTCTATGCGCCGGCGGGCACCCCGTCGGATATCGTCGGCAAGATGAATCGGCTGCTCGTGGCAGCGGCCGCAGATCCCGCTGTGCTGAAGACCATGAATGCGGCCGGCTTCACGCCCTTGAAAGAATCGAACGCCGATTTTTCCAGGCGCGTGGCCGCCGACCGAGCGGCTTGGGGCCAGATCGCGGAATCGCTCAATCTTGCCCTGGAGTGAAGGCGTTGCAGTAAAATTCGCTACATGGCAAGCAACCTTAAAGTGCGCGCAACCGCAGAACGCGCGCAGGCGGCGCCCGCGGCGACCCCGGCGGACATCAAACGGCTCCTGCACAAGGGGCTGGTGGTGCATTTCATGGTCCAGCTCAGCCTGGGCGACGATGCCGACGCAAGATTGGCAGTAAGGTCCATGGGGCGGGTACATCACCGCATCCTGTACTTTGCGCATTTCACGCCGGGCATCACCGTCAGCGAGCTGCTTGAGGTTCTTGGCGTCAAGCACCAGAACATCCAGGCGCCTCTACGCCAACTGATTGCGAACGGATATATCCTGACCCGCGCCTCGCAGCACGATGGCCGAGTCAAGCAGCTGTATTGCTCACGCAAGGGCGACAAATTGCTCGAGTTCATATCGGCCGGACAGCGCGAGCGCATACAACGCGGATACGATAGCGTCACCCCCAAAGATGTCGAAAGCTATTTCAAGGTCATGACGGCGATGCTTGGGCCCGACCGGCGAGAATGGGTGCGCCGCCTTACCGCACTGGACTATCCCAGCGAATCGGTATGACCCGCCTGCCTTTCGTGCCCGAAGATCCCGACGATCCGGTCGTGAAAGAAACCTTCGACCGGCTGCGACGCCGCTGGCAGGGCGCGCCTGTGCTGCATCTGTACCGGCTGATCGGCTGGGCGCCGGGCCTGCTCACCCCGTGGATGGACTTTGCCCATGCAATGCGCTTCAAGACCCAGGCGCCTGCCCCGCTTCGCGAATTGATGGTGGTGCGCTCCGGCCAGCTACTGGGCGCGGAATACGAATGGAAGCATCATTGGGTGGCTGCCCTGGAAGAAGGCGTTCCTGAAGAAAAGCTCCACGCACTGCAGCAATGGCGTACCAGCGATCTGTATAGCGACGTCGAGCGGGCGGTTCTGGCCCTGGCCGACGAGACCGCGCTGGGCACCGGAGCGTCCGAGGCGACCATCAATGACATGAAGGCTCACCTGCCGCTGCAACAGTTGACCGAACTGGTGATGATGGCTGGCTTCTACTGCGGCGTCGCCCGAGTCGTCAATTCGCTCGATGTGCCGATCGAGCCGGGCTTCGAGTCGATGGCGCCCCGGGACGAGACCCGGTAGCTGTTAACGGCGTTCGTAGATGGCTACGGCACAGATAGCCTCTTCCAGGCCGATGATCCCGCCGCCGTTTTGCTGCAGTCCGATGCGCGCGTTCCGCACTTGGCGCTCGCCGGCTTCTCCGCGCAGTTGCGCCACCAGTTCGTGGCACATCGACAGGCCCGTGGCGCCGATGGGATGGCCCTTGGAAACCAGCCCTCCGGATGCGTTGATGGCGATCTTGCCATCGATGGCCGTTGCGCCGGATGCGGCCAAGGGCCCACCCTGTCCTTCGGGACAGAAGCGCATCATCTCGGTCTGGTAGATCTCGCAGAATGAGGTGGCGTCGTGCACTTCGGCGAGATCAATCTGTTCTGGCGCAAGGTCCGCCATGGCATAGGCGCGGTCGGCGGCGGCTCGCGACAATCCAGGCTCTTGCTCGCCGCGGAATTTTCCGCCAGAAAGCGCAAGCGCCCGGATCCGCACGGCGCGCTCGCGAATGCGCGCCGGCAGCTTGGCCAAGTGCCGTTCCGAGCACAACACCGCGGCGGCGGCGCCATCGCCCACAGGCGCGCACATGGCCCGGGTCAACGGGCCGGCGACCACCCGATCCGCGATCACCTGCTGCGGCGTCATCGTGAATCGGTACTGTGCCAGGGGATTGAGGCTACCGTTGGCATGGCTCTTGGAGCATGCTGCCGCGATCTGCTCGCGCGTGGTGCCATACTGTTTCATGTGCAGTCGGGCCTGGATGGCGTAAGTATCCATCGCCACAGAGCGATCTGGCGACGGAACGAACGGATGGCCCAGGCGCTCGCCAATTTCCTTATAGTGATTCGTCCATTCCTGAGGATCGAGCTGGTCGGCTCCCTTGCCGAATTCAGGAAGCATCGCTGCGGGATTGGCGGCGTCGTAGAGCTTTTCCACCCCTACGGCGATGGTGATATCGGCATCACCGGCGCGAATTTCTTTGTACGCGCCCGACAAGGCAAGACTGCCTGTCGCACATGCCCCTTCAACATTGATGACGGGAGCGCGGTCGCGGAACAGCCCTTCGCGCACGAGCGGGATAAAAGAGATATTGCCGCGCACCAGAGGTTGGCCCCAATAATGCATGACACAATTGCCGAACCACGCAGCCTCGACGGCTTGCGGATCGTCCAGGCCCGCATCCTGTATTGCACCCAGATATGCTTCCCGCGTCAGATCCTTGAATCCCTTTTCCGGCCAGCGGCGAAAAGGAGTCGAGAAGGTTCCGATAACGTAGACCGGCTCCGTCATGGTGCGCTCCAAAAAAAATAGTACAGGTTTGTTGTATGGTACAGGTTAGCTGTGTAGCATAGCAACTGATCAATCGACGCGTGGACGCTATGAAACTTTGTACTTTCATGTTGAGAACGCCCTTGGGTGACATTCCGCGTGTTGGCGTCGTTCACGAGGACGTGATCGTAGACGCGGCAGCCGCACGTACTGCGTTTCTGGAACGCAACTTGTCTTCAGACGCTGCACAGCGCGTGGGCGAGGCGCAAGTTGCGCCTGACATGGTGGCGTTGATCGGATCCGGCTCCCTTGCGCTCGAATGGGCGAATGAGGCGGTGGAGCACGTCACCGCGAATGGCCAGGAACAGACCAGCCGGGGCGTAACGATCATGCACAACGCGAGCGCTGTGCGCCTGTTGGCGCCTGTCCCCCGGCCGCCTGGCATCGCCTGCTTCGTCACCTGGTCGGCGCATATCGAAGATAGTCGCGACAAGGGTTTCGCCATGCTGAACTTCCCCGACAAAGATGGGGACATGCGCGCGTACTACAAAGCCAATCCGGATGCTGTCGAAGGCCCTGGAACGACGGTAGCTCGTCCTGGCTACGCGGATGCGACAGATGTCGAATGCGAAATGGCGGCGGTGATAGGCGTCGGCGGACGCGATCTGGACCTGACCCAGGCCGTGGCCTCTATCGTCGGCTACACGATCTTCAACGACATCAGCTATCGCGACATCCAGCGCAAGGAAATGGCGTTTGGATTGGGGCCCACCAAAGGCAAGGACGCCGACCACAGCAATGTGCTGGGGCCGTGGCTGGTCACTGCGGACGAGCTAGGAGATCCGCATGCGCTGGGAATGGAGTTTCGCGTCAACGGCACCACCATCGGCAGCTATAACACCTCAAAAATGGCATGGAGCTTTGCCGATCTTGTGTCATACCTATCGCGGGCACAGACGCTTAAGGCAGGCCAAATTCTGACCAGCGGTGCTTTTCCAGGAGGCTGCGGCCTCGACGCGGGCCTGGCCATCAAGAGCGGCGATATCATTGAAATGGGCATCGACGGGCTTGGCGTGCTGACCACAACTATCGGCTGAACATTCCCGGGAGACACGGCAATGGCCTTGGTGATTGGAACAGTCAAGCAGGCAGTGGATGCAGGGCGAAGGCGCAGCTTCGAAGAAGGGCCATTTCGTGGTGTTGCTGACTACTTGTTTGAAACCCCGCCAGAGCACGAGCCTGGCCCCCAGGCGCTGATTGCACGGCAGGCGCGCGGATGGACATTGCCCGTCCACTTCCACATGCAGCATCAATTCCAGGTAGTGCTGCGCGGCCAGGGCACGCTTGGAAAACATCTGCTTGCGCCAGGCAGCGTGCACTACGCATCGCCGCAGTCGGCGTACGGACCCATTGTTGCCGGCGACGATGGCCTGGATTACTTTACCCTGCGGGTGTTGACCGACAAAGGCGCATGGTATATGCCCGAGTCCCGCAAATTCATGAAGATGGGGATGTTCAAGGAACAGAAGGCAGGCGCGGCATTGCGTGCGGCCGCCGCTCAGGGGTGGCATGTGCTGATTCCTCACAGGAACGATGGCCTTGGCGCATGGGCATGGGTAGGCGAGCCTGGCATCAAGCACGCGCTCGCCGAGCCAATAAGTCAATCCGGGCGCTTCTATGTGGCAGTGCGCGGAAGTTATTCGCTCGGTGACCGCCGCTCCATTTTGCGCAGGCAACAAAAAACCCGCGCCTCATTAAGAGATTCGCGGGTTTCATAGATTTCAGGCCCTACCTGAAATTAATTCTTGGTGCGACGGCGAGACTCGAACACCATAGATAACTATCGACAATGAATTAATAAAAGTACCCAAAAAGGTACCCAAAAACCGCTTGCCGTTTAACTTCAAGCATCATGGCTGGGTAGCCGATAAGAAAGCTCTGCTAATCCCTAAAAGAAGCCCTGAAGAGATGCCAAGTCTAAGACCTCTTTCTGGCAATTCGATACGTTGCCTTTGGATCTCGCACGTAATTCCCCGGTTCGAAAACGAGCAATCCTTTTTTTGTCAAACGTTCCAGATCTTTCTTGCTTGTCTGCCACATACGCCCCGTAATTCGCTGCGCTTCGGACACGTGGATTGTTTCGTTGTGATAAACATAAGTGGCTATAGCAACTTCATGTTCTGCTAAGTCTCTCCACACATCTACACCATAAAAAGTCGCAACGTCTCGGTCCGTAGTTCGCTTCCTGCTTTCGTGATCTGCACGATTTCTTAAAGTGACCTTTACGACGACCCCGTGCAGTGCCTCTTGGCGAAATACAGGATCAGGAAGTTCAAACTGCTGCATACTTTCGCGAATACGCCTTGTTCCCTCACGCGCCATTTGAACGTATCCCAAGTATCGCAAGGCATCCATTAAATGATGATTTCTCGCGGCACGCGTATAGTAAATAGTCTGTTCGTTCACCGGCGGGACAAACCCGCCAGGGCTCTCTACTTCTAAGCGGTCTGGAAATATCTTGACTGTGATTTCGGTGCCGCTAAAGTTATAAGAGCGGTGAACGCATGCGTTGACAATAGCCTCGAACCACGCCCAACGCGGATATTCCGGAGTGGTAACGAACTTCCCTTCTTTGTTCAACCAAGTAACGTCATAAATCCAATCAGAAATCAACCGAGAAGATTCAGAAATTATTCGAACGACGTTGCCCTCTATAAAGCGGTCTTGTAATGGTGAATAGGTTTCTCCGGATCCCTCGCTCGTGCTGCCAAACCGCTGCACTCTCAGTCGACAACCTGGAATGGTTCGGCGTGGCGAGTTCGCGGCAAGTAGTACAAGTGCGTTCAGTGGAACGAAACCGTCTCCTTCTCGCTGTAGCAGCATACGATCAAGCAAAACCTCTTCGTCTGTCCACCTTGGCCGATCATCTCGTTCGCGAAATTTGGCACAGAAATCCTTGATCAAAGAAGTGTCAAAGTCATCGGGGTACTTGTATACAGTTGCAGGCTCTTGCTCAAATGACAATTCTTGCCGCGTAGATCTGAAGTCCCTTTTCTCCTCATCGCTCATGCACCGCTTCTGGTCGCCATAACGAATCCATGCCTCTCCTTTACTAGTCTCGACCAACTTCCCAATATAGGGAACATAAATCGCAATGCAAAAGTCTGGCTTACCATCTACTGCGACGGCGATACGCTTAAATTCCGGCCTCGCTTGGGGACAATGGTCAAGATGGCATTGCTCGATCTCGTTGATCTGCTTTATGCTCAGTTGCGCGCATCCGGTCACCTTTCCTTTGTCTTCTATACCAAAGACAATTAGCCCGCCATCCGGTGTATTTGAAAAGGTACTCAAATACTTCGCAAGATCATCCAGATGAATCTTGCGAGCACTCTTGCGTTCAAGGCGCCGATCCTCCAGGAAATACGGTAGCCGGTCAGCATCCAGATGCACCCAGATATCGCGCGGGGTCCATAACGCAGTGATATCTGATTGGTCTACAGATTCGAATAGTGAATACTGGGTCATTTTTCTACATATGGTATGTCGAGATAGTGTAGACACACTATATGTTGTGGTTGCGTAATCGTCATTCCTGCAAAAATATGGGGCCACATCCAGCTAGGTTGCCTAGCCCTGAAGTCTAGCATTGCCCCTTCAACTAATGGCTTAGTCCGGCGCTCTTAGGCCACCCTTCCCTAGCTAACCGCTGCATCTCAGGAGACAACCTTGGCATCAACAGCGACTGACCGTAGATACGCGTGCCGGCTCGATACAGCAGCCTCGCATACTCGACCTGATGGCCGTCAGTAGTAGTGAGCTTGTGAGCTGAGGCTCGGATAAGGTCCATGGCTTCTCCCGGGGAAAGGGCTGAGGGTGCCGCAGCGGCGGCATTTACCAGCCATTCGAGCACCGGCACCGCGCAGTGTTCTGCGTTTTGCAATCGGTATGTACACCCCAGCCTACGAAAGGCCGGTTTGCTTGTGGGCGGCACACCGATCGTCCCAGCGCAGGCGTTACTCAGCTGGAGCAGGAATTGGCAAGGTATAGCCAAGGTCCAGTTCCATCTGAACCCACCTGCGCACCTGCCGAAACGCGCGCCAAGACTTCGGATTCTTTGCCGATTCGGTGGCCAGGCCGGCGCCCGGAAGAGGCAACTGCTGTTGCACCATGGCCAGCGCCTCGTTGTACCGAAAGTAGCAGTAGGACGGCGATATCAGGAGGTGCCCTGCCACTTCCCACATCTTATTGTCGAACCGCCGCAGCAGATGGACATAAGCGCCTGCTCGTGACTCGTGTGGCTCATGCTCGCGCGGTTCGTCAGTGGCTTCCTCTGCGGCTATCAGGTGCTGCAGCGGGTCGCAGAAATCGCTGGCGGCCAACTTGCGCATCGCCGGATGATCATCAACGGCAATGTCTTCTCCGTCGAATTGCCTGTCCAGTTTCAGCGCGCTTCGCACCGTCTTGTCGGCGTACTTCACCAACTCGTTGTATAGAAATGCGGCCAAGCGATCCTGAAAGAATGGATCATCAAAGTCGAGATCCACTCCCAGCTTCTCAGCCACCTTGGGCGCCATCAACCAGGCTTCGCCTTCGATATCGTCAGGTGTGTACTCGTCATCCGTTGCCCCAGCGATCGCCTTGAATCTGGGCCGATATGCCTTGACGAAACGCTGGAATGACTCAAAGTCGTCCCCCGTCACCGCTGTCTCCCTTACACCTGGGCAGTCGGCAGCCTATGGCCGAGAGGCATAGATACGCAATAATCTCTGGGTAAATTACCTTTTCAGACTACAGCAGAACGAAACCACCACCGGGTACCTGCCATCATGAGAAAAAGCATAAGAAAGCTGGTGAAACTCGCATGCGCTGCCGGAACCGCTTGCATCGCGAACTCCGCCTATAGCGCACAGTTCTCTGTCTCTTGCCAGTTCGACACAACAGGGAAAAACATATCGGATCCTGTGGCGCTGGAATGGGCGACTGCTCATTCACTTGCACAGATGCAGTGGATTTTTGAAACAGACCCACTGCGCATCATCGACGGACCTGGCGCCCTGGTGAAGAGAATAGGAGCGACCGATAGCGACCCACTGGTACCGGACGTTTTCTGGAAGGTCCCTACGCTGAAGGATGGTCGTCGGCACATCGAAATCGACTTCCGCCCGCATGCCCGCCCCTTGAACCGCCGACTGCAGTTGAACGTCAAGATTGATCGGTTTTCTGGTCAGGCGTCGCGCTTCCTTGAAATGGCCAGGAAGCCGGACGGGACGGATCGGTATGTTTACTGGATTCAGAACGGCGATTGCGAGATCGAGCAGCGCCGGATGTAGCCGGCCTTCCTTGAACTCGAGCTATCCGACGCTTCGCAGGCAGCCGGGGAACGAACATCCTGGACAACCGGATAACGGCGACCCAAAGGGCAATTATCGTCTCGCCGTCCTGGTGCCGCGGCTCGCTGCCGTCTATCCAACCCTGGATGGTTGAGCGAGGTATCGAACCAGCCACTGCTTGCCGCCGCCGGGCAGCACCAGCAGGAACAGCGCATTGCCGCTCTGGCCAGCGTGTACGGATCCGCCTTCGGCTGGGCCTTTTCTACGGCCACGGCGGCCAGTTGTTTGGCACCTCTCGACATCGATGGCGGATTGGTACTTTTGAGGTCCTCAAGTGAGCCCGATTTAGTTACTTAGCAGAAAAGTACCCAAAACCGTCGATTCACTGATACGACGGCAGACTCACACACAACAAAAAAACCCGCGCCTCACTAAGAGATACGCGGGTCTGATGTGCTTGCGTGTACTGCCTGATGCTGCATTCTGGTGCCGACGGCGAGACTCGAACTCGCACAGCTTTCGCCACTACCCCCTCAAGATAGCGTGTCTACCAATTCCACCACGTCGGCCGGGTGTGTCAGGCGCGCCGAACGCGCCTTGCTTGCGCGAGCCGCCTAGTATTTCGGGCTGCCCAGCAAAGTCCGGTATTCTATCACGTTTGCCCGGCGTCACTACCCGCCTACAGCTCAAGACCGGCCGCCCGAGTCGCTACACTGGCTGGTCTGTCACTTTTTGCAGACACACTCCATGACTGTTTTACCTTTCCAGGCCGTCCTGTTCGACTGCGATGGCGTGCTGGTCGATTCGGAACCCATTACGGCGCGCGTGCTGGCGACCATGCTGGGCGAGCTGGGTTGGCCGCTTACGCCCGATGATGCGCTGCGCATTTTCGTCGGCAAGACGGTCCAAGACGAAGCCCCGCTGATCCAGTCCCGCACCGGCTTTACCGTGACCGAGGAATGGCTGGCGGAATTCCGTGCGCGGCGCAACCAGGCCCTGGACGAAGACCTGCAGCCCATTGCCGGGGCGGCGCAAGCGGTGCAGGCCTTGCACGAGACGCTGGGCGGCCGCATCGCGGTGGCTTCGGGCGCCGACCTGCCCAAGATCGAGCTGCAGCTGCGCAAGATCGGCGTCTACGAGTACTTCGCGGGGCGATTCTTCAGCGGCCAGGTCACGCCGCGCAATAAGCCCGCGCCCGATGTCTATCTGGCGGCGGCCAATGCGCTGGGCGTGGCGCCCGAGCGGTGCGCGGTGGTCGAAGACACCGTCACCGGCGCCACCGCCGGCGTGGCGGCGGGCGCCACCGTGTTCGGCTACAGCCCGGGCGGCCCGGGCCATGACAGCACCCAGGCCCTGCTGCGCGTCGGCGCGCTCCAGGTCTTCCACGATATGCGCGACCTGCCTGCCCTGCTGGCGCAGGCGGGCCAGGCCGTGGCCTGATCGCCCCGCGATAAATCAGCCGCATTAAAAAAACCCGCAGGGCCTGGCGGCGCTGCGGGTTTCGGGAACGATATCGGCCGGACGGCGCGGCGTTACTGGGCCGGCTTGGGCGCTTCGGGCTGGGCGGGCGCGGCCGGTTGTTCGGCCGGCTTTTCGGCAGGCGGCTGCGCGGCCGGAGCGGCAGGCACGTCGGCCGGCGGGGTTTCGGATTGCGGCTGGGCGGCGGGGGCCGGCGCCTGGGGCACCGAAGCATCCGGCTGGGCCGGGGCGGTTTGCGGCACCGCGGCGCCGCCGTTGCCGGCGCCCGGCACTTGCGGCACCGAACGGTCGGCCGGAATGTCTTGCATGACGCCCGAGTCCATCGCGCCCGAGGACGACGAGCCTTTGTGGCTGACGTAGGCCAGGCCCAGGGTGCTGGCGAAAAACACGACCGCCGCCCACTTGGTGGTGCGCGACAGGAAGTTGGCCGCCCCGGTGGCGCCGAACAGGCTGCCGGCAGAACCGCTGCCGAACGCCGAGCCCATGTCGGCGCCCTTGCCCTGCTGCAGCAGGACCAGGACGATGATCGCCAGGGCGGACAGCACCTGTACGACCAGCAAAAGAGTAAGGGTCATAGACATTGAAGACTCCGGGGAAACTTAGGCTGCGGCGATGCGCAAGAATTCTTCGGCCACCAGCGACGCGCCGCCCACCAGGGCGCCGTCGATGTCGGGCATGGCGAACAAGGTAGCCGCATTGGCGGCCTTGACGCTGCCGCCGTACAGGACCCGCACCTGCGCGACACCCAGGCCGCGCAGGGCGACGCGGATGGCGCCGTGGACTTCCTGCGCCTGCTCGGGCGTGGCGGTGCGGCCGGTGCCGATGGCCCAGACGGGTTCGTAGGCCAGCACCATGCGCGACAGCGCGTCGGCGCCCAGGGCCAGGATGGGTTCGAGCTGGCGTTCGATGACGCCCAGGGTGTTGCCGCCCTCGCGCTCGGCCAGCGATTCGCCCACGCATACCACCGGCGTCAGGCCGGCATCGAGGGCGGCGCGGGCCTTGTCGGCCACGGCCTGGTCGGTTTCGCCGTGCAGGCTGCGGCGCTCGGAATGGCCGGCCAGGGCCCAGCGGCAACCGAACTCTTGCAGCATGGCGCCCGAGACCTCGCCGGTATAGGCGCCCTTGGCATGCGCGCTGATGTCTTGCGCGCCCCACGACACGGCGCTGTCTTTCAAGGCCGATGCGGCCTGGGCCAGGTACGGAAACGGCACGCAGACGCCGATTTCGCAGTGCGAGGCCGGGTCGGCCGCGCGCAGCGCATCGAGCAGCGCGGCGTTTTCGGCCAGGCTGCCGTGCATCTTCCAGTTGCCCAGCACGAGGCGGGCGCGGTCTTCAACAGAGGTCATGGCGCAACACAATATGGGGGCGGCCCGGACGAAATCCGGGTCAAACCAAAGATTGTATCCTGTTTACCCGGAAATACGCTGCCCCCCGGGCGCCACTGTTACACCGTCAGGATGATCTTGCCGATGTTTTCGCCGGATTCCATCATGGCATGCGCCGCGGCCGCCTGTTCCAGCGGGAACGTGGCATGCACGATGGGCTTGATGGTGCCCTGCTCGAGCAGGGGCCATACGCGCTGGCGCAGGGCCTGGGCAATGGCGCCCTTGAAGGCCACCGGGCGCGGGCGCAGGGTGGAACCGGTAAGGGTCAGGCGGCGGCGCAGGATCTGGTTGCAGTCGATCTCGGCGCGTGCCCCGCCTAGCAGGGCGATGACCACGATGCGGCCGTCGTCGGCCAGGCATTTCATGTTGCGGTTGATATATTCGCCCGCCACCATGTCCAGGATCACATTGACGCCCTTGCCGCCGGTGGCGTCGCGCACTTCTTGCACGAAGTCTTGCGTTTTGTAGTTGATGCCGCGGGCGGCCCCCAGCGCTTCGACCGCGCGGGCGCGCTCGTCGCTGCCCACGGTGGCGTACACGGTGTTGCCCATGGCGCGGGCCAGCTGGATGGCCGTGGTGCCGATGCCGCTGGCGCCGCCGTGCACCAGCAGGGTTTCGCCGTCTTGCAGGGCGCCGCGGTCGAACACGTTGCTCCAGACCGTGAAATAGGTTTCGGGCAGGCCAGCGGCCTCGATTTCGGTCAGGCCCTTGGGAATCGGCAGACATTGCGCGGCCGGGGCCACGCAATATTCGGCATAGCCGCCGCCGGCCAGCAAGGCGCACACCCTGTCGCCCACCGCCAGGCCCGCCGAGGCGGCGTCGCCGCCGACGATCTCGCCGGCCACTTCCAGGCCCGGCAGGTCGGATGCCCCCGGAGGCGGCGCGTAGTTGCCCTTGCGCTGGAACACGTCGGGGCGGTTGATACCCGCCGCGGCGACCTTGATCAGCACTTCGCCCGCGCCGGGCTGGGGCATGGGGCGGTCGGCCGGCACCAGGACTTCGGGTCCGCCGGGTTGGGATATCTCTACAGCTCGCATGGCGTGCCTCCTCGATCAAATAGATTATTATGGCGCCCTTTACGGAAGTTCCAAACCCGCGGCGCGGTTCGCCCACGGTTCGGGCTTCCTGTCGCGGTACCATACCGTCGACACAAGACGGAAGCGTGGCCGAGCGGTTGAAGGCACCGGTCTTGAAAACCGGCAAGGGTTTGCGCCCTTCGTGGGTTCGAATCCCACCGCTTCCGCCAGCCAGCCCCGCACCCATGGCGAAATTGGTAGACGCAAGGGACTTAAAATCCCTCGCCGCAAGGCGTCCCGGTTCGATTCCGGGTGGGTGCACCAGTCCCCCTCATTCATTACCGGCGATGCGCGCGCCACCGGGCACGCGGCTTGCTGTAGGCATGGACCTTTCACACGTTAAACGGCGGCTCGCCATTTTCCGGAGGCAACCATGGCCAAGGCACACACCAGCAATGAACAGCAAACCCACGACCTGCTTTATCAGGCGCTCGAGACCGAGATGGGGGGCATCAAGGTATACGAAGCGGCGATCGGCTGCGCCATCAACGATGACCTGAAAGAAGAGTGGCAAGGCTACCTGGACGAAACGACCACGCACCGCCAGGTGCTGCTGACCGTATTCGAACAGTTGGGGCTGGCCCCCGATGCCAAGGTGCCGTCGCGCGAGATCGTGGCGCACCATGGGCGCTCGCTCGTGAAAGCCATCGAAATGGCCCGGGCGCAAGGCAATGCCGCGGCCGCGCAGCTGGTGGCGGCGGAATGCGTGGTGCTGGCCGAAACCAAAGACCATCAGAACTGGGAACTGATCGGCATGCTGGCCGAAAAGACCGGCGGCACCCAGGCCAAGGTGTTGAAGCAGGCGCACGATGCGGTGGAAAAAGACGAAGACCACCACCTGTATCACACCAAGGGCTGGACCCGCGAACTGTGGATCGAGGCGCTGGGGCTGCCGGCCGTGCTGCCGCCGCCCGAAGAAGTCAAGAAGGTCGAAACCGCCATCGGCGCCTCGCGTGCCGAGCAGGGGCGCGACGACATGCTGCGCGCCAAGCACTGAACGCGCCGCCAGGGGCCGGGGATGCTTGCCAATATTTACAAGATCGGCCGCCCCGCCCTGCGGTAACATGGCCGGCGTCCCGCACCTTCTTTGAGTCCTCTTTTCCCGCATGGATGTCTATCTTGAACGCGTCGGCCAGTTCATCCAGGCCAACCAGGACTGGGCCGGCCCGATCACTTTCGTGCTGACGCTGGGCGAATCGCTGATCGTCCTGGGCCTGTTCATTCCCGCCACGGCATTGATGCTGCTGACCGGCGGGCTGATCGGCGCGGGCACGCTGTCGCCCTGGACCGTGCTGGCCTGGGGCATCGCCGGCGCCGTCGTGGGCGATGCCCTGTCGTACGGGCTGGGCCGCTGGCTGGGGCCCGGCCTGCTGCGCCGCTGGCCCTTCAATACGCAACGCACGGCGGTGGCCCGCGCGCGCCTGTTTTTCTACCGCTATGGTTTCGCTTCGGTGCTGATCGGGCGCTTTCTGGGGCCGATCCGCTCCACTATACCCACCGTGGCCGGCATCATGGGCATGGGCCATTCGCGCTTTCAAGTAGCCAATGTGGTGTCCGCGGTGATCTGGCTGCCGCTGATGCTGGCGCCCGGCTTCCTGACGGCCCGCAGCGTGGGGGCCATGCAGGGCAGCCAGCATATCGGCCTGATCGCCGGCACGGCGGCCTCGGTGTTGATCGGCTGCTGGCTGCTGGTGGCCTTCGTGCGCAAGCGCCGGCAGCCCGAAGGCGACCGGGCCGGACGGCGCCGCTGACGGCCGGTCTGGCCATGATTTACCGTATCCTCGCCGAACTGGTTTTGCTGGCCCACGCCGCTTTCATACTGTTCGCGGTGCTGGGTGGCCTGCTGGTGCTGTGGAAACGCCGGGTCATGCCCTGGCACCTGGCGGCGCTGGCCTGGGGTGCGGCCATCATGGGCGGGGGCTGGATCTGTCCGTTGACCCCGCTGGAAAACCACTTTCGCCACTTGGCCGGCGCCGCGGGCTATATGGGTGGGTTCATCGAACATTATGTGTTCGGGCTGATCTACCCGGAAGGGTTGACGCGAAAGATACAGATCGCTCTCGCGGGCGCCCTGATTGCGACCAATATGGTGATTTACACGATCGTGTACCGACGCTGCTGGCGCAGCCGCGGACGACGTCCGGGTCTTTGATAGGCGAAACTCTGTGGCGAGCCTGGGCTGGCGCGGCCAGCTCACCGCCAGCGCCAGCGGAACTGCAACCCGGGCCGCAAACGCGAATAGGCTTCCATATGATCAATCATCGCCAGCTTCAGCTTCGGGTCATATTTGATTGGCACCGTGGCCCCCACCTTGAGCCAAGCCTCGGCGTTCGGCGTAACGAGTTGCTCGATATATGTCTCGTGCCCCTCTGACACGCCAGGGATAGGCAGGACTTCCACTTTCAATTGAAGCCAGTAGGCCACCGCCCGCTTGCCCATATGGCGCCCCCCGACATTCGCCACTTCCAGCACCCGGGCGGTCGCGACCTGGCCACGCTTGGAAATTCGCTCGGTCAGGTTATCGACGGCCAACGTCCGCATCTGGAACGAGATGATACTTCCCAAGAAGCATCCCGCCCAGGTATTGAAAATGAGCTTATGGCCAAAAAACCCATTGACGAAAATAAAAAGCAGCACAAATCCGGTAAAAACGATTAACGCCACCGCCATAAGCAGGTAACCAAGAATCGTGGTTAACCGATAATAGGCCATAAGCGAAAGCAATTACTATTCTTTTGATCCCCTTTTATTTCACATCGAAAAAACCCACATCAACGTCTGATCGATCCCGTCGGTAATACCCACATCATTCCAAATATTCTGTATTGTCAAGCATAGCCAACGAATGACATTCGCTCCGCACGCAATCACAGTAGACGGGAAAAGAGCGACAGTGGTGCCAACCATGAACAGCGTGCTCGTCAAGACCCCTACCACCGCCGACGGCGAGTCCACGGTGAATGGCCCCACGGAACAAAGCGTCTGGGCCGGCATGTTCTTGATAAACAACGATGGAGTCGGCAGCCGCATGCGGCTCAGCATCCGGTTCACCGACGGGCCGGTCGCATACGGCCCTAGCGCAGTGCTACGGCCTTTACCCCCACATCCCATTGCTGGCATGGCAATCTCCTAAAATATTCACGCACTCCACAATTCGGCTTCAAACAGTTCGTGATCGCGTTCGATCGCGCCCACACGACGCTTGATTTCTTCCGAATCAACGATTGCCCGGTGAAACCGGGTGCTATTCAAAGTGATTTTTTCCAGGTTGCACTCCTTCAGGCCGGCATACGATAAGTCAGAATATTGCATATCGCTGCCAAGAAAACGACAGCGCTCGAAAGATGTTCGATTGAATACACTCATGCTCAGATCGGCACCGGTAAAATCGCTTTTTTGCACTAGGGCGCCGTTCCACAGGCTCTGTTTGATGGTCGCGCTGCCGAATAACGCACCTTCGATTTCAGCGTTGATAAAAATACCGCTACTCACGTCGGCCTTCGTAAAGCTTACGTTCTCGATTTTGGCATCGCTGAAATTGCACATTTCCATTTGACACTCTGAAAAACCCACGTTTTTGAGGATAGTGTCATTGAACTGCACTCCCGATAGATCCTGTCCGGAAAAATCCCGCCCGGACAAATCGCAGCCGGACAAGGCCACATTTTTCATGATTGCGCGTTCGAATATTGTTTCGCGCAAATCGAGTTCGTGAAAAAGCGACGAAGACAGGTCCGTTCCGCTGAAATCCGTGCGTGCAAGGCAAGTGTCGAATACATTGATGTGGCGCATATCGAGATCACGCAATACCGCATCAGTGGCATCGCAATCGGAAATGCCGATTTTCTTGGCCTGGCAGTCGCGCATGATCGTGCCCAGCAACTTGCATTCGTCGAAATCCACCTCCGACAAGTCACAGCCATCGAAGACTGCCTTGTCAAGCCGGCAAGTGGAAAATTCTGTGTGGGTCAAGTCCGAGCCGGCGAACTTGGCTCCGATGAAATTGCATTCGATGAACAGGCATTCGTGCATGGTGCAATTCAGGAAGCGGACTCCTGAAAAATCGGCATGATCGAAAACCAGGCCAGCCAGAGCATCGTTTTCGAAGACTTCGCCGCGCAAATCCAGGTGGGCAAGCCGCTCCAGCGCATGTGCATTTTTCAGCACGTAGTCTTTACTCATGCAATGCCCCCCAGGTCGGCCTGTGCATCTTTACGCCGTGGAACCAAGCGGACGCGCTGCACATAAGCGCCATCTGCACGCGTGGAGGCATCCAGCAAGGTTTCGGACATATCGGCCCGAAAGAAATTGCAGCCCGCCAGGTTGGCGCCTATAAAACTGGCCTTTTGGAAATTTGCTTGCATCAAATTGCTGCCGGCAAGGTCCGCCATATCCAGATTGGCACGGACAAACAGTGCCTGGGGTGATTCGATTCTGCGCAGGTCGCAGCCGGCCAGGCAAGCCTGGGTAAAATCGCATTGTTCCAACGTCGCGCCCTGAAAGCTGACATTCGTGAACTGGATTTCGCGGAACATCGTCTGCTGGATATGGCTGTCCTGAAACGAATAACCGACAAATGACACGGTGTCCAGAAACACGCACTTCGCCGCTACGGAAGTTTTCAGATGGCCGTGCTGAAAGGTACTTTCAAACGCGGCGCAAGCGTTGAGCACACACTCATCGCAGCAGAGGTTTTCAACAGTCGAATGCTCAAAACTGACTTTATCGAGGCGGGATTCGGCAAGCGCGACATCTGTAAATACCGAATTCTCGAACGTAAGACTGCGGAGATCCATCTCGCGCATCCCGCAATTCCGCCACTCGGCATGCTTCATGACGAAATTATCCAAGATGCCAGACTCGAAGGCGCAGCGGACAAATACCGTCCGGGTCTCGCAAATGATTCCTTCGAATTTCGTCCCCTTGAACGACACGCCCTCAAAGGTCGCTTCACTGATATTGGCCCGTGCAAGGACGGCATTGTCCAGGCAGCAAGTGACGAAACTTGCGCGCGCCAGCACGGTTTCCTCAAACCGCGCTCCGGCCAAGTTTGTATTCGTCAGGTTCGCTCCTTCCAGCCAGGTTCGCGAAAAATCAGCGCCGGCCAAATCCATGCCCGACAAATCGGCTCCCGTCAGATCCATGTCTGACAGTTTTCGGTTAAGCCGATATTTTCTTTCCACCTGCTCTCGAATTTGCCGCGCACGATCGGGCGCCGCCTTTTCTACGCCTTGCTGAAAATGCACCGAATATAAATAGGTTTGCTTTAAGGCCCTTTTTCCATAAGCGTACATTTCTCGCGTCGAAACGCCTTCGGCCTCTTTTCCCGAAAACGATGCACGCAACCCACTGCGGAACTGTGAATTCCGCACCGATTGGAATATTGAGTCCAGATCAGGCGGGCCACGGTGCGGCAATGTGAATTCCCCGGATTGGGGCAACAGGGGAGCAGCGACGGCGCGAAACAATTCAGCATCGCGCTCATTACCCGCGGCCTCAATGTCGCGACGCGTTTCTTCGTAGATCTTCCGTTGCTCCTGCTTCTGCTGCTCGATCACGTCCAGGTGCATCTTCTGGTAGTACTCTGCCAACTCAGGCAGCTCAGTCAAAGTTACAGGCTTGACGGGGCCCACGAATCCACCCGGTTGATACCCGTCGGTATCGCGGCGCAAGCGGTCTGTCAGCTTGGAGAGCAATGCGTGCTTCTCGAGGGGGATGTTCTCCAGCCATGGAGCAAGGATATCCGCGGGCATCAGGTCGGCGTCGCGCAGCGCATCGAGGGCCGCTGTATCGAAATCCATGCGTCGCGCATAGACATGCGTGTAGTGCGCCATTGGGCGCGGCCGATCCGCATATTCCATGGCCGCCATGATGGTACTGACGTCGATACCGTCACTTTCAATGATCGGAACCTGCCCGTGGAAAAGCAATACGTAGCTGGTACGGTGCGGCAGAAACCACGCCGTGGTGGGGCGCAGTGGCACCTCATCGAGCGCTTCCGCGTCTTTTCGCTTGATGAAGCAACGGGCGCGCAAACCGGCAATCGACCCAGACCAGCACTGCAGCTCTGGATGCATGTTCCAGAACTCGAAAGGCTCATTCATGGCCAGCGCATCTCGCTCATGCCAGACCTGATCGTCGCTGGCGGCATTGAATGCCGAAAACTGCAAGTCGTCAAAAAATCCCGTGCCGACTTCCTTGATCCATTTTTCGTCGGCTGTGCCCAGCTTGGACAAGCGCCGGGGCCTGTCGATCCCGATCAAACCGAAATTATAGGGGGCGGGCCGCTGCCCTTTACTGTGGATCCGCTCGACAGGAGATTCTAGATTGGGCAAGCGGACCGCCGTCGTCCCGTTAATCTCGACTGCATCCACCCCTGCGCCCTGTGGATTATCCGGCACGGTGCTGCCGCCAAACGAACGGCTCCACGTCAACGGCATTTCGTCGAACGGATGCGGATCCGAAATCCGATCCCCGATCCAATAACGATCGCCGAACACAATGCCATCCTTGCGTTTGTCGCCCACTCGCGCGCTGACCATGCACTGAGTCTTGTCCGGTTGGTGGGCAGTATAGGCATTGCCGCTTACCAAATACTCCGGATGCGGCTTCGGCATAATAAAATCCAGCACTTCATCGGCATCGAGTTCCGGCAGAACGTCGTTCAGCAATGTCTGTTCTGTCTCGATTACGACATCCTCGCCCTTATGCCGAATCAGTACCGCGACAGCAACAGATAGAAAATTCATGCCTCGCCATTGATAGGGCCGGGGCATGACTGTCAATCGCAACGGTTTGATGAATTTCATGGATTACCACTGCCAGTACTGCTGCCGCCACTGCTTTTCTTTATCTTGAGTTTTTTGAGCGCCGCCTTGACCGGACCGACAGGGCTACCGACAAGAAAAAGCAGCCGATCCTTATTAAGGCCGATATGCACCAGCTTCCTGCCGATACCTTGATGGCAGTTTTCCCAAGTTTTATCGAAACTGCCCATGCCGATCCCCGCATAATAATAATCTTTCTTGGCGTGAGTAGTTTTCAAGCCGCCAAATGAATAGATACGCGTATAAGCACTGGCAGAGGCCGCAGACACCGACGCTGACATCCCCGTAAGTGTCCAGGGCGTGGGGGACTCCATGTAGTAGCCTTTCAAATACAGGTTAGCGCCGAAAGATCGGCGGCTGACATCATGGCGGGCTTCGGCGTGATATTCCCCGCAGTTTATGTGAAGATCGTTGGCCGTAATCTGGATAAACGCGCCATTCTGGATGTCCCAGAGCGTCTTGCCAGTTACTTCATGCTTTTCGTCCCCCTTGATGGTCTCAATAACTACGCCCTTGACCATTGCCTTCAGATAACCGAATATCACCAGTTCTGATGGGCCTTCCTTATTCGCCACGGCGACAGAAACGGCAGAGGCGGCGGCTGATTGGGCCGCCATTTCGGGGCTCGCCCCCTGGCTGATTGCCTCTTCCGCTTTGCTTTCCGCCAGTGCCTTGTCGCCCCCCGCTTTTTCGGCCTCGACACCGGCCGCCTGGATCGCGAGTTCTTCTTGCTCGGCTTGACTCATGTTTCCACCGGCACGCACGGCTTCGCGGGCGTTGTAGCCTGCCACCCTGGGATCCGCCACCGCAGTACCGACCAGGCTTTCGGCCAGCGGCTGCAATTCAATCTCGGGATTGCTGGCAATGATTTGCCGCGCTGTTTCGCCGATTGAAGCCCCGGTTACGGGATCTACGTTGTATTTCTGCAGAATCGGCGCGATCTGCTGATCGAGAGTCTGGGCATCCAAATCCAACAGCGCCACCTCATCGATTGCCTTGGCCGCATCCGAGCCCGGCAGAACACTAAAGGGGAGAGTCATGGCTTGAAATACCTTCGTTTGGCACGTTCAATCAAAACCTGGGTCTTGCGGATTGTCAGTATGCTCGTTCTTTTGTCCTTCTTTTCATCGATGGCACGGCTTTGAACTACCATGTCATTGTCTATTCCCGCCAAGTACACACGCCGCTTGGTAACGGCCAGGGAATACAAGCCGATTAACAGCCACTTCATTCCCCATTTCGTCGCCACTCCGTACGCGCTGAAAGACGTACTCATCAGCGACCTATAGTCTCCGGAATAAGTGCCGACACCCCGCCCGGAACGCAAGCGAATATTCAGGAACTCTCCTGTCGACGATGTTTGTATCGTGTCACAGTCGATATGAATGTTTCTATCCTTGCCCTCTCCCACGTTATAGGTAACGTCTTTCATATGGGAATGAATGGCGCTTCCCCCGACCGTGAGCGTTTCAGTACTTTTGAATATGTACTTGAGATCGCCATGCACCAGCATGATCAAGTAACCGAAAATTGAAAAAGAATCGGCGGTTGGCCCCGAGGCAGCCAAGGCGGGCGCTGCGGCGGCGGCAGCCGCGACATCCGGGCTCGCGCCCTGGTCTATATATTCGTTCACACGAGTCTTCAGATCCGCATAGGACTGCGTATCGGTAATGCCCGCCCTGCGAAGCGCGGCCGCGGCCTCGTCATAGGCCAAGGTCTTTTGCTCACCTTTGCTCAAATTGCCGATACCGCCACGTTCGGCGACTTGTCGCTTGACGTTATCGCGGATGCGATCCACGCCGGCATTCGGATCAGATATCGTGCTTGCGACAATATTCTCGGCAACCGTCTGAGTATTGGCAGGATCCCGTTCCGCCAATACCGTGACCGTCTTCGCCGATGCAGCAGCCGTAACGGGATCACCACCATACGCGATGATGCGTTCCTTCACGTACTGTTCCAACTCCGGCAACTGCAGATCTGCGCCTTGGTCAGCGATATATTGGCCTACTTCAGCGGCAGCCTTGGCCGCATCCGAACCTGGAAGAACATTTGGAGGGGACATGTATCCGACTCAAAGGAACAAGCCGATTGCCGAGACGAGCGTAAGACGAACATAGGCCTTTCTGTCTGCCTTGGATCTTCCGGAATCGATCTCCAGCAGCCGCTTCCCGGTGCGAATGTCGCCGTGGTGCCCCATCGCCACCGCGGTACCAAGGCGTATTCCTCCAGCACTGAAATTCACGACCCATGACAGGTCCCCGGCCACAGCGGTCACGCTGTTATTGCACCCGGAGGTATACAAGCCTGACCATATCCCGGCGCTCAGGTTGCTGATGTAGCGGTACGACTCTTTTTTCGACGTTACCGTATTTCGTTCAACATTCGAACTGACCCGTATGTGGTTTGCCGATATGCGCACGTCCTTTGCCAGGATTTCCACATCGCTGCCATGCTGGTATGTCGTATTTCCCAGCGTGTTCTTGAAATACGAACTCTTGAATTCCACGTTCACGTACTGATGCACGGTCGCGGTGAGGTTCTTCTTGAGTTCAAGGCCCGGCGGCAGCAGCGTGCCGCCGCTTGCCGCGTTTACACCGGCCACGAGCGCCTGCGCCGCCAACTCCGGCGATACAGGCGCTGCCAGAGTACTGGACAGAACTGGGACGCCCTCGCTGCTTTCGAACGACGAAATCAGAGATTCAATCGGTTTCTGCCATCCCTCCAAGTCCACGCCGTGATGCGAGGCAAGATCGGAAACCTCGGACATGGACGGGTTGACCGGATCATCACGCCCCGCTGGCCCCTGGTAGCCCAACAATTCGTCGGTGAGTTCTTCTAGCTTGGATTTGCTCATACCATCTACTTATGCCGGGTTGGAGGAAAAGCGCTGCCTACGCAGCCGATAGCATCATGGTCAGCCTACATTCCCGTGGATGACCAACTTGAAGTCACCATAATGGGTAGCGCCATAGGTGCCCCTCAAGGTACGAGTCACGGGCCCCTCTTCTGTCAGTACCTGTTCCCCCACGTGCTTGGCGGTCAGCACCCCTGTCGTGGTCGGCGTGACATCGCCTGTCGTTTCCTTCATGACAGGTCCGACAATGGTCCTGTCGTACGGCCCCATGTTGACCGTGGTCTGCTCATGAAAGGTCAGGTCGGTTGCATGAGTGACCTCCACTCCCAGAGACCCGGCATGAATGCTGTAATGCCCGCCCACATCTACAGTGTGATCGCAGCCCACCGAATGGCTATGATTGTTCACCACTTCGTTGCACATATCCCGCTGGGCACGCTGGTGCACCAGTTCGCTGCCCAGCGTGTCGTCAAAGATCATCTTGTTGCACATGGTCGGGTCGCCATATACCGACTGACTGCGAAAGCCGCTCTGGTTGGCGCTGCCCGGCAATTCCACCGGCGGCATGTTGTTGGCGTTGTAGACCCGGCCCAGCACCAGCGGGCGGTCCGGGCAGCCGCCTATGAAATCGACCACCACTTCATCGTTGATGCGCGGCAACTGCAGGCCGCCGAAGCCGCCGCCCGCCCACGGGCTGGACACGCGCACCCAGCACGAACTGCTTTCGTTCTTCTGGCCGTAGCGGTCCCAGTGGAACTGGATCTTGATGCGGCCGTATTTGTCGGTCCAGATTTCCTTGCCGGCCGGGCCCACCACGCGGGCGGTCTGCGGGCCGTGGGTGCGCGGAATGGGCGTCACGCGCGGCGCGCGGTATTGCACGCTGGACGGCAGCGCCGAAAAGGATTCTTCGTAGAACTCTTCGGAACCGCTGTTGGTGGAATAACCGCCCACGCTCATACGGTAGTTCACCGACACCACCAGGTATTCGCGGTTTTCGGCCTTGCGCGGATGGTTTCTTAACGTGAACAGATGGCCGGGGGCCAGGCCGCGGGCATTGCTCATGCCCAGATCCTGCTCCTGGATGCTCTGCAGTTCTTCCAGGCGCACGCGCGCGTATTGCTCGCCGTGCTGCGGCTCTTGGAAACCGCCCTGCCATTCGAACATTTCCAGGTTGCCGGGCTCGGACCCGCCCGACCGCTTGGACACGGCATCCAGGCTGGCGCCCGGCTTGGTGAAGTCATAGTCCACCGTGGCATAGCCATCGGGGGTGACCTGGGCCGAGATTTCCCACATTGAAATGTATTCTTCTTGCGGCGTGGACACGCGGTCGGGGCCGTAGTAGGGAATCGATTCGTAGCCCGGCACCGGCGCGTGCACGGCGATGTCGTCGGTCATGATCAGCGTGTGCTGGTCTTTGTCGTGCTTGAAGTAGTAGTAAATGCCTTCGTGTTCCATCAGGCGGCTGATGAACGCGAAGTCGGTTTCCTGGTACTGCACGCAGTATTCCCACGAACGATAGCTGCCCGTCAGTTTCATCTCGAACGGGTAGCCGTAATCGCCCAGCACTTCCTTGATGATGTCGGGAACCGTCTTTTGCTGGAAGATCTTGTTGTCCGAGGTCTGTGTCAGGTACCACAGCCAGGGCTTTACCGTGACTTTATAAATATAGTTGCGCGAGGTGCTGCTTTCGCGGCCCACCATCACGCAGCGCACGATCTGCCCGCTCAGGTAGCGGGCTTGGGCGGTCGTAGCGATTTCCAGCGTCAGGGGCTTGCCCAGCAGTTGCTTCAGGTCCAGGTTGAAGTTGTCGGCCAGTAGCTCGACATCGAACTCGAACAACTGCGACAGGCCTTCGTGGCCCGTCATCTGCTTGAACGTCAGGCGGTTTTCCAGGGGGGTATGCGCAATGATGGGGCGGGACTGAATAAAGCTTGGAATATCCACAAATACGCTCCCGAAACTATGTTTACAGTAAAGGGGGCTGCCGCCCGCCGGTGTTCATGCGAATGTCATGCTGCCTGGATACACTGCCCCGATTAGGGATTACCCGGGCAAGCTACTTGAACTGAAAATCCGCCTCAAGGCGGTTTTCCCTAATAGATGCAACAAATCTATAAGCTGCCGAAAACAGCGGCTAAATGACGGCAACACGCTGCCTGCCACGGCACGGGTTGCGGCCGGCCGGGGGGCGATACGGCTAGTGTCCCCGCAATTTATTGTTACCAGAAACCGGGGCCATGTTCCTGCTACAGTGTCGGCCTTCCCTGGTTTTTCGGGTGCCTCCGGCACCGCCGCCGTGCCCCCGTCTAGCTCTTGTCCCGTCCCCTTCGTCGTGCTCGATGCCTGCGTCCTGATGTCCGGCATCGTGCGCCGCCTGATGCTGCGCTTGGCCGCCGAGGGCGTTTACCAGCCGGTCTGGAGCGAGCGCATCGGCGAAGAATGGCGCCGCAACGCCGCCCGGCTATGGGCAATACCGCCCGACATACTGGCCGCGCAATGGGCCGAGATGAACCAGCTTTTTCCGCTGGCCTCCGAAGCCGACCTGCAGGCCTACGAGGCCGGGTTGCGCTACAGCGACCCCAAAGACTTCCACGTGATCGCGGCGGGCCTGGCCCGGCGCGCCCGCTGCGGGCTGCAGCAGCCGCCCCAGGTGCTGGTGGCCACCTGGAACCTGAAGGATTTCAACCGTTCTGAACTGCGGCGCCAGGGGCTGGACGCCCTGAACCCCGACCGCCTGCTGTCGCAATGGTGGCAGGCCGACGCGGCCCGCCTGCACGGGGCGATCCGGGCGGTGCCGGCCGACTATGTGGCCCTGGGCCGCGACCCCGAACCGCTGGCCGCCACGCTGCACCGGGAACGCCTTTACCGCCTGAAGGCCCTGGTGGCGCACGGCGGGCTGTAGCGTGCACACAGGTGTCAGGCTCCGCAGGTGCCTGACACCGTGCGATTGAGACGGCTGCCGCACACCCCGGTGTCAGGCACCTGCGGAGCCTGACACCTGTATGGCGCCGCCCCCGCCCATCAATGATCGTGGTTGCTGGCGGCGAAACCCGCCGCGTTCAGGGCCCTGATGACTTCCTGGATGTGCTCGGGCCCGCGCGTCTGCAGCACGAAGTCCACTTCGACATTGCGTACCGGCAGCGCCGTGAAGGCGCGCTGGTGGTGCACTTCGGTGATGTTGGCCTGAGCGTCGGCGATCAGTTTGGTGGCGTGCGCCAGGGCGCCCGGCAGGTCGCGCAGGTCGACCCGGATGCGGGCCAGACGGCCGGCCCGCACCATGCCGCGCTCGATCAGTTCGCCCAGCATCAGCGGATCGATGTTGCCGCCCGTCAGTACCAGGGCGATGCGCTTGCCGCGGAAGCGATGGCCGCCGGCCGCCTGGTCGTGCAGCAGCGCCGCCAGGCCGGCCGCGCCGGCGCCCTCGACCACCGATTTCTCGATTTCGAGCAGCACGACGATGGCATGTTCGATGTCGGCCTCGCTGACCAGCTCGATGCGGTCGACCAGCCGGCGCACGATTTCCTGGGTAAGGGTGCCGGGCGATTTGACCGCGATGCCTTCGGCGATGGTGTAGTGGCCGGACGCCATGGGCACGCCCTGGATGGCCGCATACATGGACGGAAAGCGTTCGGTCTGCACGCCCACGATCTCGATGCCGGGCTTGATGGCGCGCGCCGCCGTGGCGATGCCGCTGATCAGGCCGCCGCCGCCGATGGCCAGCACCAGGGTGTCCAGGCCGGGCTGGTCTTCCAGCATTTCGAGCGCCAGCGTGCCCTGCCCGGCGATGACGGCCGCATCGTCGTAGGGGTGGATCATGGTCAGGCCGCGTTCGCGGGCCAACTGATAGCCGTGGGCCTGCGCGTCGTCGAACGTATCGCCGTGCAGCACGACCTCGGCGCCGAAGCGCCGCGTATTGGCCACCTTGACCGTGGGGGTGAAGCGCGGCATGACGATGACCGCGGGCACGCCCATGCGCTGCGCGTGGTAAGCCACGCCCTGGGCATGGTTGCCCGCCGACACGGCGATGACGCCCGCGGCGCGCTCGGCCGGGTTGAGTTCGAGCATGCGGTTGAGCGCGCCGCGCTCTTTGAACGAGGCGGTGAACTGCAGGTTCTCGAATTTCAGCCAGACCTCGGCGCCCAGGATGTCGGACAGGGTGCGCGAATGCGTGAACGGGGTCTTGAGCACCTGCCCCTGCAAGCGGGCACGGGCGGCTTGGATGGCGGCGAGATCGATCACGATTGGGTCCCTGTGGAAAGACAGCCCGGCCGGGGCGGCATGGACGGCTTCAGCGCACCGGCAGGAAATTGAAGAACAACAGCCCCTGCGCATAGTTGATGCCGACACGCCGGGCGTTTTCGCCCAGCAGGTTGGCGATGAGGTCGAGCCGGCCGATGATGGCGCCGAATTCGCGCTCGAAGCTCAGGTTGGTGGCCGCGGGCGATATTTCGTTGGCAAGCAGCAAGAGCCGGCCTTCAGAGTCGCGGCGCGAAGCCAGCAGCCACGCGGCCGCCTCGACGTTGCGGGCTGCATTGTAGATCCGCTGGCCGTCCAGCACATCCGACAAATACATGCGGGTCTTGTCATTATGAGCCGCGATCAGGGTATCGGCCAAGCCGTAGATGAAGGCGGCGACGCGGTCGCGCGCGTAGGCCGGGTCCAGCGACACCGCCAGGATCTGGATATCGCGCAGGCCCTGCAACCCCGGCGGCGGGGTGCGGTTTTCTATCATGAGGCGCACCCGCGCCACGGCGGCGGCCTGGTTGGCCTGGCCGGCCTTGCGCCATTCGCGCGGATTGCGGCTGTAGAGCTTGTCGAGCAGGGTGTACAGGCTGGCGAGATTGTCGCGGATTTCCAGCGTGACCGTCCGGTTGAAATCGGTTTGCGCGAACTGGTCCATGGACATTTCTTCGTTGCGCGGGCCATGGGCCGCCGGCTGCGAGACACAGCCCGCCGCCGCGCCCAGTACGCAGCCCGCCGTGATCCAGGCGGCCAGCCGTGGCGCGATCATTTGCGGGGAATCCCTGTGCCGGTCAATGTGTTCTCCGTGATGGCGCCGGCAACGCGCCGGCGCGTCAAGAATTTACCGTATAAGCAACAAAAACGGCACCTTGCGGTGCCGTTTTTGCCTTAAGAAACGTAAAGCTTATTCAGCTTGCGGTTCCGATTGCGCGGTGGCTTCGCCGCCCGCCTGTTGCTGCTCGATGCCGCCGATGGCCTTGACGGACAGGCGCAGGCGGCCCTTGTCGTCGGCCTCGATGACCTTGACGCGGACTTGCTGGCCGACCTTGAGCACATCGTTGATGTTGGCGATGCGGTAGTTGGCGATTTCCGAGATGTGCAGCAGGCCGTCGCGGCCCGGCAGCACTTGCACGATGGCGCCGAAGTCGAGCAGGCGCAGCACCGAGCCGTCGTAGACCTGGCCGACTTCGACATCGGCGGTCAGTTCGACGATGCGGCGCTGGGCTTCCTTGGCCTGGGCCTCGTCGACGCTGGCGATGACGATGGTGCCGTCATCGGAGATGTCGATCTGGGTGCCGGTTTCTTCGGTCAGGGCGCGGATAGTGGCGCCGCCCTTGCCGATGACGTCGCGGATTTTCTCGGGGTTGATCTTGATGGTCAGCATGCGCGGAGCAAAGGCCGACAGTTCGCCGCGCGAACCTTCCAGGGCGTCGCGCATCTTGCCCAGGATGTGCAGGCGGCCTTCGCGGGCCTGGGCCAGCGCCACTTGCATGATTTCCTTGGTGATGCCCTGGATCTTGATGTCCATTTGCAGCGCGGTGATGCCGTTCTGGGTGCCCGCCACCTTGAAGTCCATGTCGCCCAGGTGATCTTCATCGCCCAGGATGTCGGTCAGGACGGCGAACTTGCCATCGTCGAGGATCAGGCCCATGGCCACGCCGGCCACGTGATCTTGCAGGGGCACGCCGGCGTCCATCATGGCCAGCGAGCCGCCGCACACCGACGCCATCGACGACGAGCCGTTGGATTCGGTGATTTCGGAAACCAGGCGGATGGTGTATTGGAAGTCTTCGTGCGCGGGCAGCAGCGACACCAGGGCCCGTTTGGCCAGGCGGCCATGGCCGATTTCGCGGCGCTTGGGCACGCCGATGCGGCCGGTTTCGCCGGTGGCGAAGGGCGGCATGTTGTAGTGCAGCATGAAGCGGTCGCGGTATTCGCCCATGAGCGCGTCGATGATCTGCTCGTCTTGCTTGGTGCCCAGCGTGGCCACGACCAGCGCCTGGGTTTCGCCACGGGTGAACAGCGCGCTGCCGTGCGCGCGGGGCAGCACGCCCAGGCGTACGCTGATGGGACGCACGGTGCGGGTGTCGCGGCCGTCGATGCGCGGCTCGCCGTTCAGGATCTGGCCGCGCACGATGCGCGCTTCGAGGTCGAACAGGATGTTGTCGACGGTGACGGCATCGGGCGCGTCTTGCCCGGCGGCGGCGGCCTGCTCGGCCAGCCCGGCGTGCACGTCGGCGTAAACATTGCGCAGCAGCGTGGTACGGGCCTGCTTCTGGCGCTCTTGGTAGGCGGCGACCAGCTTGTCTTGCGCGGCGGCCGCCACGGCGGCGATGAGGGCTTCGTTCTTGGCTTCGGGCTGCCAGTCCCAGTCGGGCTTGCCGGCGTCGCGCACCAGGTCATGGATGGCGTTGATGGCGGCCTGCATTTGCTCGTGGCCATAAACCACGCCGCCCAGCATGATGTCTTCGGACAGTTGCTTGGCCTCGGACTCGACCATGAGCACGGCGTTTTCGGTGCCGGCCACGACCAGGTCCATTTGCGACGTTTTCAGTTGCGAGGCGGTGGGGTTCAGCACGTACTGGCCGTCGACGTAGCCGACACGGGCGGCGCCGATGGGGCCGTTGAACGGGATGCCCGAGATGGCCAGCGCGGCCGAGGCGCCGATCATGGCGGGGATGTCGGGATCGATTTCAGGATTGACCGACACGGTGTGCAGCACGACCTGCACTTCGTTGTAGAAACCTTCCGGGAACAGCGGGCGCAACGGACGGTCGATGAGGCGCGAGGTCAGGGTTTCTTTTTCGGACGGCTTGCCTTCGCGCTTGAAGAACCCGCCGGGGATACGGCCCGCGGCATAGGTTTTTTCGATGTAGTCGACGGTAAGCGGGAAGAAGGTCTGGCCCGGCTTGGCCTTCTTGGCGGCCACGACGGTGGCCAGCACGACGGTGTCGTCCACCGACACCAGCACGGCGCCGGAGGCCTGGCGAGCGATCTCGCCCGTTTCCAGCACGACCGTATGCTGGCCGTATTGGAACGATTTAGTCACTTTATTGAACATGACGAGGATTCCTTACAAATGAAAAACCGTGGCCGCCGCGACAAACGTCGCACCGGCCACGGTTGCGTCATGGGGAGCCTGCCCCGTCGATCACTTGCGCAGACCGAGTTTTTCGATCAGTGCGCGGTACGAATCGGGATTGCGGCCCTTGAGGTAGTCGAGCAGTTTGCGGCGGCGGCTGACCATGCGCAGCAGACCGCGGCGCGAGTGGTGGTCCTTCATGTGTTCTTTGAAGTGACCGGTCAGTTCGTTGATGCGGGCGGTGAGCAGAGCCACCTGGACTTCGGGGGAACCGGTATCGCCCTGGGCGCGTTGAAACTGCGCGACGATGTCGGCTTTTTTGATGTCGGCTACGGACATGAAATGACCTCTTCGGACTTGCGGCAGGGCCGAGGCGCCCAGCCGTGGTTTAAAAAAAATGGCAAAAAACCGTGATGCTTGTATTGCGTTGCACTGCTTGCTTTGAATCGCTTGCTTTGCATCGCTTGCTTTGCTTTCGCTACGATGCAATCGATACTAATTTGCCCGGCCATGGGTATAAGCCGGGCAAATCAGGCGAAGATTATAACTGATTCGCTAGAATCGCCCTATCGGGCTGCCCTACCCCCAGCCTGGCCCGCCGGCGCACGCCGGCCCACCGGAGAACCGGCATGCTTTGTAACATCTCTCGCCTGGCCACGCGCGCCGCCGCCGTGGCAGCCGTCGGCGCGCTGGCCGCCTGCGCCAACATGACGCAGGTGCCGCCGAACACGCCGCTGGCCGACGTGTCGGCCCAGTTCGGCCGGCCCAACTTCAGCTGCCCCATCGCCGGCGGCGGCGAGCGCGTCATCTGGACCCAGCAGCCCCTGGGCCAATTTGCCTGGGGCGCCAATGTGGGCGCCGATGGCCGGGTAGACCAGGTGGTGCCCATTCTGACCGACGCGCACTTCAAGATTCTGGCCACGGGCACCTGGACCGCCGAGCAGGTGCGTTGCGAATTCGGGCCGCCCGCCGAAATCAGCGAAGTGGGCCTGCCCAGCGTGCGCCAGGTGGTGTGGGCGTACCGCTACAAGCAATCGGGCGTGTGGAATTCGCTGATGTATGTGTACCTGGGCCGCGACGGCCAGCGCGTCACGCGCTTTCATCCGGGCCCCGACCCCATGTACGACGAAGAGCGGTTCTTCTGGCGATAGCGCCGCCCCGGCAGCCGCCGGGGCGCGGCCCGGCGGTCAGTCCGCGTGCGAGCGGCGTTCTTGCTGCAAGCGCCGGGCGCGGTTCCAGCGCCAGGCCATGATCACCCAGCCCGACAGCCCATACAGCACGAACAGGCCGAACAGCACCACCGGAGGGTCGCTGGACACGAACACGAATACGGCCACCACCAGCAAAATGCCCCAGAACGGCACGCTGCGGCCCAGCGCGAAGCTTTTGCCGCTGAAGAAAGACGCATTGGACACCATGCTGACGCCGGCGTACATGGTCAGGCAGAACGCCACCCACGCCATGACGTTATCGTGAATGGGCAGCTTGTTGTCGATGGCCAGCCAGACGAACCCCGCCACCAGGGCCGCCGCCGCGGGGCTGGGCAGCCCCTGGAAGAAGCGCTTGTCGACGATCCCGATGTTGGTATTGAAGCGGGCCAGGCGCAGCGCCGCCCCCGCCACGTACACGAACGCGGCCAGCCAGCCCCAGCGGCCCAGGTCGTTGAGAATCCATTCGTACATGACCAGCGCGGGGGCCACGCCGAACGAGGTCATGTCCGACAGCGAGTCGTACTGTTCGCCGAACGCCGACTGGGTGTTGGTCAGCCGCGCCACCCGGCCGTCCATGCCGTCGAGCACCAGGGCCACGAAGATGGCGATGGCCGCGACCTCGAAGCGGTCGTTCATGGCCTGCACCACCGCGTAGAAACCGGCAAACAGGGCCGCGGTAGTGAATGCGTTGGGCAGCAGGTAGATGCTGCGGTGGCGATTCTCGGAATCGCGCATGGAAAAATTGGGCATAGTTGCAGGTTATGGCGGCGGATAACCGAAAGGTTAACTCATCCCGGCGGGCTTGCGGCCCGCCGCGCCTTGGAGAACGCGCCGGGGACGAGGCATCCCCCCAGAGAATGAAAAAAGGCATTCCCGAGGGAATGCCCTGTAGCGTCGCAAGCGCCGTGCCCCGGCAGGTGCCTGACATCGAAGGGGCTAGCGGCCTGGACGTACGGTGTCTGGCACCTGCGGAGCCCGACACCTGTCCAGGATGTGCACAGGTGTCTGACTCCGCAGGTGTCAGACACCTGGCGACCTGGCGCCGGGGAACTAGTTCTTGGACTTGTCCACCAGCTTGTTGGCGGCGATCCAGGGCATCATGGCGCGCAGCTTGCCGCCGACCTGTTCGATCTGCGATTCGGCGTTGATGCGGCGGCGCGAGGTCAGCGTGGGAGCGCCCGCGGCGTTTTCCAGGATGAACTTCTTGGCGTATTCGCCGGTCTGGATGGCGACCAGGGCTTCGCGCATGGCCTGGCGGGTCTGGTCGGTGACGATCTTGGGGCCGGTCTCGTATTCGCCGAATTCGGCGTTGTTCGAGATCGAGTAGTTCATGTTGGCGATACCGCCTTCGTAGATCAGGTCGACGATCAGCTTCAGTTCGTGCAGGCACTCGAAGTACGCCATTTCGGGCGCGTAGCCGGCCTCGACCAGGGTGTCGAAGCCCGCCTTGATCAGCTCGACCGTGCCGCCGCACAGCACGGCCTGTTCGCCGAACAGGTCGGTTTCGGTTTCTTCGCGGAAATCGGTTTCGATGATGCCGGCACGGCCGCCGCCGTTGGCGCTGGCGTACGACAGGGCCACGTCGCGGGCCGAGCCGGACTTGTCCTGATGGACCGCCACCAGGTGCGGCACGCCGCCGCCCTGCGCGTAGGTGGAACGCACCGTGTGGCCGGGGGCCTTGGGCGCGATCATGATGACGTCGATGTCGTCGCGCGGCACGACCTGGCCGTAATGCACGTTGAAGCCGTGCGCGAACGCCAGCGCGGCGCCGGCCTTGATGTTGCCGTGCACTTCGTTGCGGTAGACCGCGGCGATGTTTTCATCGGGCAGCAGCATCATGACCACGTCGGCGGCCTTGACGGCTTCGGCCACTTCTTTCACTTCCAGGCCGGCATTGGCGGCCTTGTTCCACGAAGCGCCATTTTTGCGCAGGCCCACCACGACCTTCACGCCCGAGTCGTGCAGGTTCAGCGCGTGGGCATGGCCCTGCGAGCCGTAGCCGATGATGGCAACGGTCTTGCCTTTGACGAGGGAAAGGTCGCAGTCTTTGTCGTAGAAAACTTTCATGTCGTGTGCTCCGGATTTATGCGATTTGTAGGGGATTCTAGGATGGATGGGCGAGGCCCGCGGGGCTTCAGAGTTTCAGGATCCGTTCGCCGCGCCCGATGCCGGACACGCCGGTGCGCACGGTTTCCAGGATGGCGCTGCGGTCCAGGGCGTCGATGAACGCCTGCACCTTTTCCTGCACGCCCGTCAGTTCGATGGTGTACGACTTGTCGGTGACGTCGATGATGCGGCCACGGAAGATATCGGCCATGCGCTTCATTTCTTCGCGTTCCTTGCCGACGGCGCGCACCTTGATCAGCATGAGCTCGCGCTCGATGTGCGCGCCTTCGGTCAGGTCGACCACCTTGACCACGTCCACCAGGCGGTTCAGGTGCTTGGTGATCTGCTCGATGACCTCGTCCGACCCCACCGTGACCACGGTAAGGCGGGACAAGGTGGCGTCTTCGGTAGGCGCCACGGTCAGGGTTTCGATGTTGTAGCCGCGCGCGGAAAACAGGCCGACCACGCGCGACAGCGCGCCGGGTTCGTTTTCCATGAGCACGGAAATCACATGTTTCATGGTCGCCTCTCCTTACAGGTCTTCAGAGCCGAGCAGCATCTCGGTCAGCCCGCGGCCGGCCTTCACCATGGGCCACACGTTTTCGGTGCGGTCGGTGATGAAGTCCAGGAAGACCAGGCGATCCTTGTGCTTCTTGAATGCTTCGCGCAGCGCCGGCTCGACGTCGGCCGGGCGCTCGATGCGCAGCCCGACGTGGCCATAGGCCTCGGCCACCTTGACGAAGTCGGGCAGCGAATCCATGTAGGACTCGGAATAGCGCGAGCCGTAATCGATTTGCTGCCATTGGCGCACCATGCCCAGGAAGCGGTTGTTCAGGCAGACGATCTTGGGCGTCAGGTGGTACTGCTGGCAGGTGGAGAGTTCCTGGATGTTCATCTGGATGGAGGCTTCGCCGGTAATGACGGCGATGTCCGCACCCGGATTGGCCATCTGCACGCCCATGGCGTACGGCAGGCCCACCCCCATGGTGCCCAGGCCGCCGGAATTGATCCAGCGGCGCGGCTTGTCGAACTTGTAGTACTGCGCGGCCCACATCTGGTGCTGGCCCACGTCGGACGTGACGAAGGCGTCGCCGCCGGTGACTTCCCAGAGCTTTTCGACCACGTACTGCGGCTTGATGACTTCTTCGGAATTGGCGTACTTCAGGCATTCTTTGCCGCGCCACGTTTCGATCTGCTGCCACCATTTGTCGAGCGGCGCCGGCTTGGTGTCGGCGCGCGCCGCGTCGTATTGGGCGCTGAAGTCGGCCAGCACGTCTTTCACGTTGCCGACGATGGGCACGTCGACCCGCACGCGCTTCGAGATGGACGAGGGGTCGATGTCGATGTGGATGATCTTGCGGGCGTTCTGCGCGAAATGCCGCGGGTTGCCGATGACGCGGTCGTCGAAGCGCGCGCCCACCGCCAGCAGCACGTCGCAGTGCTGCATGGCCATGTTGGCCTCGTACGTGCCGTGCATGCCGGGCATGCCCACGTACTGGCGGCTGGTGCCGGCCAGGCCGCCCAGGCCCATCAGGGTGGTGGTGCAAGGCGCGCCGAGCTGTTCGGCGACCCGGCCCAGTTCGGCCGCGGCGTCCGACAGAATGACCCCGCCGCCGGCGTAGATCATGGGGCGTTCGGCGGCCAGCAGCATCTGCACGGCCTTTTTGATCTGCCCCTGGTGGCCCTTGTTGACCGGCGCATACGAGCGCATGCTGATCTCGCCCTTGGGCGCCACGTACTTGCAGGGCTGCAGGCTGACGTCTTTGGGAATGTCGACCAGCACCGGGCCGGGACGGCCGGTACGGGCAATGTAGAAGGCCCGGCGCATGGTTTCGGCCAGGTCTTTGACGTCGCGCACCAGGAAGTTGTGCTTGACGCAGGGCCGCGTAATGCCCACGGTGTCGCATTCCTGGAAGGCGTCTTCGCCGATGGCCGCAGTGGGCACCTGCCCGCTGATGATGACCATGGGGATCGAGTCCATGTAGGCCGTGGCGATGCCGGTGACGGCATTGGTGACGCCCGGGCCGCTGGTGACGATGCACACGCCCACCTTTTGCGACGCGCGCGAATAGGCATCGGCCGCATGCACGGCGGCCTGCTCGTGGCGCACCAGGATATGCTGGAATTTGTCTTGCTTGAAAATCGCGTCGTAGATGTACAGCACCGCGCCGCCGGGATAGCCGAAAACGTGCTCGACGCCTTCTTCGGCCAGGCAGCGCACGACGATATCGGCGCCTATGGTTTCCATGTTGTATTCCTTTCAGTACCGGCCCTGTTTTCCTGACCGTTGCACACCCGGATACGGCGGCAACTGAACCCGTACAGGCACCGACAGCATGATCTGGCGCTTTGAGACTCACGGAGCCTCGCCACCCGGACACCCTGCCGACCCGGCACGCGTTCGTCGGGAACGCAGCGCAAACGCCCCTGGGGGACGCTGGAGGTCGAAATGGAAGCCTTGGCAACACACGCTTGTGGCGCGGCCAACGGCAGTTGTTGCTGGCGCGCAGCATCCGGAATGTAGCCCGGATAGCCCGCTTGCCTGGGCGCCGGTATCGGATAGGCAGACCGGCGCAAGGGAGCAAATTTACCGCGTTGCGGCATCGGGGGCAAATCGGGGGGTCGGCGGCGGGGGTTTCGGGCCCGTTATTGCGTTTTGTTCCGTTTGTAGCCCCGTTCTGGGTCGCCCATGGATCTACGCATCGCCAGCATTCCGCGCTTTCTGTACAGCCACTACTTCTTCGGAGGCGTGCGGCAAGGGGTGGGCATGCTGCTGCCCGTGAT
>WMBV01000009.1:60023-164007 GCA_017745595.1 Bordetella petrii
AGCATGATCTGGCGCTTTGAGACTCACGGAGCCTCGCCACCCGGACACCCTGCCGACCCGGCACGCGTTCGTCGGGAACGCAGCGCAAACGCCCCTGGGCGACCCAGAACTGCACTGTGCCGATTCGAACCCCATCACCTCTGCGCCGGTTCTAATCCAATTGCATCGTGCCACCTCGAACTGGATGGGCGTCCATTGCGGACGGTGCCAGCCTCGTTGTGCCGGCCCCATGCCCGGCACAACGAGGCGACCCAGGCACGCAAAACCCGCCGCATCTTTCTATACTTGGGCGATCGAATCGAAAAGTGGCCCGCCCATGGATCTACGCATCGCCAGCATTCCGCGCTTTCTGTACAGCCACTACTTCTTCGGAGGCGTGCGGCAAGGGGTGGGCATGCTGCTGCCCGTGATGGTGCTGGGGGGCGTGTTCGGGCAATACAGTATCGGACTGGTGGCCACCTTCGGCGCGCAGTGCCTGGCCATCATCGACCAGCCCGGCGGCCCGCAGCGGCACCGCACCAACGAAATGCTGGGCGGCGCGGCGCTGGCCACCGCCGCGGTCACGATCACCGGCGCCGCCTCGACCTACCCCCTGCTGCTGTGGCTGGCGGTGATTACCCAGTGTTTCGTGTTCTCGATGTTTTCGGTGTTCGGCAAGCGCGGCGGGCTGATCGGTTTCGGCGGGCTGCTGATCATGACACTGACCATGCATTCGCCCATGGCGCCCAGCCAGGTGCTGGCGCATTCGGCGGCCACGCTGGGCGGCGCCCTGTTCTACCTGGTGTTCAGCCTGGGGTTCAGCCGCATTTTCTGGTTGCGCGAAGAGCGGCAGGCGATGTCGGTGGCGCTGTTCGCCACCGCCGACTACATGGCGGCGCGCAGCCGCTTTTATGACGAGACCACCGACCTGGACGACACCTACCGGGCCTTGATCCAGTCGCAGTCCACCATGACGGAAAAGCACCAGGCCGCGCGCGACATCGTGCTGCGCACCCTGCCGCGCGGGCGCGGCTACCGCGACGGCGAGCGCGTGATGCTGTGGAACATGTTCGTCGACATGCTGCAGCTGCTGGATACGCTGGTGGCCACGCATACCGATTATGCGTCGCTGCGGCGCGCGCTGGCCGGCCACGACTGCCTGATGTTCATGCGCGATGCGCTGGCCAAGATGTCGCTGGAAGTCAATCGCATCGCGCTGGACGTATCGCGCGGGCGGCCGGTGCAATACCGCAGCAGCACCAAGGCGGAACTGCGCGCCATCGAGTACGAGATCGAGCAGTTCAAGCAGCAGGGCATGGGCGAGCAAGAGCCCGAGATGCTGGCTCTGATCGTGCAGGTGCTGCGGCGCCTGCGCAATGCCGCGCGCATCGTCGGCAAGCTGGCCGACCATACCGCGGCCCGGCCCGACGCCGAGCCCACCGATGTGCTGCGCATCAACAAATCGCTGACCCAGTTCATGTCGCGCCAGGAATTGCGCCTGGGCATGCTGACCAGCAACCTGCGGCGGGACTCGCCCTATTTCCGCTATGCCGTGCGCGTGACCCTGGCGGCGGCCATCGCCATGGGGCTGATCGCCCAGTGGGTGACGCCGCAGGTCTCGTCGGCGCACAGTTATTGGGTATTGCTGACGATCATCATCATCATGAAGCCCGGCTTCGCGCTGACCCGCCAGCGCAACGGCCTGCGCCTGATGGGCACGCTGATCGGCTGCCTGCTGGCGCTGGCGCTGTTCCGCGTGACCACGCGCCCCGAAATACTGTTCGCCGTGCTGCTGATGGCCTGCATCATGGGCAACAGCCTGGTGCAGCTGAACTACATGGCCAGCGCCATCTTCAACACGCTGTTCGTGGTGATGGTGTTCCACTTCGTGGCGCCGGGCACGGTGTCGATGGAAGTGATCGGAGAGCGCGCGCTGGACACCGCGCTGGGCTGCGCCATCGCCCTGCTGTGCAGCTACGTGCTGCCCTGGTGGGAGGCGCGCTACATGAAGCCGCTGGCGCGCGCGGCCACCAACGCCAATCGCGAATACCTGCGTACCGGGCTGATGTATGCGCGGGCCATGCAGGCGCATGCCGCCGACGCGGCGGCCGGCGACACGCCGTCGGTGGAAGAAGCCGACATCGCCTGGCGGCTGGCGCGCAAGAACGTGCATATTGCCTTCAGCAACTTCGCCGAGGCGTTCTACCGCATGATGAGCGAGCCGCGCTCGCACCAGGTGAATGTGCCGGAGTTCAACAACCTGCTGATCCAGAACCACATCATGGCCTCGCAGATCACGGCCGCGGTGCCGCTATTGGCGGGGCTGAAACAGACGCCGGATTCCATGCGGCAGGCGCTGGCGGGCATGGTGGACATGCTGGATGGCTCGCGCCCGGCGCCGGACGACCTGCCCAGCCAGTTCGACACCGACGGCGACCTGGCGGCGCTGGCTTATCCGCTGAAGCAGATGCTGCGGGCCGCGGCGCAGATCCGGCAGGAAATGACCGCCGTGGCCGACCCGCCGCAAAGCCGCCCCGCCGCCGTCGCCGCCTGATGCCGCCGTGCCGGCAGGTGCCCAGATCAGTGTCCAGGTGTCTGACTCCCGCGCAGCGGGTGTCAGACACCGAAGCATGCCGAACTATTCCAACAGAACGGTGTCTGGCACCCTGCGGGAGCCAGACACTGGCAAAAGCAACACAAAAGCAGGCCCCCGGCAACAGCCAGCATCAGGTGCCAGACACCTTGGCGCGCCGCGACGCGGGCCAGAAATACCAGGCCGCCGCGGCCACCTGCAAGGCCAGCACCACGCTCCAGGCGACCAGGTGCGCGGCCGCCGGGTAGATGCCGCCCTGCCCCGGCCACAGATCGACGATCCAGCCGATACCCACCTGGCACAGGAAGATGACCAGGAACATCAACAGGTTGGTGGTCGACGCCACGCGCCCCAGCAGTTCCGGGGGAAACTCGCCGGCCAGCAAGGCATACACCAGGATATTGGCCGAGCCGAAGGCGCCGTAGCAGGCCCACAGCACTTCCAGCGGAATGGGCGCGCGCAGCATGATCAGCGCCTGTGTCGCCAGAAACAGCAGCAGGCAGGCGCCGCCAAAGCCGTACAGGCCCAGCCCCAGGCGCTCCATGCGGCGGGCCATCGCGCCCAGGCCCACGTTGCCCGCCATCATGGCAACCCCCAGCAGCGATACCAGGCCCGCGGCATGGGCGGCGTCCAGGCCGTTGACGTCGGTTAGAAACGGGCGCACCCACAGCGACTGCACGCCATAGAACGCCCCGCCCGTCATCACCGGCAGCGACACCAGCCGCCAGTAGCGGGCATCGCGCAGCAAGGCCCAGGTGCCCAGCCATTGCTCGGCCAGGCGGGGCGCGCGGCGGTGGCGCGCGGCTTCGCGCGGCGCGCCAAACCAGATCAACGCCGCGACCGCCAGCGTGAAAAAGGCCAGGCCGATGCTGATCGCCTGCCACGAACTGCGTCCCAGCAGCCACGACAGCGGCGACCCCACCAGCACCCCGCCCAAACCACCCACGGCCATGACCAGGCCATTGACCAGCGGCAGGCGCGCCAACGGAAAGTTCTGCGCCAGGGCCTGGAATGCGGCGCCCAGGCACACGCACACGCCCGCGCCGATGAGCAGCCGGCCCACCATCAGGCCGGGCAGCGCATCCGACAACCCATACACCAGGGTGCCCAGCGCCGCCACCAGCAGCATCAGCGCGTTGACGCGCCGCGGCCCCCAGGTGTCCAGGAACAGCCCCGCGGGAATCTGCATCAGCGCAAACCCCAGGAAATACAGGCTGGTCAGCGTGCCCAGGTCGGACGCCGACAGGTTCAGCTCTTGCGTCAGGTACGGCCCGAAGCCGATGTTGACGCCCCGGAACAAATACGAAACCAGGTAGCCCAGCGAAAAAAACAGGAAAACACGCAGCCCGGCAGACATGGGTGCGCTTATGCCTTGCGCCGGAACACCAGCTTGTCGGCGGTGGAAGCCGATGCGTCGTAGGCGTAGCCTTCGCTGTCGAACTTCTGCAGGCCCTCGGGCTTGGCGACTTTGTGCTCGATGGCATAGCGCGCCATCAGCCCGCGCGCGCGCTTGGCATGGAAGCTGATGACCTTCCAGGCGCCGTTTTTCCAGTCCTGGAACACGCACTGCACCACGCGCGCCTTCAGGACCTTCAGGTCCACGGCCTTGAAATACTCTTCCGAAGCCAGGTTCACCACGATGGGCGACTTCTGCCCGGCCAGGCGCTCGTTCAGGTAGTCGGCAATGGTGCTGCCCCAGTATTCATACAGGTTCTTGCCCTTGGACGTGGCCAGGCGCGTGCCCATTTCCAGGCGATACGGCTGCATCAGGTCGAGCGGGCGCAGCACCCCGTACAGGCCGCTGAGAATGGCCACGTGCTCTTGCGCCCAGTCGAGCCGGGCCGCCGACAGGCTGCCGGCCTGCAGGCCTTCGTAGACATCGCCATTGAAGGCCAGCACGGCCTGCCGCGCGTTGTGCTGGGTGAATTTGCGGGTCCAGGCGCCATAGCGCGCCACGTTCAGTTCGGCCAGCGCCGGGCTCAGGCTCATCAGATCGGCCACGTCCGCGGCCGACAAGGTTTTCAGCACCTTGATCAGCGCGGCCGATTTGTCCACGAACAGCGGCTGGGTGTGGTGCTCGATATGGACGGGGGAGTCGTAGTCCAGTTTCTTGGCGGGAGAAAGCAAGAACAGCATGTTGCGGGATTCCTTGGTTTTCTTGTGTGTAAGGCGTGGATCAGCGGGCCGTCCAGCCGCCATCGACCGAGATGGTGGTGCCTGTCACCTGCGCGGCGGCATCCGAGGCCAGGTAGAGCGCCGTGCCGCCCAGTTGCTCGGGGGTCACGAATTGCAGCGAGGGCTGTTTTTCGCTGAGCAGTTCGCGCGCCGCGGCATCCTGGTCTATCTGCTGTTGTTCGGCCAGGGCGCTGATCTGCTTTTCGACCAGGCCGGTGCGCACCCAGCCCGGGCAGATGGCATTGGCGGTGACGCCGGTGCCGGCGGTTTCCAGCGCGGTGACCTTGGTCAGCCCCACCACGCCGTGCTTGGCGGCGACATAGGCCGACTTGCTGGCCGAGCCCACCAGCCCGTGCGCCGACGCGATATTGATGATGCGGCCCCAGCCCTGCTTCTTCATGTGGGGCAGCGCGGCGGCGCTGCCGTGAAAGACGGCCGACAGGTTCAGCGCCAGGATGGCGTCCCATTTTTCGACCGGGAAATCCTCGATCAGGGCGGTGTGCTGGATGCCGGCGTTGTTGACCAGGATATCGATGCGCCCCAGCGACTGCACGGTGTTGGCCACCAGTTGGCGCACGGCCTCGCCGCGCGACAGGTCGGCGCCGTCGTACAGCACTTTCACGCCGTGCTGGCTGGCCAGGCCGGCGCGCAGTTTTTCGATCTGGTCCGCGTCGCCGAATCCATTCAGCACGATATCGGCGCCCTGCTGCGCGAACGCGGTGGCAATGCCCAGCCCGATACCGCTGGTAGAGCCGGTGATGACTGCGACTTTTCCTTTGAGCATGCGAATTCTCCTGTCTGGAATCGGGCCGCGCCCGGTGGCGGCCGCGCCGGTGGCAAGACCGGGCTCAAGTGTAGCCGCCGCGCCTGTCCCGCCCGGACGAGGCCCCACCCCTGGCGGGGACATGGCCGCCGGGGATGCCGAAGGCGGATTTTCCGGACCGGACCGGCACACGTGGCGGGATTTTTTCTGATATAGTTGCGGTCTTCGCTTTTTGGCAAGCGAAGGTCCGGACGTCTGCCAGACGACCACGGCGCCTGGCGCCGCAGGCAGCGTCCCGCCGGGTGAACGCCACCCGGCAAGAAAACGGACACCGGAGAGGTGGCAGAGTGGTCGAATGTACCTGACTCGAAATCAGGCGTACGGTAACCCCGTACCGTGGGTTCGAATCCCACCCTCTCCGCCAGAATACCCAGGCCCTTGATTCTTCAAGGGCCTTTTTGTTTGTTGCACGCAACAACCCATCCTGCGTTCAAGAGGCGCCTACCTTCGCATCGAGAGTGGATAAGACCAGTGTCATTGATGGGGTCAGGGGTTCATCGCTGCCTTCTACCCGCCTCATTGCCGACACAATACGCCCCCCTGCCTTGAGAATATGCTGGCGGACGAGTTGCTCTACCGTTTCGGGGCTGCATTCGACGAAATAATCGATGATGCGCCTGTGCTCATTCCATGACTCGGTTAAATGATCGGTATGAGCCAGAGAAATATGGCGATACCGCCCAATGACCGGCTTCAGGTTGGCGATCAACTGGTTAAGCCGAGCATTACCGGCCTTGTCGAGGATAGCCTGGTGGAACATACCGTTGTACTTGGCAGCATGCTTGACGACATCCCGATCAAGAATCGGGGACGTCACGGCTTCGACCAACGGCGATTTCATCGTGGCATCGTAGATATCGCGCAACTGACTGATGAACGCGTCGTCCACAGTCATAGCCGCCATGCGCGCCGCCAGGCTTTCCATGGCAGCGCGCGTGACATAAATTTCGGCAATATCCGCAGCCTTCGGGGAATACACCTGGATCTGCCCGTTAGGGGGCGCAACCAGGAGATTCTCGGTAATCAGCCGCCTTATGGCATCCCGCACCGGCGTCCGGCTGACCGATAGCACCTCGGCCAAGGTGATTTCCGACACAGGATCACCGGGCCGCAGCACACCATCTGCGATTCTTTCTTTTATCGCCTCGTACACCATTTCATACAGAGGAGTGGCTTTGCGTCTTGGGACAGTAGTCATAAATCATGAACTGACTAAGGGGAGATAGAGAGCCCATGAGGCATCCTGGACCTCATGATAAGGGGAAAAGGCGGGAAGTCGTCGCACCCCACACCACTCGGCGTCGAACCGTTCAATCATGGAAAAGCGCCAAAGGATACGTTATCAGCGCTGGGAAAAGCACCATTAAGATCAGAGCCAGGAATTCGGCCAGCAGAAACGGCAGGACTCCGCGCGAAACATCCTCCATCCGGATACCCGCCACCGAACAAACAACGTTCAGCACGACCCCTACTGGAGGCGTCAGCAGGCCCAGGGCATTGGCAATGACAAAAATCACACCGAAATAAACGGGATCGATCCCAGCCTGCTGCACGACCGGCATCAATACGGGTGTCAATATGAGGATGGACGGCGTGAAATCCAGTGCAGTACCCACGATCATGACCAGGCCGACGATAGTGAGCATCAGCAATGTGGGTTGAGCCACCAGCGGCTGCAGAGCCTGCGCCAGCATGCCTGGTATGTTGGCGATAGTAATCAACCAGGCCGAAACAAAGGCGGCGGCGACCAAGAACATGACTGACGCCGAGGTTTTAGACGCGCTCAGGAATACCTCGTACAGCTGCCCGACCGTCAACTCTCGGTAGATGAACAGGCCGGCGAGCAAAGCGTACACCGCCGCCACCACCGCTGCCTCGGTGGGCGTGAAAACGCCCAGGCGCAGCCCCCCCACGATGATGACAGGCATGATCAATGCAGGCAACGCCTCGATGGCCGCGCGCGCGACCTCCCCCCGTGCGGCCCGTTCCCGTACAGGCGTGTGTTCGCGGCGCACCAGCCACCACCAAGTCAGCGCGAGCGCTCCCCCCATGAGCAGTCCGGGAAAAATCCCGGCCAGGAACAACTTGGTAATGGAAACATTCGCGGCAACGCCAAAGATGATCAGGCCGATAGAAGGAGGGATAACCGGCGCGATGATCCCTCCCGACGCCATCAGCCCGCAGGAACGAGAGACGTCATATCCGGCATCCCGCATCATCGGAATCAATATGACGGCCAGGGCGGCGCTATCGGCGACCGCCGAACCTGACAAGCAGGCCATCAGAATGGCCGCACCGATAGCCACATAACCGATTCCGCCTTTCAAGTGGCCGAACAACGCGATAGCCAACTTGACGATGCGGCGCGACATGCCGCCCGCCGCCATCAGCTCGCCCGCAAGCATGAAGAACGGCACGGCGATCAGCGAAAAGCTGTCGGCACCGTTGACAATGCTTTCCGCCAGAATATTGGGATCGAATGCCGACAATTGCCACATCAGCGCCAGTCCCGACACGAGCAGCGCAAAGGCTATCGGCATGCCGATTCCCATGCTGCCCAGCAACGAGGCCAGGAATATCCAGATCGTCGTCATTGCCGTGCCTCAGAGCAGTTTCGGAGCGGCCCGCCGGGAGCCGCGTTGAAAGAAGTGGCCTCCAAGGTGGCCGATCTGCTCTAGCGATGAAAGAATCATCAGGACACCGGCGATGGGTCCTATGGAATAAAACACGGCCATGGGAAAACCGGAAGGCTGGCCAGACTTACCGATGTTGCTTACCACCTGTTCCCACCCGCCTTTTGCCAATACAGCCGCGACCAAGATGACCAGGAAATGGCAGCACAGCCGGCAGACGGCCTGGCCCGTGGGGCCGAGCCTGCGCACCAGGGAATCGAAAGTGAGATGTCCGTTCTGGCGCATTACCACCACCCCGCCTATGAAGGTAGACCATACAAAGGCATAGCGGGATAGTTCTTCGATAGCCGCTATACCTGAATGGAACACATATCGCAGCACCACATTGCCGAACACGACAACCACCATGAACACCAAAAGCAGAACCAGGCATACTTCCAACAAGCGATTCAAGCGGTCGAATATGCACATGTCATTCACCTCGGATGATGTGGCGAACCCGCGGCGCCCTCCGTACCGGGCTCGCCGTAACCATTAGAGAAATCCGAAAGCCGGATGCCTTGCTGGCGTCTACTTCGCGGCGGCCGAGTCCGATTGCACCGCCACGACACGTTCCACCAGGGTCTTGTCCAGTTTCTGGGTAAGCTGCGGCCACAATGCCCGCGCCGGTATTTCCCACTGCCTGGCCTCATCCGCGTCCGGCGTATAGATATCTATCTTTTTCTTGAGCTCGTCGTAAACCGTGGCCTCGTCTTTGCGGTCCAGATCGTTTGCCACCGCCAAGGCGCGCGCCGCCTCCTGCTGGATCAATTTCTTCATATCGGGCGACAGGCGGTCGTAGACTTTGGCGTTCATTTGCGCAACGTGATAGGTCATGAGCGCCTGAGTCTGCGTGCCGTACTTGACGAGCTCCTGGAAGCCGAATGCCTTGATGGCTGCGGCCTGCAAGTTGAGCCCGTCGATCATTCCCTGCTCGAGCGACGGATACGTATCGCTCCAAGGCAACGGCGTAGGAGTGAACCCCCAGGCGTTGAGCAGCGCGATATCAGAGGGATTGGATAGTGCCCGGAATTTGAGGCCTTGCGTATCGGCAGGTGTTTTCAGAGGGCGGCTCTTATTAATAAGCAGACGGAATCCGCCAACCTCGATATGTCCCAGCAGCACCGTGCCTGCATCGGCGCGAAGCTTGCTTCTCAAGTAGGCGTCCACCTCCTTGTCGGCGAAGACCCGGCTTGCGCTCTCTCGAGACTTGAATACATAAGGCAGATCCATCCAGTAATAGGCATCGGTCAGCACGCCTTCATTGGCGGCGGCGCCGCTCCCCATGTGGATGGTTCCCAGCTTCATGCCGCGGAACACCTGCTCGTCGCCGCCCAACTGCCCGGAATGAAACACCTGGACTTCGAGCTCGCCATTCGAACGCTTATTGATGCCCTTGGCAAACTCATCCCAAAAAACATAGACGGAAGTGCCGGGCTGATAAGCATGGGCTGCACGCAGCGTCTGTTTCGCCTGGACTCCGCAAGTTGCCGACGCAGTAATGGCCACGACCAGACTGGCGATGAATTTGGTCAATCTCATAGTTGTCTCCTCATGAAAAAACGACTTCCAGAATGGTGTCAGCGGCTCGACGCCTTATTCTCAAGCTGCGCCATGTACGCGGCGCAAGCATTCTCGAGGTCGTAAGATGGCTGAAAACCCAGATCGCAATGAGCACGTTTCAGGTCCATCGTCGTCGGCCAGGGGCTGCATCCCCCCGGCGTCGCGGTCACTTTCCTGATGGGCGCACAGCGCTGCAAGGTGTGAACGATGTCGCCGACGGAACACTCGAAACTGGATATGTTGTAGACATCGTGCAAAGGCCTGCACGCATCCAGGGCCTTGATACAGGCCACGACAGCGTCATCGATATAGAGCATGCTGGCGCGCCGGTCTGTTTGCTCGACTTCGATCTCGCCTCGCAAAGCTTGTTCGAACAGGCTCACACAAAAGCCCGCTGCACCTCGCCGGGTGCGGCCCGGCCCGAAAACGGTTGTGAACCGAAGCCCGACCGTCTCCAAACCCTGATTGCGGTAACTGCGGGCCATCCATTCCAGTGCCAGCTTGGACACGCCATAGGGGGTTCGCGGCATGGGTTCGGCCGTTTCCGCAATAGGGCCGGGCGGATAGTGGGAACGCGGGCCATAAACCATTACACTACTGGCCCACACGACCCGACGAACGCGCTGTTTCAGGGCGGCCTCGAACAAGCGGATCGTACCCAGCAGGTTGATTTCTGCACTGGCCAGTGGCCGCTCGCCGTCCAAATCCATGATGAAGGCCAGGTGCACGACGTCGGTCACCCCGTCCATGGCACGTTCCAGCAGCGCAGAATCGGCGACGCTGCCCGTCAGCCACTCGACGTTCGAGGTCAGCCCGCCGGGTCGCGGATTGACATCCAGCGCCCTGACCTGAATATTGCGCGTGCTCAGTGCGTTCAAGAGTGCCTGGCCAATGAAGCCGCTCGCACCCGTAAGCAGAACGGTGTCAGGCATTTTCTTGCCTCACGCTCAACACACGGCTGTCATGCCCCGGATAGATGCCCTCGGCCAGCTCGTGAATGCGCGCGGTAGAGCGGTACCAGTCCTCCAGGCTGTGGAGAATGCCTGTGGGGATGCCCTGCTCGTAGTTTTCGTAAAGGGGGCAATGGTCGCTCACCAGCATCATGCGACCTTGCGCGGTATCCACCAGCACACCTTGCAATCCCGGGGTGTGTCCCGGCAACAAGATGCAACGGATCCCCGGCATGATGTCGTGATCGCCATCAATGATATGGAACCGATCCAGTGACCCCAGAAAATGCACCGGATGAAGGTGGCTTTCATAGATGGGGGCGTCACACTGCAAGGGTGCGATGGCGTATGCGAGTTCCTTGCGCTGCACGACAAACCGGGCCTGTGGCAACTCTTTGTTGCCGTAGCAGTGATCCCAATGCAAGTGCGTAAGAATTACCGTACGGATATCGTCGGGCTCGACGCCGTGGGCACGCAATGCGCGAGGCAGCGCCTGATCCTGACGGCGAGTGAATGGATTGTGGTGGCGGCTGCCCCACTCCACATCCGCGCAGGGCCCAGAATCGACCAGAATCGGCCGAGGCCCACCCATGATCAAATACCCGAGGCACGGCGCATCGACGCGCTGGCCCAGCCCTTTTCGCAACGTCAGCCCGCTTTTGTCCACGTTCAGGGTGCCCAGATCGAGCGGCAGAATGGTCAATGGCATGGCCAGCTCCGCTCAGGAAGCGGCCTGTTTGGCCAGGGCATGCCATTTCTGTCGTTCAGACCGCAGGAACGTACCGAACGCGTCGCTGCCTTCCGCGGCGGGCTCCATTCCCTGAGCCCTGAGCTGATCCGCCACCTGGCCGGAGGCCAGCAGGTTCCGGATCTCGCGATCGAGGCGCTCGACCACATCCGCCGGCATACCCGCCGGGCCCAGCAAGCCATACCAGACAGAGATATCGTAGTCCTTCAGCCCCTGCTCGCGCAGCGTGGGAATATCCGGCAAAAACGAGATCCGCGACGCGGTGGAAGCGCCGATGATCCGCAATTGCCCCTGTTTGGCAAACGACAACAGCTCTGCCGGCGTCGCCAGCGTGAACGACACATGACCGGCGATGACATCCACGATCGCCGGTGCCCCGCCCTTGTACGGAACATGCGTCATCTGTACGCGCCCCTGCTCCGCGATAAGGCTGGCAGCTAGATGAGCCGGGCTGCCGTTGCCGGGCGACGAATATGTGATGGACTCTGGGTTTTTGCGCGCGAGATCGATCAGCTCCTGTACATTGTGCACGGGCAATCCAGGGTTCACCGCCAGGAGAAACGGCGTCTTCGACAACAGGCTGATGGGCTGGAAGTCTTGCGGCACTTGGTAGGCAAGATCGGGCATGAGGCTGGGAGTGATCACGAGTGGCACCGCCGCCATGACCAGGGTATAGCCGTCGGGCGTGGCCCGGGAAACCGCGGCGGTGCCTATGGTGCCCGATGCACCCGCCCTGTTCTCGATGACTACCGGCTGCCCCAGGGCATGACTCAATGGAGGGCCAATCAAGCGAGCGACGATGTCATTGGCGCCTCCGGCCGGAAACGGAACGACGATTCTGACGGGCTGCTCAGGATAGGCCGCCAATGCCGCCACGCTGCTGAAACTGCCGGCGGCAACCATCGCAAGCGCTGCAGCCAGCACTTTCCTCCGGTTCATGATTGAACTCCCCATACGATTTGACTCCCTTATGCTGTCAACAGCCGCCGCCATGGACGGCCTGAGTTGAGCGCGGCGACTTGTCAGTCCGCCGCGGTGACGCTGACCATCTTCACGTCTGTCATCTCCTCGATTGCAAAGCGGGGGCCCTCTTTGCCCCAACCGCTTTGCTTGATGCCTCCGGAAGGCTCCTGGTCGGTGCGTGCCCGCGAGGCCGCGTTGATATTGATGGCGCCGTATTCGAGCTCGCGCGCGAGTCGGAAGGCCACATCCAGCGAACGGGTGAACACGCCGGACTTCAGACCCCATGGCGTGTCATTGGCCCAGGCGATGACTTCGTCGAGCGAGTCGTAGGGCGTAACCGATGCGACCGGCCCGAACACTTCTTCACAGACGACTTTCATCTGGGCCGTAACTTGCGTCAGTACTGCCGGCGTCACTACGTTGCCCTTACGAGTTCCACCGCATTCCAGCTTTGCCCCCCCGGCCACCGCCTCCTGAACCCATGTCTCGACACGCTTGGCAGAGATCTCGTCGATCATGGGGCCGACTTCAGTTGCGGGATCGACGGGATCCCCCACCTTGCGCGTGCTGACCGCCGCGACGAAACGTTGCAGGAACGCGTCATAGCAGCTGCGATGCACGTAGATACGCTGGGTCGAAATGCAGCTCTGCCCGGTCAGGCCGAAGGCGGCTTCGACGCATACCGGCACGGCCTTATCCAGATTGGCATCGCTGTGCACGATAGTGGGAGCATTGCCGCCGAGTTCCAGCAAGACCCGCTTCAGGCCAATGGAACGAATGATCTTGTCCGCCACGACACCGCTACCGGTAAAGTTGACCAGGGCGATTTTGTCCGACTGCACCAGTGCCGCCCCTACGTCGGCACCGCCATGCACCACGTTGAATACGCCCGGCGGCACGCAGGCTTCCTGCACGATCTCGGCCATTAGCGCCGTAACGCCCGAACCATTGGGGTGCGGCTTGACCACCAGGGTGTTGCCACCGGCCAGCGCCGGCCCCAGCTTGTGAACGAGCGTACTCAGGGGTGCGTTGAACGGGGTAATACCCGCCACCACGCCCACCGGAACGCGCAGTGTGAAACCCATTTTCCCGGTTCCCGGCTCGACAGCATCCATGGGAATCATCCGTCCGCAGATGCGCTTGGCCTCTTCGGCGGAAATGATCATGGCCGAGATCGAACGCGCGGTTTCAGTGCGAGCGTCTTTCAGTGTTTTTCCGGTCTGACGGGCCATGATGCCGGCGAGCTCATCCGTGCGTTGCTTCATGAGGCGAGCAACATCCATCAGCAACTCGGCCCGCGCATGCGCGGGCGTGCGAGACCATGCCTTGCCAGCCTCGAAGCTCGAATCAATGGCCGATTTCACATCCTCGGGAGTACTGTTGTGAATCGTGCCGACGGTCTCGCCGTTATATGGAGATGGAAGACGGTACTCGTTACCGCGGACTTTCCGGTCTCCAATGATCGTGAAGGCTTCGGTTGCACGATTCAGCGATGCAGAGGAAGCGGACTGATTGGTCATTTTCTTTTCCATGTGGAATGGTCGGATGAGTGCATGCGCCGGGGCACCTGGCTTTACAGGACGGCGCGCAAGATATTTTCAAGATCCTGTGCGGTGGTGCGGCGCGGATTCGGGCCCACGTTTTTGGCAGCCACTTGCACAAGATCGGGGATCTGGCTTTCCAGAACACCCACTTCGCCAAGGCGTCGGGGAATACCCAGTTCGTCCAACAGGTATGAAATTTCTTGCACTACGCTGTGCGCAACGTCGCGCGGATTGCCGCCGGCGGGCAAGCCCATGGCCTGCGCAATTTGCATATATCGTTCGGGACGCGCGCTGGCATTGAAGGCGAGTACCTCGGGCAACAGCAATGCCGTCGCTGTTCCGTGGGCCAGATCGCATAACCCTCCCAGGGCACGGGCCAGCGCATGATCATTGCCGGTGCCCGTATTCGAGATCACCAGGCCGGCGAGCATGCTGCCCAGCAACATCTGGGTAGCGGCGTTCAAGTTGGCCGGGTTGGCGACAAAGGGACGGATATTCTGCGAAATCAGCCGCATGGCCTCGAGGGCGAAAAGATCCGAAACCGGACTGGCGCGAACCGACAGAAACCCTTCGATGGCATGAGTCAGCGCGTCCATGCCGCTCGCCGCGGCCACCGGCCGGGGTAGGCTACGCACCAGATCAGGGTCGAGAATCGCCAGCCGAGGCAACAGCCGGGGCGATCTCAACGACATTTTGTAATGGTCCGACGAGCGTGTCAGCGCGCTATTGGCGGTGACTTCGCTGCCGGTTCCCGCCGTGGTGGGGATGGCGACAACGGGCGGCAAGTCTTTCTCTACCTTGTTGATCCCGTCGTAGTCGGCAATGTTCCCGCCATTGGTCAGCAGCAGCGCGATGCCTTTGGCGGCATCCATGGCGCTTCCACCGCCGATGCCGACCACGCCGTCGCAACTGGCCTTGCGCGCCTCATCGAATGCACGATGAACGGTGCTGTCGCGCGGATTGCTCTCGATGTCGGTAAATACGGCATAAGGCTGCGACGCATCCTGGAATGCCTGCAGCAGGGGCTGGCAAATACCCGCTTTTTCTACTCCGGGATCGATGACGAAAAACGGTTTCTTCACCTGCAGGGCATCGAGTTCGGCAGGCAATTGCAAAGCCGCGCCACTGCCGACACGCAGGTCAATGTGGGACGTGAACTGGTACAGCATACTTCCGGAAAATCCAACCAATGACATGATGTTCAGCCTCTGGATTGAAAGTTGATTCAGGGGGTCAGGCAACGCGCCACTTGTCCACGACATCCTCATTCAGTTCCGCGCCGATGCCGGGTTTTTCCTGGATGACCATGTAGCCGTCTTTGAAAATTTCGGCGGGCTCCTTCAGCAGATGGTGCCGCAGCGGGTTCGGCTGCGCTTTCGACCAATCGCTCTGCATCGACTCGAAGATGAGAAAATTCGGCAACGCCACCGCGAATTGCAGCGTCGCGGCCAGGCAGACCGCGGAACAACTGCCGGTATGCGGCGCATACGGAATATGAAACGCCTGGGTCAGCGCCGCGATGCGGCGGGCTTCTGTTATGCCGCCTGTGCGAGAGATATTGGGCTGGAATATGTCGACGGCGCCTCGGGTGAGGAACTCGCGGGCTCCGTATTTCATGAAATCGGCCTCGCCTAGCGCGATGCGAATATCCAAGGCGTTGGCCAGTTGGGCGTTGCCGTCGATGTTGTCGGGACTGAGCGGCTCTTCAAACCAGAAGATGTTCATGTCCTGGAGAGCACGGCCGACCATCATTGCCGTTGCCACGTCGTCGCCGTACGCGCAATTGGCGTCCACCGTGAGCTGAATATCGTCGCCCACCGCTTCACGTATGGCTCTGACGAATTCAATATCAGCCTCTGGATGCTCGAGGTTGCGGCCGATCTTTATCTTCATGGACTGGTAACCACGCTTTTTGAAATCGAGCGCTTGCGCGACCACGACGTCCATTTCCCTGAACCGTAGCGAAGAGGCGTAAGCCTTGAGGCGATCGTGCTGCCTGCCGCCCAGCAGGGTATATAGCGGTACCCCGAGCGTCTTGGCGGCGCAATCCCAGAGCGCAATATCGATGCCGCTGATCGCTTCGGTGAAGAAGCCACGAGAATGGCCCCGGTTCATCATTGACCCGTATAGCAACTCCCAGATCGCTTCACGGTCGAGGACATCTCGCCCGATCAGAATGGGGCTCAGATTGTTGACGATATCCCGGGTGGCGGTGGGGGTCAGGCGGACCATGCATTCGCCCACACCCGATATGCCCTCTTCCGTTTCGATTCTCACCAAAGTGGTCCGGTAGCCACTGAAAACGACCTCGGCGAGATCCGCCGCATGCGGGACGCTGATGGGCGCGTCGATCTTTTCTTCGAGGGGGACGTAAAGGCTAATGGGCTCAACCTTGGTGATGCGGTTCCGTTTCATTACTCCTCCATTGCAGGATGAACAAATATGCAAGTCGTTGAAATTTATGATGAAACCCGCCCTTTTAGGCGGCCTGTACACTGCCGGCGAGTGTTTTCTATCAATGAGCTCATACATGTATGGTTTGATGTATACATCATAGTGAGATGCAAATCGCTTGGCAAGCAATTATCGAAATGAGCCTGCTGAAACGTGGTCGGTGCCAGCCGACCCCGGCGATACCCCCGGGAGTGACATGGCCTCACGCCGCCGGCGTTATGGCGTTATGGAGTACGTGGCCGAAGGACGATAGGAGGAGCCCGGCGATCCGACCGAGCGTGGCGCCAGTACGACGCGCAGTGACGGCGCCGCGCTTGCCGGTTTTGTAGCGCTCAAGGGCGCATGTCGCCGGTTTCCAGCCAGCGCTGGTGCCAACCCAGGGCCTCGGTCAGGATATGGGGCGTGTGCTGCGCCCCCTGGCATCGGGCCCGGTCGAAATAATCCTGCAGCAGCGGGCGGTAGTCCGGGTGGGCGCAGCGGTCGATGATGACCTGGGCGCGCTGCTTGGGCGAAAGTCCGCGCAGGTCGGCCAGCCCCTGCTCGGTAACGATGATCTGGGTGTCGTGTTCGGTGTGGTCCACGTGCGAGCACATCGGCACGATGCAGCTTATCTTGCCGGCCTTGGCCACCGAGGGGGTGACGAAAAAGGAAAGATAGCCGTTGCGCGCGAAGTCGCCCGAGCCCCCGATGCCGTTCATCATCCCGGATCCCATGACGTGGGTGGAATTGATGTTGCCGTAGATGTCGGCCTCGATCATCGAGTTCATCGCGATGACGCCCAGGCGGCGCACCAGCTCGGGATGGTTGGAGATTTCTTGCGGACGCAGGATGATGCGCTCGCGATAGAAATCGATGTTGTCCTCGAAGTCTTTGCTGGCCGAGGCGCTGAGCGAGATGGCCGTTGCCGAGGCGCGCAGCATCTTGCCGGCGCGCAGCAGGTCCAGCATGCCGTCCTGCAGCACTTCGGTAAAGCCCAGCAGATTCTCGAACGGGCCGGTCAGCAGGCCCGCCAGCACGGCATTGGCCACATTGCCCACGCCCGACTGGATGGGCAGCATTTCCTTGGGCAGGCGCCCCATCTTCATCTCGTGCGCCAGGAAATCGATGATGGCGCCGGCGATCTGCCGGGAACTGGCATCCGGCGGCGCGAACACGTTGTCGCGATCGCCCTTGTGAGTTTCCACGATGGCGACCACCTTGGACGGATCGACCCTGAGGTAGTGTTCGCCGATGCGGTCGTCGGCATGCGTCATGTTGATGGGCACGCGGCGCGGCGGAATGGCCGTGCCGTAATAGATGTCGTGCATGCCTTCCATCTGCGCCGGCGGCTTGGCGTTGATTTCCAGGATCACCCGGTCGGCGATTTCCAGCCAGGTCTTGTTATTGCCCACGGCGGTAGAGGGAATCAGCAGCCCGTCGGCCGTTACCCCCAGCACCTCGATCACCGCCACATCCATGCGTCCGAGAAAGCCGAACCACGCATGCTGCGCCACGTGCGACAGGTGCATGTCGATGAATTCGATGGCGCCGGCGTTGATTTTCTGCCGCGCGATGGGGTCGGAATTGAAGGGCAGGCGCACGTTCACGGCGCCCGCGTCGGCCAGCTGGCCGTCCACGTCGGGCGAGGTCGAGGCCCCTGTCCAGACGTTGATCTTGTAGGGGCGCCCGGCCGCGTGCTCGGCCCGGGCGCGGGCCGCGATGGCCTGGGGCAGCGCCTTGGGATAGCCCGCGCCGGTGAAGCCGCTCATGCCGACATTCGCGCCGTCGGGGATCAAGAGCGCGGCGTCTTCGGCCGTAAAGACGCGGGAAAGAAAATCCGGGTAGCGGACGCGGTCTGCCAGTGTCATCGAGAAGTCTTCCAACTATGCAAAAAGCACGGCCGCCCCGCCAGGCGGCCCGCATCGCTTCGAGCCCAAGGCATGCGGCTCCGCACTGTTGTTTTCGCGATGAATATTATCAGACTCAGCCCGCCGGATCGGGGCGCGCAAGGCGCCCCGATCCGGTACCGGGACATCGGGCGGCGGCTAGTCTTCTTCGACGAAGGTTTCTTCGCGCTTCTTGCGGATCGACGGCAGGGCCACGACCAGCACCAGCAATACCGCGGCGCCCAGCAGCGAGGCCGACAGGGGCCGGTCGACGAAGGTCAGGAAGTCGCCGCGCGACAGCAGCAGGGCGCGGCGGAAGTTTTCTTCCATCATGGGGCCCAGCACCAGGCCCAGCAGCAGCGGAGCGCCTTCGCACTTCAGCTTCGACCATACATACCCCACCACGCCGAAGATGGCGGTGATGAAGATATCGAAGGTGTTGTAGTTCAGCGAATACACGCCGATCGTGCAGAACACCAGAATGGCCGGGAACAGGATGCGGTAAGGCACCTTCAGCAGCTTGATCCAGATGCCGATCAAGGGCAGGTTCAGCACCACCAGCATCAGGTTGCCGATCCACATCGAGGCGATCAGGCCCCAGAACAGTTCCGGGTGGCTGCTCATGACCTGCGGGCCCGGCTGGATGTTGTGGATGGTCATGGCGCCCACCATCAGCGCCATCACGGCGTTGCCCGGGATGCCCAGGGTCAGCAGCGGAATGAACGAGGTCTGCGCGGCCGCGTTGTTGGCCGACTCGGGGCCCGCGACGCCGGCCGGATGGCCCTTGCCGAAGCGCTCGGGGTTTTTCGAGATCTTCTTTTCCAGCGTGTACGACGCGAACGACGACAGCACCGCGCCGCCGCCCGGCAGAATCCCCAGGAAAGAACCCATGGCCGTGCCGCGCAGCACGGCCGGGTACGATTCTTTGAATTCTTCACGATTGGGGTACAGGGTGCCGACCTTGTCGGTGATCTCGACGCGATTCTCTTTCTGTTCCAGGTTGGTCATGATTTCGGCGAAGCCGAACACGCCCATGGCCACGATGGCGAAGTCGATGCCGTCTTGCAGCTCGGGGATGCCGAAGTCGTAGCGGGCCACGCCCGAGTTGACGTCGGTGCCCACCATGCCCAGCAGCAGGCCCAGGATGATCATGGCGATGGCCTTGATCAGCGAGCCCGAGGCCAGCACCACGGCACCCACCAGGCCCAGGGTCATCAGCGAGAAGTACTCGGCGGGGCCGAACTTGAACGCGACTTCGGCCAGCGGCGGCGCGAAGGCGGCCAGCAGCAGCGTGGCCACGCAGCCGGCGAAGAACGAGCCCAGCGCGGCAATGGCCAGCGCGGCGCCCGCCCGGCCGTTGCGGGCCATCTGGTGGCCGTCCAGCACGGTTACCACGGCCGAGGTCTCGCCCGGCAGCGCCACCAGAATGGCGGTGGTGGACCCGCCATACTGCGCGCCGTAATAAATGCCCGCCAGCATGATCAGGCCCGCGGTGGGCGGCAGCACATAGGTAATCGGCAGCAGCATCGCGATGGTGGGCACGGGGCCGATGCCCGGCAACACCCCGATGAGGGTGCCCAGCAAGGCGCCCAGGAATGCATAGGCCAGGTTCTCGGGCGTGAACGCCACCGAGAAACCCAGCATCAGGTGATCAAATAGTTCCATGGCCGTTGACTCCTTAATTCATGCCCAGAAACGACGGCCACAGCGGGAAAATCAGCCCCAGCCCCTTGACGAACGCCAGGTACGAGAACACCACCAGGAAAATCCCGTTGGCGACGGCCACTTTCCAGTTGAAGTCGTGGCTGGCGAAACTGCTGAACACCACCAGGATGAAGGTGGACAAGTAAACGCCGAGCGGACGCATGAGCAAGCCATATACGACCACCGCGCCGACGATCAGCCCCAGAATGCGCCAGTCGAACCGGTCGACATGGGTTTCCTCGGCTTTCGGCGACAACGCGCTTAGCGCGACCAGCACGCCCAGCAGCGCCAGCACGATTCCCAGCCAGAACGGGAAATACCCGGGCCCCATGCGGGCGGCGCTTCCCATCTGATAACTGGTCGCCACCGCGGCAAAGAATGCCCCGACGCCCAGGAACATGATTCCTGACCAGAAGTCCTGTCTTGACCTGATTTTCACGAAGTCCCTCTCCTTGGTTTTTCTGCCGCTTGCGCCACAGTGCCGCGCGCGCAGGCATCGCCGCGCGGACGAAAAGGCAGATGGTAAAGAGAGCGCTCCGGCCTCGTAATTACCGAACCATTAGCGATTGGTAATGTGCCGGGAAAACCGCGTTTTCAGCGGTCCGGCGGGCTAGAATTTTCGGCAGACCTCTTATTCATTTCCGGAGAAAACCGTGTGGCGCTGCCTGATTGTGGAAGACGATGCCGACAATGCCCGCTACATTGCCAATGGGCTGGAAGAACTGGGCTATGCATCGTTCGTCAGCATGGAAGGCACGACCGCGCTGCAACGCGCCACCACCGAGCACTGGGATGCCATCATCCTGGATCGCATGCTGCCCAATGATGTCGACGGCTTGTCGATTCTCTGGTCGATGCGCGCCCTGGGCAAGAAAACCCCCGTGCTGGTGCTCAGCGCGCTGACCGCCATGGACGAACGCGTGCGCGGGCTGAAGGCCGGCGGCGACGACTACCTGACCAAGCCCTTCGCTTTTCCCGAGCTGGCCGCGCGCGTCGAAGCGCTGATCCGCCGCTCGACGGCCGGCTATGAACAGCGCCAGCTCAACGTGGCCGACTTGTCGCTGGACCTGGTCACGGGCCGGGTGGCCCGGGCCGGCCGGCCGATTACGCTGCAGCCGCGCGAATACAAGCTGCTGACCTACATGATGAACAATTCCGAGCAGGTGCTGACGCGCACCATGCTGCTGGCCACCGTGTGGGGCTATCACTACGATCCGCAGACCAACGTCATCGACGTGCACATCAGCCGGCTGCGGCAAAAGATCGACGGCTGCTCGGACCAGCCCTTGATCCACACCGTGCGCGGCGTGGGCTACCGGATGTCGGCCAATGCGCGCCCCGAAGACCTGGCCGGCTCTGCCTGAAGCCCTGGCTTGCCAATTCCTAATGCGACGGTAATGCAGACCGGCGCCCGGCCTGAGTACCATGCTGCGTGGGATTCCATGCTCGTGGCAACGACAGGCAACCGGGTGCGCTTCAATGGACTACGTATATATCAGCAGCCGTCTCGCTCCTCAGCAGGCAGTGCTTCAGTACATGGAATTCCATGAGCTGGTGGCGATGCTGAAATTCAGCCAATGCCTGTTTACACCAGCGGTTCACACCGGACGCGCGGCGCTGCTGCACACGGCCAGGGCACTGCGGCGGCAACATGCGGCGCCGCGGCCTCGGCCGAAGCTTGCCGGCGTGTCCACGACCGCCCGTGTTGCCGTGCAATGGTGGCAACCGACGCACGGCCGGCACTGGCCCGCCCCGTCCGGCCAGGCGCCAGAGACGCCGCGGGTGGGCATCGTATCGACGGTGCAGACCCTGGCGGGCGCCCTGTCGCTGGGCCGGCACGATCTGTATATCAGCGAAGTGGCAGCCGACGGGGCCACGGCCCCGGCAAGCATCGCTGTGTTTTCGTTGCGGGATGGCGGCCTGCCTTGCGCGGGCGAGCCCGAACTGCAGGTGCTGGCGGACGTACGCGCACTGGTAGCCGGCATCGTCTTGCCCGATGATGCCCCGCCGCGGTTCCTGGCCCTGGTGCGGGCCGTGGTGCAAGAGCACCTGTGGATTCCGGTCGACACCCTGGCGCGCTCGTCGCTGGCGGACGTGGCGGCCCGGCGCGCCTCGATGGGCCACACACACACCGGCTACCCCATGAGCGGGGATCCATAAGGCGTACTATTACTGGCGGTCGCCGCGATTTTCCGGCGAGCTCGAATCCAGGCCGCTTGCCGGACCGCCCAGGAGCCAGATGAGCCCACGCACCAAGAAACGTCTTTCGATCGCCGCGGCATGCCTGCTGGCATTGCTCGTGGCGGGGGCCTTGGCCATGCACGTCGCGGCGCGGCGGGTCGAGGCGCGCATCGTCGAGTTCCTGGGGTCCGAGGGGCAAGCGGCCCGCATCGACGTGGGCCTGTCTGAAGTCGTGCTGCACGACGTCACCATTGGCGCGCCGCAGGGCTGGCCCACGGAACAGACCCTGCGCGCGCGGCGCATCGTCTGCACGCCGGATTGGCGCAGCCTGGTGTCGCGCCGCCTGGTGATCCGCACTCTTGCCGTCGAAGACTACTATCTGTCGGTGCGGCGCTCGTCCGCGGGCCTGGAAGTGCTGCCGACGCTGTCGGCGCGCGCCCGCGAAAAGCGGCAGGAAAGCGCGGCCCAGGGCAAAGACGCCGCTGAACAATGGGAAACCGAGATCGGCATGGCCACGCTGCGCAACGGCCGGATCGAGTATTACGACGCGGTCATTGCCAAACCGGCGCACCGCATCGATCTTGACCAATTGCAGGCGCAAGTCGGGCCGCTGTATTTTCCGAAACGCAGCGAACATACGACGCTGCAGGTATCCGGACGAGTGCTGGGCAAAACGCACAGCGGCACGATGACGCTCGACGGCTGGCTGGCGGCGGCCAGCGGCGATACCGACGTGCGCACCCGCCTGGCGGGGGTCGAGGTTCCCGTGCTGGCGCCCTACCTATACAAGGGCTCCTCGGCCACGATGAGCGGCGGCACAGTGGACCTGGACATGCGCACCCGCATCGAAAAACGCCAGCTGAATGCCAACGGCCACCTGGACATGCACAATCTGCGCTTCAGCGGCCACGGCGACAGCCTGCTTTCGCTGCCGCGCAAGGCGGTGCTGGCGGCCCTGGAAGACCGCAACGGCCAGGTGTCGTTCGATTTCACCCTGGCGGGCAACCTGGACGACCCCAAGTTTTCGCTGGACGACAGCATTTCCATGCGGCTGATGGGCGGCCTGGCCCAGGCCATCGGCGTCAGCGCCAAGGGCGTAGCCGAGGGCGTGGGGGATGTCGTGCAAGAACTGGGCAACGCACTGTCGAATCTGGTCGAACACAAGTAGGCGCGGCGGATCCAGGCTTCCAGCCAGGGGCAGGCTCAGCAGGTGTCTGACTCCCGCAGGGTGTCAGACACCGTAGGTGGCAACCGATATGCACGCAGGTGTCTGACACCCTGCGGGAGTCAGACACCTGCTGCCTAGACACCTGCTTCGATCAGGTCAAAGCATCTGCTTCGGCCGCGTCAGCCGCCGAATTTTTCCAGCAAGCCTCTCAGCAGTGGGCGGATGTTCTGCAATTGCTCCAGGTGCGCCCGGGCCAGCGCGTCCAGGGCGCGCTCTGCCTGCGGCGTCAGCCGCAGCGGCATGCGCCGGCCATCGGCGGGGTCTTTGGTGCGCGTCACCAGCCCCGTCTGCACCAGGCGGCTGACCAGTTCGGCCGCGCTGTGGGTCTTGATGCACAGGCGCTGGGCCAGGTCGGTAACGGTGGGCGCGACGGGGCTGGCCTTGATGGCCAGCAGGGCCTGGTGCTGTTGCGGCGCCAGGCCCTGGGCCTGGGCCTCGGCTTCGCTGAACAGGGCGAAGCGGCGCAGCTCATGGCGAAAGTCGGCCAGCAAGGCGAAGTCGGCCGGCCGCAGCGCCGGGCTCTGGCACGGCGGCGGCGACCGGACAGGCTCCGGGCGGGAAGGCGAAACAGGCAGGGTCAGTGGCGCATCCATTACACCGCTGATGGTACGCACGCCCTGCCCCGCCGCGACATTACCAAATGATTAATTATCGGTAATGTTCGCGCCCCCAGGGCCCGGACCGCCCCGGATCATGGGCTAGAATCCGCAGCAACGGACGGGAGGAAATCATGTGGCGCTGCCTGATTGTCGAAGATGACGCCGACAACGCCCGCTACATTGCCAACGGCCTGAAAGAACTGGGCTACGACACGGTGGTGTGCATGGATGGGCAAACCGGGCTGCAACGCGCCACCGCCGAGCACTGGGACGCCATCATCCTGGACCGCATGCTGCCCAACGATGTCGACGGCTTATCCATTCTGTGGTCGCTGCGTGCCCTGGGCCGCAAGACGCCAGTGCTGGTTCTTAGCGCCCTCACTGCCCTGGACGAGCGCGTGCGGGGCCTGAAGGCCGGCGGCGACGACTACCTGACCAAGCCCTTCGCTTTTCCGGAACTGGCCGCGCGGGTCGAGGCGCTGATCCGCCGCTCGTCGTCCGGCTACGAACAGCGGCAGCTCACGGTGGCCGACCTGTCGCTGGACCTGGTCAGCGGAAAGGTCATGCGCGGCAGCCGGCAGGTCGCGCTGCAGCCGCGCGAATACAAGCTGCTGGCCTACATGATGAACAATGCCGGCCAGGTGCTGACGCGCACCATGCTGCTGGCCACCGTGTGGGGCTATCACTACGATCCACAGACCAACGTCATCGATGTGCACATCAGCCGGCTGCGGCAAAAGATCGATGGCGAGGGCGAACTGCCGCTCATCCATACGGTGCGGGGGGTAGGCTACCGGCTGTCGGCGCAGGCCGACGCGGACGGGCGGGCCAGCCCGTGATCAACCGCCTGGCCCGCTGGCTGCGCTCTATCTGGAGCTCGGTGGCGTTTCGCCTGACGCTGAACTACAGCATCCTGGCGCTGCTGACCTCGTTGCTGTCGCTCTTCATCGTTTACTACCAGAGCGTGAAGATCCTGGAATCGCAGTTCTCGCGCCAGGTGCAGATGACGGCGCAGCGCATGAACGCGCACTTCGAACAAGGCGGCCTGCCGGGCCTGGCCAGCGAGATAACGCTGGAAATGGCCGACCACGTCAATACCGACACCGAGATGTTCATGCTGCTCGATCCCGCCGGCCGCATGCTGGTGGGCAACATCGACTGGGATCTTTCCGATGCGCCGCTGAACGGCAGCGGCGTGATGCGTTCGGTGCTGTTGCGCGGCGTGCCGGTACATGGCTACCTGGTGGCCCGCAAGCTGCGCGATGGCTCGACGCTGATCATCGGCCACGACTTGCGCGACTTGTACGAACTGACGGACCTGATCAAGAAGGTCAGCCTGGCCGCCACCGGGGTCATTGCGCTGCTGGTGCTGCTGGGCGCCGCGCTGTTCCGGCGCGTGCTGCAGCGCCGGGTCGAGGTCATCCGGCGCACCGCGGCGCAGATCGGCGCCGGCGAACTGGGGCAGCGCATTCCGGCGCACCCCAGGCAGGACGAGTTCGCGCTGCTGTCCAACGAGATCAACCGCATGCTGGACCGCATCGAGCTGCTGATGAGCGGCGTGCGCAACGTGTCGGACGCTGTGGCGCACCAATTGCGCACGCCCCTGACCCGCATGCTGGCCAAGCTGCGCGCGATCGACTGGGCAACGGATTCCCGCGAGACCATCCAGGCGCGGGTGGACGGCCTTTCGGCCGAGCTGGAAGACCTGGTCAAGGTGTCGGAAAAACTGCTGCAGATCGCCGAACTGGAATCCGGCACGCGGCGCCGGCATTTCGAGCCGCTGCGGCTGGATGTCATCGCGCGCGACGTGGCCGAACTGTACGAGGCCGTGGCCGAAGACCGCCAGGCCACGCTCACGTTCCATAGCGACGGCCCGGCGCCCCTGCTGGGCGACCCCGACCTGCTGGCCGGCGCCATCGCCACCCTGGTGGACAATGCCCTGAAATATGCGGGCGACGGCGCGCGCATCCGCATCGATACCGCGCAGGCCGGCGCAGAGGCCCGCCTGACCGTCGCAGACGACGGCCCGGGTATTCCTGCCGAAAAAATGGGGCGCATCGGTGAACGGTTCTACCGCGCCCACCGCCACGTACCGGGCTACGGCCTGGGCCTGGCCACCGTCATGGCGATCGCCCGCCTGCACGGCGGCCGCCTGGAATTGAGCAACGCCGATCCCGGGCTCTGCGTGCAGCTGTATTTTCCGCGCGCCGCCGCGCTCGCCGCGCCCTAGCGGGCAGCCGCCGGAGCCGGGGCGGGCCCAAGAACGCAAACCCGCAATGCTACGATGGCTGCACGCGCGCGCCCGGACGCCGGGTCCGGCCATGGCGGATGCCGTATTTCACAAGGAGTTCGCTTGATACTCGAATACCTGAAGTACGTCGGGCTGGGCCTGGTAGCGCTGCTGCCCGTGGCCAACCCCCTGACCAGCACCACCCTGCTGCTGGCGCTCAGCCGGGGCTACACCGCCGAAGAACGCAACCGCCAGATCGATCGCGCCTCGATTTACGTACTGATCATTCTTTTGGTGTGCTTCTATGCCGGCAACGCCATCATGTCGGGCCTGGGCATCTCGATACCCGGATTGCGCATCGCCGGCGGGCTGATCGTGGCCTACATCGGCTTCGGCATGCTGTTTCCGGATAATCAGACCGAAGCCTCGGTGCAGTTGGACATGGCGCCCGAGACGTCCACCGTGCACCTGGAATCGCCCCACGGGCGCCCGCCGCGCCCCAAACCGCGCGATATCGCCTTTATTCCGCTGGCGCTGCCCGGCACCGCCGGGCCGGGCACGATCGCGTTGATCATCAGCACCGCCTCGGCCCTGCACAGCCATGGCGGCCTGCAGCCCATTCATCACCTGGCCGTGGTGTCCACGGCGCTGCTGGTGGCGCTGCTGTTCTGGGTCTGCCTGCGCAGCGCCGAGCGCGTGGTGCACGTACTGGGCGAATCCGGCATCGACGCGATCTCGCGCGTGATGGGGTTTCTGCTGATCTGCATGGGCGTGCAGTTCGGCATCGACGGGATACTGGAATTGACGAAGCACGCCGCCGCGGCCTGACGACAAGCCGGAGCGCCGCGGCCCGGTCAGCCAGGTGTCTGACACCCTACGGGAGTCAGACACCTAAGCTTCACTTCAGACACCGCGGGGCCGTTGAGCACACTTCGGTGTCTGACACCCTGCGGGTGTCAGACACCTGTGGGGGGGTCGATCCAGAAGAAGCGTTCGCCCTGCTGGATCATGTCGGCCACGCCCTGGGCTTCCATGCGGAAGTCGGTGCCCATCAGGGTCGCCCCGCCGTCTTCATGGATATGGATGACGGCAAGGGGGTCGTTCGCCATGGTGTACCAGTAGTACCCCGGCTTGAGATCGTGAGTTTTGGTCTGCATGGCAAAAGTATATCGACAAACCCGCCGCCCGCGGGCGGCCCGGCACAGGCTGGCGGCCGTGCCGCCGCGGACCGGCGGCGGTTTTGCGCGCCGTCCAGGCACGCCGCATGGTGTGTGAATGTAACACCCGCGCGGCGCCCCGGCACGACGGCAAGGGATTTCAACCGATTACAGCATCGGCAATCCCCCCGGGGGTGCCGCTGCCTTGCAATGCAGCATTCCCGCCCCCATCCGGCGAGCCCGGTGTTGCGGATTGTCGCTATTGCAGCCGGCCTGTTCACGTTCTTTACTGAGAAAACGCCGACAATAGGCACGTCATATCAACTCGGCTGCTTGTGCAGCAAGGCAGGTAAACATGAAAAAATGGTTCATAGCTGGCATCGGCGCCGCGGGGCTGCTGATCTCGAGCGCCGCCATGGCGCGCGTGGACATCGGGGTAGCCATCGGCATTCCGGGCATTGTGTTTCCCGCCCCGGTATATGTGGCGCCCCAGCCGGTATATGTGGCTCCGCCGCCGCCCGTGTACTACGAGCCCGCGCCCGTATACCGCCCGCGCTACGTGCGGCCCGCGCCTGTGTACTACTACGGCGGGCGCTATGGCGACCGCCATCATCACAAGAAACACTGGAACAACGGCCGCGGCGGCCATCACCACCGCCACTGACGCACCCGATAGCTCCGGTGCGCGGACGGCACGGCGCCGTCCTGTTTTTGGGCTGCCCTGGGCAGCCCTTTTTACGGCCCGGCGCCGGCGGAAGCCGGCGTCACGGGCGTTACTGGCCCTCGGCCGGCGGGCAAGCGGCCGGGCGAGGATCGGGCCACCGCCGCGGGGTGCTGGGGGCCCGCCACCAGCCGTTATGCGGACGTGTGCGCAAACTCGGGTTCGCCATTGAATCGGACTCCGTTGATGCCCTCGAAGACCTGCAGGCTGCGCTGCTCGGCTTCGGAGCGGGTTGGAAACGGTTGCTGGCCGGGTATGGTCCAGCTTTTTTCGGGAGCGTTGCCGCCAATGCGCCGCGTCCAGATCCGTACTTGGAAACCTTGGGCGTCGACTTCAACTACGTCGCAACGTACACGAAAATCACCGATCATCCTGGAACTCATGTCAAATCATCTCCCCAATCATTGACGACAAACCGCCTTAAGCGTACGGCGCATATTGTGCCCTAAAGATGCGGCCCTTTTTTATGCACATACATTTGCTGACATCAAAGACCAGGAGATGTCGCGCAGCATAATCCGCGAACACGACGGCAATATGACGGCGCACCTTAGCAAGCGCCGTGCCCGGCGCGCCGGGCCGCAAAAAAAACGGAGCCTGGCGGCTCCGTCGGGGCGGGCGCGGCAGGCGCGTCAGGGCTGCAGGACCGTCAGGCCGCCCATATAGGGGTGCAGCACCTTCGGCACCACGATGCTGCCGTCGGCCTGCTGGTGGTTTTCGAGCACGGCCACCAGGGCGCGGCCCACCGCCAGGCCCGAACCGTTCAGGGTATGCACGTATTCGGGCTTGCCCTGCGCCGGCCGGAACCGCGCCTGCATGCGGCGCGCCTGGAAGGTTTCGCAGTTGGACACCGAGGAAATCTCGCGCCAGGTGTTCTGGGCCGGCAGCCAGACTTCCAGGTCGTAGGTCTTGGCCGCGCCGAACCCCATGTCGCCGCTGCACAGCAGCACCACGCGGTAAGGCAGTTCCAGCAATTGCAGCACGCGCTCGGCATGGCCCACCATGTCTTCCAGGGCCTGGTACGAGGCTTCGGGGTGGGTGATCTGCACCATCTCGACCTTGTCGAACTGGTGCTGGCGGATCATGCCGCGCGTATCGCGCCCGCCGCTGCCCGCTTCGGAACGGAAGCAAGGGGTATGGGCGGTCAGGCGCACCGGCAGGTCGGCCGCGGCAATGATGCTGTCGCGCGCGACGCTGGTCAGGGTGATTTCGGACGTGGAAATCAGGTATTGGTCTTCGCGCGCCAGCGCATTGCCGCGCTCGTCGACCTTGGGATCGTCGTCGTCGCCGCCCTTGGTGACGAAGAACATGTCGTCTTTGAACTTGGGCAGCTGGCCGGTACCGTACAGCGTGGAACTGTTGACGATGTAGGGCGTATAGCACTCGGTATAGCCATGCTGCCCCGTTTGCAGGTCGAGCATGAACTGGGCCAGCGCGCGGTGCAGGCGCGCCACCGGGCCGCGCATGAAAGAAAAGCGCGCGCCCGACAGCTTGGCGGCCGTGTCGAAGTCGAGTCCCAGGGGTTCGCCCAGGGCGACGTGGTCTTTGGGTTCGAACCCCAGCGGTACCGGGTTGCCGTCGGCGGCGGGCTGGCCGGGCAGCCAGCGGCGCACTTCGGCGTTGTCGTCGGCCGACGCGCCGGCCGGCACGCTGGCGTGCGGCAGGTTGGGCACGGCCATCAGCAGGTCGTTGAGCGACTGCTGCACGGCGGCGAGCTCGTCTTCGAGCTGCTTCAGGCGCGCCGGAATGGCCTGCGATTCGGCCATTACCGCCGAGGCATCCTGGCCTTGCGACTTGAGCTGGCCGATCTGCTTGGCCAATGCGTTGCGACGCGCCTGCAGGGATTCGGTTTCGGTCTGGACGGCCTTGCGGCGCGATTCCAGTTCGTTGAACCGTTGCGTATCGAAGTCGACGCCGCGGGTTTTCAGGCGGTCTACGACGGTTTGCAGGTCTTTGCGCAGCAGTATCGGATCTAGCATGGGCGACAGAATAAAAGTTGACGAGGGACGGCGTGCGCGCGGCGCTTACCGCTGCTTGTTGCGTTCCTGGGCATCGAGTTCGCGCAGAAACGCCAGCTTTTGCTGGATTTTAGCTTCCAGGCCGCGATCGGTCGGCCGGTAGAAGGTGGCTTTGACGCCATCGGGAAAATATTGCTCGCCCGCGGCATAGCCATGCGGCTCGTCGTGGGCGTATCGGTAGGCCCGCCCATGGCCCAGCTGCTTCATCAGCTTGGTGGGCGCATTGCGCAAATGCAGGGGCACCGGCGCGCTGCCGTGTTCGGCGGCGAACTTGCGGGCGGCATTGTAGGCGTTGTACACGGCGTTGGACTTGGCCGCGCAGGCCATGTACACCACCGCCTGGGCCAGCGCCAGCTCGCCTTCGGGCGAACCCAGCCGCTCGTAGATATCGGCGCCATGGATGGCGAGCTCGGTGGCGCGCGGATCGGCCAGGCCGATGTCTTCGATCGCCATGCGCACCAGGCGGCGCGCCATGTATTTGGGGTCGGCCCCGCCGTCGAGCATGCGGGCGAACCAGTACAGTGCCGCGTCCGGATCGGAGCCGCGCACCGCCTTGTGCAACGCGCTGATCTGATCGTAGAAGGCATCGCCGCCCTTGTCGAACCGCCGCAGGTTCTGCGACAGCGAGGTTTCGAGCCACGCGGCGTCGACCTCGCTGCGCCCCGCTGCCTGGGCCGACTCGGCCACTACCTCGACCGCGCTGATCAGGCGCCGGGCGTCGCCATCGGCCCAGGCCGCCAGTTGTTCGCGCGCATCGGCCGTGAAACTGACCTGCGCCTCGGCGGCCAGGCCCTCGTTCAGGGCTTGTTCGGCGCGGTCGACCAGCAATTGCAGTTCTTCGGCACTGAGCGACTGCAGCACGTACACGCGCGCCCGCGACAGCAAGGCCGAATTCACTTCGAAAGAAGGGTTTTCGGTCGTGGCGCCGATGAAGGTGAACAGGCCGCTTTCGACATAGGGCAGGAAGGCATCCTGCTGGGCCTTGTTGAAGCGGTGCACTTCGTCGACGAACAGGATCGTGCGGCGGCCCTGCCCCTGCGCCACCTGGGCGGTGACCACGGCATCGCGGATGTCTTTGACCCCGCCCAGCACCGCCGAAATGGCGATGAACTGGGCATCGAACCCGTCGGCCATCAGCCGCGCCAGCGTGGTCTTGCCCACGCCGGGCGGCCCCCAGAAGATCATGGAATGCGGGCGGCCGGAGTCGAAGGCGACGCGCAGCGGCTTGTCGGGGCCCAGCAGGTGAGACTGTCCGACCACATCGGCCAGGGTGCGCGGCCGCAGGCGCTCGGCCAGCGGAACGTAGGGCCGGTGGGCGGGATCGGCGGCGAACAGATCGTTGCTCATGGCGAAATGACAGCGGGCCGCGGAGCGGCCAAAACAGCCATTACACCATGGCTACGCGGCCGGGCGCCTGGCAGGGACGGCGATACTTGCCGCTACGGCAGCGGCCGGCCGTCGAACCAGCTTGCCAGCAGCGCGTTGACCATGGCCGCGCCCTCGTACTGGACCCAATGGCCGGCCTGGGGCACGATGCGCCACTGGCGCCCCGGGCCGTCGGCCGCGATGGCGGGCGCCACTTGCCGCGCCGCGGCGGTGACGTCGTGTTCGCCCCAGATCAGCAGCACCGGCCCGCCATACTGGCGCAGCGCCCGCACCATGCCGTCGCCCTTCGAGGCCGTGCGGCTGCGAAAGCGCGTGGCCACGCAACTGATCTCGTGCACGTCCAGCGCCAGCGGGTCGGGCTCGTGGCGATACAGCATCAGCTGGTTCAGATTGTGGCGCAGCATTTCGCGCCGTTGCGCGGCGGATTCGGCCTGGCGCCAATGGCGCATGTCGAGCACCTTGGGGCGCGGCGTGCCGTGCCCGCCCGACCCCAGCAGGGCCAGCCGCCGCACCTGCGGGCGCCGCGCGGCCAGGCGGGCGGCGGTCAGGCCGCCGAACGAAAACCCCGCCAGGTCGATGGCCGTGTCGCGCCCCACGGCCTGGTCCAGCGTGGCGTGCAGCGCGTCGAGCAGGGGCACGAGGTCGTCCGGGCCCGTGGACGGCGCCACGTCGGCCGAATCCAGGTAGCCCGGCATATCGGGCACCCAGACCGTGCGATGCCGGGCCAAGGCCTCGATATTGCGCAGCCAGTGCAGCCAGCTGCCGTGGCCGCCATGCAGCAGCACCAGGGGGTCGCCCTGGCCCAGGCGGTGCCAGCGCACCGCGCCGGCCGGGCCGGCGATGTCGACGTGCTCGACCAGGGCATCGAGCCGGCCGATTTCGGAATGCGCGGCCGCCCCCGCAAGGTGCCCGGCCATCAGGCGGCCCTGGGCGGTCGTTGCGAGAAACTGCGTTCGAATACCCCTTCGGCAATACGGTTCTTCAGCATTTCAATGGATCCCCCGGCGATCATCCAGCCGCGCGTGCGGCGCACGCAATACTCTACCAAGGATTCCTGACTGAATCCCATGCCGCCCATGACCTGCATGGCCTCGTTGGCGGCGAACCACCCGGCCTCGTTGCAGGCCAGCTTGGCCATGGCGGTGCTTTGCGCGCTGGGCAGGCCGTGCTCGCCCTCCAGGGCGGCCTTGTACAGCAGCAGCTGCGCCTGCTCCAGCTTCATCCACATATCGGCGAATTTCCATTGCAGGCCCTGGAACTCGCACAGTTCGCGGCCGAACTGCTTGCGGATCTGCGCATGCTCGCGCGCCAGGTTGAATGCATGGCGGCCCAGCGCCAGCGAGCGCGACGCGTTGCCCAGGCGCTCGACGTTGAAACCGGATATCTGCTTTTTGAAGCCGCCCGGGCCCAGCAGGATTTGCGACGCCGGGATGCGCGCGCCGTCGAAATACAGCTGCGCCCAGTGTTCGCCATTCATGAAGCGCGACGGCTGGCCCACCGTGAAGCCGGGCGTGCCGCGCTCGATCAGCACCGAGCCGATGCCGCCCGTGCCCGGGCCGAAGCGCACGTAGACCAGGAACACCCCGGCTTCGGGGCTGTGGGTGGAAAAAATCTTGCTGCCGTTGATCACGACGTCGTCGCCCTCGCGCGTGGCGCTGGTGGACAGCTCGGTCACCGCCGACCCGGCCTGCGGCTCGGTCATGCCCAGCGAAATCAGCTTGCGCCCGCCCAGCAGGTCGGGCAGGTAGCGGGCCTTCTGCTCGGCCGTGGCGTATTCGACGAAGGTGCGGATGGGTCCGAAATTGCCCGCCTGCACGATGTCGGCGCTGCGCGGGCAGACCAGGGCGATTTCCTGGATGGCCAGCACGGCATGCATCAGCGTGCCGCCCTGCCCGCCGTCGGCCTCGGGAAAGGCAATGCCCAGGAAGCCGTTGTCGGCCAGCAGGCGGGCGGTTTCCCACGGATAAGTGTCGGCGTGCGCGCGCCGCAGCGCGCCGTCGGCCAGGTGGTCGCGCGCAAAGCGGCGCACCGAGTCTGCATAGGCCTGGTATTCCGGGTTCAGATTGAAATCCATAGATGAGGCTACCTAAAAAAGGAAAGGACTGGCGGCACGCGCTTTCCAAGCATCGCGCGGCCATGATAAAAGCGACTGGACCTGAGCGGGCGGCGCCGGCCGCCCCGGCAGCAGCGAGAATCCCGATGAAAGGCATGGATATCCCCGCCCTCGAGGCCTTCGTGGCGGCGGTAGAAGAAAAGAGTCTGTCGAAAGCGGCCGAGCGCGCCAACCTGGTGACGTCGGCGGCCAGCAAGCGCGTGGCCGAACTCGAACGCCACCTGCAGCGCACCCTGCTGCAGCGCCATGGGCGCGGCGTCGAGCCCACGCCGGCCGGCACGCTGCTGTACCAGCGCGCCAAGGCCATCCTGCGCGCGGTGCAGTTGGCCGAATCGGCCGTGAAGGTATATTCGGCCGAAGGGCAGGCCAAGATCCGGCTGGCGGCCAATCCTTCGACCATCCTGCAGTTCCTGCCGGACCGCATGGGCCGCTTTCTGTCGCAGCGCGATTACGTCAGCGTCGACCTGCTCGAAGCCCACAGCTACGACACTCCGCGCCTGCTGGCCGATGGCTCGGTGGATATCGGCATTTATCATGCCGACCATCCCGCCACCGGGGTCGCCTCGCTGCCGTTCGCCAGCGACCGCGTCGGCCTGGTGGTGCCGGTCGGCCACCCGCTGTCGGCGCGCGCCGAGCTGTTCCTGGAAGAAGCGCTCGACTACGACTTGCTGGGCTATTTTCCGCGTCATTCGCTGGATCAGTTCCTGGCGTACATCGGGCAGACCATCACCCGCCCGCCCACCGTCAAGCTGCAGGTGTCGAACTTCGAAACGCGCTGCCGCATGATCCGCGAAGGCCTGGGCATCGGCATCGTGCCCGAGCGCATCGCCGCCAACTACCTGGGCAGCATGGGCCTGGTACTGCTGCGCCTGCGCGACGAATGGGCCACGCGCCGCTTCTTCGTCGCGGTGCGCGACCAGGCCAGCCTGAGCCCGGTGGTGGCCGAGCTGCTGGAATTCCTGTCGCGGCCGGCCTAGCGCCCGGGCTTTCCACCAATTCATTGCGCGGCCCTCAATCCAGGGTCACGCCCAGGTGCCGGATCAGTTCGCCGTTGGTCTTGATGTCGTTCTGGTACAGCTCGGTGAACTCCTCGATCGAGGTATGGGCCGGCGACGCGCCCATCTTGTGCAGCATGGCCACGCCCTCGGGCTGGTTCATGGCGTGGTTGATGGCCTGGTTGAGCTTTTCCAGAATGGGCCGCGGCGTGCCCACCGGCGCCATCACGCCATACCAGGCCATGGGCTCGAAGCCGGCCACGCCCACCTCGGCGAAGGTCGGCACGTCGGGCAGCAGCGGGTCGCGCTGCGCGCCGCCCAGCGCCAGGGCCCGCACCTGGCTGCGGCCATCCGCCAGGTAGCCCATGACCGTGCCCAGCGTGGCGAACGACAGGTCGACCCGGCCGCTCAGCATGTCCACCATGCCCTGCGCGCCCCCCTTGTATGGGATATGGCGGAACTTCAGGGCGGTCTTTTCCTGGAATTCTTCGGCGGCCAGATGCGGGTCGGAGCCATTGCCGGTCGAGAACACGGTGTATTCATCCGGATGCTGGCGCGCATCGGCCGCGAACGCCTGGTAGTCGGGCGCGTGGATCGACGGCCCCACCACCAGCACGTTCGGCATGGTCAACAGCACCGCGACCGGCTGGAAGTCGGTGGCCGGATCGAATGGCAGGTGGCGGTACAGCCACTTGGTATTGACGTGGCTCTTGGTCACCAGGAACAACGTGTGTCCGTCGGCCGGGGCCTTGGTCAGCGCGGCGGCGGCCAGCGTGCCATTGGCGCCGCCGCGGTTTTCCACCACCACGCGGGCGCCCGGCAGCTCGCCTTCGAGCTGGTGGGCCAGGATGCGGGCCGCCGTATCCGACGGCCCGCCGGCGGGAAAGCCCACCAGCAGGGTAATGGGACGCGTGGGGTAATCGGCGGCCGGATCGGCGGCGGCCGCGGGGACTGCCAGCCCGGCCAGAGTCAACAAGGCGGCGGCCCGCGAGATGAAGCGCAGTTTCAAGATGTCTCCTGATTTGAATGAACAGAAACCCTGCATGAGAAGCGCGATGCCGGGCAAGCCCAAGGCGCCGCGGCCCTGGAAGAACATCTTAGGAACTGTGCTGCGGCGCGGTGTGAAAAATCGGCATAGCAGGCTTCGCCGATTTAGCGGCCCCTGCAATTCGTGAAGGCTGGCTTTCTTTTTTTTCATGCCGGGCGCCGGCCCGCGCCGCTACAGTTGTCCGCATACGCCACACGCCGGCCGTTGCCGGTGGCCATGCATTCCGGAGACCCTGCATGATTCTCGAACAACTCGCCGACTACGGGGCGCGCGACAGCGTGCGCGACCTGCCCGCCGAAGTGACACATCACGCCAAACGTGCGCTGGTGGACTGGTTTTCCGCGTTGTACCCCGGTACCCGCACCGCGCCCGGCCCGCAGTTGCTGGCGGCGCACCGGCACGAACTGGGATCGGGATGGTCCAGCCTGCCAGGCAATGGCACCACGGCCTTCAGCTCGACCGCGGCCTGGATCAACGGCAGCGTCTCGCATGCCGTGGAATTCGACGATATTTTCCGCGACGCGGTGTACCACCCCGGCTGTCCCGTGATCGCGGCAGCACTGGCGGTGGCGGAAGAGCACGATGCCAGCGGCGCCGCCCTGCTCAACGCCATCGTGGTGGGCTACGAGATATCCACCCGCATCGGCGCGGCCGTGCAGCCGGCGCATTACCGCTATTTCCATACCACCGGCACGGTGGGCTGCTTCGGCGCCGCGGCCGCCACCGCCGCCCTGGCGGCGCCGGGCGATGCGGCCGCCATGCGGCACGCGCTGGCCACCGCCGCCAGCTTTGCCGCCGGACTGCAGCAAGCCTTCCGGTCCGACGCCATGACCAAGGCCCTGCATGCCGGCAACGCCGCCAATGCGGGCGTGCGCGCCGGCCTGGGGGCGGCGCACGGCCTGACCGGCGCGGCCGGCATGCTGGACGGGCCGGTGGGCTTCGGCGCGGCGCTGGCCGACAACCCCGATTGGTCGGTGGCCACGCAGGCGCTGGGCGAGCGCTACAACATCCTGCACATCACCCAGAAGAATCACGGCTGCTGCGGCCATACCTTCGCCGCCATCGATGCGGCCCTGGCCCTGCGCGCCACGCACGGTCTGGCACCGGAAGACATTGCACAGATCGACGTCGACGCCTACCAGACCACGCTGGACGTGACCGGCAACCGCGACCCGCGCACGCCGTTCGAAGGCAAGTTCAGCCTGTTCTATGTGCTGGCGCACGCCCTGGCCCACGGGTCGGTGCGGCTCGATGCCTTCGAGCCGCAGCGGCTGGCCGACCCCGCCCTGCGCGAGCTGATGACCCGCATCACCCTGCGCCCCGACCCGGCCCTGACGGCGGCCTTTCCGGGCCAGCGCGCGGCGCGCGTCACCCTGCGCACGCGCGACGGCACCACCCATAGCCATTTCGCCCCTTATCGCAAAGGCGACCCGGAGGCACCGCTGACCGACGCAGACCTGAACGACAAGTTCGACGAACTGGTCACGCCCGTGCTGGGCCCGGACCGCGCGCGACGTTTGCGCGAGCAGGCCTGGCAGCTGGAATCGCTGCCGGTGCGCGGCCTTCGATTGCACGACGACGTGTAAGCCCTTTTCTCTCTTCACTCATTACTATGCAGAACAGTACGTTTGCCCAGGCGTTGCTCGCCCCCACCGCCATCGCCCTGGTGGGCGCCTCGGGCGATCCCGCCAAGAACACGGCCCGGCCGCTGCGCTTCATGCGCAAGCACGGCTACGCGGGCGGCATTTTTCCCGTCAATGCCGCCCGCAGCGAGATCCTGGGCGAACCGGCCTACCCCAGCCTGGAAGCCCTGCCCCGGCCGGTGGACCATGTCTTCATCATGGTGCCCGGCAGCAAAGTGGCCGAGCAGCTCGAAGGCTGCGCCCGCGCGGGCGCCAAGGTGGTCACGGTATACAGCGACGGCTTCGGCGAAACCGGCCCGCAAGGACGGGCGGCCCAGGACGACCTGGTACGGCGCGCGCGCGAACTGGGGTTGCGCCTGCTGGGCCCCAACAGTATCGGGCTGGCCAATATCCACAGCGGCGCCATCGTCTCGGTGAATGCCGTGTTCGAGTCCGACAACCTGCTGGCCGGCGGCCTGAGCCTGGTGTCGCAAAGCGGCTCGATGATGGGCTCGCTGCTGTCGCGGGCCGCCGCGCGTGGCTTCGGCTTCGCCAAGACGGTGTCGGTGGGCAATGAAAGCGACATCAGCGTGGGCGAAGTGGTGCAGGCCCTGGCCGACGACGAACCGTCCCGCGCCATCCTGCTGTTCCTGGAAACGCTGCGCGATGCGCCGGTGCTGGCGCGCGCCCTGGAGGCCGCCCGGGCGGCCGGCAAGCCGGTGATTGCCTACAAGGTGGGGCGCTCGGCCCAGGGCGACGCACTGGCGCAGTCGCATACCGGCGCCATGGCCGGCAACGACGCCGCCGTGGACGCGTTCTTGCGCGCGCACGGCGTGCTGCGCGTCGAATCGCTGGAAACCTTGTACGAGATCGTGCCCCTGGCCCTGCGCTATGGGCAATGCGAGCCACCGCCCGCGCGGGCGCCGCGGGTGGCGGTCATTACCACCACCGGCGGCGGTGCTGCCACGGTGGTCGACAACCTGGGCCTGCGCGGACTGGTGGCCGCCACGCCGCCGGAAGCGTTCGTGGCCCACATGGCCGGCCGCGGCCTGCGCCTGCGCCAGACGCCCATCATCGACCTGACCCTGGCCGCCAGCGGCGCGCAATACCAGGATTTGCTGGAACAACTGCTGGCCGCCGACTGGTGCGATGCCGTGCTGAGCGTGGCGGGCTCATCCGCGCAGTTCCACCCCGAGCTGGCCGTACAGCCCCTGGTGCGGGCCCGCAAGCCCGCCCACAAGCCCGTCGTGGCCTTCCTGGCCCCCGAGGCCATGGCCTCGCTGCAAGTGCTGCAGCGCGAAGGGATTGCCGGTTTCCGCACGCCCGAGGCCTGCGCCGAGGCGCTGGCGCTGTTCCTGCGCCGCCCGTCCGCGCCGCCGTGCCGCGCGGACGACGCCCCCGGGCTGGATTGGCCCGCCGGCCTGCCCGCCACCGGATCCCTGACCGAATATGAAGCCGGCCAGGTGTTCGGCCGGCTGGGCGTTCCCATGGCGGCGACGCGGCAGGTGGCGGCCGATGCCCCCGACCACGACCTGCGCTATCCGGTGGCGCTGAAGGTCTCGTCGCGCGACCTGCCGCACAAGACCGACGCGGGCGGGGTGCGCATCGGTATCCGCGATCCGGCCCACCTGCGCCGCCAGGCCGCCGACATGCTGGCCGAGGTGCGGCGGCGCGCCCCGCAGGCGCGCGTGGACGGCATTCTGGTGCAGCAGATGGAAGACAAGCTGCTGGAACTGATACTGGGTTATCGGCTCGATCCGCTGGTGGGCCCCATCGTGGTGCTGGGCGCGGGCGGCATCGCCGCCGAGCTGTCGCCGGATGTCGCGATCCGGCTGGCGCCGGTCAGCCGCGAACAGGCCTGGCAAATGATCGAAGAAGTGCGCGCGACGCGCCTGGTGCGCGGGTTCCGCGGCCTGCCGCAAGGCGATTGCGAGGCGCTGGCCGAGACTATCGTGGCTTTCTCGCGCCTGGCCCAGGTGCAGGGCGCGCGCGTGGCCGAAGCCGAGATCAATCCGCTGTTCGTCCGCCAGGATGGCGTCGTGGCGGTAGACGGCCTGCTGCACCTGCAGGCCGCGGACGCTACATTTTGACGACGTCGACGCCGGCGGGCGCCGTAAAGCGGAACGTGTCGGCGGGCAGCGCCGGGTTGGCCTGGATGCCGGACAGCTCGACGCGCGTGGTCTGGCCGAAGGCATCGAGCAGTTCGACCCGCACCGGCAGATTGTTCTGCATACCGATATCGACTTGCGCAAAACCCGCGTCGGCGTTGCGCGGCTTGGCGCGCAGCCATTCCAGGCCGTCGCGCGCGGGCAGCGCCGCGACCTCGAAGGCCTGCTCGAGATTGCCGGATCCGAACAGGATGGCCGCGGGCGAGGTACCGATGGCCTGGTCGACCTTGCGCTGGGTGACCTGGGCCAGGTCGGGGTCGTACTGGTACACCTGCTGGCCGTCGGAGATCACCAGTTGCTCGTAAGGCTGGCTGACCGCCCACTTGAACTTGCCGGGCCGCTGGAAAGCGAACGTGCCGCTTTGCGGCCGCTGCGCGCTGCCCTGCGGGCCGGTGGTGGATTGGGTGAAGCTGCCCGTGGCGCTCTTGACGGTGGCAACGAACGATTGCAGTTGCGCGCGGGCGTCGGCCGCCAGGGCGGCCATCGGGCAAAGCACCAGCAGCGCGGCCGTGGCGGCCAGCCGGCGTAGACCAGGCATCAGGCTTCCTCTTTGGACGGCACCAGGATTTCCCGGTTGCCGTTGGATTGCATTGCCGACACCATACCCGATTGCTCCATTTGCTCGAGTAACCGGGCGGCACGGTTGTAACCAATTCGCAGATGGCGCTGCACCAGCGAAATCGAGGCGCGGCGGTGCTTCAGCACCACTTCGCAGGCCTGATCGTACATGGGGTCGCTTTCGGTATCGGTCATGCCCGTGACACTGCCCACGCCGTCTCCGGTTTCGCCTTCCAGCGCGCCTTCGAGCAGGCCTTCGACATAGTTGGGCTCGCCCTGCGCCTTCAGGTGCTCGACCACGCGGTGCACTTCGTCGTCGCCGACGAAGGCGCCGTGCACCCGCACCGGCAGGCCGGTGCCCGGCGGCATGTAGAGCATGTCGCCCTGCCCCAGCAGGGTTTCGGCGCCCATCTGGTCGAGAATGGTGCGCGAGTCGATCTTGGACGACACCTGGAACGCGATGCGCGTGGGGATGTTGGCCTTGATCAGGCCGGTGATGACGTCGACGCTGGGCCGCTGGGTGGCCAGAATAAGATGGATGCCGGCGGCCCGCGCCTTCTGGGCCAGGCGCGCGATGAGCTCTTCGATCTTCTTGCCCACCACCATCATCAGGTCGGCCAGTTCGTCGATGACCACCACGATGGTGGGCAGCGGCGCCAGGGGCTCGGGCTGGTCGGGCGTCAGCGAGAACGGATTGGGAATGGGTTCTTCGCGCTTGATGGCGTCGCGGATCTTGGTGTTGTACCCCGCCAGGTTGCGCACGCCCATTTTGCTCATCAGGCGGTAGCGTTTTTCCATTTCGCCCACGCACCAGTTCAGGGCGTTGGCGGCGTGGCGCATGTCGGTGACCACCGGCGCCAGCAAGTGCGGGATGCCTTCGTAGACGCTCATTTCGAGCATCTTGGGATCGATGAGGATGAGCCGGGTATCGGAGGCGCCGGCCTTGTAGAGCAGCGACAGGATCATTGCATTGATACCCACCGACTTGCCCGAGCCGGTGGTGCCGGCCACCAACAGGTGCGGCATCTTGGCCAGGTCGGCCACCACTGGGTTGCCGGCGATGTCTTTGCCCAGCGCCATCGTCACGATGGAGTGGCTGGCATGATACGTTTGCGACCCCAGGATCTCGGACAGCTTGACCATCTGGCGGCGCGGGTTGGGCAGTTCGAGGCCCATGAGGTTCTTGCCGGGTATGGTTTCCACCACCCGGATGCTGACCAGGCTGAGCGCGCGAGCCAGGTCTTTGGCCAGGTTGACGATCTGGCTGCCCTTCACGCCGGTGGCCGGCTCGATTTCATAGCGGGTAATGACGGGCCCCGCCTGGGCCGCCACCACGGTGACGTTCACGCCGAAATCGGCCAGTTTCTTCTCGATGAGGCGCGAAGTGAATTCGATGGTCTCGGCCGAGACGGTTTCCTGGTTGGGCGCGGGCGGGTCGAGCAGGCTGACGGCCGGCAGGTCGCCTTCGCCGGCCGGCGGGGCGAATAGAGTCTGCTGTTTTTCTTTTTCGACGCGGTCCGAGCGCGGCACCACGGTAATGGCGGGCTCGATGCGCACCGGCTGTTCGTGGGTAAGCTTTTCGTGCTTGGCCTCGACCTGTTCGGTGCGCACCGCCTTGGCGACCTGGCCGACCTTGCGGTCTTGGCGCGCGGTGTACGAATCGCGCGCGCGCCGCAGCAGGGTTTCGAGCCAGTTGCCGACCCGTTCGGCCACCAGCAGCCACGAAAACGAGAAAAACAGGCTGAGGCCCACCGCCAGCATCACCAGCAGCGCCAGCGTGCCGCCGGTAAAGCCCACGCCCTCGGCCAGCGCGCCGGCCAGCATCTGGCCGATGACGCCGCCCGCGCCGCTTTCGCCGTCGGTGCCGCCGGGCAGGTGCATGCCCCAGCTGTACAGGCGCAGCGCCTCGATGCCCAGCGAGCCCACCAGCACCAGGAAGAAACCGATGCCCTCTTCCCAGTGCACGCGCGGCAGGACTTCCGGCTGCTTGGGATCGGCGCGGAAATGGCTGGCCAGCCGGCGATAGCCGGCCCGCACGCGGTGCAGCAGCAGCACGACCCACCACCACGCCGAATAGCCGAACAAATACAGCAGGATGTCGGACAGGTAGGCGCCCAGGGTGCCCCCCCGGTTATGGATGACCCCGCCCGGCACGGAATGCGACCAGCCGGGATCGGCGGGCGACCAGGTGGCCAGCACCAGCGTCAGCCAGGCGGCCAGGGCGGCGAACAGAATCCAGCGCGCTTCGCGCAGCAGGGCGGAAATCCGGGTCTGCAGGGGCGAAGGGCCGTTTCGAGTATTGCGCGAGGCGCGCGGAGAGGCAGTTGAAATACGCGGCATGCGGCTCATTATAATTGGGCATCCCTCTAAAGATACTTACCTATGTCCACGCCCAAACACGCTAAAGTTTTGATACTCGGTTCCGGCCCGGCCGGCTACACGGCCGCCGTCTATGCGGCGCGGGCCAATCTGGCCCCGGTACTTGTTACAGGTTTGGCCCAAGGCGGCCAGCTGATGACCACCACCGACGTCGATAATTGGCCCGCCGACGCCGCCGGTGTGCAAGGCCCCGACCTGATGCAGCGCTTCCAGCAGCACGCCGAGCGCTTCAACACCGACATCGTCTTCGACCACATCGCCAAGGTCGATCTCTCGCGCCGCCCCTACACCCTGACCGGCGACACGGGCAACATCTACACCTGCGACTCGCTCATCATCGCCACCGGCGCCTCGGCCAAGTACCTGGGCCTGCCTTCCGAAGAAGCCTTCATGGGCCGCGGCGTATCCGGCTGCGCCACCTGCGACGGGTTCTTCTACAAGAACCAGGACGTCGTGGTGGTGGGCGGCGGCAACACCGCCGTGGAAGAAGCCCTGTATTTGTCCAATATCTGCCGCAAGGTCACGCTGATCCACCGCCGCGACAAGTTCCGCGCCGAGCCCATCCTGGTCGACAAACTGATGGACAAGGTCAACAACGGCAACATGGAACTCAAACTGTTCCATACGCTCGACGAAGTGCTGGGCGACGACAGCGGCGTCACGGGCGTGCGCGTGCGCCACACCGAAACCGGCGCCACCGAAGACCTGGCCGCCACCGGCGCGTTCATCGCCATCGGCCACCAGCCCAACACGGGCATCTTCGAGGGCCAGCTCGACATGAAAGACGGCTACATCATCACCAAAAGCGGCCTGTCGGGCCTGGCCACCATGACCTCAGTGCCCGGCGTGTTCGCCGCCGGCGACGTGCAAGACCACGTCTACCGCCAGGCCATCACCAGCGCCGGCACGGGCTGCATGGCGGCGCTGGACGCGCAACGGTGGCTGGAGAATGCACAGTAAGAAAGGCGGCCTGGCCGACCTGAAACAGCTGCGCCAGTCGGTACGCCAGGCCCGGGAACAAGCCGAACAGGCCGCGCAGGCCGCGCGAGCGGCCCGGGCCGCCGCGCCGGCCGCCGACGACCCCGACGCGTTTCGCCGCGCCACCCAGGCCGTGACCCCGCTCAAACCCTCCGGCCGCCGGGCGCCGCCGCCCCCTGCCCCGCCCCGGGCCAGCGCCGCGGTCGCGCTGCGCCGCGCGGCCGCCGTCGGCGAATCCCCCGCGCGCGCCGACGCCGGCGTATCCGACGGCGGCGAAGTGGCGCACCTGCTCTCGGAAGGCGGCACCGCCTATGTGCGCGCCGACGCGGCCCCCGACACGGCGCGCAACCTGCGCCGCGGGCACTGGCCGGCCGGCGCCGAACTCGACCTGCACGGCCTGCGCGTCGAACAGGCGCGCCACGCGGTGCTGGCGTTCGTCGACGAATGCCTGGAACACGGCATTCGCTGCCTGCGCATCGTGCACGGCAAGGGCTATGGCTCGCAGGGCCTGGAGCCGGTGCTGAAAGACAAGGTTCGTACGTGGCTGGTGCAGAAGCCCCAGGTCATGGCGTTCTCGCAGGCGCCCGAGCGCGAAGGCGGGGCCGGCGCCCTGCTGGTGCTGCTGCGCCAAGACGGAGCGCGGCGCACATGAAATGGGTCTACCTGGGCGTGGCTATCGTGGCGGAAATCATCGCCACCAGCGCCCTGAAAAGCGCCGATGGCTTTACCCGCCTGCTGCCCTCGCTGGTCACGGTGGCCGGCTACGCCGTGGCGTTCTATTTCCTGGCGCTGACCCTGCGCGACATTCCGGTGGGCATTGCCTACGCCATCTGGTCGGGCGTGGGCATCGTGCTGATCTCGCTGGTGGGCGTGCTGTTCTTCAAGCAGCACCTCGACGGCCCCGCCATCCTGGGCATCGCCTTGATCATCGCCGGCGTGGTGGTGATGAACGTTTTTTCGAAATCGGTCGGGCACTGATCACGGCAGCGGCGGCGGCGGGCCGTCGGGCTCGCGCAGATACTGCACCAGCATCGCGGTGGCGCGATCGGGCGGCGGCGTCAGCAGCGACACGACCACGATCGTCAAGAACGCCACCGGGGCGCCGAATACGCCCGCCGCGATGGGCTGGATGCCCCACCACAAATCCACCGGCTGGCCGCGCTCGACGCCGAACACCCATTCGCGCAGCCAGGGATGGGTGTGCGCCATATAGCCGAAGGTAACCGCCAGGCCAGCCAGCATGCCCAGCGTGGCGCCCCATTTATTGGCGCGGCGCCAGAAAATGCCCATGACCAGCGCCGGAAAAAACGACGAGGCCGCGAAAGAAAACGCCGCGGACACCATGAACAGGATGTCGGCCGGCTTGCGGGCCGCCACCCAGGCCGCCCCGAACGCCACCGCCAGCAGCAGGATCTTCGACACCATTACCCGGCGCGCGGCCGACATGCGCGGCGACACCAGCCGGTACCACATGTCGTGCGATAGCGAGTTGGACAAGGTCAGCAGCAGCCCGTCGGCGGTGGACAGCGCGGCCGCCAGCCCGCCCGCGGCCACCAGGCCGGACACCACGTACGGCAGGCCGCCGATCTCGGGCATGGCCAGTACCACCACGTCCGCGCCCATGCCGATCTCGCCGAGCTGTACCGTGCCGTCTCGGTTGACGTCCAGCAGGTCCAGCAGATTGATATCGACCGCGCTCCAGGCGTGCACCCAGTTGGGCAGCGAAGCGAATTGGCTGCCCACCACCTGCGTATAGACCTCGTACTTGACCAGCAGCGCCAGCGCCGGCGCCATGAAGTACAGCAGCAGGATGAACAGCAGCGACCAGCACACCGAGCGGCGCGCCTCGATCACCGAGGGCGTGGTGTATGACCGCATCAAGATGTGCGGCATGCCCGCCGTGCCCAGCATCAGGCACAGCACCAGCGCCAGGAAATTGACGCGCATTTCGCGCCGTTCTTGCGGATCTTTGGCGGGAAACGGCTCGGCGTGCGGCACCGGCGGCGACCCGCGCGCCTCGTATACCGCCCGCGCCTGCGACCACGCCACCCGCGCCGCCTCGACGCTGGCGGGATACGCCTCGAGCTCGCGTTCCAGCGAACGGATCTCGACCATGGGCGCATCGGCGGCGGTCAGCTGCGCCAGCTGGCTGCGCAGCTTGTCTTTTTCCTGGGTCCACGATTGCGGCAGCGCCTGCAGCCGCTGGGTCATCTGGTCGGCGCGCGCCTTCCACAGCTGCCGCACCTGCAATTCGGCCACGTCCTTGCCCAGTTGCGATTCGCGCTCGGTCACCTGCTGCAGCACCGTGCCGGCCGACAATTGCGGCAGGGGCATGCCGGTATGCTTCATCGACAGCCACACCACCGGCACCAGATAAGCCACCACCAGAATGATGTACTGCCCGACCTGGGTCCAGGTAACGGCGCGCATGCCCCCCAGGAACGAACACACCAGCATGCCGCCCAGCGCCACGAAAATGCCCAGCTCGAACGAAATGCCGGTCATGCGCGTGGTGATGATGCCCACGCCGTAGATCTGCGCCACCAGATAGGTGAACGAGCACAGCACCGCGCAGGCCACGCCCGCCAGCCGCGCCAGGTTGCCGCCGTAGCGCGCGCCCATGAAGTCGGGAATGGTGTATTGGCCGAACTTGCGCAAGTACGGCGCGAGCAGCAGCGCCACCAGCACGTAGCCGCCGGTCCAGCCCATGATGTAGGCCAGCCCGCCATAGCCCGTCAGGTACAGCGTGCCGGCCACGCCGATGAACGAGGCCACCGACATCCAGTCGGCGGCCGTGGCCATGCCGTTGTAGAACGCCGGCACGCGCCGTCCCGCCACGTAATACTCGACCTGGTCGGACGTGCGGCACACGATGCCGATGCCCGCATACAGGCTGACCGTGGCCAGCAGGAACACATAGCCGATCCAGTTGCGCGCCATGCCCGCCACCTCGGCCAGGGCCAACAGCACGATCAGCAAGGCAAAGCCGGCCGTATACAGCACATAGATGCGGCGCAGCCGGATGTCGAATTCGCGGGGGTTATCGCCAGTAAACGGCATTAACCGCCCCGCTCGTCGTCGCGACGGGCCCGCGCATCGGCGCGGTTCATCAGGTAGGCGTAGATGACGATCAGCACCAGATACGACAGGGGCGCGCCATAGGCCGCCATCCAGAACGAAAACGGCCAGCCGATGAAATCGAAGCGTAGATCGCGGGCGAAAAATGCCGGCAGGAAGGTCAGCGCGGCCCAGCAAGCCGTCAGGATGGCGATCAGGACCAGGTTGCGCCGCCAGTAACGTTGGGCAGCGGGGGAAATCGGGGTGCGGGAATCCGGCATGCGGGTCAGTGTCCGGTTACGCACCGCTGAAAGAAGCCTGTATGCACAAAAGCGGGCCTTGTAAGCGACAACGGCCGGCACGAGTGGTGCCAGCCGTTGTGCATTTTGCTTTTATTGGGTACTGCCAGTTTGTTATACCGGTGCCGCCGGCCGCCCATCATGCAGGGCTGTTTGTCTCCTCACCTGCATGGATCAGGATTCTGCACCAGGAACGGGATTGTCACACTAGGGGAATGCCCTAAGCCGGCGCCAAAACATCTGATTGAATGCACCGTTTTGGTGCATTCAATGCCGCAAACCCGGCCGGCCTGGCTGGCGCATCAGAATAAAAAAGGCCACCCACACTGTGGATGGCCAAGAACAAGGCGCCCCGACTCCGCTCGGAAAAGGGCAACCCGTACCCTGATCAGAAGCGGTGACGCAGGCCGACGCCGACCGTCAGCATCTTGTTGCCGTCGACGAAGGCGTAGCCGTCGGCGTACGAACCCACCGCGTACAGGTTGGTGCGCTTGGACAAGTCGTAGGTGTAACCCAGGCTGTAGATGTCCATTTTTTCCAGACCCTTGTTCGGATCGGCACGCTGCCACGAACCGAACACGTTGCTGGCGCCGCCAATCGGTGCGCTCAGGCCAACCAGGTACGAATTGACCTTCAAGCCGTCCCAAGTGAAGCGATCGTTGGTGTTGCCCAGGCCCTTGGCCGGGGTGTTGGTGTTGAAAGCACCGCCGCCCAGGTCGAAGTCTTGGCCGACGAACACGCCGTCTTTGGTGCGGCCATAGGCCAGCGACACCTTCACGACTTCGAAGTCATAGGCCGCGCCCAGAATGAACTGCTGCGGTTGCGGCTGGCTGGGATAGCGGAACTGCTGGTCATACGTGAAGGCCACTTGCAGCGGGCCGCCCACGTAGCGGATACCGGCCGTCACGGCACGGTTGTTCTCGCTGCGCTTGAAGTTGGTCGGGCCTTCGACGTCGTCGGTCGAGAACGAATAGCCCACACCGCCCTGGAAGCCGCTCCAGCTGGGGGTCTGGTACATCACCATGTTGTCGTAGCGGACCGTGTTGGCCGCGCTGAACGACGAACCCATGGTCGAGTTCAGGTAGCTGAGCGAGAACGGATCGATATCGGAGAAGTACTTCGACGCGATGTTGGTTTGACGGCCGAGATCCAGGCGGCCCAGGGTGTCGCTTTGCAGGCCGATGGTGGCTTGGCGGCCGAACAGGCGGTCGCCCTGCTTGCTGTTGCCGTTGCTGGCGCCGAAGCCGCTTTCCAGCACGAACACCGCCGACAGGCCATCGCCCAGGTCTTCAGTGCCGCGCAGACCCCAGCGCGAGCCGCTCTGGATGCCGTCGGTCATGCCGATACGGGACTGGTAATCGCCGCCATATTGCCCGCGATTCACATCATTGGTACCGACTTTGCCACGCTGGTAGGTGATCCCAACGTCAATCAAGCCGTACAAGGTCACCGAGGTTTCAGCGTAGGCGGTACCGCCGATGCCAGCAAGAATTGCGCCGGCGAGCAAGGTTTTTGTTAGTTTCATTTCCTCATCCCGATCAAGAGTGAATGCTGTCTGTCTCCACCCGCGGAGACAGTCCCGAACCCATACGTTAGGGAAAGGCAGGGATTCCACCAAAACGAGGAACTACACAAGGAATCAAAAGATTTCCGTGGACCTGATGAATACCCTTATTTCCCTAGGAGGAAAAATTTCGAACAAAAAATTAAGTTACTTAATACACTTTTATTAACACTGGGTTTATGGCGTACGAACAACAGACTGCTGCTATTCCGGCGGCGCTGTCTCCTGCGGCACGGGCAGCCCGCGAGCCGGTTCCAGCCGATCCGGGCCATTTGGCAGCGCAAACATCAGTATTGTTTTTAATACATCCGGTGAATGTTTGTCCATGCATTGCATGGCGGCGCCGCAACGGACGCAAAAAAAGCCGCCCCGAAGGGCGGCTTTGCATGACAGGCGGACGGGCCGCGCCGCCGTATTACATGTGGTCGATCATGACCTGGCCGAAGCCCGAGCACGACACCTGCGTAGCGCCTTCGAGCAGGCGCGCGAAGTCGTACGTGACCTGCTTGGACAGGATGGATTTTTCCATGCTGGAAATGATGAGGTCGGCGGCTTCGGTCCAGCCCATGTGACGCAGCATCATTTCGGCCGACAGGATTTCCGAACCCGGGTTGACGTAATCTTTGCCGGCATACTTGGGCGCGGTGCCGTGGGTGGCTTCGAACATGGCCACCGAGTCGGACAGGTTGGCGCCCGGGGCGATGCCGATACCGCCCACTTGCGCGGCCAGGGCATCGGAGATGTAGTCGCCGTTCAGGTTCAGCGTGGCGATGACGTCGTATTCGGCCGGGCGCAGCAGGATCTGCTGCAGGAAGGCGTCGGCGATGGAATCCTTGACGATGATCTCGCGACCGGTCTTGGGATTCTTGAACTTGCACCACGGGCCGCCGTCGATCAGCTGGGCGCCGAATTCTTTCTGGGCCAGCTCGTAGCCCCAGTCACGGAAGCCACCTTCGGTGAACTTCATGATGTTGCCCTTGTGCACCAGCGTGACCGAAGCGCGGTCGTTGTCGATGGCGTACTGCATGGCCTTGCGCACCAGACGCTCGGTGCCTTCGCGCGACACCGGCTTGATGCCGATGGACGAGGTGTTCGGGAAACGGATCTTCGTCACGCCGAGCTTGGTCTGCAGGTACTGGATCAGTTCCTTGGCCTGCTCGGTCTCGGCCTGGTATTCGATACCGGCGTAGATGTCTTCGGAGTTCTCGCGGAAAATGACCATGTCGGTCTTTTCGGGCTCGCGCACGGGCGAAGGCACGCCCTTGAAGTAGCGCACCGGGCGCAGGCAGACGTACAGGTCGAGCTGCTGGCGCAGCGCCACGTTCAGCGAACGGATGCCGCCGCCCACCGGCGTGGTCAGGGGGCCCTTGATCGACACCACGTAGTCTTTCACGACTTCGAGGGTTTCGTCGGGCAGCCAGACGTCGGGGCCGTACACCTTGGTGGCCTTCTCGCCGGCATAGACTTCCATCCAGTGGATCTTGCGCTTGCCGCCGTAGGCCTTTTGCACGGCAGCGTCCACGACCTTGATCATGACGGGCGTGATGTCGGCGCCGGTACCGTCACCTTCGATGTACGGAACGATGGCCTGGTCGGGCACGTTCAGCGAAAAATCGGGGTTGACCGTGATTTTCTGGCCCCCTGCGGGAACCTTGATATGTTGGTAGGACATGAATGCTCCAGTTGCTCCGGGTGGTTTTGCGCTCGCATGCCGACGGCGCGGACGCGGGGGAAGAAACCCCGAAGCAACCGGACCGGGCGGCGGACAACCCCCAATTCTAGCTCGCATTCCGGCCAGGCGTCCGGGAAGGCCGCCGCGGGGGCGTAAAATGATGGCTGATCGCCCCTATTTGCAGCCGTTGCCCCCATGTTCAACCCGTCCCGCGACCAAGTCCGCGAATTCTTCATCGAAACCTGGCGCAAGCACCGCGCGGCCGAAGTCCTGACGCCCCTGGAATCCATGGCGCTGGACTGGGTCATCGAGCATCCCGAATACCACCCCGACCTGGAACATCCCGAGGCCATGACGGCAGAGTATCCCGTCGAGCAAGGCCGCACCAACCCGTTCCTGCACCTGTCGATGCATCTGGCGATCGCCGAACAGCTGTCCATCGACCATCCGCGCGGCATCCGCGCGGCCTACCAAAAACTGGTGGGTCGCGGCGATGCCCACCAGGCCGCCCACGAAATCATGGAATGCCTGGGCCAGGTGGTATGGGAAGCCCAGCGGCTGGGCACCCCGCTCGACAGCGACGCGTACATTGAACTGATCCGCCAGCGCGCCGAGCGCTAGCGGCGTGCCGCCCTGCCGGCGCGTTTGCACAGGCAAGAAAAAAGCGCCCCGCGGGGCGCTTTTTTTCACACCGGGCGTGGGATTATTGGCGTACGCCCAGGTCGCTGGGCTGCGCGGCCAGCCAGGCGGCCACGTGCTCGATGTCCTGGTCGGACAGTTGCGCGGCGAACGCACCCATGATGGGGTTCTTGCGCACGTTGGCCGTGGCCGGCGAGCCCGCGGCACCGCGCTTGTACGAACGCAGCGCCTGCTCGAGGTAGTCGGCATGCTGGCCGGCCAGAATCGGATAGGACGGATCGACCGGCGTCTTGGCATCGGCGCCATGGCACGACGCGCAGTTGAATTTGTCGAAGACCGCCTTGCCGGCGGCCAGGTCTTGCGCCTGCGCGGCGCAGCCGGCCGCAGCCAGGATGGCGCCCGCGAGGGTCAGCATATAGCGTTTCATGATGGGCCCTCGCATCACTTGAGATTGGAGTAGTAGGCGGCGACGTCGGCGATGTCCTGGTCGCTGAGGCTGCCGGCGATGGCATCCATGGTGGGATGGCTACGCGCGCCTTTCTTGTACTCGTTGAGGGCCGCTTCGATGTACTTGGCATTCTGCCCGGCAATCATCGGAACGTGGTACAGCTCAGGGAAACTGGCTTTGTAGCCTTTGATGCCATGGCAACCGATGCACATGGAGATTTTGTCGCGGGCGTTCTGGGCATTGCCGACCGGCGCTGCATCGGCCGCGGCCGCCTGACCGGCGACCGAACAGGACGCCACCATGGCCAGCGCGGACAGGGAGGTTCTCAACTTCATTGGAATGGCTCTTGGTAAGGCTGAAAACTGGGCTAAGGATGAACGCCGGGTCTATGCCCAGCTACAAAACTCTGCGATTGTACGATAATTGTTGCCTAGCCATGCCAATCCGCGCATGGCGTGCCCGCGCCCACTTCTTTCGCTACTGCCCATGTCCGCTAATCACAGCTCTGCCGCACCCCGCTTCGAAGGAACCGAACGCTACGTCGCCACCGACGATCTCAAACTGGCCGTCAATGCCGCACTGACCTTGCAGCGCCCCTTGCTGATCAAGGGCGAACCCGGCACCGGCAAGACCATGCTGGCCGAAGAGGTCGCGCAGGCGCTGGGCCGGCCGCTGCTGCAATGGCATATCAAGTCGACCACCAAGGCGCATCAGGGGCTATATGAATACGATGCGGTTTCGCGCCTGCGCGACTCGCAGCTGGGCGACGAAAAAGTCCGCGACATCCGCAACTACATCGTGCAGGGCACGCTGTGGCAGGCCTTCGATGCGCCCGAGCCGGTGGTATTGCTGATCGACGAAATCGACAAGGCCGACATCGAATTCCCCAACGACTTGCTGCGCGAACTCGACCGCATGGAATTCCATGTGTACGAAACGCGCCAGACCATCGCGGCGCGCCACCGGCCGCTGGTGATCATCACGTCGAACAACGAAAAAGACTTGCCCGATGCCTTCCTGCGGCGCTGCTTCTTCCATTACATCCGCTTCCCCGACCGCGACACCATGCGCGACATCGTGGGTGTGCACTTCCCGCACCTGAAGCAAGACGTGCTGCGCGCCGCGCTGGATACCTTCTTCGCGTTGCGCGAAGCGCCCGGCCTGAAGAAAAAACCGTCCACATCCGAACTGCTCGACTGGCTGCGCCTGCTGCTGGCCGAGGACGCCACGGCGGCCCAGATCGACGCGCACGCGGCGACCTCGGTGCCCATGATGGCCGGCGCCCTGCTCAAGAACGAACAAGACATGCAGTTGCTCGAACGACTGGCCGCCATGACGCGCGGCAACGCGCGGCGCTGATTCTTCCGTACAGCCGCCATGCTGATCGACTTCTTCTACCACCTGCGCGCCCACAAGCTGCCGGTTTCGGTGCAGGAATACCTGACCCTGCTCGATGCCTTGCGCAGCGATGTCATGGCGCCCACGCTTGACGGTTTTTACTATCTGGCGCGCGCCGCGCTGGTGAAAGACGAATCCCTGTACGACCGCTACGACGCGGCCTTCGGCGCCTACTACCGGGGCATCGAAGCCGCGCTGCCGGCCGACAAAGAAATTCCCATCGACTGGCTGATCAAGCAATTCGAAAAAAGCCTGACCCCCGAAGAAAAGGCCGCCATCGAGCGGCACGGCTGGGACAAACTGATGGAGCTGTTCAAGCAGCGGCTCGAAGAACAAAAAGAACGCCACGCCGGCGGCAGCAAATGGATCGGCACCGGGGGCACCTCGCCGTTCGGCAACAGCGGCTACCATCCCGAAGGCATCCGCGTGGGCGGCGATTCGGCGGGCAACCGCAGCGCGGTCAAGGTGTGGGACATGCGCCAGTTCCGCGACTACGACGACGGCCTGGAACTGGGCATCCGCAATTTCAAGGTGGCGCTGCGGCGCCTGCGCCGTTTCGCGCGCGAGGGCGCCGACCTGGAACTCGACCTGGACGACACCATCGCCAGCACGGCGCGCAATGCCGGCCACCTGGACCTGCGCCTGGTGCCCGAACGCCACAACACGGTCAAGGTATTGATGCTGCTCGACGTGGGCGGCAGCATGGACGACCACATCGCGCGGGTCGAGGAACTGTTCTCGGCGGCGCGCAGCGAATTCCGCAACCTCGACGTCTATTACTTCCACAACTGCCCGTATGAAAGCCTGTGGCAAAGCAATAGCCGGCGCCAGAACGAACGTTTCGACACCTGGGACGTGCTGCGCAAGTACAACCCCGACTGGCGGCTGATCATCGTGGGCGATGCCACCATGAGCCCGTACGAAATCCTGCAGCCGGGCGGTTCGGTCGAGCACTACAACAAAGAACCCGGCGCGGTGTGGCTGCGCCGGCTGCTCGATGCCTGGCCCAAGGCGGTATGGCTGAATCCCGAGCCCACCGCGTCATGGCAGTACCGGCAATCGATCGCCCTGCTGCGCGACATCATGCAGCAGCGCATGTATCCCGTTACCGTGGCGGGCCTGGAACAGGCCATGCGGCTGCTTTCGAAGTAAGCGCCTGCCGCCACCGCCCGGCGCGCGGCCTTCAGTCTTCGGTGGGCGCGGCCGGCGTGTCCAGCGTCAACTGGTAGAACGCCAGGTCCAGCCAGCGGCCGAACTTGAAGCCCGCCTGCCGGATCGTGCCGGCGTGCGTGAAGCCCAGTTTTTCGTGCAGGCGGATGCTGGCCGCGTTGGCGGCATCGATGCCGCCCACCAGTACGTGCATCTGGCGCTGCCGCGCGCGCTCGATGATGACGCGCATCAGCGCCTCGCCCAGGCCGTGCCCGCGCCAGCGGCCGTCGATGTACACCGAATGTTCCACCGTGTACTTGTTGGCGGGGTAGGCGCGGAACGTGCCGTAGCTGGCAAAGCCCATCAGCTCGCCGGCGCCGTTTTCCAGGCCCACTACCGGGAAGCCGCCCGCTTGCTTGGCCTGGAACCACGCCTGCATCGACGCCGCCGTGCGCGGCTGGTATTCGTACAGCGCCGTGGAATGCAGGATGGCGTCATTGAAAATGGCCAATATGGTCTCGGCATGACGCGCGGGCGTACAGTCGACCAGGGTGCTGCCGGCGGGCGCGGCCACCGGCGCGGAAACGGGACGGATATCCATGGCGCGCATTGTAGTGCGGCGCGGCGCCGGGGGTGCGCCAGGTGTCTGACTCCCGCGAGGGTGTCAGACACCGAAGCTTGACCGAGATTTTCCGCACACAGCGGTGTCAGGCACCTACGGAGCCTGACACCTGGAGCCGCCCTGAGCCAGGCCGCGCTTCAACCGAAACGCGCCTGCGGGCCGGGACAGCGGTGCCACGGGATATCGTCGCCGTCCATGTCCAGGTCGAACAACTCATTGGCGGCCGGGTGCTGGCGGTGCTGCGGAGCGGTGCCTTCCATTTCCAGGACATGGCCGGCGAAGCCGCGGGGCAAGCCGCCCCATTCGGCGAAATAGCGCCGCGCCGGCACATCCACGATGTAGGTCGTCAGGTCGTGGCACAGGATCGCCACGAACTGCCCGTCGTCGCTGGCATAGGCATAGCGGAATCGCCCTTTGATGCGATCGTGGCTAAGCGGCGCGCCCGTCAGTTCGGACAGCGCGCGCGTGACGAGGTCGGTCAGCATGGCCGAGGTTCCTCCGGTCGGGTTGGGCCGGCGCGATGCCGGCGATAACGCGCGAACGGCACGCCCGCGGCACGCGCCAGCGGGAGCAAGACGGGAAGCCGCTGCGGGCCCTCGCGCGCCCCGTCTGAAACAGCTCTGTTTTCAACAGCTTACACCCGCCCGGGGAAGCGCTTCAAATCGGAACCTTCCGGGGCGTATACACTCCAACGACATTCGCCCGTTACCTGGACACCTTGCCATGCGTTTTTCGCTTTCGGGCCTCACGGCCCGCCTGAACGCCCTGCTCATCACGTCTTTCCTGGCCTTCCAGGCGGGCGCGGCCCCCGCGCCCGCCGGCTTTACCGAGGTCGCGTCGGTCGAGGGCATCACCGAATACCGGCTGGCCAACGGACTGCGCGTACTGCTGGCTCCCGATGCATCCAAGCCCACCACCACGGTCAACATGACGTACCTGGTGGGATCGCGCCAGGAAAACTACGGCCAGACCGGCATGGCGCACCTGCTGGAGCACATGCTGTTCAAAGGCACGCCCACCACCCGCAACGCGCTGGGCGAATTTTCGCGGCGCGGCCTGCAGGCCAACGGCTCGACCTCGGCCGACCGCACCAATTATTTCGCCAGCTTCGCGGCCGACCCCGACACCCTGAAGTGGTATCTGGGCTGGCAGGCCGACGCCATGGTGAATTCGCTGATCGCCAAGGAAGACCTCGACTCCGAAATGACCGTGGTGCGCAACGAAATGGAAAGCGGTGAAAACAACCCTTTCCGCGTGCTGATGCAGAAAATGCAGGCCACCGCCTACCAATGGCACAACTACGGCAAAAGCACCATCGGCGCGCGCAGCGATGTCGAAAACGTCGATGTCGAGCAATTGCGCGCCTTCTACCACCAGTATTACCAGCCCGATAACGCCGTGCTGATCGTGGCCGGCAAATTCGATCCGCAGGCCACGCTGGCCGCCATCCAGGCCACCCTGGGCAAGCTGCCCCGGCCGCAGCGCGCGCTGCCGCCCGAATACACGGTCGAGCCGGTGCAAGACGGCGAACGCGCCATCACCCTGCGCCGGGCGGGCGGCACGCCGCTGGTGGCCGCCATGTATCACATCCCCCCCGCCGGCAGCCCCGACTACGTGCCCTTCGACCTGGCCACCACCATCCTGGCCGACACGCCCTCAGGCCGCCTGTACCATGCCCTGGTGCCCACCAAGCTGGCCGCCGACGTGTTCGGTTTCACCATGGATCAGCTCGACCCCGGCGTGGCCATGTTCGGCGCGCAGCTGCAACCCGGCATGGACCAGGACAAGGCCCTGCACACCCTGACCTCGACCCTGGAATCCCTGTCCGACCATCCCTTTACCCCGGCCGAACTCGAACGCGCGCGCAGCAAGTGGCTGACCGCCTGGCAGCAGATCTATGCCGATCCCGAAAAAATCGGCGTGGCGCTGTCCGAGGCCATCGCAGGCGGCGACTGGCGGCTGTTCTTCCTGCAACGCGACCGGGTGCGCGAGGCCAAGCTCGAAGACGTGCAGCGCATGGCCACCACCTATCTGGTGGCCAGCAACCGCACCGAAGGCCGCTACATCCCCACCGAAAAGCCGCAGCGCGCCCCCCTGGCGCAGCGTCCCGACCTGGCCAGCCTGCTGAAAGACTACCAGGGCGATCCCGATTTCAAGCAGGCCGAGGCCTTCGATCCCACGCCTGAAAATATCGACAAACTGACCCAGCTCAGCAAGCTCGAACTGCCCAACGGCACGGTGCAATTGGCCCTGTTGCCCAAGGCCACGCGCGGCGCCCGCGTGCAGGCCGAACTGCTGGTGCAATTCGGCGACGCCGACAGCCTGCGCGGACAGCGCATCAACGCCGCCGCCGTGGCCGACCTGCTCGAGCGCGGCACCGACAAGCTGTCGCGCCAGGACATCCAGGACCGCTACGATGCCCTGCAGGCCCAGGTCGAATTCCAGGGCTCGGGCACCGACCTCACGGTGTCGATGTCGACCGCGGCCGAACACCTGCCCGAACTGATCGCGCTGGTGCTCGATGTGGTGCGCAACGCCGACTTCCCCGCGGCGCAGGTCGAGGAATACCAGCGCCAGGCGCTCACCTCGATCCGCAGCGCCATGACCGAACCCACCGCGCTGGCCTCGCGCGCCTTGGCGCGCCACGACAACCCCTGGCCGGCCGACGACGTGCGCTACGTGCCCACGTTCGAAGAATCGCTGGCCGACACCGGCAAGCTCGACCGGTCGGCGCTGGTGGCCTTCCACGACCGTTTCTACGGCGCCGGCCACATCAAGTTCTCGGCGGTGGGCGACTTCGACGCCGACGCGGTGAAACAAGCCCTGACCGCCGGCCTGCAGGGCTGGCGGCAGGCGCCCGCCTACACGCGCCTGGCCGATCCGTACCGCTCGCTGAAGGCGCAGCGCTTCACCATCCAGACCCCGGACAAGGCCAATGCGTTCTATATCTCGCGCATGCCGCTGCAGCTGCAGGACACCGACGCGGATTTCCCCGCGCTGTACCTGGCCAACTTCCTGCTGGGCACGTCCGAGACCTCGCGGCTGTGGCAGCGCGTGCGCGAAACCGACGGGCTGTCGTACAACGTGCGCAGCAACCTGTCGGTATCGTCGTTCGAACCCACCGCCAACTGGACCATCTACGCCATCTACGCGCCGCAAAACCGCGAGCGGCTCGAAAAAGCCATCGGCGAAGAATTGGCACGGGTACTGAAAGACGGCTACACCGACGAAGAAATCAAGGACGGCATCGCGGCCCTGCTTAATTACCGCAAGCTGGCGCGGGCCCAGGACAGCGTGCTGGCGTCCACCTGGGTCAGCTACCTGAAGCGCGGCCGCACCTTCGAGTGGTCGGCCGAGATGGACCGGCAGATCTCCGCGCTGACGGCCGATACCGTGAATGCCGCCCTGCGCAAGCATCTGCGGCCCGCGGATTTCAGTACCGCGGTGGCGGGCGATTTCCCGGCGGAACAGCCCGCGCGCTGACCCCCCGCAACTTCCCGCTATCCGGCGCCGGCCCCTCGATGGGGCCGGTTTTTTTTTGCACGGCCACCACGCAAGGGCAGCGCTACCAAGCCTTCGTCTGCCCAAAAAACCATAACAATCAAGGAAATTTCGGTTATTACACCGAAAAATGGAAAGATATTTTCAAAAAATCAGGGTTTATCCCAGGGTCGGATGCGCGCAGAATTCACTCATCGGGAAACAACGCGAACCACGACGGAAAGGCCGCCGGATTCAGTCCCAGATCAACAAGACGTATGGAGGTCTTACTATGAAATCCCTAGCTACCGCACTCTTTGTCTCGATGGGCCTGCTGAGCGCCGGCGCGTATGCCGCCTCGCCCAATATCGAACCCAACAACGTCCCGTTCCAGGGCGTGTACGGCCAGGTCGACGCCAACGCCCCCACCCGCGCCCAAGTGCAGGACGAACTGGCCCAGGCCAAGGCTGCCGGCCTGGTGACCTTCGGCGAACTGGACTACCCGCCTGTCCAGGCATCCAGCGCCGCCGGCAAGACGCGCGCCCAGGTCCAGGCCGAGCTGGCCGAAGCCAAGGCCAATGGCCAATATACGTTTGGCGAACTGGAATATCCGCCCGTCGCCAACTGATCGCTCGGGCAAGCCGGCCCCGTGGGCCGGCACGCCAGGCAAAACAAAACCCCCTGCCGTGATTGCGGCAGGGGGTTTTGTTTCAGGTAGCTGACTCCCGCAGGGTGTCAGATACCGATGTGCCTAGATGATCCGGTGTCTGACACCCTGCGGGAGTCAGACACCTGCTCTGGCGGCTCAGCTGAAGAATTCCTTCACGCGGTCGGTCCAGGACTTGCTTTGGGGCGAATGGCGTTCGCCGCCGTCGCTGAGCGAGGTCTCGAACTGGCGCAGGATGGCTTTCTGTTCGTCGCTGAGCCGCACCGGGGTTTCGACCGCCACGTGGCAGTACAGGTCGCCCGGATAGCTGGCGCGCACGCCGCGTATGCCCTTGCCGCGCAGGCGGAAGGTCTTGCCCGATTGCGTGCCTTCGGGAATGGAGATCTCGGCCTTGCCGCCCAGCGTGGGCACCTGCAGTTCGCCGCCCAATGCCGCCGTGGTGAAGGGGATGGTCAGTTCGCAGTGCAGGTCGTCGCCATCGCGCTGGAAGATCTTGTGCTGCTTGATGTGGATTTCGACGTACAGGTCGCCCGACGGGCCGCCGTTGATGCCGGGCTCGCCGTTGCCGCTGGAGCGGATGCGCATGCCGTCGTCGATGCCGGCCGGGATTTTCACCTGCAGGGTCTTGTTGCGGCGGATGCGTCCCACGCCGTCGCAGGACGGGCACGGGTCGGTGATTTCCTTGCCCGTGCCGTGGCAGGTGGGGCAGGTTTGCTGCACGCTGAAAAAGCCCTGCTGCATGCGCACCGCGCCCGAACCGCCGCAGGTGCGGCAGGTCTTGGGCGACGTGCCGGGCTTGGCGCCGCTGCCATGGCAGGTGTCGCAGTGTTCCCAGCTGGGCACGCGGATTTCGGTGTCGAAACCGTGCGCGGCCTGTTCCAGGGTGATTTCCAGCGCGTATTTCAGGTCGGCGCCGCGATATACCTGGGCACCGCCGCCGCGCCGCCCGCCCGCGCCGCCGAAGATTTCGCCGAAGATGTCGCCGAAGGCGTCGGCAAAACCGCCGCCCATACCCGCGCCACCCATGCCGGCCGCGTTGGGGTCGACCCCCGCATGGCCATAGCGGTCGTAGGCGGCACGCTTTTGGTCGTCGCCCAGGACCTCGTAGGCTTCCTTGATTTCCTTGAACTTTTCTTCAGCGTCTTTGCTGTCCGGGTTGCGGTCCGGATGGTATTTCATGGCCAGCTTGCGGTAGGCCTTTTTCAGTTCATCGTCCGAGGCATTTTTTGCCACGCCCAGGACTTCGTAGTAATCGCGTTTTGCCATATTGGGGAGGGGCCCGGGAAAGAGCCCATAAACTTGTAGCTGCTGAACGAACCCGCCCGGTAGCCGGATATTCCGGCTACCGGGCGCATTCAGGCGTCAGGGACGGCCATTACTGATCGCGCTTGACTTCCTTGAAGTCGGCGTCGACCACGTTCTCGTCCACCGGTTTGGCGTCGTCGGCCGCTTGCTGCTGGGCTGCCTGCGTCGCCTGCATGTCGGCGTACATTTTCTCGCCCAGTTTCTGCGAGGCCGTGGACAGGGCTTCGACCTTGGCGTCGATGGCGGCCTTGTCGCCGTCTTTCAGGACCTCTTCCAGTTCCTTGATGGCGTTCTCGATGGCTTCCTTGTCGGCGGCCTCGAGCTTCTCGCCATACTCGGTCAGCGACTTGCGGGTGGCGTGCACCAGCGCGTCGGCCTGGTTGCGGGCCTGGGCCAGCTCGGCGACACGGTGATCTTCCTCGGCGTTGGCCTCGGCATCCTTGACCATGCGCTGGATCTCGTCTTCCGACAAGCCCGAGTTGGCCTTGATGGTGATCTTGTTTTCCTTGCCCGTGCCCTTGTCTTTGGCGGACACGTGCAGGATACCGTTGGCGTCGATGTCGAACGTGACTTCGATCTGCGGCAGGCCGCGCGGCGCGGGCGGAATGCCTTCGAGGTTGAATTCGCCCAGGCTCTTGTTGCCCGCGGCGATTTCGCGCTCGCCCTGGAACACCTTGATCGTCACGGCCGGCTGGTTGTCGTCGGCGGTGGAGAACGTCTGCGAGAAACGCGTCGGGATCGTGGTGTTCTTCTGGATCATCTTGGTCATGACGCCGCCCAGGGTTTCGATACCCAGCGACAGCGGCGTAACGTCGAGCAGCAGCACGTCTTTGCGGTCGCCCGACAGTACCGAACCTTGAATGGCGGCGCCCGCGGCCACGGCTTCGTCGGGGTTGACGTCCTTGCGCGGATCCTTGCCGAAGAATTCCTTGACCTTCTCTTGGACCTTGGGCATGCGGGTCATGCCGCCGACCAGGATCACGTCGTCGATTTCGGAAACCTTCACGCCGGCATCCTTGATGGCGACGCGGCAGGGTTCGATGGTGCGGTCGATCAGTTCTTCGACCAGCGCTTCCAGCTTGGCGCGCGTGATCTTCAGGTTGAGGTGCTTCGGACCGGACGCATCGGCCGTGATGTACGGCAGGTTGATTTCGGTCTGCTGGCTGGACGAGAGTTCGATCTTGGCCTTCTCGGCGGCCTCTTTCAGGCGCTGCAGGGCCAGCACGTCTTTGGCCAGGTCGACGCCCTGCTCTTTCTTGAATTCGCCGATGATGTAATCGATGATGCGCTGGTCGAAGTCTTCGCCGCCCAGGAACGTGTCGCCGTTGGTGGACAGCACTTCGAATTGCTTCTCGCCATCGACGTCGGCGATTTCGATGATGGACACGTCGAACGTGCCGCCGCCCAGGTCATAGACGGCGATCTTGCGGTCGCCCTTTTCGGACTTGTCCAGGCCGAACGCCAACGCGGCCGCGGTGGGCTCGTTGATGATACGCTTGACTTCCAGGCCGGCGATGCGGCCGGCGTCTTTGGTGGCCTGGCGCTGGCTGTCGTTGAAGTACGCCGGCACCGTGATCACGGCTTCGGTGACTTCTTCGCCCAGATAGTCTTCGGCGGTTTTCTTCATTTTGCGCAGCACGTCGGCCGACACCTGCGGAGGCGCGACCTTCTTGCCGCGCACTTCGACCCAGGCGTCGCCGTTATCGGCCTTGACGATGCTGTAGGGCATCAGGTCGATGTCTTTCTGCACGGCTTTTTCGTCGAACTTGCGGCCGATCAGGCGCTTGACCGCGTACAGGGTGTTCTTGGGGTTGGTGACCGCCTGGCGCTTGGCCGGCGCGCCCACCAGGGTTTCGCCATCGTCCATGTAGGCGACGATGGAGGGCGTGGTACGGGCGCCTTCGGCGTTTTCGATGATCTTGACCTGGCCGCCGTCCATGACAGCCACGCAGCTGTTGGTCGTGCCCAAGTCGATGCCGATGATTTTGCTCATGGTGGAATACCTTGATGTAGATCCGTGAATACAGGGATAAAAGTGAGTCTTAGCCTAACTGGGGTTGCCGGCGGGGTTTTTCAAGAGCCGCTCGATGGCCTCGGTAAAACGCGGCAGCCCCGGCCATCCGGTGATGCGCCCCAGGCGCCTGCCGCCCCGGAACAGCACGAAAGTGGGCACGCCGTGCAGCGAAAACCGCCGTCCCAGCGCTTCGTCGGCATAGACGTCGGCCTGGAACCAGGTCAGGCCCAGCGCCAGCAGGGCCTGCCGGTGCAGCAGGGCCGCCTGCTTGAACAAATTACAATTGTAACAATCCTGCCCCCACAGGAACACGCAGCGCAGGTCGTCGCCCGGGGCGTGGACCACGGCCTGGTCGAAATCGGCCGTGGCCACGGGCCGCATGCCGAAGACCTGGAAAACCTGCGCCGGGTCGAAGGAAGCAGGGCTGGACATGGCGATCAGCCCTGTCCGGCGGACACCATGACCAGGGCGGGCCGCAGGACGCGGTCGGCGATGACATAGCCCTTTTGCAGCAACTGCGCCACCGTGTTGGCGGGCAGGTCGGAAGGTACCGACGAGATCGCCTGGTGCAGGTGGGGATCGAATTTGTCGCCCGGCGCCGGCGCGACTTCTTTGAGCAGATTGCGTTCGAAGGCGCCCACCAGCTGCTTCAGGGTGACCTCGACGCCCTCGCGCATGGCCTGCACGGTCTGGTCGGGCTGCGCCAGGGCGGCTTCCAGGCTGTCTTTGACGGGCACCAGGCTTTCGGCGAACGACTCGATGCCGAACTTGCGGGCCTTGGATACGTCTTCCTGGGCGCGGCGGCGCACGTTTTCGGCATCGGCCCGGGTGCGCAGCAGCTGGTCTTGCTGGCCGGTGACGGTGGCCTGGGCAGCCTCGAGTTCGGCCCGCAGCGCGGCCACTTCGGCCTGCAGCGCTTCAACGGTGGCGGGCATGGCCGGCTCGCCGGACTCGGGAACTTGATCGACAGGCTCTTGGGATGCCGTCATGGGGATTTCCTCCAAAAAACAATAGCGTCGGCCCCGATAATGGGGGCCGATCCGGTGATTTCAAGAGGCGCGGGCCGGCCAGGGCCCGCAAGCGTGCCGGCGGAGTCCCGGGCCCTGCCCTAGCCCTTGTCGGGCTGTACCGGTGCCGGCGGATCGCTGGCCGGGAAGGTGTCTTCGAGCGCCTCGTCGACGGCGGCATCGGGCTCGCGCTGCGGCGCCTCGTCGGGCGTGACGGCGATCGGGTCGCTGGCCGGGAAGGTGTCTTCCAGGGCCTCATCGAGCTCGCGTTCGACGGGATCTTCTTTCAGGTCGGTATGCCCGGGTTCCGAGGACGTGCCCACGCCGGGTCTCACGGTAGCGTTCATGTGCGGTCTCCTGCAAAGGTCGATCGGTCGCGGCCAGCCTGCCCGCCGGGCTGCGCCGGCGCGGATGCGCTTGTTTCCAGTGTACGGCCTGGGGCGCCGCGCGTGGGCCAGCCTTGTAAGTGATTGTCGACCAGCCCGGCCAGGGCCTCGATCCAGGCCGCATCGTCATTCAGGGCGGGAATGTAGCGGAACTGCCGCCCCCCGGCGGCCAGGAAGGCATCGCGGCATTCCTGGCTGATTTCTTCCAGCGTTTCGAGGCAATCGGCCACGAAACCGGGACACACCACGTCGATCTCGGTAACACCTTGCGCCGCCAGGGCCTTGAGCGTGGGCTCGGTGTAGGGCTCGAGCCAGCGCGCGGCGCCGAAGCGGCTCTGGAAGGTGACTTCGATCTGTTCGGGCGCCAGCCCCAGGCGTTCGCGCAGCAGCCGCGCGGTATCGAGGCAGTCGCGATAGTACGGATCGCCCAGCTCGATGGAGTAGCGCGGCAGGCCGTGAAAGCTCATGACCAGCTTCTGCGGCCGGCCGTGGGCCTGCCAGTAATCAGCGATGCGGCCCGCCAGCGCATCGATATAGCCCGGGTCTTCGTGAAAACGCTTGATGAAGCGCAATTCGGGCTGGTCGCGCAGCCGGCCGACGTGGGCCGCCACCGCGTCGACCACGGTGGCGGTGGTGCTGGCCGCGTATTGCGGATACAGCGGCACGGTAAGAATGTGCTGGCAACCCTGCTGGCGCAGCCGGGCAATTGCCTGGGGGATAGAGGGCTCGCCGTAGCGCATGGCCAGCTCGACCCGCACGGCATCGTGGCCACGCTGGCTCAGCACGCGCTGCACGCCTTCGGCCTGCCGGCGGCTGTACACCAGCAGCGGCGAGCCGTCTTCCATCCAGATGCCGGCGTAGCGCGGCTGCAGGCGGGCCGGCCGGCGCACCAGCACCATGCCGTGCAGGATAGGCAGCCACAGGTAGCGCGGGATCTCGATGACGCGCGGATCGGACAGGAAGGCGGCCAGATAGCCGCGGATGTCGCGCGGCGTGGCGGTATCGGGCGTGCCCAGGTTGACCAGCAGCACGCCGACGGGGCCGGGCGGGCGCGGGGCCGGGTTCTCGTCGAAGGGGTCCGCCTGGCTGGGTTCGGGCAGGTAGCGCTCGGGCCACAAATACTTGAACAGGCGAAGAAACACGAAACACCCCTCTGGGCGCCTTTTTCGGAAGGCCGGCCCGCTACAGATTTATTGGTTGTGGCTGAATGCGTTGGACAGCAGGCGCGCGGTGATGTCGACGATGGGAATGACGCGTTCGTACGCCATGCGGGTGGGGCCGATGACCCCCAGCGTGCCGATCACCCGGCCGTCGGCCCCGTACGGCGCCGTGATGACCGAGACTTCTTCCATGGGCAAAAGCTGCGATTCGCCGCCGATATAGATTTGCACGCCCTGGGCGCGGCTGGAGGTGTCCAGCAGCTGAAGCAGGTCGGTTTTCTGCTCGAACAGCGCGAACATCTTGCGCAGGCGGTCCATGTCGGACGCGATGTCGGTCACGTCGAGCAGTTTGCGTTCGCCCGAGATGATCATGTCGTCGCCATCTTCGGCGGCCTCGGCGCCCGCCTCGACCGCGGCCTGCATCAGGCGCGAGATGTCTTCGCGCAATTGCGCCAGCTCGGTGGTCAGGGTGCGGCGCACGGCATCGAACGACTTGCCGGCGAAGTGCACATTGAAGAAATTGCCGGCCTCGATGAGCTCGGTTTCGGTGTAGTCGCGCTGCACCGACAGGATACGGTTCTGCACGTCGCCGTCGGGCGTGACGATGATGAGCAGCACGCGCTTGCCGGACAGCCGGATGAATTCGATCTGGCGGAACACCTGGGCCCGCTTGGGCGTAAGCACCACGCCCGCGAACTGCGTCAGGTTCGACAGCAGGGCCGCGGCCGCGTTGACCGCGCGCGAGGGCTCGGTGGCGGTAAGCGCGGCCTCGCTGAACTGCTGGGGCTGGAATTCGAAAGGCTGCACCGCCAGCAGCGAGTCGACGAACATGCGGTAGCCGCGCGGCGTGGGCACCCGCCCGGCCGAGGTATGCGGGCTGTGGATCAGGCCGAGATCTTCGAGGTCGGCCATGACATTGCGGATGGTGGCCGGAGACAGGTCGAAAACCTTGGAAAGCGTGCGCGAACCGACCGGTTGTCCGTCGGCGATGTGGCGTTCAATCAACGCTTTCAGCAATGCGCGTGCACGATCATCCATATGGGCTATTGTAGGGAAACTTTTGGAAATGGGCGATTTTTGTCCAGCGGCGGAACATGCGGCCCCATATAATCGCCGAATCTGCCGCTCCCCGAGATGATCGATCTCTTTTGCCATGCACTTTCCCACTGTCGCCCTGATAGGCAGGCACCAGGACACCGGCCTGGACGCGCCGCTGCGCGCGCTGGCGCACATGCTGCAACAAGCCGGGCGCCGCGTGCTGGTCGAGTCCGATACCGCCAGCAACACCGGCGTGCACGAATACCCCGTGGCCACCCTGAAAGAAATCGGCGAAACCGCGTCGCTGGCGGTGGTCATGGGCGGCGATGGCACGGTGCTGGGCGCGGCCCGCACGCTGGCGCCCTATGGCGTGCCGCTGGTGGGCATCAACCACGGCCGGCTGGGTTTCATTACCGACGTGCCGCTGCAAGAGGCGCATAACGCGCTGGCGCGGGTCATCGAAGGCAATTACCAGGCCGAAGAACGCATGCTGCTGGTGGGCAGCGTCTGGCGCGGCGACCAGCTCATGTATACCGCCCCCGCGCTGAACGACGTGGTGCTGAACCGCGCCGGGCGCGGCGGCATGATCGAAGTGCGGGTCGAGCTCGACGGCGCCTTCATGTATGCCCAGCGGGCCGACGGCCTGATCATCGCCACGCCCACGGGCTCTACGGCCTATGCGCTGTCGGCCAACGGCCCCATCCTGCATCCCGGCCTGGACGCCATGGTGCTGGTGCCGGTGGCGCCGCAAACCCTGTCGAACCGCGCCATTGTCATTCCGGGCGGCGGCGTGCTGAACATGACGCTGACCGCCATCGGGCGGGTCGAAGTCGGCGCCAGCGTGCATTTCGACATGCAGACCTGGTCCGACCTGCAGCCGGGCGACCGCATTTCGGTGCAGCGCGCCCCGCACACCATCCGCTTCGTGCATCCTGAAGGCTATAGCTTTTTCTCGACGCTGCGCCGCAAGCTGCACTGGAACCTGATGCCGCAGGCATCGGACAGCGTGGAGTAACAAGCCCGCCATGCTGCGTACCCTGCACATCCGCGACTTCGTCATCGTCGAGCAGACCGAGATCCATTTCGGCACGGGCTTCACGGTATTTTCCGGCGAAACGGGGGCCGGCAAATCGATCCTGATCGACGCCCTGGCGCTGGCGCTGGGCGAACGGGCCGACGTGGGCGTGCTGCGCGAAGGCGCCGCCCGCGCCGACATCACCGCCCTGTTCGATACCCCCGATACGCTGCGCGGCTGGCTGGCCGAGCGCGAACTCGATGCCGGCGACGAACTGGCGCTGCGCCGGGTGGTCGACGCCCAGGGCCGCAGCCGCGGCTATATCAACGGCATGCCGGCCACCCTGGCGCAACTGCGCGAACTGGGCGACAGCCTGGTCGACATCCATGGCCAGCACGCGCACCAGAGCCTGATGCGGCCCGACGCGCAGCGCGACCTGCTCGACGCCCACGGCGGCCATGGCGCGCTGCGGCAGGCGGTGGCCCAGGCCTGGAAAGACTGGCGCGCGCTGGCGCGCCAGCTCGAACTGGCCGAAAAAGACGCGGCCGGCCTGGCGGCCGAGCGCGAGCGCCTGCAATGGCAGGCCGACGAACTCGAGCAACTGGCCTTGCAGCCCGACGAATGGGACACCCTGCAGGCCGAGCAATCGCGCCTGGCGCATGCCCAGGCCCTGCTCGACGGCGCCGGTCAAATCCTGGAAGCGCTCGACGGCGAAGACGATTCCGCCCACCACCGCCTGAACGCCGCGCAGCACCGCCTGCAACAGATGCTGCGCCACGATCCCGGCCTGCAGGGCGTGGTCGACGAGCTCGAATCGGCCCGCATCGCGGTGACCGAGGCTGTGTCCGACCTGAACAACTACGTGACCCGGGTCGAACTCGACCCGCGACGCCTGGCCGACGTCGAAGCCCGCATGAGCGCGGTGTTCGAGACCGCCCGCAAATTCAAGACCGAGCCCGAGGCCCTGCCGGCCCTGCGCGAGACCATCGCCGCGCAGCTGGCCGACCTGCAGGCGGCCGCCGACATCGAGGCCCTGCGGGCACGCGCGCAGGCGGCCGGCGCGCAATACGACGCCGCCGCCGGCAAGCTATCGGCCGCGCGCGCCAAGGTGGCCAAAAGCCTGGGCAAGCAGGTCACGCAGGCCATGCAGACGCTGGCCATGCAGGGCGGCCGGTTCGAACCGGTGGTTTCGCGCGCCGCCGCGTCGGCCCATGGCAGCGATCACATCGAATTCCTGGTGGCCGGCCACGCCGGCACATCGCCGCGGCCGCTGGGCAAGGTCGCCTCGGGCGGCGAGCTTTCGCGCATTTCGCTGGCGCTATCGGTGATCGCCAGCCGGGCCGCGCGGGTGCCCACCCTGATTTTCGACGAGGTAGACAGCGGGGTGGGCGGCGCGGTGGCCGAAGTGGTGGGCAAGCTGCTGCGCGAACTGGGCGAACGCCATCAGGTGCTGTGCGTGACCCACTTGCCGCAAGTGGCGGCCTGCGGCACGGCGCAATACCGGGTCAGCAAAACGGAAACCGCCGGCACGACCCGTTCGCATATTGCGGAACTGGGTGCCGGCGAGCGTGTAGAAGAAATTGCGCGCATGCTGGGCGGCATCAAGATCACCGCCACCACGCGCGACCATGCCCGCGAAATGCTGGGCGGGCTGGCCGAGCCGTCGCGCTAGTCAGCGGGTTTTCTGGCAATCGCCGCAGATGCCGTACAGCACCATGGCGTGGCTTTCCAGGGCAAAATTGTTGTCTTTCGCGACCTTGTACTGGCGCTTTTCGATGTCGGGGTCCGAGAATTCGACGACTTTGCCGCAATTGGTGCAAATAAGGTGGTCGTGGTGATCGCCGTCGTTCAGTTCGAAAACCGCCTTGCCGCTGTCGAACTGGCTGCGGGTAAGAATGCCGGCCTGCTCGAACTGGGTAAGCACACGGTAAACGGTGGCCAGGCCGATTTCGACGTTTTCGCCGATGAGGGCGCGGTAGACGTCTTCGGCGCTGAGGTGGCGCAGATCGGCCTTACGGAAGATATCCAGAATTTTCAGGCGCGGAAAAGTCGCCTTCAAACCCATGTTTTTCAATTCGCTTTGGTCGGTGGTCATGGTGTAATCGCTCTCCATCCGCGGTGTGGCATGGGCAGCATGGCGGCACGTGCCGCGACAGCGAACCGCCTTTTTTCTGCTGCCTGCGGAACTTCCGCAATATGAAACCTTTATGATAACGGTTTTACTGGCTTTAAATCACGATAGGGGCGCTTGGAGTCCATGATTGCACGTATTCCGACCCGGTTCCTGAAAACCGCGCTGGCGGCCACCACCATCGCCGTGGCGCTGGCAGGCTGCACATCCGATAAATGGGGCTTCCCGTACAAGGCGCCGGTGCAGCAGGGCAACTGGATCACCCAGGAGCAAGTCGCCCTGTTGCAGCCCGGCATGACACGCGAACAGGTGCGCTTCGCCCTGGGCAGCCCCACGCTGACCAGCGTGCTGCACGCCGACCGCTGGGATTACCCCTATTACTTCAAGCCGGGCTACGGCGAAGCACAAGAGCGCAAGTTCACCGTCTGGTTCGACAACGACCGCCTGGTGCGCTGGAGCGGCGACAAGCAGCCCGACCTGCAGCCCTTTCAGCTCAATGCCGAAGGCAAGCCGCAGGAAAAAACCGACGAAGCCCTGGACGCCGAAACGGCCCGCCAGGATGCCTCCGGCATCAATGGCATAAACGCGCCGGCGCCGGTCGACAGCGCGCAATTGCCGGCGCTGGGTACGCCGCCGGGCGGCGCGCAGCCGATGCCCGCCCCCGACGCCCAACCGGCGCCGGCGGCCCAGGGCAGCACCGCACAACCGGACGCGTCCGACACCCAGAACCCCGCCGCGCAACCGGCACAAACCGACACCACCCCGCCCCGCCGGCGCGAACTGCGGATCAACGCCCCCGACTCGCTGCCGCCCAGCACCATCGGCCAGCCCGGCGGCGGCGCCGAGCCGCTGCGTTGATCATGGCCCAAGGAAACTCCATGCGTATCGCGATTGCCGGCGCCAGCGGCCGGATGGGCCACATGCTGATCGAAGCGGTGCTGAACAGCCCCGACCTGCAACTGGCGGCCGCCCTCGACCGCGCCGGCAGCCCGGCCCTGGGCCAGGACGCCGGCGCCTTCCTGGGACGCGACACGGGCGTCGCCATCACCGACCAGCTCGACGTGCTGGCCGATGCCGACTGCCTGGTCGATTTCACCCGCCCCGACGCCACGCTGCTTCATTTGCAGGCCTGCGCGCGGCACGGCACGCACATGGTCATCGGCACCACGGGCTTCGACGCCAACGGCCGCGCCGCCATCGAAGTGGCCGCCCAGAAAACCGCCATCGTGTTCGCGCCCAACATGAGCGTGGGCGTCAATGCCACCCTGAAGCTGCTGGACGTGGCCGCGCGCATCCTGAATTCCGGCTACGACGTCGAAGTCTTCGAGGCGCACCATCGCAACAAGGTCGATGCGCCCTCGGGCACGGCCCTGAAAATGGGCGAGACCATCGCGTCGGCCTGGAACGTGGCGCTGCCCGACGTGGCCACCTGGACGCGCCACGGCGACACCGGCGTGCGCAAACCGGGCACCATCGGGTTTTCGGTGGTGCGCGGGGGCGACATCGTGGGCGACCACACCGTGTATTTTTGCGGCCCCGGCGAACGCATCGAGATCACGCACCGCTCGGGCAACCGCAACACCTACGCCGAAGGCGCCCTGCGCGCGGCGCGCTTCCTGCAAGACCACCGCAACGGCCTGTTCGACATGCAGGCGGTACTGGGCCTGTAGCGGCGGGCCTCACGCCGCCGCGGCGTCGCGCCACACCACGGGCTCGGGCTCCAGCGTCACCTGGTAGCGGTCGGCCACCTGGCGCTGGATTGCGGCGGCCAGGGCCATGATGTCGGCGGCCGCGGCCCCGCCGCGATTCACCAGCACCAAAGCCTGCCGGTCGTGCACACCGGCCGGCCCCAATTGCCTGCCCTTCCAGCCGCATTGATCGATCAGCCAGCCGGCGGCCAGCTTGTAGCGGCCATCCGGCTGCGCATAGGACACCAGGCCAGGATGACGCGCGGCCAGCGCGTCGCGCGTGGCGGCGTCGACCAGCGGATTCTTGAAGAAGCTGCCGGCATTGCCGATGACGGCGGGGTCGGGCAGCTTGGCGCGCCGGATGCCGCACACCGCGTCGTACACCGCGCGTGCCGTGGGCGCGCCGCCGGCCAGGCTGGCCTGGCGTTGCAGATCGGGGTAATCCAGCACCGGACGCCAGGGCCGCGGCAGCGCAAAGCGCACCGCGACGATGATCCAGGTACCGGGCGCGTCATGCTTGAAGCGGCTGTCGCGATAGGCATAGCGGCAGGCGGCCGCGTCCATGTCCACCAGGCGGCGCTGGCGCACGTTCCAGGCGCTCAGCCCCAGGAACCGGTCGGCCATTTCCACCCCGTAGGCGCCGATATTCTGCACCGGCGCGGCGCCCACGGTGCCCGGGATCAGGGCCAGGTTTTCCAGGCCGTCCCAGCCGTTGGCCACGCAGGTCGAGACGAAGCCATGCCAGTTCTCGCCCGCGCCGGCTTCGATGATCCAGGCGTCGGGCCGGGCTTCGAGCAGGCGCACGCCACGCAGCGCCACCCGCGCGACCAGGCTGTCGACCCGGGGCGGCAGCACCAGATTGCTGCCGCCACCCAGCACCAACAGGCCGGGATACCGGCCGGCCAGGTCCGAGACGGCGTCGAGCTGCGCGGGCGAGTCCAGGCTGACGAACGCCGTGGCGCGCGATGCCAGGCCCAGGGTATTGAGCGGGGTCAGGTCCTGGGCGGCGGGAGCCAGCCGGGTGTCGGGCAAGTCCTGGAAAGAATGCGGCATGTACGAAGGCAAGAATGCACGGCGGTGTCTGCCCCCTGGCGGGAGTCAGGCACCTGCGAAAATGAAGAGTCGCCCATATATTAACGGCAGGCCGAAATCGGTTTGCACACCGCCATGAAAACCGCTATGATGCCGGTCTTCGCTGAACGGCCCATTGCAATAACCGGGCCCGGCAACGCGGGAGTAGCTCAGTTGGTAGAGCGCAACCTTGCCAAGGTTGAGGTCGCGAGTTCGAGACTCGTCTCCCGCTCCAATTCATGGCTTGCAGGTGCTACTGACGTCTGTAAGTCGCACTGCACGTCGTTGAAAAAAGGAGCTTCGGCTCCTTTTTTCATTTCCACGAGTGTCTATCCGCGCTGCAGGGCGTGGGCGGCGGCCCGCCAACTGATGGTGGCCGACTTCGTCAGCCCCCCGACATAGCCAGAGTGCTCCCCGCCCTCGAAACCGCCCGTGCAGCACCCTGACGCGTACAGGCCCGCGATGACTTCGCCGTCGGGACGCAACACCCTGCCGTAGCCATCGATGGCGATTCCCCCCATGGTGAACGTAATGCCCGGCACCAGCCGGACAGCATGGTACGGAGCGTGCAACAGCGGCCTGGCAGCCGCCCCGGTGCGCGGCGGCACCAGCGCACCGGCAGCGCCCTGCGCCAGGGCTTCGTTATAGGTCGACACGGTCTGCGCCAGGCCCGCGGCATCCACGCCCACCTTGGCGGCCAGATCTTGCAGCGAGCCAGCCGATTCGATCGTGCCGCCCGACAGCGGCAGATGAGGGTTGGCCGGCAGAATGAATTCGGTGGCGGGCCCTTCCCAGATGGCGCGGTCGAATATCAGCACCGTGCCTTGCGGATCGGCCAGGCGCGCCAGGGCGTTGGTCATGTACACGCCGCCCAGCCCTTCATCCATCACCCGGCAACCGTCGCGGCCGACCACCACACCGGCGCCTGCCAGCATATCCATAATGGGGTAAGGCCACAGCCGGTCGTTGTCGAGCGCGTCCTGGCACAGCAGATGGCCATAAATATTCTGCATGCCTACCAGGGCGGCGCCCGCCTCTTCGGCCAGGCGGATCGCGTCGCCACGGCTGACGCCGGCGCCGCGCTGCTTCAGTTTCTCGGGCGCGGGGCTCACATACTGCTTCAGCATGTCGAGGTTGGCCTGGAAACCGCCGTCGGCCAGCATCACCAGATCGGCCTGCAGCGTGCCACGCTCGCCGTGGCGTTCATACTCAGCACCTATGCAGCGGCCTTGCCCGGCCAGCAGGCGAGTCACCCGGGCGCCGCGCAGCAGCCTGCCTTTGTGCGCCTCGAGATGATGGCGCAGCGTGCGCAGCAGCATATCGCCGCCCCTTCCTTGCCAATGCAGGCCTGGCTGCATCAGGCTGGGCGGCGCCAGAAAATGCTGCCGCCAGGCATCCGGGCCGGCTTTCATCAAGCGTATGCCCTTGGCCTGCAGCCACCGGACGGCGTGGCGCGCGTCTCCGGCGATCGCTTCGGTCAGTGCGTCGGCGGCAAAGCCTTGCGTGGCCGCCTTGATGGCGGCCGCCAAGTCTTCGGCCGGCTCATCGATGTCGTGGAAGCACAGATGGAAAGCGCCGCCCGTGTAGCGGGTATTGCAGCGGTACAGTTCGTCGTCGCCCTGTTCGAGCACGGTGACCTCGCCGCCCAGTTCCGCCGCGCGCGCGGCGAACACCATGCCGGCGATGCCGCCGCCCATGACCGCAATACGCAATGGCGGGCGCCGCGCCAGGTCATTGGCAGTCATTTGGGCAGCAACATGTCGGTTATGAGCTGCACCATCTCGACCAACGCGCGTCCCACCACGAAAACCATCACGGCCGCCGCAATGACGATAGCGCCCGGAATAGCCGACGCCATTTGCCACACCATCGCGAGCCCGGCCGCCAGCAGCCCGATGGCAATCGCCAGCACCAGATTGCGGCCATGCCGCGCCACAAAGCGCAGCATGGGGTAATGGGGAATATTCAAGGGTAATGCTTGCATTACAGACCGCCCCTATCAAGAAAAGACATGACGCGTGCCGCCACTGTGCCGGGCTGCTGTAGCGGCGGGAAATGAGCGGCGTTGGCCACGGCTTCGAATTGCGCGCCGGGGATCCGCGCGGCCAGTGCCGCGCCGAATTCCGGCGGCCAGATGAAATCGTGTTCGCCCGTCAGCACCAGCGTGCGGGCCGCGATGCGCGCGTATTCGCCGTCCGACAGGCTGAACGCCGCCAGGGCCTCTGAATGCATCGCATACGAAATCGGTGCGTTGCTGGTAAAACGCTCCAGGTACTGGCCCCAGTCGTTGCCGGGCTGCTGCTCCAGCAGCCCTTTGAACGCGTTGCGATAACTGGCCTGGGCCACCACCCGCATCCCGTCTGTGCGGACCTTGCCCGCACGGTTCAACAGGTAGCTGCTGCTGTTCTGGTCGATAGACGGCGTACCGTCGCACAACACCAGCGCATTCAGGCGGTTGCCGTGGCGCACCGCCACATGCGCGGCGGTCACGGCGCCCATGGCCAGGCCCATCAGAGCAAAGCGCCCGTTTATGCCCACGGCCCCTGCAAACCGGACGGTGTCGTCGGCCAGGTCCCACAACGTGAAAGGCTGCGTCGTGTGTTCGGACTGCCCCGCGCAGCGCTGGTCGAATGCGTACACGTCGTAGCGCTCACGCAGCCGCTCGGCGAAGGGTGTCCAGGTTTCCAGCCTGCCGCCCAGTTCGTGCAGCAGCAACAGCGCCGGCGCGCCCTCGGGGCCTGTAAAACGCCGGTAGTGCAGGCTGAGCGGCGGTGCCTGGTCCGCCGCGGCAAGCGATATGTAGGGCATGGTCAGCTCACGTTTTCCTTTGAGCCTATGCCGAAATAGGCATTGACGACATCCGGGTTGTTGGACAGTTCTTCGGCCGACCCCGAAAGCTCTACCGAGCCATTCTCGATAACGTAGGCCCGGTCCACGAAAGACAGCACCGAACGCACGTTCTGCTCGACGATCAGTACCGTGACCCCCTGATCGCGTATGCCGGCAATGGCCTGGAAAAGCTGCTTGACGATAGTGGGCGCCAGGCCCAGCGAGGGCTCGTCCAGCAGCAGCATCCGCGGCGCCGACATGAGCCCGCGCCCGATCGCCACCATCTGCTGCTCGCCCCCCGACAGCGTGCCGCACAACTGGCCGCGCCGTTCGTGCAGCTTGGGAAATAGCTGGAACACCCGTTCAAGGTTCTCGGTGCGCCGGCTGCGGGCGCGCGGCGTGGAAACGCCCACCAGCAAGGTGTCAAGCACCGTCATCTGGGGAAATAGCTGGCGCCCCTCGGGCACGCACACCAGCCCCAGGCCCACCATCTGGCTGGGCGAAAACCCGGTGGTATCCCGGCCGTCGAACCGCACGGTGCCCCCCACCGGTGCAATCAGCCCCGAAACGGCCCGCATGGTGGTCGTCTTGCCCGCGCCGTTGGAACCGACCAGCGCCACCACCTCGCGGTCGCCCACGTGGAAATCCAGCCCGTGCAACACCGAAAACAAGCCATAGCCCGCCCGTAGGCCGGCCACCTCAAGCAACTTGGACATTGCCGACCCCCATATAGGCCACTTGCACCGCTTCGGAACGGATCACGTCCGCCGCCGTGCCCTCGGCAATCTTGCGGCCCGAATCCATGCACAGTACGTGCTGCCCCAGGCGCTGCACCATCGCCAGCGAGTGTTCTACCAGCAGCACGCCCACCCCGCGCTTGTGCACGTTCTCGATCATGGCGGCCACCTCGTGTTGCTCCGGCAGGTTCAGCCCCGCCATGACCTCATCGAGCAGCAAGTAGGCCGGCTGCGTGGCCAATGCCTTGGCAACCTCCAGCCGTTTCAGGTCTGGCAGCGTCAGGTACGAAGCCAGGAAGTCGCGCTTCTTGTACAGCCCCACTTCATTGATGACCGCCAGCGCGCGTTCGCGGGCCTCGTCGTAGCTCGATGCCCGGGCGTATGCGCCCACCATGACGTTGTCCAGCACGGTCAGGTCCCGAAACGGAAGCACGATCTGGAACGTTCGGGAGATACCCGCCAGCGCGACGCGGTCGGCGCGCATTGACGAGATCTCCAGGTCATTGAACCGGACCCGGCCGCTGGTCGGCTTGAGAAAGCCCGACAGTACGCTGAACAGCGTGGTCTTGCCCGCGCCGTTAGGGCCGATGATGCACAGAATGCTGTCGGTGTTGGTGTGGAGCGAAATATTATCTACCGCCACCAGTCCGCCGAAACGGACGCTGACATTTTCCACGGTCAACATGTCAAACCTCTTGGGTTGCGCCCACCGGCGGCCGGGTGGCTTTGCGGTCGATGCGCCGGTGCAGCAATTGCCCGATGATGCCGCGCGGGAACACCAGCAGAACCACTACGAAGAACAACCCGTAGATCATCTGCGCCAGCGCCGACACCGACGTGGTGCCAAACGTGCTGCCCACGGCAATCAGCGTTTCTTGCACAATGACGACCAGAATGCCGCCCAGGAAAGGCCCCAGCGCCGTCCCCCGGCCACCCAGCACCGCTCCCATTACCATGAACAGCGTAATGGTCAGTGAAAGGTCGTAGCCGGGCTCTACATAGCGCACCAGACCCGCGTACACCACTCCCCCCACGCAGGTCAGGCCCGCGCTGATGACGAACGACAGCCGCTTGATGGCGTTGACATCGACGCCCAGCGCCCGCGCGCCGTCTTCTTGTTCGCGCAGCGCCACCAGGTCGTAGCCCAGCTTGCAGCGTTCGAGGACCAGGCTGCCCAGGGCCAGCGCGATGGACATGCCCAGAAAGATATAGAAGAACGGCAGGTCGGAGCCGAAGCTGAAATTGCGCGCGCCTTCCAGGGCGGGAATCTGCAGGCCCTGCGAGCGCCCCATGGCGTCGCTATTGATGACCAGGATGCGGGCGATCTCGGCCAGCAGCAACGTGCCCACGGCAAAGTAAATGCCGCGCAGCGCGTAGCGGAAGCAGATCGACGCAATAATCCATGCCAGCGCCACCGATACCGCCACGGCCAGCGGCAGCGCCGCCACCAGGGGCACGTCCTGCAGCCGCGCCAGCAAGGCCACGGAATACGATCCAATTGCGAAGAACAAAGCGTGGCCCAGCGACATCTGGCCGGCATAGCCGCCAATCAGGTTCCAGCTGGCGGCCAGGTAGCCGCACAGCAACCCCATGGTCATCACCCGCGTGTAATACGGGTTGATCCACGGCGCCGCAACCGCGGCTGCCGCCGCGACAGCCGCGGCGATCAGCCATAACCCGGCTCCCTGCTGGCGGAATGAATCTGTCAGTTTCGAAAACATAGTCTTCCGTGCTCAGGATTTGATCGCGCTGATCAGCCCGTTGGGACGGATCAGGAAGATGAGGAAAACCAGCGCATAGACAATGGCCAGCGCCAGATCGCCATAGCCGGTCACCTGCGAAACCGCAATGATGATGCCCACGATCAACCCGCCCAGGATGCTGCCGCTCATGCTGCCTATGCCCCCCAGCACCGACACCACCACCGCTACCAGCGAATACTCGAAAGCGCGTTCGGGGAAGATCGGCGCCATGGTGGCCAGCGCGGTGCCGCTGACGGCGGCGCAAGCCGCGGCGATACCCAGCGCCACGGCCGACAGATGCTCGACGTTCAGCCCCGCCACCCGCGCCCCCGTGGGATTCTGTGCGCAGGCGTGCAGCTTGCGCCCCAGATCGGTACGGGTCAGCATCAAGTGCAGCAGTATCAACACCAGCAACGACATGGCGGCCGCCGCGATCTGGGTGTACTGCAGAAATACCGGACCGATAATCAGCGAATGCTGCAGGCTGTCTTCGGTGAGCGAGTGCGCGTCGGTGGAAAAGAAGAACTGCGCCAGGTACTGGAAGGCGATCAGCAGCCCGATAGAAAACAGTATCTGGCTGTCTTCCGGCGTACTGAGCGAGCGGCTGATCAGCCACCGATGCAGGAAATAGCCAATGGCGAACGCCACGGGTGCGATCGCCAGCAGCCCCACGTAGGGGTTGATGCCGGTGGCCTTCCAAAGCATGTACGACGCGTACATCGACCACAGGACGACGGCGCCATGCTGGAAATTCACCACCCGCGACACCCCCAGGGCGAGATTGAAGCCGGTGGACAAGAGGGCCAGTATCAGGCCCCCCAATACACCGCTCACGGCGCCTACCAATAACAGGGTCAATAGCATCATGGCTCTCGGCTGTGCCGCGGGTCAGGCGCGCTTGGACCAGGCGGGCATCGGCCATACGGGCTGCGTCGTGGCAATGCCGGCCGGATAGACGATACGCTGCTGTCCGTCGCGCAACTGCATTACCAGACCCTTGGCCTTGACGTTGTCGCCCGCCTGGTCGAATTTGACCCCGTCTCGCAATACGAACGGATTTCCGCCCGCTTCGAGGTCAGTGGCGCGCAATGCCTCTGTCAGCGATTCCCGGCTGAGGTCCGAGCAACGCTCGAGCGCGTCGTACAGCGCGCCCACGCACGTCACGGCCAGCGACGCCTGATCATCCAGGTCGCGGCGGTATTTGGCCTTGTAAGCGTCAGAGTAGGTAGCCAGCAGCGGATTTTTGGCGACCAGTTCCGGCACAAACCCCACCGCGTCGGTCACGTAGTCGGCATCTTTCTTCAGGTTCTCTACATACTCGGGGGTGTATGGGGCGCCCGCGATGTGTACCGATGCAATAAGGTCGTAGTTCAGCGTTTTCATCGCCCGCATGACCTGGATGCCGTCGGGCGCGAAAAGCGCATGGAAAATCAGGTCCACACCCGAGAGCTTCAGCCGTTGCAGCAACGGGAGAAAATCGCTGACCTTGCCGGCGGGAAACGACACGTTCTCTTGCAGGGCCCAGTCGGTTTGCTTGAGCCTGCCCAGCGCGCCCTGGATAGCGTCCTGGCTGAAGGTCGAATCGTCGGCCATGGTGGCCACCTTGCGCGGCTTGGTACCCGTCGCCTTGATCATCTCTTCCGCGAAATCGACTGCCGTTCCCGCCAGGTGGCTGGCCTTGGCACCGATGCGAAAGAAATACTTCATGCCGCGGTTGGTCAGCGAATCGCCCAGGTCAGTACTGATCATCGGGGTGCGGGCTTTCTCGGATACGGCGCTGCCCACCATGGTCGCGCCACTGGTAGCGTTGCCGATAACCGCCAGCACGTTGTTTACCTGAATGACCCGTTCGGTCTGCGTGCCGGCCATTTGCGGGTTGCTTTGGTGATCGACCGAGATCAGGTCGATCTGGGCGCCGCCCTTGGACTTGATGCCGCCAGAAGCGTTGATCTGCTCCACGGCCAGCCGTACCGCGTCGTTGACGGGAATGCCCCAGGGGCCGGCGCGGCCGGTCAGGCCCACTACCACCGCAACCGGTATGCGTTGGGGCTGCTGCGCGCGGACAATGCCCGGAAACGCCATGGCGGCGGCCAGCCCCGCCGTACCCAGCGTGACCCGCCGGCGTGTTTCGTTGATCTGCGCGGCCGCGAGCAAGCGGTTGACGCTGCGTGGTTGTCTCATCCTGAGCCTCTCTTAAATGGAGTATGAATCCGAAATCGAATGACTATTCATTCATTATTCCGGCGGGCCTCCACCCTGTCAATCGGAAGCCATGCAGAAAACGCTAATGGAAATCCCGTAGAGATCGGGCGCCATGGACGAAATTCGCGCGAAAATCTGGCGCCTCGGTGAACATTGGTTCATAATGCCTGTCAGCCTGGAGGTAATGTGCAGCGGCCGCGACCCCCACTCCAGGTGTACGGTCTACAGCGGCGCCATCGAAACTGCCGCAGGAGCTCCCCATCAAAATGCAAAATACCGTCGACGAATCCGCTCTGGTGACGCGGCGCCGCGCTCAATTGGTCAAGGCCGCAATCAAGCTTTTTTCACGCATGGGGTATCACGCGGCTACTGTCAAGGACATAGCCGATGAAGCCGGCGTCAGCGCCGGGCTGATGTACCAGTACGTGTCCGACAAGCAAGACCTGCTCTTCCTGGCGCTGCAGCATATCGTTCAGCGCAACAAAGAAGAAGTGCCTTCCGCCCTGCAGGGCGTCGAAGACCCGATCGCGCGCGTGTACCGCGCCATTGACGCCTATGCCCGCGTAATTGCGGCCAATCAGCAAGCCGTGCTGCTGACCTACCGCGAAACCAAATCGCTCAAGCCCGAATACATCGAGCAAATGAAAGAGCTCGAGATCGAAACCAACCAGCTAATCGAAGAATGCATCAAAGACTGCGTGCGGGCGGGTTACCTGGCGCAAACCAATGTAGAGCTGTTGGCCTACCGCATTATCGTGGCCGCGCACGCATGGCCGTTGAAGCACTGGCGCCTGCGCCATATCGTCACGCTGGACGAATACCTGGACCAGGCTATCCATGCCCCCTGGAAAGGCCTGCTATTGCCGCGCGGCACCAGCCGGTATGAAGAACTGCGCCGCACCGGCGAGCTCAATCCCACCAACGTCGCCAACGAATCCGAAGAAGACGAGGCCGCCCCCGCCGCCGCGCCGAAGAAACGCACCCGCCGTACCCGCGCCGCGTAGGTCGGCGTAGGTGTCGGGCTCCCGCAGGGTGCCCGACGCCGATCAGCCACCCGCTCAGCTCAGGCTCTCCGGCACGAAGTAGAAATCGGCGATCGTACGGATGTCGGGCAAGTACTTCGCCCGCACCCGTGTGCCCTTGGGCAATCCGTCCGGGCCCGCCGCCACGAACGCCTTGATGCATGTATCGGCGCCATCGGGCCGCACCAGGGCGGTGGCGAACGGCATGCCTACGTGCTCAAGGTGTTGCGGCACCTGTGGCAGCAGCACACTGGTAAGCACTTCGCCCTTGCCGCTCAGCGCGAACGCTTCGGCTGGCTCATAGCACTTCGAACATATCGGCCGCAACGGCACCCACACAAAGCCGCATCCGGTACAACGGCTGGCAGTCAGGATCTTGTTCTGCAGGCCGTGGAAATACGCCGACTGCCCGCCGTAGCTGAGCCTATACCGGTAGATGTCTTCGATTTCAACTTCGAAAATGTCCGCTACGCTCATGATTTCCCCAATACGATGGTGCAGCTCTGAGAAATGCCGGGGCCGCCGATGGCCGAGAAAATGGCCCGTCCCTTGTTGATGGGCACCTGCGTGCCGCCGGCCCGGCCACGCAGCTGCTGCACGATTTCACCTACGCGCGAAATACCGGAACATCCGGCTACGTGCCCGCAGCCCATCATGCCCCCCGAAGGGTTCACCGGCATAGGCCCCGAGCGTTCGGTAAAGCCTTCGTCGATCAGCCTTCCGCCCTGTCCCGGCTCGCACAGGCCCAGCTCGGCATAGCTCATCAGTTCGACTCCGCTGAGCAGATCGTGCGTCTCGATGAAGTCGAGCTGCTTCAGAGGGTCGGTCACGCCCGCCATGGCATAGGCGCGCTGCGCCGACTGCTGCTGGCACGCCAGCCGGCCGAGCTGGTCGAAGTCGGGCATGTAGCTGCGCAGATTGGAAGCGCCCGCGCCTTCGATCCAGATCGGGTCGTCGCAGATCTCGCGCGCGCGGTCCTCCGATGCCAGAATCAACGCGGCCGCCCCCTCGCTGTACAGGCAGCAATCAAACATTTTGATGGGCCCGGCGATACGCCGCGAGTTCATGACTTCGTCGACGCTGAGCTTCATGCCGCTTTGTGCAAGCGGATTGGTCAGCGCATTGCCGTGGTTCTTCACCGAAACCTTGGCCATCTGCTCTTCGGTGGGCGCCCCGTAGCGGTCGATATGCGCCTGCACGGCGAAGCCGAAATTCGCCGCCGCCAGCGGTTCGACCGGCACTTCCCAGTTTGTGTCCAGGTCCAGCATGATCGCCTTCAGAAAGGCCGACGAGCGCTTGTTCTGCTGTGGATCCCAGAGATCCATGCCTTTGCCCGAACCCACCACCAGCGTCACGTCGGACATGCCAGACAGGATCTCGACCATGCCCTGGCGCACCGACATGGCGCCGGTTACCGCGCCGGCGCTGACGTGCACCGACGACTTGCCCGCCATGCCGATGTAGTCTTGCATGGTGGTGCTGGGGCAGCATTGCCGGACCCAGGCGACCATCAGGTCGGACAGCCCCCACACCACGTGGTCCACGTCGCTGGGCGACAACCTTGCATCGGCCAGCGCCGCCTTGGTCACGTCCAGGGCCAGCTCGTAATATGTCTTGTCGGCGTAACGAACCCGCCACGGAATCAGGCCTACGCCTACGATGCCTACTTTCAAGTCAAGCTCCTTGTAGTCTATATAGGGTGGCCGCTGGTCAGTTCGCGGCCAACAAGCGCCCGTAACCTGATACGCGGTCTTGACGGCCGGCGCTGCGCAGCAGTTTCCACAGCGTGGCCGTGGTCGAGGTCACGACCGGACGGCCCAATTGGCGTTCGACCAGCCCCACGACTTCTTGCGAGTTCATGTTCAGGCAGCTGATCAGCAGCGCATCGGCATCCGGATGCCAGGCCTGCCCCGCCAGCTCGTACATCCGGCGGGCGTCGGGTGACGCCAGCGCGAACGAATCGGCGATATTCAGATTGGCGGCCCTCACCACCTGGAACCCCGCGGCTTCGAAGAACTGCTTTTCCGCATGGTCGATTGCGTCGGTATAGGGCGACGCAACGGCGATCTTGCGCGCGCCCAGCGCCTGCAGCGCCTCGATGATGGCGCCCACGGCCGTAAAGCACGGCTTGCCGGTGGCCTGTTCGAGCGACTGTTGCAGATGCCGGTCGTATTCAAGCCCCTGCACAATGCTCGACGCCGTACAACAATATGCAATCGCATCCGGCCGGCAACTGGCGATACGCACCGCCGCGTCCAGCCCTTCTTCGTGGTCCATGCGGCGCAAAGCCTCGGCCGTGACCTCGCTGGCCAGCAGCATGCGGGTGGCGTGCACCCGCACATCCGGCTGGACAACGCTGCCGAACCAGGGTTCGACCACGGTGTTCACACTGGGCAGAATCACCCCCAGCCTTGTCCGCGCCGCCCGCGGCACGCGCGGCTCATCCGGCCAGGACCGTAACGCCGCGTCGTAAGAAGGCCAGGTTGCAGGTTGCTTGTTCATGGTCATCAGCACATGGTCAGGCCGCCGCTGACACTGATCGCCTGGCCGGTAATGAAAGAGGCCTCGTCCGACACCAGGAACACGGCGGCGGCGGCGACTTCTTCGGGCCGGGCGGTGCGGCGCAGCGGAATCGCGCGCACCATGGCGTTGCCTATCTTGCCGCCGAACTCGTCGTTCTTTACCAGGTCATCCCAAAGCCCCGTATCGGTGGGACCGGGGCACACCACGTTAGCCAGCACGTTATGGCGGGCATATTCGCGTGCAATCGATTTGGCGAACGCGATCGCGCCGCCCCGGCAAGCCGCCGATACCGACTCGCCGCTGGTGCCCACTTTGCCCGAATCCGAACCCACGATCACGATACGGCCGCCGCCGTTGCGGATCAGTTCGGGCAGCACGGCCCGCACCGAGTCGATCACGCTGCGCAGCTCGACGGCAATCGTCAGGTCTACCGTGTCTTCCGAGGTTTCAAGAAACGGCAGGATACGCAGTGCCGTACCGACGGTGCTCATGAATGCATCGATCTTGCCGAAGCGTTCAACAGTGGCCGCGACAATCGCCGCGATATCGGCGCGCCGGGTCAAGTCGCCCTTGGCCAGCAGCACGCGGTCTTCCCCGTATTGCTCGGCCAGCTTCTGTAGTTCGTCGGGCTTGGACCGATAGTGCAGCGCCACCCGGGCGCCGCGCTCGAGCATCTTCCTGGCGGCGGCCTGGCCGATACCGCCCGAGGCGCCGCCCAACAACACCACTTTGTCGTTCAGATCTTGAGGCATGCTTCAACTCCGTTAGTAGATTGCCGTCTTGCGCACCCGCACGCCGTGCCAGTGCGGTTCTGTTACTACAGCCGTTTGGCCACTTCTTCGAGCATGATTTCGGTTGCCCCGCCACCGATGGCATGCACGCGGGCGTCGCGGAACATGCGCTCGACAGGCGTGCCGTGCATATAGCCCGATCCGCCATGGAACTGCACGCAGTCGTCCATGACTTCATTGACCAGCTCGCCGCACAGGGCCTTGATCATCGAGACTTCCTTGACGCAATCGACACCTCGCGCATCAAGGGCAGCCACGCCATATACGAAGTAGCGCGCGCTTTCGACCCGCGCCGCCAGCATGGCCAGCCGTTGCCTGATGGCCTGCTTGTCCCATAGGGTGGCGCCGAATGCCTTGCGCAGGCGGGTGTAGCCGAGCGTGTGGGCAATAGCCGCCTGCGACTCGCCCAGCGCCTGCGCGGCCAGCACCAGCCGCTCGTTCTGGACGTTCTTCATCAGGGCCGCAAAGCCCCTGCCCGGCTCGCCCAGCATGGCCGACGCCGGCACCCGGCAGCCCTCGAAAGACAGCTGCGCAGTGTCCGAGCTTTTCCACCCCATCTTGTCCAGGCGGCGCTCGACGCTCAGCCCGGGAGTGCCCTTATCGACCAGGAACAGCGACACGCCGTGCGACGGCTTGGCCGTGGGATCGGTGCGGGCCGCCACCACGTACAGGTCGGCGTTGACGCCGTTGGTAATGAAAGTCTTGGCGCCATCCAGCACCCAGTCTTCACCAGTGCGCACGGCGCGGGTGCGCAACGCAGCGATATCGGAGCCGACATCGGGCTCGGTCATGGCGATGGCAACCAGGCACTCGCCGCTGGCAATGGCGGGTAGATAACGCGCCTTCTGCGCGGCCGTGCCGGCCGCCGCGATGGGCGGCGACGCCGTATCGGTCTGCGTCAGAATGGTGATGGCAAAGCCGCCATAAGTACTGCGGCCGAGCTCCTCGGCAAATACCACCGACGCGACGGTGTCGGCATCGGCGCCCCCATAGGCCTCTGGAAAACGCATGCCCAGCAAGCCCAGTTCGCCCATGCGCCGGATCACCGCACGCGGGGTCTCGCCGTCATGCTCCCAGGAATCGGCATGGGGAATGACTTCGCGCTCGACGAAGCGCCGCACCTGCGTGCGCAGCATTTCGTGTTCTTCGGTCACCCCCAATGGGTGGGCATGGTCAAGATGCACGATACGAATCCTTAACGGGCGATCTGGCCGCCGTCGATCACAAAACTTTGGCCGGTAGTCCATTGCGCCTCGTCAGAGGCCAGGTACACCGCCATGGGGCCGATATCGCTGGGCTGCCCGAAGCGGCGCAACGGTATCTGTTTCAACCCGGCCGCGCGGACCTTCTCGTCGTGCATATAAGGCGCGGTCAGGTCGGTTTCTATCCAGCCGGGACAGATCGCATTGACGCGCACCTTGTGGCGCGACCACTCGACCGCCAGGCTCTTGGTCAGCTGCAGCAGGCCGCCTTTGGTCAGGCAGTAGATACTGTTGTCAGGCGCGCCGACATGGCTGTAAATGGATGACATCGTGATGATGCTGCCCTGCTTGCGCTCGGTCATGTGCCGGCCGACCGCCTGCAGCGTATGAATGGCCCCGCCCAGGTTCACGCCTATCATCTGGTTCCACTGGTCCGGCGTCCATTCCAGGAAGGGACGCAGCACGTTGATGCCGGCGTTCACTACCAGGGTGTCCAGATGGCCGAACCGTTCGATCGCCTGAGCGGTGGCACGTTGTACCGCTGCCGCATCGGTAATGTCGAATGCGTCAATAGATGACTGCACCCCGTGCGCGTCGACGCGAGCGCGGGTCTGCTCCAGTTCGGCGTGGTCGCGCCCCCACAGCACCACATTAGCGCCGGCCTGCGCCAGGCACAAGGCCACGTTCTGGCCTATGCCACGGCTTGCGCCGGTCACCAGCGCGGTCTTTCCGCTCAAATCAAACACTGTCGTCTCCGGCGAGGGTCAGCCCTGGGACCGCGGCTTGGCCGCGCGGTCCCAGGTATTGGGTGTAAACGGTTGTGCACGCAGTACGTGCTTCATTACCTTGTTGGTAGGCGTCTTGGGCAGCGCGTCGACAAACTCCACGTAGCGCGGAACCGCGAACTTCGGCAAGCGGGCGTTCGCCAATTCAACCAGTGCTTGCGGATCCAAGCGGGCGCCCGCGCGCGGCACGACCACGATCTTCAGGTCATCGCCACCCAACTCGCACGGCACCGCAATGGCCGCCACTTCAAGCACCGAGGGGTCTTCGCCAATGGCGCGCTCTACTTCAAACGCCGAGACGTTCTCGCCACGGACGCGAATGGCGTCTTTGATGCGCCCGGTAAAGAAAAGGTCGCCGTCGGCGTCCAGCTTGCCCGCGTCGCCAGTGTGGAACCAAAGATCTTTCCAGGCTGCCACCGTAGCCGCCGCGTCGCCGTCGTAGCCAGCCATCAGGGCGCACGGCTCGTACGAGCGCACCAGAATCTCTCCCACGGTATCGGCGGGCAGGGGCTGGCCGTGTGCGTCGGCGATGCGGATTTCAAAACCCGGCGCCGGGCGTCCGGCGCTGCCGGCCTTGGCCGAGCCGCGCGGCACATAACAAGGCACGTTGGCCTCGGTCGATCCGTATCCAGACCGTAGGTCCACGCCATAGCGGTGCTGGAACTCCACCAGGTCGTCCGCCGCCCCGCCTATGCCCCAGCCCACCCGCAACGTAGAGCCCTGGCTGTCGTCGCGCGTGGTGGATTTCAGCAGAATGTGCAGAATCTCGCCGATGTAGTAGAAGGCCGTGCAACCGTGTTCGCGAACTTCGGGCCAGAAGCGCGAAGCGCTGAACCGCTCGGTCAGCACCATGCGGGCGCCCGCCAGCAACACCGGCACCGTCAGCATCGCCTGCGCAGTATTGTGGAACAGAGGAAAGTAGTTGTAGTAGACGTCGTCCGGGCCCAGGAACATATCCGCGGCCATCATGCGGCCCAGAATGTATTGCTGCGCATGGGTCAGCAATACGCCCTTCGAAGGCCCCGTCGTGCCCGACGTATTCATGACCGCGCCTATGTCGGCACCGCTGACTTCATCGCTACCCGGCACCGGCCCGTCCGGCGCGCGGGCGGCCAGCGCCGCGTAATCAGCGGCCCCCGACGCCGCAAGCAGGGCGGCGTCCGCGTCCAGCAGCAAGGTCAAGGGCCGCCTGTCCATGTCAGTCAATGCCGCCTGCAGTTCTGGCAGCAATGCGGCCTGCACCACCACAGCGTCGATACGCGAACGCTTGAAGGTGTGCACGATCTGCGCGGCGCGGTAATCGGTGTTGATCGGCACCTGAATGGCACCCAACCTGGCCAGGCCAAACCACAGGTCCAGATATTCCAGGCGGTTGTGCAGGTCAATGGCAACGCGGTCACCCTTCTTGACACCGCCGGCCGCCAGCGCATGGGCGGCCCGGTTGGCGCGCCGATCGGCCTCGCCATAGCTTATCCATTGCCCGCCGAAATAAACAAAAGGGCGATCAGGCGCCGCTTGAGCCTGCCTCGCCAGAATCTTTGCCGCAACGCGTTCCGCCAGCGGCAGCGAATCTTGTGAAAGATCCGCCAGGCCCGCGCCCAGAGGGAAACCGAAATTCAATGGTTGGTTTGAATGGCCAGTCATTCGATAAATATTCCAGAACCAGGTTGAGAGCGTTTTATCTGTTGCGCCCGAGGGCCGCGGGCAGCGGTCAATCGACGGCTACGTCCAGCACCGGGTCGGGCGAGTAAGCCCAATAGCGAGCGTACTCGTTCACCATCACAACGCAATTGCCGGTTTCCCCTTCAAGAGCCGGACCCTGCAGCGCTCCCAGGTTGCGCTTGCCTTCGACCAGAACCACATAGGCCGGAGCCTCGCCGGCTCCTGCATATCGGATGACGCGGATCTGGCCATGCGCCTCGTAGGTGGCGCGCAAGTCTTCGATCAGCCGCCCCGACGCTGCGTCGGCAATGCCGCGGTAATGCAACAGCAATAAGCGCGGCGCCAGAATGGCGCTCGCCTGGCCCGGGTACACCTGCTCGCCGGTTACGCGCCACAATCCTTTGGCTTTGCGCAGTATCCGTTGCGTCCAGGGGCTGTACCGGCTTCCGGCAATATTGCGATACGCTTCGCCATCAATCACGCCAGACGAACTCAGGTCATAGGCCGCCATGTAACGTGGAAACCCGCTGATGCAAACATAGCGCTGCGCGGTCTCGAAGCCGTCGATGGCCACGCGCTCGGGCAGGTGTTCGGTGTCATACCACTCGTTGAACTCCTCCTCCAGAGCGGGTGGCGGCTCCATGGTCACCATCAAAAAGCCCTTGTTTTTCATAATTGACTGCGTTTCCCGCTGCAGATGTGCCTCGAATTGACATCGAATGAATGTTCATTTAGCTTACGTCACACCCTTTTGTCCGTCAACAAGTTATTGACTTGAAAACCACGTCCGAGGCCGCCATGAACTACGAAGACTTCCAACACATCAAATTCGACCGCCACCCCGACGGCGTGCTGCTGGCCACGCTTAACCGGCCCGAAGTCATGAACGCCACCAACGCACGCCTGCACTGGGAACTGACCCAGTTGTGGGGCGTAGTAAATGACGACGACCGCTGCAAAATCGTCGTCGTAACGGGCGCGGGCGACCGTGCCTTTTCGGCAGGCGGCGACCTGGAATGGATCGAAGGCATGGTCGGCAATGCCGAAGCCGTGTCCGGCGCCATGAAAGAAGCCGGCGACATCGTCTACAACATGCTTGCCTGCGAAAAGCCCATTATCTCGGCCATTAACGGCACGGCAGTCGGCGCCGGCCTGGCCGTTGCGCTGTTGGCCGACGTCAGCATCATTGCCGAACATGCCAAGTTCACCGACGGCCACGCCCGCATCGGCGTCGCCGCCGGCGATCACGCCGCCATTGTGTGGCCCCTGCTCTGCGGCATGGCCAAGGCCAAGTACTACCTGATGACCGCTGACTTCCTCGACGGCAAGGAAGCCGAGCGGCTGGGCCTGGTCAGCTTCGCCGTTCCCGGCGACCAGGTGATGGAGCGCGCCATGGAGGTAGCCGCGAAGCTGGCGCGCGGCAGCCAGACCGCCATACGCGGCACCAAAAAGGCGCTGAATAACTGGATGCGCGCGGCCGGCCCGATTTTCGATGCCTCGCTGGGCATCGAGATGCTGGGCTTTCTGGGCGCCGATGCACGGGAAGGCCTGGACGCCGTGCGCAACAAGCGCGCGCCGGATTTCCCGTCTGCCCGCTTGCCCTGAGTCCGCTCGCGCGGCTGGCGCCTGACGCCCGCAGAACGCCAGGCACCGCCCCCGTGTCAGAGCCTCGTCCCGCAAATCAGAAATTGAATGACTGGCCATTCAATTCCTGATAGATTTCCGCCTTATAAGGGGGACATTGCCAACTGCCCGGTCCGTGCACACGGCTGGGCGGCCTGGCCCTGGAACAAGTCAAGGGCCAGGATGGATTGCGGCGATCCTCTTTGCGGACAGCCATCGAGACTGAAGAATGAGGCTACAATCATTCGCCGGCCAAGCTGGCGGCCAAAGCAGTTAGGAAACAAATAAACCCTGGCACACGACTCGTTTTCCGCTCCAGATTTGAAAGGCCCAAATTTCGGTTTGGGCTTTTGTATGTCGGCGCTTCGATAGGATGATGCAGGATTGCGGCAATGGAAATTACATTCATCCTGTTGATCGCCCTCGTGGCATGGCTGGTACTGCGTACCCATTACCAGCGCGTGCATATTGCACTGCTGGGGCGTCATTTAGGCGGTTTGCAGCTCGAACGCCACATGGAAACGCTGACGCAGGGTTATACCCGCGCCATCCACGAGGCCGAAGAGTCGCGCCAGCGCCAGGTGCTGGAAACCTACGCCCAGACCGAACGCGCGGCGGCTGCACAGTTGCGGTCGCTGGCCGATGCCATGCAAAAAGAAAGCGCGCAGGCGGCCAGCCTGGTTGCGCTGCCCTTCTGCGTGCCTTATGCCGAGCGCTTTCTTCCCGGGCTGACACGAGACTTCCGCGAATTGCTGCATATTCACGCACGCGGCCTGCGCCATGTCGTCGACAACCCGGACCAGTGGGACGCAAAGACCCGCGCTTATCATCTTTCGGCGGAGCTATACCTGTTTCAGCACAGCTGCCACTGGTTCTGCAAATCCCGTACCGTGGCCGATGCCCGGCTGGTACTGCGGCATCAGGTCAGTCACCAGAAAGCGCTGGATTCGGTGTCCGCGCTGACCCGCTCGGCCTACCAGCGGTGGCTGCAAGGCGGCGCCCCCCGAAATTAAATCCGTTGCCAGCAACTGGAATATCACCATGAGCGACATTTACCATTTTGAAGCGGGCACCGCCCCGCTGCTGATTTCCATTCCGCACCTGGGCAGCCAGATCCCCGCATCGATGCAGCCCGCCATGACCGAGCTAGGCTTGCGGTCGGGCGACACCGACTGGCACCTGGACCGCCTTTATGCCTTCGGCCGCCAATTGGGCGCGTCGTTCTTGTGGGCCCGCTACTCGCGCTATGTGGTCGACTTGAACCGCCCGCCCAATGACGAAAACCTGTATCCGGGCCAGGCCAAGACCGGCCTGTGCCCCACGCACACCTTCAACGGCGAGCCCCTGTACGGCGATGCCCGCACCGAGATCGGCGACGCGGAACGCGAACAGCGCCGGCTGGCCTATTGGCAGCCCTACCACGACAAGCTACGCGCCGAGATCGACCGGCTGCGTGCGCAGCACGGCAAGCTGCTGCTGTGGGAAGCGCATTCGATCGCCAGCGTCATTCCGCGCCTGTTCGACAATAAACTGCCCGACCTGAACATCGGCACGGCGGGTGGCGCGGCCTGCGATCCGGCCATGGAAGCGGCCATCCGCCAGCAGCTCGAGCACGTGCCCTACACCTGGGCCATCAACGGCCGGTTCAAGGGCGGCTACATCACCCGCAACTATGGCGATCCGCAACGCAACATCCACGCCATCCAGCTTGAAATGTGCCAGTCCACGTACATGGACGAAAGCTATCCGTACGCCTGGCGCGACGAGCCGGCGGCCCGGGTGGCGACGGTGGTCGAGCAGCTGGTGCGCGGCGCCTACGAACGGCTTTGAACGCCGGGCCTGCCGGCCCGTTCAGCGCTGCGCGTTTTCGAACCGGTTGACGGTGCGCAGCGCCGGGAACAGATAGCTCCACAGGCCCACCACGGCCAGCGTGCACAGGCCGCCGGCCACGGCGGCCGGCACGGCGCCCAGCCAGGCGGCGCTGGTGCCGGCGCGGAACTCGCCCAGCTCGTTGGACGATCCGACGAACAGCATATTGACCGAATTCACGCGGCCGCGCATTTCGTCGGGCGTGGCGAACTGCAGCAGCGCGCCGCGCACATAGACACTGACCATATCGGCCGCGCCCGCCACGGCCAGCGCCAGGCACGACAGCCACAGCCAGTGCGACAGCGAGAACACCAGGTTGGCCACGCCGAACACCGCCACCGCCAGCAGCATGCGCCGCCCGACTTTCGCATTGAAGGGAAACATGCTGAGGCAGATGCCCGCCACCACCTCGCCCGCCGCGATCGCGCTGCGCAGCAGGCCCAGGCCCTGAGGGCCGACTCCCAGCACTTCCTGGGCATAGATGGGCAGCAGCGCCACCACGCCGCCCAGCAGCACCGCGAACAGGTCGAGGGAGATCGTGCCCAGGATCATGGGCCGGCTGAAAATGAAGCGGATACCGATGCCGAACCGCTGCCAGATGTCGCCTCCGCGCGCGGGCGCCGCGCCGGCCCCGCCCGCCCTGGCCTCGGCGGGCAGCACGCGAACTTTCTGCAGCAGCAAGGCCCCGCCGGCGAAAGCCGCCAGGCACAGCGGATACGTCAGCAGGCTGCCGCCGGCCGCATACAACAGGCCGCCCAGAAAGGGCGCGCCGATGGCGGCGCAACGCATCACCATGCTGTTGGTGGCAATGGCCTGCGGCAATTGTTCCCGGGTTACCAGCTGGGGCAGCAGGCTTTGCAGGGCCGGCCCCGAAAACGCGCGCGAGGCGCCGAACAGCACCAGCACCGCGTAAATGCCGGAGACCCCGGCGTGCCCGTGGCCCGACACCCACCACAGCAAGGCGCTGCAGATCGCGCCCACGGTCCAGCTGGCGCTGAGGATGTGCTTGCGCGGCAGCCGGTCGATCAGGTCGCCGGCCGGCAGCAGCAGGAACAGCATGGGCAGGAACTGGGCCAGCCCCACATAAGCCAGGGCCATAGGCTGGCGCGTCAGGTCATATACCTGCCAGGCGACCACCACCGCCTGGATCTGCGTGGCGCCCACGGCCAGTACGCGGGCAAGCAGGAAGGCCAGGAAGCCGGACGGTTGGCGTAGCAGGGCGGACAGCGCGGCGGACGACGAAGCAGGCATGAATGGGAAAGAACTGGCCGGTGGGCGGGACGCGGCGCCCCGCCCACCGGCCGCGGCAGGATGGCGTGACCGCTATTGTGCCACTCTTATATAAGAGTAGCCGCCGCGGCTGTCCGCCCCGGTTCTGCGCCCCTGCTCGAGCGCCCGTTTTCTGATACCGTCGATAGTCGGGTTTTTTTCTGGAACATGGATCAAATGAGCAAGGAAGCAACGCCCGCCGGCGGCCGGCACTCTTCTGCCGCCGCGCCGGGCTGGCTAGTAGACGATTTCCGTATCGGCGACGTGTTTTTCGCGTCGCCTACCACCCAGTTCCGCGCGCGGCGCGGGCCGGGCACGCTGGCCGTGTATCAGCAGGCGACGCGTGCCGCGGTGCAGGCCCTGTTCGCGCGGGCCGCCGGGCAAGGCATCGAAGAACCGGTGATGTTCGGGCTGGTGCCGTTCGATGCGGCCAACCCGGCCAGCCTGACCATTCCGGCACAATGCCTGCAGGCCGGCGTGCCCGGCCGCATGGCCCCCGCCAGCGGCCATGCGGCGGCCGGCGCGCGGCAGCGGCCCACGGTCACCGACCGGCAGCCCGTGCCCGCCCCCGAAGTCTATGGCGACATGGTGCGCAAGGCGCTGGCTCTGTTCGAGCAGGGCGGCGTCAAGAAGATCGTGCTGTCGCGCGCCATGGATGTCACCCTGGACCGCCCGGTCGATTACGAACAACTGTTGCCCGACCTGCTGGCCCGCAACGCCCACGGCTACACCTTCGCGGTGCCCGCCTGGGGCCTGGCCGGCGCCAGTGCCACGCACGGACAGGCGGACGGCGGCGCGGCGCCCGCCGGCGTCATGGTGGGTGCGAGCCCAGAACTGCTGGTGCGCCGCGAGGGCAAGCGCATCACCGTCAATCCGCTGGCGGGCTCCATCGGTCGCCATGCCGACCCCGCCACCGACCAGGCGCGCAAGGAAGGGTTGGCCCGCTCGGAAAAAGACCTGCGCGAACACAGCTATGTGGTGAACGATATCGTGCGCATCCTGCGCACGTACTGCGATGAACTGCAGGTGCCCGACGGCCCGTCGGTGATCGGCACCGACACGCTGTGGCATTTGTCCACCTATATCACCGGCACCCTGCGCGACCCCGAAGTCAGCGCGCTGGACCTGTCGTGCGCCCTGCATCCCACTCCGGCTATTTGCGGGCACCCTACAGATGTGGCCTTCGGCCATATCCGCGAGCTGGAACCCTTCGAGCGCGGCTATTTCGCCGGGCTGGTGGGCTGGCAGCGTGCCAATGGCGATGGGGAATGGGCGCTGGCCTTGCGCTGCGCCCTGCAAACCGGCGACCGCCAGTTGCGCCTGTACGCCGGCGCGGGCACGGTGGCGGGCTCGGACCCGGACAGCGAAATCACCGAAACCGCCACCAAGATGTCTACCTTCATGCGGGCCATCAGCTAAGGCCCCGCCAGGCCTGGCGTCCCGGCGTGCCGGGACGCCGCCCGCCTTAGTTCACACTGAGGTTCAGGCGCTTGATCAGCGGGCCCCAACGCTGCAGTTCCTCGTCCATATACTGGCCGAAGGCTTCCGGCGTGGTGGCCGCGGGTTCCATGAACTGCGTGCGCAGCCGCTCTTGTACCGTCGGCGTGTTGATGGCGCCGGCCAGGGCATCCGCCAGCTTTTTCTTGATGTCGGCGGGTATGCCGGCCGGCGCGACAAAGCCGATCCAGCCCGACCCCTCGATGCCCGGAATGCCCAATTCTTCGATCGTGGGCGTATCCGGCAAGAAGCTCAGGCGTTCTTTGGATACCACGGCCAGCGCCCGCAGGCGACCGTCCTTGATCATCGGCATGACGGCGATGGGCGGCAAGGCCGCGAAATCGGTATCGCCCGACAGCAGCGAGGTCACCGCCGCCGGCGACGAGGCATAAGGCACGTGCACGGCCTTGCCGCCGGTGCGCTCGAGCAGCAGTTCGACCGACAGGTGCGACACCGTGCCCGCCCCCGTCGAGGGGAAGTTGTAGGGCTTGCTCTGCGACTTCATGGCCTTGAGCAGGTCGTCGAAGGATTTGATGGGCGAATTGCCCGGCACCACCAGGACGTTGTGCTGGTGCACGCCCAGGGTCAGCGGATCGAGGTCTTTCTTGGGGTCGTACGGCAGGTCGCTGTACAACACCGTGTTGTTGACCATCGGACCCGTGATCGACACGCCGAACGTATAACCGTCGGGCGCCGCTTTCGCGATGGCCGCCGTTCCCAGGTTGCCGCTGGCGCCGGGCTTGTTCTGCACGACGATGGGCTGGCCCAGCGTGGCGCTGGCCTGCTCGGCAATGACTCGCGACATGGTGTCGGGGCTGGAGCCGGGACCGAACGGCACGATCAGGGTCAGGGGCTTGGCGGGCCAGTCGGCCGCGTGGGCGGCCGTGGCCAGGCCTGCCAGGGGCAAGGCGGCCAGCATAGCGGCTGCTACGAATTTGCGCATGAGAAAGTCTCCGCGATTGTTATGGTTTCAGGTGCCGCCGAGTTTACCTCGCCCGCCCGCGGCGGCACCCGGCGCTACGTCGTGGGCCCGGCTGTTGGAACGGACGACTGCGCGGTCCAGAGGCTCAGGCGTACTTCCCGATAAGCCCTCCATCGACCACCAATTCGGTGCCCGTGATGTACGCCGCCTCGTCCGAGGCCAGGAAGGCCACGGCATTGGCGACCTCCCAGGGCGTGCCCATGCGTCCCATCGGCACCTGCCGGCCGCGCGCGGCCCTGGCCTCTTCGAAGTCATCGGCCGAGAACATGCGGGCCACGGTATTGCGCACGCGCGGGGTATCGATCAGGCCGGGCACCACGGTATTGGCGCGGATGCCTTGCGCGGCATACTGCTGCGCGATCATGCGGGCAAAATGGATCACCGCCGCCTTGGTGACGTTGTATGCAAGATGCGGGTACCCCAGATAGCGCAGGCCCGCCACCGACGACACCGCCACGATGGCGCCCCCGCCCTGCTCGCGCATGATGGGCAGGACCAGGCGGCTGGCGATCACCAGGCTGTCGACGTTGACCTTCTGGATGCGTTCCCAGTCGGCCAGGGCAATGTCTTCCGGGCCGCCCACCTTGCCAATGCCGGCATTGGCCTGCAGGATGTCGAGCCGGCCATAGCGATCCATGACCGCCCGCACGGCGCGCTCCATGGCGGCGGCGTCGGCCACGTCGGCCTGCAGGGCCAGCCCCTGCCCGCCCAGGGCTTGCACGGCGGCCAGCGCATCCCGGGCCGCGTCGAGCCCGGCATCCAGCACGCACACCGTGGCGCCATGGCGGGCCAGCGTGGCGCAGCAGGCCTTGCCGATGCTCCAGCCCGGGCCGCTGGAGCCGCCTCCGGCGACCAGCGCCACCTTGCCGGCCAGCCGCTGGCTGGCCGCCGGCAGCAGCGCCTGCAGCGCGTCGGGATCGAACGCGTTATCGCCGCTCATGCCGCGTTCCCCAGGCCGACGGTCATGCCGCCGCATACATACAGCACCTGGCCAGTGATGAAGCCCGCCCGGTCGTCCAGCAGCGAGGCCACGGCGTGGGCGATGTCGGCGGGCATGCCCATGCGCCGCACGGGAATACTGGCGCGGATTTTCTCGGTTTGCGGCGCGCCCGGCGGATTGACGCGTTCGAACAATTCGGTGGCGATGGGGCCCGGTCCCACGGCGTTGACGGTGATGCCGTCGCCGGCCGTCTCCAGCGCCCAGGTGCGCGTCATGCCCAGCAGGCCCGCCTTGCTGGCCGCGTACACCGTGCGCTCGGCCTTGCCCAGCGCGGCGCGGCTGGAAATGCTCACTATCCGCCCGAATTGCCGGCGGCGCATCGCCGGCAGCAAGCCTTGCAGCAGCAGCATGGGCGCCTGGATGTTCAGCGCCATCACCACGGCCAGGTCTTCGGGCGTGGCGTTTTCCAGCAAGGCGGGCCGCACCGTGCCGGCGTTGTTCACCAGGCGCAGCACGTCGCGCTCGGCGGCCAGCGCGGCCACCGCGGCGCGCGTGGCCTCGGCATCGCACAAATCGACGGCCCGGTGCGTTTCGCCGCGCAGGCATTCGGCGGGCGCTTTCAGGTCGAAGTTGACGACCTCATAGCCGTCTTGCAGCAGCCGTTCGATGACGGCGCGGCCGATGCCGGCGCTGCCGCCGGTGACCAGCGCGACAGGCGGCGTCGTATGAGAGGCGGCCATGGTCAGCGCTCCTGGCCATGGGCCGATTTGCCCGCGCCCACGTAGGGAATCTCGCGGTCGATGGTTTCCCAGATGAAGCGGCCCGACGGGCATTGCTGTTCTTCCGCCACATGCGACACCAGCCCCGCGGCGCGCGAAATGACCGCGAAGCCGCGCATCAGCTGGGTGGGAATATTCAGTTCGCCCAGCAGCGCGGCCACCGCGCCGGTGGCATTGATGGTGATGTGCCGCCCATACACGCTGTCTACCGTGCCGGCCAGCAGCTCCAGCGCGTCCAGCCACTTGCCATCCAGGTCGGACTCGGCGCGGGCCAGCGCCAGCAATTTGATCGAGCGTGGATCATCGGGCTTGTGCAGATGGTGGCCGAAGCCCGGCAGCGGCTTCTTGCCGTCGCGATGCGCCTGCACAATGGCGCGCGCCTCGGCGGACGCGTCGTCGGCCTTGAGAATGCGGTCGAGCAGCAGTGAGCAGTTTTCCATGGTGCCGACGAAACTGCTGCCCACCGCCATCAGGCCGGCGGCGACCGCGCCCTGCAGGTTTTCCGGCGCGCTCATGTAGACCACGCGCGTGGCGATGGCGCTGGGCGTCAGCCCGTGTTCCATCAGCGTGATCAGCACGGCGTCGATGATGCGCAAATCCACCGGGCGCGCCTCGCGGCCGGTAATCTGCGCGAACATGACTTCGGCAAAGGTCTTCTTGCCGATCAGGTCTTCGACCAGGTCGGCGTCGCGATACGACATGCCCTCGAGATGATGGGCACACAGGCGGGTAACGGGGCGGTTCATGCGATCTCCTTGATGACGGAATCCCGGACGGCGTTCTTAAGCACCTTGCCCACGGAAGAGCGCGGCAGGCTCTCGAAGACGTGGATGCGCTTGGGCGTTTGCACCGGGCCCAGCTTGTCCCGGACAAACGCCATCAGTTCCTGCGGCTCGGCCGACGCGCCGCCATGAAACTGCACGGCCGCCTGCACCGCCTCGCCCCATTTGGCGTCGGGAATGCCGAACACCGAACACTCGTAGACGGCGGGATGCTGGGCCAGCGCGTTCTCGACGTCGATGGGGTATACGTTGAAGCCGCCGGTGATGATCACGTCGCGCAGGCGGTCTTTGATATACAGGTAGCCGCGCTCGTCGGCGACACCCACGTCGCCGGTATGCAGCCAGCCGCCGACGATGGTTTCGGCGGTTTTTTCAGGCAGGCGCCAGTACCCGGTCATGACCAGGTCGCCGCGCACCACCACTTCGCCGGGCTGGCCCGCGGGCAGGATGCGGCCCTCGCGGTCCATCAGGGCGAATTCGGAAAACCAGGCGGCGCCCCCCACCGAGCCCAGGTTGGCCGGGTCGGAAAACTCGGCCGGCGTGATGGCGGTGACGATCTGCGGGGCTTCGGTCTGGCCGTAGGTGGCGCCGACCACCGGACCGAAAAACTCGCGCACCTGCTCGAATTTTTCCACGGGCATGGGCGCGCCGCCATAGATCAGGTTGCGCAGCCGGGGGAAATCGGCGCGCGACACCCCGGGTTGCGCCATGATCATGTAGATCAGGGTGGGCGGCATGAAGGCCAGCGTGCCGCCCCGCTCGCGGAAAGCCGCCGTGATAGTGGCGGGCGACGATTCTTCCAGGAATACATGCGTGCCGCCCTGGGCCAGCACCGGCAACAGATAGGTCGAGGTGCCGTGCGTGACCGGCGCCGCGACCACATAGCGGTCTTCGCAGGTCAGCCCCCAGGCGTGGATCTGGTTGACGATGCCCGCCGTCCAGGCCCGGTAAGGCTGCATTACCCCCTTGGGCAGGCCGGTCGTGCCGCCGGTGAACTTGATCGCCTGCGTCGCGTCCGTACCCGGCTCGCAGCGCACCGGCTCGCGCCCGGCATAGGCCCGCAGCAGGCCGGCCAGCGCGTGCTCGCCGGCCGTCGCGTCCAGGCGGATGCGCACCGCGCCGCCGGCATCCACCAGGGCATCGCCGGTGCGGTCTGTACAGACGATGCTGGGCTCGGTCGCATCGAGGATGCGGCCGATTTCCGGCGCGGTGCTGCGGTAATTCAACGGCACCCAGATCTTGCCTGACGCGATCACCGCCAGCAGTGCCACCACGTGCTGCGCGGTGTTGCCGGCACAGATCGCCACGCGGCTCTGCGGCGTGGGATCGAGCGCCTGCAGGGCGGCGGCCAGCGCCAGCGCCTCGCCGCGCAGCCGCTCGTAAGTCCACGCGCCCTGCGGCGTGTCGAGCGCGATCCGGTCGCGGTAGCGGGCGGCGGCCCTAAGGAAAAAATCAATGGGATACACGTACGGCTCCTGGTTCTGCTATTGCACTTTGAGGCCGGCCGAGGTCACGACCTTGCCCCACTTGTCGATTTCGCTGTCGATCCATTGCTGCAAGGTGGCGGGCGTGTTCGGCGTGGCGGGCGCCACGAAGCCCCCCGCCCGGTACGCCTGCCGCAGCTCGTCGCCCGCCAGCCCGTCGTTGATGGCCTGGTTCAGCTTGGCCACCACGGGTTCGGGCGTGCCGGCGGGCGCCATGACCGCGAACCACGACTGCACCGAGAAACCCTCCAGGCCGGATTCGGCCAGGGTGGGCACGTCGGGCGCGAACGACACCCGCTCGAGCGACGTGACGCCCAGCGCGCGCAGCTTGCCTGCCTGCACGTGGGGCAGCGACGACGGCAGGTTGTCGAACATCGAGTCCACCTGCCCGCCCAGCAGGTCGGCCACGGCCGGGCCGCTGCCGCGGTACGGCACGTGCAGGATGTCGGTGCCGGTCACCATCTTGAAGATCTCGCACGACAGGTGGATGGAAGAACCGCTGCCCGACGACGCGCAGGTCAGCTTGCCGGGGTGGCTCTTGGCGTAGGCCACATACTCTTGCACCGTTTGTATGGGCAGCTTGGGGTGCACCACCAGAATGTTGGGAATGGTGGCCAGCAGCGCCACCGGTGTGAAATCTTTCTTGAAGTCGTAGTTCAGCTTTTCGTACAGCGTGCGGTTGATGGTGTTGGCGATCGAGCCCACGTACAGGGTGTAGCCATCGGGCTTGGCCCGCGCCACCGCCTCGGCGCCGATGTTGCTGTTGGCGCCCGTGCGGTTCTCGACCACCACGGGCTGGCCCAGCGAGTCGGACAGCGACTTGGCGATCAGGCGCGCCACGATGTCCGTGGCCCCGCCCGCCGCATAGCCCACCACCAGGGTCACCGGGCGCTGCGGATAATCATTGGCCGCCTGGACAGCCGGCGCCAGGCCGATGCCGGCCAGCAGCAGCGCCGCTGGCCGGATGAAACGTCGCATAACAGAATGCATGGCAGTCTCCAATGGGTTGTTTATTATTTGGACGCCTATACTGAGGGCGCCGCAGATATCATCGACCGTGTACTGCCACCCTGGAAGATCGCTTGTCCGAATAATGAACACACCCGCACGCAACGATTCCGGCGCCAGCACTCTGCGGCGCGGCCTGCACATTCTGGCGGCGCTGCGCCGCGCGCCCGACGGCCTGGACATCGCCGGCATCGCGCGCACGCTGGGCATGCAGCGCACCAGCGTGTACCGCTACGTCTCGGTCCTGCTCGAAGAAGGCTATGCCCTGCGCGATCCGCAGACCGGCCGTTATCGCGCCGCGGCGACCTGGGCGCATCCCGCAGACGAACAAACGCTGTCGGTGGCGCAACTGGCGCCCGCCATGCGGTGCATCAGCGGCCAGACGGGCGACTCTTCTTTTCTGATCTGCCGGGTGGGCTCGGATTCGCTGTGCCTGCACCGGGAAATCGGCAGCTATCCGGTGCAGGTCCTGGCGGTCACCATCGGCCATCGCCAGCCGCTGGGCGTGGGCGCGGCAGGCCTGGCGCTGCTGGCCGCCCTGCCCGCCGACGAGGCCGAAGCCGTCATGCAGCAAAACCGCGAAGCGCTGCGCTCGTACGGCAATATGACGGTGGCCCACATGCGGCTGCTGGTCGAGGCCACCCGCAACCGGGGCTGGGCGGCGGTGGGCAACGCCGCGGTACCAGGCGTGCTGGGCGTGGGCGTGGCGCTGCGCGACCGGTCGGGGTATCCGCGCCTGGCGGTCAGCGTGTCGTGCATACTCGACCGCATGCCCGCGGCGCGCCAGCGCACCATCGCCGAATTGATCCGCCGCCAGGTCCGCCAGGAGTCAGGCTCCGCAGGTGCCTGACTCCGATGTGTGCCCAGACCTTCAACGTATTCCGGTGTCAGACACCCTTCGGGAATCAGACACCTGCTGCACCTGCTGCCCCCGCTGCCCGGCCGCTACGGGTGGCCGCTTTTCTGCCAGTGAATGAAGGCCCAGCGCATCGGCGCGCCGGCGCGCTCGGCCGGGGACGCGCCGGCATACCAGGCGTGCAGGCGTTCGCGCTCGGCGTCGTCCAGGCCGCCCATCGACCGGGCCACGCGGCGCGCGTAGTCGTCGAAATCTGGCGCCGCGGCCAATTGGCTGGGCACGGTGATGTAGTCGAGCGTGGGATGGACCCCCATGCCGTGCAGGATATTGATGACGTAGATGTAGTCGGGCATGGGCGGCCGGATCCGGCCCACGATCTGCTGGATTGCCGGGTCCAGGAAATGGCCGCCGGCCAGGTGGGTCAGGTAGACCCGCAGCCGCGCATGCGCATGCAGCTTGGCCAATGCGTGCGCCATGTCGTCGACCACGGTGGAGCGCGATGCCACTACGATGTCGCACACGGGCACGTCGGACCAGTCGTCTTCCCAGGCGCGCAGCAGCGGCCGCACGTTGCCTGCCCCCCGCGCCTGGGCGTGTTGCGACAAGGCGTCGAGCATGCCCGGACTGTAATCCAGGCCGATTACCTGTTCCAGCCGCTCGGCCAGGGGCAGCGCCAGCGTGCCCGGCCCGCATCCCACGTCCAGCAGCGTACGCGCGCCGTCGAGCTGCATGCGCGCGATGAAATCCTGGGCGTAGCCGCCGTGGCCTACGCGCCGCGCCAGCTCGCCGGCGCGCTCGTCCCAGGCCTGCGGCGGCTTGGGCTGCCCACGGGCCGCCTGCAAATGCTGACGATATAGTTGCGCGAAATCAACGGTTGGAATCGTCATGCCGCGCCGCCTTCGTTGCGGGCGGCGGCGCGGCCCGCCGCCAGCGCGTCGAACCAGGCTTGCAGCGGCGCACGGGCCACCGGCATTTCCAGGCCCGCCTGTCCGGTAAAGCGGCGCCAATCGGGCAGCAACGCGGCCGAGACGACCGTGACCAGGGGGATGCCCTCGCTCATCAGGGCCAGCATTTCCTGGGCGAAACCGCCGCCGGCGGCTTCGATGACCCCATAGCGGTTGACGATGACGAGCTCGGCCCGCGCCTGCAGGGCGTCGCGCAGCACCTGGCTGGCGGCGGCCAGCGCGCCGGCATCCAGACTGCAGGCGCTTGAACCCGGCCCCAGGTCTTGCGATAGGCCGTAGCGCCGGCCCGAACGCAGGTCGGCCAGCTGCCGCGTCGGCCGGCCGCCGGCTGGCGGCGCGATCTGGTGCTGCACCAGCCCATGCAGTTGCCGGCCCTGAGCCAGCAAGTCGCGGGTGAAGTCCGCCAGCAGGGCATCGGCGCCGCGCGACGACTGGCTGTAGACCAGCGCGGCGACAGGGACAGAAACATCAGGATCGGCAGGCATAGAAAACGGGCCGGCGGCGGGCGCCATGGCCGAAGGCGTGGATACGGGCCCACTCTATACGCGCCGCCGCCGCCGCGAAAGCCCCGCGCTTGGCCTAGGATGGCCGGCCAATAGCCAAACAAAAAAAACGATGCTATAATTTTTGTCTTTGGTGGCTTTGCTTACTGTTCATTAGCCATGCCGATGGGCCAGCCAAATACGCGGGAGTAGCTCAGTTGGTAGAGCGCAACCTTGCCAAGGTTGAGGTCGCGAGTTCGAGACTCGTCTCCCGCTCCAATTTACGATCTACAGACTTCCACTGACGTCTGTAAGTCATTGAAATTAGGGGCTTCGGCCCCTTTTTTCATTCCAGCGAGCGCCACGGAAATCCACCCACAGCCAGCGTTTTTGAGTCGCCAAATGAGGCACAAGAATGCGGGTGGGTCGGCTACCGGATAGTTGCTGGGGCTGAGCGGGGACCATGACGAGCATAGGGCCTAAGTCATAACTTAGGAGCCTCGAAATGGCACTCTCTGATCTGACCGTCCGGCAGGCAAGGACCACCGGAAAGCGCTACACCATCTCCGACAACGACTGCCTGGGCCTGATGGTCTCCGCCGCAGGCGGCAAGTCGTGGCAATTCCGCTACTACCGGCTGGGCAAGCAGAAGCGCATGTCTTTAGGCGGCTATCCCGCCCTCAGCCTGCGCGAGGCCCGCGCCGAGCGGGACAAGGCCCAAGCCCTGCTCGCCAGGGGGATCGATCCCCAGGTCGAGCGTGACCAGCGGCGGCATGCGGTCAGGCTGGCCGGCGAATACACCTTCAAGACCGTCTTCGACGCCTGGGTCGAGCATCGCCGCAAGGAACTCAAGGAAGGCCGGCAGAGCACGATGTCGCAGATCCTGCGCATCTTCAACAAGGACGTGCTGCCTACCCTTGGAAAGATGTCGATCTACGACATTCGCCGCCCCCAGCTCCTGGGCGTCCTGGCAGCGATCGAGAAACGCAAGGCGTTCACCACCGCCGAGAAGGTCCGTACCTGGTTCAACCAGTTGTTCCGCTATGCCCTGGTCATCGCCGAGGGGCTGGAGGTCAACCCGGCCGCCGACCTGGACGTGGTTGCCGAGCCCAAGCCCCCCGTGACCCACAACCCCTACCTGCACCTGCCCGAGATGCCCGAGTTCCTCCAGAAGCTCCGGCTCTACAACCCTCGTGGCTGGCAGACCCAGCTTGGAATCCGGCTGCTGTTCCTGACGGGGGTGCGCACGGGCGAGCTGCGGTTGGCGGAACCTGAACAGTTCGACCTCGACCGGGGCTTGTGGATCATCCCGCCACAGGTCGTCAAGCAGCTTCAGGACGAGATGCGCAAGGCCGGCAAGCGGCCGCAGGACGTGCCGCCCTACATCGTGCCTCTGTCCCTGCAGGCCATAGAGATCGTTCGTTACCTCCTGGGCGTGATGCGGCCGGCGCAGAAGTACCTGCTGTCGCACCGTAGCGAACTCAAGAAGCGCATCAGCGAGAACACCCTCAACAAGGCCGTGCAGCTCATGGGCTATGAGGGGCGCCTGACCGGCCACGGCATCCGCGGCACTATCTCGACGGCGCTCAACGAGATCGGCTATCCGAAGATTTGGGTGGACGCGCAGCTTTCGCACTCCGACCCCAACAAGGTGAGTTCGGCCTACAACCACGCCAAGTACGTGGAACCGCGCCGCCGGATGATGCAGGACTGGGCCGATCGGCTCGACCTGCTCGAACAGGGCGAAGTGGAAGCCGCGAGCGCGCACCTGACCATCCGTATCGACGGGGTGCCGGCGATGGCAGAAGTGGAGGAAGCGGTGGATGCGACCCTCACGATGGCCGAGCCCACTCCTCCCGGCGTCCCGCCCGTCGTGGCCACGCCTATTGTCGTAACCCCGAGCAGCGGCGGGATCACGTTCCAGCGGCTGTCTCAGGTGCCGCCGCCTCCGACGCATGCCCCGGAGCCGGAAGTGTCCGCGATCCAGCGCGAGCGCGAGGAAATGCTGACCATCTACGAGTCGCCAAGCAACTTGCCGGTCCCGCTGTTCGGCAAGCTGGCCGGAAAGTCCAAGGACCAGATCAACCGCGAACTGAAAGCGGGCAAGTTGCTGTCCATCAGTTTGGGCAATCGGGGGCAGCGTGTTCCCGATTGGCAACTGGTGCCGCTCAAGCACAAGCTGGCCCAGGTGCTCATGAACCAGTGCCCGCACGCGGATTCGTGGGAGCTTTACCGCATGCTGACCCAGCCGCACCCGGACCTGGGTGATCGCGGGGCCATCGATGTGGTGACGCCCGCGAATTTGGGTGTGGTCGTCCAGGTCATCGCGGGCGGCCAGCAGGCTGTCTCGCCGCCGCTGTCCATCTCCGAAGATGTGCGGCAGAGTGTTCGCCGGCTGCTGGATAGTGCTGTGGTGGCTGAAGGGGCCTAGCCCCGATGTTGCCGCCCTATGGCTGGGCGAACGTCCCAAGCCATAGGGCTCTCTACGTTGCTCCGACTTTGGCAATCTGCAGCGCTCTGCGCTCGAACCGATCAGAAACAGGGTTGACTTGCCCGTCGAGTCGCTGAAGGTGCGTCACGATTTCGTAGGGGCCGTCAAAAAGGCTCAATCGCGATTCCTGTGGAAAGGGCTCATGCCTGAGCGGAAGCATGCAGCCATGGATGGCGGGGTAGATGCCTGAGCTTGGCGCACAGCAGGTAGCTGATGGCGATCAGGTTGGCGTCGGTGC